>NZ_JACVWU010000003.1 GCF_014596915.1 Streptomyces sp. TRM68416
CACAGCACAGCGCACGGCACTGACAAGTGGGCTGGGGAGAGTGGTCGGGGGGGGGGGGGGGGGGGGCGCCCCCCCCCCCCCCCCCCCCCCCCACCCCGGTTATGCGTATGCGAAGGGTCCTGCACGGCCTGTGCGGGATGAATCACCTGATGGGGTGAAGAGCAAAGGGAACAAGAGTCGGGGATCTTCCCGTTCTGTCCATCCTTGGGCATGCACTCAAGCAACGGCCACTCCCGCGCGCGCGAGGGTGGTACCGACAGTTCGGACCCGGTCGCGGCGCCGGGGAGCGTGCGGTACGAAGATCCCTGGTACGACGCGCTGGCCTCCGGGTGGGGCGAGTCGGACGGCACCGGTGCCGCCGCCCTCCCGCCGTCCCGCGCGGTGGGCGAGGACCGGGCCCTGGCCGCGGCGGACATCTATCTGGAGGTGCAGCGCAGCGCGGCCTTCCAGGAAGTGCGCAGCCGGTACCGGCGGTTCGTGGTCCCGGCGGTCGCCGGCTTCCTCGCGTGGTACGTCGGCTACGTCGTGACCGCCACGACCGCTCCGGGGCTGATGGCCCGGCCCGTGGTCGGCGCCGTGAACGTGGCGATGCTCGCCGGACTCGGCCAGTTCCTCACCACCTTCGTGCTCACCTGGGCCTACGCCCGCCATGCGCGGCTGCGCCGGGACCGGGCCGCGCTCGAACTGCGCTGGGACACCCAGGAACTCACGCGGGGCGCGAGGGGCGGTACCTCGTGACGGGCGATCACCAGACCCTGGCGCTGGTCCTGTTCAGCGCGTTCGTCGCCGTCACGCTGGCGATCACGACCTGGGTGAGCCGCCACCGGCACGGCTCGGCGGAGGAGTTCTACGCGGGCGGCCGTCTCTTCTCGCCGATGGAGAATGGTTTTGCCATCGCCGGCGACTACATGTCGGCCGCCTCCTTCCTCGGCATCTCCGGACTCATCGCCCTCTACGGCTACGACGGGCTGCTGTACTCGGTGGGCTTCCTGGTGGCCTGGCTCGTGGTGCTGTTCCTGGTCGCCGAACTGGTCCGCAACTGCGGGCGGTTCACCCTCGCCGACGTGGTCGCGGCACGGATGAGCGAACGGCCCGTACGGATCGCGGCCGGAACTTCCTCGGTCACCGTGTCCGTTCTGTATTTGGTTGCGCAGATGGTGGGAGCGGGCAGCCTGGTCGCACTGCTGCTGGGCGGCCAGGGCGAGGCGGCACAGGCCTGGACCGTCATCGGCGTCGGCGCGCTCATGGTGATCTATGTGTCGTTGGGAGGGATGCGGGCCACCACATGGATTCAGATCGTCAAGGCGGTCCTGCTGCTCGGCGGCACCATCACCCTGACCGTGCTCGTCCTGCTCCGGTTCCACGGCGACTTCGACCAGCTCCTGCTCTCCGCGGCCGAGCGCAGCGGCCACGGCGAGTCGTTCCTGGCGCCGGGGCTCAAGTACGGCGGTGAATGGACCGCCCGCTTCGACTTCATCAGCCTCGGACTGGCACTGGTCCTGGGCACGGCCGGGCTGCCCCACATCCTGTCCCGCTTCTACACCGTGCCCACCGCGCGGGCGGCCCGGCGGTCGGTGGTCTGGTCGATCGGCCTCATCGGGGGCTTCTACCTGATGACGATCGTCCTGGGCTTCGGAGCGGCGGCGATCGTGGGACCGAATGCGGTGCGCGAGTCGAACGCCGCGGGGAACACGGCCGTACCGCTGCTGGCCCTCGATCTGGGCGGCGGCGCGGACTCCACGGGAGGAACGGTTTTGTTCGCCGTCGTGGCCGCCGTCGCCTTCGCCACGATCCTCGCCGTGGTCGCCGGGATCACCCTCGCCTCCTCGGCGTCCGTCGCCCACGACCTGTACGCGTCACTGCGGCGTCGACGGGCCAAGCCGCGCAGCGAAGTCGCCGTGGCGCGCGTCGCGGCGGTCGGCATCGGGGTGGTCGCGATCGCACTCGGCCTGCTCGCCCGCGACCTCAACGTCGCCTTCCTGGTGGGCCTCGCCTTCGCCGTCGCCGCCTCCGCCAATCTCCCGGTGCTGCTCTACTCGCTGTTCTGGCGCGGCTTCACCACACGCGGTGCCGTGTGGGCGGTCTACGGCGGCCTGGTCCCGGCGGTGGTGCTGGTGCTGCTGTCACCGGTGGTGTCCGGCAGCCCCGAATCCCTGTTCCCAGGCGTCGACTTCCAGTACTTCCCGCTGCAGAACCCCGGCATCGTCTCGATTCCCCTGGGCTTCGTCGCCGGCTGGCTCGGCACGGTCACCTCGACGGAGCTCCCCGACGAGGCCAAGCACGCGGAGACCGAGGTGCGGTCGCTGACGGGGGCGGGGGCGGCGTGACGCGAGAGACACGCGCGTTCCCGGAGACAACGGCGCCTGCCGTCCGTATGTAGGTGGGGTACGGCTGTTTCCCCGCCCCCACCCGGCCGTGCCCTAGGCGCGGGTCGCCCACACGTAACGGTGTTCCGGGCGGCCCGCGTCCCCGTACTTGAGGGTCAACCGCGCCCGTCCCGTGCGTTCCAGGAGCTTCAGATAGCGCTGGGCGGTCTGGCGGCTCACCCCGGTCCGCTCGGCGATCTCCTGAGCCGACAGCGGGCCCTCGGCATTGATCAGCGAACGGCGCACCAGCTCCGCGGTGGTGGGCGAGTGCCCCTTGGGCAGTCCCGGCTCCGACGGCGCCGACAGGGCGCCGAAAATGCGGTCCACCTCGGCCTGTTCCGCCTCGCCGCCACCGTCGAGGGTGCGGCGCAGGTCCGCGTACGCCTCCAGCTTGGCGCGCAGACCCGCGAAGGCGAACGGCTTGACCAGGTACTGCAGGGCGCCGTGCCGCATTGCCTCCTGCACGGTCGAGACATCACGGGCGGCCGTCACCATGATCACGTCGGTCCGCTGGCCGCGCCGCCGCATCTCCCGTACGACCGACAGACCCGTGTCGTCGGGCAGGTAGTGGTCCATGAGGACCAGGTCCACGCGCGGCAGTTCCTCGACCCGGCGCAGCGCCTCCGCCGCGCTGTGCGCCTGGCCGGCCACATGGAAGCCCGGCACCTTTTCGACGTATGCGGCGTTGACCCGGGCGACCCGCAGGTCGTCGTCCACGACCAGGACCTCGATCATCGTGACTCCTCGTCAACCGTGGACTCATGGGCCGACGGCCCGCTCAGTGCCGGTTCCAGGGGCGGCTCGGACAGCGCCTCGGGCAGGACGACCGTGAACTGCGCCCCGCCTCCGTCGGCCTCGCCCACGTCGGCGCTGCCACCCTGCCGTTCGGCCAGCCTGCGCACCAGGGACAGGCCTATCCCGCGCCCGCGGTGCGCCGGCCGTTCCTTCGTGGTCCAGCCGTCGGTGAAGATCAGTTCGCGCTGCTCCGCCGGGATGCCCGGGCCCGTGTCGTGCACGGTGAGGGCGACGGCGCGTCCCTGGGCCCGCAGTTCGACCTCCACGCGCGCGTGCGGCGTCCCGGCGACCGCGTCGAGGGCGTTGTCCACCAGGTTGCCGACGATCGTGACAATGCCCCGGGGGTCGATCAGCCGGTCCGGCAGCCGGGTCCGGGGCGACACCATCAGCGCGACGCCGCGCTCCGCGGCCACGGTCGCCTTGCCGACCAGCAGCGCCGCCAGCAGCGGGTCGCGGATCTTCTCCGTGACCTCCTCCGCCGTGGCCCTGTGGTCGCCCACCACCTCTCCGATGAACTCCATGGCGTCGTCGTACATCTCCAGCTCCAGCAGCCCCAGGAGCGTGTGCATGCGGTTGGCGTGCTCGTGGTCCTGGGCGCGCAGGGCGTCGATCAGACCGCGCGTGGAGTCGAGTTCCCGGCCGAGCTGCTCCAGTTCGGTCCGGTCGCGCAGGGTGGCGACGGCGCCGCCGTCGTCGGTGGGCATGCGGTTGGCGACCAGGACCCGCTGGCCGCGCACGGTGAGCAGGTCGGTGCCGGTCACCCGGCCGGCCAGGACATCGGTCGTACGGCCTGCGCCGAGCGCCTCGTCCAGGGACCGGCCGACGGCCTCGTCCCCGATGCCAAGCAGCCGTCGCGCCTCGTCGTTGAGGAGGCGGATCCGGCCGGTGCGGTCCAGGGCGACCACGCCCTCGCGGATGCCGTGGAGCATCGCCTCGCGTTCCGCGAGCAGCGCCGAGATGTCCGAGAAGGCCAGGTCACGGGTCTGCCGCTGGACCCGCCGCGAGATGAACCAGGCGGCCAGGGCACCGACGGCCAGCGCACCGCCGGCGTAGGCCAGCAGCCCCGGGATCGCGTGGATCAGCCGGGCCCGCACGCTGTCGTAGGCGATGCCGACCGAGACCGCGCCGACGATGTCACCGTCGCCGTCCCGCAGGGGCACCTTGCCGCGGGCCGTACGGCCCAGTGTGCCGTCGTCGATCTCCATGACCTCGTGGCCGGCCAGCGCCTGCCCGGGGTCGGTCGACACGGTCCGGCCGATCTCGGCCCGGGTCGGGTGCGACCAGCGCACGCCTCGGGTGTCCATCACCACGACGTACTCGGCCCGGGTGGCCTCGCGGATCCGCTCCGCCTCCCGCTGGACGGGGCCGTCGGCGCGCGCGGGCGTGTTCACGACGCTCTCGGCGAACTGCGGCTCGGCGGCGGTGGTCTGGGCGATCGCCAGCGCCCGGCGCATGGCCTGGTCGTCCAGCTGGTCGCTGAGCGGTGCGAGAAACAGCCCGGTCGCGAGCACCGCGACCCCCGCGGCGATCGCCACCTGCATGAGCAGCACCTGCGAGAACATCCGCCGCGGCAGGCCGAGGCGCAGGCGGCGCGCGAGGGGAGTGGGGCTCATACCCAAGACGGTACGTGGGACGGCGAGAACAGCCGTAGGGGGTGTGGTCCGGATCTCCTGAGCAGCGGCCTTGATCTCTTGACCAGTGGCCTTGATCTCCTGATGAGTCGCCCTTGTCTCTTGATCAGGGGCCTTGATCCTTCGATCAATGGTGGACGGGTCCGGTGGGTGCCGCCCGGTCAGCTCGCTAGTGCCGTCGCCGTGACGAGTTCCCGTACCGCCACCACTTCCATGCGGGCCGGGGAGCCCAGCACCGAGGTCCCGCAGCTCTCCGCGCGGGGCGGCGCCGAGGCGCTCTGGGCGACGCCGACCCGCCAGAGGCGGCCGTCGGTGTGCGCGACGGTGACCTCCCAGTGCGGCGCGGCGCCCTCCGTGCGAACGACGCTCAGCGCCTCCGCCGCGTACTCGCCCACGGCCGTGCGCACGGCCAGCTCGGCGGCCTGGCCGGGCCGCTCCCAGGCGGAGTTCCCGCGGCACCGGTCGACGACGATCCGCCCCTGCTGCACGCTCTGCAGGATCTCCTTGACCATCGGGGCCTCGGCCCTGCCGTAGGCGTATCCGTACGGCAGCACGAGCAGCGTGGGGGAGAAGCGGTGACCACCCAGATGGGTGACCTCCCAGACGCCCTCCACGCCGGACGCGGCGAGTTCGGCGGCCAGGGGGCGGCCCAGGAGGGCGCAGCAGCGGTCCCGCTTGCCGTTGGTGCAGACGAGCGCGAGCGGGTCGCCCGTGTGGGGTCCCGCCTGAAGCGCCGCGTCGAAGGTGCGGTGGTCGCCCGCGCCGAGCGCCGCGAAGTCGAGGTCGAGCAGGCGGCGCGGATCGCAGGTCGTGGCACTGCGCAACCACACGTTGCCCGGCGTGGTGTGGGCGGCGTACACCTGGCGCGCGGCGGAGGTGCCGCAGTCGGCGTGCCGGCCGGGGCGGCGGATCAGCGCGATGCGCACGCCGGTGCCCTTCGCGGCCGCTTCCAGGGCACGGCCCAGCGCGGGGTCCAGGTGGCTCGAAGTGAGCGCCTTGGCACCCCACGGACCGGGCTGTTCCAGCAGCAGCCAGGTCCTCGCGGTGGCCGCGGTTCCCGAAACGGGCTCGTCGAGGTCCCGGGAGACGCTTGAGCACATACTCACGAAGGTGAGCCTAACCTGAATTGGCTCAGGGTGACTTCCGGTCGGGGTCGTGTCCTACTCCGGAAGCGGTTGAGGTGGCCTCGGCCCCACGTAGTGCCCGCTGGGGCGCATGCGCAGCGGGCGCTCCCCGTACTCCTCCAGGGTGTGCGCGATCCAGCCCGCCGTCCGGGCGACGGCGAAGATCGTCTCGCCCGCTGTCGCCGGCATGCCGCAGGACGCGGTCAGTACGGCGAGCGCCAGGTCGACGTTGGCGTGCAGCGGGGTGTGGCGGGCGGTGGTGGCGACGATGTCCCGGGCCGCGGCCAGGGCGGGCGCCGCCCGAGGGATCTCCTCCAGCAGCCCGAACAGGACCCGCGCGCGTGGGTCCTCGCCGGAATAGAGCCGGTGGCCGAGACCCGGAATGCGGCGGCCGGCGCGCAGTTCGTCGGCGATCACCGGCCCGGCGTCACCGTGGTCCAGGACGTCCAGCAGCAGCCGGTGGGCAAGCCCGCTGGCCGCGCCGTGCAGCGGGCCTTCGAGGACGCCCAGGCCCGCCGAGACGGCCGCGTAGGTGTGCGCCCGGGCGGAGGCCGCGACCCGCACGGCGAGCGTGGAGGCGGCCAGGTCGTGGTCCACGAGCAGGGCGAGCGCGGTGTCCAGGGTGCGCAGGGACGCCTCGTCGGGTTCGCGGCCGCTGAGACGTCCCCACAGCCGGTGGGCCAGGGGGCCCGCGTCGTCACGGGCGTACACCTTCGGCGGGAGGGCGGCGACCAGGGTGGGGATGAGGCTCCGCGCGGTGCCCAGGACGGCGTCCTCGGACAGGTCGAAGCGCAGGGGGTCGGCGGTCGCTGCGGCGATCGCGGCGACCCTCAAACAGTCGGTCGGACCGGCGTGTTCGGGCAGGGCGTTGACGGCCCGGCGGGCGGTGGCGACCGTGGCCTCCGGCGCGGTGAAGACGACGCCGGGGCGCAACTGCCCGGTCCACAGCCACTCGGCGACCTCTTCGTAGGAGTGGCGGACGGCGAGTTCGGTCGCGTCGACGCCCCGGAAGTAGTACCGGTCGGTGTCGATGAACGTGATCCTGGTGCGCATGACCGGCTCGCCGCCGGACGCCGAACCACCGCTGCTCTCCCGCCTGTTGCGCCGGGCGAGCGCCTCGACCTCCTTCGCGTCGAAGGTGCTGCCACGGCCGCTGGGCACCCGTTGGCTGCTGAGCTGTCCGCGGCTGACGTACGCGTACACGGTTTCGGGCTTCACGCCCAGCAGTTCGGCCGCTTCCCTGGTGGTCAGCCGCCGACCCGCGTGGCCGGGGGCGGGTTCTTGATCGCGCATGGGGGTCACCGTATCCGGGCGAGGACACATTGATTGATGTATATTGATTCAATCAATGTTGACAGGAGTTCAGTCAAGCATGGACAGTCGAGTCAAGTCCAGGGAGGAATCCATGTCCGTCAATCGGTCGTCCACCACTCTCATCGAAGCGCCGCGCGGTCTCGCCGGCGTCGTCGTCACCGACACCGCGATCGGTGACGTCCGAGGGCGCGAGGGCTTCTACCACTACCGCCAGTACTCGGCCGTCGAACTCGCACGGACGCGAGGATTCGAGGACGTCTGGCACCTGCTGGTCCACGGTGAACTGCCGGACGCCCGACAGGCTTCCGCCTTCGCCGCCGAGACCGCCGCGCTGCGACGGCTGCCCGACGAGGTGCGGTCGGTCCTGCCCGCGATCGCGGCGGCGAGCGCCAATGCCGGAGGTTCCGGCCCGCTGGCGGGCATGCGTACCGCCCTCTCCCTGCTCGGCGCGGTGAAGGGCTTCCGTCCGGTCTACGACATCGGCACCGACGAGCGTCGCCGGGACACCGTCGTCGCGGCGGCGGCCGTACCGACGCTGCTCACCGCGCTGTACCGGCTGGGCGCGGGGCTGGAGCCGGTCGAACCGCGTGAGGACCTGTCGTACGCGGCGAACTACTTGTACATGTTGACCGGGTCGGAGCCGGATCCGGTGCGGAGCCGGGCGATCGAGCAATACTTGATCTCGACCATTGACCACGGCTTCAATGCGTCAACATTCACCGCGCGCGTCATCGCGTCGACGGGGGTGGACGTGGCGGCCTGCCTCGTGGGCGCGGTGGGTGCGCTGTCCGGGCCGCTGCACGGAGGGGCGCCCAGCCGCGCGCTGGACACCCTCGACGCGATCGGCACCCCCGAGCGCATCGACCCCTGGATCCGCGACCGCGTTCTGGCCGGCGACCGCATCATGGGCTTCGGTCACGCCGTCTACCGCACGGAGGACCCCCGCTCCCGGATGCTCCGCGAGGTCGCCCAGGGCTTCGGCGGCCCGCGCGTGGACTTCGCCGTGGAGGTGGAACGCCGGGTCGAGGCGATCCTGGCGGAGCTGAAGCCGGGCCGCGAACTCCACACCAACGTCGAGTTCTACGCGGGCGTGGTCATGGAACTCTGCGGCTTGCCGCGCGAGATGTTCACCCCGACGTTCGCGGCGGCGAGGGTGGTGGGCTGGAGCGCCAACATCCTCGAACAGGCGGAGGACTCGAAGATCATCCGGCCGGTGGCGCGGTATGTGGGGCCGGGGGCGCCGGTGGCGGTGCCGAGCCGCGCCTGACGGGAACCCGGCGGGCAGCTTGTCGTCCTGCGAGGTCGGAAGTCCGGCAGACGTCTTGTCGTCCTGCGCGGCAGAAGTCCGGCGGGGCTTTCGTCCTGCGCGGCAGAAGTCCGGCGGGGCTTTCGTCCCGCGCGACGAAAGTCCGGCAGACACCTCGTCGCCCCGCGCGGCGGAAGCCCTGCGGGGCCTTCGTCCCGCGCAGCGCGAGCGCGGAGGGCCCTGCTGTCCCGCGCGGCGGGAGTGCGCAGGCCTGGCCGGCCGCCGATCAGCGACCGGCCGGGCCTGTGCGCGGGCGGTCTCTCATGCCGCCGTCGAGTGATCAGCCTTGAGTGTCGAGCCGCACCCGCGTCCGTGTCCGAAACCGGTCGGGAGTGCGGCGCCCGCGGTCAGACATCCGGAATGTCGATCTTGGCGCGAAGTAGCGTCTCGCGCGTGATGACCACGATCCGCTCGTCGTCCGATCGTCCCGCATCCGCCGGCAGTTTGGACTCCAGGGCATCGGTTTTGTCGGCGCCGATGATGGCGAACGAGCCGTCACTCAGCTCGAAAATGTCTGGGCACGTATTACCGTCAAGGCTGCCGCGCTGCCGAGGGGGTACACCGATGCGTCGAAAGATGTCGGGAGAGGTCACGGACGTAACTTAGCCAGTGGCGCCGGGCGTGCTTCGACTGAAGCCCACGAACGGACCGGCGATTTCCAGCCATTCTTCAAACGGGATGTTTAGGGCGGCGCGGACGCTTCGGGAGTCTCTGCTGTCCTCCGGGGAGGGGGAGCCGGCCGACCGCGCCCGCGCGGAGGATGGTGCGAAAGCTACTGGGCGGGAATGTCGGCCCTGGCGCGGACCAGGGTGTCCCGCGAGATGACCACGATGCGTTCGTAGTCCGCCCGTGCGGCGTCCGGGGGCAGTTCGGAGTCGAGGGCCTCGGTGGCATCGGTCCCGATGACGGCGAAAGAGCCGTCGCTCAGTTCGAAGATGTCGGGGCAGGTGCTACCGGTGATACTCCCGCGGTCCCGGGGAGACGCGCCGATGCGACGGGTGATCTTCAAGAGGGCTACCGTCCTAAGCGATCAGGGGTAGGGATGGGCACAACCTAGCCCGTGTGGGACGAAGACTATTCATCTCTCCCGATCGCTCGATGGTGTGAATCGTTTGAGATTCTGTTGTCGCGCGTCCTACTCGGGTGGTTCGCCCACGACCCACCATTCCTCGGTGTCGGCCTCGTCCAACTCGCGGATGAGCCCGTCCAGCATGCGTCCCACCTGGGCCTCGACGGAGTGGACTTCAAGGCTTGCCCGAGCCGCCCTGCTCGCCTCCCAGTACTCCCGGAAGATCGGGTTCTGCACGGTGCCGCGGAGGTGCCCGAAGAGTTCCGCGCGGCTGACGTTGCCGATGCGATAGGCGAGCAGGGCGTTGGTGTAGACGGCATTGGCGAAGAGGTACTGCCGGTGCTTGTCGGGCGAAAGGGCGCCGTCGTGGGTGTCGAGCACCGCGGCCAGGGCCGGGTCCTCCATGGCCTTGCTCAGTAGTTCCCATTGCAGGCGCTGCTGGTGGGCCAGGTTGGTGTGGCGCTGCTGCTCGCTCAGTTGGCTCCTCCTGAGCTGCTGCAACCGCCTCTGCTGAGCGATGAGGACCCCGACGGCGGCAGTGACCAGCCCCGCCAGTAGCGCGGAGCTGCACCCCCGAGTCCCAAACTTCTGTGTGACCATGTCAACCCCCGAATCAGGCGACCGTCCGCCGGTCGTCGGGGTGCGGGTCGACTGAAGGGGACCGGCGAGCAGTGGGCGGCGCTTGCCGTCTCCCAGAGTGCCGAGCGGCTCTGATCGGCAGGGAGGCGGAGAGGAGGCGCACGGAGGGAAGCGAGGGTCGCACAGTCCGGCGCCATGACCAACGTCTGCCCCGCAAGTGCTGCTAACAATCGTTCACTTCGCGCGGTTTCTTCCGGCTCGTATCCTGGGGCTGCATTCGGATTTCGTACGGGCGCCGGGCCGTGAGCCGGTGCACGCAGAGGTGTGAGAGAGGTCGCTCGTTGGACCAGAGCCGCGGTGCGCAGCAGATCCCGGTCGTCGTACTCGCCGGATTCCTCGGCTCCGGCAAGACCACGCTCCTCAACCACCTCCTCCACCGCAGCGGAGGGAGCCGTATCGGAGCCCTCGTCAACGACTTCGGCGCCATCGAGATCGACGCGATGGCCGTGGCGGGCGCGCTCGGAGACTCCACCGTGTCCCTCGGGAACGGATGTCTGTGCTGTGCCGTCGACGCCGGCGAACTCGACGTCTACCTGGAACGCCTCGCGGCACCGTCCGCCGGCATCGACGTCATCGTCATCGAGGCCAGCGGGCTCGCCGAACCGCAGGAGCTGGTACGCATGGTGCTGGCCAGCGAACACCCGGGAATCGTCTACGGCGGGCTCGTCGAGGTCGTCGACGCCGCCGAGTTCGACGACACCCGCGCGAAGCACCCGGAGATCGACCGGCATCTCGCCCTCGCCGACCTCGTCGTCGTCAACAAGCTCGACCGCGCGGCCGACGGCGAGCGGATCCTGCGCACCGTCCGCGGCCTCATCGACCGCGCGGCCGTCGTCCCCGCCACCTACGGCCGTATCGACCCCGAATTCCTCTTCGACTGCCGGCCCAGCGAGGAGCGCATCGGGCAGCTGTCCTTCGACGACCTGCACGAGCACCAACACGACGAGCACGGTGAGCACGACGGGCACGACGGCCATCTGCACGCCGCCTACGACAGCGTCTCCTTCAGCTCCGAGGTCCCGCTCGACCCGCGCCGCCTGATGGCCTTCCTCGACAGCCGCCCCGAAGGGCTGTACCGGATCAAGGGCTACGTCGACTTCGGCCCGCACGACACAGCGAACCGTTACGCCGTGCACGCCGTCGGGCGGTTCCTCCGCTTCTACCCGGAGCGCTGGCCGTCCGCAGCCGAGCCCCGCCTCACCCAGCTCGTGCTGATCGGCTCGGGCATCGACGCGGCTGCCCTCCGCAAGGAGCTGGAGGCGTGCAGGGCCGACGCCCCGCACGCCGACGAACACGCCATGTGGGGCGTCCTGCGCTACGTACAGGGCTCGGAGGACGAGCCCTCCGAGCCCACCGAGCCCTTCGAGCCCACCGAGCCCTCCGAGCCCCCGAGCCCTTCGAGCTGACTAGCCCGGGCCTAGACCGGCCCCGCCACCACCGACACCGTCTTCGCCAGCGACACGCCCGAGCCGTCGCGGCGCGGGTCCATCTCCGGCAGCTCCGCCGGGGTTCCGTTCTTCTGCGCGGCCCGCGCCGGCGCGGCGCCCGCCCAGGCCAGGGAGAGGCAGTCCTCGCCCTTCAGGAACCGCTGGCAGCGGACGCCGCCGGTGGCGCGGCCCTTGCGCGGGTACTGGTCGAACGGGGTCAGCTTGGCCGTCGTCTGGACGGAGTCGTCGAGCGTGCCGCGCGAGCCCGCGACCGTGAAGACGACGGCGTCGACCGCCGGGTCCACCGCCGTGAAGGAGATGACCTTCGCGCCCTCGGTGAGCTTGATGCCCGCCATGCCGCCCGCCGGACGGCCCTGCGGGCGGACCTGGGAGGCCTGGTAGCGCAGCAACTGCGCGTCGTCCGTGATGAAGACCAGGTCCTCCTCGCCGGTGCGCAGCTCGACCGCGCCCACGATCCGGTCGCCCTCCTTGAGGGTGATGACCTCCAACTCGTCCTTGTTGGACGGGTAGTCGGGCACCACCCGCTTGACCACGCCCTGCTCGGTGCCGATCGCCAGACCGGGCGAGGACTCGTCCAGCGTGGTCAGGCAGACCACCGTCTCGCCGTCCTCCAGGGAGACGAACTCCGCCAGCGGAGCACCGCCGGAGAGGTTCGGCGCCGCGGCCGTGTCCGGCAGTTGCGGGAGGTCGACGACGTTGATCCGCAGCAGGCGGCCCTCCGACGTCACCGCGCCCACCTCGCCCCGGGCGGTGGCCGGCACCGCCGAGACGATCACGTCGTGCTTGGTGCGCTTGGCGCCGGCGTCCTCCGGGAACGGCTCGCCGTTCGCCGTACGCGCCAGCAGCCCCGTCGAGGACAGCAGCACCCGGCACGGGTCGTCGGCCACCTGCAGCGGTACCGCGGAGGCCGTGGCGCCCGCCGACTCCAGCAGGACCGTACGCCGCTCGGTACCGAACTTCTTCGCCACCGCGGCCAGTTCGGCGGAGACCAGCTTGCGCAGCTCGGCGTCCGACTCCAGGATCCGGGTCAGCTCCGCGATCTCCGCGTTCAGCCGCTCCTTCTCCGCCTCCAGCTCGATGCGGTCGTACTTGGTCAGCCGGCGCAGCGGGGTGTCCAGGATGTACTGCGTCTGGATCTCCGACAGGGAGAAGCGCTCCATCAGGCGCTCCTTCGCCTGGGCGCTGTTCTCGCTGGAGCGGATCAGCCGGATGACCTCGTCGATGTCGACGAGGGCGGTGAGCAGGCCCTCCACCAGGTGCAGGCGGTCGCGCCGCTTGGTGCGGCGGAACTCGCTGCGGCGCCGCACGACCTCGAAGCGGTGGTCGAGGTAGACCTCCAGGAGTTCCTTGAGGCCCAGGGTCAGCGGCTGGCCGTCGACCAGGGCGACGTTGTTGATGCCGAAGGACTCCTCCATCGGAGTCAGCTTGTACAGCTGCTCCAGGACCGCCTCCGGCACGAAGCCGTTCTTGATCTCGATGACCAGGCGCAGGCCGTGCTCGCGGTCGGTGAGGTCCTTGACGTCGGCGATGCCCTGGAGCTTCTTCGAACCGACCAGGTCCTTGATCTTGGCGATCACCTTCTCCGGGCCGACCGTGAAGGGCAGCTCCGTGACGACCAGGCCCTTGCGGCGCGCGGTCACCGTCTCCACGGACACCGTGGCGCGGATCTTGAACGTGCCGCGGCCCGTCTCGTAGGCGTCCCGGATGCCGGACAGGCCGACGATCCGGCCGCCGGTGGGCAGGTCGGGGCCGGGGACGTGCCGCATCAGGGCGTCGAGGTCGGCGTTCGGGTAGCGGATCAGATGGCGGGCGGCCGCGACGACCTCGCCCAGGTTGTGCGGCGGCATGTTGGTGGCCATGCCGACCGCGATCCCGGACGAGCCGTTGACCAGGAGGTTGGGGAAGGCGGCGGGCAGCGCCACCGGCTCCCGCTCCTGGCCGTCGTAGTTGGGCGCGAAGTCGACCGTGTCCTCGTCGATCGACTCGGTCATCAGGCTCGTCGCGGCGGCCTGCCGGCACTCGGTGTACCGCATCGCGGCCGGCGGGTCGTCGTTGCCCAGCGAGCCGAAGTTGCCGTGCCCGTCGACCAGCGGGACGCGCATGGAGAAGGGCTGGGCCATGCGCACCAGGGCGTCGTAGATCGACGAGTCGCCGTGCGGGTGCAGCTTGCCCATCACCTCGCCGACCACGCGCGCGCACTTCACATAGCCGCGGTCGGGGCGCAGGCCCATCTCGTTCATCTGGTAGACGATGCGCCGGTGCACCGGCTTGAGGCCGTCGCGGGCGTCCGGCAGGGCGCGGGAGTAGATGACCGAGTACGCGTACTCAAGGAAGGAGCCCTGCATCTCGTCGACGACGTCGATGTCGAGGATGCGCTCCTCGAACGACTCGTCGGGCGGCGGGGTCTTCGTGCTGCGGCGGGCCATCGCTGCCTGGGCTCCTTCTTGTCTTCGCGCTCACCTACGGGGCGCCCATGTCGGTGTTCTGGCTGAAGCGTGAACGGGGACTGACGCGGACCATTGTGGACCGTGGCACTGACAACCAGGACCAGGACCCGGCACAGGCCGTCCGGCCCGGCGCGGTGAGGCATCTCCCCTGACGGCTGCCCGCAGGCTACGCGATCCGCTGTCGGCGTACGTCCCGCGGGAACTTCGCCGACGCCGCGCACGCTTGCATACAGTGGCAGGACCGGCAGGAAAACCGCGGTTTCAACGACCGCGTTCGCGATCGAAGGGACGTACATGCCCATGGGTCACACGGCCACAGCCCAGGCAGGCTCCGGCGGCCTGACAGCGACCGAGCACCGCCTGGCCAACGGCCTGCGCGTGGTGCTCTCCGAGGACCACCTGACCCCGGTCGCGGCGGTGTGCCTCTGGTACGACGTCGGCTCGCGCCACGAGGTCAAGGGGCGTACCGGCCTGGCTCACCTTTTCGAGCACCTGATGTTCCAGGGTTCCGCCCAGGTGAAGGGCAACGGCCACTTCGAGCTCGTGCAGGGCGCCGGCGGCTCGCTCAACGGCACCACCAGCTTCGAGCGCACCAACTACTTCGAGACCATGCCCGCCCACCAGCTGGAGCTCGCCCTCTGGCTGGAGGCCGACCGCATGGGCTCGCTGCTCGCCGCCCTCGACGACGAGTCGATGGAGAACCAGCGGGACGTCGTGAAGAACGAGCGCCGCCAGCGCTACGACAACGTCCCCTACGGCACGGCGTTCGAGAAGCTGACCGCCCTCGCCTACCCGGAGGGCCACCCCTACCACCACACGCCGATCGGCTCGATGGCCGACCTGGACGCGGCGACCCTGGAGGACGCGCGCGCCTTCTTCCGTACGTACTACGCGCCGAACAACGCCGTGCTGTCGGTCGTCGGCGACATCGACCCGGAGCAGACCCTCGCCTGGATCGAGAAGTACTTCGGCTCCATCCCCTCGCACGACGGCAAGCAGCCGCCGCGCGACGGCTCCCTGCCCGACGTCATCGGCGAGCAGTTGCGCGAGGTGGTCGAGGAGGAGGTCCCCGCGCGCGCGTTGATGGCCGCCTACCGGCTGCCGCACGACGGCACACGCGCGTGCGACGCGGCCGACCTGGCGCTGACCGTCCTGGGCGGCGGCGAGTCCTCCCGTATCTACAACCGTCTCGTACGCCGCGACCGTACGGCCGTCGCCGCCGGGTTCGGCCTGCTGCGGCTGGCCGGCGCGCCCTCCCTGGGCTGGCTGGACGTGAAGACCTCCGGCGACGTCGAGGTCCCCGTCATCGAGGCCGCCATCGACGAGGAGCTGGCCCGCTTCGCGGCGGAGGGCCCCACGGCCGAGGAGATGGAGCGCGCCCAGGCCCAGTTGGAGCGCGAGTGGCTGGACCGGCTCGGCACGGTCGCGGGCCGCGCCGACGAACTGTGCCGCTACGCCGTCCTGTTCGGCGACCCGCAGCTCGCCCTCACGGCCGTGCAGCGCGTGCTGGAGGTGACGGCCGAGGAGGTCCAGGAGGTCGCCAAGGCCCGCCTGCGCCCCGACAACCGCGCGGTGCTCGTCTACGAGCCGACGGTCCCCACGGAGACGGTCGAGGACGAGGGCACCGACGACCTGGAGTCCGCGGCCACCGTGGAAGCCACCGACAACAACGAGGAGGCGGCCAAGTGACCGAGCTCGCCACGATGGAATTCCACCCTCAGCCGCAGGCGGGCGAGGCCAGGCCGTGGGCGTTCCCGGCCCCCACGCGCGGGACCCTCGACAACGGCCTGACCGTCCTGCGCTGCCACCGCCCCGGCCAGCAGGTCGTCGCCGTCGAGGTACTCCTGGACGCCCCCCTGGAGGCCGAGCCGGCCGGTCTCGACGGTGTCGCGACGATCATGGCGCGGGCCTTCTCCGAGGGCACGGACAAGCACACCGCCGAGGAGTTCGCCGCCGAACTGGAGCGCTGCGGCGCCACCCTCGACTCGCACGCCGACCACCCGGGCGTACGGCTCTCCCTGGAAGTGCCGGTCTCCCGGCTGGCCAAGGCGCTCGGTCTGCTCGCCGACGCTCTCCGGGCGCCCGCGTTCGCCGACAGCGAGATCGAACGGCTGGTCCGCAACCGGCTCGACGAGATCCCGCACGAGCTGGCCAACCCCTCCCGGCGCGCGGCGAAGGAACTCTCCAAGGAACTGTTCCCGGCGACCTCGCGCATGTCGCGCCCGCGCCAGGGCACCGAGGAGACGGTGGCGGGCATCGACTCCACGGCCGTACGCGCCTTCTACGAGCGGCACGTACGCCCCGCCACGGCCACCGCCGTGGTCGTCGGCGACCTGACCGACACCGACCTCGACGCGCTCCTCGGCGACACCCTGGGCGCCTGGACCGGCTCCCGGGCCGAGCCGCGGCCGGTGCCCCCGGTCACCGCCGACGACACCGGCCGGGTCGTCGTCGTGGACCGTCCCGGCGCCGTCCAGACCCAGTTGCTGATCGGCCGCGTCGGCCCCGACCGGCACGACCGCGTGTGGCCCGCGCAGGTGCTCGGCACGTACTGCCTCGGCGGCACCCTCACCTCGCGTCTGGACCGGGTCCTGCGCGAGGAGAAGGGCTACACCTACGGTGTGCGCTCCTTCGCGCAGGTGATGCGCTCGGCCCCCGACGGCACGGGCGCGGCGATGCTCGCCATCAGCGGCTCCGTCGACACCCCCAACACCGGCCCCGCCCTCGATGACCTGTGGACGGTGCTGCGCACGCTCGCCGCCGAGGGGCTCACCGACGCCGAGCGCGACGTCGCCGTGCAGAACCTCGTCGGTGTGGCGCCGCTGAAGTACGAGACGGCCGCGGCCGTGGCGAGCACGCTGGCCGACCAGGTCGAGCAGCACCTGCCCGACGACTACCAGGCCACGCTGTACCGGCGGCTCGCCGAGACCGGCACCGTGGAGGCCACCGCGGCGGTCGTGAGCGCCTTCCCGACGGACCGGCTGGTGACGGTCCTCGTCGGCGACGCGGCCGCGATCAAGGAGCCCGTGGAGGCCCTCGGCATCGGTGAAGTGACCGTGGTGTCCGCGGAGTAACGGCACGCGCGCGTGGGGGCCCTGGTGACTGATGCGTCACCAGGGCCCCTTAATGTCCGAATTAGGGCAGAGGTTGCCTGTCTGGCCTGTGGCATGCGCTACAAAAGCGGTGATCCGTTTGGGGATTGAAAGTTGTCCCCTTTAGCGTCATCCGGGCTGTCCGTCCGAGCAGTGCGCCGCGCCCGCGGCACCGGACAGTCATCGCCGAGTCCCCGTACGGCGCGAGCCAGGGGAGCCGGGGACCCAATCGTCCCTGGGGTGAATCGGACGCCCGCGCGACGCGAGGGGGTCCGTAGGAGACCTTCCTGCTCCGAACCCGTCAGCTAACCCGGTAGGCGAGAGGGAAGGAAAGGACCAGCCACTCCATGGCGTTCACGCGCGCCACCGGGAAGCACCGTCGTCCCAGCAGGATGCAGCGCAGCACCGCCCGTGCGGCGGGCGTCGCGGCACTCACCACCACCGGCGTCATCGGCACCCTCGCCGCACCCGCGCTCGCCGCGGAGGCCGCCGCCGAGCAGACCGGCCTCACCCCCGTGATCACCATCGGCGACTCGGTCGCCGAGAAGATCGACGCCCAGGCCGCCGCCCAGCAGCAGGCCGCCGAAGAGGCGGAGCTGCGCAAGAGGGCCGAGGCGGCCGCGCGCAAGAAGGCCGCCGAGGCGGCCAAGGAGGCCCGCGAGGCCAAGGAGCGCGCCGCCCGCGAAGCCGAGCGCAAGCGCCTCAACACCTTCGTCACCCCGATCGCCGGCTCCTACGTCTCGACCGGCTACAAGGCCGGCGGTGCCGTCTGGTCCTCCGGCAGCCACACCGGTGTCGACTTCCACGCCGCCAGCGGCACCGCCGTCCGCTCCGTCGGCATGGGCACCGTCGTCGAGGCCGGCTGGGGCGGGGCGTACGGCAACCAGGTCGTGATCAAGATGCACGACGGCACGTACACCCAGTACGGGCACCTGTCGTCCATCGGTGTGTCGGTCGGCCAGACCGTCACCCCGGGCCAGCAGATAGGCCTCTCCGGCGCGACCGGCAACGTCACCGGGCCGCACCTGCACTTCGAGGCCCGTACGACGGCGGATTACGGCTCCGACCTCGACCCCGTCGCCTACCTCCGTGCGCACGGCGTGAGCGTCTGACGACAGATCGCTGACGTCTCCCGAAGCCCCGGCTCCCCGAGCCGGGGCTTTCGTCGTTTCCATGGCACGTCTGTCCAAAAAATATCCATGGATTCCGGCCCGCCGTCGGAAATTCCGGCCCGCTGCAATAGAGTCACGGAACAGACGTCAATCGTCGACGTTTCACGGGGATTAATGCGGAGGTCGGTCATGCGTATTCCGGCGCACTCGGTATGCACGGCGATCCGGGACGACATCGTCGCCGGTGTCTACGAGCGCGGCAGCCGGCTCACCGAGGAACTGCTCGCGCGTCGCTACGGAGTCTCGCGCGTCCCCGTCCGGGAGGCGCTGCGCACCCTGGAGGCGGAGGGCTTCGTGGTGACCCGGCGGCACGCGGGCGCGTGCGTGGCGGAGCCGACCGAGCAGGAGGCCGCCGACCTGCTGGAGATGCGGACGCTGCTGGAGCCGCTCGGTGCCTCCCGGGCCGCCCAGCGGCGCACCGAGGCCCATCTGAAGGTGCTGCGCGGCCTCGTGCGGCTGGGGCAGGAGCGGGCCAGGCGGGGCAACAGCGAGGATCTGCGCTCCCTGGGCGGCTGGTTCCACGAGACGCTCGCCCAGGCCTCCGGCAGCCCGGCCCTGAGCTCGATGCTGACCCAGCTGCGCCACAAGATCGCCTGGATGTACGTGGTGGACGCGCCCGCCGATCCGGCCGCGTCCTGGGCCGAGCACGGGGCGATCGTGGACGCGGTGGCGCGAGGGGACGGCGAGCGCGCGCGGGCCGTCACGGCCCTGCACACCGAGCGGTCGAGCGCCGCGCACCGGCTGCGTTTCCCCGGCGGAGGCGATCGTGCGGACCGTGTGAGGAATTCGCAACATCCCGTAAACATGCCGAGCCTGCGGCATTAACACGGGGGCCGTATACAAAGAGATGATATTCGGCGGCGGGTAATTTCCGCTGCCACTTTTCGGGTGCGCCGCAAATTCCGGTGGCGCCGGTCCGAAAACGGTGAAGCCGCGTCGGCAGGAAATGCCGACGCGGCTTCAGCGCTTGTGCGAGGGATGCTCAGACGGTCTCGGGGAGCTCCTCGAGGCCCTCGGAGACCAGCTTCGCGAGACGGTCGAGGGCGGCGTCCGCGCCCTCGGCGTCGGAGGCGAGGACGATCTCCTCGCCGCCCTGGGCGCCCAGGCCGAGGACGGCCAGCATGGAGGCCGCGTTGACGGGGTTGCCGTCAGCCTTGGCGATCGTCACCGGGACGCCTGCGGCCGTGGCGGCTCGGACGAAGATGGAGGCGGGGCGGGCGTGGAGGCCCTCGGCCCAGCCGACGTTGACGCGGCGCTCAGCCATGTGATGCTGCCCTTCAGGTTCTCAGGGTTGTCTAGACCAGTGTTCCACAACGTGAAGCCTCTCCGGAACGGAACCGGTGTCCCGTTCCGGGGCGGGCAGTCGGGCCGCGGCCTCGGTCCGACTTCCGTCCTCCACAGACTGCCTCGCGCCGTTGTCGGACGCGAGCCGTACTCTGGGGCCCATGCAGAGCGCGCCGGACCGGCACGAGTACCCCGCCCACTGGGAAGCCGACGTGGTGCTGCGCGACGGCGGCACCGCGCGCATCCGCCCCATCACCGTTGATGACGCCGAGCGCCTGGTCAGCTTCTACGAGCAGGTCTCGGACGAGTCGAAGTACTACCGCTTCTTCGCGCCCTACCCGCGTCTGTCCGCCAAGGACGTCCACCGCTTCACGCACCACGACTTCGTGGACCGGGTGGGACTCGCAGCCACCATCGGCGGCGAGTTCATCGCCACCGTACGCTATGACCGCATTGGTGCCGACGGCATGCCCGCGTCGGCACCCGCCGACGAGGCCGAGGTCGCCTTCCTCGTCCAGGACGCCCACCAGGGGCGCGGTGTGGCCTCCGCCCTCCTGGAGCACATCGCCGCCGTCGCCCGCGAGCGCGGCATCCGGCGCTTCGCCGCCGAGGTACTGCCCGCCAACACCAAGATGATCAAGGTGTTCACGGACGCCGGGTACACCCAGAAGCGCAGCTTCGAGGACGGCGTCGTACGCCTGGAGTTCGGCCTCGAACCCACCGCCCGCTCGCTCGCCGTGCAGTACGCGCGCGAACAGCGCGCCGAGGCGCGGTCCGTGCAGCGCCTGCTGGCGCCCGGCTCCGTCGCCGTCATCGGGACCGGCCGCACACCGGGCGGCGTGGGCCGCAGCGTCCTGGGCAACATCCGGGACGCCGGCTTCACGGGCCGGCTGTACGCCGTCAACAAGGCCTTCCCCGAGGACCTGAAGGAACTCGACGGCGTCCCCGCCCACCGCTCGGTGCGGGACGTCGGGGAGCACGTGGACCTCGCGGTCGTCGCCGTACCGGCCGAACAGGTCCCCGCGGTCGTCGCCGAGTGCGGCGAGCACGGCGTGCAGGGACTGGTCGTGGTCTCCGCCGGATACGCCGAAAGCGGCCCCGAGGGCCGCGAGCGCCAGCGCGAACTCGTCCGGCACGCGCGCGCGTACGGGATGCGCCTCATCGGCCCGAACACCTTCGGCATCATCAACACCGCCGCGGACGTCCGGCTCAACGCCTCCCTGGCCCCCGAGATGCCGAGGCCCGGCCGGATCGGGCTGTTCGCCCAGTCCGGCGCCATCGGCATCGCCCTGCTGTCCCGGCTGCACCGGCGCGGCGGAGGGGTCACCGGCGACACGGGCGTGTCCACCTTCGTCTCCTCCGGCAACCGGGCCGACGTCTCCGGCAACGACGTACTCCAGTACTGGTACGACGACCCGGACACCGACGTGGTCCTCATGTACCTGGAGTCCATCGGCAACCCGCGCAAGTTCACCCGCCTCGCCCGGCGCACGGCGGCCACCAAGCCGCTCGTCGTCGTCCAGGGCGCGCGCCACGGCGGATCCGCGCCCCAGGGACACGCGGTACGGGCCACCCGGCTGCCGCACGCCACGGTGTCCGCGCTGCTGCGCCAGGCGGGCGTCATCCGGGTCGACACGATCACCGAACTCGTCGACGCGGGACTGCTGCTCGCCCGCCAGCCCCTGCCCGCCGGGCCGCGGGTGGCGATCCTCGGCAACTCCGAGTCGCTGGGGCTGCTGACGTACGACGCGTGCCTGTCCGAGGGGCTGCGGCCGCTGCCCCCGCTGGACCTGACGACGGCCGCGTCGGCGGAGGACTTCCGCCGGGCCCTGTCCCGCGCGCTGGCCGACGACACCTGCGACGCGGTGGTCGTCACGGCGATCCCGGCGATCGGGGAGGGCTCGCCGGGGGACGCGGTGCTCGCGGAGGCGCTGCGCTCCGCGGCGGAGGAGGTGCCCGGGAAGCCGGTCCTGGTGGTGCACGTGGAGCTGGGCGGGCTGGCGGAGGCCTTGTCCGCCGCGGCCAGCACCGCACCCCAGTCCGGCTCCGGCGAACCCGCCGGGCAGGCGGACGACACCCGGCCCGGCGCCGCCGACGAGGAGCCGCCCTCCCCCGGGACCGGCGGCCCGGCGGGACTCATCCCCGCCTACCCCGCCGCCGAACGCGCCGTCCGCGCCCTCGCCGAAGCCGTGCGGTACGGCCAGTGGCGCCGGGACGCCACCGAGCCCGGCCGGGTGCCCGAGTACGAGGACATCGACGAGCGGGGGGCCGCCGCCCTGATCGACGGGCTCCTCGCGCGCGGGCAGGGCCTCACGCTCGGCACCGAGGACACCTGCGAACTGCTCGGGACGTACGGCATTCACGTCCGCCGGGCGGTCCCCGCGCCCAGCCCCGACGCCGCCGCCGAGGCCGCGCGCGCCATCGGCTACCCCGTGGCCCTCAAGGCCACCGCCCCGCACCTGCGGCACCGCGCCGACCTGGGCGGCGTACGCCTGGACCTCGCCGACGAGGAGCAACTGCGCCGCGCCTACGCCGAGTTGACCGAGCTGTTCGGCACACCGCAGGCGCTGCGGCCGGTGGTGCAGGGCATGGCCCCGCGCGGCGTCGACACCGTCGTACGGGCCGTGATCGACCCGGCGGCCGGGGCCGTCCTGTCGTTCGCGCTCGCCGGGGCGGCCTCGCAGCTGCTCGGGGACATGGCGCACCGGCTGATACCGGTCACCGACCGGGAGGCCGCCTCGCTCATCCGCTCGATCCGGACGGCACCGCTGCTCTTCGGGTGGCGCGGCTCGACGCCGGTGGACACGCCTGCCCTGGAGGAGCTGCTGCTGCGGGTGTCACGGCTGGTCCACGACCATCCCGAAGTCGTCGCGGTGACCCTGGAGCCGGTCGTCGTCGCACCGAACGGCCTGAGCGTGCTCGGCGCCACCGTGCGGCTCGCGCCGCCGCCCGCGCGCGACGACCTCGGCCCGCGGACCCTGCCCGCGTACTGACCTCGGGCGAGCGGTGCCTCGCAGTCAGTGGGCCCCCGTAGGATGGGCGTCATGGCCAAGACCAGTACGACGACCCAGGGGCTGCGAGCGGCGATCGAACGCAGCGGCTACTACCCGGCCCTCGTGGCCGAGGCGGTGGAGGCCGCCGTGGGCGGCGAGCCCATCCGGTCGTACCTGGTCCACCAGGAGACGACGTTCGACCAGAACGAGGTGCGCCGGCACGTCACCGTGCTCGTCCTCACCGGCAACCGCTTCATCGTCAGCCACACCGACGAGCAGGCCGCCGACAGCACGTCCCCGACCCCGTACGCCACGACCTCCACGGAGTCGGTCAAACTCGGCCGGATCTCATCGGTCGTGGTCAGCCGGGTGGTCGCCAACCCGGAGCAGTACCGGCCCGGCACCCTGCCCCGCGAGGTCGTCCTGACCATCGGCTGGGGCGCCGTCTCCCGTATCGACCTGGAGCCCGCCGCCTGCGGCGACCCCAACTGCGAGGCCGACCACGGCTACACGGGCAGCTCCACCGCCGACGACCTGAGCCTGCGCGTCAGCGAGGCCGGCGACGGCCCGGAGACCGTGCGGCAGGCGCTCGCCTTCGCGCAGGCGGTCTCCGAGGCGACCGCGGACCTCACCCGCTGATGGCGCAGCCCACCGCCTGGGAGCCCCACCCGGAACCGCTCGCCGTCGACTCCGCGCCCCTGCCCGAGTACGGCAGCGGTTCGCTCGCCGACCTCCTGCCCACGCTGGCCGCGGGCATGGCCGTACCCGGCATGACCGCCGCGATCCCGGAGCTCACCCCCGCCGACCGGAACTGCGTGTTCCTGATCGACGGTCTGGGCTGGGAGCAGCTCAAGGCGCACCCGGACGAGGCCCCCTTCATGAGCTCGCTCCTGAGCAGCTCCCGCGGCGGCACCGGACGGCCGATCACCGCCGGATACCCGGCGACCACCGCGACCTCCCTCGCCTCCGTCGGCACCGGCCTGCCGCCGGGCGCGCACGGCCTGCCCGGCTACACCGTGCGCAACCCCGACACCGGCGAGCTGATGAACCAGCTGCGCTGGCAGCCCTGGACCCCGCCGGGCCCCTGGCAGCCGTACCCCACCGTCTTCCAGCTCGCCCACGAGGCCGGCGTGCACGCGGCGCAGGTGTCGTCACCCGCCTTCGAGACGACCCCCCTGACCAAGGTCGCGCTCAGCGGCGGCCGCTTCCACGGGCGGCTCGGCGGCGAGGACCGGATGGACCTGGCGGCCGAGCAACTGGCCGCCGGCGACCGCTCCCTGGTGTACACCTACTACGCCGAGGTCGACGGCGCCGGCCACCGCTTCGGCGTCGACTCCGACACCTGGCGCGGCCAGCTCATGTACGTCGACCGGCTCGTCCAGCGCCTCGCCGAACAACTCCCGCCGCGCACCGCGCTCTACGTCACCGCCGACCACGGCATGATCGACGTGCCCTTCGACGAGGACCACCGCATCGACTTCGACGCGGACTGGGAGCTGCGCGCCGGGGTCGCCCTGCTCGGCGGCGAAGGCCGCGCCCGCCATGTCTACGCCGTGCCCGGCGCCGAGAACGACGTCCTGACCTGCTGGCGCGAGGTGCTCGGCGAGCAGTTCTGGGTGGCCTCGCGGGACGAGGCGATCGCGGCGGGCTGGTTCGGGCCGCGCGTCGACGAGCGGGTCCACGCCCGCATCGGCGACGTGGTCGCCGCCGCCCGCGACGACGTCCTGATCATCGCCTCCGAGCGCGAGCCGAAGGAGTCGGCCATGGTCGGCAACCACGGCTCGATGACTCCGGCCGAGCAGCTGGTGCCGCTGCTCGAAGTACGATCCTGACACCCGCTCTCCCGTCCCCCTTGCCGAAAGGTGCTCAACTCCCCATGTCCGAGCTGGTGTTCTTCTCCGGAACGATGGATTGCGGGAAGTCGACCCTGGCACTGCAGATCGTCCACAACCGCTCGGCGCGCGGTCTGCAGGGCCTGATCTTCACCCGCGACGACCGAGCGGGCGAGGGCAAGCTGTCCTCCCGGCTCGGCCTGGTGACGGACGCGGTGGAGGCCGGACGCGGTTTCGATCTCTACGCGCATGTCGTGGCCGAGCTGTCACAGGGCGGCAAGGTCGACTACGTCATCGTCGACGAGGCCCAGTTCCTCGCACCGGAGCAGATCGACCAACTGGCCCGGATCGTGGACGACTTGACGCTGGACGTCTTCGCCTTCGGCATCACGACGGACTTCCGCACCAAGCTCTTCCCCGGCTCCCAGCGGCTGATCGAGCTGGCCGACCGCATCGAGACGCTGCAGGTCGAGGCGATGTGCTGGTGCGGGGCGCGGGCCACGCACAACGCCCGTACGGTCGGCGGCGAGATGGTCGTCGACGGCGAGCAGGTCGTGGTGGGCGACGTGAACCGCTCACCCGAGGAGATCGGCTACGAGGTGCTGTGCCGACGGCATCACCGGCGCCGCATGACGGCTGCGCGGGCTCGGGCCGCGGCGCTGTCCCCCGACGTGCTGCCGGTCACCTCGGGCTGATCGTGCGGTGACGGGAGGCCTCCGCCCGAGGGCGATGCGGGCCACCGGATGCCGACTGCTTCAAGCTTCCTTCGATACGTCACGACGCGTCGGCGCATGAACACCCTTGAACCGACCAGCAACACGGTGAGAGCCAGCGCGAGGCCCGCTGCGGTGCCCACGGCCGCGGCGCTGAACTGTGCGTTCACCACGACGAGGGCCACCGCCACGACCGCGATACGGATCAGCCAGGGCCTCAGCCGCTGACCTCCCACCACGCTGAAGTGGTCGATCGCGATGCGGGCGCGCAAGATCCTCACCTCGTGCCGCGCTTCCGGCGACGCCGGACCGGGGAACCAGCGGCGGCGCATTCCCGGCAGCCGGCCGCCACTGAGCGCGTCGGGGTAGCGCGAGCGCGTGCGCTCCGCACGGGCCCGGGCGTCCGGCAGACGCCGGAAGACGAAGAAGGGCGTGGAGGAGCCGCTCATGTCCGGATCCAGGCCGTCGTAGCGGTAGCCGTACTGCTCCGCGATGCAGGCGAACTTCGCGAACATCCGCAGGGACGGCCACGGGTTCACCGTGGTGTACGTGAACACGCCTTCCGCGTCTTCCGGACGAGGGAACATCTCGATGTGCCGTTCGTCGTGCCGCTGTGGGCCGCTGCTCAGGCCTTGCTCTGCAGCAGGGAGAACCTCGCGCCCTCCGGGTCCGTGACCGTGGACATGCGGCCGAGGGCGCTGTCGTGGGGCTGTCTGAGGACGTGGCCGCCGAGTTCGTAGACACGGGCGGTCGCCTCGTCGGTGTCGGCGACCTCGAAGAAGGTCATCCAGTGGGGGCCGCGGTCACGGGGGAGGGCCTGGCCCATGCCGAGGACGGCGGCGACCGTGCGGCCGGCGATGTGCAGGGTGACGTAGTCGAAGTCCGCGGAGGCCACGGCCTCCTGTTCGAAGCCGAAGACGGTCTCGTAGAACTTGACGACGCTCGCGGACTCGAAGGTGATCAGCTCGTTCCAGGCGGGTGTGCCGGGCACGCCGGTGAGAGCGATGCCGAGGTGGGCGGCCGCCTGCCAGATGCCGAAGACGGCGCCCGAGGGGTCGGAGCAGATCGCCAGCCGGCCGGCCTCCGCCGCGTCCAGGGGACCCACGCCGACCGTGCCGCCGCACAGCCGTACCGTTTCGGTCGTGCCGTGTACGTCGTCCGAGGCGAAGTAGGGCGTCCAGGCGATGGGAAGGTGCCGGTCCGGGGGCAACTGGCCGATGCCTGCCACCTCCTTGCCGTCCAGGAGGGCCCGTACGTACGGGCCGAGCTGCTGGGGGCCCGGTTGGAACTCCCAGCCGAACAGCTCGCCGTAGAACTCCTGGGTCGCGTCCAGTCCGTGCACCATCAGACTCACCCAGCAGGGCGTGCCGGGCGCGTGCCGAGCCTCTGCCTCGCCGCTCGAACCGGCCGACCCCCGTGCCTCGGTCATCGTCACTCTCTCCTCGGCCCCTCGCGGTGGCCGCGTCGCTTCCGACTCTTCGGACCCGTGCCGATGCTCGCACCACCCGTGGTGCCGCGCGTCCCGGGCGCGCCGCCCGGCGGCACCCTGTGCCACGGAGGATGCCCGTTGTGCCGTTTCCCGTCCGTTTCCGTGTGCTTGCCCACGAGTGTCGATCGGCTGTACAGCATGTGCCCGATCCCGTACGCCTCGTGATCGGGCCTGTCCGGCGGAGCAGAGTAGCCGGACATGGACGATGCGGCCACCCCGTGCGCAAGGATGGTGGCCATGAACGCCATCATCTCCGCATCCGAACTCGCGAGCGACCTGGCAGGGCAGAATCGGCCAGTTCTGCTCGACATCCGCTGGCAGCTGAGCACGGCCAAGGCGGCCGGCGAACCACCCTTCGACGGTCGTGCCGCCTACGCGGCCGGGCACATTCCCGGGGCCGTCTTCGTCGACCTGGACAGGGAACTCGCCTCCCCGCCGGGTGCGGGCGGCCGCCATCCGCTTCCGGACGTCGCGGAGTTCGGTGCCGCGATGCGGCGGGCGGGTGTCTCGGCCCGGGTGCCGGTCGTCGTCTACGACGGCGGGCAGGGCTGGGCGGCGGCCCGCGCGTGGTGGCTGCTGCGCTGGACGGGTCACCCGGACGTGCGGGTCCTCGACGGCGGGTTGCCGGCCTGGGACGGCCCGCTGGAGACGTCGGCGGCGACGCCCGCGGAAGGGGACTTCGAACCGGCGCCGGGCGCCGTGGGGCTCCTCGACGCGGACGGTGCGGCGGCGCTCGCCCGCTCCGGTGTGCTGCTGGACGCGCGCGCGGGGGAGCGGTACCGCGGTGAGGTCGAGCCGATCGACCGGGTCGGCGGGCACATCCCCGGCGCCCGCAGCGCCCCCACCAACGACAACGTGGCCGCCGACGGCCGCTTCCTGCCCGCCGAGGACCTGCACGCGCGTTTCAAGGCCCTCGGGGCCTCCGACGGCACCGAGGTCGGCGTGTACTGCGGTTCGGGCGTCTCGGGGGCGCACGAGGTCCTGGCACTCGCCGTCGCCGGGATTCCCGCGGCGCTCTACGTGGGCTCCTGGTCGGAATGGTCCTCGGACCCGTCCCGCCCTGTGGCCGTGGGGCCGGATCCGCAGTAGCGCGGCAGCGCCCGGGGAAGCGGGTCCGTGGTGGTTTGTGCGGCGGCGGTGGAGCGGTTCGCGGGCGTGCGGCGGCGGGAGAACGGGTCCATGGGTGCTCGGTGGGGTCGAACGGGTCCGCGGTAGTAGTACGGCGGCGGGAGGGTGCCCCAGGTTCGCGCGGCAGCGGGCGTACGGCCCTCAGTGGCGCCGCAGTGGGAGAACGGGCCCGCACCGACCGGTGCGGGCCCAGGTGTTCGCTGCCACGGCCGCCGTACGGCCGACTCTCCCGCCTCTTCCCGAGGCCGCCGCACGGAGCGCCGAGCCGACTACTCCTGCTTCTTCCGCCGCGTTCCGAACACGATCTCGTCCCAGCTCGGGACGGCCGCGCGGCGGCCCGGGCGGACGCCGTCGGCCTCGGCCTGGCGGTCGGTGGAGCCGATGAGGCGGTCGCGGTGGCTGCCGACGGAGCGGGGCATGAGGACGTCCGCGTAGGCGGAACCGGCCGAGGCCGCGGGCGCCGGGGGCTCCTCCTCCGCGGGTTCGGTCTCGGGCTCCTCCGGGGGAGCGGGCTCCGAGGGGCGCTCGGGGACCACGAGGTCGCCGCGGAAGCTCGGTACGGCCTCCAACAGGCTGGTCAGGGAGTCCCGTTCGCTCGTGCTCTCCTCGGCGACCGGCTCGGTGGCCGGCGCCGGCAGGCTCGGTCGCTCCCGGTCCAGGGCGCGGTCCAGCGGGCGGTCGCGCGGCAGGCGGGCGATCCGCGGGACGAACGGAAAGCTGGGCTCCGGCGCGGCCAGGTCCTCGGACTCGCCGATCAGCGAGCGGGCCTCCTCGTCGACGGCCTGGACGAGCCGCCGCGGCGGGTCGTACGTCCAGCTCGCCGAGTGCGGTTCACCCGCGACCCGGTAGACCAGCAGGACCTCCCAGGTGCCGTCGTCGCGGCGCCACGAGTCCCACTGCACGGTGTCCTTCTCGGCGCCGCGCAGCAGCAGCCGCTCCTGGACGGCCTCGCCGAGCTGGGGTCCGGCGTTCTCACCGGGCCGGCGGACGGGCGTCTTGCGGGCCCGCTCGGCCATGAAGGCGCGCTCGGCCAGCACGGGGCCCTCGAACCGCCGTACGCGGTCGACGGGGATGCCGGCCATCTGGGCGACCTCTTCCGCGGTCGCGCCGGCGCGTATACGTGCCTGGATGTCGCGGGGGCGGAGATGGCTCTCCACCTCGATCTCGATCTGGCCGAGGCGGGGACGGTCGCCGCGCACGGCGGCGCGGAGCCGTTCGTCAATCGGAAGCGTGTACTCCGTGCTGTCCGCAGCCTTCAGCACCAGCCGTGTGCCGTCATTGGAGACGGCCACGACACGCAGTTCGGGCATGGGGACCTCCCGGGTGGTGCCTGCCGACGTCACGTGCGTCGCTGCTTCCGCTAGTCGAGTGTGGCCTGCCCGGGTGCAGCCTGCCACAACCTTGCCGAGTTGCCCGGCGTGTCGGGCGCGGGCCCTGGATCGCCGTTATGGCACGGTTACCTATTCGCAACGCTAAGTGACCAACTCCGTCACCCTGTGCAACTAGCCCCCTCCTGGCGGTCCTTGAAGGTCGCGGACGCCCTGGCGGGAGACCGGACCCAGGGCTCGCAACAGTACTCCATTCGGGCCACGTGCGTGGATTGGCGCGCCGCTCAAGTTCTCGCAAGAGGCGGGCCCCGGCCGCCCGTTGCGGGGCTTTGGGGATCTTGTGCGTGGCGTACTTCACGTAATCGACAGATACGGAACTAATGGTTTCGTTCGTACGTCCCTTTCTCGTGCAGTTGGTTGCTACGACCCCAGCACCCTCCGCAAGTACGGGTTCTGGAACCGACGCTCGGGATCGAGCCGGTCCCGCAGCGCGGTGAACTCGCCGAAGCGGGGATAGACCCCGGCGAAGTACTCGGCGTCGCGCGTGTGGATCTTGCCCCAGTGCGGCCGGCCCTCGTGCGCGGTGAAGATGCGCTCCGCGGCGGTGAAGTACCGCTGGTACGGCGTGCCCTTGACCATGTGCACGGCGATGTAGGCGGTGTCGCGGCCCGAGGCGGTGGACAGCGTGATGTCGTCGGCCGGGGCGGTGCGCACCTCCACGGGGAAGCTGACTCTGAGGCCCGAGCGGTCGACCATCGCCTTCAGCTCGCGCAGCGCCTGGACGGCGGCCTCGCGCGGGACGGCGTACTCCATCTCCACGAAGCGCACCCGGCGCGGCGACGTGTAGACCTTGTAGGGGATGTCGGTGTACGTCCGGGCGGACAGGGCCCTGCTGGAGATCCGCGCGATCGCCGGGATCGTGGCGGGCACCGCGCGCCCGACCCACTGGGCGGCCTGGAACACGCCGTTGGAGAGGAACTCGTCCTCGAAGAAGGCCCGCACCGGGCCCACCGGCCGCTCGGGACCCGCGCTGCGGTTGTTGCGCTTGGTGTTGGTGTTGCCGGTGTGCGGGAACCAGTAGAACTCGAAGTGCTCGTTCTCGGCCCACAGTTCGTCGAAGCCGCTGGTGACCCGGTCGAAGGTCATCGGCTCCTCGCGGGCGGTGAGCAGGAAGATCGGCTCGACCGCGAACGTGATCGCGGTGACGATGCCCAGTGCGCCGAGGCCGATGCGCGCGGCCGCGAACACGTCCGCGTTCTCCTTCTCGGAGCAGGTGAGGACCGAGCCGTCGGCGGTGACCAGCTCCAGGCCCCTGATCTGGGCGGCGATCGAAGCGGAGTCACGGCCCGTGCCGTGCGTGCCGGTGCTGGTGGCCCCGGAGACCGTCTGCTCCATGATGTCGCCCATGTTGGTCAGCGACAGCCCCTCGCGCGCCAAGGCCACGTTGAGCCTCTTGAGCGGGGTGCCGGCCTCCACCGTGACCGTCATGGCGTCCCGGTCAATGTTGCGGATGCCGGTCAACAGTTGAGGGCGTATCAAGACGCCGTCCGTGGCCGCTATGGAGGTGAAGGAGTGCCCGGTGCCGACCGCCTTCACCTTCAGGCCGTCCTCCGCGGCGCCGCGCACGGCCGCCACCAGCTCCTCCACGGAGGCCGGTTCGACCTCCCGCGCGGGCCGGACGGAGACGTTGCCTCCCCAGTTACGCCATGTGCCGTTCGTCCCGCTCGCTGTGCTGCTCAACGGTGCCTCCCCGACCCGGAGCCGGCCTGCTGAGCCGGCGGTACCCGAGGAAACCGACCGCGACCGCGACGGCCCCGGACACCGCCGGAACCCCGTACCCGGCCTGCGCACCGGCCGCGTCGATCACCCAGCCGGCCACGGAGGAGCCGAGCGCGACCCCGACCGCGAGCCCCGTGCTCACCCAGGTCATGCCCTCGGTCAGTTGCGCGCGTGGTACGTGCTGCTCGATGAGGGACATCGTCGTGATCATCGTGGGAGCGATGCAGAGCCCGGCAAGGAACAGCGCCACGGCCAGAAACGGCAAGTTTCCGACCAGTAGGAGGGGGATCATACTCACGGCCATCGCGCATACGCCCAGCAGCCAGCGAGGTTCGGGCGCTCCCTTGAGGTGCAAAAGCCCGAAGACGGCACCGGCCAGGCACGACCCCGCCGCGTACAGCGCGAGAACGACGCTCGCGGCGCCCTTGTGGCCCTGCTCCTCCGCGAAGGCGACCGTGACCACGTCGACCGACCCGAAGATCGCGCCCGTCGCCACGAAGGTGGCCACCAGGACCTGGAGACCGGGGGAGCGCAAGGCGGTGCGGCCGCCCGCCGCGTGCTGGTCCCGCGGATGCGGCTCCGGCTCGGTGGCGCGCTGCGCGGTCAGCCAGAAGACCCCGGCCGCCAGGAAGCAGGCGGCGAGCAGCGGACCGGCCTCCGGGAACCAGGCCGTCGACAGCCCGATGGAGATGATCGGCCCGAAGATGAAGCAGACCTCGTCGATCACCGACTCGAAGGAGTACGCGGTGTGCAGCTGCGGGGTGCCCCGGTACACGGCGGCCCAGCGGGCGCGGATCATCGCACCGATGCTCGGCACGCAGCCGATGCCGACGCAGGCCACGAACAGCACCCAGTCCGGCCACCCGTAGTGCGCGGCGAGGAGAAGCAGGCCAGCGCCAGTCAGGGAGATCAGGGTCGCCGGACGCAGCACGCGCCGCTGACCGTACTGGTCCACCAGGCGGGAGACCTGCGGTCCCGCGACGGCGGCGGCGAGCGCGATCGTGGCCGACAGGGCGCCGGCCAGGCCGTACCGCCCGGTCAGCTGGGACACCATCGTCACCACGCCGATGCCCATCATCGACAGCGGCATCCGGCCGAGGAAGCCTGCGGCGGAGAAGCCCTTGGAGCCGGGGGCGGCGAACAAGGCGCGGTAGGGGCTGGGCACGGGATCTCCGGTCGGACGGCAGGGCGGCGGCTCGGCGAGGGCGCCGGGTGAGGGGCAAGGCGTAGGACGTAGGGCGGGCGGCGTAGGGCGTACGGCGTAAGGCGTGTACGTGGCTGATACAGCTTACGAGTTAGGTGACCCTAACGCACCCGGTCGGCCGGTGGGACCCCGGCCGACACCCCGCCGTTTCCCGGCTGTCAGTGCCGGGTGGCAGGATCGAGCCATGCCAGACGCGCTCGATGCCACCCCCTACGACGCCCTGCTCCTGCTCTCGTTCGGCGGCCCCGAAGGACCGGACGACGTGGTCCCGTTCCTGGAGAACGTGACGCGCGGGCGAGGCATCCCCAAGGAACGCCTGAAGGAAGTCGGTCAGCACTACTTCCTGTTCGGCGGGATCAGCCCCATCAACGACCAGAACCGCGAACTGCTGGACGCCCTGCGCAAGGACTTCGCCGACCACGGCCTGGACCTGCCGGTCTACTGGGGCAACCGCAACTGGGCCCCCTACCTGACGGACACCCTGCGCGAGATGGTCCGGGACGGCCGCCGCCGCATCCTGGTCCTCGCCACCAGCGCCTACGCCTCGTACTCGGGCTGCCGCCAGTACCGCGAGAACCTCGCCGACTCGCTGGCCGCCCTGGAGGCCGAGGGCCTGGAACCGCCGAAGATCGACAAGCTGCGGCACTACTTCAACCACCCCGGCTTCGTCGAGCCCATGGTCGACGGCGTACTGCGGTCCCTCGCCGACCTGCCCGAGGAGGTCCGGGACCGCGCCCACATCGCCTTCTCGACCCACTCCATCCCGACCTCCGCCGCCGACACCTCGGGACCGGTCGAGGACCACGGCGACGGCGGTGCGTACGTCGCGCAGCACCTGGACGTGGCCCGGCTGATCGCCGACGCCGTCCGCGAGCGCACCGGCGTCGAGCACCCCTGGCAGCTCGTCTACCAGTCCCGCTCCGGAGCCCCGCACATCCCCTGGCTGGAGCCCGACATCTGCGACCACCTGGAGGAGCGGCACGCCTCCGGCGCCCCCGCCGTCGTGATCGCCCCCATCGGCTTCGTCTCGGACCACATGGAGGTCCTCTACGACCTCGACACCGAGGCCACGGCCAAGGCCGGGGAACTGGGGCTCCCTGTGCGCCGCTCGGCCACCGTCGGCGCCGACCCGCGGTTCGCCGCGGCGATCCGGGACCTGATCCTGGAGCGGGCCGCGACGGAACGCGGCCAGGAGGCCACCCCCTGCGCCCTGGGGGCGCTGGGCCCCAGCCACAACCTCTGCCCGGTGGGCTGCTGCCCCGCCCGGGCCCCCCGCCCGGCCGCCGCAGGCGCCGACAGCCCCTACGCGTGAGGACCCCTGTGACCGACCCTCTCCACACCGAACTCCTCCACCTGGCCCGGGAGGCCGCGCGCCGCGCGGGCGACCTGCTGCGCGACGGCCGCCCGGCCGACCTGTCGGTGGCCAAGACCAAGTCGAGCCCGATCGACGTGGTCACCGAGATGGACATCGCCGCCGAGAAGCTGATCACGGACCTGATCGCCGAGCACCGCCCGGACGACGGCTTCCTCGGCGAGGAGGGCGCCTCCACCGAGGGCACGAGCGGCGTCCGCTGGGTGATCGACCCGCTCGACGGCACCGTCAACTACCTGTACGGCCTGCCGACCTGGGCCGTCTCCATCGCCGCCGAGCAGGACGGCGAGAGCGTCGTCGCCGTCGTGGCGGCCCCGATGCGCGGCGAGACCTTCCACGCGGTCCGGGGCGGCGGCGCCTGGGCGACAGGCGCCTGGGACGGCGAGCGCAGGCTGGCCTGCCGCCCCGCGGCACCGCTGGAGCAGGCCCTGGTCTCGACCGGCTTCAACTACGTCACCGAGGTCCGCGTCCACCAGTCCGAGGTCGCCCGCAAGCTGATCCCCCTGCTGCGCGACATCCGGCGCTCCGGCTCGGCCGCGGTCGACCTGTGCGACGTCGCCGCGGGCCGCCTGGACGGCTACTACGAGCGCGGCCTGCACCCCTGGGACCTCGCGGCCGGCGACCTCATCGCCCGGGAGGCGGGCGCCCTGACCGGCGGACGCCCCGGAGAACGCCCGTCGTACGACCTGACGGTCGCGGCCACCCCGGCGGTCTTCGAGCCGCTCCAGCGGCTCCTGGAGGACTTCGGCGCCTGGAGGGATTGACGGGGCTGTGCTGGATGGGTCGGTCGCCTACGGGGCGCTGTGTGCCGGTGTCGAGAGCCCGACCGTGCTCAGCGCTTCGCGCCTCCGCGCGCTCGTGCTCTCGACACCGGCGCGCCCCTTCGGCTCCCTCCCGGCCGGTGGCCTGGGGACAGTGGCCGTTGGTGGGCCTGTGCCGTTCTGTGTAGGCGACACCCGTGGGCCGTGGTCGGCCTGTGCCCTTCGGTGCAGGTAACACCGTCGGGCCGTGGTCGGCCTGTGCCGTTCGGTGCAGGTAACAGCGTCGGCCTTGGTGGGCCTGTGCCCTTCGGTGCAGGCAACAGCGTCGGCCTGTGCCGTTCGCCTTGCGAGCAGCCACCTCGGGCCCGGGCCGTTCTCGTTGCAAGCCCCCGTGCCGTTGTCCGCAAGCACGACAGCGGGCCCCCGGCGCTGGATTCGCCGGGGGCCCGCTGGTGTGCCTATGGGCCGGTCAGACGCTGGACACGCCGACTTCCACACCGTGTTCGGCGGCGAGGCGGCGCAGGTCGTCGAGTTCGCCCTGCTCCACCTCGACGAGGAAGTCGTCGCCCTCGTCACGAGCCCGCGTCAGGTCGGACTCGGTCGTCCTTATGCGCTGCAGAAGCCCTGCGGTGAATGCGTCCATGCTGTGCCCCCTCGTCCTGGGTCGTGGGTCGGTGGCACGGGGGTGTGCCGTTCAGAAGGGGCGATCACGCCTCGTGCGAGCGCCCGGCGCGACCCGTGCCGGGCGGCGACGGTGCCGGACACCCGCGCCCGCTCTGCGGAAAGCGGATGGCTCCGTACCGCATGGTGGTGCGGCAGCAGCGGAGCGTGATCGCGGGGTGTACAGCCGTCCTCCCCCTGCTCCGTTTCACGGAAACCTCAACCGGACGAGAAAATCTCGCATTCCCGCGCCCCGCACCCGCCCTTCATGCGTCACTCACCCGTCTTACCGCCGACTTATGGCCGAAAAGGGCAGGATGGAGCCAAGACACCCCACCAGGACCCTGCCCGCGCGCGGAAAGAGCGCTACGCGGGTGGACAGAGGAAGGAAAGCGACGTGCGCGTACTCGTCGTCGAGGACGAGCAGCTGCTCGCCGATGCGGTGGCCACCGGACTGCGCCGGGAGGCCATGGCCGTCGACGTCGTGTACGACGGTGCGGCCGCCCTGGAGCGCATCGGCGTCAACGACTACGACGTGGTCGTCCTCGACCGCGACCTCCCGCTCGTGCACGGCGACGACGTCTGCCGCAAGATCGTCGAGCTCGGCATGCCCACGCGCGTGCTGATGCTCACGGCCTCCGGCGACGTCAGCGACCGCGTCGAGGGGCTGGAGATCGGCGCCGACGACTACCTCCCCAAGCCCTTCGCGTTCAGCGAGCTCACGGCACGCGTGCGTGCCCTCGGCCGTCGTACGAGCGTGCCCCTGCCGCCCGTCCTGGAGCGCGCCGGCATCAAGCTCGACCCCAACCGCCGTGAGGTGTTCCGCGACGGCAAGGAGGTCCAGCTCGCGCCCAAGGAGTTCGCCGTGCTGGAGGTGCTGATGCGCTCCGAGGGGGCCGTCGTCTCCGCGGAGCAGCTCCTGGAGAAGGCCTGGGACGAGAACACCGACCCGTTCACCAACGTCGTCCGCGTCACCGTCATGACCCTGCGCCGCAAGCTGGGCGAGCCCCCCGTCATCGTCACCGTCCCCGGCTCCGGCTACCGGATCTGATCCACCATGGCAGGCACCCCCGCACCGCCCCAGGCGCCCCCGAAGCCGACCTGGGACCCGAGAAGGCCGGTGCAGCCCTTCCCCTGGCTGCGCCCGACCATCCGTATACGGCTCACCCTGCTCTACGGCGGCATGTTCCTGATCGCCGGCATCCTGCTGCTGTCGATCATCTACCTGCTCGCCGCGAGCGCGCTGAATGTCGGCAGTGATCTTCCGTTCAGGGTCGTCTCCGGCCAGGTGGCCAGCGAGACCTGCACGCTGCGCTCCAACCCGCTGCCCGCGGACGAGCTCAACCACGCGCTGAACGAGTGCGTGAACGAACAGCGCCAGCACGCCCTGGACACCCTGCTCAGCCGTTCCCTGCTCGCCCTCCTCGGCCTCGCCGTCATCGCGTTCGCCTTCGGCTACGCCATGGCCGGCCGCGTCCTGTCCCCGCTGGGCCGGATCACCCGCACCGCGCGCGCGGTGGCGGGCTCGGACCTGTCCCGCCGGATCGAGATGGACGGCCCGGACGACGAGCTGAAGGAGCTGGCCGACACCTTCGACGACATGCTGGAGCGCCTCCAGCGGGCCTTCACCGCCCAGCAGCGCTTCGTCGGCAACGCCTCGCACGAGCTGAGAACGCCGCTGGCGATCAACCGCACGCTGCTGGAGGTGCACCTGTCCGACCCGAACGCCCCGGTGGAGCTCCAGCAGCTCGGCAAGACGCTGCTGGCCACCAACGAGCGCAGCGAGCAGCTCGTCGAGGGCCTGCTGCTGCTCGCCCGCAGCGACAACGAGATCGTCGAGCGCAAGCCCGTGGACCTCGCGGAGGTCGCCTCGCAGGCCGTCGACCAGGTGCACGGCGAGGCGGAGGCCAAGGGTGTGGAGATCCGCGGAAAGCGCGAACCGGCGGTCGTCCAGGGCAACGGCGTGCTGCTGGAGCGGATCGCGCTGAACCTCGTGCAGAACGCCGTGCGCTACAACATCCCCGAGGGCGGCTGGGTCGAGGTCACCACCGAGGTCCAGCACGGCCAGGCGGTGCTCGTGGTGTCGAACACCGGGCCGGTCGTGCCGGCGTACGAGATCGACAACCTCTTCGAGCCCTTCAGGCGGCTGCGTACGGAGCGTACGGGCAGTGACAAGGGCGTCGGGCTCGGGCTGTCCATCGCCCGCTCCGTGGCGCGCGCGCACGGCGGGCACATCGCGGCGCAGCCGCGCGAGGGCGGCGGGCTGGTGATGAGAGTGACGCTTGCCGTGTGAGATCGGGCCGCAGGCACACAGAGGTGTTCGCTTTGCGCGGAATTTTCTGGGCACTCGTGGAGCGGCATCCTGTGTGATCGATCACATGGGCGAATTTCCGGCCATCTACTCTCTGTGATCATGCAACATGCCGGAAAGCCGGGAAAATCCGGGTTTTCGGGGGTCCAGATCACGGGAAGTACACGGTGAGGCGCCTTTGAAGTGCGGTATCCGGACCGTGTACGGTCCCGTTCGCCATCCAAGCCGATCACTCTTGAGGGGTCCGGTTGGGTGTCGATTGAGTAACAGACCTTGATGTGAGGCAAAATCTCCGCCTCGGGTCGGGCACAAGTCCGGCCTCTCACGCGTTACGTGCGCTGGAGACACCGCAGACACCCAGAGGGGGAGAGCGACATGGCAACGGATTACGACACCCCACGCAAGACCGACGACGACGTCGACTCGGACAGCCTTGAAGAGCTGAAGGCCAGGCGGAACGACAAGTCGACCTCCGCTGTGGACGTCGACGAGTTCGAGGCCGCCGAGGGCCTGGAGCTGCCCGGCGCCGACCTCTCCAATGAGGAGCTGGCCGTCCGGGTGCTGCCCAAGCAGCAGGACGAGTTCACCTGCATGAGCTGCTTCCTGGTGCACCACCGCAGCCAGCTGGCCCGGGAGAAGAACGGTCAGCCGATCTGCCGCGACTGCGACTGAGGAGGGGTCGGGCATGACCGGCTCGACCTCTCCTTGGAAGCGCCGCTTCCCCGCGCGGGGAGCGGACCAAGGGCCGTCCGGCGGCCCTCACGGCGCGCGTGACGACGAGCGGGGCTCATCCGGTACGGGATCGGCCTCGCTCGAACCGGCGTCCGGCCCGGGGAACCTCCCGGTGCCGGCGCGGAATCCCGTGCCCGTCGCCAGGCGGCGGGCGGCGGTCATCCGGGAGAAGGCCCGGGAAGGCGTCCGTAAGGGCGGCAGCCGCGCCAGGGCGGGGCTGGGGTACCTCGCCGACCGGATCATCGAGAACGCCCCGCGTATCCCCGTACGGGACCTCGCGGCGCTCCGTAGGCAGTTCCCCGGCCTGGGGCCCGAGCAGCTCGCCGACAAGCTCGTGGCGGGCGCGACGGCCGCGACGTCGACCGTCGGGGCCGGGGTCGGCGCGGCGGCGATGCTGCCCGTGCCGCCCGCGATGCCGACGGAACTGGCCGCGGAGATCACCGGGGTGGCGGCCATCGAGCTGAAACTCATCGCCGAACTCCACGAGGTGTACGGGGTACGGCCGCCCGGCAACCTCAAACAGCGCTCCACCGCCTACCTCGACTCCTGGTCGGGCGAGCGGGGCATCGACGTGACCAAGCCGTCGACGATGAGCTCGGCGCTCAACAGCCACATGAAGGTCCAGCTGCGCCAGCAGATCATGAAGCGCACGGTGCGCAACCTGCCGAACCTGATGCCGTTCATGGTGGGCGCGGCCGTGGGAGCGGTCATGAACCGCCGGGACACCAGAAAGCTGGCGGAGCGCATCCGGGCGGACCTGCGCAAGGTCCAGGTGCCGTGGGACGCGCTGGATGACCTGCCCGAGCTGGAGGCCCCGAAGGACCCGCTGAAGCTGGGGGACCTCGCCAAGGAACTCGGCCGCAGGAAGCGCGGCGACTCCGGAGGCTGAGTGCGAGGCCCCCGTTCCGGGGACCTCTCGGTCGCCTGTGCTAGACCGTGGCCCTCGCCGCCTTCAGCGCCTCGGCGAGGCGCTCCGGCTCGCGCGTGGACAGGTACAGGTACGGCGTCGGGTCCTCCGGGTCCGTGACCTCCACGCGCAGAGCCGTGGGGATGTAGGCGCGCAGCAGCAGGAAGGCGCGGGTGTCGGCCTTGTGCGTACGCCAGGCCCGGGCCTCCTCGGCGTCCAGGACCTCCGCCTCGCCCAGCGCCGTGACCGGGATCTTCGCCTCCCCCGCGATCAGCGAGCCGCCCACCACCCGGATGCGGACCGAGCCGTACGAACTGGCCGTCACCGCCGCCGCGGCCGTGCCGCCGGCCAGTCCGCCGAGCATCGGAAGCGTGCCGAAGGGCAGCAGGACCAACGCCAGCGCGACGCCGACCAGGACCGAGATCAGCCACCAGGAGCGGGGGGCAGTGAGACGTTCTTCGTACGGGGTGGCGGAGGGCTGCATGGAGTCAAGCTTGGCACGGTGTCCGGCAAGGGCCGACGCGCGGGTAAGGTCTGCGCCTGTGAGTGGTACATCCGCAGCTCTGACGCCTCCCGCCGATGCCGTACGGCCGGTGCGGCACCCCGACGCGCCCGCGCCCGGCGAACTCCTCGGCGCCCACTACGGCCAGTGCTTCGGCTGCGGTGACGAGCAGCCGCACGGACTGCGCCTGCAGGCGCGGGCCGGGGAAGGCGTCTCCCTCACCGCGGAGTTCACCGTGCGGCCCGCCCACCAGGGCGCCCCGGGCCTCGCCCACGGCGGAGTGCTGGCCAGCGCCCTGGACGAGACGCTCGGCTCGCTGAACTGGCTGCTGCGCACGATCGCGGTGACGGGACGGCTGGAGACGGACTTCGTGCGGCCGGTCCCGGTGGACACGGTGCTGCACCTGGCGGCCGAGGTGACCGCGGTGGCCGGGCGGAAGATCTACTCCACCGCCACCGGCCGGATCGGCGGCCCCGACGGACCCGTGGCGGTCCGGGCCGACGCCCTCTTCATCGAGGTGAAGGTCGACCACTTCATCGACAACGGCCGCCCGGAGGAGATCCGCGCGGCCATGAACGACCCGGACCAGGTACGGCGTGCCCGTGCCTTCGAGGTGAACCCGTGAGCCGTGACCCCCTGAACGTGCTGATCCGGCGCGTCGATCCGGACGTACCGCTTCCGTCGTATGCGCACCCCGGTGACGCGGGAGCCGATCTGCGCACCACCGAGGGCTGTGAACTGAAGCCGGGGGAGCGGGCCGTGCTGCCCACGGGCGTGTCTGTCGCGCTCCCGGAGGGGTACGCGGCCTTCGTGCACCCGCGATCCGGTCTCGCCGCCCGCTGCGGTGTCGCCCTCGTGAATGCCCCGGGGACGGTTGATGCCGGGTACCGTGGGGAGATCAAGGTGATCGTGGTGAATCTCGACCCGCACGAGACCGTGCGGTTCGAGCGCTTCGACCGGATTGCCCAACTCGTCGTCCAGCAGGTCGAGAGGGTCCGCTTCCAGGAGGTCGCGGAGCTTCCCGACTCGGCGCGGGCCGAGGGGGGCTTCGGGTCCACCGGCGGTCACGCCGCCGTGGGCGACGGGGACGGCACAAGCGATCAGGCCGCCGACGGCGGCACAACGGGTGGGACTAGATACGCTTCGGTCGTATCCGACCGGGAAGGACAGTGACGTGTTCGGACGTCGCAAGAAGAAGGGTGCCGCCGAGGACGCGGCCGGCGAGCCCGAGCAGGTCGTCGACGGCGTCGACACCGAGGCGGACGAGAACGGCGCGCGCGAGCGCGTGCGGCTGGAGCCCGAGCCGCGGCCCGACGGGCCGTGGGACAGCACCGAGGTGCGGGAACCGGGCGAGGGCCGGGTCGACCTGGGCGGTCTCTTCGTGCCCGGAGTCGACGGCATGGAGCTGCGGGTCGAGGTCGCGGGCGACGCGATCGTCGCGGCGACCGTCGTGCTGCGCGACAGCGCCATCCAGCTCCAGGCCTTCGCCGCTCCCAAGCGGGAGGGCATCTGGGGCGAGGTGCGCGAGGAGATCGGCTCCGGCATCACCCAGCAGGGCGGCATCATCGACGAGGTCGAGGGCCCGCTGGGCTGGGAGCTCAGGGCGCAGGTCCCGGTGCAACTGCCGGACGGCACGGGCGGCTTCCAGGTCGTGCGGTTCGTCGGCGTGGACGGCCCGCGCTGGTTCCTGCGCGGGGTGATCTCGGGCCAGGGCGCGGTGCAGCCGCAGGCGGCCGGGCTGCTGGAGCAGATCTTCCGGGACACGGTCGTGGTCCGCGGCGACGGCCCCATGGCGCCCCGCGATCCCATCGTCCTGAAGCTGCCCAACGACGCCCAGATGGTCCCCGAAGGGGTCCAGCAGCAGGACGAGGCCGGTTCCCGCTTCTCCGGCGGCATGGGCCAGCTGCAGCGCGGTCCGGAGATCACCGAGGTCCGCTGACAGGCATCAGCGCAGAGGGCCGCACCCCGCGCGGGGTGCGGCCCTCTGCGCGTTCCGGCGTACGGCTTGCGGGTGAGGGCGGCCGTCCGGGACCGCCGGGCTGGGCGCGAGCCGCAGGGGGCTGCCGTGCGGCGGGGGCCCGGTCGACTGCGTACGGGACGGGCGAGGTCGGTCGTGCCGAACCGCCCGCCCGGGTGCGAGCCACGGGGCGCTGCCATGCGGCGTAGGGTCCCGGGCGCCGTGCTCCCGCCCTTCGCGCCCCGGACCGGGGACGGGCCACCTCGGCACCTCGCCCCGACGGCGGCCCGCCGAAGACCGTTCCGGGCAGGGCCCGCACCAGGTGCTGCCCCACTGACACGGACCTGCCGGGCAGGGACCCGCCAGGTGCGGCCCCGCCGGGTGCGGCGCGGTGCGTCAGGGTTGCGTCAAAGACGTTCCGGCGGCCCCACGGGGTGTCATATGTCGGGATTGCTGGTCGTAAGGTCGACGCTGCGCAGGCAGTGTTCGACCGGAAGACAATGAGGCCATGGGACGCGGCAAGCTTCGGATCTACCTCGGTGCGGCACCGGGCGTCGGCAAGACCTACGCCATGCTCTCCGAGGCGCACCGGCGCGCCGAGCGGGGCACGGACTGCGTGGTCGCCTTCGTGGAGCACCACGGCCGGCCGCGCACCGAGGTGATGCTGCACGGCCTGGAGCAGATCGCGCGCCGGGAACTGGAGTACCGCGGCGGCGTCTTCACCGAGATGGACGTGGACGAGGTGCTGGCGCGCCGCCCCGAGGTGGCCCTCGTCGACGAACTCGCCCACACCAACATCCCCGGCTCCCGCAACGCCAAGCGCTGGCAGGACGTGGAGGAGCTGCTGGCGGCCGGGATCGACGTCATATCGACCGTCAACATCCAGCACCTGGAGTCACTGGGCGACGTCGTCGAGTCGATCACGGGCGTGCGCCAGCAGGAGACCGTGCCGGACGAGGTGGTGCGCCGCGCCGACCAGATCGAGCTGGTCGACATGTCCCCGCAGGCGCTGCGCCGCCGTATGGCGCACGGCAACGTCTACCAGCCCGACAAGGTCGACGCGGCCCTGTCGAACTACTTCCGGCCCGGCAACCTCACCGCACTGCGCGAGCTGGCCCTGCTGTGGGTGGCCGACCGGGTCGACGAATACCTGCGCGAGTACCGCGGCGCGCACCGGGTGTCGAAGATATGGGGCTCGCGGGAGCGGATCGTGGTCGGGATCACCGGCGGCCCCGAGGGCCGGACGCTGATCCGGCGCGCCGCGCGGCTCGCCGAGAAGGGCGCCGGCGGCGAGGTGCTCGCCGTGTACATCGCCCGCAGCGACGGCCTGACCTCGGCCTCGCCCAAGGAACTCGCCGTCCAGCGCACCCTCGTCGAGGACCTCGGCGGCACCTTCCACCACGTCGTGGGCGACGACATACCGGCCGCGCTGCTGGCCTTCGCCCGCGGGGTGAACGCCACCCAGATCGTCCTCGGCTCCTCGCGCCGCAAGAGCTGGCAGTACGTCTTCGGCCCCGGCGTCGGCGCGACGGTCGCCCGCGAGTCGGGGTCCGACCTCGACGTGCACATCGTCACCCACGACGAGGTCGCCAAGGGGCGCGGGCTGCCGGTCGCCCGCGGTGCGCGGCTCGGCCGGTCCCGGATCGTGTGGGGCTGGCTGGCGGGCGTCGGCGGTCCGGCGCTGCTCACCCTGCTGCTGACCCATGTCGACGCGGACCTCGGCCTCGCCAACGACATGCTGCTGTTCCTGATGCTGACGGTGACCGCGGCCCTGCTCGGCGGGCTGCTGCCGGGGCTGGCCTCGGCCGCGTTCGGGTCCCTGTTGCTGAACTGGTTCTTCACCTCGCCGGTGCACCGGATCACCATCGCCGACCCGAAGAACGCCCTCGCCCTGGCGATCTTCGTGGCCGTGGCGGTCTCGGTGGCCTCGGTGGTCGACCTGGCCGCCCGGCGCACCGAGCAGGCCGCCCGGCTGCGCACCGAGTCGGAGATCCTCTCCTTCCTCGCCGGCAACGTCCTGCGCGGCGAGACCGGCCTTGAGGACCTGCTGGAACGGGTCCGGGAGACCTTCGGCATGGAGTCCGCGGCGCTGCTGGAGCGGGCGAGCGACGTCGACCCGTGGACCTGCGCGGGCCGCGCGGGCCAGGGGCCGCCGGTGCAGCGGCCCGAGGACGCCGACGTCGACATGCCGGTCGGCGACCACATGGCACTGGCGCTCACCGGACGGGTGCTGCCCGCCGAGGACCGCCGGGTGCTGGCCGCCTTCGCCGCCCAGGCCGCCGTCGTCCTCGACCGGCGTCGGCTCCAGGAAGAGGCCGGGCAGGCCCGCACCCTGGCCGAGGGCAACCGGATCCGTACGGCGCTGCTGGCCGCCGTCAGCCATGACCTGCGTACCCCGCTGGCCGGTATCAAGGCGTCGGTGTCCTCGCTGCGCTCCGACGACGTGGCGTGGTCCGAGGAGGACCGGGCCGAGCTGCTGGAGGGCATCGAGGAGGGCGCCGACCGCCTGGACCACCTGGTCGGCAACCTGCTGGACATGTCCCGCCTGCAGACCGGCACGGTCACCCCGCTGATCCGCGAGATCGACCTCGACGAAGTGGTGCCGATGGCGCTCGGCGGAGTGCCCGAGGACAGCGTGCAGCTGGACATCCCCGAGACGCTGCCGATGGTCGCCGTCGACCCCGGGCTGCTGGAGCGGTCCGTGGCCAACCTGGTCGAGAACGCCGTCAAGTACAGTCCGGACGGCACCCCCGTCCTGGTGTCCGCCAGCGCCATCGCGGACCGGGTCGAGGTGCGGGTCGTCGACCGCGGCCCCGGCGTCCCCGACGAGGCAAAGGAACGTATCTTCGCGCCCTTCCAGCGCTACGGCGACGCTCCGCGCGGCGCCGGTGTCGGGCTCGGTCTGGCGGTCGCCCGCGGATTCGCCGAGGCCATGGACGGCACCCTGGACGCGGAGGACACCCCCGGCGGCGGCCTCACCATGGTCCTCACCCTGCGCGGCACGGGAACCCGCCTGCCGCAGCCGCTTCCCCTTGACCAACCGGAAAGGCAGGTTTCATGAGCCGGGTGCTCGTGGTCGACGACGAGCCGCAGATCGTGCGCGCCCTCGTGATCAACCTCAAGGCGCGCAAGTACGAGGTCGACGCGGCCCATGACGGAGCCACCGCCCTCCAGCTCGCCGCCGCCCGCCACCCCGACGTGGTGATCCTCGACCTGGGGCTGCCCGACATGGACGGCGTCGAGGTCATCCGCGGTCTGCGCGGCTGGACCCGGGTGCCGATCCTGGTGCTGTCCGCCCGGCACTCCTCGGACGAGAAGGTCGAGGCGCTGGACGCGGGCGCCGACGACTACGTCACCAAGCCCTTCGGCATGGACGAGCTGCTCGCCCGGCTGCGCGCCGCCGTCCGCCGCGCGGAGCCCGCCGGGGGCGGCGAGGAGGACGTCGTGGTGGAGACCGGTACCTTCACCGTCGACCTCGCCGCGAAGAAGGTCCGGCGCGGCGGCGCCGACGTGCGGCTCACACCGACGGAGTGGCACCTGCTGGAGGTGCTGGTGAGCAACTCCGGACGGCTGGTCAGCCAGAAGCAGCTGCTGCAGGAGGTGTGGGGGCCGTCGTACGGGACGGAGACGAACTACCTCCGGGTGTACATGGCCCAGCTGCGGCGGAAGCTGGAGGCGGACCCCGCGCATCCGAAGCACTTCATCACCGAGCCGGGAATGGGCTACCGGTTCGAGCGTTGAAGACCCGCTCGGCGAAGCGCTCCCCGATGCGGCGGTGCGCGGCCGCGTCCGGGTGCAGTTCGTCCGGGAGCGGCAGTTCGGCGTAGTCGCTCTCGCCGTAGAGCTCGCGGCCGTCGAGGTAGCGCAGGTTCCTGTCGTCCTGCCCGCGCTGCTCCACGATCCGTGCCAGTTCCGCGCGGATCACCGTCAGCGTCAGTTTTCCGGCGGCCGTCTCGGCCGGGTCCCCGGTGGCCAGGAAGCGCAGCTCTCCGGCGCTGAGGGCGTCCTGGTCGAAGGCGCCCGGGCCGGGGGTGTTCTCGTGGAGGGGGCACAGGACGGGGGAGACGACCAGCAGCGGGGTGTCGGGGTGGCCGTCGCGGATCGTGTCGAGGAAGCCGTGGACGGCCGGGGTGAAGGCCCGTAGCCGCATCAGGTCCAGGTTGACCAGGTTGATTCCGATCTTGACGCTGATCAGGTCGGCCGGGGTGTCCCGGATCGCACGCGCGGTGAAGGGGTCGAGCAGGGCGCTGCCGCCCAGGCCCAGGTTGATCAGGTCGACGCCACCGAGGGAGGCGGCGAGGGCGGGCCAGGTCGTGGTGGGGCTCGCCGCGTCCGAGCCGTGGCTGATCGAACTGCCGTGGTGCAGCCAGACCTTGCGGCCCCGGTCGGGGACGGGCTCGACGGGGGCGTCGGTGCGCAGGGCGACGAGTTCGGTCATCTCGTTGTGCGGCAGCCAGATCTCGACGTCCTTGTCCCGGTCCGGCAGCTCCGCGAAGCGCAGGGTGGCGACCGGGCCGGGCCGGAGTTCGGTGGACCCGGTGGCCGGGTCGACGGTCACCGTGTTGCCGCCGGAGGCGGTCGCCTGCGCGGTGAGACGGCCGTCGACGAGGAGGTCGTAGACGCCGTCCGGGCGGGGCGGGACGCCGGTGTAGGCGCGCTTCGTGGGCAGGGTGTCGAGTTCCACGACGGTGGCCCGGGTGCGGAACGCCAGCCGTACGCCGGAGGGCTGGGCCTCCGCCAGGGCGAGCTGCGGGTCGGGGTACTGGGCGCGGGCCCGGGCGGGCAGCCGGTGCGGGAGGACGCCGTGGACGGTGTGCTCCAGGTCGAGGGCGCCGCGTATCAGGTCGGGGGTGAGAGGGGTGCTCTGCATGGGCTCGGTGCTTTCAGTGTGGGGGCCAGTTGCGCAGGGTGGCGTCGAGGGCGTCCAGGATCCGGGCCCAGGACTCGTCGCTGTCGGGGGAGCTGTGGGCGAAGCCGCCCGCCAGCTCCAGGCTGACGTAGCCGTGGAAGACGCTGCCCAGCAGGCGGACCGCGTGGGTCTGGTCCGGTTCCGTCAGGTCGTAGCCGCGCAGGACCGCCCGGGTCATCCGGGAGTGCCGGACGCCGGCGCTCGCCGCCGCCGTCTCGGGGTCGAGGCGGAACCGGGCGGCGTCGTAGCGGCCGGGGTGCTCGCGTGCGTAGGCGCGGTAGACGTCGGCGAAGGCGGTCAGGGCGTCCTTGCCGGCCCGGCCGGCGAGCGCCTCGGCGGCCCGGTCGGCCAGCTCCTCCAACGCGAGCAGGGCGATCCGGGTCTTCAGGTCGTGGGAGTTCCTCAGATGCGAGTACAGGCTCGCGACCTTGACGTCGAACCGCCGGGCGAGCGCCGAGACGGTCACGTTGTCGAAGCCCACCTCGTCGGCCAGCTCGGCCCCGGCGCGGGTCAGCCGCTCCGGGGTCAGTCCTGCACGTGCCATCAGATCCCTCTCCTTTGCCGAAATCCACTATGCGGTTACCTAAAGGCTTTAGGCAAGCAGGATCATGACGCGGAAGGGCTTCGCAGGCTTGCACCGCGGGTACGTACGTGTCGGTGCACCCCGGTACGCTTCAGACATGAGTTCTGTTCCTCGATCCGAGAGGCCGGCGGGCCGGTTCCGGCGCATGCTCGGCCGGCTCTCCTCGTCGCAGGAGGACCTGGAGTCCGAGGAACTGCGAGAGGACGCCGACACCGCCGGCTGCATACGCATAGGTGACTGCCAGGACCGACAGATAGTCACCGTTACTGGTACCTTGCGCACGGTCACCCTGCGGCCGCGTGCGGGAGTCCCGGCCCTGGAGGCCGAGCTGTTCGACGGCTCCGCCGCCCTGGACGTCGTGTGGCTCGGCAGACGCTCCATCGTGGGGATAGAGCCGGGGCGCAGGCTGATCGCATCGGGCCGGATCTCGATGAGCCGGGGCCGCCGGGTGCTGTTCAATCCGAAGTACGAACTGAGACCCCTCGGACGGGAGTAGCCGGTGACGTCGCTCGACAAGCCGACCCAGGACGCCCAGCAGGATGCGCGGGCGGTGACGGAGGCCGCGCTCTTCGAGGCGTTCGGCGGCGTGCGCGGCATGGTCGAGACGGTCGCGCCGGGCCTGCTCTTCGTCACGATCTACACGATCAACAAGGACCTGCACATGTCCGCGATCGCCGCGCTCGCGGTGTCGCTGGTCCTGGTCGTGGTCCGCCTCGCGATGAAGGACACCGTCAAGCACGCCTTCAGCGGTGTCTTCGGGGTGGCCTTCGGTGTCGTGTTCGCGATGATGACCGGCAACGCCAAGGACTTCTACCTGCCGGGCATGCTCTACACGCTGGGGCTCGGACTCGCGTACATCATCACCACGCTGTGCGGGGTCCCGTTGATCGGGCTGATCCTCGGCCCCGTGTTCAAGGAGAACCTCTCCTGGCGGACACGCAATCCGGGGCGCAAGAAGGCGTACGCGAAGGCCAGTTACGCCTGGGGGGCGATCCTGCTCACCAAGTGCGCGATCCTCTTCCCGCTGTACTGGTGGGCCGACACCACGCAGTTCGGCTGGGTGCTGATCGCGCTGAAGATCCCGCCGTTCCTGCTGGCGGTCTGGCTGACGTGGGTCTTCCTGGCGAAGGCGCCCGCGCCGATCGACGTGTTCGCGGAGATGGAGGCGGCGGAGAAGGCCGAGAAGGAGCGCGAGGCGGCGGCCCGCTCCGGCGACTGAACGCTCCGCCGAGGGTGCCGTGGCAGGTCGGCTGCGGCGCCGTGCGGGCTTGTCGCGCAGTTTCGCGCGCCCCTTCAGGGCGCTGAGGGCGCCCTGGATTTCCCAGGGCGCCCTTCGTCGTCGTAGCGCCCGAAGGCCTCAGCTCGTCGTGTCGTCGCGGCGGACCGAGAGGAGGTCCTCCAGCTGTTCCTCGCGGGCCTGGGCGGCGACGAAGAGGAGTTCGTCGCCCGCTTCCAGGGAGTCGTCGCGGGTGGGGGTGAGGACGCGGGTGCCGCGGATGATGGTGACCAGGGAGGTGTCCTGGGGCCAGTCCACGTCGCCGACCTGGGTGCCGGCCAGCGCCGACTCCTCGGGGAGCGTCAGTTCCACCAGGTTCGCGTCGCCGTGGCTGAAGCGGAGCAGGCGGACCAGGTCGCCGACCGAGACGGCCTCCTCGACCAGGGCCGACATCAGGCGCGGGGTGGAGACGGCGACGTCGACGCCCCAGGACTCGTTGAAGAGCCACTCGTTCTTCGGGTTGTTCACCCGGGCCACGACGCGCGGGACGCCGTACTCCGTCTTCGCCAGCAGGGAGACGACCAGGTTCACCTTGTCGTCGCCCGTCGCGGCGATCACGACGTTGCAGCGCTGGAGCGCCGCCTCGTCCAGGGACGTGATCTCGCAGGCGTCGGCGAGCAGCCACTCCGCCAGCGGGACGCGCTCGACCGAGATGGCGGTCGGCGCCTTGTCGATGAGCAGGACCTCGTGGCCGTTCTCCAGCAGTTCGCCCGCGATCGAGCGGCCCACCGCGCCGGCACCGGCAATGGCGACCCTCATCAGTGACCGCCCTCCTCTTCGGGACCCTGGGCGAACGCCGCCTCGACCTTGTCGACCTCGTCGGCGCGCATCATCACGTGCACCAGGTCGCCCTCCTGCAACACCGTCTGCGAGCTGGGCAGGACGGCCTCGCCGAGGCGGGTCAGGAAGGCCACGCGGACGCCCGTCTCCTCCTGCAGCCTGCTGATCCGGTGGCCCACCCAGGCCGTGGCGGTGTGCACCTCGGCGAGCTGCACACCGCCGGTGGGGTCGCGCCACAGCGGCTCGGCGCCCGAGGGCAGCAGCCGGCGCAGCATCTGGTCGGCCGTCCAGCGGACGGTCGCGACGGTGGGGATGCCCAGGCGCTGGTAGACCTCGGCACGGCGGGGGTCGTAGATCCGGGCCGCCACGTTCTCCACACCGAACATCTCGCGGGCCACGCGCGCGGAGATGATGTTGGAGTTGTCACCACTGGAGACGGCGGCGAAGGCGCCGGCCTCCTCGATGCCCGCCTCGCGCAGGGTGTCCTGGTCGAAGCCGACGCCGGTGACCCGGCGCCCCCCGAACCCGGGGCCGAGCCGGCGGAAGGCGGTGGGGTCCTGGTCGATCACCGCGACCGTGTGCCCCTGTTGCTCCAGGGTCTGGGCAAGAGCGGAACCCACTCTTCCGCAGCCCATGATGACGATGTGCACGACCGTCCTTCCGGTGTCAAGAGATGTTGCTCAGCCACATCAGGGTCTCAGACAGACGCCCAAGCTACACACGCGCGGTAGGACGACGGCACCCCTGTGCATGGTTGCTCCGAAGCCCGGGACGATCACCGGCGGCTGATGCTCCGCACACTGGCCAGAGTGAGGATTCCGAGGCCGAGGAGGGCGGCGACGGCGCCGATCAGCTCCGCGGTCGTGTGCATGGGACCTCCAAGGGGCGGCAACGGCCGCGCGACGCAGGGGAAAAGAGGACGGGCTTGTCATATAGACATGCTCATCCGGTCCGGCGCGGAATCCGCAGCCCCGGCCCACGTCGATTTCACCCGGAGAGCACAAGGCGGGCGGGCGCCCGTGGATCGGGGGTGGCGGGTGGGCGGTGCCCCGACCGAACGCTTACGATCCTCTGTTGTGTCCAAACTGACCGACGTGCCCAAACGGATTCTGATCGGGCGCGCACTGCGCAGTGACCGGCTGGGCGAAACGCTCCTGCCGAAGCGCATCGCCCTCCCCGTCTTCGCCTCCGACCCGCTCTCCTCCGTGGCCTACGCCCCCGGTGAGGTGCTGCTGGTCCTGTCCATCGCGGGCGTGTCGGCGTACCACTTCAGTCCCTGGATCGCGGTCGCTGTCGTCGTCCTGATGTTCACGGTCGTCGCCTCCTACCGGCAGAACGTGCGCGCGTACCCCAGCGGCGGCGGCGACTACGAGGTCGCGAACACCAACCTGGGCCCGAAGGCGGGCCTGACCGTGGCCAGCGCGCTGCTCGTCGACTACGTGCTCACGGTGGCCGTGTCCATCTCCTCCGGCGTGGAGAACCTCGGCTCGGCCGTCCCCTTCTTCGTCGAGCACAAGGTGTTCTGCGCCATCGGCATCATCGTGCTGCTGACGCTGATGAACCTGCGCGGAGTGAAGGAGTCCGGCAGGCTTTTCGCGATCCCGACCTATGTGTTCGTCACCGGCGTCTTCCTCATGATCGCCTGGGGTGCGTTCCGGGGGCTGGTCCTGGACGAGACGATGACGGCTCCGACCGCCGACTACGAGATCAAGCCCGAGCACGAGGGCCTGGCCGGCTTCGCCCTCGTCTTCCTGCTGCTGCGGGCCTTCTCCTCCGGCTGCGCCGCGCTCACCGGCGTCGAGGCGATCAGCAACGGCGTCCCCGCGTTCCGCAAGCCCAAGTCCAAGAACGCGGCCAACACGCTCGCCATGATGGGTCTGCTGGCCGTCAGCATGTTCTGCGGCATCATCGGGCTGGCCATGGCCACCGACGTGCACATGGCGGAGTACCCGGCCAAGGACCTCTACCTCGACGGCGTCCCGGTCGGCAGCGACTACGTCCAGAACCCGGTGATCTCGCAGGTCGCGGCCGCCGTCTTCGGCGACGGCACGTTCTTCTTCGTGCTGCTCGCCGCCGCCACGGCGCTGGTCCTCTTCCTCGCCGCCAACACGGCGTACAACGGCTTCCCGCTGCTCGGCTCGATCCTCGCCCAGGACCGCTACCTGCCCCGTCAGCTGCACACCCGCGGCGACCGCCTCGCCTTCTCCAACGGCATCGTGCTCCTGGCCGGCGCGGCCGCCCTGCTGGTCTGGATCTACGGCGCCGACTCCACGCGCCTCATCCAGCTCTACATCGTCGGCGTGTTCGTCTCCTTCACGCTCAGCCAGACCGGCATGGTCCGCCACTGGAACCGCCATCTGCGCACCGAGAAGGACGCCGCCAAGCGCCGCCACATGATCCGCTCCCGCGCGATCAATGCCTTCGGCGCCTTCTTCACCGGCCTGGTCCTCATCGTCGTCCTCGTCACCAAGTTCACGCACGGTGCCTGGGTCGCCCTGCTCGGCATGCTGATCTTCTACGCGACCATGTCCGCGATCCGGAAGCACTACGACCGCGTCGCCGAGGAGATCGCGGCCCCCGAGGGCCCGAGCGACGACAGCGTGCGCCCCTCCCGGGTGCACTCGGTGGTCCTGGTCTCCAAGATGCACCGTCCCACGCTGCGCGCCATCGCCTACGCCAAGCTGATGCGCACCGACACCCTGGAAGCGCTCAGCGTCAACGTCGACCCGGCCGAGACCAAGGCGCTCAAGGCCGAGTGGGAACGGCGCGGCGTCGACGTACCGCTGAAGGTCCTCGACTCGCCCTACCGCGAGATCACCCGGCCGATCATCGAGTACGTCAAGAACCTGCGCCGCGAGTCCCCGCGCGACGCGGTGTCCGTGATCATCCCCGAGTACGTCGTCGGCCACTGGTACGAGCACCTGCTGCACAACCAGAGCGCCCTGCGCCTGAAGGGCCGCCTGCTGTTCACCCCGGGCGTCATGGTGACCTCGGTGCCCTACCAGCTCCAGTCCTCCGAGGTCGCCAGGCGGCGGGCCCGCAAGCGCCAGGACTGGAACGCGCCGGGTTCGGTGCGGCGCGGCCCCGCCGAGGAGCGGGCGAAGGACACGTCGAAGCAGCCGTAGACTGGTGGGCTGTTGTCCGGCCCTTTCCCCCTTACGCACCTGGAGTCACCCCGCCATGCAGGCAGAACCGAAGAAGACGCTGGTGGGGGAGGTCTACGAGGTCGAGGTCGGCCCCGTCGCCCACGGCGGTCACTGCATCGCCCGCACCGCCGAGGGCCAGGTGCTCTTCGTACGGCACGCACTGCCCGGCGAGCGGGTCGTCGCGCGGGTGACCGAGGGCGAGGAGGGCGCCCGCTTCCTGCGCGCGGACGCGGTCGAGGTGCTGGAGGCGTCCAAGGACCGCATCGAGGCGCCCTGCCCGTACGCGGGTCCGGGCCGCTGCGGCGGCTGCGACTGGCAGCACGCCAAGCCCGGCGCGCAGCGGCGTCTCAAGGGCGAGGTGGTCGCGGAACAGCTGGCGCGTCTTGCCGGGCTCACGCCCGAGGAGGCCGGCTGGGACGGCACCGTGATGCCCGCCGAGGGCGACAAGCTGCCGGCCGGACAGGTGCCGCAGTGGCGCACGCGGGTCCAGTACGCGATCGACGCCGACGGCCGCGCCGGTCTGCGCCGCCACCGCTCGCACGAGGTCGAGCCCATCGAGCACTGCATGATCGCCGCGGAGGGCGTGAGCGAACTCGGCATCGAGCGGCGCGAGTGGCCGGGCATGGCGTCCGTCGAGGCCATCGCGGCGACGGGTTCGCAGGACCGCCAGGTCATCCTGACCCCGCGCCCCGGCGCGCGCCTGCCGATCGTGGAGCTGGACAAGCCGGTCTCCGTGATGAGGGTGGGGGAGAAGGACGGCGGCGTCCACCGCGTCCACGGCCGCCCCTTCGTCCGCGAGCGCGCGGACGGCCGTACCCACCGCGTCGGCAGCGGCGGCTTCTGGCAGGTCCACCCGAAGGCGGCCGACACCCTGGTGACGGCGGTCATGCAGGGACTGCTCCCGCGCAAGGGCGAGACGGCGCTGGACCTCTACTGCGGCGTCGGCCTCTTCGCGGGCGCGCTGGCCGACCGCCTCGGCGAGAAGGGCGCGGTGCTGGGCATCGAGTCCGGCAAGCGCGCCGTCGAGGACGCCCGGCACAACCTCGCCGACTTCCCCCGCGTCCGCATCGAACAGGGCAAGGTCGAGTCCGTCCTGCCCCGCACCGGCATCACCGAGGTCGACCTCATCGTCCTCGACCCACCCCGGGCGGGCGCGGGCCGCGCGACCGTCCAACACCTGGCCTCCCTGGGCGCCCGCCGCATCGCCTACGTGGCCTGCGACCCGGCGGCGCTGGCGCGCGATCTGGGGTACTTCCGGGACGGGGGGTATCGGGTGCGGACGTTGCGGGTGTTCGATCTGTTTCCGATGACCGCGCACGTGGAGTGCGTCGCGATCCTGGAACCCGCTGGAAAAGGCTCTTGACCTGCAGTTTTCTGACTTCGTTCGTCGGCTTGACCTGTTTGGCGAGGTGGGAACGGGTGAAGGCGGACGATGCCGCGTGACCTGGGCATTCGTCTGAGGGGAGGGGTGTGTGGCGGTGGCGGAGCCCGATGGTCCTTGCGGCGTGACGCACGAATGACGCACGGGCTGAAAGACCGTCAGGTCGTTGGAGAGCCTGGAACAGGCCGCCCAGGCCGCGGTCGGAGATGATCTCGGCGGCTAGCCGGGAGTCGGAACACCCGAACAGCATGCCGAAGGGCTGTTGGGCCGGTGCGATCTCGGTGCGACGTATGGCGTCCTGGTTCGGGTGCGCGGGGATACCTGAGACGAAGCGCTCGTTACCGGCCATGAGCAGCTCGAAAGCGTCGCGAGGCGTCGGAGTCTGGATCTCGGTCATGGCCGCCGCCTACGAGCGGCACCGGCCGTCACACCACCTGAACCCGCCGGAACCCACCAGGCCGAGCCACACAGGCGGCCTTATCCCCCCCCAGGCGCCAGGCGCCAGGCGCGGGCAGCGTCCGTACGGAACCGCAGCGCGACACTGCTGCCCGCATTGTCGACCGAACGAGGGCGGACCGCTCGGGATCACTCGCCGTTCCAAGGGGCACTGTGCGGCGGTGGGCGGTCAGGCCGCGTCCGGATGCGGGCTTTCGCTTCATCCCAGCGATGCGCCGAAGGCTCCGGCCTCCGCCTCGGCTTCGCTCAGCTGGACAGTGCCGCGGTGCGAGACCTCCACCTTGTAGAAACCCTTGCCGGCAGGCACGTCCCCGACCGACACCTCGAACGTGCACGTGCCGTCGCTCTCCAGCGTCGACTCGCCGAGCTGCCCCGTGGCGATCACCGTGCCCGCCCCGTCGTAGACCGTGACCGCGGTGCCCTCGAAGATGTCGTCATAGCCGTCGCCGCCCTGGCATCCACCCAGGCCGTCGTCGATGACACCGTCAGTGAGTTCGAAGGTCCCGGTGAGAGCGAAGGTGCCGGGGGACGGGGGCGCGGCACTGCTCGGGTCGGTCTTGGGGGTGTTGTGGCTGTCACCCACGATGGCCCACACGGTCCCGACCGCTCCGGCCCCCAGGACCACGCCCGCCAGCGCCGCGACCAAGGGGTGCACGCGCCTGGGCTTGGACGGGTGCGGCAACGGCCGGGGTGGATCGGTCGGTGGGGGAGGATAGTCACTGTTCATGGGTCACCCCAGGGTGCGGCCGGCCGGAGCCGGACGTCGTGTGCTCTGCGGCAGCACGGTGCCGGGGACGGCGGCGGTGAGAGGGGTTGGTCGCTCGGGCGCGGTGCGGATGCCGTCAGCCGGTTCGTTTCCAGGTCTTGCACCCGGTGGTCTGGAACGCCTCGTCGCTGGCGGAGATCGTCACGGTGGTGGGGCCCGCCGTGTTCCCGTTGGCGATGATCTCGTCGAGCTCGCCGGACGTGCCGCTCATCCGTGCCCAGTAGCAGTCCGGAATGGCCGAGTCTTTGGGGCCGTCGGTTCGGTAGGTGCCGGGCTTGAAGTCCTCGCCGACGATGTACGTCCCGTCGCCTGGGATCTCACCGCCCGGGGCCTTCTTCGTCGGGGTCGGGGTGGGAGCAGGGGTCTCCTTCGTGGGCGGGGCTGCTTCGGTCTCGGTTTCGGTCGCCGTCGTCGTGGCCGTGACCGTCGCCGTTGGTGTGCTGCTTGTGCTGTCGGAGTCGCCCGCGCCGGCTGAGCCGATGACTAACCCGATGACGAGGCCGAGGACCACGGCTGCCGTGTGGGTTAGGACTCTTTTTACCGATCTCGATCGGCGCGGGGCGGGCGGCGGCTGTCCCCACTCCGGAGGCTGCTGCGACGGGCCCCATGACCGGCCTGAGGCGTCATTGTCGTTCATGATTTCAGCGTGCGCCCGCTCAAGCCGATCCGCACGACAAGGATCACGAGGACCGCGGACCCGCTGGGAGACAGACAGACGCCACCCGCCTGAAGGAGGGGCTTCCGAAGTCGGGGCACATGGAGCCGTCCCGCCACGGCAGCCGTCCACGCTGCAGCGGCCATGCGGCCCGATTGGGGCGTCGCCGTAGGCTGCCCCATGTCAATTGCTGCCGTCGAGCGCCCCCTTCTGCAGAAGATCAAGGAAGCTCGGAACGCCTTCCGTGGCGCTCGCGTCGATGAAGGCGCGTACGGGGCAGTCGTCGACTGCCTGACGCGGCAGCGCGTTGGCAAGGTCGGCGGGGTGGCGTACCGGTCGGGACGTGCCGCGAGGCCACGAGAGTTTCCAGACCACCCAGCGTTATGCCCACCTGCAGCCGGACGCGCATAAGGCTGTCCTCGATGCCTGGAGCGTATGGACTCTCCACTGACCATTGCCGCATGAGCGTCATTTCGCCCTGTCCTCATGGACAGGGCGAAGGTGTCTGTGTGCTTGCGGAACGCTCGGTCAGGGGCGCCGGTCGGTCTGCTCGTCCATTCTGGGCGGGGCCAAGGGCGAATCAGCCCTGGATACCTGGTCGGGTGTGGTGGCTTGGTGGCCGTGGAGTCGATAGACCATTTCGTCGGGACAACGGTCCAGGCGGGCCTGGCGCCAGGCAACGTCGTAGGACAGGGGGGTCGCGCTACGCCGTTGCATGAACAGGGCTCTGAGGCTCGTCAGGGGGGCCAACAGTATTCGCCACAGGGCGAGCTTCATGGGTGCGCCCTTCCGGATGCTTCGCCAGACACGGACATGTCCGCTGTCGGGATGCTGTCGGGGAGACTGCCGCCGTTGAGAGCCTTGAGAGAGTCAGACAGGACGAGCATGGCTTGCTGTCGCCGCTCGATGTCCGTGAACCCTTGGCCGACCTGCTCCCATTGCTGCAGGAGTGGGAACCACCAGCGGTCGCAGGAGCAGATCAGGCGAGCAAGGCGCTGGAGTTCGGCAACGTGATCGTCGCCCAGGGCGCCTGGGGGGTGGTGTTCAAGTTGGTCCAGGACGACGAGGTCCGGGTGATCGTAGAGGTGGTCCTTCAGGAAGCGCAGGCGGTTGATTCGTTGCTTGTCCGCGGCCTGCTGTGCCAGTAGCTCCTGTGCCGCGCTGGGCAGACTGAGAGCCGTGTAGACGTTCAGCAGGCAGTAGTTCGCGGCACGGCGAGGCAACTGGCCGAGGGCGGCGTTGATGGCGTCCTGCGCGGCGGGCACGTCCGAGGCTCCCAGACGCGCTGCTGTCTCGGCGGCCGTGGCATGCACTGCGGTGCGTACTGCCTCCTCCACGTTGGGAGGCACACGCCAGAGTGGTCGCCAGGTGATCGTGTACACGGCCTCGAACGCGATGCCGTCAGTGGCACTCGGCAGGAACCGTGGCTGGGCGGACGTACTCATACGGACGGCGCGGTGCCACGGCCACCTCATGAGATGTTCTCTTCGAGCGGGAAGACCGTGTGCAGACGGCCGTCGACGAGATGGTTGTAGAAGTCGTCAGCCACGCTGACGCCCTCAGCCGTGGAGATGCCACGCAGCTCGTTCATGAGCTTCATGCCGGCCTCGAACATGTTGTGGCCGCGTAGGGCCGGCAGAAGTTGTTCGCGCAGCTGTGTGTAGGCGCTGGGGTCACCGGCGCAGGAGCGGATCCAGTCCGTCAGACGCGATATGACCTGGGCAGCGGTGTCCGCAGAGGAAAGCAGGTCGTGGACGGCTCGCTGTACGTCGATTTCCGTGGGAGGCGCGCATACGAGCCACGGTGCGCTGTCATGATGGACGGTCATCAGCGCGAGGAAGGCCAGTGAGCCGCTGCGTGCGGAGACCTTGCCCTGCTGCCAGCCGTGGACCTCACCGGCAAGTCGCTCGGCGACGGAAGGGTGTTGGACCAGATCGTCGAAGGCAGCCAGGACTTGGCTGACTACTGCGGTGTCGGTGTTCTTGTGCGCGACGCGGCGCAGCCGCACCACTGCCCGCTTGGCCAAAGACGCGGGGACGGAGGAGTCCTCCAGGACGCGTCGGCACAGTGCAATCACGGCGGGTGCGTAACTCTTCTGTTCCGCCCACCCGTAGAGCGCTTCCCACGCCAGACGGCCAACGTGTTCATCGCGAACGGCGCTTTCCAGAACCGCACCGAGCACCTCTGGCTGACTGCGGCCGACGAGTTCGCCCAGCGCGGTGAGGTAGTCCACCGTTCCGTGCCGCACGGTAAGTCCGGCCAGCGCGGCCACTGCATGGTCTTCCGGATCGGCGTTCTGGGCTGTCGCGACGAGCCAGGTCAGCAAGGGTTTGCGCATGACGTCGTAGTTGTCCCAGACGTACTCCAGCACTGCGCGTCCGTAAGCGGGCCGGTCGAAGACCACTGTGTCCTGCATGCCGACTCGGCCCCCGACATCCTGGATGCGCCGGCGCATCCCCCGCCCGGCCAGGGCACTGAGGGTCGGTGAGATTACCGGTGCTGCGCCGGGAGCGTCGGCGGTGTCCCCGATGGCTGCCAGCAGAGCGGCTGCACTGCGCGCGACGACAGGCATGGGCGCGGACTGCTGCACGGCCAGGGCCAGCAGCAGACAACGGTCCTCCACCGTGAGCGAAGGGTTGTCATGGGTGTGCAGGCTGTTCGTCTCACCGAACCGGCCGTCGAGTTCACCGCGCCAATCAGTCAGCGCCGCGATGATGCGGTCTTCCAGGGTGACCTGGGTTTCGCCCTCGCCGTCGGACTGTACGAGCGACTGCTGGGAGTTGGTGTGGGTGTGTTCCTTCCATGCCATCACGACGGTATGAGCGGCCCGTACGGCGGCCACTGCTGTCAGTCCGCGCAAGGACGTGGTGACCTGGGGGATGGATCGCAGCGACGTGATCAGCTGGTCGTAGCCGTAGGCGGACAGATGTGCCTCAACCACACGCTGCGCATTGGGCGCCTCGCGCAGGTGAACGACCTGGATGCCGTCGCGATCGCTGAGACGGTGATCCTTCCACAGGTCCTGCGCGACGGTCAGCGCGAGATAGGAACGGCAATCGCGGAGGTGGGAGGCGTGTTTCGATAGGGCGTTCAGGAAGTCGGCGGATACCTGGTCGTTTTCCGGGTGCTTGAGATCGAGTTGGTACGCATGCGCCTTCTCCAGCGGCAGACGCCCCTGACGGGGGGTATCCCAATCCGCGTCCAACTGGACCACGGTGGTGTCATCAGCAGTGTGCTCGGCCAACAATCGCAGAGCGAAGGTGGTGGAGCCGCATGAACGGGGCGCGACAATGACGATCACGGGCTGGCGAGGACGACCGGTGACGGGGTTGAGTATCTGCTCCCAGACCGTGTCCCAATGTGGACTCCGAACGAACGGCTGATCGAGCAGCCTCTCGCGACTGAAGTCGACGCCTTCAAGCAAATCCCGCTTTCGGGTCTCCAAGATCAGTTCTTCGATGACGTTGGCGACGACGTCGACGTCCCCATGGAGGTGTGTTGCTGCACCAGCGGTTTCGTGCAGCTGAGGCGCGGGCTGAGCACCATTCGTCGACAGGGGAGCGGGGGACGGGGATGGGCTGGCGAGGTTCGCGTCCGGGTGATCGGGGGGGACGGCGCCCGGACGCCAGCGACGCTGCAGCCAGCTGCCGGAGCCGTTGTACTGCTTTTCGCCGGGTTCGCTGGTCGCCGCGGTGGTCTCGGAGTGGTTGGGGTCGAGCGGGGAGTCAGGCATACGGGAGCTCCGGGGTGAGTGTGGGGAGCGGAAGGTGAGGTGGTTGGGTGCTCACCGCTGGCGACGGTCGATCCGCACGGTTCCGATGTGGTCGGCGATCGTCGCGTCGCTGACCTGAGCGTGGAACTGGAACGTGCCGCCGCTGTTGGCAGCGGGTGTCGCCGGCGCATCGTTCGGTTGTGGGGTGGAGGCGGGACCATTGGCCGACGATGCGGCATCGACGAGGTAGGGGCGTACGGCAGCTCCGGTCAAGCCCGGCACGTGGACCCGGCAGGGCTGCGCGAAGTCGGGCTTGTCGCTGACGCGGGCCACCGCATTGAGGAAGTGGTACGGGCCGAGATCCGGCGTGCGTCCCGCGTGCACGGTCCGCTGGTAGACGACCTCGGAGACGGCGGCTGCGAGAAAGGCACCGCAGTCCTTCGCAGCGGTCAGTGCCTGGCGGGTTGCCTGGCAGTCGAGTAGCCGAGCCGTCTCGTTGATGGCACTACCGCGGTGGTCGGGGAGGGACAGAGGGCCGACGTGCACGCTGGCGCGTAGTCGCAGGAGCGGACTACTGGCCAGCCTCTGCCGCTCGTAGCGCACCAACGCCGCATTGAGCCGGCCCAGCAGCGGGTCCACGAGCCGCGCCAGCGCTGAGGGCGGGAACAGCAGGATCGCCCCATCGCCGCTGTCCTTGTACCCGTCGTGCAGTTCCTGTGGATCGGGCAGCTCGCATTCGGCGAGCACGGTCGCCACGATGTCGTCCACGTCGCACCGGGCGGCAGCCATCTTCGCCTCGGCGATCTGGCTGTACTTCTCCATGTCGATGGCCACGAGAGCGAGTTCAGCGGGCACATCCAGGGGCTCTGCGTGAACCGGCGCATCCATCGAACACCGTCCTTTCAGCACAGGCGGTCAGGGAAGTGCCCATGCTGATCCGATGGGACGCCCACCGCTGCCCATCAGTGGGCACGACTCAAGTGCGGCCCGTCACGCCTGCGTACGCGCGTGCGACTGGATCGAATGGATGTCGCGAACGAGGAGCCCGCCACCGGAGGTGGTGCGGACCCAGTCCTGCTCGCGCCAGGGCTTGAGGGCGTTGACCACCGCATTGCGGGACGCGCCGATCATCTGCGACAGCTCTGTCTGCGTCAGCCGCACGGCGAGATCCGATGCTGAATTGGATGCAGCTTCGACCAGCCGGGACAGGGCCGATGCCAAGCGCAATGGCACAGAAGCGGTGGCCAGTTCGAGCCGGACGGCTTCCGATTCCCTGACTCTGGCGATGGCATGGCGCAGCAGAGGGGCGAGCAGATTATGTTCCTCGACGAACGTGAGGAAGACGGCGGCAGAGATGATGCGGATCTGGCAGGTCTCCGCGGCGATGACTGTGGCGGTGCGTGGCTGGGAGTCCAACACGGCCAGCTCTCCGAGTAACTCGCCGGCACCGCGCACGGCAAGGAGTGTTCTTCCCCCGCAGTCCCCGGCAAGAGTGATCAGCGTTGACCCGGATTCCAGCACGATCACGTGTGTTGCTGGATCCCCCTGGCGGAGTAGCACACTCCGAGCGGGCCTGACGCGCTGCGGTGCGAGCGCTTTCAGCTGTGCCCATAACTTGTCGCCGATCACCGTGGCATGCGGCTGATACACACGTCCCCCTGCTGTGCGGCCCCGACATACTTAGGTGATCGTCTCAACTAACCAGAATGTTGCTCAATAGATATATTCCAGCCATCAAGAGAGCTGCTAGGGCAAAGTCCACGGCCCGGCGAGCTGATCGCAGCTTCCTGTCTGCCAGCCAGGCGAGCACCTGTAGCCGGCGGGCTTCGAGATGCCGTTCAAGCTCCCCACGCGCGGCCGGACTCACACCGACCTGGTGGTGTACGGCCGCCTCGGTCATCAACTCGGCGCATAGTCCCGTCCTCGGGACTACGGGTCGCAGGGTGAGCAACGCTGCCCCTGTCGCGGCTATCAGTAACAGGCACATCAGTACTAGGGAGCTCACCGCAAGCAAGGGCATGCCATCTGCACTCGACAGCACGGCAACCCCTGCGGCCAGCAAACCACCGGCTATCCCGCACAACGCCGTGGCTTTCGTATCCGCCCGCTGCACCTCGACAAGGGCACGCTCGGCATGCCCTTGCAGCCGCTGTACCTCCGACGGAAGTCCCAATGGCTCGTGCATGACGCCCACACCCTCCGCAGCTGTCGCGTGTTTGTCTTGGCAGTGGCCAGCTTGCGCGCGGCAGCCAAGGCGTGTTGCCTACCGCAGGGCACGAGGAGCGCTGGGTTCCTCACTCCTCGACCGTCCGAAGGCGGTAGCCGTGGGAGCGTCGGTAGTACTGACGTGGGAGCGCACGGTCGAGTTCGATGTCAGCAGCGCTCTCGGCTTGGCCCGGTCTAAGCAGTCGCCCGCCTTGCGAAGTCCGAGCTGGGCGGCCGTGACGCTCGGACCCCTGAAGGCCCGTTCAGCGAGCCGAAAAATGGGTGCCTGACCTGCAGATCCTCTCTCGTTCTCCGGTCCTGACGTGATTCCGATGATCTCCCACGTGGAGTGCGTCGCGATCCTGGAACCCGTTGGAAAGAGCTCCTGACTCGGCGAGATCGACGTCGACGGCTGGAGCCTGGGCTGGCCGAGCCCATACGACAGTCCGGCCCCTGGGCGCTACGGCCGGACCTGCTGGAGAATCGTCCGGCGGTGTGGTGTCACCTACGCGCTGGCAAAGCTCGCGCCGTACCAGCGGAGCGGCTGGCCAGCACTAGCGCCACCGCGCTGACGCCGGGTCCCGTTGACGGCCATGGCGGCCTTCGCGATCGGAGGGCTCGTATTGGCGATGCTGGGATGGCTGCTGCCAGGGGGCGGTGACGGCGCGACAGCGGGCGGTTCGCCAAGCGAGTCCGCGACTGGCCCCCGACCGCGTCCGGTTCCGGTGGCCACGTCCGGTGGGCAGTCCGGAGCCTCCACCGATCCCGGAGCGGTTCAGAGTCCCTAATATGGTGCCGGTGGAACGGGGGTGTTCGATGACGAATACGTACGAGGGTGACCACTTTGACCTGTCGGATAGCGTGTTCCACGACTCAGTCACCGGCAAGGTAGAGCACCACTATCACCCTGGTCCAGTTCGGACTGCCGTCGCGCCTATGCCAGCAGCACCGCTCGTGTTCACGGGCCGGGAAGATGACCTGAGTCGGCTGCTTCCCCTGATTGATCCGGCTTCCGACGCGGAGCTGCCCGCGCTGATCTGCGCCGTGTCTGGTTTGGGAGGGATAGGTAAAACCTCGCTCGCCTTGCATGTCGCTCACCGGGCGGCTCAGAACGGCTGGTTTCCCGGCGGCACGCTCTTCATCGATCTGCGCGGCTACGACGACAACCCGGTCACCACCGACCAAGCGGTCCTTACCCTCCTCGAAGTCCTCGGCATGCGCGACACGGACCTGCCCGCGACCACCGATGCGAAGTGTTCCCTCTACCGCTCGCTTCTTGCCGAACAGAGTGAACCTCTCCTCCTGGTCCTGGATAACGCCTCCCACCAGGATCAGGTCCTCCCACTCCTGCCAGGTGTTCGCCGCCACCGTGTCTTGGTGACCTCCCGTCACACCCTGCCCACACTGGGAGCCCGTCTGATCGACTTGAAGATTCTCAATGCTGAAGCCGCATTAGAACTCTTGCGGCAGGCTCTGCGCACCGCCGACCCTGCGGACCGACGTGTTGCCGAGGCCGGCGAGAGTGCTGCGGAGGTAGCGCGGCTGTGTGGTTATCTGCCGTTGGCCCTGCATATCGTTGCTGCCCTCCTGGTGCTGGAGCCCGAGCAGAGTGTCGCCGAAGTGGCCTCCGCACTCGCCCAGGCTCGTTCCAGCCTGGACTATCTGGATGATGGCGACCGCGCCGTGCGCGCCTCCTTCGATCTCTCCTATCGGCACCTCACGGACGAGCAGGCCGACTTGTTGCGCCTCCTGGCCTTCAGTCCCGGACCCGATATCTCGCTTGCGGGCGTGGCGGCGCTCGCTGGTCAGCCCCCTGGGGTTGTGGGCACCACCCTTCGCGAACTGGTCCGGGCCCACTTGGTCGAGCGGAGCGGCGGCCGGTGGACCATGCACGACCTCGTGCGCGACTACGCCGGCGAACAGGCCGCCGCTGTGACGGCGGCGGGCGCTGAGCCAGGCCAGGGCCATGGTGAGCGCCCTGCAGAGTCGTACCGTAAGGCTCAAACACGGCTGCTGGAGTACTACTTCGCCACCGCGGGCGCTGCTGACGACCATTTGAGCGGCCCGCGCGGGCCGCTTCCGACCGGGACCTTCGCTACCAGGGATGAAGCTCTAGCCTGGCTGGACGCCGAACGCTCCAACCTGACGGCCGCCGTAACCGCCGCCAGTGTCACCGGGCACCAGCACATTGCCATTGGGTTTCCGATACGCCTCTACGCCTACCTGACCCGGCGTAGATACTTCGACGACCTCATTGCCGTTACCACCATCGCTGTCGAAACTGCCCGCCTCACGGGAGACAAGTCGGGCGAGGCCAAGGCGAGCAACAACCTTGGGATCGCCCTCACGGAAGTAGACCGCTACGAGGATGCATTCGTGTCCTTTATACGGGCGGCCGAACTGTTTACCGATCTCGACGATCAGAGTGAGCTGGGGAGGGTTCTCAACAGCCACGGTCTGGCGCTGCGTGAGGTAGGGCGTCCTGCTGAGGCTCTGCCGAAGTTTCGCGCGGCGATGACACTCCAGCAGCACGCTGGAGACTTGAGGGAACAGGCAACACTGCTGAACAATATCTCCCTGGTCCATCAAGATCTTGAGGACCATGCCGAGGCCACAGCAGCCGCGGAGGGGGCAGCCTCGCTCTTTCAACAACTCGGTGACGCCGTGCACGAGGCGACGGCACTGGGAACGATGGCCTGGACGCTCCACGCGCAGGGCCGAACCCATGAGGCCCTCACCGCCTGCGAGCGTGCGCTTGAGACGATCAGCTCTCTCGACGAACCAGATCAGCAAGGCACACTCCTCCTGATCAGGGCCGAGTTGTCGAAGTCTGTCGCTCCTGAACGGGCTACCACTTACTACCAACAGGCAGTAGCAGCATACGTACGGGCCGAAAATCCGGCACTCCAAGCGCAGGCCCGCGTAGCCATGGCCATGGCTCTGATCGAGTCTGGTCAGCGCCTGAGCGCTTTTGACCCGCTGAGAGAAGCCATACAGATATACACGGACCTCGGGTTCGATGACGAAGCGACAAGAACTCAGACCCTCCTGGGTTTGATAGGTCCTTGATCACTTGCCGCTACCGTGAATGGGGCTATCCGAGTTCCTGTGTTCGGAGGGGGTTGACAGATGGCGACGGCCGCGCCACTCGCCGACCGACATCACGTATTGAGGATCAGTGGCCTAGGGGTGGCGTGAACGCTGAGTACGACAGTGAGCAGAACAGCCTTTTCATCCTGCTGAGGGATGATGAGTCTGGCGAGTCCCGATTCGAAATGCTCGGTCGCGGAGCTGCTCCTGTCGCGCTCGCCGCCCTTCCGCTGGCGCCGGAAGGTGGGACGCATGTGGGACGATCTTGGTTGGTCGGGTTGCCCATGTACGGCTGGATAGCGGATGAGCCTGCCGGGCTCAGTCTGGGGGACGGCGAGTGCGGCGAGCGTGGCCTTGGGTGCGCGGCGCATGCCCCCGTGCTTGAGGGAGGGCGTGCACGTGCGGCCCGCTCAGTCGATGTCCGGGGCGCCGGGCTCTTCGAGGAGCCGGGCTGCGAGGTCGTCGGCCCACTCCACGGCCCAGGTGCGCAGAGCGGCGATGGTGGCATCGTCGAGTCCGTAGGCGGCGAAGGCTTCATCGTCGGTCCATTCGGCGCCGGTGAGGTTCGCCTGGAGGTCTTCGCGCTCGAAGCGGCCACGGGCGTGGCGGCGGCCGAACTCCTCAAGTTCGGCATTGGACCAGCGGCGGGAGGCTGCGAAGACGTCGATCAGGTCGCGGGGTGCTCCGCGGTCAGCGAGGGCGCGGACCTTGGTGCCGATCACGTCCTCCTCCGCGAGGACGGGCCCGTACGGGCTCCGGGCGATTGGCCGCCAGAAGATCTCCTTGAGGATGTCGACCTCGCATTCCTGTCCGGTGGCCGGGTCGGTCACGGTGAAGCGGGCGGACAGCGGGGCGGTCTCCAGGGCGTGCACCTTCCAGCCACGGGCTTCCAGGCCGACGCGGAGCGTGGCGGCGATGTCGGCCATCGGCGCCGGGTTCTCGGTGGCGACATCGAGGTCCTGGCTCGGGCGGTTTACGAGTCGGTGCGCCCGCACCGCATAGCCGCCGGTGAGGACCAGGGGATACGGCGAGCCGAGCGCGATCACATCCGCCAGAAGCCGCGTGTGCAGCTCCGGCATGTCCGTCACGCGGCTGCCCGGGTGCGGGAGGCGAGCTGGGGGAAGGCGTCTTCCCATACGGTGCGCACAGTGCGACCGACGAGGGTGCGCAGCACCGGCCACAGATGGAGAAGCACGTTCTGGTTGAGGTAGCGGGGCAGGTCGTCACGCAGGCCCTCGTGCAGGACGGTGCGGTACAGGCCCATGCGCTGGCGCGGCTTGCCCAGGTCGTATGAGGTCATCCCGGACCAGGCCAGGTGCAGCGGCAGTTCCACGACCCCGTGGGTCGGGCCGTGCAACTCGTCCAGCGACTCCGGCAGACGACGCCGGAACTTCTCCCGGTACAGCGCGAGGTCCTCAGCGACCTCGCCCGACAGTACGCTCTGCATGGGTGTGGGGTGTTGTGGGCTGGCGGGCATGACTCCATTATGGCCGTCTGAGCACTGGCGTGGGTCATGACATGCGAGTCGGCTTCCGTAACGAACGAGGGCGAGCCGGGGGGCGGTGGTGGGTCCACCATTGCAGTGGCCGGGTGCCTACTGCTTCTCCCTGCGCCCGCGGCTCCTGTCACTGCCCCGTGCCCCGCTGATCTGGCGCTGCAAGCCAGGGCGCTTCCATGGACATTCGAGAGAGCGGCAACTCGCACGGGCCCACCAGCACGGCCTTCCGCCGCGTAGCCTGCGGGCAGGACACTGGTCGGGGCCGCGCCCGTCTGGCGCATCGCCGTGGTGGTGACGCACGTATGACGCATGAGGGCCTCCGGAAGGCTGGATTTCGCCCTCGAAATCGCCTCTGACCTGCACGTTTCCCGGATTGACGCAAACCACACACCTGCCCGATGACTCATCATGTGGAGTGCGTGGCGATTTTGGAGCCTGCGGCAAAGGGGTCGTGACCTGCGGTTTTGAGCGTGCGCATTATGTGCGGTGTGGGCGTTACGGGCGATATCTTGACGCTGAAGTGACGCTCATTTGACGATCGTTCTGATGAGGTGTCAGGCAGGTCGGGTCGCGTCAATGTGCTGAGCATCGATGGCACGCCAACAGGCGGCGAAGCTGAGAGCGCCGAGCTGCTGGCTGCTGTCGGTCAGATGTCCCGGAAGAGACCGGCTAACGCGGTGACCTGCCACGATGAGGGGGATTTGATCGCTGACCTGCGCGAATGGTCTTTCAGTTGTTTCATGATCGTGCAGGTTGATGAAGCCGGAAGTCCCAGAGGACTCCCACGCACGCGCATCCGAATCGAACTCGGCGACCGGGTCGAAAATGAAGGCAGAAGTATGGGGGACACGGAGCGCCTCCCCGTGCAGGCCCTCAGCCTGGGCCTGGCTCACCAATTCGTCGATCAGCTGGTCGTCCACGGCCTTCGCCGACACATCCGCTGCCGGCTCGACAGCCTCGTGCTCGGCTACGTTCTCACTGGTCACCGATGCATCTTCCATGATTGGGAGTTACACCGAACGATTTACAGTCCCGCAAGTGGCAAGCGACGGTGCGCAACCGGCTCGGCGATCGATTCAGCGAATCGCTTCCCCTGAAAACTCAGGCGCGAGCCTGGGGGCTGGAGATGGAGACCCAGTTCGCTCGCGGCGGCATGCGTGACCCGCGTGCCGGTGAAACGTCGTTCCGCGAGTGGCACGACCGATGGTGGGACGCCCGCGTGGTCGAACCCCACACCCTGCGGGGAGACGCGTCGAGCATCAAGAACCACGTCATGCCCCACTGGGCCGACTGGGAGATGCGCGCCATCACCCGCATGGACATGCGGAGCTGGATCCGCTCCCTGATCGAGAAGGGAGTAGGTGCCGCCGCCATCAAGCGGTCCTACAACTTGACGTCCTCCATCATGCGCGCGGCCGTCGACGACGACGTGATCGCGGTGAGCCCCTGCCGCAGCATCGACCTGCCCCAGATTGCGGTCAAGCCACCGCAGTGGTTCACCCTCGACCAGGCGCAGAGCATCCTGGACGAACTGCCCACCGTGTGGCGGACGATGTGCCTTCTCGGCTTCTACACCGGACTGCGGTGGGGCGAGCTCTCCGGCCTTCACCGCCACCGCATCGACCAGCGCCGCTCGCGCCTGTTCGTCGTGGAGGTCAACACCAAGAGCGGTATCAAGGAGTACCCGAAGAGCTCCAAGAGCCGCCGTGAGGTACCGCTGCCACCCCACGTCCTGGAGACGCTCGAGCGTCACATCCACCGGCTCGACCGGGATGCCGTGGTGTTCACCACGCTCACCAAGGGCCGGGCAGGCCGTCTCCTCAACGACGGGAACTGGCGACGGCAGACCTGGTGGCCGGCCGTCAGCGGCGCGTACTACTTCGACGATGACGGCGAGCAGCAGCTCGTCCCGCACTACCCGCCGCACTCCATGCGGCACACCTGCGCCTCGTGGCTCGTGCAGAAAGGCGTCTCCCTTTACGAGGTCCAGCACCTCCTCGGCCACGAGAGCTTCCAGACCACCCAGCGCTACGCCCACCTGCAGCCGGACGCGCACAAGGCCGTGCTCGGCGCGTGGGAGCGTATGGAAGTGCCGCTCACCATCGCTGCATAAACGATCCTTCGCCCCGTTCCCCGCAGACGGGGTGAAGCCGTTTGTGGACGAAGGGGGCGCGGGTTACAGGGCCCGTCGGCCCGCGGGTCAGGTGGCAGGGTCCAATGGCCGTCGGCATCGAACGGCCACGGATAGGCGTAGCCATCCACCTTCGCCATTTCGCGGAGCGTCTCCCGCGTCGCCGGTGGGTCCGGCGGAGCGTTCAACTGGCGCTGCAGCGGATCGAGTTGTGCCGCATATGCCTCAGTCCACTCCAGCCAGGATGTTTCCTCGGCCGGTGCCAGGGTGCTCTCGGTTCTGGCGCGCGCGGCCTGGCAGAAGGCGCGGATCTCGGCGGCACGTTGCCAGGCTCCGACCTGTGCGCTGAGGAACTCGGCCCGGTGCTGCTCGATCTGTCGCTCACGGGCTTGTTTGACGGCCGCGTACCACCGGCGTCGCCGTTCGGTTTCGAGGAGTTCCTGCTCCCGGTCTCGGCGCGCGGCTTCCGCAGCGCGGTCTTCGAGGTCCTGCAGCAGCAGACCCAGTCGGGACTCCAGCGTCCATCGCGCTCCGTCGCTGCACGAGTAGGAATACCAGCTCTTGGCGGGTGCACCCAGGGCAAGGCGGCCGTTGAACTCCTCGTCGTACTTGGGCAGTCGGATCCACGGATTGCGTTCTTGCTGGCGGAGCTCCTTCAGGGTCGGCTCATGCGGGACTTTGGTCGTCCTCTCGGTGAGGGCCACAGGGAAGGCGTGCCCCCGGATCACGACGGCCAGTGTGTGTACAGCCTCACCGCGTTCCAGGTCGGTCTGGGCTTCGGCGGAGTATCCGCGGCTTTCGGCTTCGGTCAGGAACGCGTGCATGATCCGTAGAGCGCGGTCGGCGAGCGGACGCGACACATGTAGCGGGATGAACTCGGCCGTTCCCCGTGTATCGACCGTGCCTTGAGAGCGGCCCATCGCCTTGCGCGTCGCGCGGACCAACGGATGCGGACGCTCCAGAACCTCTGGCACCTCGATGGCCGGCACCGGAGGAGGCTGAGCAGCCTTCTCGGCCGCCTCGTCAGCCAGAGTGAAGACGCAGTCGCCGCGCCGGCGACCGTTCCACCGCAGTTTGTGGCCTTCGGGTACGTGCCCGTGATGAAGCGCGTCGTAGTAGGCGGCCCGCCAGCGGCCCCGGGTCCGAGGAGCGGGATCAGCGACCGTGATCTTTCCTGATGCGGACTTCAGGCGGGAGATCAGCTCGGCTCCGCAGGTCGGGGCCAGCGCGGCTTGCGCCGCGCCGCCCTCCAGCCGATCCTTCTCGGCCTGCACCTGTCGGGGGTGCGCGCCGTGCTTGAGGTAGTAGCGGCCGTCCGCCGTCACCACGGCGACGTGGCTGCTGCCATGCCAGGTCCTCTTGATCAGCCCGCGCTGCTCCAGCGCCCAAGTCGTCTGCGTACGTGTCGGCGGGATCCGCATCGCCTCGGAAGTCGATGCGATCTCGCGCAGCAAGGCGTTCTGCGGCGCGGACACTGCGTACTTCATGGCTCCGACTTCGCTCGACGGTTGGCAAGGTGGCCAACGTAGAGCGGGCGGTCCACAGCCGAACCGCATGGGTCGCTCGTACGAGTGCCACACGTCGGTCCGGCCCACCGCCAACGGCGGCTGGTGTAGGAGACGGCTCGGTGCCGTGCTCGGCCAAGGCCCGGATCGTCGGCCACTTCGACACAAGAGCCGCGAGGCCGTCGGCCCGGTCGGCGCCCGTGAGGTTTGCCTACTGGCGTAACGACGAGCGGATAGCAGGGCTCGGCGGGATCCCGTCCGCCAGGCGCAGCGCGTGCAGTTTCGGCGCGACCGGTACGCGGCTGCTCGGGCGCGAGAGACGGGGGCTGAGGAAAGGTGTCCTCCCATACGCTGCGTACCGTGCGACCGACGAGCTTGCGCAGAACCGGCCACCGCTGGACGAGCAGATCCTGCATGAGGTACCGCGGCAGGCCCCCGTGCAGGACGGTGCGGTACAGGCTCATGCGCTGGCGCGGGTTGTTCATGTCGTACGAGGTCGCCGGCGAATGCCGTCGCAGTGCTTCGCGGCTCGCCGCACCCACGGTCACACCTCAGCGGCCTCCAAGCCGGCGGTGGACTGGTCAGCAGGATCCCTCTGGCGTCGCCCGTCAGGCATATACATCAGATTGGTACATACGCTAGTCTTGGTACATGTCCATGAAGCGAACCAATGTCTACGCCGACCCCGAGGACCTCGCCATCATCAAGGAGGCGGCCAAGCGGCGCGGCATCAGTGAGGCCGAGATCATCCGGCAGGGCATCCACCTCGCGGCCATGGCCAACCGCGTCTGGGACGAGCCTCTCTTCTCCCGCACCTTCGAGGGGGCTGGTCGAACCCTCAGCAAGAGCGAGGTGCGTGACACGGTGGCCGACGCCGTATGCCGTGAGACCGAGGCCGGTACTGCCGCGTGATCATCGTCATTGCGGACACTTCCGGGCTCCTCGCGGCCCTCGACTCCACCCACCCCGAGCATCAGGCGTCCAGTGAAGCGATCATGGCCGCCGGCCTGCTGGTGATGTCACCTCTGTTGCTCGCCGAGATCGATCACGTAGCCACCCGGGAACTCGGTCGCGAAGCCGCGCTCAGCGCGGTCGACGACATCCGGATTTGGATGCGACGCGGTCGCATCGTCGTCCCTGAGATCACGGAGGACCACCTGGGGGTCGCCCAGTCCGTGCGTGCCCGCTACCGGGACCTCGATCTGGATCTGGCGGACGCGGTGAACGTGGCCCTCGCCGCCGACTACGACACCGACGCGGTGCTCACGCTCGACCGCCGCGACTTCCGCGCGGTGCGCCCGCTCGGCCGCCACAAGGCGTTCCGGGTACTCCCGGACGACGACCTTCCCCTGTGAAGCCGGCGGCGTACGTGTGAGGAGTCGTTTCCACCAGCCCTGACGCTCATTTGACGCTCTGGGCGCCCGTGCGAAGGCCGCTGAGTCGGGAAACCGGCTCTGACCTGGTGTTTTCTGAGCCCCGTTCCGGCCGACACCTTTCCGATGACGCATCGTGTGGAGTGCGTGGCGATTCTGGAGCCGACGACAAAGGGCTCCTGATCTGCTTGCCCGGCAGCTCCGAGGTGACACGGAGATCAAGCAGGTCGGGGTGGGTGTGGGCGGGGCTACGGCGCACGGCTCACGGCGGGCTTCCGGGCGCGGGGAGGTCTGGGAGACCGACAGGTCGGATCGTCGACGACGACGGTGTTGGCGGGGACGACCACGGGCGGGTCGTCCAGGTGCACCCAGCCGGTGGTCACGTAGGCACGCTTGCCTGCTCCCACGCATTTGGTGGCGACGTTTCCGAAGCCGTCGGGCATGTTGAAGACCTCGGCCGGGGTGTTGTCCCCCGAGCGGCCCTGGACCGGCGCGTCGCCCTTGCCGCGCTCGTCGTTGTACCGCTGGGAACAGCCGGTGACCAGGCCGATGGCCGCGATCATCAGAATCACGCGCCGGAGCGCAGGGGACATGGCATGCATCGTCGATCCTCTCGGACAGGGGCGGGGGCGGGGGCGGGGGCCGAGGACGGCGTCGCTGACGTGCCGCGCGGGAGCCCTTCGAGGGCGTTCACCCGAGGGTGGCTTCCGGTGGGATGTGGAGGGTGAAGGCGCGGGAGTCGTAGGGCCGGCCGTTGATCTGGAGCTGTACGCGGTGCACGCCGGGGTGGTGTCGGCGTGTGCTGAGCGGCCGGAGCGGGTGGCGGCGGACGCCCGCGCGGCGTTCACCCGGGAGGAGGTCGCGACTGGTGAGTTTGAAGACCTTGGGGGAGAGGCTGCCGTTCGCCTTCCGGTAGTGGACGACATAGTCGATGACGAGCCGTGCGGGACGGGCGCCGGTGTTGGTGACCTCGTAGTGGAAGACCAGGTCCTCACCCAGGTGTACGTGGGGCGTGCGGACGTCGGGGCCGACGACCCGGACCCGGACGTCCGGGTCGTGGCCGAGGAGGCCCAGCGCGTCATGGTCGCCGGCCTTGACGAGGGTCCGCAGGCCATGCCGGACCAGGGACGGTGTGGTCGGTGCGGGCTCGGCGAGCCAGCGGGCGGCGGTGGCGACGGCCAGGCCGGGGTGGTCGTGGCTGATGTCGTTGAGGTGGTTGGCCACTGACCGCCTGACGTATTCACTCGAGTCTCGGTACAGCGCGTCCAGAACGGGCAGGACCGGGGTGGGATCGGCGACGAACGCGGTCAGCCGGGGCGCCCACGGCAGGCGCGGGCGGGTGCCCTCACTGGCCAGGCGCCGGACGTGCGGATCGCCATGGCCGGTCCACCGCACCGCCCGCTCCAGGGCACGTGACGGATCGGCGCTGAAGAAGGGGCGTACCGCCATCTCCGCGGTGAGCAGGGGAGTGAGGGCGGCGAGTAGATCGAGAGCCGGTTCGAACACGTCGGACGCCAGGGCGCGTTCGGCGACGGCCGCGTTGACGGGGAAGGTCATCCAGCCGGTGAACTCGGGTCGGCACAGGGCCGCGTGGACGACCTCGGCGAAGGCGGGGTAGGGATCCGGAAGGTCGGCGAGGACGGCTTCCTTCACAGCGGTGACGCGTCCGCTGAAAGTCAGGCCCTCCAGCAGGGCTCCGCAGCCGCGGAGGGCGGTCGCCGGTGCGGCGCCCGCCGCCGCCATGACGGAGGCCAGCAACTCGGTGGTGTGTGCGTTGATCAGTTCGTCGGCCGTGGGCACGGCTGTCCCATCTCCTCGGGGCCGTACCGGAGGCGCGCTCGCCCTGTGTGCATCGAGTGCGCCTCCGGTACCGGCTCGGCTACGGCTGGGTGCTGTGCAGGACCTCGGCGTGCCGCATCTCGTGGACCTCTCCGATCAGGCTGAAGAACTCCCCGGCGGCCGGGTCTCCGGGCATCTCCGCCGCCGCGCGGGCGGCTGCTTCCGGGGAGGCCCAGAGGATGAGGTCGAGCAGGGAGCCGTCCTCGTACCGGGCGAGGTGCGCGCCGAGGAAGTCGGACCCGTACCGCTCGCGCAGCAGGGCGATCAGCCTGGCGCGGTGGGCGGTCAGCTGCTCGGGGTCGGCGCAGGCGAAGCGGACGTATTCGATTGTCGTGCTCATGGGAACCCTTCGCTTGTGGACTCACGGATTTGGATCTCTGAATCCGTGAATGGAAGCTATCACGGATTTGGCACAGGGAATCCGTGGGTCCGGTAGTTTGGTGGCATGTCCCTCAAGAACCTGCGCGAGATGCCGTGGATCGGTGAGCGGCCGGTACTGGACGTGGCCAACACCGTCGTCGTCGGAGCCGGTCACGCGGGGGGCGACGTCGATCTGCTGGTCGATCCCGAACTCCTGGTGTCCTGGCGGGAGAAAGTGTGCGACCGGGAGCTCGCCGACCTCCCTCTGGAGGATCTGGTGGAGCTGCGCGCCCCGGTCAGGGCCGCGCTGGACGCGGCGGCGCGGCAGACGCCGCTGCCGGGGCCGGCGCGGGTGCGACTCAATGCGCTGGCCGCACGCGCCCCGGTGACGTTCCGGGTCGACGACGCCGGTCGTCTCGCGGAGCAGGAGGCCGGCGGGCCGGTGGCGGCGGCGGTCGCGCGGCAGGCGCTCGTGCTGGCTGCCGGGCCGGAGCAGGTGCGGTTGCGGCGCTGCCCCGCGCCGAGCTGCGGGATGTTCTTCCTCGCGCGCAGACGGGATCAGGCGTGGTGCTCGATCGGCTGCGGCAACCGGGCGCGCGCCGCCCGCCGCAGCGAGCACCGCGCGGACTGAAGCCGGCCGTTCGTTCCCTTCGTCAGCCGTCGACGAGGTCGCCGTGGGGGCGGGTCGGGTGGTGCGGTGAGGCGGGGTGCGGGGAGGCGGGGTGTGCGTGGATCGGTCGAGGTGGTCCTCGGCGTGGAGAGGGGATGGGTCGGCGGGATGCGGCCGACGCTGGTCTCCCGCAGCCTCTTCTCTGGGGCGCGCTCCCCTCGTTGATCACGGATTCAAGAATTAAAGCCGTGAGTGGTGCGGCGTGAGTGGTGAAGAGTGTCTGGGGCTCGACTCCGGGACCGGGGGTGCGGCCGAGGTGGCTGAGGAGCGGAGGGTCGCCCGGCAGGCGGTCCGCCGCTTCCCGGAGGCCGGTGGGGAGCATGCGCTGACCCGGCGTCGGCGCCCGGGAGGCCGGCTCAGCGGGGGCCGAGGGGTTTGTCCGAGGCCACGTGTGTCAGTTTCTCGGGGTTGCGGACGTAGTAGAGGCCGGTGATGCGGGAGTCCGTCACGTGGAGGGCCAGGACGCCGTCGAGTTCGTCGTCGAGGTGGACCAGGAGGGCCGGGCTGCCGTTGATCAGGGTGAAGGAGACGGAGAGGGGGCGGTCGAGTTTGCTGAGGCCGCCGAGCATGAAGCGGGTCACCTTGTCGGCGCCGGTGATCGGGCGGGGGGAGGCCTGCTTGACGCCGCCGCCGTCGCTGATCAGGACGACGTCCGGGGCGAGTACGTCGAGGAGGCCCTGGGGGTCGCCGGTCTCGATCGCCTGCCGGAAGGACTCCAGGGCCGCGCGGGTGGTGCGCGGGGAGACCGACCGGCGGGGGCGGCGGGCGTCGACGTGCTTGCGGGCGCGGTGCGCGATCTGGCGGACGGCCACGGGCGTCTTGTCCACCGCGGCCGCGATGTCGTCGTAGCCGACGTCGAAGACCTCGCGCAGCACGAAGACCGCGCGCTCGGTCGGCGTCAGGGTCTCCATGACGAGCATCAGGGCCATCGACATGCTCTCCGCGAGTTCGACGTCCTCCGCCACGTCGGGCGTGGTGAGCAGCGGTTCGGGCAGCCAGGAACCCACGTACGCCTCCTTGCGGCGGGCCATCGTCCGCAGGCGGTTGAGCGACTGGCGGGTGGTGATCCGGACCAGGTAGGCGCGCTGGTCCCGTACCCGCTCCAGGTCGACGCCGACCCAGCGCAGCCAGGTCTCCTGCAGTACGTCCTCGGCGTCGGCCGCGGAGCCGAGCATCTCGTAGGCGACGGTGAAGAGCAGGTTGCGGTGCGCGACGAAGCTCTCGGTCGCCGGGTCGGCGGCGTGGTCGCTCATCCGCTCGGCCCTGCTCGTGTGGTCGTTCATGGCTCCGCCCTTCCCGTTCGGTCGGTCATGTCTTCGCCCTCCCCGTTCGGTCGTTCACGGGCCCGGCCCTCTCCGTCCGTCGACGGAGCCTCTACGCCGCTCGGTCGGCCTTGGGTGTGGTCTCGTCGCGCCGGGCCGCCAGGAGTTCCTGTCGCTTGGAGCCTCCCGAGACCTTGTGCAGGCGGTACGAGCCGGGCTTGCCCGCCTCGCCGGCCAGGTGCTTGACGATGCCCTGGCACACGAACTCCTTGACCTTCGCGCCGGTCCGGCCGCCGATGTGGAACCCCACGGCTACGTCGTACCGGTGGGCGAACTGGAAGATGCCGGCGCCGCGGCCCAGGCTGATGCACTGCCCGGCGAACACCTGGTTGAGGGTCGAGGGCCGCTCGCCCGCGATCCGGCTGAGTACGGTGTCGGCGGCCCGCGCGCCCATGGGGATCGCGGCCTGGCAGCTCATCCGCAGCGGCAGGTCCGACGGCGCGGCCGAGTCGCCGGCCGCGACGATGCGCTCGTCGTCCACGCTGGTCAGCGTCTCGTCCGTGAGCAGGCGTCCCAGCGAGTCGGTGCTCAGCCCGCTGCGCACGGCCAGGTCCGGCACGCTGAAGCCGACGGTCCAGACCGTCACCGCGCTCGGCAGCGTACGGCCGTCCGCGAGCAGTACGGCGTCCTCGGTCACCTCCGTCACCTTGCTGCCGGGGCCGTCGACCACGGTCACCCCGAGCTGCGCCATCCGCCGGGCGACCGAGCGCCGGCCCCGCGGGTGCAGGTACGGGCCGAGGACGCCGCCGCAGACCAGGGTCACGGTACGGCCCTCCTCGGCCAGCTCGGTCGCGGTCTCGATGCCGGCCGGGCCCGCCCCGGCGACCGTCACCGCGGCCGACGCGGGCGCGTCGTCGAGGGCCGCCCGCAGCCGCCGCGCCTCCTCGAAGGTGGCGACCGGGTGGGCGAACGCGGCCGCGCCGGGCACGTTCAGATCGGTGCTGCCGCTGCCCACCGCGTAGATCAGGTAGTCGTAGTCCATCGTGGCGCCGCTCTCCAGGGTCACGGAGCGCGAGGCCGCGTCGATCCGGGCCACGGTGTCGACGGCGATCCCGACGCCCTGGCCCAGCACGTCCCGGTACTCGACGACCGCGTCGTCGGACCCGCCCACCAGCTGGTGCAGACGGATCCGCTCGACGAAGTCCGGGCGCGGGTTGACCAGGGTCACGGTCACGTCGGCGCGCTGCGTGAGGCGGTTGGCGGCCATCACTCCGGCGTACCCGCCGCCGATCACGAGGACATTGGTGGTGCGGTCCATGGTGTCTCCTCCGTCTTCAAGGGGTCGACCTGAAGACACCGGCGCCACGACCGCTGTGACATGGTGTGACTCAGATCACTGCTGTATCGGCTCCGGGCGGTCGGGTCCGTGCCTCGTCCGGGAAGGTCGGTGACGATCCCGACAGACCAACGGCAGACGCAAGGAAGGTGACGTCATGACCGAGAAGCTCACCGTGAGTGTGCTGGGCACCGGCATCATGGGCGCGGCGATGGCCCGCAACCTCGCCCGGGCCGGACACGCCGTACGCGCCTGGAACCGCTCGCGCGCCAAGTCCGAACCGCTCTCCGCCGAGGGCGTGTTCGTCGCCGGCAGTCCCGCCGAGGCGGTCGAGGGCGCCGACACCGTCCTGACCATGCTCTACGACGGCCCCGCCGCCCTGGAGGTCATGCGCCGGGCCGCGCCCGCACTGAGTCCCGGCACCGCGTGGGCGCAGTCCACCACCGCCGGGATCGAGGCGCTCACCGGCCTGGCCACCTTCGCCCGCGAGCGCGGACTCCTCTTCTACGACGCCCCCGTGCTCGGCACCCGGGCGCCCGCCGAGGCCGGACAGCTCCTCGTCCTCGCCGCCGGACCGGCCGAGGGCCGCCCGCGCGTGACGCCGGTCTTCGACGCGGTCGGTGCCCGCACCCTGTGGACGGGCGAGGACGGCGCCGAGGGCAGTGCGACCCGGCTGAAGCTGGTGGCCAACAGCTGGGTCCTCGCGGCCACCAACGCGATGGGCGAGACGCTGGCCCTGGCGCAGGCGCTCGGCGTGGACCCGCAGAGCTTCTTCGACGCCATCGGCGGCGGCCCGCTGGACATGGGGTACCTCCGGGCGAAGTCCGCCCTGGTGCTCGACGGCCGGCTGACGCCCGCGCAGTTCGCGGTGTCGACCGCCGCGAAGGACGCCCGCCTGATCGTCGAGGCCGGCACCGCCCACGGCATCCGCCTCGACGTCGCCGCCGCCGGCGCCGAACGTCTGGAGCGCGCCGCCGCCCAGGGGCACGGCGACGAGGACATGGCGGCGGCGTACTACGCCAGCTTCGACGAGGCGGGCTGAGGGGGAGTGGTGTCGGTGGTGGTGAAAGGGTCGGGTCGCTTCGCTTGCTGCCGGGGTGCTTCGATCCGGCCGTCGCGGGTGCCCGTTCGCGGACGGGGGTGTCTCGGCGGCTGCTCCCGGTCCGGGGGGCGGGGATGGTGCGCGCGGCCGTGTGACCAAGGGGGTGATCGGGTGGGCGCCTGTCCGTCGCCGTTTTTCCGGGGCTGTAACTCTCGTATGTTTCAAGCCAGTTGAAGCGGAAAGTATCATGGTTCCGGGCGTTCTCCGGTCGCGCGGGCGCCGGTTGCGGACCCTCTTCTGAAGGGTCGCTCGTTCGGCTCTCGGCCCCTTCCCGCCCCTCGGTGGAGATCGAAGAGGGGTTCGATCGTGCCCTGCTCGCGATTTTTAAACTTCCGTCAGGATCCGGACGAGCCGCCTCCGAGTGTTACTTGCCAAGTTCAGCGCGGTGCCGGGTCGCATCGCGGACAGAAGTCGACCGGATCGATTCTTCAACAGGTCATGAATTACCCGTACCGCAGCGCCATCTTCCCTCGTTATGATGCGGACTCAGGCACCGGAGCGCGTCCGGAGGTCAAGGAGAGGTCATGCGTTCCTTGAGCATCGGCCGTTAGTTTCGCGCCAATGAGTCGGACGGGGGCGGTTCGCAATGGGTGGTTTTCTTGGCGCATTACGGCGCCGCATGGAGGCTGTGGATCCGGCCCGCGAAGCCTTCCGCTTCGTCGGCGCCCGCTCCAGAGACAGCGCCCCCGGTCCCGCCGAGCAGACCCTGAGCTACGGCGAACTCGACCGGCAGGCGCGCTCGTTGGCCGCCTGGGTGCAGTCCCAGGGCGGAACCGGGCAGCGCGTCCTGCTGCCGCACTGCGACGGCCCGCTCCAGGTCTCGGCCCTCCTGGGCTGCCTCTACGCCGGAGCCACCGCCGTGCCCTGTCCGTCCCCGCTGGACGGCGGGCGCAACGTACGGCGCCTGACGGCGATCGCCAAGGACGCCGACGTCTCGCTGGCCCTCGCCGACTCCGCCGTGGCCGCCGAGCTCTCCCGTCTCTTCGCGGGCAGCGATCTGGTGTGCCTGGCCGCCGACCGGGCGGCCCTGCCGGACCCGGGCGACTGGCGGCCGACCGCGCAGAACGACGACGACCTCGCGCTCATCCAGTACACCTCCGGTTCCGTGACCCAGGTCAAGGGGGTGCTGATCACCCAGCGGAACCTGCTGGCCGGGCAGCAGGCCATCGCCCGCGCGCTGGGCACCTCCGAGCGCTCGGTGATCGGCGGCTGGCTGCCCTCGTACCACGACATGGGTCTGGTGGGGCAGTTGCTGCACCCGCTCCACCTCGGCGCCCGCGGGGTGCTCATGCCGGCGTGGTCCTTCATCCGAAGGCCGCTCAGCTGGCTGGAGTTGATCGCGGAGCACGGCGTCACCCTGTCCGGCGGCCCGGACTTCGCGTACGACATGTGCGTGCGCGATGTCTCGGACGAGGAGGCCGAGAAGCTGGACCTGGGCTCCTGGAGGGTCGCAGTGAACGGTGCCGAACCCGTGCGGGAGGCCACCCTGCGCTCCTTCGCGGCGAAGTTCGCGCCCGCCGGCTTCCGGCCCGAGGCGTTCTACCCCGCGTACGGACTGGCGGAGGCGACCCTGCTCGTCACCGGCGGAGCCCCGGGGCGACCGCCCCTGTCCCGCCGGGTGGACAGTGCCGCTCTCGCCGCCGGCCGGCTCGACGGGACCGTGGCCGGCGGCCGGAGCCGGACCCTGGTCGGCGTGGGGCGGCCCCACGGGGCGGAGATGCGCATCGTCGACCCCGAGACCCGGCAGGTGCTCCCGCCGGGCCGGGTGGGCGAGATATGGATCCGGGGCGAGACGGTCGCGCCGGGCTACTGGCGCCGTCGCGCGGAGACGGAGGAGTTCTTCGGCGCGGTGACCTCCCATCACGAAGGATCGTTTTTGCGCAGTGGCGACCTGGGCGCCGTGGACGACAGCGGCGAGCTGTTCGTCATCGGCAGGCTCAAGGAAGGCGTCGTCGTCAACGGGGTGGATGTCGCCCCGGAGGACATCGAGGTCTCCGTGCAGGGCCTGAACCCCTTGTTCGGGGTGACGGCCGCCGTCACCGCGGGGCCGGAGCGGGACCGGCTCATCGTGATCCAGGAAGTGCGCGAGACAGGCCTCCTCGACGGCGAACTGCCGTCGCTCGCCGAGGCCGTACAGACCCATCTGGACGGGGAGTTCGGAATCCCCGACGCCATGGTCCTGCTCGTACGGCTGGGCGTGGTGCGGCGCACCACCAGCGGCAAGCTGCAGCGGTCGGCCATGCGCGGGCTGCTGCGGAACGGCGGCATCCGGCCGCTCTATCCCGAAGTGCCGGTCTTCGAGGCCGACTTGAGTCCGAGCTGAGTTCGTGTCGAGCCGCTCACCGGACTATCGCGTGACCATCACGTCATCAACGGATCACTGTGCGGAACCACCCGCTGCTCATGCCAGCAGCGGAATACAGGCAACAGAGAGGATGCCGATGGACATCGAAGTGCTCGGCGCGTGCAGAGTGATGCAGACCGGCAAGTCTGTGGTGCCTTCCGCGGTCAAGCCACGCAAGGTTCTGGCGGTACTGGCCCTCAATCCAGACCGTCCCGTCTCCGTCGGGATGCTGGTGGAGGAGGTCTGGGGCGAGACCCCGCCGCCCAGCGTCGCGACGACGCTACAGACGTATATTCTTCAGCTTCGGAACCTTATCACCTCCGCGATCGGAGGCCCATCGCCTGACATGCCGCTCGGTGCGAAAAGCGTGCTCGTCACCCAGCCCGGCGGCTATCTGCTCGACACGCAGGGCGGTTCTGTCGACGTACGGGAGTACGAGCGGCTCTCCGGCGGCGGTCATCGGGCTCTGGAGAAAGGGGACTACGAGGCGGCGGCGGACCTGTTCCGCAAGGCGCTGTCGCTGTGGCGTGGGCCGGCGTTGGCCGACGTGGAGTGCGGACGGGTGCTGGACGTCGAGGTGACCCGCCTGGAGGAGTCCCGAATGGGCATACTGTGCCGCCGAATTGAGGCGGACCTGCTCCTGGGGCGCCATCACGAGATCATCGGCGAGCTGTTCGGGCTCGCGGCGCGGCATCCCCTGCACGAGGGCATCCACCTGCAGTTGATGCTCGCGCTGTACCGGGCCGGGCGTCGCACCACGGCGCTCGAGGTCTACCAGCGGCTGCGGGACGTGCTCGCGGGGGAGCTGGGGCTTGATCCCAGCTACGAACTCCAGTCCTTGCAGGGGGCGTTGCTCGACTCCTCCTCCGAACTCCGGCTGGACCAGCCGCTCTCGCTCTTCCGAGTGCGGGCGCCCGGCCGGTACTGACGGATCCGTGACGCCGCTGGCGTTGCTCCTGCCGGGGGCGGGAGCGCAGTACCCCGCGATGGGTTACGGCCTGTACCGGCACGAGCCCGCGTTCACCTCGGCCATGGACGACGTCCTCGGCCTGCTGGGTGACGACGGGGAACGGCTGTACCGGCTCTGGGCCTCGGGTGCGCAGTTGCGGACCATGGACGAGGTGCATCCGCTGCTGTTCGCGGTCTGCCACGCGCTCAGCGAGACGGTTCGGGATCGGGGGCTGCGTCCCGGCGCGGTCCTCGGTCAGAGTGTCGGCGAGCTTGTCGCCGCTGTCCAGACCGGGGTGCTGGCTCTCTCGGACGCTGTACGGCTCGTCGTCGTGCAGGCCGAGGCGCTGGCCGGTGCCCCGGCCGGTGGGGCGCTCGCGGTGGCGGCGGGGCCGGGGCCGGTGGTGCCCTGTCTGCGGGCCGGGGTGGTGGTCGCGGCCTGCAACGGGCCGGGGCAGACCGTGGTGTCCGGTGGGGAGTTCGGGCTTCGGGCCACCCAACGGGAGCTGGAGAAAGCCGGGTTGACGTGGATGCGGGTGCAGGTGCCGGCGGGGTTGCACGGGCCGCTGGTCGCTGACGCCTGCCGGGGGACATGGCCCGACTTTCGGGCCGTGGCCTTCGGGGTGCCGCGTACGCCGTTGTTGTCCGGGAGGGCGGGGGGTCGGCTGTCGGCCGAGCTTGCCGTTGATCCGGAGTTCTGGGCGTTGCAGCCTTCGGAGCCGGTGCTGCTGGATGCGGCGATGGGGCAACTGGGGGCTGACGGGCCGGTGTTCTGTGCGGAGGTGGGGCCTGGGCATGGGCTCGCCGTGCAGGTGCGGCGGCATGGGCATCGGGCGGTGTCGCTGCTCGACGGTCGTGCCGGGGGGTCGGTCTACGAGGAACGGGAGCGGTTGCGGGAGGCGTTGGACTGTCTGGTGCGAGGGGAGTCCGGCGTGCGGAACGGGGAGCGTGAGGGGGAGCGTGAGCGTGCGGGTGAGGGTGCGGCGAAGGTGGCGCGGCTACGGCCGCGGGGGGAGGGGGCTCGGTAGGGGTTCCGTTTGCCTGGTGCCGGCGTAGGCGCGAGTCGGGGTACCGCTGGCTGACGCCGGCGCGGGGGTGGGTCGCGCGGCCCGGCGCTACCGGGGCGCCGCCTGCGCCCACCCGTGCCGCCCCAGGCGGCACGCATGCCCGCAGGCTCAGCGGCATGGGCCAGCACCGCCTGCTGGGGTGGGGGCCGGGTCAGGTGGTACGTGTGCCTGCACGGTGGACGGTGGGGTGGCGCCCTGAAGGGGCGCGGGGAACTGCGCGAACGGCCCCCACCGGCCCGCAGGTTGAGTGGCAGGCTGGGGGGGGATGGCGTCCTGGAGGGGCGCGGGGAACTGCGCGGTCGGCTTCCACCGGGCCGCACGGCAGGGGCTGTCCACCAGGAATTGAGCGGCAGCGTCGAGGCTTGGTTCGTTCTCGTGCGGGTGCTGATGGGGGCATGCCGGACGAGGGGCGACTGGATCGGCGGACCGCGAGGAGTGACACCCGGTGGAGCGAGCAGCAGTGCGTGCGACCACGGCCGAGGCGCGGATCCGGAGCCGTACGGACGGTCTGGAGCGGGCGTTGGCGCCGTTCGGGTCCGGTGCGGTCGGCGGTGAGGAGTTCGTACGGGCCGAACGGGTCCTGGACGACTGCGAGTTCGGTGCCGAGTTCGTGCCGGCGGAGTTCGGCGGGCGCCTTGAGCGGATCGACGGGCTCGGGCGGGTGGTCCGGCCCGCCCTGCGGCGTGATCTGTCGCTCGGGTTCGGATACGGGCTCAACTGCTTCTTCGCCGCCACCCCCGTGTGGACCGCGGGCAACACCGCGCAGCGCGAGTGGACCGCCGCGCTGCTGCTGGGCGGCGGTCGGATGGCCGTCGCGCGGCCCGCCGTCGCGCACGCCAACGACTTCGTGCGCGACGAGTTCGCGCTGCGCCGCGACGGCGGCCGGCGACGTCTCGACGGCGCCAAGACCGCCGTGTGCAACTACGCCCGCGCCCGCGGCCTGACGGTCGTCGCCGGCACCGAGGACGGCACGCACGAGATCCTGCTGATCGACCGCGAGATCCTGCCCGAGGGAGCCCTGCGCACCCTGCACCGCTACCGGACCGTGGGCCTGGACGGCATCGAGTTCGGCGGTCTGGAGTTCTCCGACTGCCCCGTGCCGGACGAGGCCGTGGTGGGCGAGCCGGGCCGGGGCATGCCCCTGGTCGTGCGCTGCTCGGTCGTCACCCGCGCCCTGCTGCCCTCGGTGTACGTCGCCGCGGCCGACACCATGCTGCGCACCGCCGTGCGGTTCGCCGTGGAGCACAAGGACCAGGACCCCTACGGGCCGCTGCGGTCGCCGTACGGACGCGAGGTGCTCACCGGGGCGCTGCTGGACCTGCTGGTGAGCGACAGCGTCGCGCTGGCGGCCGCGCGCGGCATCCATCTGCTGCCCGACCGGGTCAGCGCCTGCGCGGCCGCCGCCGCCTACACCGTGCCCAAGCTGCTCCAGGACTCCGCGCACGATCTGTCCACCGTGCTGGGCGAGGCCTACTTCGACAGCAAGGGCCGCTACGGCGCGTTCGGCCGGATGGTGCGCGACCTGCCGTTGCTCGGCCAGGGCCACGCCGGTACCGCTGCCCGCCAGGCCATGCTGGTCGCCCAGCTCCCGCACCTGGCCCGCGACTCCTGGCTGGTCGACGACCAGCCGCCGGCCGGGCTGCTGCGGCCCTGGGAGGACCTGCCCCCGGCCGACCTCGGGGCGCTGGCCGCCGCCGGCACCTCCGACCCGGTCGTCCCCGTCCTCCAGGACTGCGCCGGAGCCGACGGGGAGCTGGGCGAACTCGGCGCCGCCTTCCTCGGCGAACTGCGCCAACTGCGCGAGCGGTTCGCCCGGATGGAACCGGGCGCCGGTCTGTCCGCCCCGGACACCCTGGCCCTCACCGACCGCTACGCCCTGGTCTGCGCCGCCGCGGCCAGCCTCGGGGTGTGGCGCGAGCACCGAGGCGCCCGGCCCGGCACCTTCCTGGCCGACCCCGCGTGGATCACCGGGGCGCTGCACCGGCTGGGCGTCCTGCTGGGCCTCGACGTACCGAAGGCCCCGCACGAGGCCGTGGAGCAGCGGCTCTTCGACGCGGTCCTCGAACGCTACGAGCAGCGGCGTTCCTACGACCTGTACGAGACGTGCCTAGAGGCGTCCTGACCGGAAGGAAACGGCCCATGAGCCACGGTGCGCACGCCGCCGACACACATGCCGCGGACTCGGCCGGAGATCTGATCTCCGCGGTGGTCCAGGCGGTGCGGCGGGTCATCGACGACCCGTTGGCCGAGGTCGGCACGGACTCGCTGCTGCGGGAGGACCTGGGCTTCGACTCGGTCCTGATCATGCAGCTGAAGTACCGCGTCGAGCAGGCCGTTCCGGAGCTCGGTGTGCTCTCCCTGCCCGACATGGTCGACAGCATGGAGTCCGTCGGCACCCTGGTCGCCTATCTGCGCGACCGGTTGATGAAGGCAGGCGTCTGATGGCCGTTCCCGGTGCGGGGGCACCCGTGCTCGTGTCCGGTCCCGAGGGCTCCTGGGACGAGGTTCTGCGGCCGCTGGCGGAGCGCGGCACGGTCGTCACCTACGGCAGGGTCGCCGACTGGCTTCCGGAGGAGACTGAAGAAAGGGTTCTGCGCCCGCTGCTCGGCCCCCGTGACTACGGCCGCTTCCAACGTCTGGCCCACCGCAAGGTGCGCGAGGGCTTCCTCGCCTCGCGGCTGCTGCTGAAGCACACCGCGGCCCGGGTACTGGCCAGCAGCCCCGAGTCGGTGGAGCTGGCGTACAAACCGGGCGGGCGGCCCTACCTGCGCGGCTGCGACCAGATCGACATCAGCCTCAGCCACACCGAGGAGGTCATGGTCGTCGGCGTCACCCGGCGCGGCCTGCTCGGCGTGGACGTGGAACGCGCCGAACGCCCCATGGTGGGCACCGGCGTGGAGTTCCAGGCCTGCACCCCGCACGAGCGCGCCCTGCTGGACTCCCTGCCCGAGGAGATGCGCAACAGCGCCCTCGTCCGGCTGTGGACGCTGAAAGAGGCGTACAGCAAGGCCATCGGCCAGGGGCTGCGCTTCCGGTTCACCGAGTTCGGCTTCACCCTCGACGACGCGCGGATCCGGCTCCAGCGGCCGAACGGCTCGCCGGGCACCGGGCCGGAGTGGACCTTCGGCACGCACGCCCTGGAGTCCGACTACGTGGTGAGCGCCGCGCTGCGCGACGAGGGCTTCGGCGCCGCGGAGGACACCGCCGCCGACACCACCCTCGACCGGGGCCTGCTCACGGTGCTGCTGGGCCGGCTCTGAGCCGCACGCTCCTCCCTCCGCTCCTTCCGCTCCTTCCGCTCCTCCCGCTCCGTTTTCGTCCCTTCCCCCAGCACGGTTTCCGATCCCTCAAGGAGGCACCCATGGCCCTGTCCGACTCCCAGGCATCACCGGCGTCCCCGGCCGGCTTCACCCTCGCCGATCTGCTCCGGCTGCTGCGCGAGAGCGCCGGAGTCCCGGACCACGTCGACCTGGACGCCGACGACGTGCTCGACACGCCGTTCTACCGGCTCGGCTACGACTCGCTGGCCCTCCTCCAGGTGACCGGACGCATCAAGCGCGAGTACGGCGTCGGGCTCCCCGACACCATCGTCGCCGACGCCCCCACCCCCCGTGCCCTGCTGACGGTCATCGCCCACGCGCGCGCCGCCTGACCCTGACGGCGGGGCGCACACATGCGCCGGCCGCGTCCCTCCCCGGAGAACCCGGGGGAGGAACGCGGCCGGCGGTTTGCGCTCCAGGTCTCTGACGCTCTCCCCGGCTGGGGGAGGGCCGGGGGGATCAGAAACTGGGCGCGGCTGTGGGGGACCTCAGACTGCCCAGGTACGGGTGCCACAGGTGGGTGGGGTCGCTCTCCACGGCCTCGATGATCTCCCACATCGCGGCCAGGGCCTTGGGCTCCTCGTCGTCGTAGACGTCGCCCTGGAGCATCTTGAGGATGTCCAGCCGGTAGCGGTCGTCCTGGACGAAGGCGGTGAAGAGGATGTTGAGGCGGTAGTAGGCCTCGATGAAGCGGTGCCAGTAGCCCACCGCCTTGCGCAGCTTGTTCTCGTAGGCCGCGAAGCGCTCGTGCTTGAAGTCCCCGGCCTCGGCGGCGGCGATGATGTCGTTGGCCGCGAGGCGGGCGCTGTTGAGCGCGACGCTGACGCCGGAGGAGAAGATCGGGTCGACGAAGCGGGCCGCGTCGCCGATGAGGACGTAGTTGTCGCCGGCGATCTGCTTCATGCCGTAGCTGTAGTCGCCCTCGGTCTTCATGGGCTTGACCTGCTCGCAGTTCTTCAGCACGTCGAGCAGCTCGGGACGGGAGGCCACGGTGTCCCAGAAGTACTTCTCGCGGTCGCCGCCGTACTCCTGGAACCGCTTCTTCTGGCTGACGACGCCGATCGAGGTGATCGTGTCGGTGATCGGGATCTGCCACACCCAGGTGTCGATGACCGGGAGGAAGTGGATGAAGATGTAGTCGGCCTGGTCCTTGTTGACCGCGAGGGCCTTGCGGTCGAGGCCCTCGAACCACGTGTGCACGGCGTACTGGTTGAAGACCGGGTCCGGGATCTTGTGCTTGAGCTGGTTGCCCAGACGGGTCTGGCGGCCGCTCGCGTCGACGACCATCTTCGCCGTGATGTGCGTCGACGAGGAGCCGACCTTCACCTCCACGACCGGCACCTCGCCGTCGAGGTCGACCTTGCCGACCCGGACGCCCTGGAAGACCTTGGCGCCCAGCTCCTCGGCGTGCTTGAGGAGGATGTGGTCGAACTTGCTGCGGTCGACGTGGAAGGTGTGGTCGCGGTCCACGCCGTCCTGGTCACGCTCGCTGAACAGGACCTCCGCGGCACGGAAGTCGTGGTTCAGGCCGCGGAAACCGTTGTGGTTGATGTCGCGGTCCTCGGCGGAGGTCCAGGCGGCACCGAACTTCTTGGGGAAGCCGGCGGCCTCGACCTTCTCCATGGCCCCTATCTCCAGGAGCACCGGGGTGGTGGCCGGGACCAGGGACTCGCCGACGTGCTCGCGAGGAAAGTTCTCCGCCTCGAACACGGCTACGGACAGCCCGGCCTTGGCCAGGTACGAGGCCACGGTCGATCCCGCGGGGCCGCCGCCGATGACTGCGACGTCGAATTGTGCGTCCACGATGCTCTCTCTTCCTTCGGTCGGTTCAGGCAGCGGGCTGCGGGGCCAGGGAATGGACCATGTCCGTGATGGCCTTCAGGTTCGCGAAGTTCCGGCCGGTGATGTGGGTCGGGGGCACCACGACCCCCAGCTCGGTCCTGATGAACGAGAGCAGCAGGGAGGTGTTCATGGAGGTCAGGACGCTCCACTCCAGCAGCGGGGTGTCGTCCGTCAGCTCGGACACCTCGCTCTCACCGAGGAACTGCTGCTCGATGTACTCGCTGATCCTGCGACGGATCTCTTCATGGGACAGCGCCGCCACTGGGGCCTCCTGTTGGTCTCGGTCTTAGGTGTGGGGGGAGAAGAGCCGTACTGCCGCAGATGCTGGGCCGTGTCGGTTGAGGTTCACTCGGGTCTGCCTCGCGGTGTCCGCGCCGGTCACCCGGCCTGCCCGGCCCGGGAGGCGGTGCCACGGGCCGCGGGGGAGCGCCGGGGCTGCTCGGCGAACCGGGTCAGCCGGGCGGACAGGGCGGCCCTGAACTCCGGCTCCTGGAGGAAGAAGTGGCCGGCGTCGACCAGCGTGAAGTCGAAGACGCCGGTGGTGATCCTGGACCAGGCGGCCACGGACGCCGGGTCGGTCAGCACGTCCTTGCGCCCGGCGAAGGAGGCCACGGGCACCGCGAGCCGCGGACCGGGCGCGTGCGTGTACGTCTCGACGACCTTCAGGTCGGCCCGGATCGCCGGCAGGTAGAACCGCAGCAGCTCCGGCTCGGCGAGCAGCGCCTCCGGCAGGCCGCCGATCCGCTGCAGCCCGTGCACGAAGCCGTCGTCGGGCAGATGGTGGAACGGGCGGTGGGAGAGCGGCTCCGTGGGGCCGTTGCGGCCGGAGACCAGCAGCAGCTCCGGCGGGGTGCCCAGGGTGGTCAGGGCGCGGGCGGCCTCGTAGCCGAGGAGCGCGCCGAAGCTGTGGCCGTAGAGCGCGTACGGCCCCTCCCGCTGCTCGCCGACGAGCCGCACCACCTCGTCGATCAGCGGGGCCAGGCCGTGCAGCAGGGGTTCGCGCACCCGGGTTCCGTGGCCCGGGAGTTCGAGCGGGACCAGCCTGACGCGGTCGGGCAGGTCCGCCGCCAGACGGATGTAGGGGTGCGCGCTGCCGCCGGCGTGCGCCAGGCAGAAGAGAGTGAGGGCGGGTTCGCTGGTCACGGAGTGCTTCCTTCCGCGGTCGGACGGATGTCGGCTCTGACTGGTTCGACCGGGATCGCAACAGGATCCGCTCAAGCCGCCGTCGACAGGGGTTCGAGACCGGACGCCCGGCGTCCGTTCCGGGCTGGCCGGAATGCGGCGGTCGGCGGATGCGTGAACGGGCAGGCCGGACGCCCGGTTCGACGGGCCGGACGTGTCCCGGTGCCGGCACCCCGCCGAGGCGAAGCCCGGTTTCCTCCGGTCACGCCCTCCCGGTCACGGCCCGGAGGCGGCCGTCCGCAGTTCTCTCTAGGGCGCCTTGAGTCCGTCTCCCTACCGTCGCTTTCGGCCGCACTTGAGGATGAGAGGTGCCACGGTGAGCGGACCTGCGAGGGAGATCACCCCAGAAGCGGTGGAGAACTGGCTGGTGGAGCAGATTGCCCAACGGACCCTGCTGCCCCCGGCGATGGTGTCGGTCCACCTGTGCTTCGACGAGTTCGACATCGATTCCGCGGACAGCCTGGTGATCGCCACGGCCCTGGCGGAGTGGCTCGGCGACGAGGTGGACCCGCGTGCCCTCGTCCGGCATCCGACGATCCGGTCGCTCGCCGGATACCTGGCCGGCCGGCGGCAGCAGCTCACAATGGGAGGAACAGCGGTCCATGGCTGAGAACCGACCCTACGAGCCCCGCCCCGACGACATCGCCGTCGTCGGGGCCGGTTGCCGCTTCCCCGGAGGCGTGCGCGACCTCGACGGGCTGTGGCGGGTGCTGATGGACGGCGTGGACGTCGTCACGCCGGTCCCCGGCGACCGCTGGAGCGACGAGTTCCACCACCCCGACCGGCACACGCCCGGCACCACCTACTGCCGCGAGGGCGGCTTCCTCGACGACATCGACCGGTTCGACGCCGACTACTTCGGCGTCTCCCCGCGCGAGGCCCGCGGCATGGACCCGCAGCAGCGGCTGCTGCTGGAGGTGTGCTCGGAGGCCATGGAGGACGCCGGGGTGCCGCGCGGCGCCTGGGAGGGCAGCCGGACCAGCGTCCACATGGGCATCCTCGGCTCCGACTACCTGCTGCTGCACGCCCGGACCTCCGGCATCAAGACCATCGACCCGTACTTCGCCTCCGGCAAGGAGTTCAGCTTCGCCGCCGGACGCATCGCCTACACCTTCGGCCTGCACGGGCCCGCGATGACCGTCAACACCGCCTGCTCCTCCTCGCTCGTCGCCGTCCACCTGGCCTGCCAGGCGCTGCGCAACGGCGAGGCCGACACCGCGCTGGCGGGCGGCGTGAACGTGATCGTCGCGCCCGAACTCTCCGTCTTCATGGGCAAGGTGCAGGCGCTCTCCCCGACCGGCCGGTGCCGCCCCTTCGACGCCCGCGCCGACGGAATCGTCCGCGGCGAGGGCTGCGGGGTCGTCGTCCTCAAGCGCTACGCCGACGCCGTACGCGACCACGACCGCATCCACGGGCTGATCCGCGGCTCCGCGGTCAACCAGGACGGACGCAGCGCCGGGCTCACCGCCCCCAACGCCCTCGCCCAGCAGGAACTGCTGCGCGCGGCACTGAAGTCGGCCTCCGTGGCGCCCGAGGAGCCGGTCTTCGTCGAGGCGCACGGCACCGGCACCCCCCTCGGCGACCCGCTGGAGATCTCCGCGCTCACCGAGGTGATCGGCCGCACCCGCCCCGCCGACCGGCCGCTCCTCGTCGGCTCCCACAAGGCGCACTTCGGGCACATGGACTCCGCCGCCGGCATCGCCGGACTGCTCAAGACGATGCTGGTGCTGCGGCACCGCACGGTCCCGGGGCAGATCCACCACGTCTACCCGGCACCGATGATCGACTGGGAGTCGTCCGGGACGCTCGTCCCGGTCAACCACGTCACCCTGCCGGACACCGACGAGTCGCTGACCGCGGGCGTCAGCGCGTTCGGGCTGTCCGGGACCAACGCCCACGTGGTGCTCGGCAGCGCCCCGCGGACCGAGGCCGTCGACACCGACGGGCCGCACACCCTGCTCGTCTCCGCCACCACGGCCGACGGGCTGCGGCAACTGGCCGCCGACTACGCGAGCACGCTCGCCGACCCGGTCGGACCGGTCGCCGCCGCCTCCGCCGTGCGCCGCACCCACCACAAGCACCGCATCGCCGTCGTCGGCAAGGACGCCGCCGAACTGACGGCCGCGCTCGCCGAGGCCGAGGGCAGCCGGGCCGCGGACGTCGCCCCCAAGGTCGTCCACGTCTTCTCCGGCCAGGGCTCGCAGTGGCCGCGCATGGGCCTCGACCTCGCCGAGACCGAGCCCGTGGTCCGCGAGACCCTCGACGCCTGCGACGAACTGCTGCGCGCCGAGGTCGGCTGGTCCCTGTACGACGTCCTGCGCGACGCCGACCCCGCCCGGGTACGGGCCACCGACGTGGCCCAGCCCGCGGTGTTCTCCGTCCAGGTCGCGCTGGCCCGGCTCTGGCAGTCCTGGGGCGTGCGCCCCGACGCGGTGATCGGGCACAGCATGGGCGAGGTCGCCGCCGCGCACGTCGCCGGGGCGCTCGAACTCGGCGACGCCGTACGGCTCGTCGCCCACCGCGGACGGCTGATGCACCGCGCCGCCGGCACCGGCCGGATGGCCAACGTCGAGCTCGGCGCGGACCAGGTACGCGAGCGGCTCGCCGCCCGCCACCCCGAGGTGTGCGTCGCCACCGAGAACGGGCCCGCCTCCGTCGTCGTCGCCGGTCCCCAGGCCGCCGTCGAGGCCGCGGTGCGCGAACTGGCCGACGCCGGCGCGAACGTGGTCCAGCTCCCGGTCGACTACGCCTTCCACTCCCCGCTGATGCAGCCCTACGCCGACGAACTCGCCGACCTGCTGCGGGACTTGACCCCGAACACGCCCACGGTTCCGTTCCTGTCGACCGCGGTGCCCGGTGACCCGGTGCCGCTCGACGCCGCCTACTGGGCCGCCAACATCCGCGAACCGGTACGGCTGTGGCCCGTCGTCGACGCGCTGCTCGCCGAGGGCGAGACGGCGTTCGTCGAGATCGGCGCGCACCCGGTGCTGGCCCGCCCGCTCCAGGCGTCGCTGGCCCACCGCGAGCGGCGCGGGCCGGTCGTCTCCTCGCTGTACCGCGCCCAGCCCGGGCCGACGGTCCTGGCCCGCTCCCGGGCCACGCTGCACGAGGCGGGCATCGGCCTCGACTGGGCCGCCGTGCACGGTGCCCCGGTGCCGCCGGTGACGCTGCCGCCGCACCGCTGGGCGGACGAGCGGTACTGGCTGGAGGGCGTCGAGCGCGGTGAGCAGGGGGCGGGGCCGGCCGAGCGGCAGGACAGCCTCGACGGTCTGCGGGCCGAGGTGCGGCTGGTGGACTCCGCGGGGCGGGTGGTCGCCGAGCTGGGGGCCAGTGCGGAGGCCTCTGCGGAGGCTCCGGCTGCGGTTGCGGCTCCGGCTCCTGTCGCTGCCGAGCCGGCGCCGGTCGCCGTGCCCGAAGCCGCGCCGGCCTCGCACGACCGCGAGCAGGTCGCCGCGACCGTCCACAACGTGCTGGCCAAGGTGCTCGGGCACGGTCCGCGCAAGCGGCTGCCGCGTACCCGGGGCTTCTTCGAGCTGGGGATCGACTCGATCTCCGTCGCGGAGTTCGCCCGGCGGGTGGCGCAGGAGCTGCGGGTCGCCGTGGACGGGGCGGATGCGCTGGCGCACGGCACGATCGATGGCTTTACGGACTACATCATGACGTTGACTCCGGAGGAGCCGGTCGTAGCGGCTGCCGAGGAGGAGGGTGCCACGGTCGGTGAGACGTCTGCTGCGGCGCCGTCTGGGGTGAGCGCGCCCTGCGGCGGAGCCGCTGACGGGCACAGCCCCGCGCCCCTTCAGGGCGCCACCCCCGACCCCGATGACGAGCAGCTGGAGCCCATCGCTGTCATCGGCATCGGGTGTCGGCTGCCCGGCGGGGTTTCCGGGCCCGAGGACTTCTGGCGGCTGCTCGACGCCGAGGTCGACGCCAGCGGTGACGTGCCCGCGCGGCGGTGGGACGCCGCCGCGCTGGAGGGCGTACCCGCGCGGGGGTCGTTCCTGGACGAGGTCGACGGGTTCGACAACTCCTTCTTCCGCATCTCGCCCCGCGAGGCCCGCACCATGGACCCGCAGCAGCGGCTGTTCCTGGAGGTGGCCTGGGAGGCGCTGGAGGACGCCGGGGTGCCGGCCGACCGGATGAGCGGCACCCGCACCGGGGTGTTCGTCGGCCTCAACACCACCGACTACCAGCAGTTGGTGACCCGCCGCGAGTCCGACGTCGACCTGTACTACGGCACCGGCAACTCCTTCAGCGCGACCGCCGGACGCATCTCGTACTTCCTGGGGCTGCGCGGTCCGAGCATCGCCGTGGACACCGCCTGCTCCTCCTCCCTCACCGCCGTGCACCTGGCCTGCCAGAGCCTGCGCGCGGGGGAGAGCCGGCTGGCGCTGGCGGGCGGGGTGAACGTCATGGCCACGCCGACGGTCTTCCTCTCCATGGGGGCGGCCGGTGCGCTCGCCCCGGACGGACGCTGCAAGACGTTCGACGACTCGGCCGACGGCTACGGCCGCGGCGAGGGCGCCGGTGTAGTGATACTCAAGAGGCTCTCGAGCGCCGTGCGGGACGGTGATCGCGTGTACGCGATCATCCGCGGCAGCGCGGTCAACCAGGACGGGGCCAGCGGCGGGTTCACCGTACCCAGCGGCACCGCCCAGGAAGAGGTCATCCGCACCGCCCTGGAGAACGCGGGCGTCGCCCCGCACGAGGTGTCCTACGTCGAGGCGCACGGCACCGGAACCCGGCTCGGCGACGCCGTCGAACTGCGCGCGCTCGCAGGTGCGTTGGGCTCCGGGCGCCCGGACGGCCGACCGCTCGTCGTGGGGTCGGTGAAGACCAACGTCGGCCACCTGGAGGCCGCTGCCGGGGTCACCGGCCTGATCAAGACGGTGCTCTCGCTCGGCCGGGAACGCATCCCCGCCCAGCTCCACCTGACCACGCCGACCCGTCAACTCGACTGGGAACGGCTGCCGTTGGACGTGGCCGGCGCACCCGTGCCGTGGCCGCGCGGTGACCGGCCCCGGATCGCGGGCATCAGCGCGTTCGGCTTCACCGGCACCAACGCCCATGTCCTCGTACAGGAGGCGCCGGAGCAGCCGGCACCCCCGGTGACCCGGCCCGCGCGGCCCTGTGTGCTCACCGTGTCGGCGGTGACGCCGGACGCGCTGACCGACGCCGTGCGGCGGATGCGCGAGCGGATCCTCGCGGCCGACGAGAGCGAACTCGCCGCCCTGTGCTGGACCTCCGGCGCCCGCCGCGCCCACCTCGCCCACCGCGTCACCGCCGTCGGCCGCACCCGCGACGAACTCGTCCGCTCCCTGGACGGGGCCCGCCCGGTGAAGGCCCGCGACGAGGCGACCGTGATGTTCGTCTACGGCCGCACCCCCGCCGACCTCACCCCGAACGAGGAGGTCCTGGCCGGCGACCCGGCGGGCGCGGAGGCCTACCGTGCCGTACTGGCCGAGGCGCGCGCGGCCCTGCGCGAGGAGCTCGGCGAACCCGAGGGCCCGGCGCACCCGGGCAGCGTGGAGCACGCGGGCGAGGTGTTCGCCGGCCACCTGGCCACCACCGCCCTGTGGCGGGCGCTCGGCGTCGAACCGGACGCGGTCGTCGGCTGGGACATCGGCGAGTACGCGGCCGCCGTGGTCGCGGGCGACCTCACGCTCGTCAACGCGGTCCGGCTGCTCGCGGCCGGCGTGCCCGTCCCGGCCCCGGCGGAGGAGACCGCGGTGCCGCGGTACTCGGCCGCCGACGGCTGGGCCTCGCTGGCCGGCGAGGTCGCCACGGCCGGCCTGGACGTCCTGCTCGACATCGGCACCGGAAGCCGTGCGATCCGCATGCTCGGTGCCGCCCTGGACGCGGCGGCGGAGTCCGGGGAGGCGGCCCCGGCCCAGCTCACCGCGCCCCGCCGGCGCCAGCCCAGCGGAGTGGAGAAGGCCTACATCGGCCCGGTCGAACTGCTGGAGCTGGCCGGCGCCCTGCACGCCAACGGCGTCGCCGTCGACTGGGACCGGCTGGTGCCCGGCCCGCACCGCCCGGTGCCGCTGCCCGCCTACCCCTGGCAGCGCAAGGCCTTCTGGGTGGACACCCCCTACAGCGCCGAGCCCCGCAGGCAGCCGGAGCAGCCCGCCGCCCCCGAGCCCACGGCGACGGAGCCCACGGGCGCGCTCGCGGCCGAGCTGCTCGGGCTGCCGCCGGACCGCCGTGAGGAACGGCTGGTCGACCTGCTGCTCACCCTCGTCGCCCAGGTACTGGGCGAGGACGCCGATGTCGCGCCCGACCAGGGCTTCTTCGACCTCGGCATGGACTCGGTCCTCTCCCAGGACCTCAAGCAGCGGGCCGAGCGGGAGCTGGGCGTCGAACTGCCGGGCACCGTCGTGTTCGAGTGCCCCAACGTCGCCTCGTTCGCGCGCTTCGTCGTCGACGAGGTGCTGACCGCACCGCAGGACCAGGCCGAACCGGCCGGGGCCGCCGAGCCGGACGAGCCGGCCGAAGGCCTCGAAGACCCCGCAGACCTCGACGACGACGCCCTGCTGAGCCGCCTCGACGGCGCCCTGGCGTCGTCCGAAGCCCTGTTGACCGAGGGAGACTGACCATGACGACCCCGGACTACCGGGCCAAACTCGTCGAAGCCGTCCGCACCATCGAAAAGCTCCAGACCCAGCTGACGAAGACCCGCAGCCGGACCCTGGACGAGCCGATCGCCGTCATCGGCGTCGGCTGCCGGCTGCCGGGCGGCGCCGACGGACCCGAGTCGCTGTGGCGGATGCTGGCCGACGGCACCGACACCATCCGGGAGTTCCCGGCGGAGCGCGGCGACGCGCAGGCGGTCTTCGACGACGACCCCGACCAGCCCGGCAAGGCGTACGTCACCCAGGGCGGCTTCCTCGACGAGCGCGTCGACCTGTTCGAGCCGGGCGTGTTCGGCATCTCGCCGCGCGAGGCCGTCGGCATGGACCCGCAGCAGCGGCTCACGCTGGAGGTGGCCTGGGAGGCCCTGGAGCGGGCCGGCTACGCCCCCGACCGGCTGACCGGCAGCGCCACCGGCGTCTACTTCGGTGTCTCCACCACCGACTACGCCCGGCTCCGGCAGAGCGAGGGCGACATCCGGGACGTCGACGCCTACCAGCTCGTCGGCGAGCCCAGCTTCGTCGCCGGCCGGATCTCCTACACCCTCGGTCTGATGGGACCGAGCAAGGTCGTCGACACGACCTGCTCCTCGTCCCTGGTCGCACTGCACGAGGCCTGCCAGGACCTGCGCACCGGCGAGTGCGACATGGCGCTGGCCGGCGGGGTGAACCTGATGCTCTCCCCGTACGGCTTCGTGATGATGAGCAAGTTCGGCGGGCTCTCCCCGGACGGCCGCTGCAAGACCTTCGACGCGGGCGCCAACGGGTACGTGCGCGGCGAGGGTGCCGGTGTCGTCGTCCTCAAGCGCTGGTCCGACGCCCAGCGCGACGGCGACCCGGTGCTCGCCCTGGTGCGCGGCTCGGCCGTCAACCACGACGGGCGCAGCAGCGGTCTGACCGTGCCCAACCCGGCCGCCCAGCAGGGCGTCATCCGGGGCGCCCTGGAGCAGGCGGGCATCGCCCCCGGCGACGTGGACTACGTGGAGGCGCACGGCACCGGCACCGCGCTCGGCGACCCGATCGAGCTGCGCGCCCTGGAGGCCGTCATCGGCCGCAACCGGCCCGCGGGAAGCCCGCTGAAGGTCGGCTCGATCAAGACCAACATCGGACACCTGGAGTCGGCGGCCGGCATCGCGGGCGTCCTGAAGCTGGTCCTCGCCCTCCAGCACGGCGAACTGCCGCCGCACCTGCACTTCAACGACCCCAACCCGAACGTCGACTGGGGCAAGCTGCACATCGAGGTCACCAAGGACGGCGGCCCCTGGGGCTCCACCGGCGACCGCCCCCGCATCGGCGGCATCAGCAGCTTCGGCGCGAGCGGCACCAATGCCCACGCCGTCATCAGCGCCGTACCGCAGAAGGCCGTGTCCGAGGCGGACGACGGGCGGCCCGAGGTGCTGACGCTGTCCGCGAACTCCCCGCAGGGGCTCGCCGAGCTGGCCGGCCGGTACGGCTCCCATCTGCGCGTCACCTCCGACGCGCTCGCGGACGTCTGCTGGACCAGCCAGGTCGGCCGGTCCCGGCAGCGGCACGGTCTTGCCGTCACCGGCTCCACCGCCGGTGAACTCGCCGACACGCTGGAGGCGTTCGCGCGCGGCGAGCGGCTCTCCGGCGGGGTCACCGCCGAACTGCCCGTGCACAAGCACCGCAAGACGGCGTGGCTGTTCACGGGCCAGGGTTCCCAGTACGCCGGGATGGCGCGCGGGCTGGCCGACGAGCCCGCCTTCCGTGCTCCGTTCGACGAGGCCGCCGCCCTCTTCGACGAGCACCTGGAGCGCCCGCTGGCCTCCGTGGTCTGGCCGGAGGCCGGCGGGGACTCACCCGTCGACGACACCCGCTACACCCAGCCGGCCCTGTTCGCCGTCGAGTACGCGCTCGCCCGCATGTGGCAGTCCTGGGGTCTGAGGCCCAGCGGGCTGCTCGGCCACAGCATCGGCGGCATCGTCGCCGCCTGCGTCGCGGGCGTCTTCGACCTGCCCGACGCGGTACGGCTGGTCGCGGCCCGCGCCGCCCTGATGGCCGCGCTGCCGGCCGGCGGTGCGATGGCCGCCCTGGACTGCGACGAGGCAACGGCCCGCGCGGCGATCGCCGGCTACCGCGACACCGTGTCGCTGGCCGGGGTCAACGGCCCCTCCAGCGTGGTGATCTCGGGTGCCGCGGCCGACGTGGACGCGGTGCGCACGGCGCTGGAACGGCGCGGCACGCGCACCACCCGGCTGACCGTCAGCCACGCCTTCCACTCCCCGCTGCTGGCGCCGATGCTGGCGGACTTCCGCGAGGTCGCCGAGTCGCTGACCTACCGCATGCCGACCCTGCCGCTGGTCTCCGACCACACCGGCCGCCCCTGGACCGCCGAGGACAGCGGGCCGGAGTACTGGGTGCGGCACGCGGCCGGCACCGTGCGCTTCCACGACGGCCTCACCGCCCTGCACGCCGAGGGCGCCCGTACCTTCCTGGAGATCGGCCCCGCCCCGGTGCTCAGCGGCATCGGGGAGCGCACCGGCCTGGACGGCGACTGCACCTTCGTGCCGTCGCTGTACCGGCCGAGGGCCGGCGCACCCGAGGACCGCACCGCCGTCCAGCGGGCGCTGGGTCTGCTGCATCTGCGCGGCGAGACCGTGGACTGGACGGCGGTGCACTCGGGTTCCGGCCGCACTCCTCGACGCGTGGCCCTGCCGGTCACCCCGTGGCACGGCGACCGGTACTGGTACGAGCCGCGCCGGGAGACCGCCCCGAAGGCCAGCGGCGTCCGGCTGCCGCACATCGGGGTACGGCTGCACAGCGCCGTACCCACCTACGAACTCCAGCTGGACGACCCGAACTGGGACCGCCACGCGCGCACCGGCTCGGACGGCTTCCGCTTCCTGCCCGTCGGCTCGCTGGGCCGGGTGGCGCGGGAGGCGGCCGGGGACGCGCTCGGCGGCGCGTGGAGCTGCATCGAGAAGCTCGACGTCCGGCAGCGCATCCCGATGAACCGCGACGGCCGGGTGCTCCAGATCACCGTCACCACGGACGACGACGGCTGCGCGATCGTCGACCTGCTCAGCCAGAGTCCGGCCGAGGCGGCCGCGGGAGCGCCCTGGACGCTGCACGCGCACTCCGTGCTGCGGCGCCGGGCGAGCACCCGCTCACGCCACTCCGGCGGCACCGCGCCGACCCTCGCCGGGCACGAGTACGGCGACGAACTCCACTACGAGACGGCCTCGTTGTCGGACGCCCTGATCGGGTCCGTCATCTCCGCGCACCGCGGCGACGCGGGTGTGCTGGTCGCCCTCGACCAGGACAGCGGCGAACTGGCCGACCACGCCGTGGCGGTCTTCGACGCGGCCGTCGCCGCGCTCTCCTGGGACGCGGGCCTGACCGAGGCGGGCTTCACCCGCCGGGTCGTCGAGGCCACGCTCGACTCGCTGCACAACGCCCGGTACGTGCGCGCCATCGCCCAGCCCGGCAAGGAGCCCGGCACGGCCTGCGGCAGCATCGACCTGTTCGCCGAGGACGGCGCCTACCTGGGCGGCATCCGCGAACTCCAGGTCGTCGGCGAACCGGCGACGGCCGCGGCCGCCCCGGCGCCCTGGCGGCACCCGGAGGAGCTGCTGACCCGGCTGGAGTGGCAGGAGAGCGAACCGGCCCCCGCCGAGCCGGAGTTGTCCGGCCAGGGCTGGCTGCTGATCCCCGACCGCACCGGCACCGCACGCCGGCTGGCGACGGCGCTGCGGGCCCGCGGCGCGCACTGCCGGATCGAGGAGTCCGGCGCGCCGGACCTCGACGACTGGCTGCGCGGGCTGCCCGAAGGGGTCACCCCGCACCGGGTGGTGCTGATGACCGGCCTGGACGCGCCGCGCCCGGACGCCGCCGACGCCGAGTCGCTCACCGCGTTCCGGGACCGCGCCGAACTGGCCGCCGTCGCCCTGGTCCAGGGCCTGACGGCCCGGTCGGCCTGCACCAGGACCGGGCTCAGCCTGGTCACCCGCGGGGCCGTGCCCGCGCTGCCGGAGCAGGGCGTGCCCCAGCCGTTCGCCGGAACGCTGTGGGGACTCGGCCGGGTGGTCGCGCTGGAGCACCCCGAGCACTGGGCCGGCGCGGTCGACCTCGACCCGGAGGCCGGGGAGAGCGACGAGGGCGCGGCGCTGGCCGACGCGCTCGCCGACACCGCGGCCGAGGACCAGCAGGCGCTGCGCGGCGGCGGCCGCCGGGTGGCCCGGCTGGTGAAGCTGACGCTCACCGAGGAGGAACTGCGGCGCAGGCCGCGCATCGACCGCTCGGGCACGTATCTGATCACGGGCGCGTTCGGCGGCATCGGCCAGGTGCTGGCCCGGAACCTGGCCGAACACGGCGCGGGCAAAATCGTTCTCCTCGGCCGTACGCCGCTGCCGCCCCGTCGGCAGTGGAACGACCCGACCCTCACCGGTTCCGTGCGCGAACGCGTCGACTTCGTGACGTCGCTGGAGGCGACCGGGGTACTGGTCGAGGTGGTGGCCGCCGACGTTTGCGACGTCGAGGAGATGCTGCCGGTGATGCAGGGTCTGGCGACCGGTCTGATGCCGCTGCGCGGGGTGATCCACGCGGCGGGCACCTCCGTACCGCAGTTCCTGCGGGACATCCCGGTCTCCGATCCGCAGGACTACGACGCGGTGTGGCGACCCAAGATCGTCGGCGGCTGGCTGATGCACCAGCTGACCGAGGGGCTCGAGCTCGACTTCTTCCTGGGCTTCTCCTCGATCGCCGCCACCTGGGGCTCGCAGCACCTGACCAGCTACGCCGCCGCCAACTCCTTCCTCGACGCGCTCGCCGAGTACCGCAAGGCGCAGGGGCTGGCCGCGCTGACGGTCAGCTGGGGCCCGTGGGAGCTGGCGTCCAACCTGTTCGGCGCGGACGTCCTGGAGTTCCTGACCTCCACCGGTCTGCGCACGCTGTCCGCCCCGCAGTGCCTGCGGCTGCTGGACGCGCTGCTCGCCGGGGACGCGCCGCAGGCCGTGGTCTGCGCCGCCGACTGGTCGGTGTACAAGCCGGTCATGGAGGCGCGGGCGGACCGGCCCGTGCTGCGGACCGTCGAGATCGACGAGGGCACCGGCGGCGGCACCTCCACGGCGGTGCTCCAGGCCCTGGAGGGCGCCGCCCCGGCCGGGCGGGCGACCGTGCTGACGGGCTATCTCCAGCAAGTGCTGGGCGAGGTGCTCGCGGTGCCGCCGGAGACGGTGGTGCCGGAGGCGGACGTGATGTCGCACGGCCTGGACTCGCTGATGGTGATGGAGGTCGTCAAGCGCTGCAAGGGCGATCTGGGCATCAGCGTGCGGCCGGGACAGTTCTTCGAGCGGACCACGCTGGAGGACTGGGTGCGGCTGCTCGACACCGAGTTGGGCGGCGACGGGGAGGGCACGCCGCAGCCGGCCGCGGACATGACGGAACCGGAGCTCATCGCCGCGGACGTCGCGCTCGACCCGGCCATCGTGCCGGCCGGCCCGGTCGGCGACGGCTACACCGACCCGCACCATGTGCTGCTCACCGGCGCCACCGGCTTCCTCGGCGCCTACCTCCTGGACGAGCTGCTCGCCACCACCGGGGCCGTCGTGCACTGCCTGGTCCGGTGCGACGAACCGGCGGCGGGCCTGGCCCGGGTCCGGCAGAACCTGGAGCAGTACCTCCCCTGGCGCGAGGACGCCGAGAAGCGGATCAGGGTCGTGCCCGGTGACCTCGCCAAGCCGCGACTGGGCCTGTCGCAGGAGGACTTCGAGCGGCTGGCCGGTTCGCTGGACGCCGTCTACCACAACGGCGCCTGGGTCAACTTCTCCTACACCTACGACCAGTTGCGCGCCGCGAACCTGGGCGGCACCGAGGAGATCCTGCGCCTGGCCTGCGCGGGCCCGCGGCAGATCCCGGTGTCGTACGTGTCGACGTACGGCATCTGGGGCATCCCCGCCGACGGCCGGAGCGTGATCGCCGAGGACGACGACATCATGGGTGCCGGCAAGCTGGTGACCGGCTATGTGCAGACCAAGTGGGCGGCGGAGCTGCTGGTGCGCCAGGCGCAGGAGCGCGGCATCCCGGTCGATGTGCACCGGCCGGGCCGGGTGCTCGGCGACTCGCGCACCGGGGCCTGTCTGACCACGCACTTCACCACCCGGGTCATCAAGGGCTGTGTCCAGCTGGGCAAGGCTCCGGACCTCGATCTGGAGATCGAGATGACCCCGGTCGACTACGTCACCTCGGCCCTGGTGCGGATCTCCGGGCAGCCGCACGCATTCGGGCGGACGTACCACCTCGTCAATCGCAAGAAGGCCGCTTTCAAGGAGCTGCTGCTGGCGATGGAGCGGTACGGCTGGGATTTCCGGACCGTCGCGGTGGAGGAGTGGTGGAGCACGCTCCAGGAGTCGTTCGCCGTGCAGGACAACGAACTCCACCCGGTGATGGGCGTGGTGGAGGAGTTCGTCGTGGGCGGCGAGGAGGCCATCGACTACGACGCCACGCACACCGTCCAGGCCCTGGAGGGCTCGGGGATCGCTTGTCCCCCGCTCGACGAGTCCCTGCTGTCGCTCTATTTCCGCTGGATGGTCCAAACGGGGTACTTGCCTGCGCCGTCGCGCGCGGAGAATAATTCATGGCAGGATGAATCCATCAACGGGTGAATTCTGTCGCGGTGAGTCCGCCGCCCTGGCGGGCGGGCCGTTCGGCCGAGCAACAGTCCCGCGCAAGGTCGCGGAACACGACGGAGAAAGGCATCTCCCCCCATGACCACATCCGAAGACCGGGTCCCCGGCGGTACCGCCGTCGGAGCGGCCCCGTTAGCGAACCCCAAGCGTTGGACGGCCCTCGTCTTCATCTGCCTGGCGCAGCTGATGGTGGTTCTCGACATCACGATCGTGAACATCGCACTGCCGGAGATGCAGGCCGACCTGGCGTTCTCGAGCGAGAACCGGCAGTGGGTCGTCACTTCGTACACCCTGGCCTTCGGCAGCCTCCTGCTGCTCGGCGGCCGCATCGCGGACTACACGGGCCGCAAGCGCGCCTTCGTGATCGCGCTGGCCGGCTTCGCCCTGGCCTCCTGCCTCGGCGGGGCGGCGGGCAACATCGAACTGCTGCTGACCGCGCGTGCCCTCCAGGGCGTGTTCGGAGCCCTGCTCGCCCCGACCGCGCTCTCGCTGATCTCTGTCAACTTCACCGACCAGAAGGAACGGGCCAAGGCGTTCAGCATCTTCGGCGGCATCGTCGCCAGCGGCGCCGTCATCGGCCTGCTGCTCGGTGGTCTGCTCACCGAGTACCTGGACTGGCGCTGGTGCATGTACGTCAACGCACCGATCGCCGTGATCGCCGCGTTCGGTGTGCTGTACCTCGGTCCGGAGCAGCGTGCCGCGGTGCGGGCCAGGTTCGACATCCCCGGCGTGCTGCTGGTCACCAGCGGCCTCGTCAGCATCGTGTACGCGTGCAGCGAGGCCGAGTCCGAGGGCTGGGGCTCCGGCCTGGTGCTGGGCCTGTTCGCCCTCGGCGCGCTCCTGCTGCTGGCGTTCGTCGCGGTGGAGTCCCGCTCCAGCCACCCGCTGCTGCCGCTGCGGGTGATCACCGACCGTACCCGGGGCAGCGCCTACCTCGCGGTGGGCGTGGCAATGATCGCCATGCTCGGCGCGCTGTTCTTCCTGACCTTCTACCTCCAGCTGGTCAAGGGGTACTCGCCGGTGGAGACCGGACTGGCCTTCCTGCCGCTGCCGCTCGGCGTCGGCATGTTCGCCGGCGGGCTGTCCACCAAGCTGATCCCCAAGGCGCCGCCGCGTGCCCTGGTGGTGCCCGGCATGCTCATCGCGTCCTGCGCGCTCTTCTGGCTGGCCGCGCTGGAGCCGGACTCCTCGTACTGGGCCATGGTCATGCCCGCCCTGTACATCCAGGGTGCCGGTATGGGTCTGGTGATCGCGCCCGCGATGAACTACGCCACCTACCGGATCGCCGACGAGGACGCGGGTGTGGCCTCCGGGTCCGTCAACACCGCACAGCAGATCGGCGGTTCCATCGGTACGGCGCTGCTCTCCACCCTGGCGGCGGACGCGGCCTCGGAGTACCTGGCCGAGCGCGCCGCGCAGGGCAAGGATCCGGCCGTGGTGCACGCGGCCATGACGGAAGGGTTCACCACGGCCTTCACCTGGGCCGCCGTGATCATGGTCTTCGGTGCGGTGATCATCGCCGCGCTGATGAACACGCCGAAGCCCAACCCGGGTGAGGTCGAGGGATCGCCCATGGCCCACATGGGCTGACGGTTCGCTCGGCACCACCAGCGCGACGGCCGGCTCCGCCCCTCCGGGCGGAGTCCGGTCGTCGCGTTTTCCGTCTGCCCGCACGGCTCCGACCGGCCGTGGACACGAGCCCCGCGGCCGGTCCAGTTGGCCCCGATTCGCACGTGAGTGGAGCTTGAGCCTCTGGCCATAGGTTGGCCGGAACGGATGCCCGGATCGACCAAGGAGAGGCTCATGCCGACTCGCTCGAAGCACCCCACGGCGCCGCAGTACGACGTGGCCATCCTGGGGTCGGGCCTGGCGGGCACCACGCTGGCCGCCTGCCTCGCCCGCAATGGCGCGAAGGTGCTCGTCCTCGACGCGGGCACCCACCCCCGTTTCGCCATTGGTGAGTCCACCATCCCGTACACCTCGATGCTGATGCGGCTGGTCAGCGAGCGGTACGACGTGCCCGAGATCAAGTGGCTCACCACCTTCGAGTCCGTCCAGTCGAAGATCTCCACCAACTGTGGTGTGAAGCGCAACTTCGGCTTCCTCTACCACCGTGAGGGCGCCCGCCAGAACCCCCTGGAGACCAACGAGTTCCCGATCCCGAAGATCACCCACACCGAGAACCACTTCTTCCGCCAGGACGTCGACGCCTGGATGCTGACCGTGGCCATCAAGTACGGCGCCGAGGTCCGCCAGCAGACGAAGATCGTCGACGCGGAGTTCGACGACGACGGCGTCACGGTCATACCGACGACCGGCGACCCGGTCCGGGTGAAGTTCGTGGTCGACGCGAGCGGCCACCGCTCCCCGCTGGCCGAGAAGTTCGGCCTGCGCGAGGAGCCCAGCCGACTGCGCCACCAGTCGCGCTCGCTGTTCACCCACATGATCAACGTGAAGCCCTACGAGGACACCGTCCCCAAGGACGCCCACAAGAACCCCAGCCCGTGGAGCCAGGGCACCCTGCACCACATGTTCGAGGGCGGCTGGATGTGGGTCATCCCCTTCGACAACCACCCGCGGGCCACCAACCCCCTGTGCAGTGTCGGCCTCAACCTCGACCCGCGCATCCACCCGACGCCGGACTGCTCCCCCGAGGAGGAGTTCCGCAGATTCATCGCCAAGTACCCGGACATCGCCCCCCAGTTCGAGAACGCCATCGCGGTCCGTGACTGGGTGCGCACCGGGCGGCTGCAGTACTCCTCCAAGCAGACGGTCGGCTACCGCTGGTGCCTGACCTCGCACGCGGCTGGCTTCGTCGACGCGCTGTTCTCCCGCGGCCTGTCCAACACCATGGAGATCATCCACGCCCTCGGCTGGCGCCTGCTGGACGCCATCAAGGACGACGACTTCGCCGTGGAGCGGTTCGAGTACGTCCAGGAGCTGGAGCAGGGCCTCCTCGACTTCAACGACGACCTGGTCGCCAACGCCTACACCTCCACCGGCAGCTGGTTCCTCTGGAACGCCTACTTCCGCAGCTGGGTGCTCGCCACCGCGCTGGCCACCTTCGAGATCAACCGCGCCTACGCCCGCTTCCTGGAGGACCACGACCCGAAGGTCCTGGAGCGGCTGGAGCGCCAGGCGCCCGACGGGGCCGTCCCCGACTACGCGCCGGCCCGGAAGCTGCTCAAGGAGATGAGCGAGACGATCCAGGACGTCCACCACGGACGCCGGGAGCACCGCGAGGCCGCCGACCGCATCATCGAGCTGCTGGGCGAGGCCGACTTCATCCCGCCGGTGTTCGGCCTGGCCGACCCCGACAACCACTGGACCGAGGTCAACCCGCTGAAGCTGGCGCAGACCCTGCACTGGTCGCGGACCAGGGCACCCCGCGAGATCGGCGACCTGACCTGGGAAGGGCTCACGCTCTTCATGAAGAAGCGGTTCGACCGCGACGAGTTCCACCTCGCCGAGGAGTTCAAGCACATGGCCGCGGGCTGGCCGGTGATCGGGCGGGCCTTCCGGGTTCCCGAGCCCGAGTGACCCGCACCCGAACCGGTTCGTGAAGACCAGCAGCCCGACAAGCCAGAGGAGTTACCCGTGTCCGACAGCCCCGCCCTGGTCAGTGGACCGGCGCCGGTGTACGACGTGGCCATCCTGGGGTCCGGCATCGCCGGCTCCATGCTCGCCGCGGTCCTCGCCCGCAACGGCGTCAAGGTCCTGCTCCTGGACGCCTCCGCCCACCCGCGCTTCGCGATCGGCGAGTCCACCATCCCGTACACCCTGGTGTGCCTGCGCACCATCTCCGAGCGCTACGACGTGCCCGAGATCAAGACGCTGGCCACCTTCACCAACAGCACCAAGGTGCTCGGCCCCAAGTTCGGGGTGAAGAAGCACTTCAGCTTCCTGCTCCACCACGAGGGCCAGGACCAGGACCCCAAGGAAGTCAACCAGTTCGGCACCCCGGGTCTGCTGCACGAGGCGAGCCACCTGTACCGGCAGGACACCGACTCGTACATGTTCCACGTGGCCCTGAAGTACGGTGCCCACTCCCGGCAGAACTTCCGGGTCGCCGACGTCGACTTCGACGACAGCGGCGTCACCCTGAGCACCGCCGAGGGCGAGCAGTACCGCGCCCGGTACGTCGTGGACGCCAGCGGCTACCGCTCCCCCCTCGCCGAGAAGTTCAACCTGCGTGAGGACCCCTGCCGGTTCAGCCACCACTCGCGGTCCATGTGGAACCACATGACCCAGGTGCGGCCCACCGACGAGCTGTTCACCCACCGCGGCCCCGAGGACACCCCGCCCTCGCCCTGGTACCAGGGCACCGTGCACCACATGTTCGAGCGCGGCTGGTTCTGGGTGATCGGGTTCGACAACCACGAGTGGTCCCGCAACCCGCTGTGCAGCGTCGGCCTCACGCTCGACCCGCGCAAGTACCCCAAGTCGGCCGACATGACGCCGGAGCAGGAGTTCCACCACATCGCCTCCCGCTTCCCCGACATCGCCCGTCAGTACGAGGGCGCGCGTGCGGTGCGCAACTGGGTCTCCACCGACCGGCTCCAGTACTCCTCCCGGCAGTGCGCCGGCGACCGCTGGTTCCTGCTCTCCCACGCGGCCGGCTTCATCGACCCGCTGTACTCCCGCGGCCTGTCCAACACCGCCGAGGCCATCAACAGCCTCACCTGGCGCCTGCTGGAGGCCGTCAAGGACGACAACTTCTCCCGCGAGCGCTTCGACTACGTCGACAGGATGCAGCAGGGCCTGTTCGACTACAACGACTCGCTGGTCAACGCCTCCTTCATCTCCTGGAACGACTACGACCTGTGGACGGCCGTCTACCGGATGTGGGCCTGGGGCGCCAACGCGGGCACCTACCGGCTCTCCGAGGGCCTGTTCAAGTACTTCAAGGACGGCAACGAGCAGCACTTCAAGGACCTGGAGAAGGCCCCGCACCTCGGCCTGTACTGGCCGGACCACGAGGGCTACAAGGGCCTGTACGACCTCATGGTCGGGCAGGTGCTGGACTACGAGGCCGGCCGGACCACCGCGCGCGAGGCGGCCGACACGATCTACGAGCAGATCGAGGGCGCGAACTTCGTGCCGAAGAACTTCGGCTTCGCCGAGCGGGACCTGCGCTTCATGATCCCCGGCCCCAAGACGCTGCTGAAGACCGCGCGTTGGCTGCACACCGAGGCCGACCCGGTGGTCAAGCGGATGATGACCGGCAACGGGCGCGAGGCGATCAAGGCGAAGCTGAAGGGCAGGCGCATCTTCTGATGGCGCGCATGTCGCTCGGCCGGACGGACGCCGTCGCAGCCGGCGCGACATCCGCCCGCCCCGCTCCGGCCGGTCGCCCGTGCCGGCCGGAGCGGGACCGCCCCAGGGGCCGCCGGCGGCCGAGGCGCACCGTCGCCCCGGCGCCCGCGGCCCCCTCGCCGGCTGTGCCACCAGGGTCGCGACGAAACGCTCCCGCGGCCGCCGGCCGCGGCGCGACACCCTGTTCCCCCTCGTGGACACGGCCGGGGCCGACCGGTTCCCGGCCGGCCCGGAGCCCGGCGCGGCGCAGCGTCCGGACCACGGCCTCGCATGAGGGACCGGAGCGAACCGTGAACCGAGGGGAGTTGACTCCATGAAGATCAAACGAACCGTGCCCGCCACCGGCGACCGCACCGCTCCTCCCGCGGACCCCCGGGAGAAGTACGACGTCGCCGTGCTGGGCGCCACCATGGCGGGCGGACTGCTCGCCGCCGTCCTGGCCCGGCAGGGTGTCCGCGTGCTCGTGGTGCCGAGCGCCGAGGACCGCACCGAGCCCTCCGGCGAGACCACCGTGCCGTACACCGCCGAGGTCTTCCTGCTGCTGGCCAAGCGCTTCGACATCCCGGAGATCGCCGCCTTCGGCCTCTTCCCGGACCTGCCCGCGGACGTCCGCCGGGACAGCGGGATCAAGAAGAGCCTCGGCTTCCTCTACCACCGGCGGGGCCAGGCGCAGAACCCGGAGGAGAGCGTCCAGTTCAACGTCCCCGGCGAGCACGCCGAGTGGCACCTGGAGCGGCGCACCGTCGACGCCTACACCCAGCGCATCGCCCACCAGTACGGCGCCGTGGTGCTGCCGCACGGGGTGCACGTGACCGACGCGTGGACCGAGGACGACGGCGGGCGCGTCGAGACCGTCGACGGGCACGTCTGGAAGGCCCGCTACGTCGTGGACGTCAGCGGCCCCGGCTCCTTCCTGGTGGCGAGGAACGGCGGCGACGACCCCGAGCCGAGGCTCGGCCTGCGCTCCCGCGTCATCGCCACCCACATGACCGGGGTGGCCCCGTACGAGGAGGTGCGCTCCACCGCGGAGTACCCGCGCACCACCGCCTGGTCCGAGGGGACCGTCCACCATCTGTTCGACGGCGGCTGGATCCAGCTCGTCCGCTTCGACAACCACTCCGCCGGGGCCAACCCCGCCACCGGGGTCACGCTCAGCCTCGACCCCGGCCGCTGGGAGGGCCTCCCGGACGAGCCCGAGAAGGCGTTCCGGGCCGTGGTCGAGCAGTTCCCCGACCTGGACCGGCAGTTCGCCGGCGCCACGGCCGTACGGCCCTGGACCGATGTGCCGCTGTGGCAGCGGACCGCCGCCACCACCTACGGGGACCGCTGGTTCGCGCTGGAGCGGACCGCCGTGCGCAACGACCTGTTCCTGTCCCGGGACGTCACCATGGCCGCCGAGGTGGTGCACGCGCTGGCCGGCGTGCTGGTGCCGGCGGTGCGCCGCGACGACTTCTCCACCGCGCCGTTCGCCCGCGTCGCCGCCTTCCAGGACGAGCTGAGCGCCTTCAACGACCGGTGGCTGCGGTGCGCGCGCATCGCCGCCGGGGAGTTCCGGCTCTGGAACGCCTTCTCGCGTGTCTGGCTGCTGTGGCAGATCCTCGCCGACCTCTCGCTCAAGCGGGCCCGCCTGGACTGCGAGTCCAGCGCCGGACGGGACTGGACGCCGGTGGAGCGCTTCGAGCTGGGCGGCATCTGGTTCCACGTTCCCGAGGGGCTGCGGGATACCGTCGACCGGTCCCTGCGCAGCATCGAGCGGGTCGGCAAGGGAGAGCTCTCGCCGGTCTCGGCCGCCGACGGCATCTTCGCCGAGCTGAGCCGGGAGAAGTTCATCCCGCCGCTGTACGCCTTCGGCGACCCGGACGCCCGGGTGTACCACTTCACCCTGCCCAAGCGGCTGAAGATGCTCTGGTGGGTGAAGACCTCCGCCCCCGAGGACTTCCGCCGCCTGCTGACCCGCGACAACGTCACCTCGGTGACCTCGGCCTCGTCGCGATAGGCGCACACGACAGTGCCGCCGGCCCTCCGCGGAGGACCGGCGGCACTTCGTCGGCGCGGGTCAGGACCCGGTGCGGACCAGGTCCGGCGCGGCGGGCCGCTCCACCAGGCGCAGGAACGCCTCGTCGAGGTCGTCGGTACCGGCGACGGTACGCAGCTCGTCGGGGGTGCTGTCGGCGATGATCGTGCCCTCGCGGACCAGCAGGACCCGGTCGCAGCGGGCCGCCTCGTCCATGACGTGGCTGGACACCAGGATCGTCACGCCCGAGGTGCGGGCCAGTTCCCGGAAGTGCTCCCACAGGCCCCGGCGCAGCACCGGGTCCTGTCCGACGGTGGGCTCGTCGAGCACCAGCATCCTGGGCTCGGCGACCAGGGCGCAGGCCAGGCCCACCCGGGAGCGCTGCCCGCCGGAGAGCGTGCGCACGAGCTGGCCCGTGTACTTGGCCAGGTCCACCCGCTCGATCGCGGCGTCGGCGTGCGCGGCGCGCTTGCCGTACAGCGCCGCGAAGTGGCGGACGTTCTCCAGCACGCTCAGGTCCCCGTAGGTGCTGGGGGACTGGGTCACGTAGGCGACCTCACGGCGCAGGGCCGGGGTGCCCGCCGGGCGGCCGAGCACGCTCACCCGGCCGCTCACGGTCTTCTGCATGCCGACCACGCAGCGCATCAGGGTGGTCTTGCCGCTGCCGCTCGGGCCCAGCAGGCCGGTCACGGTTCCGGGCTCCACGGCGCAGCTCACCCGGTCCAGGATGAGTTTGCCGCCGCGGTGGACCACCAGGTCCTCTATCTGTACGGCTGGTGCGGTCATTGTTCCTCCAGTTGCCAGGGGCGGGAGCGGGGGCGGGTCACGCCGTACGGCGCTTGATGACGGCCGCCGCGCCGACGAGCGAGAGAGCGGTCAGGACGGACATGGCGGTCAGCTCGGTCACCAGCTCCATGCCGCCGTAGGAGTGCTCGCGGGCGGCGGTCATGGCGCGGGTGATGGGGGAGAACGGCATCCAGCGCTCCAGGCTCTGGAGCCAGTCGGACATCTTGGCGACCGGCCAGAACACCCCGCAGATGATCAGCTGCGGAACCATGAACCCGGGGACGAGCTGGGACGCCTGGCTCTCGGTCTGGCAGATGGCGCTGCACACCAGACCGAGAGCGGTGCCGAAGAGGGCGCAGAGCAGGGTGACCACACCCAGCAGCCACCACGGGCTCTCGGTCTGGACGCCGCCCAGCGAGTAGCCGAGGCCCACGGTGAACACGGCCTGGAACATGCAGATCACCAGGGAGGCCGCGAGATAGCCGCCGACCAGTTCCCGCCGTCCCGCCGGGGTGGCGAGGACGGCTTCCAGGGTGCCGCGGTTGCGCTCGCGCACGACCAGCGTGCTGGCGACCATGTACATGGACATTGCGGGGAAGACCCCGATCATCATCGCCCCGGTCGGGCTGAACGCCTCGCCGGAGTCGAAGAGGTAGCGCACGAAGACGACCAGGACACCCGGGACGACGGCGACGAAGGTACGGCTGCGGGTGTCCCGGAACACCTCGCGGAGCACGCGCAGCGCGATGGCTCGCGTGGCCGGTAGGGAGAACACGTCTTCCTCCTAGGGAGTACGGCTATGCGGTGCGGCGCCGGAACAGCGTGCCGATGCACGCGGCGCCGAGCGCGAGCACGAGGGCCACCGTCACGCTGGTGTTGAGCACCAGTTCGGAGGTGACGGACGAGTGGTGCTGCAGTTCCTCGATCGCGCTGATGGCGTACCGCCACGGCGCGACGGTGGCGATGACCTGCATCCAGCCCTCCATGTCCTCGTAGGGACGGAAGAGACCGGAGACCATGAGGTGCGGCAGCGCGACCGCGGGCAGCACCTTGGTCAGCTGCAGTTCGTCGTGGGCGAGGTTCACCACGAACAGGCCCAGTACGACGCCGAGGGCGCAGCTGAGCATGTCCATCAGGGCCACCGCCCACCAGCCGGCGGCGCTCTCCAGGCCGAGCAGGCCGTAGCTCAGCCACACCGTGATCGCGGTCTGTCCCAGTGCCGGGACGCTGAAGGCGAACACATAGCCGAGCAACAGGTCGACCCGCGTGACGGGGGCCGACAGCAGCAGTTCGAGCGAGCCCTTGTAGCGCTCCCGCTGCACCGCGAAGGCGGCGAAGAGGAATGCGGGTGCCGTCGGGAAGAGCCCCAGCACCAGCAGTCCGATCCGGTTGAAGGATTCGGGGTGGTCGGCCATCAGACCGGCGACGAGCACCATGACGAAGGCCGGGGAGAAGAGGAACAGGAACAACGTGCGGTAATCACGCCTGAGTTCCCGCAGAATCCTGTCGGTGATGTGCAGACAGTTGCGTGTGATCACGGCCGAAGGCCTTTCGAATACAGGGACGTTGACGTCGGGGCGCCGCGCGCTCAGAGGATGCGTCGGCCCCGGACCAGCTCTCGGCTGCTCTCCCGGAGGAATCCGAGCATCAGCCGGCGCACGTCGTCGGGTGCCTGTGTCGCGGCCCACCACATGGTCTTGGTGATCCGGCCCATCGTCGGGTTGATGAACCGCAGCTCGCGCTCCGTCCAGCCCCAGTGGCGCGGCACGAAGGCCGACTCCTGGATGCGTTCGTAGAGTTCGTCCGCGGCGTCGGGGCCGCTGATACGGCCCTCGGCGTAGTCGTCGCACCGGTCGACCATGGCGTTGAAGAGCTCGCTGTAGCCCTCGTGGTCGGACCAGTGCAGGCCCGGGTTCTCCACGCTCTCCAGCTCCAGCAGGTGCGACTCCTTGCCGTCCTTGCGCCAGCGCCGGAACGCCTCCAGGGCGCGGAACGTCCCCGCGTTCGACCCCCAGGCCCAGATCCGGAAGACCGCCGACCACAGCTCGTGGTGGGAGAAGGACTGGTAGGCCGCGTTCACCAGCTTGTCGTTGCCGTCGAACAGGGCCTGCTGCCTGCGGTCCACCCCGGCGAACCGGTCGGCGGAGAAGTCGTCGTCCCCGACCGCGCGCAGGATCCGCCAGGCGAGCACGTTCACCGCCTCGCAGGTGTTGTGCAGCCCGCGCGAGAACAGCGGGTCGATGAACGCCGCCGCGTGCGCGAGCAGCACCCACCGGTCGCCCACCGTGCGGGAGGAGGAGTACTGGAGCCGGTCGGTGGCCACCCACTCCCGCATGGGCTTGATGCCCTCGAACTGCCGGGCGATGTCGGGGTACCGGTTCACGTGGTACCAGAAGTCCTCCTCCACGCTCCGGTCCGCCGGCCGGGGGTACTTGCGCGGGTCGAGCGTGAGGCCGACGCTGCACAGCGGGTTGCGTGAACTGCGGTGGTTGTCGAAGGCGATCAGCCAGAACCAGCCGCGGTCGATGAGGTGGTGGACCGTGCCGTCGTACCAGGGCACCGGCGGGCTGTCCTCGCGCGGACGGCGGAAGACGTCGTCGGTCTTCGGTGTGTCGAGCATGTGGTTCCACATGGAGCGGGAGTGGTGCCGGAACCGGCACGGGTCCTCCCGCAGGCCGAACTTCTTGGCCAGCGGCGACTGGTAGCCGCTGGCGTCGACGACGTACCGGGCGCGGAACTGCTCGCCCGTCGCCGAGCTGCTCAGGGTGACCCCCGAGCCGTCGAAGTCGACGTCGTCGGCGAAGAAGCCGGTCCGGGTCTCGCAGCCGTAGCCGACCGCCACGTGGTACAGGTACGCGTCGGTGTCCTGGCGCAGCATGTGGGCGGCCGGATGCAGCAGCAGCTTCGGGAAGTTGAACATCGTCAGCTGGCGCGGATCCTGCGGCTTGCCCTCCTGGTGCGTGAGGAAACCGAAGTGGATCTTCTGCCCGTGGGACGCCGAGATGACCTTCTGGCAGCCGGTGAACGTGGAGACCGCCATGAGCTCGGGCACGTCGTAGCGCAGGGCCATCGTGCGCAGCGTCACGAGCATGTTGGGAATCGTCGACTCGCCGATCGCGAACTTGGGGTGCGACTTGGCGTCGAGCAGCAGGACCTTCGCCCCGTTGCGCGCCAGGATCGCCCCGAGCATCGAGCCGGCGAAGCCGGACCCGAGGATGGCGACGTCGTACAGTTGCTTCTCGTTCGGTGTGCGTGTCATCGCACACACCCCCTTGCCGGGCCGGGGCGGCCCGTCAGTACTTGTCGGGAGCGGGGACGCGCAGTCGGCGTCCGAGGAGCGGCCGGGCCGCCAACGCGTGCTTGATTTCCTCGCCGAGTTCGAACTCGCCTCTGCCCAGGCGCTTGCGCAGGAACAGGGTGAGCCCCTCGTGGGTGAGCCTGCCGATCTCCGGCGGGGCCTGGCGGCGCGCCCAGCGCAGGGTGGAGAGCACCCCTGCCGGGCTCAGGTCCAGGCACAGCCGGTCGGGGTCGGCGAGGCCGAAGCCGGGCGGGACGAAGTCGGCCTCCCGCAGCCGGGCCATGACGGTGTCGGCCGCGTCCCCTGCGTCGAGTTCGCCGCGTCCGACGGCCTGGCACAGCTCGCTCGTCTCGTGCAGCAGCTCCAGCACGGGGGCGTAGGGGGAGTCCTCCGCCAGCGCCTTGCCGCGCCACCAGGCGTGCTCCAGCGGTTCGAGCACCCCGGTGTCGCGGGTGTCGAGGTAGCGGGCGTAGGCGCGGCTGACCTCGAAGGTGGCGATGATCTGACCCAGCGCCCAGATCCGGAACCAGGCGTTCCAAAGACGCCAGTCGCCGAACGACACATACGCGTTGGCGCACAGGTCGTCGTTGAAGTCGAGCAGCCCCTGCTCCAGTTCCTGGAGGAAGGAGAAGCGCTCGACGGAGAAGTCGTCCTCGCGGATCGCGTCGAGGAGCCGGTGGGTCAGCGCGTGCAGGGTCTCCATGGTGTTGGACATGCCGCGCGAGAACAGTGGGTCCACGAAACCCGCTGCGTGCGAGGTCAGACACCAGCGCGGACCGACCGTCTGCCGGGGCGAGTACTGGAGCCGGTCCGTGCGCACCCAACTGCGCACCGGACGCGCACCCTCGAACTGGCGTGCTATGTCAGGATATTTCGCCAGGAAAAGGTTGAACTCTTCCTCGGGTGAGCAATCCGGCTCGGGGTGGACGCGCGGGTCCAGCAGGATCCCCACACTGCACAGCAGGTTGGTGGCCCGCGGGTGGTTGTCGAAGGGGATCACCCACATCCAGCCGCCCTCGAAGAGGTGGTGGAGCGTGCCCTCGTGGAAGCGGCTGGGGAACTTCGGACCGGCGGGCGCGGACTCGTCGAACGGGCGCACCCCGGTGAAGTGGTTGAACAGCGAGCGCGCGTGGTGGCGGAAGCGCGACGGCTCCTCGCGCAGCGCGAACTTGGAGGCCAGCACCGAGCGGTGGCCGCCGGCGTCCACGACGAACTTGGCGGCCACCCGGCCACCGGTGCCGAGCAACAGCTCCGCCCCCGAGTCGTCGAACTCGACGTCCACGACGGGCTGTTGCTGGCGGATGTGCGCCCCGTACTTCGCGGCCACCGTCAGCATCCAGGCGTCGGTGTCCTGCCGGAAGTAGTGGTTCTCGGTGTTGAGGACCTTGGGGATCTGGAAGAGGGTGCGCTCGCCGGGCACCTGGTGCTCGCCCTCGCGGTGGTAGGCGAAACCGAAGTTCCGCTTGACCCCGCACTGGGTGGTGACATGGGCGTAGACGCCCTCGAAGGTGGCGAGGTGCTTGATCTCCGGTACGTCGTACCGCTCGGCCATCAGCCGCATCATCATCGAGGTGAACGGGATGGTCGACTCGCCGATGGTGAACTTCGGGTGGGTACCCGCGTCGATCAGGACGACATCGGCGCCCTGGCGGGCGAGGCAGGCGGCGAGGATCGACCCCGCCACGCCGGATCCGATGATCGCGACGTCGTGTTGGTGGGATGGAGTGGATGTCTGGTGCATGTGCGAATCCCTTCGTGTGCCGGCCGTGCAGGCTCACTGTGGGAGTCGGAGTCAGGGCCGGCTCATGGGATGCCGAGAGCCCGGCACGGGCCGAGGCCCGCGCCGGGACGGGGGCCCTTTCAGGCCGCGTTGGGCAGCAGTCGTGCGTAACCGCCGCGCCAGTACGTGAGCGGGAATCGTTCCTCGGCCGAACCGCCGCCGACCACACGCCCGATGAGCAGCGTGTGGTCACCGGCCTCGACCGCGTCATGCAGTTCGCACTCGGCATGGCCGACCGTGACCTGGAGCAACGGCGTACCCGTTGCCGGTCCGGGCGACCAGCGCACCCGCTCGAACTTGTCCTGCGCCCCGGAGGCGAACAGCTGCGAAGCCGTCTGCCCCTGCGAGCCCAGGATGTTGACGGAGAAGGCGGCGCGGTCCAGCACCGCCTGCAGCGTCCCGCTGAGGTTGCTGACACTCGCCAGCACCAGCGGCGGGTCGACGGAGACACTGCACACCGCGGAGCAGGTCAGCCCGCGCGGCGCGTCGTCCTTGTCGAGGGTGGTGACGATGGAGACCCCGCTGGCCAGCGAGGCCATCACCGTCCGGAACAACTGGATGTCGACGGAGGGAGCCATGGTCGGCACGGAAGCCTGCATCACAGCTCACCGCCTTCCACGGCCGTGACGAGCGCGGCCCGGTGGAGTTTGCCGTTGGCAGTCCTCGGCAGATCCTCCGCGATGTGCAAGCGGTCTATGTTCATGTACGTGGGCAACCTTTCCGCACAACGGCGCTTGATGGCGAGCAGGGAAGGCCGCTGCCCCGGCGAGGGGACGACGACCGCGTGCAGTTGGGACGTGAGACCGGTGCCGATCACCAGAACCGTCACCTCGGCGACGGACTCGAGGGTGCCGATGGCCGCCTCGATCTCGCCCAGTTCGATCCGGTTGCCGCGCACCTTCACCATGTGGTCACGGCGCCCTACGTACTCCAGGTCGCCGTCCGGGCCCAGCCGGGCGATGTCACCGGTGCGGTACGCCCCCTCGTGCGGCGCCCTGCCCCAGTAGCCGAGCATCACCGTCGGGCCGGTCACGACGACCTCGCCCTCGCCGCCTTCCGGGCCGTCCAGCGTCACGGTGTCGCCCGAACAGGCCTTGCCGATCGGCAGCGGGGTCTCCCGCTCCAGGTCGGCCTCGGTCACCTCGTAGGAAGTGCAGACGTTGGTCTCGGTCGGGCCGTACCAGTTGAGCAGCCGCACGCCCGGCCAGGCCTTGCGCAGCTCCTGGACGTGGTGGATCGCGAACGGCTCACCGGCGAAGAGACAGACCCGCAGCGCGGACGGCGGCGGACCCTCCAGCAGCCCGCCCTCCCGCATCATCAGACTGATCGCCGACGGCACCGAGTACCACACGGTGATCAGCCGCTGCCGCATGAACTCGGCAAGCTGCAGGGGGGCGTAGGCCAGTTCCTCGGGGACCAGGTGCACCGAGGCACCCGAGGCGAAGGCGCCGTACAGGTCGAAGACGGACAGGTCGAAGTTGAACGGGGCGTGGTTCGACAGCCGGTCCGACGGGGTGAGCTGCAGCTCTTCCACCGCCCAGTCCACGAACGCCAGCGCGTTGCGGTGGCTGATCACCACGCCCTTGGGCTCGCCCGTGGAACCGGAGGTGTAGAGGATGTACGCCGGGTCGTCCGGCTCGTTGCGGTAGTGCTCCGGACGCGCGCCCTCCTCGGCCCGCTCCAGCAGCTCGGCGAACCCGGCGATCGGCGCCGCGTCCCAGTCCGCCGCCCGGGCCCGCTCCACCCCGCCCTCGTCGGCCACGACCAGTGCCGGCGAGCAGCCGGCGGCGATCCGGGCCACCCGCGCCGGCGGGTTGGAGCCGGTCACCGGCACGTACAGGGCGCCGATGCGCAGCGCCGCCTGCATCACCGCGATGGCGTCGACGCTCTTGTGGCTCCACACCACCACCCGGTCGCCCACACCGACCCCGCTCGCCAGCAGGGCGGCGGCGGCACGGTCCGCGAGACGGTCGAGCTTGCGGTAGTCCACGGGCCCGTCGGCCCCGTGCACCGCCACCGAATACGGATAGCGCCGGGCGGAGTCGTACAGCAGGCGGTGCAGGCTGACATTGGTGCTCATAGTCCCAGCTCCCTGGAGATGATGTCGCGCTGAATGTCCGATGTGCCGGAGAAGATGACCGAGGGAACCGCGTCCCTGAGAGCCGCCTCGATGCCCTCGTCACGCTGGTAGCCGCGGCCGCCGAAGAGGCGCACCGCGTCCATCGCCGTCGTGAGCACGCCCTCGGAGACGGCGAGCTTGGACAGGGCGATCCACAGGGTGGCCGGGCCGCCCCGGTCCATCTCCCAGGCCGCGCGGTAGAGCAGCAGCCGGGCGCTCTCCGTGCGCAGCTTCATGTCCGCGAGGCGGTGCGCGACGGCCTGGAACTGCGAGATCCGCCGGCCCGACTGCTTCCGGGTGCGGACGTGTTCGACGGCCCGGTCCAGCAGCCGGTCGGCGAGACCGAGGAAGCCGGCGAACAGACAGCACCGCTCCCAGCCCATCGAGTGCTGGAAGATGAAGCCGCCCTGGCCCTCCTCGCCGAGCACCTGCTCGTCCGGGACGAAGCAGTCCTCGAAGCGGATCCGGCCGGCCGGGACGTGCGACATGCCCATCTTCTCGAAGGGCTCGCCGATCGTCACACCCTTCGCCGAGCGCTCCACCACGAACCCGGTGACGCCCAGATAGCCCGCCTTCGGATCGGTGGTCGCATACGTGGTGAACACGTCGGCGGCCGGCCCGTTGGTGACGAAGCTCTTCTCGCCGTTCAGGATCCAGCCGCCGTCCGTGCGCTCCGCGACCGTCGCCAGCCGGGACACGTCGGAGCCCGCCTCGTCCTCCGTCATGGCGTTGCCCGCGATCAGCTCGCCCCGGCACATCCCGGGCAGGATCCGGGCCTTGAGCGCCGGGCTCGCGAAGTCGACCATCGGCATCGCGCAGGCGAACAGGTGCGCCGAGGCTCCGAAGACCAGGCCGGTGCGGGTGCAGCCCCGCCCGAGGGCCTCCACCTGGAGCGCGGTGTCCACGGCACCGAGGCCGCCACCGCCGTACTCGACGGGAACGGACAGACCGAGCAGGCCGAGCTTGCCCAGCTGCGTCCAGTCGTCCCGGTCGTAGTAGCCGGTCCCCTCGGAGTCGGCCGGGAACGCCTCGCGTACGGCGGCCAGGGTCCGGTCGTATGCCTGCCGCTGTTCCTCGGTCCAGGCGAAGTCCATGGCGATTGCCTGCCTTTCGATCACTTTGGGGCGGTCATGACGTGGGCCACGGGCCGGGAGTTCAGCAGCTCCTCCTGGGCGCGCTCCTTCTGACGGGACAGCAGGGTGCTCAGCAGCGGCGCGGCCATCGCGGTGGTGACCAGGGCCATGATCACCATGGCGCTGAACAGCTCGACGGTGAGCAGACCCAGGTGCAGACCGACGTTGAGGATCACCAGCTCGGTCAGACCGCGGGTGTTCATCAGCAGCCCGAGGGTGGTGGCGTCGCGCCAGTTCATGCCCGTCAGCCGGGCCGGGATCGCCACACCGCCGAGCTTGCCGAGGCAGGCCACCACGATGACCGCCAGCATGACCAGCAGGCCCTGGCCGGTGATCGTGGTGAGGTCGACGGACAGGCCGGTCACGACGAAGAACAGGGGCAGCAGCAGCTTGCTGGCGTTCTCCATCGGCCCGAAGGCCGCCTGCATCATCCTGCGGTCGCGCGGCATGACCAGGCCGAAGAAGAACGCACCGAAGATGGCGTGGATGCCGATCTCCGAGGTCAGCCAGGCCGAGCCGAAGGCACCGCACGCGGCCAGCACCATGATGTACGGCAGGCCCGAGTCGGGCACCTTGGCGGTGACCCTGCGCAGCAGCGGCTTGACGATCCACATCATGCCGGCGACGTACACCAGCGCCCACAGCAGCATCGTGACGAACGCGCCCGTCCCGCTGGCCGTCACCAGCGCCACGACCAGGGCCAGCATGCACCAGGCCAGGACGTCGTCGGCGGCCGCCAGCGCCAGGGAGAGCGCCCCGGGCCGGCTGAACTGGAGCCCCTGGTCGGCCACGATGCGGGCCAGCACCGGGAAGGCCGTGATCGACATGGCCACGCCGAGGTAGAGGGTGAACTCCAGCATCCCCACCTCTTTGCCGTTCACGGTGCCGTAGGTGCCGTAGATCAGCGCGGCGAGGCCCATGCCGAGCGCGAGGGGGCAGGCGATCGAGCTCAGCCAGATGATGCCGGTGGACTTGCGGCGCCCGCTGAAGCTCGTGCCGTCGAACTCCCAGCCGATGACGAACATGAACAAGATCAGGCCGACTTGGGCGGCGGTGCCCAGATGGGCCCGCGCCTCGGCCGGGAAGAACTTGTCCGGCAGATCTCCCGGCAGCAGCCCGAGGAGACTCGGACCCAGGCAGATACCCGCGGCGATCTCGCCGACGACGGCGGGCTGCCGTATGCGGCGGGCCCCGATGGCGAAGGTGACGCCCACCAGCAGCGTCAGCGCGACGCCGCCGATTACTGTTGTGGTCAACCACTCGGAGTGTGCGGCAGGGGAAGCCACTGGATCTCCTTACGAACGAAGAATGGCGGTGCGGGTACGGTCAGCGGCTCCACGCGTCGCTTCCGGCCAGGACGGATGCCAGGTCGCCCTTGCCGTTTCGTGCGACGGCCTCCTCCAGCTGGTCGGCCATCGTCGTGTCGTAGACCGGTCGTTCGACGTCCCGGAAGACACCGATCGGCGTGTGGTGCAGGGTCTGCGGGTCCGCCAGCCGGGAGAGCGCGAAGGCGGTCGCGGGAGAGGCGGAACGGGCGTCGTGGACCAGGACCCGCCCCTCGTTCCCCTCGCTCAGCTCGACGACCTCCAGCTCGCCGGTGGCCGGATCGCGGACGACCCCCTTGGAATCACCGGCCCCGAGGCGGATCGGCCGGCCGTGCTCCAGCCGGATCACCGACTCCTGGGCCTGCTGCTTGTCCTTCAGGGCCTCGAAGGCGCCGTCGTTGAAGATGTTGCAGTTCTGGTAGATCTCGATCAGTGCGGTGCCCTGGTGGGCGGAGGCCTGGCGCAGGACCTCGGTGAGGTGCTTGCGGTCGGAGTCGACGGTGCGGGCGACGAAGGACGCCTCCGCGCCGATCGCCAGCGACACCGGGTTGAAGGGCGCGTCCAGCGAGCCCATCGGCGTCGACTTGGTGATCTTGCCGACCTCGGAGGTCGGCGAGTACTGGCCCTTGGTCAGGCCGTAGATGCGGTTGTTGAACAGCAGGATCTTGAGGTTGACGTTGCGGCGCAGGGCGTGGATCAGGTGGTTGCCGCCGATGGACAGCGCGTCGCCGTCACCGGTGACCACCCACACGCTCAGCTCGGGACGGGTCACCGCCAGCCCGGTCGCGATCGCGGGGGCCCGGCCGTGGATGGAGTGCATCCCGTAGGTGTTCATGTAGTACGGGAACCGGGAGGAGCAGCCGATCCCGGAGACGAAGACGATGTTCTCCCGGGCGATGCCGAGTTCGGGCATGAAGCCCTGCACGGCGGAGAGAATCGCGTAGTCGCCGCAGCCCGGACACCAGCGCACTTCCTGGTCGGACTTGAAGTCACGGGCGAGCAGGTCAGTCGGCATGGATCTCCTCCTGCAGAGCGGTGGCGAGCTGCTCGGACTTGAAGGGCATGCCGCTCACCTGGGTGTGGCTGTGCACGTCGACCAGGTAGCGGGCACGCAGCAGGGAGGCGAGCTGCCCGAGATTCATCTCCGGCACCACGACCCGCTCGTAACGCCCCAGCACCTCGCCGAGGTTGCGTGGAAAGGGACTGAGATGGCGCACGTGCGCCTGCGCGATCCGCTCCCCGGCGGCCCGCAGCCGCCGCACCGCAGCGGTGATCGGCCCATAGGTCGAACCCCAGCCCAGCACCAGCGTGTTCGCGCCGTCCGGGTCGTCGACCTCGACGTCCGGCACCCAGATGCCGTCGATCTTCCGCTGCCGCGTGCGCACCATGAAGTCGTGGTTGGCGGGGTCGTAGGAGATGTCACCCGTGCCGTCCTGCTTCTCGATGCCGCCGATGCGGTGCTCCAGACCCGGAGTCCCGGGGATCGCCCAGGGCCGCGCCAGGGTCAGCGGATCGCGCTTGTACGGCCAGAAGACCTCGGTGCCGTCCTCCAGCGTGTGGTTGGGCGCGTCGGCGAAGTCCACCCGCAGATCAGGGAGTTCGTGCAGTTCCGGGATGCGCCACGGCTCCGCGCCGTTGGCCAGGTAGCCGTCGCTGAGCAGGTACACCGGGGTGCGGTAGGTCAGCGCGATCCGGACCGCCTCCAGCGCCGCGTCGAAGCAGTCGGCGGGCGTGCGCGGGGCCACGACCGGGACCGGTGCCTCGCCGTTGCGGCCGTACATCGTCTGCAGCAGGTCCGCCTGCTCGGTCTTGGTCGGCAGACCCGTCGACGGGCCGCCGCGCTGGATGTCGATGATCACCATGGGGAGTTCGAGGGCGACGGCCAGGCCGATCGTCTCGCTCTTGAGCGCCATCCCCGGACCCGAGTTCGACGTCACGGCCAGCGACCCGCCGAAGGCCGCGCCGAGCGCGGCACCCGCCGCGGCGATCTCGTCCTCCGCCTGGAAGGTGCGCACCCCGAAGTTCTTGTGCTTGCTGAGCTCGTGCAGGATGTCGGAGGCCGGAGTGATCGGGTACGAGCCCAGGAACAGCGGCAGGTCGGCCTGCTGGGCCGCGGTGAGCAGCCCGAAGGACAGGGCGAGGTTGCCGGAGATGTTGCGGTAGGTGCCGGACGTGAACGCGTCCGCGGCCGGGGCGATCTCGTAGGAGACCGCGAAGTCCTCCGTCGTCTCGCCGAAGTTCCAGCCCGCCTTGAACGCCGCGATGTTGGCGGCGGCGATCTGCGGCTTCTTGGCGAACTTCGCCTTCAGGAACCTCTCGGTGCCCTCCGTCGGCCGGTGGTACATCCACGACAGCAGGCCCAGCGCGAACATGTTCTTCGCCCGCTCGGCCTCCTTGCGGGTCAGGCCGAACTCCTTCAGCGCCTCGACGGTCAGGCTGGTCAACGGCACCGGATGCACGCGGTACCCCTGCAGCGAGCCGTCGTCGAGCGGCGAGCTGTCGTACCCCGCCTTGGTCAGCGCCCGAGCGCCGAACTCGTCGCTGTTGACCAGGAGTTCGCCACCGGGGCGCAGGTCCGCCAGGTTCGCCTTCAGCGCCGCGGGGTTCATGGCCACGAGCACGTCGGCGGCGTCGCCCGGCGTGAGGATGTCGTGGTCGGCGAAGTGCAGCTGGAACGAGGAGACGCCGCCCAGGGTGCCGGCGGGCGCGCGGATCTCGGCAGGGAAGTTCGGCAGCGTCGAAAGGTCGTTGCCGAACCCTGCCGTCTCCGCGGTAAACCGGTCACCCGTGAGCTGCATGCCATCGCCGGAGTCACCCGCGAAGCGGATGACGACCCGGGACAGCCGCTCGGTCCGTACGACGGCGCTCGCGGCCGCCTCCGGTCGGGTGCTGGGTTCAGGAGCTGCAGTCACCGAGCCTCTACCTCTCTTTCGGGGGTGCCCAAGGCGGTTGCAGTTTGGGGAGCCGGGCTTGAGAGGTGGTCAAGAAGCGGTGGCACGCGCGTCAGCCGCGGACGAACGATCTCGGCCAGGACGCGCCGACCATGGGGCGGCGGTTCGGCCGCCTGTTGGCTCTTCGGCCTGCTCGGTGGTTCGGTGCCCCCGTGGCTCTTCGGCCCGCCCGGTGGTTCGGCCGCCTGCTGGCTCTTCGGCCCGCCCGGTGCTCCGGCGCCCCCCCCGGCCCTTCGGCCCGCTCAGCGCTCCAGTGCCCCCGGCCCTTCGGCCCGCTCGGCGCTCCACTGCCCCTTGAGCGCCCGCTGAGTGTGCGCGTCGACCATCCCCCCATGACCCGACGCGCAGTGATCACAGGTCTGGGGGTGGTCGCCCCCGGTGGCATCGGCACCAAGGACTACTGGGCGCTGCTCACCAGCGGCCGGGCAGCGACCCGTTCCATCACCCTCTTCGACGCCTCCGCCTACCGCTCCCGCGTGGCCGCGGAGGTCGACTTCGACCCCACGGCGGCCGGACTGGGCCGGCGGGAGATCCACCGCATGGACCGCTCGGCGCAGTTCGCCGTGGTCAGCTCCTGGGAGGCCGTCGCCGACAGCGGACTGGCAGTGGACGGCCTCGACCCGCTGCGCACCGGCGTGAGCATCGGCAGCGCCGTCGGGGCCGCCACCAGCCTGGACGCCGCCTACCCGCTGCTCAGCGACGAGGGCCGCGACTGGCGGACCGACACGTCCTACGCCGGCGCCCACCTGTACGACTACACAGTGCCCAGCGCCCTGGCCCGGGAGGTCGCCTGGACCGTCGCCGCCCAGGGACCCGTCGCCGTCGTCTCCACCGGCTGCACCTCGGGCCTGGACGCCATCGGACACGCGGCCGGGATCATCGCCGAGGGTGCCGCCGACGTGATGCTCGCGGGCGCCGCCGAGGCCCCCGTCTGCGCCATCACCGCGGCCTCCTTCGACGCCATCAAGGCCACCACGCCGTACGCGGGCGACGACCCGGCCGAGGCCGGACGGCCCTTCGACCTCACCCGCGACGGGTTCGTCCTCGGCGAGGGCGGCGCCGTCCTGGTCGTCGAGGAGAAGGAGCACGCCCGCCGCCGCGGCGCGCACGTCTACGCCGAGATCGCCGGCTTCGCCACCCGCGGCACCGCCTACCACATGACCGGCCTGCGCCCCGACGGCACCGAACTCGCCGAGGCGGTCAGGGCCGCCCTGGACGAGGCCCGGCTGCCCGCCGACGCCGTCGACTACGTCAACGCGCACGGCTCCGGAACCCGGCAGAACGACGTCCACGAGACCAGCGCACTGAAGCTGAGCCTCGGCTCGCACGCCTACGACGTGCCGGTCAGCTCCATCAAGTCGATGATCGGTCACTCCCTGGGCGCCATCGGCTCCCTGGAGGCCGCCGCCTGTGCCCTGGCCCTGGAACACGGCACCGTCCCGCCGACCGCGAACCTCCACACCCCGGACCCGGAATGCGATCTCGACTACGTGCCCTTGACCGCTCGGTCCCAGCGCCTCGACACAGTGCTCAGCGTGGGCAGTGGCTTCGGCGGGCTGCAGAGCGCCCTCGTTCTGAGGAAGCCGCAGTGAACCCCGGCGACACCGCCGCCCCGCCGGCCCGGGTGCGCGCGGCCGTCACCGGACTCGGTGTCGTCGCCCCCAACGGGGTCGGCACCCGCGAGTGGTGGCAGGCCACCCTGCGCGGGGTCAGCGCCCTGCGCCCGGCCCGCGACGCACCCGCGGACCGCATTCCGGTGGCCGGGGAGATCAACGGCTTCGTCGCCGAGAAGCACGTCCCCGGCCAACTGCTGCCGCAGACCGCCCGCTTCACCCGGCTGGCGCTCGCCGCCGCGGCCGAGGCGCTCCAGGACGCGGCCGTCGACCCGGCCGCCCTGCCGCGCTACGGCGTCGGCGTCTTCACGTCCAGCTCGGCGGGCGGCTACGAGTTCGGCCAGCACGAGATGAGCAACCTCTGGCGCCACGGCAGCGACAGCGTCAGCGCCTACCAGTCCTTCGCCTGGTTCTACGCCGCCTGCACCGGCCAGGTCTCGATCCGGCACGGGCTGCGCGGGGCCGGGGGCACCCTGGTCACCGAACAGTGCGGCGGAATCGACTCCGTGGGTCAGGCCCGCCGCCAACTCGGTTCCGGGGGCACGGCGTTGCTCGCCGGCGGCGCCGACGCCGGACTGTGCCCGCTGGGCTGGTCCGGCCACCTCGCCACCGGCCGGGTCAGCCCGCACAGCCACCCGGCCCGCGCCTACCTGCCCTTCCATGCCGAGGCCTCCGGCTACGTACCCGGCGAGGGCGCGGCCTACCTCGTACTGGAGGAACGCGCCGCCGCCGAGGCACGCGGCGCCGCCGTCCTCGGCGAGATCGCCGGCTACGCGGCCGCCTTCGACCCGCCCACCGGCCCGGGCAACCTCGGCCAGGCCGCGCGCCTCGCCCTCGCCGACGCCCAACTCGGCCCCGGCGACATCGACGCGGTCTTCGCCGACGCCTACGGCGTACCCGCCCTGGACGAGGCCGAGGCGCACGTGATCACCGAACTCTTCGGCCCCTACGGCGTCCCCGTCGCCGTACCCAAGACGATGACCGGCCGGATCGGCGCCGGCGGATCCGCCCTCGACGTGGCCGCCGCCCTCCTGTCCCTGCGCGACAACGTCCTGCCCCCCACGGCCCACGTGGACCACCCCAGGGACGGCTGGCACCTGGACCTCGTCACGACCCCACGCCCGGTCGCCCTGCGCGCCGTACTGGTACTGGCCCGCGGGCACGGCGGCTTCAACTCGGCCGCGGTGGTGGTGCGATGACCCCTGCCCGGGACGCTCGGCGCCCGGCTGTCACGCGTGCCGTGCCGGCGCCGCACCGCGGGTACGGCAGGCTCAACTCGGCAGCGGCGGCGGCGAGATGACGGCCACTGGGAACAGTCGGCGGCCGAGCCGCGCCCCGCGCCCGCTCGCCCTGCCCGCCGAGCCGGCGTCGGCGCGCGGCCGCGACGGTTCCCACTCGGCCCCGGCGACGGTGAGGTGATGTCCCGTCAGGGGCGCCCGACGCCGGTCCGGTGCCGTGGCCGTGAGGCAGCGGCCCTTCGGGGCGGGCGGCGACCGGAGCACCACTGCCCCGTCTCCGGGGGTCCCGGGAACGGCGGCCTCGCCGCCGGGGACGCCGTCGAGCACCCCGGCGCCGAGACTCCGCCAGGCCGTCGTACCACCCCCGCGCAGGCCGTCGGCGTCCGCGGCGGACTGGGCGGTCACCGACCACGTCACGCACAGGAGACAGGACCGGCATGCCATTCACCGTGCACACCACCCGGATCTCAGCGCCCGCCGACACCGTCCACGCCCTCGTCGCGGACGTCACCGTCTGGCCGCTGATGTTCGAGCCGAACATCCACACCGAGTACGTGGCGGGCGGCACCCGCAGCGAGGGCCGCGAACGCATCCGGATCTGGGCGTTCACCGGCCGGGAGATCCGCAGTTGGACCTCCGAGCGCGTCCTCGACCCGCACGCCCGCACCGTCACCTTCCGGCAGGAGCACCCGGCCCCGCCGCTGACCTCGATGAGCGGGCGCTGGCTGGTCAAGGACATCGGCGACGGACAGACCCTGCTGGAACTCCACCACGAGTTCGAGACCGCCTCCGACGAGCACTTCGTGCTGCACGCCCTGCACCAGAACAGCCCCGCCGAGCTGGCCGGCGTCCGCATCGCGGCCGAACGGCCGAGGACCCCGTACACCTTCGAGGACAGCCTGCGCATCGTCGCGCCCCCGGCCGCCGTCTACGACTTCCTCCGCGAGGCCGACCGCTGGCCGGAGCGCCTCCCGCACGTGGCCGCGCTGGACCTCACCGAGGACACCCCCGGCATCCAGCGGTTGCGGATGGACACCCGGGGCCCCGACGGCACCGTCCACCACAGCGAGTCCGTCCGCGTCTGCCGCCCCGAGACCGGCAGCATCGTCTACAAGCACACCCGCACCCCCACGGTCCTGATCGCCCACACGGGCGCCTGGCACCTGCGGGAACTCGACGACGGCAGCACCCTCGCCACCTCCCGCCACCACGTCCTCCTGGCCGACCACAAGGCCCGCGAGACGGTACGCGAGACCCTGGGCCGCACCGCCAGGGCGACGTTGCGCAGGGCCAAGGAGCACGCGGAGAACGGCACCCGGTAGCCCTCCGGACCCGCAGGCCGCCGCCCCGGACGGCTGCAGCGCCCCTCGACCCCGCCCTGAGCACCCCCGCGCACGCTCGACCCGCGTGATCCGCCCCGCGTACCGCCCCTGAGCCCAGCTCCACCGGCGCTTTAGCACCCGGTCGCACTCTGTCGGCCACGCGTTCCGAGAACGGGCTGAACAAGCCGCTTGACACCCTGTGAGGAGCGTCAATGGACCGCACTACCCCGCCACTCCGGGAACGGACGACCGAACTCCACGAACTGCGTGACTCGGTGCGCCGCGGTCCCTCGGAGCGGGCGACCCAGGCGCAGCACGCCAAGGGAAAGCTGACCGCACGCGAGCGGATCGACCGGCTCTTCGACAAGGGCACCTTCACCGAGACCGAGGGCCTGCGCCGGCACCGCGCGACCGGCTTCGGCCTGGAGGCCCGCCGTCCGCACACCGACGGCGTGATCACCGGCTGGGGCAAGGTGTACGGCCGTACCGTCTTCGTCTACGCCCACGACTTCCGCATCTTCGGCGGGGCGCTCGGCGAGGCGCACGCCCAGAAGATCCACAAGCTGATGGACCTCGCGACGGCGGCCGGGGCCCCGGTCGTCGGCCTGTGCGACGGCGCCGGCGCCCGTATCCAGGAGGGCGTCACCGCGCTCGCCGGCTACGGCGGCATCTTCGCCCGCAACGTCGCCAACTCCGGCGTCCTGCCGCAGATCAGCGTCGTCCTGGGCCCCTGCGCCGGCGGCGCCGCCTACTCGCCCGCGCTGACCGACTTCGTCTTCATGGTCCGCGGCACCTCGCAGATGTTCATCACCGGACCGGACGTCGTGCAGGCGGTCACCGGCGAGGAGATCACCATGGACGGGCTCGGCGGCGCCGACCCGCACTCCACCGCCTCGGGCGTGGCCCACGCGGCCTTCGACGACGAGGAGGAGTGCCTGGAGAACGTCCGCTTCCTGCTCTCCATGCTGCCCGCCAACAACCGCGAACTCCCGCCCTCCGTCGAGGAGTCCGACCCCGTCGACCGCCGCACCGAGGCCCTGCTGGACATGGTTCCGGCCGACCCGCGCGCCTCCTACGACGTCCGGGACGTCATCGAGGAGATCGTCGACGACGGCTTCCTCTTCGAGGTCCACGAGAACTGGGCGCGCAACGTGGTCTGCGCCCTGGTCCGGATGGGCGGCGACGTCGTCGGCATCGTCGCCAACCAGCCCATGGTGCAGGCCGGTTCGCTGGACATCGCGGCCTCCGAGAAGGCGGCGCGGTTCGTGCGGTTCTGCGACTCCTTCAACATCCCGCTGGTCACCCTCGTCGACGTCCCCGGGTTCCTGCCCGGCGTCGACCAGGAGCACGGCGGCATCATCCGGCACGGCGCGAAGCTGCTGTACGCCTACTGCGACGCGACCGTGCCCCGGGTGCAGGTCATCCTGCGCAAGGCCTACGGCGGCGCGTACATCGTCATGGACTCCCGTTCCATCGGCTGTGACGTGTCGTTCGCCTGGCCGGTCAACGAGATCGCCGTGATGGGCGCGGAGGGCGCGGCCAACGTGGTCTTCCGGCGCGAGATCGCCGCGTCCGACAACCCGCAGGCCACGCGCGAGCAGTTGGTGAAGGAGTACCGCTCCGAGCTGATGCACCCCTACTACGCGGCCGAACGCGGCCTCGTGGACGACGTGATCGACCCGGCGGAGACCCGCGCCCGGCTGATCGACGCCCTGCGCACCCTGCGCCGCAAGCACGCCGGGCGGCCGTCCCGCAAGCACGGGAACCAGCCCCAGTGAGCGCGGCGGAGGAGACGGAGCGGGTCGTGAAGGTAGTGCGTGGCGAGCCCACGGCGGAGGAGCTCTCAGCGCTGCTCACGGTCCTGCTGGCACTCGCGGGAAGCCGTACGACGGCCACGGTGGAGCCCCTGCCGGTGGCGCCGCCGGCGGTGGCCTGGACCCAGCAGGGGGGCGGCGGTACGAGCTGGGCGGCGCCCGGACACCCGTACTGGGCGGTGGCCTCGTGACCGCGCCCACCGCGCTGCGCACCGAGCTGGTCGAGGTCGCCGACGGGGTGTACGCCCACCTCCAGCCCGACGGAGGGTGGTGTCTGAGCAACGCGGGCGTGGTGGCCGGGCCCGACGGCCTGCTCCTGGTCGACACGGCGGCCACGGCCGCCCGTGCCGCGGCCCTGCGGGAGGCCGTCCAGGGGCTGGGGCGGGGCCCGGTGCGGCTGCTCGTCAACACGCACCACCACGGTGACCACACCCACGGCAACGGCACGTTCGGGGGCGCCACCGTCGTCGCCCACCGGGGCACCCGGGCCGAGATGGAGCGCAACGGCCTGGCCCTCACCGGCGTCTGGCCGGACGTCTCCTGGGGCGAACTCTCGGTCCGGCTCCCCGACATCACCTTCGACCAGGAGCTGCGGCTGCACCAGGGCGACCGCGAGGTGCGGCTGCTCCACTTCGGGCCCGCCCACACCAACGACGACGTGGTGGCCTGGCTGCCCGCCGAACGCGTGCTGTTCGCCGGGGACATCGCGATGGCGGGCAGCTCGCCCTTCGTCCTGATGGGCTCGGTCTCCGGATCCCTCGAGGTTCTGGCCCGCCTGCGCGCACTGCGCCCCCGCACGGTGGTCTGCGGGCACGGTCCCGTCCGGGGCCCGGAGGTCCTGGACGAGACGGAGGAGTACCTGCGCTGGATCCAGCGCGTCGCGACGGAGGGACGCGCCCAGGGCCTCACCCCGCTCGCCGCCGCCAAGGAAGCGGGCAGGGGCACCTTCGGGCACCTCACCGAGTTCGAACGCGTCGTCGGCAACCTCCACCGCGCCTACGCCGAACTCGACGAACGCGAAGCCATCGCCTCCGGCCGGACCGTCGACATCCCCGAGGCCTTCGCCGAAATGATCACCTACAACAACGGCAGACTCCCCACCTGCCACGCGTGACGCTCCGCCGGGCGGGGCAGCCGACGACCTGCGGCCCGGCGGGGGCCGGTCGCGCAGTTCCCCGCGCCCCTTCGGGCACTCACCCTGCGCCCACCCCACACCGCTGAGCCTGCGGGCATGCGTGCGGCCCGGGGCGGCGCCCACCCTGGCAGGCGGTGCCGGCTCACGCCGTCCGTCCTGCGGGCATGCGTGCCGCCTGGGGCGGCGCCCACCCTGGCAGGCGGTGTCGGCTCACGCCGTCCGTCCTGCGGGCATGCGTGCCGCCTGGGGCGGCACGGGTGGGCGCAGGCGGCACCCCGGTAGCGCCGGGCTGCGCGACCCACCCGGCAAGTGCAACCGCCGGCACCCCGTTGGCGCCGGGCACCGTGTCGCAGTTGGGCCGGACGGGTGACTTGGCGTAAGAATTGGCTGGTGCACGCATTGAAGGCGAGTCAGTTCGGGGGGAGCCGGTGAACCGTTACGACGTCACCGATGAGCAGTGGGAAGGGCTCGCCCAGGTGGTACCCCTGCGCGGCCGGGACGCCTGGCCGTCGGCGGTGGACCACCGCTCACTCCCCGAGGCGGCCACGGAGCCGCGCCGCCGCTTCGTCGTCCTCCGGGTCAACGTGTTCGGCGACGCCCGCGAGGTCGCCGAGACGCTGATGGCGGGCATCCCCGTCCTGCTCGACCTGACCGGCGCGGAGACGGAGGTGGCCAAGCGCGTCCTCGACTTCAGCACCGGCGTCGTCTTCGGCCTGTCCAGCGGGATGCACCGCGTCGACCGCAACGTCTTCCTGCTGACCCCGCCCGGCACCGAGGTCAGCGGAATCATGGAGACGGCGGGCGTCCCGGAGTCCTGAGCCCCACCCTTCCGTGGTCCCTCGATCGTAGGAAGGTCACGGCGGCGGAACGGTTCGCCATACGGGCGGAGTCCTACGGTCCGCATATGACCGCGCCCTCCGTACCCCCCACCGCGGCGACCCTGCCGACGTCACCCGAGCCCTTGGCATCGCACCGGCCCTGTCTCACCGAGCTGCGGCTGTCCGCCTTCGCGGGGCACCGCGGCGCCGGGTTCCCGCTCGGACCGCTCACGGTGTTCGCGGGCCCCAGCGGCTGCGGCAAGACCAGCGCGCTGCGGGCGTACGAGGCACTCGCCCGCCTCGGTGGCGGCGCACGGCTCGGTGACGTGTTCCCGGACCCGGTCTCCTGCGTCCCGGAGCGGGCCCGCCCCGACGCGCAGCGCCGCCGCGGCTTCCGGATCGGCTGCACGGCCGACGGGCCCGAGGGGCCGGTCCGGCTCGACGTCGCCGTACAGGTCGAGCCGGAACTGCGCATCGCGGGGGAGAGGTTGACCGCGGACGGGCTGACCCTGCTGGAGACCGCCCTGCGCGATCCCGGCCGACGTGCCGTGCAGGCCGCCTGGCACACCGCCGGATCCGCCCCGGTCACCCGCGCCCCGCTGCCGGACGACCGGCTCGGCACCGCGCTGCTGCCCCTGCGGGTGGCCGGCAAGACCGACGGACAGCGCAGGGTGCTGGCCGCCGCCGAGCAGATGGTGGTGGCCCTGCGCTCCGTCTTCGCCTGCGATCCACGGCCCGACTGGATGCGCGTCCCCGTGCCGACCGGCTCGGGACGGCTGCTCGGCGGCTGCGACAACCTCGCCGACGTACTGTGGCGCACCCGGTCCGAATGCGTGCGACGCCACCAGCAGCTGGTCGCCGCGGTGCGCGCCGGATGCGCCGGCCCCGTCGCGGACGTACTCGCCGAGCCCCTCGCGGACGGCACGGTCCGGGCGGTGCTCGACCGCGGCGGCGGACACCGCACCGAGTTCGGCCGCCTCGGCGACGGCGAGCTGCGGTATGCCGCGCTCACCCTGGTGCTGCTCACCGGACCGGGGGTACTGGAGGTCGACGCGGCCGGCGAGGTGCCGCCCGCCATGCAGACGCTCACCGTCCTGGCCGACGGCCTCGACCGCTCGCTGGACCCCCGCCAGCGCGTCGAACTGCTGCGGCTCGCCGCCCGGATGTGCGAGCGCGGCCACATCCGCCTCGTCGCGGCCGTGAGCGACGGATCCTGGGCGGTCCCGGTGCCCGGCGCCACGGTGGTACACCTGGACCCGTGACCGAACCTCTCGACGTGGCGAAACTCCAGCGCAGGCTGGCCGAGTTCGCCGCCGCCCGCAACTGGCAGCCGTACCACACCCCCAAGAACCTCGTCGCCGCGCTCAGTGTGGAGGCCTCCGAACTCGTCGAGATCTTCCAGTGGTTGACGCCCGAGGAGTCGACGCGTGTGATGGCCGACGCGGACACCGCGCACCGCGTCACGGACGAGGTCGCCGACGTGCTCGCCTACCTGCTCCAGCTGTGCGAGGTGCTCGGCATCGACCCCCTGGCGGCGCTGGACGCGAAGATCGACCGGAACGAGCGGAGGTTCCCGGCGCCGTGACCCCGGAGGCGTCAACAGGAGCGAATCGATCCGCTATTACTCTCCGCATTCAATCAACGGCCTGAAACCGATTTGTTGTCCGCAGATTTCCGCCTTCCTCTGGCTTTTCATCCCACACACCCTCACTCTGGGTAGTGGACAACGGAGTTCGGGCGGACGCGCCGAGGGGCGTGTCGGACAGACCGGGGGCAGCGCATGGACGCGGTGCGGCTCATCGTGACGAGCAGACGCGCCCTGGCGGGGAGCGGCGAACCGCCGGAGGTCATGACGGAGGTCTGGCAGGCGCAGGCCCTGGCCCAGGCGATCGGCAGCCGGCTCGCCGTCTTCGGCCCGCCCGAACTGCGCGGCGAGGCCCTGGGACTGACCGAGTTGGCGGGCCGCGGCTGCGGGGTGCTGGTCACCCCCGAGCTCGACGCCGGGGACCTGCGCGCGGCCCAGCTCACCGAACTGGGCGACGCCCGCCAGGCCCTGATGTACCTCGGCGGCCTCCTCGGCGAGGTCGGCATCGCCCTCGTCGGCCTGGCCAGCTCCGCGGACGACGAGAGCACCTACTGGCAGTGCATGGAGGCGATCGACGCGGCCGACGAATCCCGCGACCGCGTCCTGGAGATGCTGCGCAGACTGGCGGACCGGGACCGGGAGCAGGTGCTGCAGGAGCAGCGGGAGGCAGGCTGAGCGCTCCGCCGGACGTGCCGCGACGGGGCGGCCCTGTGGTCGGAGGCCCTCTGGTTTGTGCCCCGAGAGGCCTAGCGCGGATTTCGCCCGGGGCTGCTCGGGGTGTCAACACGGCTCGGCGTACGCCCTCGCGAATGCCTCCGTGCGCAGGGTGTGCGCCCGTCATGTTCCCGCAGTGCGGGTTCCGGCTCCCTTGTTGATCTTGAGGCGGGCCCGGCGGCTGGGACAGGCTGTCGAAGGCCACACGAACCCGCTGTGAACAGCGTCGTACGGAACGTGGCCCGGCATCGCCGTACACCCGCATCGCACCCAGAGAGGCAGTACCACTGTGCTTCGCCGTCTGCTGATACCGGCCGCCACCCTCGCGGCCCTCCTCCTCGCCACCACCCCAGCGCTCGCCGACGACATCGGCTGGGACAGCGCCCGGCCCGCCGAGTCGGCGGTCTGACCCGGACGCCACGCGCCCGTCCATCCGGACCCGCCGACCAGGGTCCGGCGCCCGCCGCAGCGTCCATCGATCGAGGGGGAAACAGCATGACCACCACCGCCGCGCCCTATCTCCACATACCCGCCGCCGACATGCTCGGCGCACTGGCGGGCCACACCGAGGAGGAAGTGAAGGCATTCCGGGAAACCTGGGAGGACCTGCCCGTCGACGCGTACCTGAAGGACGGCGCCGACTACCGGCGCCGCCGCTACGGCTCCTTCCGCGGCGTGGACCGCATGGAGCCCGACGGCCCCGGCGCCTTCCACCAGTCCGTCGAGGTCAACGCCCTGCACGGCGGCGTCGACCGGCACTTCCCGCCGCTCGCCGAGGAGTTCGCGACGTCCGCTGTGCTGCGCACCCTCGTCGCCGCCCTCGCCGACCGGCTGCCCGGCGTGTTCGACCGCGAGCGCGGCGGCGTCGGCATCCACCAGATCCGGATCACCGCCACCCGCGACGCCGAGGGCCTGCCCGCCCCCGAGGGCGTCCACGAGGACGGCCACCACTTCGTCGCCCAGGTCTTCATGGGCCGAACCGGCGTCCAGGGCGGCACCTCCCAGATCTACGACCGGGAGCACCGGCCGCTGCTGCGCACCACCCTCACCGAGCCGTTCGAGACGATCGTCATCGACGACCGGCGGGTCTTCCACGGCGTCGACGCCATCGAGCCGGCCGAGGGCCACCGCACCGGCGTCCGCGACATGCTGCTCGTCGACTTCTTCCCGCGCAATGACGGCTGACGCGGCCCCGGAAGCGGGCGCCCGTCCGGGGGCCGACACCGCCGACGGCTTCCTGCGGGAGCTGGCCGAACGGCTGCCCGGGGCCCGCGTCGACGCCCTCACCAGGTCCGCGTACACCTCGGACGCCTCGATCTACCGGGTCGTGCCGCGCGCCGTCGTCGAACCCCGCGACGCCGAGGAGGCCGCCGCCGCGGTGGCGGTCGCCGCGGCCCACGGGGTCGGCGTGACCGCCCGCGGCGGCGGCACCTCCATCGCGGGCAACGCCATCGGCCCCGGCCTGGTGCTGGACTTCTCCCGGCACATGAACCGGATCGTCGACGTCGACCCGGACGCCCGGACGGCGACCGTGCAGCCCGGCGCGGTGCTCGGCGCCGTCCGGGCCCGCGCCGCCGAGCACGGGCTGACCGTCGGCCCGGACCCCTCGACGTACTCCCGCTGCACCATCGGCGGGATGATCGGCAACCACGCCTGCGGACCGCACTCCGTGGCGTGGGGCACCACCGCCGACATCACCGAACGCCTCGACGTGCTGCGCGCCGGCGGACAACTGCTCGGCGTGGGCGCGGACACCACCGGCGACCAGGACCTGGACGCCCGGCTGCGCGACCTGCGGGACGGGCACCTCGCCGCGATCCGCACCGAGCTGGGGCGGTTCAGCCGCCAGGTCTCCGGCTACGGGCTGCACCGGCTGCTGCCCGAGCGGGGCTTCCACGCCGCCCGCTCCCTGGTCGGCTCCGAGGGCACCTGCGGCATCGTCGTCGGCGCCACCATCGGCCTGGTCCCGGTGCCCGCCGCCCGCGTGCTGCTGGTCCTCGGCTTCCCGGACGTCTACGACGCCGCCTCGGCCGCCCCGGCGCTGGCCGCGGCGGGCGCGCTGACCGTCGAGGGCATGGACGCCGCCCTCGTCGACGCGCTGCGCTCACGGCCCGGCCGCGCCCAGGGCGTCGACCTGCTGCCGCCGGGCGGCGCCTGGCTGTACTGCGAGATCGAGGGCACCGACCCGGCCGACGCCGAGGCCCGCGCCCGCCGCGTCGGCCGGGAGAGCGGGGCCCGCTGGGAGGTGTTCACCGACGCCGCCCGCACCGACGCCCTGTGGAGCATCCGCCGCAACGGCGCCGGCATCGCCACCCGCATGGCCGACGGGCGCGAGGCCTGGCCCGGCTGGGAGGACTCCGCCGTGCCCGCCGAGAACCTCGCCGGCTACCTGAAGGACCTGCACGCCCTGATGGCGGAGCGGCGGCGGCAGGGCACCATCACCGGGCACTTCGGCGAGGGCTGTCTGCACCTGCGCGTCGACTGGGACCTCACCACCGACGCCGGCATCGCCGACTACCGCGCCTTCATCGAGACCGCCGCCGACATCGCCGTCTCGCACGGCGGCTGCGCCTCCGGCGAGCACGGCGACGGCCGCGCCCGCTCCGCACTGCTCAGCCGCACCTACTCGCCCGAACTCCTCGGCGCGTTCCGTGATTTCAAGCGGCTCTGGGACCCCGAGGGGCTGCTCAACCCGGGCATCCTCGTCGACCCCGCCCCGCTGGACGCCGCGGTGCGGCCCGGTCCCGGGCACGACCGGCACGCCCTGCCGATGGTCACCCTCTCCGCCGACCGGGGCTCCATGGCGGGCGCCGTGCGCCGCTGCATCGGCGTCGGCAGTTGCCGCAACGCCACCGGCGCGATGTGCCCCTCCTTCCAGGCGACCGGTGACGAGGTGCACTCCACGCGCGGCCGGGCCCGGGTGCTGGGCGAGATGCTGCGCGGCGAGACCCTGCCGGACGCCTGGCGTTCGGACGAGGTCCGCGAGGCGCTCGACCTGTGCCTGTCGTGCAAGGCCTGCAAGAGCGAGTGCCCGGTCAACGTCGACATGGCCGCCTACAAGGCCGAGTTCCTGCACCGGCACTACCAGGGGCGGCTGCGGCCGCGGGCGCACTACGTCCTCGGCTGGCTGCCGCTGCTCGGCCGGCTCGCCTCGCTGGCGCCGGGCGCGGTCAACGCGCTCGCGACCCGGCCGGGGGTCGCCCGGCGGCTGTCCCGGCTCGCCGGTCTGGAGCCCCGGCGCGACCTGCTGGGCGTCGCGCCCCGCACGTTCCGGCAGTGGTTCCGCACCAGGACCGCACGCGCGGGCACACCGGGCACGGCTTCCGGCGTACCGGGCAAGACATCCGGCGTACCGGGCGCGACATCCGGTGTACCGGGCACGGCTTCCGGCGCACTGGGCACGGCTTCCGGTGTACCGGGCAAGACATCCGGCGCATCGGACACGGCATCCGGCGCATCGGACACGGCATCCGGCGAGCGGCGCGAGACGGTCGTGCTGTGGCCGGACACCTTCTCCAACTTCCTCGACCCGTCCGGCGCGCGCGACACCGTCGAGGTGCTGGAAGCGCTCGGCTACGACGTCGTCCTGCCGGACGGCCCGGTCTGCTGCGGCCTGACCTGGTACTCCACCGGTCAACTGGGCGTCGCGCGGGCCGTGCTGGGACGCTCCTTGAAGTCCCTGGAACAGCACCTGGCGGCCGGGCGGACCGTCGTCGGCGTCGAACCGTCGTGCACCCAGGCGCTGCGCGAGGAGTCCGTGGAGCTGCTGCCCGACTCGCCGGCCGCGCGCCGGCTGGCCCGGCAGACCACCACGCTCGCCGAACTCGTCGCCCGCCACGAGGGCGACTGGCCCTTCGGCACGCTCGACTCCCCGGCCGTGCTCCAGCCGCACTGCCACACCGAGGCCGGTCCCGGGCACGGCGCGGAGCTTCAGGTACTGAAGCGGCTCGGTGTCGACACCGACGTCGTCACCGCGGGCTGCTGCGGCCTGGCCGGCAACTTCGGTTACGAGCCCGGGCACTGGGAGGTCTCCCAGTCCTCGGCGGAGCGCGAGCTGTACCCGAAGGTGCGGGCCGCGGACTCCGGCACAGCGATCGTCGCCGACGGCTTCTCCTGCCGTACGCAGATCTCCCAGGGCACCGAGCGGCGGGCCACGCATCTGGCCACGCTGCTGCGCCGGGCACTGACCACCGGACGCGACACGCCGGCACAGCCAGAGAGCGCCGGACGCGATACGCCGGCACAGCAAGAGAACGGGTGACACATGCGCATCGTCAGATACCAGGAGGCGGACGGCGGGGAGGTCTCGTACGGCGTCCTCGGCGCCGACGGGCTGGTGGTCCCGCTGGAGGGCGATCCCTACGGGGAGCGCCGCCCGGCGTCCGGCCGCTCCGCCCGCCCGCTGGACGAGGTGCGCCTGCTCGCGCCCGTCGAGCCCTCGAAGGTGGTCGCCGTCGGCCGCAACTTCGCCGCGCACGCCGCCGAGCTGGGCAACCAGGTGCCGGAACGGCCGCTGATCTTCCTCAAGCCGTCCACCAGCGTGATCGGGCCGGGCGCGCCGATCGTGTTCCCCGCGTACAGCGACGAGCTGCACCACGAGGCGGAGCTGGCGGCCGTCGTCGGCATCCGCTGCCGCGACCTGCGGCCCGAGGACGTGCCCGCTGCCCTGCTCGGCTACACCTGCGCCAACGACGTCACCGCGCGGGACCTGCAGAAGCCGGACGGGCAGTGGTGGCGGGCCAAGGGCTCGGACACCTTCTGCCCGCTCGGCCCGTGGGTGGAGACGGAACTGGACCCGGCCGCGCTGCGGGTCACCGCCACCGTCAACGGCGAGCTGCGGCAGGACGGTTCGACCGCGCGGATGGTACGGCCGGTGAACGAGCTGATCGCCCACATCAGCGCGGCGATGACCCTGCTGCCCGGGGACGTGATCCTCACCGGCACCCCGGCGGGCGTCTCCCGGATGCACCCCGGCGACTCGGTGACGGTCGCCGTCGAGGGCGTTGGCGAGCTGACCAACGACGTGGTGCGGGTGGACATATGACCGCCGTGCTCGGAGTCTTCCTCGTCCTCACCCTCGCCTCCGTCATCCGCACCACCGCCGGCTTCGGCTTCTCGCTGGTCGCGGTGCCGCCGCTGACGCTGCTGCTCGACCCGGTGACCGCGGTCGTCGTCGCGGCGATCATGGCGGCGCCGCTGAGCCTGTGGATCGCCGTGAAGGACTGGCGGCACGTGGACCGGCGGATCACCGCCGTCGCGCTCGCCGCCGGGCTGGCCGGGGTGCCGTTCGGGGTGTGGCTGCTGCACGCGCTGCCCCCGCGGGCGCTGTCGCTGGTCATCGCCGTGGTCGTGCTGCTGTGCACGGTGATGGTGTGGCGTCGGTTCACCGTGCGCGGCGGGCTGGGCGCGGTCGCCTGGATCAGTGCGTTCTCCGGCGCCTCCTTCGCCTCCACCGGCATCGACGGCCCGCCGATGGTGGCCGCGATGCAGGGCCTGCGGCTGCCCCCGCGGGTCCAGCGGGCCACCCTCGGCGTCGTCTTCTCCGGTACGAGCCTGGCGTCACTGGCAGGCTTCGGGATCAGCGGGCAGCTCACCGCCGAGGTCGGCTGGGCGCTGCTGGCCGGCGTGCCCGCCCTGTTCATCGGCATCTTCGCGGGCGAGCGCATCTTCGCCCGCTTCGACGCCGATCGCTTCCGCCGCGCCGTACTGGGCCTGCTCGTGGTCAGTTCGGTATCGGTGCTGGCCGGGGTGGTCGCGAGCTGAGCGCTCCGCTGGAAGCGCCCCGATGGAAGTGCCCCGCTGCGGTGTGGTTCGCCTGCGACGCCGTCGTGGCTGGTCGCGCAGTTCCCCGCGCCCCTTCAGGGCGCTGCCGAACCGTAGTTGACCTCGCCCGACCTGCTTCGACCGAGCCGCCGCGGTCCCTACGCCCCCACAGCCTCCACCCTCCCCCCACCCAAGAACCCCGCCCCCCACTGAAAGGAGCCCCGCATGCGCCTCGCCGCACGTGCGCACTCCGTCTCCGGGTCCAAGACATCCGGTACCCGCAACAAGGCCGAAGCCCTGCGCGCGCAGGGCGTCGAGATCGTCAACTTCGCCGCGGGAGAGCTGGATCTCGCCCCGCCCCCCGAGGTGCTCCAGGCCCTGCACGCCGCCGCCGACGCCGGCACCCACCGCTACACCGACACCGCCGGCCTGCCCGCCCTGCGCGCGGCCCTCGCCGAGCGGATCTCCCGCCTGTCCCAAGTGCCGTACGAGGCGGGCGAGGTGATCGTCACCACCGGCGCCAAGCACGGACTGCACCTCGCCGCGCTCGCCCTGCTCGACCCGGGCGACCAGGCGCTGGTGCCCAACCCGGGATGGGGGACGTTCGCCGCGCAGATCCGCATCGCGGGCGGTGAACCCGTCCCCGTGGACACCTCGGACACCGGGTTCGTCCCGGACGTGGACCGGCTGGAGGCGCTGCGCACCCCGCGCACCCGGATGCTCGTCCTCAACACCCCGAACAACCCGACCGGCGCCGTCTGCCCGCCCGGACAGCTGGCCCGCATCGCCGCCTGGGCCGTCGAGCACCGGGTGTGGATCGTCTTCGACGAGTGCTACGGCGAGCTGGTGCTGCCCGGCGTCACCCACGCCCACCCCGCGGCCCTGGTCCCCGAGGCCCGCGAACTGACCGTCGGCATCGGCTCGTTCTCCAAGAGCTTCGCCGTCACCGGGTGGCGGGCCGGCCACGTGCACGGCCCGCGTCCGCTGATCGACGTGCTGAAGAACCTCCAGAGCCACACCGCCTCGAACGTCACCAGCGTCGTGCAGCACGCCCTGCTGCCCGCCGCCCGCGGCCAACTCGACGGCTTCACCGCGCGGGCCCGCGAGATCCTCGCCCGCCGCCACGCCTCCGTCGCCGAGGCCCTGGCGGACATCGGACACATCCGGCCCGCCGCCACCCCCGAGGGCGCCTTCTACTACTTCCTCGACGTCCGCGACGTGCTCGGCCGCAAGATCGGCGGCGTGCCCGTCCCGGACACCGACACCCTCACCGGCGTCCTCATGGAGCAGGCCCGGATCGCCGTGACCCCGGGCACCGCCTTCGGCGCCGAGGGGTTCGTGCGGCTGTCGTACGCGATCGCCGAGGACCGGATCGCCGAGGGGCTGGCGTCGCTGCGGGAGGTGATGAGCGGTGTCGAGTGACCCGGTGGTGACGCTCCCGCCCCTGGTGCTGTACTTCGGCGCCGTCCAGCGCCCCGAGTTCTACGCCGGCCTGCTCGGCAGCGGGGTGGCCCTCGGTGTGCTGCGGGACTCGGACAGCATCCACACGCTGGAGCCGGAGGAGTTCACGCTGATCGAGCGGATGCCCTTCGCCGACGGCGCCGACGCGGTCGCCGAGCGTGTCCGGGAGATCGGCCGGCGGTGGCGGATCGAGGCGGTCCTGAACGTCGACGAGACCCTGGTCCCGCTGTGGGCGGAGGTCTGCGCGCGGCTCGGGCTGCCCGCGATGAGCGGCGAGGCCGCGGCCGCCGTGCGCAGCAAGAGCGAGATGCGGCGGCGGTTCGCCCGGCACATCGGCGAGCACGCCTCCGCCCGATCGGCCGTCGTCACCGACGAGGAACAGCTGTTGGCCTTCGCCGCCGGGACCGGCTACCCGGTGATCCTCAAGCCCGGCAACCTGTGGGGCAGTTACTTCGTCTCCCGCTGCGACGACCGGGCCGAGCTGACGGCCGCGTACCGCCGGCTCGCCGCCACGCTCCCCGGGTTCAGCGCCGGTCAGCGCATCACCGACACCCCGGCGGAGATCCTGGTCGAGGAGTTCCTGACGGGCACCAACCACTCGGTGGAGTGCCTGGTCCTGGAGGACCGGGTGTGGACCACCCCGGTCGTGGACGTCGTCACCGGCACCGACCTCGGCGGCACCGACTTCCACCACTTCGCCCGGGTCACCGCCACCCGGCTCAGCCCGGCCGAACGGACCCGGATGCGGGACCTGGCCGCCGACGCCGTCCGCGCCCTCGGCATCCGGCGCGGCCTCGCCCACGTCGAGTTCGTGCACGGACCCACGGGCCCGCGGCTGATCGAGGTGGCCGGCCGGCCCGGCGCCAACCGGGCACCGCTGCTGCGCGAGGCCTACGGCATCAACCTGATCGCCGGGTACCGGGACGTCCTGCGCGGCGTGGCACCCGACGTCGAGCCGGTGCGTGACGGCGCCGCGGCGGTCGTCACCCCGTACCCCGAGCACGCCGGGACGCTCGTCGAGTACGCCGGCCTGGACCGCGTCCGCGCCCTGCCGTCCACCGCCCAGATCGACGTCTACAAGCACCCCGGCGACCTGGTCCGGCCCCGCCACGAGGGCGCCGGATCGCCGCTGCGGATCGAGCTGCGCGCCGACTCGCCCGAGCGGCTGCTCGCCGACCTCGACCGGCTGCGCGAGCTGAGCGAGGACCTGTTCGTCGTACGGACCCCGGAGGCCGTGGGATGAGCGGGAGCCGGCACGTCGTCTTCCTGGAGAGCAACCTCACCGGCAGCGGCTACGAGGCGATCGCCGCCGCCCGCCGGGCCGGCCACCGGGTCACCTTCCTGACCCGGGAGCTGCCGACCTACCTGGCGCCCGGCCACGAACGCCTCGACCTGTCCCTCGTCGACGAGGCCGTCACCTGCGAGACCAACGACCCGGACGCCGTCGTCGCCGCCGTGCGGGCCCTGGCCGTCCCGGCGGACGCGGTCGTCGCCGTCGGCGAGTGGCACATGATCAGCGGCGCCGTCGCCTCCCGTGCGCTCGGCCTGCCCGGACCGGACCCGGACGGGGTGCGCGCGGCCCGTGACAAGTCCGCCACCCGGCGGCGGTGCGCGGCCGCCGGGGTGCCGGTGCCGGGCTTCGCCCGCGTGGCGGCACCCGAGGAGGTGCACGGGCTCGGCCTGGCCTGGCCGTGCGTGGTCAAGCCCCTCGACGACGGCGGCAGCAACGGCGTCCGTCTGTGCCGCGACGCCGACGAGGCCGCCGACCACGTAAGGCTGCTGCTGAAGGACACCCACAACGAGCGCGGCCAGCGCAAGATCCCGGCGGCGCTCGTGGAGGAGTACGTCGACGGGCCCGAGGTCAGCGTCGAGGTGCTGGTGCGCGGCGACGAGGTGTCCGTGCTCGCCGTCACCGCCAAGCAGTTGGGGGAGCTGCCGTACTTCTGCGAGACGGGCCACCATGTGCCCGCCGCGCTCGGCTCCGGCCTGGACGAGCGGTGCGCGGACGTGGCCGTACGCTCGCTGCGCGCCGTCGGGTTCGACTTCGGCGCCGCCCACGTGGAGCTGCGGCTGGCCGCCGACGGCCCCCGGCTGATCGAGATCAACTGCCGTCCGGCGGGCGACCGGATCACCCGGCTCGTCGCGCTGAGCACCGGCGTGGACATCGCCGCCGAGCTCGTCGCCCTGTACCTGGACCCCGCGCGTCCCCTGCCCGCGCCCGGCCGCCGCCAGGCCGCCGCCATCGCGTTCCTGCCGGCCGCCGCGGGCACGGTGACCGCCGTGTCCGGCGCCGGCGCGGCGGCCCGGCTGCCCGGAGTGGTGGACGTCGGGCTGTACGTCGAGCCCGGCACCCGGGTCGCCGCGCAGCCCAACAACACCGCCCGCCACGGCCATGTCGTCGCCGTCGCCCCGAGCGGCGCGCAGGCGCTGGCGCGGGCCCGGGCCGCGGCGGACGCCATCACCGTGACCACGTCACCCGTCTGACCGACCCGCACCGCCCCCTTCAACGACGGCCACCGTCGTCTCCACCGACGGCCACCGTCGCCTCCACCGACGGCCACCGTCGGCTGACCGACCCCACTGTTCATCCGCCAGTTTGTGAGGAGCACCGCCATGCTCAAGCCCTTCTCCCACCCGTCCTTCCGGTCGGTCCTCGCCGCCCGCCGTGCCGCCGGGAGCGCGGTACGGGTCGTCGGCGCGCACGACGCGCTCGGCGGCCGGCTCGCCGAGGCCGCCGGCTTCGACGCCGTATGGTCGTCCAGCCTGGAGGTGTCGGCCGCCCGCTGCCTGCCCGACGCCAGCGTGCTGACCATGACCGAGTACCTGGAGGCCGCCGCCAACATCCAGAAGGCGCTCGGCATCCCGGTCGTCGCCGACGTCGACACCGGCTACGGCAACAACCTGAACGTGGCCCACATGGTCCACGAGTACGAGGCGGCGGGCATCACCGCCGTGGCGATGGAGGACAAGCAGTTCCCCAAGATGAACAGCTTCATCGCCACCGACCACACCCTGCTGCCCACCGACACGTTCGCCGCCAAGCTGCGCGTCGCCAAACAGGCCCAGCGCACCGGGGACTTCTTCGTCATCGCCCGCACCGAGGCGCTGATCGACGGACTCGGCGTCGACGTCGCCCTGGAGCGCTGCCACGCCTACGTCGACGCGGGCGCCGACGGCGTGCTCGTGCACTCCAAGAAGCCGACCAACGAGCAGGTGCTGGCGTTCCTCGCCGAGTGGGGCGACCGCGCCCCCGTGGTGGTCGTCCCGACGACCTACCCCGACTGGCACATCGACGACGTCGTCAAGGCCGGGGTGTCGACGGTCATCTACGCCAACCAGGGGCTGCGCGCCACCATCAGCGCCCTGCGCGAGACGTACACGACGATCCTGGACCGGGGCGACACCACCGGCCTGGAGGAGCGCATCGCCCCGGTGAAGGACGTCTTCGCGCTCCAGGACCAGGCCGTGTGGCAGGAGCTGGAATCGGCATGACGGCCGTGCGAGGCCCGTCCGCGCGGCGGGTGACCGGCGAACGGCGGCCGCTGCCGCCGGTGTTCTGGCTGCTGTTCGCCGGCACGCTGCTCAACCGGCTGGGCATCCTCGTCCCCGCCTTCCTGTCCCTGTTCCTGGCCGCCGAGACCGGTCTGTCCACGGGGGCCATCGGCGTCCTGGTCGGGCTGTGGGGCGCCGGGTCGGTGGTGGGGGCGCTGGCCGGCGGGGCGCTGGCCGACCGGGTCGGGCCGCGGGCGGCGGTGCTGGTCTCGCAGGCGGTGTCGCTGGCCGCGTCCGTCTGCCTGGTGTGCACCCAGCGGGCGGGCGTGCTGGCCGGGGTCGTGCTGCTGTCCGGCTGCGCGTCCACGCTGCACAAGCCGGCCGGGGCGGTGGTGGTCTCCCGGGAGCTGCCCGAGGGCGTCCACGTGCGGGCGTTCGGGCTGCTCTACTGGGCGTCGAACATCGGCGCCGCGGTGTCGCCCGCGGTCTCCGGCGTGCTGCTGGGGTGGGATCCGCGCTGGCTGATCGTCCTCAACATGGTGACGGCCGTGTGCTACGGCGCGGTGGCGCTGCGGCTGCCGGGGCTCGCCGGTGACGCCGCCGAGGAGGCCCGGCCGGCCCGGTCGCCGGGGCCCGGCCTGCTCGCGCCGTTCCGCTCCGGTCCGGTCGCCCGCTTCCTGGTGCTGTCGTTCTGCCTCGCGCTGATCTACCTCCAGAAGCAGTCGACGCTGCCCCTGGACATGGCCGCGCACGGGCTGGCTCCGCACGTCTACGGTCTGGTCGCCTCCCTCAACGGCCTGCTGATCATCGTGCTCCAGCCGTTCGTCTCCCGGGCGGCCGAACGGCTCGGCATGGACACCCAGTTCGTGCTCGCCGGGCTGCTGGTCGCCGTCGGCTTCGGCGCCAACGCGGTCGCCGGGAGCGCGTGGTCGTACGGCACGGCCCTCACCGTGTGGACCCTCGGCGAGATCCTGCTGGTGCCGCAGGCCTCGGCGTTCCTGGTGCGGCACGCGCCGCCGGGCCGCGCGGGCTCCTACCAGGGCGCCTACCAGTTCGTGTGGAACCTGGGCCTGGTAGTGGGCGCCCCGCTCGGCATGGCGGTCCGCGACGGGTACGGCGGTGACACGCTGTGGGCGGGATGCCTGGCCCTGGGCGCCGCGGTGGTCGCGGTGTACGCGGCGTACGCGGTGCGGGACCGGGCCCGCGCGAAGACCGCGCGGGGCGGGGCGGACCCGAGTGCGCCGGGCGGCGGGGCGGGCCGGGGCCGGCCCGGTCAGTCGGAGGCCGAGGCGGAGGACAGCGCCGACAGCCGCGGTACCTGAACCGGTTCCGGGACGGCCCCGGAGGCCTCCTCGCCCTGCCCGGACCCCTCCAGGACCCCGGACTTGGCGATCAGATAGCCCAGCTGGGCCCGGCTGCGGCTGCCGAACCGGGCCGACAGCCGGGCGATGTACTCCTGGCAGCGCCGCACGCTGATCCCCAGCTGCTGCGCGGTCACGGCGTCCTTGTCCCCGGCCACCACGTGCCGCAGGACCGCCAGCTCCAGTTCGTCGGTGATCCGGGCGGTCACCTTGTCCCGGCCCGGCGGGGTGAACGGGACGGCCCGCATCCACGACCGCTCGAAGGAGCCCACGAGGAAGGAGACCACCGCCGGGATACGGATCTCCACGGCCACCGTGCGGTCGGCGGCCGACGGGATGAAGGCGACCTTGCGGTCGAAGATGATCAGCCGGTCGAAGTTCTCGTCCAGGGTGCGTACTTCGGCCCCGTGTTCCTCCACGGTCCGCACATACGCCCGGGTGGCGGCGCTGGTGCGCGCGTTGTGCTGGTAGATCGTCTTCATCCGGGCGCCGCGGGCGAGCATCGCGAGCGTGGGCGGCAGGGACGAGGCGAGCACCTCCGCGGAGCGCGGGCCGCCCGGCTGCGAGGTGAGGATCTCCTCGTGGCACTCGCGGGTGGCCAGCTCGATCGCCGCGTTGATCCGGGAGAGGCCCGAGTGGACCTCGTAGTCGCCCAGGTCCCGGTAGTGCCGGTACGCCTCCACCGCCGGGGCCAGCGTCTCCTGGCTGCGCACCAGCCGGTCCAGCGCCTCCTGCGCCTCGCCGAGGATCGCGCGGGCCCGCCGGCCGCAGACGAGGCCGGGGTTCACGGGCAGGTAGGTGGCGCCGTCGGCACTGCCGGAACCATCGGCACCGCCCGCGCGGTCGCCGCCGTTGCCATCGTTGTCGCGGTAGAGCAGCCCGTACGCCACCAGCCGTCGCAGGGACTCAGGTGGCACGTCGTCGGCCGGTCCCGGGAGCCGCGGGAGCAGGGAGGTGTAGACCTGGATGTCCTCGGGTCGTACCGGCCCGTCGTCGCCCCCGTCGCCCCCGTCGCCCCCGTCGCCCCCGTCGCTCTGGCCGCCCCGGTACCCCCACTGGCCCCACTCGCCGCGCTCACCGCGCCCGCCGTGCGGTCCTGTCCCGTCCACCACGCCACCCCCGTTGGTCGCTCACACATCACGATCTTCGAAAGCTAACCATCGAAGCGGGCCAGCACACTCGACAGGGCTTGTGACGACTGTCTCGCCCGCGCTCAGCGCAGATCGAGGCGCATCAGCACGCGGGGATGCCCGGACAGCACCGAGGTCGTGTCCGCGGCGTGGGTGAAGCCGGCGCGTTCGAAGTTCTTGCGGAGGCCGGGATAGGCCATGGTCAGGTCGACCCGGGCGTCGCCGTTGTCGAGGGGGTAGGCCTCGACCGCCGGGGCCCCGTGGGCGCGGGCGAAGTCGACGGCGCCCGCGACGAGGGCGTGGGAGATGCCCTGCCCGCAGTGGCCGGGGCGGACGCGGACGCACCACAGGGACCACACCGGCAGGTCGTCGACGTGCGGGATCTTGCGGTTGCGGGCGAAGGAGGTCTCCGCGCGCGGAGCCACGGCGGCCCAGCCGACCGGCTCGTCACCGTCGTACGCGAGCACCCCCGGCGGGGGCTCGGCACGGCACAGCCCGGCCACGTACTCGCCGCGGGCAGGCCCGCGCAGCTCGTTGTTGAGCTTCGAGGGGATCCGGTAGCTCAGGCACCAGCAGACGCTCGCGGTGGGCGACTTCGGTCCGATCACCGCGCGGACGTCCTCGAAGACGGTGGCCGGACGCACTTCGATGGGCATGGCTTCCGGAGGTGCCGGGGCGGCACGACCGGCCCGCCCCCACGGCACAGGCAGCCGACGCCCCTCCCGGCCTTCCGCCGGAGCGTGCCGCGGCCCCTGGCGGTCCTGCCGCCGCAGCGCGCCACGGCCCTTCCGCCGAAGCGGCGCCTTACGCGCTGCGGTCGCCCCCCTCCACCACCGTCGCGCGCGCCGGCTCGCCCGCGCCCGCGCCACCGCTCCCCGCGGACTGCAGGTCCGCGTCCAACGCGGACAGGTCCGCGTTCAGCGCCGCCATCAGCTCCTCCATCTGCTGCAGCAGTCCCTTGGGGCGGCCGGTGGCGCCCTCGGCGTCACCGGCCCCGCCCTGCTGCGGCACGGATTCTTCGGACATGACGGCCTCCTCGGCCCCCGGCCCCAGCAGGGCCGACGCGGGTGTCGCGCCGGCGACGATCAGCCGGCGCGGGCGCCGGGCGGTCCGGCTCCGCCCGAGCCAACGATCATCACCGGGCCGGGTCACTGGCGCGCACCCGCCCCGGGCGCACGGCGGACGGATTTTCACCCGACCGGGGCGGAGTGGGGCCGGAGGGACCGCCGGGGTTGACCACCACCCGACCGTGCAGGATGGAGGCATGGATCTCCGCATCTTCACCGAGCCCCAGCAGGGGGCCACCTACGACACCTTGCTCACCGTGGCGAAAGCCACGGAAGATCTCGGCTTCGACGCCTTCTTCCGCTCGGACCACTACCTCAGCATGGGCTCCGCCGACGGTCTCCCCGGCCCCACGGACGCCTGGATCACCCTCGCCGGACTCGCCCGCGAGACCAAGCGCATCCGCCTCGGCACCCTGATGACCGCCGGCACCTTCCGGCTCCCCGGCGTGCTCGCCATCCAGGTCGCGCAGGTCGACCAGATGTCCGGCGGCCGCGTCGAACTGGGCCTGGGCGCGGGCTGGTTCGAGGAGGAGCACAAGGCCTACGGCATCCCCTTCCCGAAGGAGAAGTTCGCCCGCCTGGAAGAACAGCTCGCGATCGTCACCGGCCTGTGGGCGACGGAGGTCGGCAAGACCTTCGACTTCCACGGCGCCCACTACGACCTCACCGAGTCGCCCGCGCTGCCCAAGCCCGCGCAGGCGAAGATCCCGGTGCTCATCGGCGGCCACGGCCCGACCCGTACGCCCCGGCTCGCCGCACAGTACGCCGACGAGTTCAACATGCCGTTCGCCTCGGTCGAGGACAGCGAGCGGCAGTTCGGCCGGGTGCGTGCCGCCGCCGAGGCGGCCGGCCGCACGGCGGACGACATCACCCTCTCCAACGCCCTCGTCGTCTGCGTCGGCAAGAACGATCAGGAGGTCGCCCGCCGCGCCGCCGCGATCGGCCGCGAGGTCGACGAACTCAAGGCCAACGGCCTGGCCGGCTCCCCGGCCGAGGTGGTCGACAAGATCGGCCGGTACGCCGCGATCGGCGCCCGCCGGATCTACCTCCAGCTCCTCGACCTGTCCGACCTGGACCACCTGGAACTGATCTCCTCCCAGGTGCAGTCCCAGCTGTCGTAGCTCTCGTAGGACGGCGGCGGGCCGTGCCGTGCGGCGCGGCCCGCCCCGGCCGGGCCGAAAATTCCCGGATGCTCTCGATGACCGGTCTGTACGGTGTGCATATCCGCAGTTCAGACCACTACTTCGAGGACACCCACCGTGTTCCTGACCATCACCACCACCGGAACCCCGGACCGCCCGGCGACCGATCTCGGCTACCTGCTCCACAAGCATCCCGAGAAATCCCAGGCGTTCTCCACCTCCTACGGCAAGGCCCACGTCCTCTACCCCGAGGCGGACGCCGAGCGCTGCACGGCAGCGCTGCTGCTGGAGGTCGACGCGGTGGCACTGGTCCGGCGCGGCAAGGGCAAGGGCCGCGGCGGCGCCCCCGACGCGGCGCTCGCGCAGTACGTCAACGACCGCCCGTACGCCGCCTCCTCGCTGCTCGCGGTCGCGCTCAGCGCGGTGTTCTCCAGCGCGATGAAGGGCACCTGCACGGCGAAGCCGGACCTCCCGGCCGAGCCGCGCCCGCTGCGCGTCGAGGTGCCCGCGCTGCCCGCCCGCGGCGGTCCCGACCTGGTACGCCGCCTCTTCGAGCCGCTCGGCTGGACGGTGACCGTCGAACCGGTGCCGCTGGACGCCGAGTTCCCCGAGTGGGGCGAGTCGCGCTACGTCGGTCTCGTCCTGGAGTCCGAGGCGCTGACCCTCGCCGAGGCGCTGCGCCACCTGTACGTCCTGCTGCCGGTCCTCGACGACGCCAAGCACTACTGGGTCGCCCCCGACGAGGTCGAGAAGCTGCTGCGCGCCGGTGCGGGCTGGCTGCCGGTGCACCCCGAGCAGAAGCTGATCACCAGCCGCTATCTGTCGCGCCGCTGGTCGCTGACCCGGCAGGCGATGGAGCGGCTGGAGCTGGTGCGGCTCGCCGAGGCCGACGACAGCGAGGTCGAGGCCATCGACAACGCGGTCGAGGCGGAGTCCGAGGAGGAGGAGCGGCCCACGCCGCTGGCCGTGCAGCGCCGGGACGCGATCCTCGCCGCGCTCCAGCAGGCCGGGGCCGCCCGCGTCCTCGATCTCGGCTGCGGCCAGGGCCAGTTGGTGCAGGCCCTGCTCAAGGACCCGGTGTTCACCGAGATCGTCGGCGTCGACGTGTCCGTGCGCGCGCTGACCATCGCCGGGCGCCGGCTGAAGCTGGACCGGATGGGGGAGCGGCAGGCGTCCCGCGTGAAGCTCCTCCAGGGCTCCCTGGCCTACACCGACAACCGGCTCAAGGGCTACGACGCCGCCGTGCTCAGCGAGGTGATCGAGCACGTCGACCTGCCCCGGCTGCCCGCCCTGGAGTACGCGGTGTTCGGCTCGGCCCGCCCGAGGACCGTCCTCGTGACCACCCCGAACGTCGAGTACAACGTCCGCTGGGAGTCCCTCCCGGCCGGACACGTCCGGCACGGCGATCACCGCTTCGAGTGGACCCGCGCGGAGTTCCGCACCTGGGCGGACGCGGTGGCCGAACGGCACGGCTACGAGGTGGAGTTCGTGCCCGTCGGGCCGGACGACCCCGAGGTCGGACCGCCCACCCAGATGGCCGTGTTCAAGCGCGCCGACAACGACAAGCAGGCCGGCGACAAGAACGACAAGCAGGCCAACGACAAGAAGGAGGAGAAGGCCGCATGACCGAGACCAAGGGGCGCACCCTGCCCGTCACCGACCTCTCCCTCGTCGTGCTCGTCGGCGCCTCCGGCTCCGGCAAGTCCACCTTCGCCCGACGGCACTTCAAGCCGACCGAGGTGATCTCCTCCGACTTCTGCCGCGGCCTGGTCGCGGACGACGAGAACGACCAGAGCGCCAGCCGGGACGCCTTCGACGTCCTGCACTACATCGCGGGCAAGCGGCTCGCGGCCGGCCGCCGCACGGTCGTCGACGCCACCAACGTGCAGCAGGACGCCCGGCGTCAGCTGATCGACCTGGCGAGGCGGTACGACGTGCTGCCGATCGCCGTCGTCCTGGACGTGCCGGAGCAGGTGTGCGCCGAGCGCAACGCGGGCCGCACCGACCGGGCCGACATGCCGAGGCGGGTCATCCAGCGCCACACCCGCGAACTCCGCCGCTCTCTGCGCCACTTGGAGCGCGAGGGCTTCCGCAAGGTGCACGTCCTGCGCGGTGTCGAGGAGATCGAGCAGGCCACCGTCGTCACCGAGAAGCGGTTCAACGACCTGACCCACCTCACCGGCCCCTTCGACATCATCGGCGACATCCACGGCTGCGCCTCCGAACTGGAGTCCCTGCTCGGCAAGTTGGGCTACGTCGACGGCGTGCACCCGGAGGGCCGCACCGCCGTCTTCGTCGGCGACCTCGTCGACCGCGGCCCGGACAGCCCCGGCGTGCTGCGCCGCGTGATGTCGATGGTGAAGTCGGGCAACGCGCTGTGCGTGCCGGGCAACCACGAGAACAAGTACGGCCGTTACCTCAAGGGCCGCAAGGTCCAGCAGACGCACGGCCTCGCCGAGACCGTCGAGCAGATGGCGGGCGAGAGCGAGGAGTTCCTCGCCGAGGTACGTGAGTTCATCGACGGGCTCGTCAGCCACTACGTCCTCGACGGCGGGCGGCTGGTGGTCTGCCACGCCGGACTGCCGGAGAAGTACCACGGCCGCACCTCCGGCCGGGTCCGCTCGCACGCGCTGTACGGCGACACCACCGGGGAGACCGACGAGTTCGGGCTGCCGGTGCGCTACCCGTGGGCCGAGGACTACCGGGGCCGGGCCGCCGTGGTCTACGGCCACACTCCGGTACCGGAGGCCACCTGGCTGAACAACACCATCTGCCTGGACACCGGCGCCGTCTTCGGCGGCAGGCTCACCGCGCTGCGCTGGCCGGAGCGCGAGCTGGTCGACGTACCGGCCGAGCGGGTCTGGTACGAGCCCGCCAAGCCGCTGCGCACCGAGGCGCCGGGCGGGCAGGACGGGCGGCCGCTGGACCTGGCGGACGTGCACGGGCGGCGTGTGGTGGAGACGCGGCACGCGGGGCGTGTCTCGGTGCGCGAGGAGAACGCCGCCGCGGCCCTGGAGGTCATGAGCCGGTTCGCCGTGGACCCGCGGCTGCTGCCGTACCTCCCGCCGACGATGGCCCCGACGGCGACCTCGCACGTCGAGGGCTACCTGGAGCACCCGGCCGAGGCCTTCGCACAGTACAAGGACGACGGTGTCGCGCGGGTCGTGTGCGAGGAGAAGCACATGGGCTCGCGGGCAGTGGCGCTGGTGTGCCGCGACGCGGAGGCGGCGAGCAGGCGCTTCGGTGTGGACGGCCCTACAGGCTCCCTCTACACCCGCACCGGACGCCCCTTCTTCGACGACGCGTCGGTGACGGAGACGATCCTCGACCGGCTGCGCACGGCGATCGGCGAGTCCGGTCTGTGGGACGAACTCGACACGGACTGGCTGCTGTTGGACGCCGAGCTGATGCCGTGGTCGCTGAAGGCGTCCGGCCTGCTGCGCTCGCAGTACGCGGCGGTCGGCGCCGCGTCCGGGGCGGCGTTCCCGGGTGCGCTGGCCGCGCTGGAGGGTGCGGCGGCGCGCGGGGTCGAGGTGGGCGAGCTGCTCGACCGGCAGCGTTCCCGAGCCGCCGACGCGGCCGCGTTCACCGAGGCGTACCGCCGCTACTGCTGGACCACCGACGGCCTGGACGGCGTCCGCCTGGCACCGTTCCAGATCCTCGCCGTCCAGGGCCGCAGCCTGGCCGCCCTGCCGCACGACGAGCAGCTCGCCCTGCTCGACCGGTTGGTGGAGCACGACGGCACCGGCCTGCTCCAGACCACCCGCCGGCTGTACGTCGACACCGCCGACCCCGAGTCGGTCCGGGCCGGTGTCGACTGGTGGCTGGAGATGACGGGCCGCGGCGGCGAGGGCATGGTCGTCAAGCCGCTGGGCGCGGTGGTGCGCGGTACCGAGGGCCGCCTTGTCCAGCCCGGCATCAAGTGCCGCGGCCGCGAGTACCTCCGGATCATCTACGGCCCGGAGTACACCCGCCCGGACAACCTCGCCCGCCTCCGCCAGCGCTTCCTCAACCACAAGCGCTCCCTCGCGATCCGCGAGTACGCGCTCGGCCTGGAAGCCCTGGACCGGCTGGCCGAGGGTGAGCCGCTGTGGCGGATCCACGAGGCGGTGTTCGGGGTCCTGGCCCTGGAGTCGGAGCCGGTGGACCCGCGGCTGTGACGCACCGTACTCCTCGGTCCTGGCGTCCTTCCGGACGCTCAGGGCCGGGGAGTACGTGCCGTAACGCAACGGCAGCGCCCCGCAGGGGCGCGGGGAACTGCGCGACCCGCTCCAACGGCCCCGCGGCGACCCGCCCCAACGGCGCTGCGGTCACCCGCCCCAACAGCCCCGCGGCGACCCGCCACCACGGTCCCGCGGACGGCCGACGGCCGACGGCCCGGCTCGTGCGCGGCGAGCCGCAGCGGACGGGCATGCCGATCCCGTTCACCCCACCAGCCGCAGCCGCTCCCCGCACACCCCCAGCCGCACGGTCTGCCCCCAGGTCAGTTCCACCGCGTCGGTCTCCACGCCGTCCCCGAAGGCGATCAGCCGTTCGGACTCGACGGTGACCGTCAGTCGGGACTGCCGCGACAGCTCCCCGGCGACCAGCGTCGTCCCGGTCGCCGGGGACGGCCAGGCCTCGCGCACGAACCACAGGAGCCGTTCCTCGGTGGGGCCGGGCAGCCGCTGGGCCGACCCCCGTTCCTGCCAGAGCGAGCGGAGCCAGCCCGTGGCCCCCGTCCCGGTGCCGACCAGCACCCCGGAGGAGGCCTGGGCCTCGGCGGCACCCCCGTCGCCGTCGAGGCCCAGGCGGTACCTGGCCGTGCGGTGCCCGGCCGCGCCCAGGTAGATCTCGTTCAGCGCGACGAGGCGCTGGGTGTCGTCGGCGACGGCCTCGACCATCGTCAGCGCGTCCGCACGGGCCGTCGCAGCGGACGGCAGCAGCTTGGCCGCGTCCGCGGGCCGGTGCCGTACCAGAACACCGGGGTTGCGGCCGGGGTCGGTGTCGATGCCGATCACCGGCTGCCCCGCGAGGTACTTGGCGACGTTCGCCACCAGCCCGTCCTGGCCGACGACGACCACCACGTCCTCCGGCGCGAACAGGAAGCGTTCCAAGTCGGCCCGTTCCACCCGGGCCTGACGCCAGGTCAGCGGTACGGCGGCGGCCACCTCCGCCAGGGCCCGCCGTGTCCGGCGGTGCCGCTCGGCGACCTCCTCGATGTCCCGTCCGCGTGAGGAGAGGAAGAACGCGGCCTGCCCGTGGGTGCCGTGGCGGGCCACCAACTCCTCGTACTCCGTGGTCCGGTGGACGAGGACGGCCCGCGGGGCGAGGCTCACGGCCGCTCCTGAGTGCCCAGCCTGGCCAGCAGCCCGGTGAGCACGTCGGGCGAGAGCGTGACGCTCTCGATCCGCGGCAGGTTCTCCGCCAGCCGCGCCCCGGTGAGGGCGTGCAGCGTCGCGGCGTCCACCTCGGCGTGCACCCGCAGCCAGGCGGCCTGGGCCTGCGCCCTGGCCTCGCCCACCTCCCGCGCGCCCTCCGCCTCGGCCCGGGCCAGCCGTACCGAACGGGCCGCCTCCGCCTCGGCCCGCACCGCGTCCGCGGCGGCGTGCTCCTCGGCCTCCCGGCGTGCGTTCGTGCCGCGCTGCTCCACCAACTGCTCCTCGCGGCGGGCCAGTTCGATCTGGCTGGCCAGTTCGTTCTCGGCGATGGCCCGCTCCCGCTCGACGGCCACGGCCCGCCGCTCGTACGTCGCCCGGTCGGCCTCCTGCTGGATCTGCTCGCGCGCCGGGGTGCGCAGCGCCCGCTCCACGTCGGGCTCCGGCCGCAGCGCCATGACGCGTACGGCCACTACCTCGATGCCGGTCGCGGGCAGCCGCGGCTCCCGCCGAGCCCGGCCGCGATCCGCTCCCGTACCGCCGCCACCCCGTCGACCAGCGCCGACGACAGCGGCGTACGGGCCAGGACGTCCAGCGCGTGCTGCTGGGCCGTCTCGGTCAGCAGGGTGGCCAACTGCTCCAGCGGTGCCCCGCGCCAGGATCCGGTGTCCGGGTCGATCGAGAAGTCCAGGCGGGCCGCGGCGACGGCCGGGTCGCCGATCCGGTAGGTGACCGTCGCCTGCACCGCCACGTCCTGGAAGTCCGACGTCCGCGCATGGAACGTCATCGCCAACTCCCGGTCGTCGACCGGTACTTCGGAGAGCGCGGCGGTCAGCGCGCGGAACCAGAAGCTGAGCCCCGGGCCGTCGTGCAGCAGCTTCCCGCCCCGGTGGTGCCGGATGTGCGCCGTGGGCGTGCCCCGCAGGTGGCGCCAGCCGAGGCGCCGGGTGATGTCGGCCATGGGTGTGTCCCCTCCGCGTTTCTCGTCATCGCGACGATAACCGCGCATCCGATTATCGTCAAGAGGACGAGAATGAGAAGGGTCAAGCAGGGGGTGAACGGGGGCGTCGGTGGTCAGGATGGAGGCATGGGATTCCATGTCGACTCCGAGGCCGGGCGGCTGCGCCGCGTCATCCTGCACCGGCCGGATCTTGAGCTCAAAAGGCTCACCCCCAGCAACAAGGACGCCCTGCTCTTCGACGACGTGCTCTGGGTGCGCCGGGCGCGCGCCGAGCACGACGGGTTCGCCGACGTCCTGCGCGACCGGGGCGTCGCCGTCCACCTCTTCGGCGACCTGCTCACCGAGGCCCTGGCGATCCCGGCGGCCCGCACGCTCGTCCTCGACCGGGTCTTCGACGAGAAGGAGTACGGGGTGCTCGCCACCGACCACCTCCGTGCCACGTTCGAGCGGTTCACCGCCGCCGAACTGGCCGAGGCGCTCGTCGGCGGCATGACCAAGCGCGAGTACCTCGACGCGCACCCGGAACCCGTCTCGGTGCGCTTCCACTGCATGGACCTCGACGACTTCCTGCTCGCGCCCCTGCCCAACCACCTCTTCACTCGCGACACCTCCGCCTGGATCTACGGCGGCGTCTCCGTCAACGCCATGCGCTGGCCCGCCCGGCAGCGCGAGACCGTGCACTTCGAGGCGATCTACCGGCACCATCCGCTGTTCCGTGACGAAACGTTCCACGTCTGGTCCGAGGGGCAGGCCGACTACCCGTCCACCATCGAGGGCGGGGACGTCCTGGTGATCGGCAACGGCGCCGTCCTCATCGGCATGAGCGAGAGAACCACCCCGCAGGCCGTCGAGATGCTCGCGCACAAGCTCTTCGCCGCGGGCTCCGCGCGCACCATCGTGGCCCTCGACATGCCCAAGCGGCGCGCCTTCATGCACCTCGACACGGTGATGACGATGGTCGACGGCGACATCTTCACCCAGTACGCCGGCCTCGGCATGCTCCGCTCGTACACCATCGAGCCGGGCGTCGCCGACAAGGAGCTGAAGGTCACCGACCACCCGCCGGAGCACATGCACCGCGCGATCGCCGCCGCCCTCGGGCTGAACGAGATCCGGGTGCTGACCGCGACCCAGGACGTCCACGCGGCCGAGCGCGAGCAGTGGGACGACGGCTGCAACGTGCTCGCCGTGGAGCCGGGCGTCGTCGTCGCCTACGAGCGCAACGCCACCACCAACACCCATCTGCGCAAGCAGGGCATCGAGGTGATCGAGATCCCGGGCAGTGAGCTGGGCCGGGGGAGGGGCGGGCCGCGGTGCATGAGCTGCCCGGTCGAACGGGGTGCCGTATAGAAATACAGAGAGTCGTATAGACTTCCAGGGTCACGTGTCCCCGCACTCCTGGAGCGCCCCATGGCGACTGTCCCCACCGCCCTCGCCGGCCGTCACTTCCTCAAGGAGCTGGACTTCACCGAGGAGGAGTTCCGCGGTCTGATCGCCCTGGCCGCGGAGCTGAAGGCGGCCAAGAAGGCCGGGGCCGAGACCCAGTACCTGCGGGGCCGGAACATCGCGCTCATCTTCGAGAAGACCTCCACCCGCACCCGCTGCGCGTTCGAGGTCGCCGCCGCCGACCAGGGCGCCTCGACGACGTACCTCGACCCCTCCGGCTCGCAGATCGGGCACAAGGAGTCCGTGAAGGACACCGCGCGCGTCCTCGGGCGGATGTTCGACGCCATCGAGTACCGCGGGGACAGCCAGGCGGACGTCGAGGAGCTGGCCGCGTACGCCGGTGTGCCCGTCTACAACGGGCTCACCGACGACTGGCACCCCACCCAGATGCTCGCCGACGTGCTCACCATGACCGAGCACACCGACAAGCCCCTGAACGGGATCGCCTTCGCCTACCTCGGCGACGCCCGCTTCAACATGGGCAACTCCTACCTGGTCACCGGGGCCCTGCTCGGCATGGACGTACGGATCGTCGCGCCCAAGGCCTACTGGCCCGCCGAGGAGATCGTCGACCGCGCCCGGGATCTCGCCGAGGTGAGCGGTGCCCGGATCACCCTCACCGAGACCGTCGCGGAGGGCGTCCGCGGCGCCGACTTCGTCGCCACCGACGTCTGGGTCTCCATGGGTGAGCCCAAGGAGGTCTGGGACGAGCGGATCAAGGCCCTCGCCCCGTACGCCGTGACCATGGACGTCCTGCGCGCCACCGGCAACCCGGATGTGAAGTTCCTGCACTGCCTGCCCGCCTTCCACGACCTGGGCACCAAGGTCGGCCGGGAGATCCACGCCTCCCACGGCCTGGACTCCCTCGAAGTGACCGACGAGGTCTTCGAGTCCGCCCATTCGGTCGTCTTCGACGAGGCCGAGAACCGGATGCACACCATCAAGGCCATCCTGGTGGCGACCCTCGCCTGACCGGGCCCGCTGACGGGTCTACGCGTCCGTCACGCCGGACGCCACTGCCGGGGAACGGTCGGCAACCGGAACCACACCGCCTTGCCGGACTCGGTGGGGCGGTGCCCGCAGGACGAACTCAGGGCGCGGATCAGCAGCAGGCCGCGCCCGTGCTCCTGCCAGGGGTCGGGTTCACCGGCGCTCGGCCGGGTGAGATCGCCCGGCGGCTGCGGGTCCGGATCGTGCACCTCGACCCGGCAGCCGCTCGGCAGCAGCTCCACGACCAGCTCTATCGGGCCCTCGCCCGCCGCGTGCTCCACGGCGTTCGCCACGAGCTCCGCCGTCAGCAGCTCGGCGGTGTCGCTGTCGGCCCCGTGCTCGAGGTCGGCCAGTGCCGTGCGGACCAGGGCTCTCGCCACGGGCACGGCCGCGGCGGTGTGCGGCAGCGGGATGCGCCAGGAAGCGGAGGGCGAGGAGCGTTCTAGCACGGCGGGTCCGTTCATGAGCAGGCTGACCTGCTTTCAACCTTATGAATGGTACGGCGCCGCCCGGCAGAGGCGTCCGTCGGGCACCGTACGGGACCTTCGGCCCCGCTACCGGGCGACTTACCCGTACGAACGCCCGCCCTCGCACACCTGATCCCGCCGTTACGCGGGTGTCGACGACCCGTGACGGCTGTGACGCGGCCGGGTCACCGCCCGGCTCTATTGCGCTGTCATGACGACAGTCACGGATGAGTGATAGCTTCGAAGGGCAGAACTCAGCGAGTCAGTGCCGCCAGCCGTCCGCCCGAGGAGGCCGCACGCCATGAGTCCCTTCACCGGCTCCGCCGCCCGCACCCCCCGCTGGCAGCATCTGCGCCTCGACCTCACCGACGGAGTCGCCACCGTCACCCTCGCCCGCCCCGACAAACTCAACGCCCTCACCTTCGGCGCCTACGCCGACCTGCGCGACCTGCTCGCCGAACTGTCCCGGGAGCGGTCGGTACGCGCCCTGGTGCTGGCCGGCGAGGGCCGCGGCTTCTGCTCCGGCGGCGACGTCGACGAGATCATCGGCGCCACCCTGTCCATGGACACCGCCCAGCTCCTGGACTTCAACCGGATGACCGGCCAGGTCGTACGGGCGGTACGGGAGTGCCCGTTCCCGGTGATCGCGGCGGTGCACGGGGTGGCGGCGGGCGCGGGCGCGGTCCTGGCGCTCGCGGCGGACTTCCGGATCGCCGACCCGAGCGCCCGGTTCGCGTTCCTCTTCACCCGGGTGGGCCTGTCCGGCGGCGACATGGGCGCGGCCTACCTGCTCCCCAGGGTGGTCGGCCTCGGCCACGCGACCCGCCTGCTGATGCTGGGCGAGCCGGTACGGGCACCCGAGGCCGAGCGGATCGGCCTGATCAGCCAGCTGACCGACGAGGGCCGCGTCGACGAGGCCGCCGCGGCCCTCGCCCGCCGCCTCGCCGACGGCCCGGCGCTCGCGTACGCCCAGACCAAGGCCCTCCTGACCGCGGAACTGGACATGCCGCTCGCGGCAGCCGTGGAACTGGACGCGGCGACCCAGGCCCTGCTGATGAACGGCGAGGACTACGCGGAGTTCCACGCCGCGTTCACGGAGAAGCGCCCGCCGAAGTGGAGGGGGAGGTAGGGATGCCTTCGAGGCAGGGGAGCGGTCCCACCTCAGGGGCGCGGGGAACTGCGCGACCGGCCCCCACGCACCCGCAGTCGCCAATGACGACAGACCACCCCCTACGCGTAGCGATCGTAGGCGGCGGCCCCGGCGGCCTCTACGCGGCCGCGCTCCTCAAACGCCTGGACCCCCGCCGAGACATCACCGTCTGGGAACGCAACGCCCCCGACGACACCTTCGGCTTCGGCGTGGTCCTCTCCGACGAAACCCTCGGCGGCATCGAACACGCCGACCCCCAGGTCTACGAGGAACTCCAGAAGCACTTCACCCGCTGGGACGACATAGACATCGTCCACCGCACCACCCGCCACACCTCCGGAGGACACGGCTTCGCGGCCCTGGGCAGAAAACGGCTCCTCGACATCCTGCACACCCGCTGCCGGGACCTCGGCGTGGAGCTGAAGTTCCGCTCCGAGGCCCCGCCCCCCGCCCGGCTGGCGGAGTCCCACGACCTCGTCATCGCCGCCGACGGTGTGCACAGCACCACCCGCGAGGCCTACGCCCCCGTGCTCCGGCCCCGTGTGACCACCCACCGCTGCCGTTACATCTGGCTCGCCGCCGACTTCGCCTTCGACGCCTTCCGGTTCGAGATCGCCGAGACCGAACACGGCGTGATGCAACTGCACGGCTACCCCTACGCGCCCGACGCGTCCACCGTGATCGTCGAGATGCGCGAGGAGGTGTGGCGGGCGGCCGGATTCGACGACACGGATGAGGGCGAGTCGATCGACCGCTGCGCGAAGATCTTCGCGGACGCGCTCGGCGGACGGCCGCTGCGCTCCAACAACTCGGCGTGGACCACCTTCCGTACGGTCGTCAACGAACGCTGGTCGCACGGCAACGTCGTCCTCCTCGGCGACGCCGCCCACACCGCCCACTTCTCCATCGGCTCCGGCACCAAGCTCGCCGTCGAGGACGCGCTGTCCCTCGCGGCCTGTCTGGAGGAACAGCCCGATGTGGCAAGCGCGTTGAGCGCCTACGAGGAGGAACGCAAACCGGTCGTGGCCTCGACGCAGCGTGCCGCCCGCGCCAGCCTGGAATGGTTCGAGAACCTCGGCCTCTACCTCGACCAGCCCTCCCGCCAGTTCGCCTTCAACCTGCTCACCCGCAGCCGCCGGGTCACCCACGACAACCTGCGGCTGCGCGACGCCCGCTTCACCGAGTCCGTGGAACGCGAGTTCGGCTGCCCGCCGGGGACTCCGCCGATGTTCACCCCGTTCCGGCTGCGCGGCCTGACCCTGCGCAACCGGGTCGTCGTCTCCCCGATGGACATGTACTCGGCGGTCGACGGCCTGCCCGGCGACTTCCACCTCGTCCACCTCGGCGCCCGCGCGCTGGGCGGCGCGGGTCTGGTGATGACCGAGATGGTCTGCGTCAGCGAGGAGGGACGCATCACCCCCGGCTGCACCGGCCTGTACAACGGCCGTCAGGCGGAGGCCTGGCGCCGGATCACCGACTTCGTGCACACCCAGGCGCCCGGCACCGCGATCGGCGTGCAGCTCGGGCACAGCGGGCGCAAGGGCTCCACGCGGCTCATGTGGGAGGGCATGGACGAGCCCCTCCCGGACGGCAACTGGCCGCTCGTGGCCGCCTCGCCGATCCCCTACAAGCCCGGCAGCCAGACCCCGCGCGAGCTCTCCCGCGCCCAACTCACCGACATCCGCGAGCAGTTCACGGCGGCCGCGTGGCGGGCGGCGCGGGCCGGGTTCGACCTCCTCGAACTCCACTGCGCGCACGGCTACCTGCTCTCCGGCTTCCTCTCCCCGCTGACCAACCGCCGCACGGACGCCTACGGCGGCTCGCTGGAGAATCGGCTCCGCTTCCCGCTGGAGGTCTTCGACGCCGTGCGGGGCGTATGGCCGGAGGAACGGCCCATGACGGTCCGCATCTCCGCGACCGACTGGGCCGAGGGAGGCACGGGCGCGGAGGACGCCGTCGAGATCGCCCGCGCCTTCGCGGCGCACGGGGCCGACGCGATCGACGTCTCCACCGGCCAGGTCGTCGCCGACGAGCACCCGGAGTTCGGGCGCTCCTACCAGACGCCGTACGCCGACCGCATCCGCAACACCATCGGCGTCCCTGTGATCGCGGTCGGCGCGATCTCATCCTGGGACGACGTCAACTCCCTGATCCTCGCGGGCCGCACCGACCTGTGCGCCTTGGCCCGCCCTCACCTCTACGACCCCCACTGGACCCTGCACGCCGCCGCCGACCAGTCCTATACCGGCCCGGCCGCCCCCTGGCCACCCCCGTACGCCGCAGGCAGCCGCCGCCCCCAAACAGGCCGCACAGACACCCCCAAGCCCCGCCTTCGACCTCCGGCCCTCCAACTGCCCAACCTGCGGCCCGGTGGAGGCTGATCGCGCAGTTCCCCGCGCCCCTTCGGAGCGCGACAGCAGCCGCTCACTCCAGCAGGCGGCGCTCCCGTATCCGCCCAGCCTGCGGCCCGGTGGGGGCTGGTCGCGCAGTTCCCCGCGCCCCTTCGGGGCGCTGTCCCGCCCTGCCGCTCGGCCTACGGGCATGCGTGCCGCCTGGGGCGGCGCCCACCCCACGCCGTTGAGCCTGCGGGCATGCGTGCCGCCTGGGGCGGCACGGGTGGGCGCAGGCGGCACCCCGGTAGCGCCGGGCTGCGCGACCCACCCCCGGCCGGCACCAACTTCCGCTACAGCGAAACCATCCCCGCCGTGAGCGTCGCCCCGTCCGACGGGTCGATGAGGATGAACGCCCCGGTGCGCCGGGAGACCGCGTAGTCGTCCAGCGCCAACGGCTCCGCCGTACGCAGCGCGACCCGCCCCAGGTCGTTCACGGACAACGCGTCCGCCCCGCCGAGGTCCGTCACGATCGCCTTGACCGTCCGCGTCGTATGCCGGACCAGCACCCGGTCACCCACCCGCAGCGCCCGGTCGGCCAGATGACACACCTCCGCCCGCACCTCCTGCGTGAGCGCCGGGACACCGACCCCCGCGGTGATCATGTCGCCTCGCGAGACGTCCCGCTGATCACCCAGCCGCACACTGATCGACTGCGGCGCGCACGCCTCCTCGGCGGGCACCCCGAGCACATCGATCCCCGTGATCTCCGAGGTCTCGCCCGAGGGATGCACCGTCACCCGATCCCCGACCCGCAACGCCCCGGACACCAACTGCCCCGCGTAGTACCGCACGTCACCGTCACGGATGACGTACTGCACCGGAAACCGCGTCGGCGCCTCCACGCCGCCCTCGCCGCCGACAGGCACGCTCTCCAGGAACTCCAGCAGCGCAGGCCCCCGGTACCACCCCATCCGCACCGACCGATCCACAACGTTGTCACCGACCAGCGCCGACACCGGAATCGCCGTGAACCCGGTCGGCCCCAACTCCGCGGCGTACCCCGCGAAGTCCTCGACGATGCGCTCGAACTCCTTCTCCTCGTACCCGACGAGGTCCATCTTGTTCACGGCGAGAACCACATGCGGCACCCGCAGCAACGCGGCCACGGCGGCATGCCGACGCGTCTGCTCGACAACCCCGTTGCGCGCGTCGACCAGAATGATCGCGAGCTCGGCGGTGGACGCACCCGTCACCATGTTCCGGGTGTACTGCACATGCCCTGGCGTGTCGGCGAGGATGAACCGCCGCCGAGGGGTGGCGAAGTAGCGGTACGCCACGTCGATCGTGATGCCCTGCTCGCGCTCGGCCCGCAGCCCGTCGGTGAGCAGTGCCAGGTCGGGTGCCTCCTGCCCCCGGTTCAACGAGGCCCGCTCCACGGCCTCCAACTGGTCGGACAGCACCGACTTGGAGTCGTGCAGCAGCCGCCCCACCAGCGTGGACTTGCCGTCGTCGACGGACCCGGCCGTCGCGAACCGCAGCGTATCGATGGTCGTGGTCGTGGTCGTGGCCGTCGTCGTGATCGTGGTCGTGCCCATGGCTAGAAGTACCCCTCGCGCTTGCGGTCTTCCATCGCGGCCTCGGACAGCTTGTCGTCCGCGCGAGTCGCTCCCCGCTCGGTCAGCCGGGACGCGGCGATCTCGGCGATCACCTTCTCGATGGTGTCGGCGTCGGAGTCCACCGCGCCGGTGCAGGACATGTCGCCGACCGTGCGGTAGCGGACCCGCCGCTTCTCCACGGTCTCCGATGCCCGGGGCTCGCCCCATTCGCCCGCGGTCAGCCACATCCCGTCGCGCCGGAACACCTCGCGCTCGTGCGCGTAGTAGATCTCCGGCAGTTCGATCTCCTCGCGCGCGATGTACTGCCAGACGTCCAGCTCGGTCCAGTTGGACAGCGGGAAGACGCGGACGTGTTCGCCGGGCGCGTGCCGGCCGTTGTAGAGGTTCCACAGCTCGGGCCGCTGCCGCCGCGGGTCCCACTGGGAGAACTCGTCGCGCAGTGAGAACACCCGTTCCTTGGCGCGCGCCTTCTCCTCGTCCCGGCGCCCGCCGCCGAAGACCGCGTCGAACTTCTCGCTCTGGATCTTCTCCGTGAGCGGCACCGTCTGCAACGGGTTCCGCGTCCCGTCGGGACGTTCGCGCAGCACCCCGCGGTCGATGTAGTCCTGCACGGAGGCGACGTGCAGCCGCAGCCCGTGCCTGGCCACCACACGGTCCCGATAGTCGAGGACCTCGGGAAAGTTGTGCCCGGTGTCAACATGCAGCAGCGAGAAGGGAATCGCCGCCGGGGCGAACGCCTTCAGCGCCAGGTGCAGCATGACGATGGAGTCCTTGCCGCCGGAGAACAGGATCACCGGCCGCTCGAACTCACCCGCCACCTCACGGAAGATGTGGACCGCCTCTGACTCCAGCGCGTCCAGGTGGGACAGACCGACCCCGCTCACACCAACCCCCGCTCCGCCAGCAGCGCGTACACCGCGTCCGCCGACTCCCGAGGGCTCTGCTCCTGCGTCGGCAGGACCAACGCCGGGTCCACCGGCGGCTCGTACGGGTCGTCGACCCCGGTCAGCCCGGACAGCTCGCCCGCGGCCTGCTTGGCGTAGAGCCCCTTCACGTCGCGCTCGCTGCACACCTCGACCGGCGTCGCCACGTGCACTTCGAGGTACGGCGTCCCGCTCTTGTCGTGCCGCGCCCGGACCGCCTCGCGGCTTTCGGCGTACGGCGCGATCACGGGGACGACGGACAGCACGCCGTTGCGCGCGAGCACCTCGGAGACCAGGCCGATGCGCTGGACGTTGGTGTTGCGGTCCTCCTTGGAGAAGCCGAGGCCGGCGGAGAGGAAGCGGCGTATCTCGTCACCGTCGAGGACCTCGACGCGATGCCCCTCGGCCTTGAGTCTGTCCCCGAGCAGGCGAGCGATCGTCGTCTTGCCCGCGCTCGGCAGCCCCGTGAGCCAGATCGTGGCTCCCTGAGCCCTTGCCGTCCTGGTCATGCGCAACAGTCCTCTTTTTCTTGCCCGGCATGCGGTTCGGTGCACGCTAGGTTAGAAATCTGAGAAGAGGGACGGAAGACGCTGAGGGTTCCCTGAGTGACATAAGTTGTGAATGAAGTCACACCCTCCGCTGGGATTCCGGTGGGATTCCGGCGAAAACACCCCCCGCGTCCCGCAGACGCTCGTGCAGCCCCCGGAACACCGCGGCCGACCGCACGCCCGGCCAGTCCTCGGGCAGCAGCCGGGCGGGCAGGCCGGGATCGGCGTAGGGCAGATGGCGCCAGGAGTCCAGGGCGAGGAGATAGTCCCGGTAGGCCTCCTCGGGCGGGGTGTCCGCCCGCCGCTCCCAGGCGTGCAGCACGCGCGCGTGCCGGTCGAGGAACGCCTCGTGCTCCTTGGCGATGGCGGCCAGGTCCCACCAGCGGCCCACCGCCTCGACGGTCGGCGCGAAGCCGAGGTGCTCGCCGCGGAAGAAGTCGACGTAGGCCTCGAGGCGCAGCCGTTGGAGGGTGTGCCGGGTTTCCTCGTACAGCCGCGCGGGCGCGATCCACACCCCGGGGGCGGCCGTGCCGAAGCCGAGGCCGGCCAGCCGGGAGCGCAGCACGTGCCGCTTCTGGCGTTCCGACTCCGGCACGGAGAACACCGCGAGCACCCAGCCCTCGTCCTCGGGCGGCGTGGTGGCGTAGATGCGGCGGTCGCCGTCGTCGAGCAACTGGCGGGCGTCGGGGGAGAGTTCGTAGCCCGCCGCGCCCTCGGCGGTACGGGCCGGGACGAGCAGCCCGCGCCGTTTGAGCCGGGACACCGACGACCGTACGGAAGGGGCGTCCACCCCGACCGCGGCCAGCAGCCGGATCAGCTCGGCGACGGGTACCGGGCCGGGCACGAAGCGGCCGTAGGCGCCGTAGAGCGTGACGATGAGAGACCGTGGTGCATGCTGGTCGGACACGGTGATCATCTTAGGTCGTCCGCATCACTGCCGGTCACCTTCGGTCGTCCGCATCACTGCTGGTCACCTTCGGTGTGACCGCCCGAGCGCAGCCGGAACCGCTGGAGCTTGCCGGTCGCCGTGCGCGGCAGCGCGTCCAGGAAGACGATCTCGCGCGGGCACTTGTACGGCGCCAGCTCGGCCTTGAGGAAGGCGCGCAGCGCCTCCGCGTCCCGCCGCGCGCCCTGTCCCAGCACCGCGTACGCCACCACGACCTGCCCGCGCGCCTCGTCCGGCCGGCCGACCACCGCCGCCTCCACCACGTCCGGGTGGCGCAGCAGCGCCTCCTCGACCTCGGGCCCGGCGATGTTGTACCCCGCGGAGATGATCATGTCGTCCGCGCGGGCGACGTACCGGAAGTAGCCGTCACCCTCACGGACGTAGGTGTCGCCGGTGATGTTCCAGCCGTCGCGCACGTACTCCCGCTGCCGCGGGTCGGCGAGGTAGCGGCAGCCGACCGGTCCGCGTACGGCGAGCAGCCCCGGTTCCCCGTCGGGCCGCTCCCGGCCCTCGCCGTCGATCACGCGCGCCTGCCAGCCGGGCACCGGGACGCCGGTGGTACCGGGCCTGATGTGCTCGTCGGCGGCGGAGATGAAGATGTGCAGCAGCTCGGTGGCGCCGATGCCGTTGATGACCCGCAGCCCGGTCCGTTCGTGCCACGTCCGCCAGGTGGCGGCGGGCAGGTTCTCCCCGGCGGAGACACAGCGGCGCAGCGAGGAGATGTCGTGCCCGTCCAACTCGTCGAGCATGGCGCGGTAGGCGGTGGGCGCGGTGAACAGCACGGTCACCCGGTGCTCGGCGATCGCCGGCAACAACTGCTTGGGACCGGCCTGTTCGAGCAGCAGGGCGCTGGCCCCGGCGCGCAGCGGGAAGACGACGAGACCGCCGAGCCCGAAGGTGAAGCCGAGCGGGGGACTGCCGGCGAAGACATCGCCCGCATGCGGTTGCAGCACATGCCGGGAGAAGGTGTCCGCTATGGCCAGCACGTCCCGGTGGAAGTGCATACAGCCCTTGGGCCGTCCGGTGGTGCCGGAGGTGAAGGCGATCAGCGCCACGTCGTCGCCCGCGGTGTCCACGGCGGCGTACGGCGTGCCCGGCGCCGGGCGCTTGAGCAGGTCGTCGGGGCCGTCACCGCCGTACGTGGTGATCCGCAGCCCCGGTATCTCCGCCTTCGCGAGGTCGTCGACGGACCGGACGTCGCACAGGGCGTGCCGCACCTCGGCGATCTCGCACATCGTGCGCAGTTCGTGGGGGCGCTGTTGGGCCAGTACGGTGACGGCGACCGCGCCCGCCTTCAGCACCGCCAGCCAGCAGGCGGCCAGCCACGGCGTGGTGGGGCCGCGCAGCAGCACCCGGTTGCCCGGGACGACGCCGAGCTCCCCGGTGAGCAGGTGCGTGAGCCGGTCGACGCGGGCGCGCAGCTCGCCGTAGCTCCAGGTCGTGCCGGTGGCGGTGCGGAACGCCGGGCGGTCGTCGGCGGGGCCGAGGAGCAGTTCGGCGGCGCAGTTCAGCCGTTCGGGGTAGCGCAGTTCCGGCAGGTCGAAGCGGAGTTGTGGCCATTGGTCCGCGGGCGGGAGGTGGTCGCGCGCGAAGGTGTCGACGTGGGCGGAGCGGGTGAGGCCGTCCATGGCGGTTCGCCCCCTTGTCGTGGTGGGACGGGGTCCTGCCGTGGTGGGGCAGGGTCCGCGCACCGAGCGTATCGCGTTGGTGACGACAGTCAACGGTGCGCGATACCGTCGAGGGAGGGCCCCCGTCAGTGGGCGCGAGTGCCCCCTTGGGCAGGCCCAGGAAGTGCCCTTCCCGGCAGGCGCAGGAGAGGACCGGCAATGCCCGCATTCTCACTCGAACCGGAACAGACCGCCTGGTGTGCGGAACTGCGCGCCCTCGCCGCCGACCGCCTGCGCCCGCTGGCCGAAAAGGGCGAGCCGGGCCGCGTCAACCGTCCGCTCCTCACCGAACTGGGCAGCCTCGGCCTGCTGCCCCGGCTCTTCACCTCCGGAGCCCTCGACCTCTGCCTGATGCGGGAGTCCCTGGCCTACGCCTGCACGGAGGCCGAGACCGCCCTCGCCCTCCAGGGCCTGGGCGCCCACCCGGTCCACGCCCACGGCACCCCGGCCCAGCGGGAGCGCTGGCTGCCCCGGGTGAGCGACGGCACGGCCGTCGCCGCCTTCGCGCTGAGCGAGCCGGGCGCGGGCTCGGACGCGGCGGCACTGTCCCTGGCGGCCGAGCGCGACGGCACCACCGGCTGGCGACTCACGGGGGAGAAGTGCTGGACCTCCAACGCCCCCGAGGCCGACGTCTACACGGTCTTCGCCCGTACGACACCGGGGGCGGGCGCCCGCGGTGTCACCGCCTTCCTCGTCCCCGCCGACCGGCCGGGCCTGTCCGGCACGGCCCTCGACATGCTCTCTCCGCACCCCATCGGCACCCTGGCCTTCGACGCCGTACCCGTGACGGCCGACGACGTCCTCGGCGAGGTCGACCGCGGCTTCCGCGTCGCGATGGGCACCCTCAACCTCTTCCGCCCCAGCGTCGGCGCCTTCGCCGTCGGCATGGCCCAGGCGGCCCTGGACGCCACCTTGGAGCACACCGCTCAACGGGACGCCTTCGGCGGCAAGTTGAGGGACCTTCAGACGGTCGCCCACCAGGTCGCCGAGATGGCCCTGCGCACGGAGGCGGCCCGCCTGATGGTGTACGCGGCGGCCACGGCGCACGACGAAGACGCCCCGGACGTCCCCCGTCGCGCGGCCATGGCGAAGCTGCTGGCCACGGAGACGGCGCAGTACGTGGTCGACACCGCCGTCCAGTTGCACGGAGCCCGCGCCCTGCGCCGCGGCCACCTACTGGAACACCTGTACCGCGAGGTCCGCGCCCCGCGCATCTACGAGGGCGCCAGCGAGGTCCAACGCGGCATCATCGCCAAGGAGTTGTACGCCGACAGGGAGGACCGGGCATGAGCGCGGAGCGGATCAACCCCGGGGAGCTGTCCCCGCCGACCGGCTTCTCCCACGCGGTCGTGGCCACGGGCAGCCGGGTGGTGTTCCTGGCGGGCCAAACGGCACTCGACGGCGACGGAAAGATCGTAGGAGACACACTCCCCGAGCAGTTCGAGCAGGCGCTGACCAACCTCCTCACCGCCCTGCGCGCGGCGGGCGGCACACCGGCCGACCTGGCACGGGTCACGGTGTACGCGACGAGCGTCGCCGCATACCGCACACACGCGGCGGAGCTGGGCCGGATCTGGCGCACGGCGGCCGGGCGCGACTACCCGGCGATGGCGGTGGTCGAGATCGTACGACTGTGGGACGAACGGGCACTGGTGGAACTGGACGGCTTCGCCGTACTGCCCTGACCGCCGGAGGCGGACTCGCCGCCGAAGGGGTGACGATCACGCGCGCGGCCCGGTGCGCCCGGTACCAGTGGAGGCCCCCATTCCACTCACCCGGGAGGCATCACCATGCCCGTACGCACCGCCCTCGCCGCCGCCGCGGGAGCCGCGCTCCTGCTGACCGCGGCCCCCTCGGCCACGGCCGACCCCTACGAGACGGTCACCGTCGACCCGACCGGCACGGTCGCCGCCGACGGAACCGTCACCCTCTCCGGCACCTACCGCTGCACCGGCGGCACCGGACCGGTCTTCGTCAGCTCCTCCGTCGCCCAGGCCTCGCCCACGACGCGCTACGGCATCGGCGGCACGCGCGCGGTGTGTGACGGTGCCGAACACCGCTGGCAGAACACCGGCAAGCCCTCCACCACCCTGGAACCCGGCACGGCCCACGTCGAAGCCACCGTGATGGAACTCAGCCCCGCCGGCGGCCTGCCCCTGCCCCGCTTCCACGCCGCACACCAGCAGGACATCACCCTGGTCGAGGCCTGAACCGGCCCGCCCCTGTCCGACGGCGCGTCGCCCGCGGGGTCACGCGCCGCCGGTCGGCCCGAGCCCCGGCTGCCCGCGTACGCGAAGTCAGCGTACGAGGGCAGGGGGTGGACAGTACGTGAGCGGGCCATCACGCTGGGTGCCGAACGTGTGCGGCTGCGAGCGGCTGGAGAGGGGCGGCGGATGGACAGCGTCGAGGGGGAGGGCCGGACGGCTCCGGCGGGAGCGGGGGAGTGGGAGCGGGAGCCCCATCCGTCGGACAGTCTGCGGACGTTCGGTGCGGTCGTCCAGGCGCTGCGCGAGCATGCGGGGCTCAGCCGGGAGGAGTTCGCCGACATCGTGCGGTTCTCCAAGCACACGGTGGCGTCGGTGGAGTTGGGTCGCCGGATGCCGGACGACTCCTTCGTGGAGCGCGGGGAGCAGGCGACCGGCGGCACGGGCGCGCTACGGAAGGCCTCGCGCCATCTCACCCGGGGCGAGCCGGGACTCGCGGCATGGTTCCGGCGGTGGGCGCGGTTGGAGCGGGAAGCGGTGAGCCTGTGCACGTACGAGTGCCGGTTGGTGCCGGGGCTGTTGCAGTCGGAGGCGTATGCGCGGGCGGTGTTCGAGGGCGCGATTCCGCTGCGGACGGATGAGGAACTGGAGGCCCAGCTCGCCGCGCGGATGGACCGCCAGCGGATGATGCGGGAGCGGCCCACCGTGCCGTTCAGCTTCATCGTGGAGGAGCATGTGTTACGGCGGCGGTTCGGGGACGCGGAGGCGATGCGGGAGCTGTTCGACCATGTCCTCGAGCGCACTGCTCCGCGCAATGTGACGCTTCAAGTGGTGCCGCTGGAGGCGGGGTTGCATGCGTGCCTGGATGGGCCGGTGCAGGTTCTGGAGACACCGGAGGGGCGACGGCTCGCGTACTCCGAGGGCCAGAAGAACGGGCGGCTCATCTCCGACCCGAAAGAGGTGAGTGTGCTCTGCCATCGCTATGAAACACTGCGCTCGCAGGCCCTGAACCCCGAGGAATCCAGGGCCCTGTTGGAGCGACTGCGAGGAGAGCTATGAGCAGCGGGACGACGGAACTGGCCTGGTTCAAGTCCAGCTACAGCGGTAGCGAGGGCGACAGCTGCGTGGAGATCGCGATCGCCGAACACGCCGTCCACGTACGGGACTCCAAGGACGTGAGCCGCCCGGCGTTCGCGGTGGGCCGGGAAGGCTGGGGGCGGTTCGTGCGGTTCGTGGAAGGCGTCTGAACGGTCAGCCCCTGCGCCAGCGGTTACGGCCGTCGGAGCCGGGGCCGCAGACCATGGGGGTTCCGGCTGAGGTGACGCCGGTCGCTCCGGCCGGGGAGCAGTACGAGCCGGGGTGGACCGTGCGGACGCTGCTGCCGCCTCCGGTGGAGCTGTCTTCGTCGTCGTTGTTGTAGTCGGGGTCGTTGGCGGGGATTTTGTAGGCCGTGTCCTTCGCCGACGGGCAGCGCTGTACGAGGTCGACGTCGCTCCACTTGCCCAGGTCGAGACGGACCGCGGCGGCGGAGGTGACCTTGGTTCCTTCGTCGGGGGACTGGAAGCACACCCGCCACTCGTCACCGTCCTCCGCGGCTTCCTCGGCGCTCGGAGTGTCGACGTCGAGGTAGACGTCGTCGAGCGTGACGCGGTCGGGGTCGATACCGGCCTGCTCCAGATCCCCGACGGCCGTGTTGTAGGTGGCGCCTACGACATCCGGCATCCTCGGCCACGGGAGCGGGTCGCCGTCCTTCTCGGGGCAGGGCTCGGCGCTTCTGACGGCCGCGAAGTCGATGGTCTTCGCGGCTGTGTCGGCCTTCTGGAAGCACACGGTCCATGCGGACTTCAGGAGGATCGAGCGGTCTTCGTCGGCCGCGTCATGGTGACCGGCGGTGTATCCGGCCGAGCGGGCCTGCTTCTCGGCCTCGTCCAGCGGCTGCCCGACATAGTCGGCGGCCTCGACGGGCTTGGACGGGGACGCGGTCGGCGACGCGGAGACGGCTTCGGCACTCGCCCCGCCCGCCGGCTTGGCGTCCGACTCGCCCGTCCCGCTCTCGTCGAGTTGCCCGCCCAGGCCCGCGCCGACCACCAGGAGCACCAGGGCTCCGAACGTCGCGCCGAGCCTGGCGAACCAGCGCCACGGTGGCAGGACCCACACGGCCACCATGGCGGCGATCATCACGAGGAAGCCCAGGGCGAAACTGAACGCGCTGAGCAGGGCGACCAGGGCGAGGACACCGAGCGCGGCCGGTGTTGTCCTCCACCAAGTGCGGGGCAGGGCTGGGGCGTTGTACGGGTTCATGCGAGGCCTAACTCCTCAAGCGCGGGACCGGGCACGGTAAAAGGCCGCTCGTCGGCGATGACTTCGCCGCGGAGCGAGAGTCTCCTTCAGGAACGCGACGTAGAGCGCGACGTAGAGCGCGCCGTAGAGAGCAGAGCGCCGTAGAGCACGCCCCCCGACAGGAGACCCCCCCATGACCGACCCGGAACTGACCGCAGACCGCAGCCGCACGACCGGCCTCTGGCCCGTGATCCGCGCCGAGCGGGCGGCGCTGGCGGCCGATCTCGAAGGGCTGACGGACGAGCAGTGGGCGACGCCGTCGCTGTGCACCGGGTTGACCGTGCGTGAGGTGTTGGCGCACCTCACCGCGGCCGCGAGCCTCAACGCCGTGCGCTGGATGGCCGGAGTGATCCGGTGCAGGTTCGACTTCGACAAGCAGGTGGCCATGCGGCTGGCCGAGCAGTTGGGCGCAACCCCTGCCGAGACCCTTGAGCGATTCCGCCGCATCGTCCCGAGTACGACCAAGCCGCCCCTGCCCGTCATCGCCATGCTGGGCGAGACGATCGTGCACGGGGAGGACATCCGGAAGCCGCTGGGCATCCGCCGCGACCGTCCGATCGAGGTCCTCACTCAGGTGGCCGAGTACTACCGGAGCACGGACCTCGTGGTCGTCGCCAAGGGACGCATCGGCGGGCTGGAACTCGTCGCGGACGACGGCCCGTTCACGACCGGTTCCGGGCTGCTCGTGTCCGGCCCCACCCTGGCTCTGACCATGGCCATGACCGGACGCGCCACGTACTGCGACGACCTCGAAGGCGACGGCGTGGAACTCCTCCGCAGCCGCTGCGCGACAGCGTGACCCGCCATCCACCACCCCGGGGAAAACAAGGTGAGCGGCGTCCGACCGGCCCCGCACAATGGCGCATGCTGATCGACCACTGGCCCCTGCTCGGCCTGCGCCTGACCACGCCCCGCTTGGAACTCCGCCTGCCGTCGGGCTAGGAACTCGCCGAGCTGGCCGACCTCGCGGCGGAGGGCGTCCACGATCCGGACCGTATGCCGTTCTCCGTCCCCTGGTCGGATCTGCCTCCCCGGGAACGGGCACGCTCGGTGGTCCAGCACCACTGGCTCCGGCTCGGCAACTGGACCCCCGACGACTGGGCACTGAACCTCACGGTCTTCGAGCACGGCCGGATCGTCGGGCAGCAGTCCATCGCCGCCCGCGACTTCGCGACCCTGCGCGAGGTCGACACCGGCTCCTGGATCGGCCTGCGACACCAGGGACGGGGAATCGGCACCGAAATGCGCGCGGCCGTCCTCCATCTGGCGTTCGCCGGGCTGGGAGCGGCCGAGGCGACCTCCGCCGCCTTCGCGGACAACCCGTCGTCGTACCGGGTGTCCGGCAAGCTCGGTTACGAGCCGGACGGCATCCAGCGCCTGAGCGTACGCGGCCGGCCCACCGTCATGCGGCGGCTACGGCTCTCCCGCGCGCGGTGGGAGGAACAGCGCCAGGAGGCCAACGTCTCCATCGAAGGACTCAGTGCCTGTCTGCCCCTGCTCGGCCTGCCGGGCGAGCCCGACGAACTGCCCGACGGCACTACTGCTTGATCCACCGTCACGCTTCAGCATCCGGCGACACCGGATGGCCCAGGTCCGCGGCGGTCCCCGGGTAGTCTCCGAGCCCCGACTGCAGCAAGCCGAAGGCCCGCCGGGCCGCTTCCTTGACGATGCGGCGGATTCTCTCCGGGGGCTCGCCCGCGATCACTCGTCGCCGTATCTCGGCAGTGGTCGCCGTGAGTCATTCATGCGCCGGGTCGGGGTAACCGGCGGATGCGTCCGCACACCCTCCTCAAGGGAGGCACCCGTGCCCCTCACCTTCCGCAAGAGCTTCCGCATCCTGCCCGGCGTGCGGCTGAACATCAACCGTCGCTCCTGGTCCGTCACCAGCGGCGGGCGACACGGCCCCCGGCGCACCCACAACAGCAAGGGACGTCGTACGACATCGATGGATTTGCCCGGATCTTTCGGGTGGCGTCGTACCCGTACTGCCAGGCGGCGCTGACGGTCCGTCACCCGTACGGACCCCCCAGGAGGCGCCATCTCATATCTGAGATAGCCTCAACCTCATGGCAGACGACTACCTCGTACGCATCGGCAAGCTCATCCGTGACGCCCGTCAGCACCGGGGCTGGACACAGACGCAGCTCGCCGAGGCGCTCGGCACCAGTCAGAGCGCGGTCAACCGCATCGAGCGCGGCAACCAGAACATCAGCCTTGAGATGATCGCTCGAATCGGTGAAGCCCTGGACAGCGAAATCGTCTCTCTGGGCTACGCGGGCCCGATGCATCTGCGGGTGGTCGGCGGCCGTCGGCTGTCCGGCGCGATCGACGTGAAGACGAGCAAGAACGCCTGCGTCGCCCTGCTGTGCGCCTCGCTGCTCAACAAGGGGCGCACGGTGCTGCGCCGGGTCGCCCGCATCGAGGAGGTGTACCGCCTGCTGGAGGTGCTCCAGTCGATCGGTGTGCGCGCCCGCTGGATCAACGACGGCGTCGACCTGGAGCTGGTGCCCCCGGCCGAGCTGGACATGGGCGCCATCGACGCCGAGGCCGCCGTCCGCACCCGCTCCATCATCATGTTCCTCGGCCCGCTGCTGCACCGTATGGACCGCTTCAAGCTGCCCTACGCCGGTGGCTGCGACCTCGGCACGCGCACCATCGAGCCGCACATGATCGCGCTGCGCCGGTTCGGCCTGGACATCGCGGCGACGGAGGGCCTCTACCACGCGCAGGTGGACCGCTCGATCTCCCCCGACCGCCCGATCGTGCTGACCGAGCGCGGGGACACGGTCACCGAGAACGCGCTGCTGGCGGCCGCCCGGCACGACGGCGTCACCGTCATCCGCAACGCCTCCTCCAACTACATGGTCCAGGACCTGTGCTTCTTCCTGGAGGCGCTCGGCGTCAGGGTCGAGGGCATCGGCACCACGACCCTGACCGTGCACGGCGTCCCCACGATCGACGTCGACGTCGACTACTCGCCCTCCGAGGACCCGGTCGAGGCGATGAGCCTGCTGGCCGCCGCGGTCGTCACGGAGTCGGAGCTGACGGTCCGCCGCGTCCCGATCGAGTTCCTGGAGATCGAGCTGGCGGTCCTGGAGGAGATGGGCCTCGACCACGACCGTACGCCCGAGTACGTCGCGGACAACGGCCGCACGCGCCTGGTGGACCTCACCGTTCGGCCCTCCAAGCTGGAGGCGCCGATCGACAAGATCCACCCCATGCCGTTCCCCGGCCTGAACATCGACAACGTCCCGTTCTTCGCGGCCATCGCGGCGGCCGCGCAGGGCAAGACGCTGATCCACGACTGGGTCTACGACAACCGGGCCATCTACCTCACCGACCTCAACCGCCTCGGCGGCCGGCTCCAGCTGCTCGACCCCCACCGCGTCCTCGTCGAGGGCCCGACCCGCTGGCGCGCCGCCGAGATGATGTGCCCGCCCGCCCTGCGCCCCGCCGTGGTCGTCCTGCTGGCGATGATGGCCGCGGAGGGCACGTCCGTCCTGCGCAACGTCTACGTCATCAACCGCGGCTACGAGGACCTCGCGGAGCGGCTGAACTCGGTCGGCGCACAGATCGAGACCTTCCGGGACATCTGACGCGTCTCGACGGGACAGGGTAGGGGGCCGGGCATGACCATCCCGGCCCCATGTACTAGAGTTATCTCGACATCGAGATATCTGCCGAGGCGTACCGCAGCCGCCACCCTAATTAGGGTTACCTAACTTAGCCTTACCTTAGCGGATCGGCCAAGTCGCCGTGGCGGCAGGATGCGGTGGGAACGCGCACATCAAAGAAGGAGACTGTCGTGTCGGCGAACAGCTTCGACGCCCGCAGCACGCTGCAGGTGGGCGACGAGTCGTACGAGATCTTCCGGCTGGACAAGGTGGAAGGCTCGGCCCGCCTTCCGTACAGCCTGAAGGTGCTGCTGGAGAACCTCCTCCGCACCGAGGACGGCGCGAACATCACCGCCGACCACATCCGTGCCCTCGGCGGCTGGGACTCCCAGGCCCAGCCGTCGCAGGAGATCCAGTTCACGCCGGCCCGCGTGATCATGCAGGACTTCACCGGTGTGCCCTGTGTCGTGGACCTCGCCACCATGCGTGAGGCCGTGAAGGCCCTCGGCGGCGACCCGGCGAAGATCAACCCGCTCTCCCCGGCCGAGATGGTCATCGACCACTCCGTCATCGCCGACAAGTTCGGCACCGCGGACGCGTTCAAGCAGAACGTGGACCTGGAGTACGGCCGCAACAAGGAGCGCTACCAGTTCCTGCGCTGGGGCCAGACCGCCTTCGACGACTTCAAGGTCGTACCCCCGGGCACCGGCATCGTCCACCAGGTGAACATCGAGAAGCTCGCCCGCGTCGTCATGGTCCGTGACGGCAAGGCGTACCCCGACACCCTGGTCGGCACCGACTCGCACACCACCATGGTCAACGGCCTCGGCGTCCTCGGCTGGGGCGTCGGCGGCATCGAGGCCGAGGCCGCGATGCTCGGCCAGCCGGTCTCGATGCTCATCCCGCGCGTCGTCGGCTTCAAGCTCACCGGCGAACTGCCCGCCGGCACCACCGCCACCGACCTCGTGCTGACCATCACCGAGATGCTCCGCAAGCACGGTGTCGTCGGCAAGTTCGTCGAGTTCTACGGCGAGGGCGTCGCCGCCACCTCGCTCGCCAACCGCGCCACCATCGGCAACATGTCGCCGGAGTTCGGCTCCACCGCCGCGATCTTCCCGGTGGACGACGAGACCCTGAACTACCTGCGCCTGACCGGCCGCAGCGAGCAGCAGGTCGCGCTCGTCGAGGCCTACGCCAAGGCCCAGGGCATGTGGCTGGACCCGAAGGCCGAGCCGGACTTCTCCGAGAAGCTGGAGCTCGACCTCTCCACGGTCGTCCCCTCCATCGCCGGCCCCAAGCGCCCGCAGGACCGCATCGTCCTCGCCAACGCCGCCGAGCAGTTCAAGCTGGACGTCCGCAACTACGTCGACACCGTGGACGAGGCGGGCCAGGAGTCCTTCCCGGCCTCCGACGCCCCGGCCGTCGCCCCGAACGGCGCCCCGTCCAACCCGGTCACCGTGACCGCCCCCGACGGTTCGACGTACGAGATCGACCACGGTGCGGTGACGGTCGCGGCCATCACCTCCTGCACCAACACCTCGAACCCGTACGTGATGGTCGCCGCCGCGCTCGTCGCGAAGAAGGCCGTCGAGAAGGGCCTGACCCGCAAGCCGTGGGTCAAGACCACCCTCGCCCCGGGCTCCAAGGTCGTCACCGACTACTTCGACAAGGCGGGGCTCACGCCCTACCTCGACAAGGTCGGCTTCAACCTCGTCGGCTACGGCTGCACCACCTGCATCGGCAACTCCGGCCCGCTGCCGGAGGAGGTCTCCAAGGCCGTCAACGACCACGACCTCGCGGTGACCTCGGTCCTCTCCGGCAACCGGAACTTCGAGGGCCGGATCAACCCCGACGTCAAGATGAACTACCTGGCCTCCCCGCCGCTGGTCGTTGCGTACGCCATCGCGGGCTCCATGAAGGTGGACATCACCACGGAGGCGCTGGGCACCGACCAGGACGGCAACCCGGTCTTCCTCAAGGACATCTGGCCCTCCGAGGCCGAGGTGAACGACGTCGTCGCCAACGCCATCGGCGAGGACATGTTCTCCAAGTCCTACGAGGACGTCTTCGCGGGCGACGCCCAGTGGCAGGCGCTCCAGGTCCCCACCGGCGACACCTTCGAGTGGGACGCCGAGTCCACCTACGTCCGCAAGCCCCCGTACTTCGAGGGCATGACGATGGAGACCACCCCGGTCTCCGACATCACCGGCGCCCGCGTCCTCGCGAAGCTCGGCGACTCGGTCACCACCGACCACATCTCCCCGGCCGGTGCGATCAAGGCCGACACCCCGGCGGGCAAGTACCTGTCCGAGCACGGTGTCGAGCGTCGTGACTTCAACTCCTACGGTTCCCGCCGCGGCAACCACGAGGTCATGATCCGCGGTACGTTCGCCAACATCCGCCTGCGCAACCAGATCGCGCCGGGCACCGAGGGCGGTTACACCCGCGACTTCACCCAGGCCGACGCGCCGGTGTCGTTCATCTACGACGCCTCGCAGAACTACCAGGCCGCCGGCATCCCGCTGGTCATCCTGGGCGGCAAGGAGTACGGCTCCGGCTCGTCCCGCGACTGGGCCGCGAAGGGCACCGCGCTGCTCGGCGTCAAGGCCGTCATCACCGAGTCCTACGAGCGCATCCACCGCTCGAACCTCATCGGCATGGGCGTCCTGCCGCTCCAGTTCCCCGAGGGTCAGTCCGCCGACTCCCTCGGCCTGACCGGCGAGGAGACCTTCTCCATCACCGGCGTCGAGGAGCTCAACAACGGCACCACCCCGCGCACGGTCAAGGTCACCACCGACACGGGCGTCGAGTTCGACGCGGTCGTCCGCATCGACACCCCCGGTGAGGCCGACTACTACCGCAACGGCGGCATCATGCAGTACGTGCTGCGCAACCTGATCCGCAAGTAAGCGGTACGGAACGGCAGCAGAGGGCCGCATCCCCGGGGACGGGGGTGCGGCCCTCGGTGTCTGCGGCGAGGCAGCGGTGCGGGCAGGGCGGACCGGAATCAGAATCCGACGAGCGCGTCGAGGTCGATCTCGATGGGGAACGGCAGCTCGGTGACGAGCTTGTCGTGGTGCACTGGGTGCGACGGCGCCGGGAAGTACGCGAGGGTGTCCGCGTTGAGCCAGTACTCGTGCACCGCGAGCTTCTGGTCCCGATCCAGTTCGACGCGCCAGTAGTACGGGACTTTGTGCGCGGCGAAGAGCGCGGGTTTGCGCACGCGGTCGTCCTGGCGAGAGCCGGGGGAGACGACCTCCAACACGAGGCAGACCTTCTGGACCGGGACACACTCGACCTCGAAGAAGTTCAGCTTTCGGGGGTCGAAGACGATCACGTCGGGCTTGGGTGTGTTCTGGTCGTCGACCATGACACATTGCTCGGCCACGACCTCATACGGTTTGGTGCGAGCCGCCTTCAAAGCCGCCGCCAACTCGTCCCGCACGCGATTGTGCCAAAACTTGGTCTGTCCCCGAACCACGATCCGTCCGTCCACGAGTTCCCAGTCGAAGGGCAGCTCCAAGTGTTTGACCTGGTCGAAGGTCCAGCCGTCGGTCGGCGGGAACATCCAGGTGTCCTCGGTGGCCCGTCCCTGCTGGGGTGTGGTCATCACTGCTCCCATGGACGCCAGTGCGGACGCCGATACGCGGCGTGATCGTACGTACGAAGGTACCGTCACCCGAACGGGAGACGCCACGGCACGCCCTTGACGTATGCGCCGACCGTTTACAACTGAGCCGCTCGGCGCTACCTTCCGGACACGTGGGGTGGGAGCGCTCCCATACGGTCGGACCGGAACCCGTCCGTGTGCCGCTCCCGCCCCCGCCCTCCATGCACCACGCGGCGGACCCGGTGGAAGCAAGAACCGTGGCGTCCACCGGGCCCGCGAGGGGACAGGCTGAGGGGAGGAGTGGGCCTGTCCGGGAGGGACAACGTTGTGGGTACGGGGGATGGGACAACGTTGTCGAGTGGTCTGGACAACACTCTACCGCGCCAACCCCCAACTCTCCCAATCGAGTTGGGGGCGCATCGCCGCAGGGGTGTTTCGCGGAAAGCTACCGGGCCGCCCCCATCAGCCGCTCCAGCCAGTCCAGTTGCCGCCGTACATGCACCGCGTCCCCGCCCTCGTGCCCGTTGAACGGATACGCGTGGATCTCCTTGCGCGGCTCGGCGGCGGCCAGCTCCCCGTAGCGGTTGAAGGCCGCGTACGCCCCGCTCGGCGGGCAGACCGTGTCGCGCAGGCCGACCCCGAAGTGGGCCGGGGCGTGCGCGCGGCGGGCGAAGGAGATCCCCTCCAGGTGCGCGAGGGTGTCGTACGCCGCCCGCTCGGCGCCCCGGTGCACCGACAGATACGCGCTGATCTCGCCGTAGGGGGCCGCGTCGGTGAGGTCGAGCGCGCGCCGGATGCCGCACAGGAAGGGTGCGGTCACCAGCGCTGCCGCGAGGTCGGGGACGAGGCCCGCGACGGCGAGGGCGAGCCCGCCGCCCTGGCTGTTGCCGACGGCCGCCACCCGGGCGGGGTCCACGCCCGGCAGCGCGCGCACCGCGGCGACCGCGCGCACCGCGTCGGTGATGAGGCGGCGGTAGTGGTGGTCGTGCGGGGAGAGCAGGCCGCGTACGGCGGGGCCGGGGCCGCCCGGTGCGGACGCGTGCGGGTCGGGGGTGTCGCCGCCGCAGCCGTACTGGTCGCCCTGGCCGCGGTTGTCCATCAGCAGATGGGCGTATCCGGCGTTCACCCAGGTCAGGCGCTCGTGCGGGAGGCCGCGGCCACGGCCGTAGCCCGCGAACTCCACGACGGCGGGCAGGGGTTCGGGCATTCCGGCGGGTCGGCTGAACCAGGCGCGTATCGGCTCGCCGGCGAAGCCGCGGAAGGTCACGTCCCAGGTCTCGACGAGCCGCAGGCCGGTGACCGCCGGGCGGACGGACGCCAACACCTCGTGCTGCGCCGCCTCTTTGAGGGTCGCCCTCCAGAACTCCTCGAAGCCGGGGGGCTCTTCGGGATCGGGGCGATAACGCTCCAGGTCCGCCAGGGGCAGGTCGAACGCGGGCACGGGCACCTCGCAGGAGTCGGGCCGTACATGGAAACTTGCGGAGTTCACAGGGCCGAACTCCCGTCTCCTACCCCGCACCTGATGGTCTCCAACGCCCCAAGAACCCACTGCTGCACCCATTGACAGCGCTTTCTAACTGCCCTTAAGTTGCCGCGGAGTTACCGGTAAGCGCTCGAAAGTTTCGGTTCCACGTCGTCCGAGAGGACCGAGCATGAGCACCTCCACCAAGTCGGCCTCTCCGCCCGGCGTACAGGACCCGCCCGGGGCCGCCTCGCCTCCGGCGCCCGTCGTGCGCGGTGGGCGCGGCTGGCGGCGGACGCTGCGCCGTGACTGGCAGCTGTACTCGCTGGCCGTGCTGCCGCTGCTGTTCTTCCTGGTGTTCCGCTATCTGCCGATGATCGGCAACGTGATCGCCTTCCGCCGCTTCGAGCCGGGCGGTTCGATCTTCGGCGAGCACTGGGTGGGCCTGCGCTATGTCGAGATGTTCCTCAGCGACCCCACCTTCTGGCAGGTGTTCCGCAACACGCTGTGGCTCGGCGGGCTCACTCTCGTCTTCTGCTTCCCGATCCCGATCGTGCTGGCCCTGCTGCTGAACGAGGTGCGCCGCCGCTCCCTGAAGCGGTTCGTGCAGTCGGTGTCGTACCTGCCGCACTTTCTGTCGATCGTGATCGTCGCGGGGATCACGATGCAGATGCTCGCCACCGACGGCCCCGTCAACCAGGCGCTGGGCTGGTTCGGCCACGACGAGATCCGCTTCATCCAGGAACCCGAGTGGTTCCGCACGATCTACGTCGGCTCCGAGATCTGGCAGACCGCCGGCTGGGGCACGATCCTCTACCTCGCCGCGCTCACCACCATCGACGAGGACCTGTACGAGGCCGCCCGCATCGACGGGGCGAACCGCTGGAAGCAGACCTGGCACGTCACCCTGCCCGGCATCCGCCCCACCATGATCACGCTGCTGATCCTCAACATCGGCACCTTCATGGCCGTCGGCTTCGAGAAGGTCCTGCTGCTGTACAACCCGCTGACCTACCAGACCTCCGACGTGATCTCCACGTACGTCTACCGCACCGGCGTGGAGTCCAACAGCTTCAGCTACGCCGCCGCCATCGGCCTGTTCGAGGCGATCATCGGCCTGGTGCTGATCATCTCGGCCAACACGCTCTCGCGCCGCACAGTGGGGACCAGCCTGTGGTGAAGCCGAGTCGTTCCTACCGGGTCTTCCAGGGCGTCAACGGGGTGATCCTCACGCTCGTCGTGGCCGTGACGCTGTACCCCTTCCTCAACATCGTCGCCAGGTCCTTCAGCGGGGAGCGCCAGATCCGGGCCGGTGAAGTGACCCTGTGGCCCAAGGGGTTCAACCTCACCACGTACGAGATCGTGTTCAAGGACTCGACGTTCTGGCGGAACTACGGCAACACCGTGCTCTACACGGTCGTCGCCACCGCCGTAGCCATGGTTCTGACGACCTGTTACGCCTACGTCCTGTCGAAGAAGAACCTCAAGGGGCGCGGCTTCCTCGTCGGCATCGCGGTCTTCACCATGTTCTTCACCGGCGGGCTGATCCCCAACTACGTCCTGATCACCAGCCTCGGCCTGAAGAACAGCATCTGGGCGATCGCCCTGCCCAACGCGATCAGCGTCTTCAACCTGCTGGTGATGAAGGCCTTCTTCGAGAACCTGCCGACCGAACTGGAGGAGGCCGCGCAGATCGACGGTCTGAGCACCTACGGCATCCTGTTCCGGATCGTGCTGCCGCTGTCCAAGGCGGTCGTCGCGACGATGGTGCTCTTCTACTCGGTGTCCTTCTGGAACTCCTGGTTCAGCGCGTTCCTCTACATGGACTCGACGGATCTGATGCCGGTCACCGTCTACTTGCGCAACCTCATCCTGGGCGCCACCGGGGGCGCCAACGCGGGCGCCGGGGCCGAGCAGCTCAGCCAGGTCGGGGCGAACATCCAGGCGGTCGCCATCGTGCTCACCGCGCTGCCGATCCTCTGCGTGTACCCGTTCGTCCAGCGCTACTTCGTCTCGGGCGTGATGCTCGGCGCGGTCAAGGGCTGACGCCCCCTCATTTTCCCCACGGGACAAGGGAGTATCCGTGAAGAACACAGGACAGCTGTCGAGACGTCAGATCCTGGCCGCCGCCGGATTCATCGGCCTCGCCGGCCTCACCGGCTGCGGCAGCGGCGACGACGGAGGGGACTCCAAGGACCTGTCCAAGAAGCGGCAGGGCGCCATGGAGGACTACCGGGCCGGCCAGCAGTTCAAGGCCGCCAAGCCGCTGTCGTTCTCGCTCCTGCACAACAACAACCCGGTCTACCCGATGAAGAAGGACTGGCTGTTCTGGAAGGAGGTCGCCAAGCGCACCGGCATCACCCTGAAGCCCGTCGACGTGCCGCTCGTGGACTACGAGAAGAAGCGCAGCGTCCTCATCGGCGCGGGCGACGCCCCCTTCCTGATCCCCAAGACCTACCACCCCTCCGAGGTCGCCTTCGTCTCCTCCGGCGCGATTCTCCCGGTCAGTGAGTACGTGCACCTGATGCCCAACTTCCGGGACAAGGTGAAGAAGTGGCAGCTCGAACCCGAGCTGGACTCCATCCGCCAGTCCGACGGCAAGTACTACCTGCTGCCCGGCCTGCACGAGAAGGTCAAGTCCGGCTACTCGCTGTCCTTCCGCACGGACATCCTCGACAGGCACGGCCTGACCCTGCCCACCACCTGGGACGAGGTGTACGAGGTCCTGAAGGCGCTCAGGTCCGAGTACCCCGACAAGTACCCGTGGAGCGACCGCTGGTCCACCAACACCGCTTTCCCGTGCGGCGCGTTGTTCGGCTACCTCGGCCAGGCCTACGGGGTCAAGGCGGGCTGGTCGTACGACAACATCACCTTCGACACCACGGAGGAGAAGTTCGTCTTCACCGCCGCCACCGACGCCTACCGCCACATGGTCGAGTTCGCGCACAAGCTGGTCGCCGAGAAGCTGCTGGACCCGGAGAGCTTCACCCAGCAGGACGACCAGGCCATACAGAAGCTGCTCGCCGAGAAGTCCTACGTGATCAGCGCCAACCCCCAGGAGCTGGTGCAGAACTACCGCTACAACCTCCAGAAGCAGGTCAAGGGCGCGAAGATCGAGATGGTGCCGGTGCCGCTGGGACCTGCGGGCCCGGTGGTGCTCGGCGGCGGCCGGCTGGAGAACGGCGTCATGATCTCCAGCAAGGCGCTCAAGAGCGACACCTTCGTGGCGATGATGCAGTTCGTCGACTGGCTCTGGTACTCCGACGAGGGCCAGAAGCTGTGCAAGTGGGGCGTCGAGGGCGTCACCTACACCGCCTCCGGCGACACGTACGAACTGAAGCCGGGCATCTCCCTCATGGGCTCCGACCCGGACGCGCCCAAGGACCTCCAGAAGGACTACGGCTTCTTCAACGGCGTCTTCACCTACGGCGGCAGCTGGGACCTGGTCTCCTCCAGCTTCAGCCCGGACGAGCAGAAGTTCCAGGACGCCATGGCCGGGCGCGAGCAACTGCCCATCGACCCCGCGCACCCGCTGCAGTCCGTCGAGCAGGAACAGGCGACCCTCTGGGACACCCCGCTCAAGGACCACGCCATCCAGAACACCCTCAAGTTCGTCCTCGGCAAGCGCCCCCTGTCCGAATGGGACGCGTACGTCACCGAGCTGAAGTCCAAGAACATGCAGCAACTGCTCGACCTGCACAACAAGGCGTACGACCGCTTCCGGAAGGAGAACGGGTGATCCGCGTCCCCGGCCGACCCGTCGGCCACCTCCCCGACGCCTGGCGGACCTGCGTCGGCACCGGCCGTATCGAACTCGCCCTGCGCCGCGACTACCAGGACTCGCTCGCCCTGATCCAGCGCGAGATCGGCTTCCGGTACATCCGCGGACACGGCCTGCTCAGCGACGGCATGGGCGTCCACCGCCCCTACGAGCGCGAGGGCACCCGGCACGTCCACCACTCCTTCACCTACGTAGACCAGGTCATCGACGCCTACCTCGCGCTCGGCATCCGCCCCTTCCTCGAACTCGGCTTCATGCCCAGTGATTTGGCGTCGGGGGAGCAGACGGTGTTCTGGTGGCGGGGCAACGTCACACCGCCGCGCTCGCACCGGGAATGGGCGAACCTGGTCCGGGCGACCATCAGACACCTCGTCGACCGCTACGGCCTCGACGAGGTCCGCACCTGGCCCATCGAGGTGTGGAACGAACCCAACCTGCCCGACTTCTGGGAGAAGGCGGACGAACAGGCCTACCACCGGCTCTACGAGGTGACCGCGGGCGCGGTGAAGGAGGTGGACGCCGCGCTCCAGGTCGGCGGCCCGGCCATCTCACCCGGCGCGGACGAATGGCTGGACCGCTTCGCCGAGTACACCCAACGGCACGACGTCCCCGTCGACTTCGTCTCCAAGCACGCCTACACCTCCGGCCCGGCCCAGCACGTCCCGTTCGGCTCCTACCAGACGCTCGCGCCCGCTGAGGATCTGCTGAAGCAGTTCGCCACGCCCCGCGAGCGCCTCAAGGACACCCGGCTGGCCGGACTCCCGGTCCACATCACCGAGTTCAACTCCTCCTACTGCCCCGACAACCCGGTGCACGACACCGCCTTCAACGCCGCCTACCTCGCCCCCGTCCTGGCCGCCGGCGGCGACCACGCCGACTCCTTCTCCTACTGGACGTTCAGCGACGTCTTCGAGGAGGCCGGGGTGCCCACGGCCCTCTTCCACGGCGGGTTCGGCCTGCTCACCCACCGGCAGGTCAAGAAGCCGACGTACCACCTGTACGCCTTCATGGCCCGGATGGGACCCGACCTGCTCGCCCGCGGCGACGACCACCTCGTCACCCGCCACCCCGACGGCCGTGTCACCGTCCTCGCCTGGGCGCCCGTCGACCCGAGCGGCGAGACACCGGGGCCCGAGCGCCACCGACTGCGCCTGCACCTCCCGATGCGCCCCGGCGAGGCCTTCGTACGCCGGTCCACCGTGGACGAGGAGCACGGCAACGCCCGTACCGCCTGGCAGCGCATGGGCAGCCCCCGCTCGCCCGACGGCCACCAGATCGACGTACTCCACGAGGCCGCCGAGCCCGCGCGCCGTCACCTGCGGCTGCCGGCCGAGGACGGCCGGGTGGACCTGGACCTGACGCTGGCCCGCCACGAGGTGACGCTCGTCGAGGTCAGCCCGGTGCGGGACGAGGCACCGGAGTGGGCGGACGACGGGCGACTGCTCGGCAGGGACCCCCGATGAGCGCACCCTCCGTCTCCTTCGGCGTCGGCCCCCTCTCCCGGGCCGCCGCCCTGATCCACACCCTCGTCACGGTCGAGGCACTGCTGCTCGCGGCCTCCGCACCGGGCCTGGCCGGGCTGCTGCTGCTCCGCCCGGACGCCTCGAACCTCCCCCTGGCCGCCGTATGCCTCCTCCCGCTCGGCCCCGCCCTCTCCGCCGCCGTCTACGCCCTCCACCACCGCGACCGCGACCTCACCGACCTCCACCCCGCCCGCACCTACTGGCGCGGCCTGCGCCTCAACTCCGCGCCCGCACTGCGACTTTGGGCGCCCCTGCTGGCCTGGCTCACCGTCATCGCCTTCACCCTCACCCACTTCTCCGCCACCGGCCTGCCCGGCTGGTGGGCGGTACTGCTCGGGCTCATCGGCGCCGGCTCCCTCCTGTGGGGCGCCCACGCACTCCTCCTGACCTCCCTCTTCGCCTTCCGCACCCGGGACACGGCCCGCCTCGCCGCGTACTTCCTGTTCCGGCACGGCCGCACCACCCTCGCCGCCGCCTCCCTGCTCGTCCTGGCCGGCGGCCTCACCGCCCTGCTGACCGAGGCCCTGCCCGCGCTCCTCGCCGCCCCGCTCCTGCTCTCCCTACTGCACTCCGGCCGCCCGGTGATCGCCCAGACACAGCAGGACTTCACCGCATGAGCGACCGGATCCGGTACGGCGACGAGTGGGACGACGACCACCGCCTGTTCGCCCGGGCCCGCATCGACACCCCCATCGTGGCGGTGCTGCGAGGGAGTGATCCCGTCGGCCCCGGTCAGCCGATGGTGACGACGCGGGCCCAGGCGGGCGGCGTGTCCGGTACGTAGTCCGGGTCCTCCTCGTTCACGGCGTGGGGCGGACGCGGGAACAGGCCGACGACGGTGCGGCAGGGCGGCGGTGCCGAGGGCCACGGGGTCTGGCCGTCGGTGAGGGCGACGATCACGTCCGGGCGGGGGCCGGAGCGCAGCGCCCGGGCGAAACCGGAGCGCAGATCCGTGCCGCCACCGCCGATCAGCTCCATGCCCTCGGCCCGGCAGAGCGGGACGGCGACCCCGGCCGCCGCGTCGCAGGAGATCACCGAGACCAGATCGCGCCGACCGCCCACGGCCCGCGAGATCGCCGCCACCTCCAGCAGCGCGCTGCCCAGTTCGGCGTCGCTGACCGACCCGGAGGTGTCGATCACGACGCAGACCCGGGGCGGGGTCCGGCGCAGACTCGGCAGCACCACCCCGGGGACGGCGGCCGAGCGCCGGGACGGACGCCGGTAGGTGTGGTTCTCGCCCACGCCCGGCGCACCCGCAGCGGAACGAATCGCCGCCCCGAGCAACTGGCGCCACGGCTGCGGCGGATGGAAGGCCTCGTCCGCCCAGCGCCGCCAACCCTCCGGGGCGTCGCCCGGCCGGCCCTTGATCCCCTCGGCGACCCGGAAGCGCACCGCGTCCCGCTGCTGCCGGCTCAGCCCGTGCGCCCCGTCGGGCCCCAACTCCCACGGCCGCGCCTGCCCGTCGGCACCGCTGCCGCAGTCCAGCCAGGCCAGTTCGGCGGCGAGCCCCGACAGCGACGCCCTGCGCAGGTACTCCTCCATCAGCAGCCCGTCGGGCAGCCGCAGCATCGACGGGCGCAGGCAGCCGGTCGGCCGGGGCAGGCCGTCGCCGTAGATGTCGTCGTTGATCTCGAAGTCGGCGGCGATGTTCCGCCGCAGCCTCTCGCCCGGCCCGTGAGCCTCGTTCTCACGCGCATACCGCTCACCCCGCCCATGATGGTCCCGCAGCAGATGCGACACCTCGTGCACCCACACGCCCGCCAACTCCTCCACCGGCGTGCGCGCCACGAACCCGGGGGAGACATAGCACCTCCAGTGCGCGTCCACCGCCATCGTCGGCACGGCCCGGTCCTCCACCACATGCAGCGCGAACAGCGCGTCGGCGAGATACGGCCGAACCTTCACCGCATGCAGCCGGGCGGCCAGCAACTTCCCCATGTCGAGCGCGAGCGTACGGCCGCCGCCCGCCGGCTTCGCCGCCTCCACCGTCCCGCCCCGCACCGGCCGGGGCGGCGGAGGCGGGGCCATCGGACGCGGCAGAGCCTTCGCCGCCCGCCGTTCCCCCACCCCCGTCACCGGCGCACCTCCCGCGCCCGTCCGGCCGCGGCTGCGACCCGGCTCACCGACCGTTCCGCCCGCTCGGTGAGGTCGACGACCGTTGCCAGGCGGTCCACGGCCTCCGGGATCTCCCAGTCGTCCCGGCGCAGCGCGGCCAGGGCTTTGGCGGGGGCGACCAGGAGGTCGGGGGTGCCGGTTTCGAGGGCGCGGATCAGGACGGCCCATCCGGCCTCCCAGCGTTCGCGCCGGGGCCGCGCTCCCACGGCGGCGACCACCGCCTCCAGCGCGGCCTGGCGCTGGTCGCCCCGCTGCGGCAGCTCGGCGGAGGACGGGTCGGCCAGGAGGGATTCCGGGTCGGGCAGGTCCATACGGTCGAGGTGGGCGAGGAGTTCGAGTCCCGGTCCGTCGCCCACCGCGCCGCGTACCAGCAGGGCCAGCACTTCCCGGGAGACGGAGGCGGCCGTGCCGAAGGCCAGCAGGGTCAGCGCGGCTTCCCAGCTCCGGGGCGACGGCCAGGCGCCGCCGCGCCGCGCTTCGGTGCTGGGCAGCCGGTGGATCAGCGTCGGCCGGGCCTTCAGGAAGTCGCAGACCGCGCGCCGGGCGAATTCCACCGCCTCCGGCAGCCGTTCCGGCCGCAGCTGGGGCAGCTCGGCCCGGGGCCAGACGCCGCCAAGACCGCGCACCACCACGTCCTGGTCGTGCACCCAGTACAGGTGGACGAACCGGTTGGCCAGCGGCGGGCTCAGCTCCCAGCCGTCCGCGGCCGAGGCACGCGGGTTGGCGGCGGCCACGATCCTTACCCCGGGCGGCAGTTGGAGGGCGCCGACCCTCCGCTCCAGCACCACTCGGAGCAGCGCGGCCTGGACGGCCGGGGTGGCGGTGGACAGTTCGTCCAGGAAGAGCAGCCCGCGCCCCGCCCGGACGAGTTCCACGGCCCATTGCGGCGGCGCCATCGGCACCCCCTGCACCGCGGGGTCGTCGCCCACGACGGGCAGCCCGGAGAAGTCGGTCGGCTCGTGGACGCTGGCGATCACGGTCGTCAGCGGCAGATCGAGGGAGGCGGCGAGCTGCGTGAGGGCCGCGGTCTTGCCGATGCCCGGCTCGCCCCAGAGCAGCACGGGCAGGTCGGCCGCGACGGCCAGGGTGAGCGCTTCGAGCTGCTCGTCGGGGCGTGGCTCGGTGGTCGTGGTCCGAAGGAGCGTCAGAAGGTCATCGGCTACGTCGAGTTGGGCGCCGGTCGCCGAGGGGGCGCACGGCAGAAGGGTGCTGGAAGCAGTCATGGGCATCACCGGGAGGGGTAGGGGAACGGGTCGGCCCGTTCCGGAAGGCGTAGGAGTGTGTGGGGCGCTGGGACCCGCTCGGCGGGCCACGCCCGGATGGCGTACATGTGTGGCGCCGCTCGGCGGGTCAAGCCCGGGTGGCGTACGTGTGTGGGGGCGCTCAGCGGGTCAAGCCGTTGCGGGGCCGTGCCCGGCTGGACAGCTTCTGGCGCAGGGCAGCAGGAGCGGCGCGGTCGAGACGAGGGCGGCGGCGGCCCGTCCCCGCGGTGGTGTCGCCGGCCTCTGCCGCACCGGCGGCGGGGTGCACGGAGACCAGCCCGGAGCGGAAGAGGCCGTGGTCGATGCGGCGGGCCGCGGCCGACTCCAGTTCGTCCCGGAGCGGCCCGTCACGCAGCACCGCCCCCGGACCGAGCAGCCCCTCGACGACGTCCAGCGCCCCGGCGACGTCCCCGTGGCAGAGCCGCTCCCGGACCGCGGGCAGGGCCTCGGGGCTGCGATGCACCGCGTCGATCGCCCGCAGGCAGGGCAGCGCCGGCCCGCCGAGCGCCACCAGCAGCTTCTCCCGGCGCAGTTGGGCCGGATCGTGATCGACCGCCGTCAGCACCCCGTCCCGCAGCGCGATCCGGTGGACCTCACCGCGGCACTCCACCCGGTGCGGGTCACTGGTGTCGACGGCGGGCCCGACCGTGGCGGCCGGGCTGCCGGTGTGGACGGCGGGCCCCGCCGCAGCGGCCACCGGCACCCCGCCCCCCTTCCGCAACGCCGCAGCGACCAGCGGATGCAGCCGATCGGCCGTGATCAGACCGGCCCGCAACAGCTCCAGGTCGGGAAGGACCCGGACCGCCGCTTCCGGCAGCACCGGAAGCGCCGCGACCTCCTGCGGCGGCAGCGCCTCCCGCACCGGCCGCAACGCCGGTACGTGGCTGTCGTCCGGGGCGAAGAGTTCGAGCACGGTACGGCTGCGCGCACCGAGCCGCACCGTGAACGCCCCGCGGGCCCGGCCCTCGGACCGCAGCAGCAGCTCGGCCTCGGCGGCCCAACGCCCCTGCGGACGGTCGGGCGTACCGCACCTTCGGAACAGTTCGCCGCTCCGCTCGGCGTCCCACAGATGCCGGTGCAGATCGAGCCGGAAACGCCGGTCGGGATGCGGATGCGGATGGTGCCCGGGCGGTCTGTGCCCGGACTCCTCCCACAGGTTCAGCACCATGCGCTGTCCGGCGTCCGCCCAGCCCGGCGGAGTGCGTACCACCAGATGCAGGGGAGCGGCACCCGAACTGCGGTAACGAGCAAGGGAGATGGTCAGGCCGTGCCGGAGCCGCCCGTCGGGGGCGATGCGCGGCATGTGCCAGCGCAGCAGATCCGGCGCCAGCCGGCGCAGATCCGCACGGAGGCGGTTGGTCAGATCGGTGCCGTGGCGATCGCGCACGGCGCGCAGACCGAAACCGACGTCGAGCCGGGCAGCGGCACACGCGCCGGCCCAGTCGCCGACCGCACGACGAGCGGTCGCGGTCTCGATCATGGACAGTGGCACGGCGTACTCGCGCACGCGCTGCCACATCAACAGGCGGGTCGGAATCTCGTTCGCGAAGAGGTGCGCCATCAGCACTCACCCTGTGCGAACGAGTCCCCCAATCCGTACGAGGAGAAGTTCGTCATCGCGGGCATCATAAGCACCGCGATCACGATCTGTCAGTACAGAACCCGCCCGCGCTCGTCCGGAACCCCCGACTTCCGGAAGAAGTAGCTGTTGATCTGGTCGCGCCACTCACGGGCACTGCGCACCTGCTCCTCGAACAACTCCGCCACCCGCGCGTGCCGCCCCGGATCCACCGCCCCCGCCAGCGAGGCCCACACCTCGCGGGCCGCCTCCACCTCCGCCACGCCCTCGAAATGGGTGTCGTAGATGTGCTGGATCACCGTCTTCCCGCTCTTCAGCACATGGTCGTAGGGCACGTGGTGGAAGAACAGCAGCAGCTCGTCCGGGCAGGTGTCCGGCGACTCGTACACCTCGGCCCACGCCTTGCCGTACTGCCCCGCGAACCCGGTGCCGCTCGCCACGCTGCGGTCGACCCCCACCCCGTCCCGGTCGGCGAAGTGGTAAGTGCCCCACGGGCTGTACTCGTAGCCGTCCACGCTCGGCCCGTAGTGGTGCCCCGGCTGCACCATGAACCCCACCCCGAGCGGCGCGGTGTACTTCTCGTACGTCCGCCACGAGCCGTCCAGCACCGAGCGCACCCCCGCGTGCGGCCCCGCCCCGGCCTCCCGCCCGAAGGTGAGCCCGATCCACTCGTCGAGCACCGCGCCCGGATCGGCCCCCGGGTCCCAGGCGAGCCGTCCGAAGGTGTACAGGTTGGCCTGCGCGAGGGGATGCCCGGTCCAGTACGGGTCGTCACCGACGTTGGACACGGCCACAAGGCCGCCCCGCGCCAACTCGCCGACTGATGACTCCTGTTGGATCGGGAACCGCAGCACCTCGCTCCACATCGGCCCCAGCCAGCACACATGCCGCTGCTGCCCGGTGTACTCCTGCGTGGCCTGCACCTCCACCGCGAGCCGGGTGCGGGGCATCGCGCCGATCAGCGGCGACACGGGCTCGCGCACCTGGAAGTCCATCGGCCCGTGCTTCACCTGGAGGACGGCGTTGTCGGCGAACTCCCCGTCCAGCGGCACGAAATGGTCGTACGCGGCCCGCGCCCGGTCCGTCGACCGGTCCCGCCAGTCCTGGCGGTGGTCGTAGACGAAGGCCCGCCAGTGCACGCTGCCGCCGTACGGTGCCAGCGCGGCCGCCAGCATGTTCGCCCCGTCGGCGTGGCTGCGGCCGTAGGCGAAGGGCCCCGGCTGCCCCTCCGAGTCGGCCTTCACCACGTAGCCGCCGAAGTCGGGGATCGCCTCGTACACTCGCGCGGTCGCCGCCGCCCACCAGGCGCGCACCCGCGCGTCCAGCGGATCGGCCGTGGGCAGTCCGCCGAGCACGATCGGGGCGGCGAAGGTCACCGAGAGATGTGTGCGGATGCCGTACGGCCGCAACACCTGGGCTAGGAAGGCCACTTCACCGATCCGGTCGGTGAGCAGCCGCGCCTCCGTCGCGTGCACGTTGACGTTGTTCACGGCCACGGCGTTGATCCCGCAGGCCGCCAGCAGCCTGCCGTACGCCCGCACCCGCTCCGGCTCGCCGCGCGCCCGCCCGTCCCGCCAGAACAGCGAGCCCCCGGCGTACCCGCGCTCCACCTGCCCCATCACGGGGTGCACGGCCACGTTGTCCCAGTGGTCCAGCATCCGCAGCCCCACCGCGGGCCGGTGGGTCTGCCGTGCCGTCGAGCCGCGGAAGGCCTCCTCGCCGAGCCGCACCACATGGAACAGCCCGTACAGCAGCCCGCGTCCGCCGGAGGCGGTGACCGTCGTCCGCCCGTCCTCGCGCGCGTACGTGAAGCCCTCGCCGTCGGTGCCGTCGGTGTCGCCGGTCAGTTCGAGCAGCAAGTCGAAGTCGTCGCCCGCCCCGTGCTCCACCCGCCCGCCGAAGTCACGGCAGGCGGCGCCCACTTCGGCCCGTACGGTGTCCACGAGCGGCCCGGAGCCGCGGACCAGCGTCGAACGGCTGCCGACCGCGCGGAAGGCGGCGGACGGCAGCCATGCCGGGTCGATGCCCATGACGTCAGGCCACCGCCGCGCCGGTGCCACGGGCCGCCGTGATCAGATCGGAGCGCTCCACGTCGTCGTAGACGGAGATGTCGACGAACGCGCCCTCGGGGATGTCGAGATCGGCGACCTTGAGGTCCACGACCGCGGAGGTGCCGGGCGGCTGGAAGGTGCCCACGTAGTGGTAGGAGCCGCGGTAGGTGTAGGAGACGGAGACGACGAAGGTGTCCCCGTCGTTGCGGGTGTCGTAGACCCAGAGCTTCTCGCCGTACGGGTGGAACTCCACCTTGCCGACGAACCAGCCGGCGGCGGTGAGTTCCATCTTCACGGCCAGGCCGCCCGCGTCGTACGCGAAGGTCGTCCCGTCGAACGGGTCGGTCAGATTGCCGCCGCTGCACGGGCAGTTGTCGGTGTCGTAGTAGTACTTGCCCACGCTGGGATTCGGGCTGTACGCCTGCGCCGGCGCGGCCGTGCCGAGCAGGGCACCGACGGCCAGCACGGCCCCCGCGAGCCACCCCGTGAGACGTCTGCCGATGATCGCCATGTGTCGTCCCCCTCCCGTGACCGGGCCGCGGGCGAGTGCCCGCGGCCCGGCCATTGTGGAACAGAGGTCACTCCCGGGGTACCTGGCGATGTCCGGGAATGGTGGGATCAGGCCAGCAACTCCACCTCCGCCACAGCGGATTCACCGTCGAGGACCAGCCGGTAGTGCCGGTACGCGCCCGGATCGGCCACGCTGAAGGCCCTGGTCTGCCGGTCCCAGCGGAAGGGTTCACCGGATCGCCGGTCCAGGTCCGTCCACTCGGTGCCGTCGGCCGAGCCCTGGAGTACCCAGCCGGTGGGCGCCTCCTCGTGGCCCGACGAGGTCAGCGTGTACTGGACGGCCTCTGCCTCCCGGGGCACCGGCAGGTCCACGGACGTCACCGTCGCGGCCGTCGCCGAAGTGTTGTCGAACAGCGCGCCCTCGCCCTGGAGCACGTCCGCCCGGGGCACCGGCACCTTGTCGTCCTTGGTGATCGACACCGGCGCGGCGTTCTTGCCCGTGCCCCACGACGACGGCCGCGGTCCCATGTCGAAGTACAGGGACCCGCCCTTGGCGAGCAGCGAGTGCGGCAGTGAAGTCGACGTCCAGGGAAGGCCGTTGACCCTCAGCCCCTGCACGTACACGTTGCGTGCGCTGTTGCGCGGCGCCCTGATCACCAGCTTCCTGCCGTTCTCCAGATGCACGGTCGCCTTGGTGAACAGCGGTGATCCGACGGCGTACTCACCACTGCCCATCACCAGCGGATAGAAGCCCAGCGCGGAGAAGAGGAACCACGCCGACTGCTCGCCGTTGTCCTCGTCGCCGTGGTAGCCCTGGCCGATCTCGCTGCCGGTGTACAGCCGGGAGAGCACTTCGCGGACGTGCTTCTGCGCCTTCCAGGGCTGTCCGGCCGCGTTGTACATGTAGATGGCGTGGTGGGCGACCTGGTTGGAGTGCCCGTACATGCCCATCCGCACGTCCCGCGCCTCCGTCATCTCGTGGATGACACCGCCGTAGGAGCCGACGAACTCGGGCGAGGCGGTCTCCGGAGTGGCGAAGTACTCGTCGAGCTTGTCGGCGAGTCCGCTGCGGCCGCCGTAGAGGTTGGCCAGGCCGCGGGAGTCCTGCGGGGCGGTGAAGGCGTAGCCCCAGCCGTTGGTCTCGGTGTAGTCGTAACCCCACACCCGTGGGTCGTACTTCGCCGAGTCCACGCGCCAGTCGCCCTTGGCGTCCCGGCCCTGGAAGAACCCGGCCTTCGCGTCGAAGAGGTGAACGTAGTCCTGGGCCCGGTTCAGGAAGTAGCGCGACTCCTCCTGGTAGCGCTTCTCGCCGGTCTTCCGGTACAGCTCCTGGCCCATCCGCGCGATGCCGTAGTCGTTCAGGTAGCCCTCCAGCGCCCACGACAGGCCCTCGTGCGTGTCGGTGCTGGTGTAGCCGAGGAACGGCGAGGTCGCCATGCCCTTGCGGCCCACGCCCGCGGACGGCGGCACGACGGTCGCGTTCTTCACGGCCGCGTCGTACGCCGCCTTCGCGTCGAAGCCGACGCCCTTGACGTACGCGTCGGCGAAGGCCACGTCCGAGGAGGTGCCGGTCATCAGGTCCGCGTACCCCGGCGAGGACCAGCGCGAGGTCCAGCCGCCGTCCTTGTACTGCTGCACGAACCCGTCGACCATCTCACCCGCCTGAGAGGGCGTCAGCAGCGAGTACGCGGGCCAGGTGGTCCGATAGGTGTCCCAGAAGCCGTTGTTGACGTACACCTTGCCGTCCACGATCTTCGCGCCCGTGTGCGTCGGGGTGTCCGGGCCCGGCATCGGCGAGAACGGCGAGGCGTACCGGTATGTCGAACCGACCTTCTCGAAGCCGGAGTTCGGGTACAGGTACAGCCGGTAGAGGCTGGAGTAGAGCGTGGTGAGCTGGTCCGGTGTCGCGCCCTCGACCTCCACCTTGCCGAGGATGCGGTCCCACTGCCGCTGGGCCCGGTTCTTGACGGTCTCGAAGGAGGTGCCGTCCGGGATCTCCTGGCGCAGGTTGGCCTTGGCCTGGTCGACGCCGATCAGGGAGGTGGCCAGGCGCAGTGTGACGGTCTTGTCCGCGAACCGCAGATAGCCCTTGACGCCGCTGGACTCCCCGTCCACCACCGGCTGGTCGAACTCGCCGTACACGAAGAGCCGGGTGGCGCCGGTCGACAGGCCCGACTTCACGTCGGAGTAGCCGGTGAAGGTGCCGCTGTCCTTGTCGAGCGTCAGCCCGGCCTGGTCGGTGACGTTGTCGAAGACGACGCTGCCCTCGTCGCCCGGGTAGGTGAAGCGCAGCACGGCCGCGTGGTCGGTCGGCGTCATCTCCGCCTTCAGCCCGTTCTCGAACCGCACGCCGTAGTAGTGCGGCCGCGCGGTCTCGTTCTCGTGCCGGAAGGCGAGCTCGCGGGCCTTGCGACCCAGCTCCGGGGTGCCGGCCGCGGCGGACGGCATCACCTGGAACGTCTGCCGGTCGCCCATCCAGGGGCTCGGCTCGTGGCTCGCGCTGAACGCCTGGATCGTCGGCAGGTTGTCCGCGTTGTTCGCCCGCGCGTAGTCGTACAGCCAGCTCAGCGAGCCCGCGTTGGTGACCGGCGTCCAGAAGTTGAAGCCGTGCGGCACGGCGGTCGCGGGGAAGGTGTTGCCGCGCGAGAAGCCGCCGCTGGAGTTGGTGCCCCGGGTCGTCACCGCGTAGTCCGACAGATGTGCCTTGGGCCGCTCCCGCGGTACGGCCTTCAGGGTGATGTCGTCGAGCCAGCCGCGGAACTTCGCCGGGCCGGCGGGGGAGTCGTAGGCGACCAGGATCCGGTCGACGGTCCTGCCCGCCGCGACCGACCCGATCCGCGAGACGACGTTGTTCCACTGGTTGACGTAGAGGACCTTGGCAGCGCCCTGTCCCCGCGGCGTCAGCGGGAACCCGTGCTGGTCGCTCGCCCTCAGCTCGCTGAGGTGGGTGCCGTCGGTGAAGACCAGGTCCACGGAGACGTTCGTGGCGTCGTAGTCCAGGTCGCCGTCGGCCATCGACGGGAAGATCCGGTACGACAACCGGGTGTCCAGCCCGACCCTCACGTTCACGTCGAAGATCTTGTTGTACGAGTACGCCCGCCCGTCGGCCAGGTGTCGGCCGGCGTAGCGCAGCGCCCGCTTTCCGGTGAAGCCCGCGCCCGCCTTCGCGGTCGGCGAGCCGCTCGGGCCGCGGTCGACCAGCGAGAGCATGTCCCGCGGCACGGGCCCCTCGCTCGCGCCGGTGGAGAACTGCACGTCGGCGATCTGCAGGATGCCCCCGCCGCCGTTCTTCGTCACCTCCAGCCGGAAGTGCCGGAACTCCGCGGGCTCGGCGAGGTCGTAGGTCTTCGTCTGGAACCGCTCGGCGAAGGTTTCACCCGACCGGGTGTCCAGCGTCTTCCAGTCCTTGCCGTCCGCCGAGCCCTTCAGGGTCCAGTCGGCGGGGTCGCGTTCCGCGTGGTCGTTGGCGGAAGTGAGGGCGTACGTCCTGATGCCAACCGGTTCGTCCAGGTCGAACTCCGCCCAGCCGGTGGGTTCGAAGGTCAGCCACTTGGTGCTCGGCTCGCCGTCGACGAGGTTCTCCTTCACCTCGCCGGCGCCGGTGTTCTCCCCGCTCGCCCGGACCTCCGTGACCCGGTCGGTCACATTGCCCGGGATGCCGCTGCTGTACCCGCCGTCCACGCCCGCGGCCCGTTTGCTGCCGTCCGGTGCGGTGTCGACGGTGTTCAGCCAGTCCGGGGCGGGGTCGCCGGCCTCGAAGGAGGAGGCGAATTCCCGCTCCACCGAGGGGGCCTCCGGAAGGGCGACGGCCACGCCCTGCGAGCCCACCGCCAAAGCGAAGGCGGTCGCCCAGGCGACCGCCGTGCCACGTCTGTGCCTCATCAGCAAGGACCCTCCCTGCGCTCTGGACAACGTTGTCAACTTCGATGCGCAAGGAACAGTAGGTGCTCAAGTGGTATGCCCTGTCAAGGGTGTTGAGTGTGGTGTTCGATGGTGCACGCAGGGATTTTTCCGCCGGGGAACCCGCGGCCCGCCCATATTTCCGAGAGGTCTCAACTCGGAAAAGACCGATGGCCAACCTTGCATTCGATCTTGCTCCGCTGGCGGGAAGTGGACTATACCTGTCGGCGATTCACGGTAGTTCCTGCACGACCCTGCTTGACCTGACCGCGGTGCCGGGGGATCCGGTTCACCGCCTGAGTCCTGGAGAAGGCGAGGACTTGAGCATGGGATCCACTTCCGACCCGAGCAGTACGGCCGACGGCACCAGCCGCCGCGATCTGATCAAGCGGTCCGCCGCGCTCGGCCTGATCTCCGTACCCACGATGAGTTTTCTGTCCGCCTGCGCCAGCGGCGGCGGGGACGACGACTCCGACACCGACACCGAGGGCAAGACCTCCGAGAAGAACCCGTTCGGCGTCAAGGAGGGCACCAAGCTCGACGTCGTCATCTTCAAGGGCGGCTACGGCGACGACTACGCCAAGGCGTGGGAGGCGTCCTTCGAGAAGAAGTGGGGGGTCACCTCCACCCACACCGGCACCCAGGAGATCACCGGCAAGCTCCAGCCCCGCTTCAACGCGGGCAACCCGCCGGACATCGTCGACGACTCCGGCGCCCAGCAGATCCCCATCGACGTGCTCTACAAGAACGGCCAGCTCCTCGACCTCGCCGAGGTCCTGGACGCCCCCTCGATCGACGACCCGAGCAAGAAGGTCCGCGACACCCTCATCCCGGGCACGCTGGACGCCGGCATGCAGGGCGGCAAGGTCGTCGCCCTGAACTACATCTACACGGTGTGGGGCCTGTGGTACTCCGGCAAGCTCTTCGAGGAGAAGGGCTGGGAGGCGCCCCGGACCTGGGACGACTTCCTCGCCATCAGCAAGGACGCCAAGTCCCAGGGCATCGGCGGCCTCGCCCACCAGGGCAAGTACCCGTACTACATCAACGTCGCCATCATGGACCTGATCGCCAAGACGGGCGGCCTGGACGCCATGAAGGCCATCGACAACCTCGAACCCGACGCGTTCGTCGGCTCCGACGCGGCCACGGCCGCCGTCGAGGCGATCTACGAGGTGGTCGAGAAGGGCTATCTGATGCCCGGCACCAACGGCCTGACCCACACCGAGTCCCAGACCCGCTGGAACCAGTACAAGGCCGCCTTCATCACCAGCGGTTCCTGGCTGGAGAACGAGCAGCTCAAGCAGACGCCCGAGGACTTCGACATGAAGTTCCTGCCGATGCCGCTGCTGCCCGACAGCGCGTTGCCCTTCGAGGCGATCCGGGCCGGTTCCGGCGAGCCCTTCATCATCCCGGCCAAGGCCAAGAACCTCCCCGCGGCCAAGGAGTTCATGCGGACGATGCTCTCCAAGGAGTGGTCGACGCTGTTCGCCAAGGAGGCGAACTCGCTGACCATCCTCAAGGACGGCGTCGACTCCGGCGTCGAACTGCGCCCCGGCACCCAGTCCGCCGTCGAGGCGTCCAAGGCGGCCGGCGACAACACCTTCCGGTACCTGTACACCGAGTGGTACAGCGAGATGGGCACGGCCATCGAGAACGCGTCCAACGAGCTGATGGCCAAGCGCATCCAGCCGAAGGAATGGCTGAAGCGGGCGCAGGCGGCCGTCGACAAGCAGGCCAAGGACCCGGAGTCGAAGAAGAACCGTCGGGACTAACCCACTCGGCCGACCGCGTCCCGGGCCGGGAAGACCCCGGCCCGGGAGGGGGACATCAGGGGCAGGAAACGCCAATGCGCAAAGGGCAGTACCGGTTCGTCGCGGGGTTTCTCTTCGCCCCCGTGGCGCTCTATGTGATCTTCGTGATCTGGCCGTACATCCAGACGTTCGGCTATTCGCTGACGGACTGGAAGGGCCAGTCGCAGACCTTCAATTTTGTCGGCCTGGACAACTACAAGGCGTTGTTCGAGGACGACATCTTCATGGGGGCGATCTGGCACAACATCCTGTTCCTGATCTTCATCCCGATCGTCACCATCCTGCTCGCGCTGTTCTTCGCGTTCATGCTCAACGCGGGCGGACGCGGCCGGGCCGGCGGGGTCACCGGCGTCGCCGGATCCAAGTACTACAAAATCATCTACTTCTTCCCGCAGGTCCTTTCGCTCGCGATCCTCGCCGTGCTCTTCGGCGCGGTCTACCGCAGCGACGGCGGCGGCATGCTCAACGGATTTCTGATCAAACTCGGCCTGGTCGACGAGAACAGCCCCGTCGAATGGCTGAACGAGCCCAGCATCGTGCTGTGGGCGCTGATCGCGGTCGTGGTCTGGCACGGCGTCGGCTTCTACCTCGTCCTGTTCTCCGCGGCCATGCAGTCCATCCCCAAGGACATCTACGAGGCCGCGCTCATCGACGGCGCGGGGCGTGCCCACACGTTCTTCCGCATCACGCTGCCCCTGCTGTGGGACTCCGTGCAGACCGCCTGGGTCTACCTCGGCATCGTGGCGATGGACATGTTCATCCTGGTCTCCACCATGACCTCCGGGGACTACGGCGGCGGTCCCGACCACCACAGCGAGGTCATGGCGACGGTGATGATGCGCAACTTCCAGCTGTACGGCAACAGCGGCTACGCCTGCGCCATGGGCGTGATCATGCTGCTGCTCACCCTGATCGTGTCCGTGGTCACGCTGCGCGCCACCCGCCGCGAGCGCATCGAGTTCTGAGCGGGAGAGAAGACGACCCATGAGCGCACCCATCAAGGAATCCGCGCCTCCCGCCGGGCGGCCCGTGGACAGGACCCCCGTACGCCCCGGCGACGAGCGCAGTGAAGGCGTCGTACTGAACGTCTTCTCGCACGGCTTCCTCGCCCTGTGGGGCCTGCTGATCGTGCTGCCCCTGCTGTGGCTGGTCCTCAGCTCCTTCAAGAGCGACACCCAGATCGGCGCCTCGGCCTTCGGCTGGCCCGAGAACTGGTCCCTGGACGTGTTCTCCCGCGCCTGGGACCAGGGCATCGGCGACTACTTCCTCAACACCGTCATCGTGCTGGTCTTCTCGGTGCCCCTGACGATGCTGCTCGGCTCGATGGCGGCGTACGTGCTGGCCCGCTACGAGTTCTGGGGCAACCGCTTCCTCTACTACTTCTTCGTCGCGGGCGCGATGTTCCCGGTGTTCCTGGCCCTGGTCCCGCTGTTCTTCATGGTCAAGCGGCTGGACATGCTGAACACCTACCAGGGTCTGATCCTGGTGTACGTCGCCTACTCGATGCCCTTCACGGTGTTCTTCATGCACGCCTTCTTCCGGACCCTGCCCACGGCGGTGTTCGAGGCGGCGATCCTGGACGGGGCCTCGCACAGCCGCACCTTCTTCCAGGTGATGCTGCCGATGGCGAAGCCGGGCCTGCTGAGTGTCGGCATCTTCAACACGCTCGGCCAGTGGAACCAGTTCATCCTGCCGACGGTCCTGATGCAGCCGCAGAGCGGCGACGATCCGGAGCGCTACGTCCTCACCCAGGGGCTCATCCAGCTCCAGCAGCAGCAGGGGTACGCCTCCGACCTGCCGGTGCTCTTCGCGGGTGTCACGATCGCCATGATCCCGATGCTGGTCGTGTACCTGTCCTTCCAGCGCCAGGTACAGGCGGGCCTCACCTCCGCGACCTTGAAGTAACCCTCGGCAGTCACTCGTACGCACGCCGTTCCCCTTGCTGGGAGCGGCGTGCGTCCGTGTGTCCCTGCACCCGGATGTCGTTCAACCTCTTGACGGGAGGCAACCCGAACGGCTCAGCTTAGAGTTCACTAGTTGGACATAGACGGGGCCTCACTGAAGCGGTCCCGCGCGCAGGAGGTCGTCGTGGAGACTCCGGGGTCGCAGTCGTCGCTGCACCGAGCCAACCTGGAGCGGGTCGTCCGAGCCGTGCGGCTGGCGGGTTCGCTCACCCAGGCGGAGATCGCCAGGACGACGGGCCTGTCGGCGGCGACGGTGTCCAATATCGTCCGGGAACTGAAGGACGGCGGAACCGTCGAGGTCACGCCCACGTCCGCGGGCGGCCGCCGGGCCCGCAGCGTCTCGCTGAGCGGGGACGCCGGCATCGTCATCGGAGTGGACTTCGGGCACACCCATCTGCGCGTCGCGATCGGCAACCTCGCCCACCAGGTGCTGGCCGAGGAGTCCGAGCCGCTGGACGTGGACGCCTCCTCGACGCAGGGCTTCGACCGGGCGGAAGAGCTGGTCAACCGGCTGATCGCGGCCACCGGAGTGGACCGCTCGAAGGTCGCCGGGGTGGGCCTCGGCGTGCCGGGCCCGATCGACGTGGAGTCCGGCACGCTGGGCTCGACGGCCATCCTGCCGGGCTGGACCGGCACCAAGCCCGCCGAGGAGCTGCGGGGGCGGCTCGGCGTGCCCGTGCACGTGGACAACGACGCCAACCTCGGCGCCCTGGGCGAGCTGGTCTGGGGCAGCGGCCGCGGGGTGCGCGACCTGGCGTACATCAAGGTCGCGAGCGGTGTCGGCGCCGGCCTGGTCATCAATGGGCGCATCTACCGCGGCCCGGGTGGCACAGCGGGAGAAATCGGGCATATTACTCTTGACGAGTCCGGTCCGGTCTGCCGTTGCGGGAACCGTGGCTGTCTGGAGACCTTCGCGGCCGCGCGCTATGTGCTCCCGCTCCTCCAGCCCGGTCACGGCACCGATCTCACCATGGAGGGCGTCGTGCGGCTGGCCAGGGACGGAGACCCGGGCTGCCGTCGGGTGATCGCCGACGTCGGCCGACACATCGGCAGTGGAGTGGCCAATCTCTGCAATCTTCTGAACCCGAGCCGGGTGGTGCTCGGCGGTGATCTCGCCGAGGCCGGCGAGCTGGTTCTCGGGCCCATCAGGGAGTCCGTGAGCCGGTACGCGATCCCCAGCGCCGCACGTCAACTCTCCGTTCTCCCAGGGGCTCTTGGGGGCCGCGCGGAGGTGCTCGGAGCGCTTGCCCTCGCACTCAGCGAGATGGGCGATTCCACCCTTTTGGACGGCACCCTGCACGCGGCCGCACCCGCCTTCACTTAGAGAACGGATGGCACCGTTGCCAACCCGTTAAGGATTTACTTCTTGACGTCGCACGTGTGGCCGAGTTGACTTCCAGCCACCTCGGCCGCAACGACGCGGCCTCGTCAGGGAGGTTTCTGAAGTGAACACGCGTATGCGTCGTGCCGCCGTTGCCGTTGCCGCTGGTGCGATGGCCATCTCGCTCGCCGCCTGTGGCAGCGCCGATGAAGCGGGCGACAACGGCTCCACCTCGTCGGCCCCCAAGAAGGGCGACGACATCAAGGTCGGTCTCCTGCTTCCGGAGAACCAGACCGCCCGCTACGAGAAGTTCGACCGTCCGCTCATCGAGAAGAAGGTCGGCGAGCTGACGAACGGCAAGGGCGAGGTCGTCTACGCCAACGCCAAGCAGGACGCCAGCCAGCAGGCCCAGCAGGTCGAGTCGATGATCACCAACAAGGTGGACGTGATCATCCTCGACGCGGTCGACTCCGCGGCCATCAAGTCCTCCGTGCAGAAGGCCAAGGACGCGGGCATCCCGGTCGTCGCCTACGACCGCCTGGCCCAGGGCCCGATCGACGCCTACACCTCGTTCGACAACGTGACGGTCGGCAAGACCCAGGGCGAGGCCCTCCTGGAGGCCCTCGGCGACAAGGCCAAGGACGGCCAGATCGTCATGATGAACGGCTCCTCCACCGACCCGAACGCCGCCCAGTTCAAGGAGGGCGCGCACTCCGTCCTCGACGGCAAGGTGAACATCGGCAAGGAGTACGACACCAAGGAGTGGAAGCCGGAGAACGCCAACGCCAACATGGAAGGCGCGATCTCCTCGATCGGCAAGAACAAGATCATCGGCGTCTACTCGGCCAACGACGGCATGGCCGGCGGCATCATCACGGCCCTCAAGGCCGCCGGCATCAAGGACGTCCCGGTGACCGGCCAGGACGCCGAGCTCGCCGGTGTGCAGCGCATCGTCACGGGTGAGCAGTACATGAGCGTCTACAAGCCGTACGCCCCCGAGGCCGACGCCGCCGCCGAGATGGCCGTCGCGCTCGCCCAGGGCAAGTCGCTCGACTCCATCGCCAAGGACAAGGTCGACAGCCCCACCAACAAGGGCATCCCGGCCGTCCTGGTCGGCGTCACCTCGCTCACCCAGGAGAACATCAAGGACACCGTCATCAAGGACGGCGTCTACACCGTCGCCGAGATCTGCACCGCCAAGTACAAGGCGGCCTGCGAGAAGATCGGCCTCGAGTAAGCAGCGGCAAGTCCCTTCCTTCGTACGGTGATTCGTTCTTGAATCGTCCGTACCGGACTTGACGCTCAGAAACTTCCTTCCGGCGCCCCGCGCATTCGACAGCCCCGCAAGCTAGGCGCGGGGCGCCGGACGGAACGTTCCGGCGGGTATCTCCCGCCGACCCCCCCAAAGTCTTCTGCACAACCTCCCGCCGGGTCAGGCGGCGAAGGAGATGGTTCACGTGTCCGCTACGCCCGTGCTGGCGTTGCGCGGGGTCTCCAAGCGGTTCGGTGCCGTTCAGGCGCTCACCGACGTAGAGCTTGAGGTCCACGCCGGTGAAGTGGTCGCCCTGGTGGGCGACAACGGCGCCGGAAAGTCCACGCTGGTCAAGACGATCGCCGGCGTGCACCCCATCGATGACGGCGTCATCGAGTGGGACGGCAAGGCCGTAACGATCAACAGGCCGCACGACGCCCAGAACCTGGGCATCGCCACGGTCTACCAGGACCTCGCGCTGTGCGACAACATCGATGTCGTCGGCAACCTCTACCTGGGCCGGGAGATCCGCAAGCGCGGCGTCCTGGACGAGGTGGAGATGGAGCGCCGCTCCCGTGAGCTGCTGGACACGCTGTCGATCCGCATCCCCAGCGTGCGGATCCCGATCGCCTCGCTCTCCGGCGGTCAGCGCCAGACGGTGGCCATCGCCCGCTCCATGCTGGGCGAGCCCAAGCTGGTCATCCTCGACGAGCCCACCGCCGCCCTCGGCGTCGAGCAGACCGCCCAGGTCCTCGACCTCGTGGAGCGACTGCGCGAGCGCGGCCACGCCGTCATCCTCATCAGCCACAACATGGCCGATGTGAAGGCGGTGGCCGACAAGGTCGCCGTCCTGCGCCTCGGGCGCAACAACGGCGTCTTCGAGGTCAAGTCGACCTCGCAGGAGGAGATCATCTCCGCCATCACCGGCGCCACGGACAACGCCGTGACCCGTCGTGCGGCGCGCACCACTGGGGAGATCAAGAAGTGAGCATCGACAAGACCTCTGAGGCTCCGGGCACCCCCGAGGACCACACGGTGGAGAACCCCGAGGCGGCGAAGGGCTCCGATGTCGCCGTCGACCCCCGACTGCTGGTGCGCGAGCAGGGCCTCGCGGGCTACGTCACCGAGTTCAAGCGCAAGATCAAGGGCGGTGACCTGGGCTCCATCCCGGTCGTCATCGGTCTGGCCGTCATCTGGATCATCTTCCAGAGCCTGAACTCCAACTTCCTCACCGCCGGCAACCTCTCCGACATCTCCGTCGCCATGGTCGGCACGGGCATGATCGCCGTCGGCATCGTCTTCGTCCTGCTGCTGGGCGAGATCGACCTGTCGGTCGGCTCGGTCTCCGGTGTCGCGGGCGCCGTGTTCGCGGTGCTCAGCGTCAACGAGGGCATGAACGAGTGGCTCGCCCTGGTGCTGGCCATCCTCACCGGTACGGTCATCGGCGCGATCCACGGCTTCTTCTTCGCGAAGATCGGCGTCCCGGCCTTCGCGGTGACGCTGGCCGGCCTGCTGTTCTGGCAGGGCTTCATGCTGAAGGTGCTGGGCGACAACGGCACCATCAACCTGGACAGCGACGGCGTCGTCGGCAAGCTGACCAGCTACTACTTCACCGATGTGGCCGCCGCCTACGGCCTCGCCATCGCGGTGACCGTGCTGTACTTCCTCAGCGCCTTCTACGGCAACCGCCGCCGCGAGGCAGCGGGCGTGCCCTCCCGGCCGCTGAGCGACACCATCCTGCGCACGGCGCTGCTCGCGGTCGTCTCCTTCGCCGTGGCCATCGTCTACAACCAGTACAAGGGCCTGCCGCTGGCCGTGGTGCTCTTCCTCGCGGTCCTGCTGCTGACGGACTTCGTGCTGCGCCGCACCGCCTACGGCCGCAAGGTCTTCGCGCTCGGCGGCAGCGTCGAGGCCTCCCGGCGTGCCGGTATCAACGTGGAGCTGGTCCGGATCTCGGTCTTCTCCATCGCCGGCACCTTCGCCGCGATCGGCGGCCTCTTCGTCGCCTCGAAGATCGCCTCCGCCAACCAGGGCGCGGGTACCGGTGAGTTCCTGATGAACGTCATCGCCGCGGCCGTCATCGGCGGTACGTCCCTCTTCGGCGGCCGGGGCCGCACCTGGAACGCCCTGCTCGGTGTCCTGGTGATCGTCTCCATCCAGTACGGCCTGGCCCTGGAAGGCATCGCCGCCCCGGTCCAGTACATGATCACCGGTGGTGTCCTGCTGGCGACCGTGGTCATCGACGCGGTCACCCGGAAGACCCAGAAGTCGGCCGGCCGCGCGTAGCGCCCCACCCAGACCTGTTGCCCGGCACCCATGGCGGTGCCGGGCAACAGTCGTGTCGTAGGAACATCAGATCTTGGGTACAGCCGATCGCGTGACGTACGACGCACAGCCCGGGAACCGTCCGCGAAGACGGAACATTAGACTCGACAAGCCCGGCAACAGCTCTACTGCAAGGAGGCACGGGTGCCGCTGCTGACCCGCATCAGGGGACCGCGCGATCTGGACCGGCTCAGCCTGGAGCAGCTGGACCAGCTGGCCGGCGAGATCAGGACCTTCCTCGTCGACGCGGTCTCCAAGACCGGCGGCCACCTCGGCCCCAACCTCGGGGTGGTGGAGCTGACCATTGCGCTGCACCGGGTCTTCGAGTCCCCGAAGGACAAGGTGCTGTGGGACACCGGCCACCAGTCCTACGTGCACAAGCTCCTCACCGGCCGCCAGGACTTCTCCCGGCTGAAGATGAAGGGCGGCCTGTCCGGCTACCCCTCGCAGGCCGAGTCCGAGCACGACGTGATCGAGAACAGCCACGCCTCCACGGTCCTCGGCTGGGCCGACGGCCTGGCGAAGGCCAACCAGATCCGGCAGCGGGACGACCACGTCGTCGCCGTGATCGGTGACGGCGCCCTCACCGGCGGCATGGCCTGGGAGGCGCTGAACAACATCGCCGACGCCAAGGACCGCCCGCTGGTCATCGTCGTCAACGACAACGAGCGCTCCTACGCGCCGACCATCGGCGGCCTCGCCAACCACCTGGCAACCCTGCGCACCACCGACGGCTACGAGCGCTTCCTGGCCCGCGGCAAGGACCTCCTGGAGCGCACCCCGGTCGTCGGCAGGCCCCTGTACGAGACCCTCCACGGCGCCAAGAAGGGCCTGAAGGACTTCATCGCCCCGCAGGGCATGTTCGAGGACCTCGGCCTGAAGTACGTCGGCCCGATCGACGGCCACGACATCGAGGCCCTGGAGTCCGCCCTCGCCCGCGCCAAGCGCTTCGGTGGCCCCGTCATCGTGCACTGCCTCACGGAGAAGGGCCGCGGCTACCAGCCCGCCCTCCAGGACGAGGCCGACCGCTTCCACGCCGTCGGCAAGATCCACCCCGACACGGGCCTGCCGATCGCCACCTCCGGCGCCGACTGGACCTCCGTCTTCGGAGAGGAGATGGTCAGGCTCGGCGAGGAGCGGGACGACATCGTCGCCATCACCGCCGCCATGCTCCAGCCGGTCGGCCTGGACAAGTTCGCCAAGAAGTTCCCCGAGCGGGTCTACGACGTCGGCATCGCCGAGCAGCACGGTGCCGTCTCCGCGGCGGGCCTGGCGACCGGGGGAGTGCACCCCGTCTTCGCGGTGTACGCCACCTTCCTCAACCGCGCCTTCGACCAGGTGCTGATGGACGTGGCCCTGCACAAGTGCGGGGTGACCTTCGTCCTGGACCGGGCAGGCATCACCGGTACCGACGGCGCCTCCCACAACGGCATGTGGGACATGTCGATCCTCCAGGTCGTCCCCGGCCTGCGGCTCGCCGCCCCGCGCGACGCCGACCAGGTCCGCGCCCAGCTGCGCGAGGCCGTCGAGGTCACCGACGCGCCGACCGTGGTCCGCTTCTCCAAGGGCGCGGTCGGTCCCGCCGTACCGGCCGTGGGCCGCGTCGGCGGCATGGACGTGCTGCGCGAGCCGGGCACCGACCGGCCGGACGTGCTGCTCGTCTCGGTGGGCGCCCTGGCCCCGATGTGCCTGGAGATCGCCTCTCTCCTCGACCAGCAGGGCATCTCCACCACCGTTGTCGACCCGCGCTGGGTCAAGCCCGTCGACGAGGCCATGGCCCCGCTCGCCGAGCGGCACCGCGTGGTCGTCACCGTCGAGGACAACTCCCGCGTCGGCGGCGTCGGCTCCGCCGTCGCCCAGGCACTGCGGGACGCCGGTGTCGACGTACCGCTGCGCGACTTCGGCATCCCGCCGCGGTTCCTCGACCACGCCTCGCGTGCCGAGGTCATGGCGGAGATCGGGCTGACCGCGCCCGACATCGCCCGGCAGGTCACCGGCCTCGTCTCCAAGCTGGACGGACGGTACGACCGTGCGGCGGCGGAGGTCGACTCGGTGGAGCCCGCGCGCGACTGAACGTCCCGTCGCCGGTCCGGTCCCACCACCCTCACCCGGTGGTGGGACCCCCGCCCGGCGCCGACCTCGTCTCCGCTCAGCCTGCGGCCCGGCGGGGGCTGATCGCGCAGTTCCCCGCGCCCCTTTGGGGCGCTCAGGCTGCGGGCATGCGTGCCGCCTGGGGCGGCACGGGTGGGCGCAGGCGGCACCCCGTTGGCGCCGGGCTGCGCGGCCCACCCCCGGCGCCATCACGGACGTACCGTGCGTGGGCCCGTCACCTCTGCGCCCAGGTCTGTGACCCGGCGGCGAAGTTCACGGTCGGCGGTGACGACGAGGCAGGGGTGGTCGGAAGGCCGGGTGGCGACAAGGTCGACCATGTGGTCGTCGCCGCTGCCGGCAGCCGACTCGACCCGAACCCCCGGTACGGAGGCGACACCCCGAGCGGCTCCCTCCACCACCAGGACGATCTCCACCGGTCCCGCCCGCCCCGGCACCCCGTCCGCCGCCAACCGGTCCCGCAGCCGCTCCGCGGCCCCCCGCCGGTCCCGCCACCACCCGTCGGGCACCGACCCGACGACGTTCGCGGCATCGACGATCACCAGCAGGGGAGGAGAGTTGTCGTCCATGGGGCCAGGGTCGCACGCGGTGCCCGGGACGCCCCCGTTTAGAGTGATCCGGTGAACGGCGACTGGCTCATACGCGGCCGAGACGGCCGCCTCACCGTCTACTGGCCGACGCAGGACGCCGTCCTGTGCCGGGCGGAACGGACCCCGGGGGTGCCCGGCGGCGCCTGGGACCCCCCGCGCCGCGTCGGCGGCGACCAGCCGGTGCAGCGGGGCTGCGCGATCGGCCGCGGCGCCGACGGCTACGCACACCTCGTCGCCTGGCGCCCCACCGACGGGGGCGAGTCGGCCCTCGTGCACTCCACGCACTTCCGCCCCCTGCTCGCGCCCCTGGACTGGCTCCCGATCGGCCACCCCAACAAGCAGGGCGCACGCACCGGCACACCCGCCGTCGCGGTGGACGCCGAGGGACGCGCGCACGTCTTCGTGCGCAACCGCGGCAAGGGCGTCCACATCGTCAACCAGAAGGTACGCGGCGGCTGGACGGCCTGGCGCGATCTGAGGGGCTCCAAGGTGAGCGAGGACCTCGTCGCCGTCACCGGGGAGTCGGGCCTGGTCGAGGTGTACGCCACCAGCCCCGTCGGCGTCCTGCGCTGGCACCAGCAGGAGCCCGCCGCCCGCCCGCAGGCCGCCGACCCGCTGGCCGCCCGCGTCGAGCCGGGCACGCTGAGCGCGCTGCCGACCTCGAAGGAGCACACGACGCTGTTCTTCGCGGACCCGGAGGGCATGCTGTACGCCTGGCGGCCGGGCGGCGACCCGATCGCCCTCCTCGCCGCCGCGGGCCCCGGCCCGGTGGCCACCCTGCGCTGCGACCTGGCGGGCCACGACTGCACGGTCCTCGCCCAGCGTTCGGCCTCCGGCCGCGTGGCGTTCGCCGCCTACCCGACGCAGGGGGAGTCGGCGGGCCTGTGGTGGACCGAGTCCGGCCCCCAGCTCCCGGCAGGCAGCCGCGTCGCCCTCGCGCAGGACGCCGAGGGCCGCGTCGTGGCCGCCTCCATGACCCCGGACGGCGTGCTGCGGCTGGCCCGGCAGAAGGACGAGCCGGGGCTGGCCCTGGCGGCCTGGCAGGAGCTCTGAGCGACGGAAAGGGGGCCTTCGCCTCCGCCGACCGGCGGAGGCGAAGGCCCCCTTCGCGCAGCTACCGTTACGCCGGCACCGAGGCCAGACCCGGCGCCAGGAACTTCTTGCCGTTCACGCGCTCCGAGACACCCTCACGGTCCAGGTACGGCGTGATGCCGCCCAGGTGGAAGGGCCAGCCGGCGCCCGTGATCAGGCACAGGTCGATGTCCTGGGCCTCGGCGACGACACCCTCGTCGAGCATGAGCCCGATCTCCTGCGCCACCGCGTCGAGCACCCGCTCGCGCACTTGCTCCTCGGTCAGCACGACGTCGCCCTGCTTCAGCAGCGCCGCGACCTCCGGGTCCAGCTCCGGCTTGCCGCTGTCGTAGACGTAGAAGCCGCGCTTGCCCGCCTTGACGACGGCCGCGAGGTTCGGGGAGACCGTGAAGCGGTCCGGGAACGCCTTGTTGAGCGTCTCGGAGACGTGCAGACCGATCGCGGGGCCGACCAGCTCCAGCAGGACCAGCGGGGACATCGGCAGGCCCAGCGGCTCCACCGCCTTCTCCGCGACCTCGACCGGGGTGCCCTCGTCGATGACGTTCTGGATCTCGCCCATGAAGCGGGTGAGGATGCGGTTCACGACGAACGCCGGGGCGTCCTTGACCAGAACCGCGGTCTTCTTCAGCTTCTTGGCGACGGCGAACGCCGTGGCCAGCGAGGCGTCGTCGGTCTGCTCGCCGCGGACGATCTCCAGCAGCGGCAGGATCGCGACCGGGTTGAAGAAGTGGAAGCCGACGACCCGCTCGGGGTTCTTCAGCTTCGACGCCATCTCGGTCACCGACAGCGAGGAGGTGTTGGTGGCGAGGATCGCGTGCGCCGGGGCGACCGCCTCGACCTCCGCGAACACCTGCTGCTTGACGCCGATCTCCTCGAACACGGCCTCGATGATGAAGTCCGCGTCCGCGAAGCCCTCGGCCTTGTCCAGGACACCCGTGACCAGGGCCTTCAGACGGTTGGCCTTGTCCTGGTTGATACGGCCCTTGCCGAGCAGCTTGTCGATCTCGGCGTGGACGTAGCCCACACCCTTGTCGACGCGCTCCTGGTCGATGTCGGTCAGCACGACCGGCACCTCGAGGCGGCGCAGGAAGAGCAGGGCGAGCTGCGAGGCCATCAGACCGGCGCCGACGACGCCGACCTTGGTGACCGGACGCGCCAGGTTCTTGTCCGGGGCGCCCGCGGGACGCTTGCCGCGCTTCTGCACCAGGTTGAACGCGTAGATGCCGGCGCGCAGTTCGCCACCCATGATCAGGTCGGCGAGCGCCACGTCCTCGGCGTCGTAGCCCTGCTGGAGGTCGCCGTTCTTGGCGGCGGCGATGATGTCCAGGGCGCGGTAGGCGGCCGGGGCCGCGCCGTGCACCTTGGAGTCCGCGATGAAACGGCCCTTGGCGACGGCCTGGTCCCAGGTCTCGCCGCGGTCGATCACCGGACGCTCGACCTCGACCTCGCCCTTCAGCACCTGGGCGGTCCAGACCAGCGACTGCTCCAGGAAGTCGGCGCCCTCGAAGATGGCGTCGGCGATGCCGAGGTCGAAGACCTGCTGGCCCTTGAGCTGCTTGTTCTGGTTGAGGCTGTTCTCGATGATCACCGAGACGGCCTTGTCGGCGCCGATCAGGTTCGGCAGGATCGTGCAGCCGCCCCAGCCCGGGACCAGGCCCAGGAAGACCTCGGGGAGGGAGAAGGCGGGGAGCGCCTTGGAGACGGTCCGGTACGTGCAGTGCAGACCGACCTCGACGCCGCCGCCCATGGCCGCGCCGTTGTAGTACGCGAAGGTCGGCACCGCGAGACCCGCGAGGCGCTTGAAGACCTCGTGGCCGCCCTTGCCGATGGCGAGCGCGTCCTTGTGCTCCTTGAGCAGCTCGACGCCCTTGAGGTCGGCGCCGACCGCGAAGATGAACGGCTTGCCGGTGATGCCGACGCCGACGATGTCGCCGTCCGCGGCCTCCCGCTCGACCTGGTCGACGGCGGCGTTGAGGTTCGCCAGCGAGGCCGGGCCGAAGGTGGTCGGCTTGGTGTGGTCGAAGCCGTTGTCCAGCGTGATGAGCGCGAAGCGCCCGGCGCCGCCCGGCAGGTCGAGGTGGCGTACGTGCGCGGACGTCACGACCTCGTCGGGGAAGAGCTCGGCCGCGCCCTTGAGGAGTTCAGTGGTGCTCACTTGTCGCCTCCGGCGTCCTTGTGGTGCGGGTTCTCCCAGATCACCGTGGCGCCCATGCCGAAGCCGACGCACATGGTGGTGAGGCCGTAGCGGACCTCCGGCTGCTCCTCGAACTGGCGGGCCAGCTGCGTCATCAGACGGACGCCGGAGGAGGCGAGCGGGTGGCCGTACGCGATGGCGCCGCCGTACTGGTTGACGCGCGCGTCGTCGTCGGCGATGCCGTAGTGCTCCAGGAAGGCGAGCACCTGGACGGCGAAGGCCTCGTTGATCTCGAAGAGGTTGATGTCCTCGATCGACAGACCGGCCTGGGCGAGGGCCTTCTCGGTGGCCGGGATCGGGCCGTAGCCCATGACCTCCGGCTCGACGCCCGCGAAGGCGTAGGAGACCAGGCGCATCTTCACCGGCAGGTTGTGCTCGCGGGCGAAGTCCTCGCTCGCGATGATCGACGCGGTGGCGCCGTCGTTCAGACCGGCCGCGTTACCGGCGGTGACCCGGCCGTGGACGCGGAACGGGGTCTTCAGGCCGGCCAGGTTCTCCAGCGTGGTCCCCGGGCGCATCGGCTCGTCGGCGGTGACCAGGCCCCAGCCCGTCTCACCGGCCTCGGCGTTGGTGCGGCGCACCGAGATCGGCACCAGGTCCTGCTGGATCTTGCCGTTGGCGTACGCCTTGGCGGCCTTCTCCTGCGAGCGCACGGCGTACTCGTCGGCGCGCTGCTTGGTGATCGTCGGGTAGCGGTCGTGCAGGTTCTCGGCGGTCATGCCCATGAACAGCGCCGACTCGTCGACCAGCTTCTCGCTGACGAACCGCGGGTTCGGGTCGACGCCCTCGCCCATCGGGTGGCGGCCCATGTGCTCGACACCGCCGGCGATGACGGCGTCGTAGGCGCCGAAGGCGATGGAACCGGCGGTGGTCGTCACGGCGGTCAGGGCGCCGGCGCACATCCGGTCGATGGAGTAGCCGGGCACCGACTGCGGCAGGCCCGCGAGGATGCCGGCCGTGCGGCCGAGGGTGAGGCCCTGGTCGCCGATCTGCGTGGTCGCGGCGATGGCGACCTCGTCGATCTTCTTGGGGTCGAGACCGGGGTTGCGGCGCAGCAGCTCCCGGATCGCCTTCACGACAAGGTCGTCGGCGCGGGTCTCGTGGTAGATGCCCTTCGGGCCCGCCTTGCCGAACGGGGTGCGGACGCCGTCGACGAAGACGACGTCCCTGACGGTACGAGGCACGATGGCTCTCCTCCAGATGCGGGATGGCACTGCTGCACTGCGCAAGCGCTGAGCGCGCGCTCAGCGCCCATGCTACTTATGGGTAACGTAGCTGCACAGCCCCGGAGGTCCAAGCGGTGAACGTCACATCCGCGGAGGTGTCGTCGAACCGCGCGGAGTGCACACCGGCAGGGGGCACGGGGCGCTGCCCCGGCCCCTTCCCGCTGATCGTCATGGCTCATGACGATCAGGGGCGGAGGCGTCGGCCGACACAGTCGGGAGTCGTCCCACGGCCGGCAGCGACACGTCGGCCGACACACACGTGCCCGTCTCGGCCGCCACCGAAAGGCCCCGGCCGGTCCGAGCGCCCGCGCCGCCTCGTCGGACGCGGTCGTTCGGATCTCCGTGTGCCGAGGGCCGCCGCGCCGCCGACCGCGCGATCCACCGGTGACCGAGCGCGGCGAGATACCGCACCGCGCCCGTCACCGGGGGAAGACCGTCAAGCCCGTCGCCGCCCCTGTGGCGATCAGGCGGACAGCGCGGCCACGAGAATCGGTGTGACCTGCTCGACCTGCCAGGGCCGCGCCCCGAACCCGGCGAGCGCGGCCCCCACGGACTCCGCGTCCACGACCGCGGGCGGCTCCCAGCAGACCCGCCGGACCGTGTCCGGCGTGATCAGGTTCTCCTGCGGCATGTTCAGCCGCTCCGCCAGCGCCGAGACCCCGGCCCGGGCCGCCGACAGGCGTGCCGCGGCCGCGGGGTCCTTGTCGGCCCAGGCGCGCGGGGGCGGAGGCCCGGTGACCGGCTGGCCCGGCTGCGGCAGTTGCGACTCGGGCAGCGCCTTCGCGCGGTCCACCGCGGCCTGCCACTGCTCCAGTTGCCGCCGCCCCATCCGGTGCCCGTAGCCGTTCAGCGCGGCCAGGGCGTGCACATTGGCCGGAAGGGAGAGCGACGCCTCCACGATGGCCGCGTCGGAGAGCACCTTGCCCGGCGACACGTCCCGCCGCTGGGCGATCCGGTCCCGCGTCTGCCACAGCTCGCGCACGACGGCCAACTGCCGGCGCCGGCGCACCTTGTGCATCCCGGAGGTCCGCCGCCAGGGGTCCTTGCGGGGCTCGGGCGGCGGGGCGGAGGCGATCGCGTGGAACTCCTGCCGGGCCCACTCCAGCTTGCCCTGCCGGTCCAGCTCCTTCTCCAGCGCGTCGCGCAGGTCGACGAGGAGCTCGACGTCCAGGGCCGCGTAGCGCAGCCACGGCTCGGGCAGCGGACGGGTGGACCAGTCGACGGCCGAGTGCCCCTTCTCCAGGACGAAGCCGAGGACGCTCTCGACCATGGCGCCGAGACCCACCCGGGGGAACCCGGCGAGCCGACCGGCCAGCTCGGTGTCGAACAGCTGGGTGGGCACCATGCCTATCTCCCGGAGACAGGGCAGGTCCTGGGTGGCGGCGTGCAGCACCCACTCGGCGTCGGAGAGTGCCTCGCCGAGGCCGGAGAGGTCGGAGCAGGCCACGGGGTCGATCAGTGCGCTGCCGGCGCCCTGGCGGCGCAGTTGTACGAGATAGGCGCGCTGTCCGTAGCGGTAGCCGGACGCGCGCTCGGCGTCGACGGCGACGGGGCCGGACCCGGCGGCGAACGCGGCGATCGTCCGGGCGAGGGAGTCCTCGTCGGCGATTACGGGCGGAATGCCCTCGCGCGGTTCGAGCAAAGGGGTCGGCTCAGGGGCCGGGTCAGAGTTCGGCGCCCCCGTAACAGAAGATCCGCCGTCGTCCGGAGGGGCGCCTCCGGTGGTTCGCAGTGAACTGTCTGCTGCGGTCTCTTGGGCGTCGGTCACCTGTCAAGGGTATCTGTGTGTGGACGGGGCCCGCCGACGGAACGTTCCGTCGGCGGGCGCCCGGGGGTCGTAAACCAGTCAGCTCGGTGCATCGTCCGGCTCACGACGGGCGGGGCACGGACGCGAGGGATCCGGCGGCCGATCCGTTCACGTCCGTGAATGGGCGGGGTCGGGGAGCGGGGAGGGTCGGGGGAGGGGTCAGTGGATGATGCCGGTGCGCAGGGCGACCGCGACCATGCCGGCGCGGTCGCCCGTGCCGAGCTTGCGGGCGATGCGGGCGAGGTGGCTCTTGACGGTCAGCGCGGACAGGCCCATCGAGACGCCGATCGCCTTGTTCGACTGGCCCTCCGCCACCAGCCGCAGCACCTCGACCTCACGGCCGGACAGCTCGCGGTAGCCGCCCGGGTGGCTCGGGGCACCCGGGGGGCGGCGGTGCATCCGGGCGGCGGCGCCGAGGGGAGCGGCGCCCGGTCGGGTGGGGAGCCCGACGTTGGTGCGGGTGCCGGTGACGACGTAGCCCTTCACGCCCCCGGCGAGGGCGTTGCGGACGGCGCCGATGTCGTCGGCGGCGGACAGGGCGAGGCCGTTGGGCCAGCCCGCGGCACGGGTCTCCGACAGCAGGGTCAGGCCGGAGCCGTCGGGCAGGTGGACGTCGGCGACGCAGATGTCGCGGGGGTTGCCGATGCGGGGACGGGCCTCCGCGACGGACGAGGCCTCGATGACGTCGCGGACACCGAGTGCCCAGAGGTGGCGGGTGACGGTGGAGCGGACGCGGGGATCGGCGACGACCACCATGGCGGTCGGCTTGTTCGGGCGGTAGGCGACCAGGCTTGCGGGCTGCTCAAGAAGAACGGACACCGGGCCTCCTGGGGTGCGGGGACGGCTTTCAAGGTCACAGTCGTCTTCGGCACCAAACCCGGGGTCCTTTAGAGAAAGATCACGATTTAGTGAGTAACAATCAGGGCAATTCGGACGCATGGTCGATCGTTCGGTGAACGAATCGGTTCGTTCGAGAGATCGTTCCTGACTGAAAGTGGCCGTGTCGACAAAGCGACGGCCGTGCGGGCGCCCCTGGAGACCGCCGCGGAGACGGTCATCGGGAGTGCGGCCCCCTGCGCTGCGGCAGCGTCACCACCGCCGCGTCACCCGGACCGGCCGGCGGCAGCCCCGCGACCTGCGCGAGCAGATCGCTCCACGCCGCCAGGTGGGCCGCCGCGTCCGGCACCCCGCCCAGGCCCTCGCGCGGCGTCCAGGAGGCACGGATCTCGATCTGCGAGGCCGACGGCCGCTCGGACAGCCCGCCGAAGTAGTGGGAACTCGCGCGCGTGACGGTGCCGCTCGGCTCCCCGTACGTCAGACCGCGCGCCTGCAGCGCCCCGGTCAGCCACGACCAGCACACCTCGGGCAGCAGCGGATCGGCGGCCATCTCCGCCTCCAGCTCCGCCCGCACCAGCGTCACCAGCCGGAACGTGCCCCGCCAGGCGTCGTGCCCGGCCGGGTCGTGCAGCAGCACCAGCCGTCCGTCGGCCAGGTCCTGGTCGCCGTCGACGACCGTGGCCTCCAACGCGTACGCGTGCGGGGCGAGCCGCTGCGGCGCCCGGGTCGGCTCCACCTCGATCTGCGGCCGCAGCCGACTGCCGCGCAGGGCTTCCACCGCGGTCAGGAAGGCCGGCGGCGCACTGTTCGTACGCCCGCTCCCCTCCCCGGTTCCCTTCGCGTCATCCATCCCGCCCGTGCCGTCCGACAGTCGTCCCTGAGCCGCAGCCATGCGGGGAAGATTAAGGGGAACGGCGCCGTCGCGCAGGGAGGGACACCAGGAGAACGTCCCCGAGCCCGCGGGCCGGTCGCGTGGTTCCCCGTGCCCCTGCGGGCCCCGCGGAACCGCGACGCCGTGCGTCGGGCACCACCGCCACCATGCGAGACTGACCACCGTGAGTGCCAACGACACGCAGCCGACAGCGACGTACGACTCCGCCTTCATGAAGGCGTGCAGGCGCGAGCCCGTGCCGCACACCCCCGTGTGGTTCATGCGACAGGCCGGCCGCTCCCTGCCGGAGTACCGCAAGGTGCGCGAGGGCATCCCGATGCTGGAGTCCTGCATGCGGCCCGAGCTGGTCACCGAGATCACGCTCCAGCCCGTCCGCCGGCACCACGTGGACGCCGCGATCTACTTCAGCGACATCGTCGTCCCCCTCAAGGCCATCGGCATCGACCTCGACATCAAGCCCGGCGTCGGCCCGGTCGTCGAGCAGCCCGTCCGCACCCGCGCCGACCTCGCCCGACTGCGCGACCTGACCCCCGAGGACGTCTCCTACGTCACCGAGGCCATCGGCCTGCTCACCGGCGAGCTGGGGTCCACCCCGCTCATCGGATTCGCGGGCGCGCCTTTCACCCTCGCGAGTTACCTCGTCGAGGGCGGACCGTCGCGCACGTACGAGAACGCCAAGGCGATGATGTACGGCGACCCCGAGCTGTGGGCCGACCTCCTCGACCGGCTCGCCGACATCACGGCCGCCTTCCTCAAGGTCCAGATCGAGGCGGGCGCCTCGGCGGTCCAGCTGTTCGACTCCTGGGTCGGCGCGCTGGCCCCCGCCGACTACCGGCGCTCCGTGATGCCCGCCTCCGCCAAGGTCTTCCGGGCCGTCGAGGGCTACGGCGTCCCGCGCATCCACTTCGGCGTCGGCACCGGCGAACTGCTCGGCCTGATGGGCGAGGCCGGCGCGGACGTCGTCGGCGTCGACTGGCGCGTCCCGCTGGACGAGGCCGCCCGCCGCGTCGGCCCCGGCAAGGCGCTCCAGGGCAACCTCGACCCGACGCTGCTGTTCTCCACCCGGGAGGCCGTCGAGACCAAGGCCCGCGAGGTCCTGGACGCGGCGGCGGGCCTGGAGGGCCACGTCTTCAACCTCGGGCACGGCGTGCTCCCGTCCACCGACCCGGACGCGCTGACCCACCTCGTGGAGTACGTCCACACGCAGACGGCCCGGTAACCGCCTCGGGCGGCAGCGCCGTACACCCGGCACTGCCGCCCGAGGGACGGTTCCCGTCAACCCGTCATGCGTCGACCCGCTCCTCCGGCGCCGCGGCGACCTGCCGCTGCCTGCGCCGCTGCCGCCAGACACCGAGCAGCGGCGTCGTCATCGACAGCACCGCAACCGCGAGCAGACCGGCGGAGATCGGCTTGGTGACGAAGGTGCTGAAGGAGCCGTCCGAGATCAGCAGCGCCTGCCGCATGGACTTCTCCATCAGGCCGCCCAGGATGAGCCCCAGGATCAGCGGCGCCGCGGGGAAGTCGTTGGCCCGCATCAGGAAGCCCAGCACACCGAAGGCGACCAGCAGCCACAGGTCGAACGTGCTGAACGACTGCCCGTAGACACCGACCACGCAGAAGACCACGACCAGCGGCAGCAGCAGCATCTGCGGGGTCTTGAGGATCTTCGCGAACAGCGGGATCAGCGGCAGGTTGAGGATCAGCAGCACGACGTTGCCGATGTACATGCTGGCGATGACACCCCAGAACATGTCCGGGTTCTCGTCCATCAGCAGCGGACCCGGCTGCACCCCGAGCACCAGCAGCGCGCCCAGCAGCACCGCCGTCGTACCCGAACCGGGCACGCCCAGCGTCATCAGCGGCACGAAAGACCCGGTGCAGGCCGCGTTGTTGGCGGACTCCGGGGCGGCCACACCCTTGATGCTGCCCTTGCCGAACGCCTTGCCGCCGTCCTTGGCCAGCCGCTTCTCGAAGGCGTACGAGAGGAAGGAGGCGATGGTCGCCCCGGCGCCCGGCAGCACGCCGATGAAGAAGCCGAGGACCGAGCCGCGCCCGACGGGGCCGCTGATCTCCTTCGCCTCGCTCCGGGTCAGCCTGAGCGAGGTGATGGTGCTCGCCCGGCCGGTGTCCTTGCCGCGGTTCATCAGCATCACGAAGACCTCGGCGAGCGCGAACACGCCCAGGGCCACGATCAGGAACTCGATGCCCTGGAACAGTTCGATCCGCCCGAAGGTGAACCGCTGCGTCGAGGTCTGGGAGTCGATGCCGACCAGGGCGATCATCACACCGACGGTGCCGGAGATCAGCCCCTTGACGAGGTTGTTGCCGGAGAGGGAGACCACCGCGGTCAGACCGAGCAGCATCAGCGAGAAGTACTCGGCCGGGCCGAAGCTGGTCGCGAGCGCCGACAGCGAGGGCGCGACGACCATCAGACCGATCACGCCGATCGTGCCGCCGGCGAAGGAGGCGTACGCGGCGACCGCCAGCGCCTTGCCCGCCTTGCCCTGCTTGGCCAGCGGATAGCCGTCGAAGGACGTGGCCACCGTGCCGGCCACACCGGGGGCGTTGAGCAGGATCGACGACGTCGAGCCGCCGAAGATCGCGCCGTAGTAGACCCCGGAGAGCAGGATGATCGCCGAGACGGGGTCCATGGTGAAGGCGACCGGGATCATCAGCGAGATCGCGCTGATCGGGCCGAGCCCCGGCAGCATGCCGATGACCGTGCCCATGAGTACGCCGAGGAAGACGTAGAGCAGATTGGCCGGGGTGAGGGCCACCCCGAAGCCGTCGAAGAGTCCGTTGAGAGCGTCCATGACGTAGGTCCGTCCGTGTCCGGGTCAGAAGGGCAGCGGCCCGGTCGGCAGGGCCACTTCGAGCCCCTCGGACATGGCGAGGTACAGCGTCAGGGACACCCCCACGCCCACCGTCGCGCTCACCCAGTGCTTGGCGAAACCGAGGTACCAGGCGGTGCCGACCACGAAGAGGCTGGTCGAGAGCACGAACCCGAGCGGCACGAACAGCGCCACGTAGAGGCAGATCGCGAGCAGCAGCACGGCCGGCTCCAGCCGGGGATCGGAGAGGCGGCCGAAGCGGGGGCGGGGCGCCTCACCCTGCCCCGACGCCTGCGCGCCCTTGTCCTGCGTGCCCTTGTCCTGCGCGTCCTTGACCTGTGCGTCCTTGTCCTGCGCGCCCGGCTCCCGCGCGCCCGGCTCGTCGGCCGTCTCCTCGACCGACTCCTTGGGCCCGGACTTCTGGAAGAACAGGGCCACCGACAGGGCGATCAGGAACAGCCCGAGACCGCGGGGGAGCGTGCTGGGCTGCACCGGCGTCTGAACCGCCGTGAACTCGGGGATGCCGAACGCCCCGATCGTGTACGCGACCGCCGCCAGGCCGATGACGACCGCCAGGGTGCGCTGCGAGAAACGGAAGTGATGCATCGTGCCGCCGTCCCCGCCGCCTACTTCTTCAGACCGACGTCGGTGAGAATCGCGCTGAACGACTCGTTCTGCTCGTCGAGGAAGGCCCCGAACTCCGCGCTGCCGAGGTAGGCGTTGGTCCAGCCGAGCTTCTCGCTCTCCTTCTTCCAGGCGTCGTTGTCGATCATCTTCTTGTACGCCTCCTCGTAGTAGGCGATCTGGCTCTCGCTCAGGCCCTTGGGGCCCATCACCCCGCGCCAGATGTCGAAGACGTACTCCACGCCCTGCTCGGTGAGGGTGGGCGCGTCCGGCAGGATCGCCGAGCGCTCCCCGGTGGACACGGCGAGCACCCTGAGATCGCCGGACTTCACCAGGCCGGTCACCTCGGAGGCGCCGGCCACCGCGGCGTCCGCGTGACCGCCGAGCAGCGCGGTGAGGGCCTCGCCGCCGCCGTCGAAGGGCACGTACTTCACCTGCGAGGCGTCCGCGCCCGCCGCCTGGACGGCGCCCGCGAGACCGACGTGGTCGAGACTGCCGGGGCCGGAGCCGCCGGCGATGCTGACGCTCTTCGGGGCGGACTTGAGCTTCGACGCCAGGTCGCCGAAGGTCTTGAAGGGCGAATTCGCCTTCACCACATAGGCCATGGGCTCGGTGTTGAGCCGGGCGATGGGCGTGAAGTCCTTGTACGTCTGGGGCGACTCGCCGGCCAGCGGCACCAGCAGCACCGGCGGGCTGGTCACGAACAGCTTGTGCGGGTCGCCCTGGTGCTGGGCGATGTACGACCAGCCGATCGCGCCGCCGCCGCCCGGCTTGTTGATCACCCGCATCGGCCGGTCGACCAGATTCGCCTCGTCCAGCACCCGGGCGCTGGTGCGGGCCAGGGTGTCCCAGCCGCCGCCGGTGCCCGCGGGGGCGACGTACTCGATGGGCCTGGTCGGCTTCCAGGGGCCGCTGCCCGCGCCGGTGGTCGCCTGCTCGCCGCAGGCCGCGAGCAGAAGTGTGGCCGAACCGGCGGCCACGGCCGCCATGACTGCTCGGGGGGTTGAGCGGAACACGCTTCCTCCAGCTGTGCTCTCGGGTGTTTCCACGGTGTTGCGGTGTCGGGGCGTCATGGAAACAGCGCGAAATGCGGCCGAGAAGGGAATCGAGCGTTGTGCAGCTATTGGCCCTAACGAACGTTTTGAAGCTAGTGGTCACAGGGGTTCTGTAATTTCTGTTCACGCCCCGCCCGCCTGAAGCGCCCGGCATCGATGCGATATCACCTGTGTCCCACCTGGTGACTGCCTGGGCCCTCTGCTGTACAAACAACGAGGTCCGGGCAGAAGGGAGCCGTCATGATTCGTGTGCTGGTCGTCGACGATGACTTCATGATCGCCCGCATCCATCGCAGACTCGTGGAGCGGGTGCCCGGCTTCACCGTCGTCGGCGAGGCGCGCAACGGCGCGGACGCCCTGCGGGCAGCGCGGGACCTGGCACCGGATCTGATGCTGCTCGACAACTACCTGCCCGACATCGGCGGCCTCGACGTGCTGCGCGAGCTGCGCGCGGGCGAGGCACCCGGCAGCGAGACCGACGTGATGATGGTGACGGCCGCGCAGGACGCCGCCACCGTGCGCGGCGCGCTCCGCGGCGGCGCCGTCCACTACATCATCAAGCCGTTCGACAGCTCCGTACTGGAGGAACGGCTCCAGCAGTACGCCCGGCAGCGCCGCGAACTCGCCTCCCTCGCCGTCCCCGAGCAGGACGACGTCGACCGGGTCTTCGGTACGGCCTCACCCGGGCCCGGCGCCCCGGCCGGGGACGCCCTCCTGCCCGCCGTCCCCGCTCCTGCCCCTGCCCCTGCTCCTGCTCCGGCCGCCGCCCGGCTGCCCAAGGGGGTCACCGAGCAGACCGCCGAGCTGGTGCGCTGCCACCTCTCCGCGTACGACGCGGGCCTGTCCGCCTCGGAGTGCGCCGAGGCGACCGGTCTGTCCCGGGTCAGCGCCCGCCGTTATCTGGAGTTCTTCGTCGCCACCGGCCAGGCCCGGGTCTCCCTGCGGTACGGCACGACCGGCCGCCCCGAGCGCCGCTACCACTGGCTGGCCGCCGCACCGGCCCCGGTGCGGATCGAGCACGGCTGAGCCGGTTCACCACGTCTCCCGGGGCCGCGCCTTCCTGCCGAACAGCAGGCCGCGCGGTTCCGGCGGTGGCGGGGTGCCCGCACGCAGCGGCCAGGCGATCGCCATGCCCGCGAGGAAGCCGACGACATGCGCCGCGTACGCCACCGTGCCCGCGTCGGTGACGCCCTGGCCGGAGGAGTACACGGCCTGGAGCACGAACCAGAAGCCCAGCACCAGCCAGGCGGGCAGCCGCAGCGGCAGGAAGATCAGGAAGGGCACCAGGACCCACACCCTTGCCTTCGGATACAGCACGAGATAGGCGCCCAGCACCCCGGCGATGGCGCCCGAGGCGCCGATCAGGGGATCGCCCGACTCGGAGTTGAGGAACGCGAAGCCGTAGGAGGCCGCGTAGCCGCAGACGACGTAGAAGAGCAGGTACCGCACGTGGCCCATGCGGTCCTCGATGTTGTTGCCGAAGATCAGCAGGAACAGCATGTTGCCGAGCAGGTGCAGCCAGCCGCCGTGCAGGAACAGCGCCGTGAGGACGGACAGCGCGGGCGACTTGTCGTAACCGGGCGGGCCGATGACACAGCCGGGGCCCTGCGGGCCGACGCCGACCTCTCCGGTGGGGACCGTCCGGGGCGTCTGTCCGTGGATCAACTCCTGCGGCACCGCCGCGTACTGGTCCAGGAACGCATGCAGTTGGCACAGCTGGGACAGTTGGCTCTCCCCGGGCAGGCCGAACGTCCCGGGCATGGAGAGGAACACGAAGACGTTCGTGGCGATCAGCGCGTACGTCACCCACGGGGTGCGGCGCGCCGGGTTCACGTCATGGACGGGGATGACCACAAGGAACTACTGCCCCCGATGCGGTGCGCAAACCGGTGAACGCCGCGCGCGTGTCGCCCGTATGGCTTCTCAACCAGGTCTACGTGAGGAACAGGCGATGAACGACCGAGTGACTCCCTCGATGCACGCGCTGCCCGACGGCGAGGCGGAGATCTCCATGGTGGTACGGCTTCCCTGGGAGGACGTCGCACGGCTCGGCCAGGAGGCCGGGCGGCTCGCCGCGCAGACGGGGCGGCCGGTGACACTGGACGAGGCCGTGAGCCACCGGCTGCGCTCGGCCCGGCCCGCGGCGGCGCACGCGAAGCCGGGGGCCGAGCAGCCGGCCGCCACCACCTCCAGCGGCTCGGTGGCGTCCCTGCCGAGGATCAGCGGAACCGCCTAGGCAGGCCTGGCGCATTCGACTGCGGTGCGACAGCGCCCCAAAGGGGCGCGGGGCTGCATCTGTCAGCGGCTCCGCCGCGATGGGGGTCCCCCCGCGCGAGCGAAGCCGAGCGTGGGGGAGCGACCAGCCACGACGAACCCGCAGCCGAACACGACACATCACGGCACGTGCGCCACCGCCTTCGAAGCCTTGCGGGCAGCTACCAGTACCGGGTCCCAGACCGGGCTGAACGGCGGGGCGTAGCCGAGGTCCAGGGAGGTCATGCGGTCCACCGTCATGGCGGCCGTCAGGGCCACGGCGGCCACGTCGACGCGCTTCCCCGCGCCTTCCCTGCCGACGATCTGGACGCCGAGGAGCCGTCCCGTGCGGCGTTCGGCGAGCATCTTGACCGTCATGGGGGAGGCGCCGGGGTAGTAGCCCGCGCGGCTGGTGGACTCGACGGTGACCGTGACGTACCGCAGGCCCGCGCGGCGGGCGTCCTTCTCGCGCAGGCCGGTGCGGGCGATCTCCAGGTCGCAGACCTTGCTGACCGCCGTACCGACCACGCCGGGGAAGGTGGCGTAGCCGCCGCCGGCGTTGGTGCCGATCACCTGGCCGTGCTTGTTGGCGTGGGTGCCGAGCGCGATGTGCCGCTCCTGGCCGGATACCAGGTCGAGGACCTCGACGCAGTCGCCGCCCGCCCAGATGTTCTCGTGCCCGCGCACCCGCATCGCCAGGTCCGTCAGCAGGCCCCCGTGTGTGCCCAGGGGCAGCCCGGCCGCGCGGGCGAGCCCGGTCTCGGGGCGCACGCCGATGCCGAGCACGACCACGTCCGCCGGGTACTCGGCGTCCTCGGTGGCCACCGCGCGCACCCGGCCGTCCCCGCCGGTGAGGATCTTGGTGACCTCGGCGTCGTTCACCATCGTGATGCCGAGCCCCTCCATGGCCGTGTGCACCAGGCGGCCCATGTCCGGATCGAGCGTGGCCATCGGCTCGCTGCCCCGGTTGACGACCGTCACCCGGTAGCCGCGGTTGATCAGCGCCTCGGCCATCTCCACGCCGATGTAACCGGCGCCGACGACCACCGCACGACGCCCACGCGTGCGTGCCAGCGTGTCCAGGAGCGCCTGCCCGTCGTCCAGGGTCTGCACCCCGTGCACCCCGGGCGCGTCCACCCCCGGCATGTCGGGCCGGATCGGCCGGGCCCCGGTCGCGATGACGAGTTTGTCGTACGACGTCCAGGACTCGGCGCCGGAATCGACGTCCCGCGCGCGGACCCGCTGCCCCGCCACGTCGATCTCCGTGACCTCGGTGCGCATGCGCAGGTCGATGCCGCGGGCGCGGTGCTCCTCGGGCGTGCGGGCGATCAACCGCTCGCGCTCGCCGACGTCGCCGCCGACCCAGTACGGGATGCCGCACGCCGAGAAGGAGGTGAAGTGGCCGCGCTCGAAGGCGACGATCTCCAGCTCGTCGGGGCCCCTCATCCGGCGGGCCTGCGACGCCGCGGACATCCCCGCGGCGTCGCCGCCGATCACGACCAGTCGTTCCCTCGTACCCCGTGCACGGCTCATGCTCATGCGAACACGCTACGGGGCCAGGGCATTTCGGGCCCGCCTCAGTCCTCCTCGCCCGGCCGCGCGGTCCCGGGCTGCGGCGCCTGCCGGGCGGTCGGCAGCGGGCCCGGCGCGGGCCCGGCGGGCATCGCGGGCACGGTCTGCGGCCGGCGGGACAGGCGGGGGTGTACCAGGCGCAGCCACAGCCACACCAGCAGGGCCAGCACCGCCGCGAACGGCAGCACCGCGGCGAGCGCCACCACGATCCAGCGCAGCATCGTCACGAACGCGTCCCAGCCACCGCCCAGCGCGTCCAGGACCCCGGGGTCGTCGTCCCCGGTGGCCTCCTTCACCGGCGTCTCGGACAGGGCGAGGGTGATGGTGGCCAGGCTCGTGCGGTCCTTCAGGGACGCCTGCTGGGCGAGCAGGGACTCCAGGTCGGCCTGACGGCGGCTCAGCTCGCCCTCCAGCGTCACCACGTCGCTCAGCTTGGTCGCCCGGTCCATCAGCTCGCGGATCCGGGCCACGCTGGCGCGCTGCGACTTGATGCGGCTGTCCACGTCGACGACCTGCTCGGTGACGTCCTGCGCCTTGGCGGTGCGGTCGAGGAGCTTGCCCGCGCCCTCCAGGTCGGCGAGGACGTCCGCGTAGGAGTCGACGGGCACGCGCAGCACGACGCGGGTGCGCTCGTTGCCCTCGTCGTCGCGGGTGGTGGACTCCCGGCCGACGTAGCCGCCCGCGTTCTCGGCGGTGGTGCGGGCCTCCTCCAGGGCCTTCGGTACGTCCTTGACCTGCACGGTCAGCGACGCGGTGCGGATGATGTGGCTCGCGGCCAGTCTGGGCGGCGCGTCCGCCTGCGAGGCGCCGGACTCGTCGGACACGGCGCCCTCCTTGCTGTCCTGCCGCGCCGCCCCGGCGCGGGCGTCGGACGCGCTGTCACCGCCGCCGTCACCGGCGTCGGTGCAGCCGGTCAGTGCGAGGGCCGCGGCCAGCAGTAGGCCGGCGAGGGCCTGAACGGGTCGTACGGAACGTCGTGTTCGCATGCGGGTGTACCCCCCGAGGGTCGTGACGACTGATGCTCCTTCGACGCCGGGAGGGCCCCGGACGTTGGACCGGAACGGTTCCGATGCGGTCACGGTCGGGACTCGGCCCGGGCACACGGTCCCGCGCGGCGGGGGCCGAACGGCCCTGTCGGGAGTGTCAGTGGGGTTTGAGAGAGTGGGATCATGCGCGGAGCGGACACACCAGCGGATCAGGGACATGTCGTGGTCGTCGGGGGCGGCATCGCCGGACTGGCGGCGGCCCACCGCCTGCTGGACGGCGGCAGACGGGTGACCCTGCTGGAGGCCTCCGACCGGCTCGGCGGCAAGCTGCTGCCCGGCGAGATCGCCGGAGTGCGCGTGGACCTCGGCGCCGAGTCGATGCTGGCCCGCCGCCCCGAGGCCGTCGCCCTGGCCCGTGAGGCCGGCCTCGCCGGGCGTCTGCAGCCGCCGGCCACCGCCACCGCCTCGATCTGGACCCGCGGCGCCCTGCGCCCCATGCCCAAGGGCCACGTCATGGGGGTGCCCGGCACCGCCTCCGCCCTGGCCGGCGTCCTGTCGGACGAGGGCCTCGCCCGCATCGAGCGGGACGCGGTGCTGCCCCGCACGGAGGTCGGCGAGGACATCGCGGTCGGCACGTACGTCGCGGAGCGGCTGGGCCGCGAGGTCGTCGACCGGCTCGTCGAGCCCCTGCTCGGCGGGGTGTACGCGGGCGACGCCTACCGCATCTCGATGCGCTCGGCCGTCCCCCAGCTCTTCCAGGCCGCCCGCACGCACGACTCCCTGACCGAGGCGGTCCGCGAGATCCAGGCCAAGGCAGCCGCCCACCAGCAGACCGGCCCGGTCTTCATGGGTATCGAGGGCGGCATCGGCACCCTCCCGCTCGCGGTCGCCGAGTCGGTCCGCGCGCGGGGCGGCGAGATCGTGACCGGGGCGCGGGTGACGGAGCTGCGCAGGGTCGGGGTGCGGGCGCCCGGTGACGCCGACGGGCCGGGTGGCCTCGGCCGGGGCGGCACCGGCGGCGAGGACGGTGCCGTCGGCGGCGGAGCGGGCCCACGTGCCTTCGGCCGCGGTGAGCGCGGCCCCACGAGCCCTGGTGCGCCGGACACCGCGGCGGCGCAGCCCCGCGCGGCCTGGCGGGTCGTCGCCGGTGACCGCGTCCTGCACGCGGACGCGGTTGTCGTGGCGCTGCCCGCCCCGGCCGCCGCCGCCCTCCTGCGGGCCGAGGTCCCGGGGGCCGCCGTCGAGCTGGACGCCGTCGAGTACGCGTCGATGGCCCTGGTCACCCTCGCCTACCGCCGCGCGGAGACCGCGCTCCCCGAGGGCAGCGGCTTCCTCGTCCCGCCGGTCGACGGCCGCACCGTCAAGGCCTCGACCTTCGCCTCCCAGAAGTGGGGCTGGATCGCCGAGGCCGACCCCGGCCTGGTCGTGCTGCGCACCTCGGTCGGGCGGTACGGCGAGACGGAGATCCTCCGCCGCGACGACGTCGACCTCGTCGAGGTCTCCCGGCACGACCTGAAGGCGGCGACCGGCCTGGACGCCACCCCGGTCGAGACCCGCGTCACCCGCTGGACCGGCGGCCTGCCCCAGTACCCCGTCGGCCACCACGCGCGCGTGGCCCGCATCCGCGAGCACATCGCCCGCGTCCCGGGCCTCGCCGTGTGCGGCGCCGCCTACGACGGCGTCGGCATCCCGGCGTGCATCGCGAGCGCGTACGCGGCCGTCGACCAGATCCACGGTGACGCGCGCGCTGTGCAGCAGCTCACCGCCCACCCGGTGCAGAGTCTGCACGGAGGAGCAGGAGAATAAGGACCATGAGTGACGACGCCCCCACCACCGAGTCCGGCAGGATCCCGAACAAGGGCAAGCTGGCCAAGGACCTCAACGAGGTCATCCGCTACACCCTCTGGTCGGTCTTCAGGCTGAAGGACGTACTGCCCGAGGACCGCGCGGGATACGCCGAAGAGGTCCAGGAGCTGTTCGACCAGCTCGCCGCCAAGGACGTGACGGTGCGCGGCACCTACGACGTGTCCGGGCTGCGCGCCGACGCCGACCTCATGATCTGGTGGCACGCCGAGACCAGCGACCAGCTGCAGGAGGCGTACAACCTCTTCCGCCGCACCCGGCTGGGCCGCGCCCTGGAACCGGTGTGGTCGAACATGGCGCTGCACCGCCCCGCCGAGTTCAACCGCTCGCACATCCCGGCGTTCCTCGCCGACGAGACGCCCCGCGACTACGTGAGCGTCTACCCCTTCGTGCGCTCCTACGACTGGTACCTGCTGCCCGACGAGGACCGCCGCCGCATGCTCGCCGACCACGGCAAGATGGCCCGCGGCTACCCGGACGTGCGCGCCAACACGGTCGCCTCGTTCTCGCTGGGTGACTACGAGTGGATCCTCGCCTTCGAGGCCGACGAGCTGTACCGCATCGTCGACCTCATGCGCCACCTGCGCGCCTCGGAGGCCCGCATGCACGTCCGCGAGGAGGTCCCGTTCTACACGGGCCGCAGGAAGTCGGTCAGCGAACTGGTCGCCGGTCTGGCGTAGGTTCGGCCTTCGGTTCCGGGCGCGCCGCGCACGCGGCGCGCCGTGCCGGAAGCCGCCCTTCCAGCAGATACGCGTCCACGTACGCGTTGACGCACGGGTTGGCGCCGCCCGCGATCCCGTGCGTGCCGGTGTCCCGCTCGGTCACCAACACCGAGTCCCACAGCCGCCGGTGCAGCTCCAGCGCCCCCTCGTACGGCGCGGCCGCGTCCCGCTCGGCGGCGAGGATCAGCGTCGGCGGCAGCTCACCGGGCCCGGTGCGCACATCGAGCGGCCGCTGACGCGGCGCCGGCCAGTACGCGCAGGGCAGGTTCAGCCAGGCGTTGTCCCACGTCTCGAACGGCGCCACGCGCGCGAGCCGCGTGTTGTCCCGGTCCCACACCCTCCAGTCCGTCGGCCAGGGCGCGTCGTTGCACTCGACGGCCGTGTAGACGGCCCTGCTGTTCTCCGCCTCGGCGGCGGCCTCCGTCACCGGCGCCGCGATCCCGATCAGCGGCTTCGGATCGCCCTTCAGGTACGCCGACAGCGCCTGCGCCCGCCCCGGCCAGTAGTCGTCGTAGTACCCGGCGTGCAGGAACGCCCCCTGCAACTGGCGGGGGCCCACCTTGCCGCCCGCGGGCTCCGCGGCGAGCTGGGCCCGCGCCCGCTCGTAGCTGCGCAGCACCTTCGCCGAGGTGTCGCCGAGCCCGTACACCCGGTCGTGCCGTGCGATCCACTCGCGGAAGTCCGCCCAGCGGCCCTCGAACGCGGCCGACTGGTCGAGGTTGTTGCGGTACCAGATCTGGTCGGGCTTCGGGTTCACCGCCGCGTCGAACACCATTCGCCGCACGCGCGAGGGGAAGAGGGTCGCGTACAGCGCGCCGTAGTACGTGCCGTACGAGGCGCCCATGAACGTCAGTTTCGTCTCGCCCAGCGCGGCCCGCAGCACGTCCAGGTCGCGGGCGTTGTTGAGGGAGTTGTAGTGGCGCAGTGCGTCGCCGTTCCGCTCGGCGCACCCGCGCGCGTACGCCTTGGCCTGCGCGATGCGCTCGCGCTTGTACGACTCCGAGGGGTGCGTCGGCGCCGGTGCGGGGCCCTTGAAGAACTGCTTGGGGTCCTGGCAGGACAGCGGCGCGCTGCGGCCCACCCCGCGCGGGGCGTAGCCGACCAGGTCGTAGGCGGCCGCGAGGCGCTTCCACTCGGGCAGCAGGCCGATCAGCGGGAAGTACATGCCGGAGGCGCCGGGGCCGCCCGGGTTGTAGACCAGGGCGCCCTGCCGCGGCACCCGGCGCTTGCTGTTGTGCGGGTCCTTGTGCGTGGCCCGGACCCGGCTGACGGTGAGCGTGATCTGCCGGCCGCCCGGATCGGCGTAGTCGAGCGGGACGCGCACCGTGCCGCACTGGAGGCTGCCCGGCATGTCCTGCTCCGCCGAGCAGCTGCCGAAGTCGATGCCGGCGGCCTGCGCGCGGGCGGCCGCCACCGCGGTGCCGCGCAGCTCGGCCGCGCCCGGGACGGCCTCCGTGCTGCCGGCGGGGGTGACGGCCAGGGCGGTCAGGAGCAACGACCCGGCGGCCGAGTGGAGGGCGGGGGCTCTCATGACGTATCCCTTCGGTGCACGGCAGCAACAAAAGGGATGTTTCGTTCACCGGTTGGTGAAGGCAAGCACCGTCCGGCCGGTGTCGGCGCCAATGCCCCCTGTGCGCCCCCCTGCGCGCGTCAGTCGCGCCAGAGCGGCTCGCGGTCCTCGAAGGCCGCGCGCAGGTCCGGTTCGCCGATCGCGTGGACACCGCGTACGGCGACCGTGGTGAGGTACGTACGGTCGTCCGCGTCGCCGGCCCGCCGGGCGAGCGTGTCCAGCAGCCGCTGTCCGGCCGGGGAGGCCCAGCGCGAGTACGGGTGGACCTCGATCCGGGCGATGGCCAGGCAGCTCAGGGTGAGCGCGAAGGGCAGCCCGAACCAGAGGGCCACCAGATGGCGCGGCAGGTCGGCGGCGCCCGGCAGGAGCAGCGCGGTCCCGCCCAGCACCAGGACGGCCACCGCGGCGAGCTGCACCCGGCGCACCGCGGCCGCGATGCCGGAGCGGGCGCCGTCGGGCACGGCGAGACCCGCGCGCACGAGCCGGTCGGCGAGACCGGCCACGGCCTCCGCCGCGGCCGCCGCGGACCGCACCGGCGCGATACGGGACTGGCCCGCGGGCCCGATGGCCCCGATCACCGAGCGTTCCATCTCGTCCCGCCCGCGCGGGTCCACGACCGTCGCCCAGCCCGTGTGCGCGAGCAGCAGCCGGCGCTGGCGGGCCATGGACACGAGGGTCAGGTCGGCGACCCGTCTGGGGCCGCCGGACAGGAACGCCGCCTCGTACAGCGTCAGATCGTGCCGCCGGGCCGCCTGCGCGTCGGCGGCCGCCGCCTGGACGGCGGCCAGGCACAACCGTGTGCACGCCGTGCCGGCGGCGGCCCAGGCCAGCAGCAGGAGAAGTACCCAGAACATGCCGCGTTTCTATGCCAAACGCACCCGAGAACGCCATGCCTTGTTCACAATCCGGACCCGGCGTTGCCGGTACGTGACGTTCCGTTCCCGGCGGGATCGCCGCATCGGCCGACCGGTCCGGTCCCTTTCGCTCACCGGCTTCGCTTTCGGTCGTCGACTTCGTCCACCGGCTTCGCTCACCGACGGCTCAACGACCGCCGCACCCGCGCCAGTCGCGAGCGCGGACGCGGGGCCGGACCCGAGCGCTCCGCACACCACTCCCGCAGCGCGCGCCGCACCCGCGGATCCAACTCCGCCTCCGCGTCCAGCAGGTGGCGGGCGAAGTCCAGCGCGTCGCGCCGGTAGCCGCCCGTCATGGGGTGGCGCTGGGCGTAGGCGAGGAACGCAGGCCGGTACCGCGTCGCGAGGACGCGCGGCAGTTCGGGGGCGACCTTCGCCACGACATCGGCGCGCTTTCCGGCCAGCGCCCGCGCCTGCACCCCGAGCCGGACCCGGTCGAACCCCTCGGGCACCGGCGTTCCGGCGACCAGGGCGGACAGCAGGGCGGCCTGCGCGAGGGCGAGGCGCTGGCGGGCGGGGGCGGGACACGGGGCCTGCGGAACCGTACGGTCCGGCCCGGCCTGCACCTCCGTGCCCGCCTGCTCGCGGCCCTTGAGCACGGCCGCGCCGACGGCCGCCAGCTCCCGTTCCAGCTCCGCCGGTTCCGGGAAGTTCTCGTCGCGTTCCAGCAGGACGCCGGGCGGGGAGACGCGGGAGGCGAGGTCGGTGAGGATGTCGAGGACCGGGCGTGGGACGGGGTGGGCGTGGCTGTCGTGCCAGACGCCGTCGCGTTCGAAGCCGCCCGCGACGTGGACGTAGGCGAGGGCCTCCAAGGGGAGTTCGGCGAGTGCCTTCGCGGGGTCCTCGCCGCGGTTGACGTGGTTGGTGTGCAGGTTGGCGACGTCGATGAGCAGGCGTACGCCGGTCCGGTCGGCCAGTTCGTACAGGAACTGTCCCTCGGTCAGCTCCTCGCCCGGCCAGGAGATCAGCGCGGCGATGTTCTCGACGGCGAGCGGCACCGGGAGGGCGTCCTGCGCGATACGGACGTTCTCGCACAGCACGTCCAGGGCGTCCCGGGTGCGCGGCACGGGCAGCAGGTGGCCGGCCTCCAGATGCGGGGTCGCGGTCAGCGGCCCGCCCGCCCGCACGAACGCGATGTGCTCGGTGACCAGCGGCGAGCCGAGCGCCTCGGCCCGCTCGGCGAGCGCGGCCAGCCGGACCGCGTCGGGTCGGTCGGCGCCGCCGAGACCGAGGGAGACACCGTGCGGTACGACGGTCACCCCGCGCTCGCGCAGCCGGGCCAGGGAGTCCGGAAGGTGCCCGGGGCACACGTTCTCGGCGACGACCTCGACCCAGTCGATCCCCGGCATCCGCTCCACGGCGTCAGCGATCTCCGGCCGCCAGCCGATCCCCGTCCCCAGTCGCGTCATCGTCGTCCCCCTCCGTCACCTGCGTGACGGAGGTATGGCCCTATCGCCCGGACGCGAACCCCGGCGAGGTCACCTTCAGAGGAACATTTGAGGTTGGGCGGCTCGGTGCCGTCACCGGGTGGGGACGCCGAAGGCCACGGCGGTGTAGCGGTCGCCGGCTTCCACGGGGGGCCGGGTCCTGCTGCCGATGGGTCTGGGGGCCCGGTAGGGGCCCGCCGTCGCACTGCGGCTGAAGAAGAGACGCCCGTGCTGGAACAGCGCTTCCGAGTAGAAGGCCGAGTCGATCCTCATCATGCTCTGGATGTCCTCGTCCTTGGTCGCCGCCCGGAGCATCAGGGTCTTCTCACCGGTGGCCGGGTCGATGGAGAAGACCTTGACCACCTTCTCGGCCCGGTGGTCGACCTGGAGCGCGAGGAGGCGGTCGCCGTTCATCCGCAGAGGAGCCAGATGCCGGCCCGGCTGCGCGGGGAAACGCTTCCTGACCTTGCCGGTGTCGAGATCGATGGCCACGATCTCGTCGGCGTACATGGTCTTCTCGGTCTGCCGGACCGGCAGGAACAGGGTGTCGTCGGTGGCGGCGTGCGTGTGTTGCCGGGAGTCCCAGTAGTGGATGTCGAACCTGTCGTCGACGGGAATCACCGCCCGCGGTTTCCCCTCGCTGTCCAGCGAGACCACATGCGTCATCAAGGTCTCCTCGTGGTCGTCGTCCGGGTCGAGCCGGCTCACGGCGACCGTGACCGGGTCGTTCGACAGCACCCCGGCGGTGATGTACTCGTCCGGGATCCGCCAGATCCACTCGTCGCGGCCGGTACGCGGATCCACCTTGCGCACCTCACGCTCGGCCCGGGGGCGGGCATCGGTGCAGAACCTGCCGATGCCGACCAGGGCGGTACCGCCGGTGAACCGCGGTCTCGAGTACGGGCACGCGTCCGGATACGACCGGGTCCACAGGGCCTCCCCGTCGTCGACCCGGTACGCGGCCGCACCCTCGTACCAGGAGGCGACGACGACGCCGTGACCGACCGACACCGAACCGGGAATCTCGGTGGCACGGACCCTCGCCAGCGTGGTCTGCCAGACCTTCCGGCCGTTGTCGACATCGAAGACGACGAGCTGATCGCAGCTCAGATCCGGTCTGCGCTTGTGCCGCCGCTCGGGATGCGTGACCACGGCGGTGAGACCCTCCGAGGTGACGTGCTGCGCGGCGGCACACGCCTCGCCGGGCAAGGACAGCCGCCACCGGCGTTCCCCGTCCTCGACGGCGTAGGCGTCGACGGTGGCGTGGCCCGTCTTGACGTAGGTGCTCTCCGTCGCCCAGGAGCCGATCGAACGGGCGCTCCAGTTCGTACTCAACTCCGGGGCGTCGATCGTGAACAGGCTCTCGGCGGCCGTATCCGCCGGAACCTTCTCGACGGTGTCGCGCAGCCCCGGTCCGTCGTCGGCTCCCGTCCCTGCCCACAGCGCCCAGCCCCCCGCACCGAGCGCGACGGCGAGGACGACGAGAAGGAAGGCCAGACCGGCGGACACGGCCCTGCGGGGCCCGCGCCGGGCCGGTCCCTCCGGCGGGGTGATCGGTTCCGGACTCATGATCGCTCACTCGGCCTTCGGTAGGGGCGCCTGCTCGTCAGAGAGAGGACCGCCGAAGCGGGGAAGGGGTTGTACCGCTTCGCCCGGCCCGCCTACGACCGCCGTTCGCACGGCAGGGGGCAGAGCCGCGAGTCGCCCTCGACCGCCACCGTCGCCCCGGTCACCGCAGCGCCGGATGGTCCGCCACGACCGTGCACGACCCCGGGGCGATCTCGGTGAACCCGGCGTCGCGGACCAACGGCAGGTCGCCGGAGGTCAGTTCGGGCCAGCGTTCGCGCGGTGCGGTGCGGACGGCGAGCGGGAAGCCCGCGTCGCGCCAGGCGGCCCGCTCCTCCTCCGACAGCGCCCACCAGGCGAGCTGGGCCCCGTGGCCGGCCTGGGCCATCAGCTTGCCGGCCGACATGTCGAGCTCCGGGTTCGTCCAGAGCACGCACATGCCCGGGTCCGCGTCCCCCGGCGGCTCGGGATCGTCCAGTTCGGTACCGGACACCTGGAGCTTCGCCAGGTCCTTCGGCCAGCCGTCCAGCGGAACGGGCGGGTAGACCCGTACCTCGGCGGACTTGCCGGTGACCGTGATCCCGGGAAGCGCCCCGGCCCGCCGCCACTCCGCTCCGCGGGCCCGCCGCACCACCTTGCGGATCCGCGCGTCCTGCCAGTCCCGCACGGCCTGCGCCCACTCGCCGTCCCCGAGGGACCGCTCGTCGCTGAGCAGGACGAGCACGGCGCGGGCAGCGGTCTCCAGGGCGTCGGTGCGGGCCGGGGGAGCGGCACGGTCGATGTGCACGACCAGGGGGAGGACGAACTGCGGCGCCTGGTCGCGCGCCGTGGCCTGGTGCTGGAAAGGACTGTCGCTCACGCCGGTCAACCTTAAGGGCAGCCGCGGTACGACAGGATTGCCCCATGCAACACGATCTTCGTCCGGACGACGGGGGCCGCCGCCGAGGCCTGCGCGGCCCCCGGGTGTCATGCGCCGTCGGCCCCGGCCGCGCTGCTGGTCTCCCTGGCCGAGACCCTCGTGGTGACCCTGATCAGCGATCCGACGGCCGGAGGCGCGCCGCGGTGGTGACCGCTCCCCGGCGCAGGCCATGGCGTGCGCTCAGCTCCCGCAGATCACCCTGAACAGGCCGTCCGCTCCGCCTCCCGCCACTCACACACCGGACACAGCGTGATCCCCTTGTACGACTCCGGGTACTCCGTCGGCTCCCGGCACAGCACGCACTCGGCATACGGCGGACCGTCGGCGACCGGCGGCTTCGTGGCGTCGCCGATCGTGCAGTAGTCGTCGTCGCTCATGAGCCCAGCGTAGAGCGGCCGCCCGCGGCACCGATCAGCTCGGACACCTTCACGAACCGGTAGCCCTGGCGGCGCAGCTCCGGCACGATTCGGCGGACGGCGCGCTCGGTGGCCGGGGCGGCGCTGCGGGTGCAGTGCAGGACGACGACCGACCCGGGCCGCACGCCGTCCAGCACCTGCCGGGCCACGGCGTCCGCGTCCGTCGCGAAGGCGTCCCCGCTCACCACGTCCCACTGCACCGCCGTCACGCCCGCCGGCGTCAGCGCCTTCAGCGCCCGTCGGTCGTAACAGCCGCCGGGGAAGCGGAAGTACGGCATCGGGTCGGGCACGCCCGCCTTCCGGAAGGCCGCGTACGCCCGTTCCACGTCCGCCCGCATCCGGTCGCCGGACACGGTCGGCAGGCCGTAGCAGTCGTCGGTGAAGGCGTAGTGGCTGTACGAGTGGTTGGCGACCTCGAAGAGCGGGTCCCGCCCGATCGACCGGGCCTGCACCGGGTACTCCTCGGCCCACCGCCCGGTCATGAACACCGTGGCCGGCACCTTCAGCGCCCGCAGCGCGGCGATCAGCTCCGGGTTGTCGAACCGTTCCCCGCCCGCGGCCCGCGGCCCCTGGTCGGCGGTCATGTCGGCGTCGAAGGTCAGCGCCACGGTCTTCCCGGCCGTCCGGGGGCCGTTGCGGAAGACGGGGGTCAGACCTGCGGGACCGGGCGCGAGCGTGGGAGGCCGGGACTCGACGGCGGAGGGCGCCGGGCGGGGCACGGTCGCTTCCGGGGTCGCGGCGGCGCAGGCGGTCAGGGCGGCGCCCAGGGCACAGACGGCGGTGAGGCGACGTACGCGATTGATCACCGTATGAAACTACGGCGATACGTCCCTTATATCGGGCTTTGGCGTGGGGAGCTCGGGCGCCGTGTCACCCGGTCAGAGGTCCCGTTGTTCCAGTGGGCGGGTCGCCGGGCCCTGGATGACCTTGCCGGAGGGGGCGAAGCGGGAGCCGTGGCAGGGGCATTCCCAGGCGCGTTCGGCGGAGTTGAAGGCGACCAGGCAGCCGAGGTGGGTGCAGCGGGCGGAGACGGCGTGCGGCGTGCCGTCCTCGTCGCGGTAGACGGCGAGGTGGTGGCCGTCGACCCGGACCACGGCGCCCTCGCCGGGCGGCAGCGACTCCAGCGGCGGGGCGGGGCGCAGGCGGTCGCCGACGAAGTGCCGGGCGACCTTGGCCTGGTGCCGGAGGAAGGAGGGGGCCTCGCGGACGGTGGAGCGCAGTCGGCGCGGGTCGTACAGCTCGCTCCAGGCGCACGGCCGACCGGTGATCAGGTCCGTGAGCAGGGAGCCCGCCATCACCCCGCCGCTCAGGCCCCAGCCGCCGAAGCCGGTGGCCACGTAGGTGTGCCGGGCGCCAGGGTGCAGCGGGCCGACCAGGGGCACGGTGTCGGTGGAGTCGTTGTCCTGGGTGGCCCAGGCGTGGGTGAGGGAGACGCCCGGGAAGTGCGCCCGCGCCCAGGAGGAGAGGTCGTCGAAACGGGAGCGCGTGTCGCCGGTGCCGGGAGTGAAGTGCTCCCCGGTGACCACCAGGAGCCGCCTGCCCTCGCCGTACGGCGCCGTGCGCACCGAGCGCGTCCCCTCGTCCGGCGTGATGTACATGCCGTCCGGGTCGCGGTCCGCTTCGACCGGACCGGCGATGACCAGCTCACGGCGGGGGGAGAGGCGGGTGAACAGCAGGGCCCGGTCGAAGATCGGGTAGTGGGTGGCGACCACCACGTCCCGGGCGGTCACCGTGGCCCCGGGCTCGGTCGCCAGCCGGCACGGCTCGCCCTCGTCGAGACCGAGGACGGCGGTGTTCTCGTACAGCAGCCCGCCCCGCGCGGCCAGGTCGTCGGCGAGGGCCAGCAGGTACTTGCGCGGATGGAACTGCGCCTGCCCGGTGACCCGTACGGCGCCCGCCACCGGGAACGGCAGCCCGGTCTCCGTCACGAACGACGCCGGCAGCCCCGCCTCCCGCGCGGCCCGCGCCTCGGCCCGCAGCTCCTCCACGCGGCCCGCGTCGCAGGCGTAGGTGTAGGCGCTGCGGCGCTCCCACTCGCAGTCCACGCCCAGCTCCTCCGCGACCGCCGCGACATGCTCGACGGCCTCGGACTGGGAATGGGCGTACAGGCGCGCCCCCTCGGCGCCCCGGGTCCGCCGCAGCCTGTCGTAGATCAGGGTGTGCAGCGCCGTGAGCTTGGCCGTGGTGTGGCCGGTGACGCCGGCCGCGATCCGGCCGGCCTCCAGCACGGCCACGCTCCGGCCGGCCCGTGCCAGCTCCCGGGCGGTGCTCAGTCCGGCGATCCCGGCGCCGACCACGGCCACGTCGACGGAGAGGTCCTCCGTGAGCGCGGGGCGGTCGGCGCCGGGTGCCGTCTGGAGCCAGTACGAGCCGCTGATCTGCGGGTTCTCGGTCATGGGGGCCGAGTACCCCGAAGCGGCCGGTCGCTACCTGCGCCAGGGGCCCGTCACGGCGAAGGTCGTCCCCGGGGTGTAGCAGTTCACGTACATCGTCCGGCAGTCCGGCGAGAAGGCGACGCCCGCGAACTCGCCGTACTCCGGTGCTTCGGGGGTGCCCAGGTTCTGGGCGTTGCGGGCCATCGCGTAGACCTCGCCGCGGCGGGTGACGCCGTAGACGTGCTGGATGCCGTCGCCGTCCTCGCAGACCATGAGGCCGCCGCTGGGGGCCAGGCAGATGTTGTCCGGGGACTCGCCGGGCAGCTGTACGTCGGTGTCCGGGCCGAAGACGATCACGAGCGTCAGCCGGCGCGCGGCGGGGTCGTAGCGCCAGATCTGCCCGTAGTGGTCGCCCGCCGAGCCCTCGGAGCTGCGCGCGAACGACGACACGAAGTACACCGAACGGCCGCCCCAGTAGCAGCCCTCCAGCTTCTGGGCGTGGGTGATGCCCTTGGGGCCGAAGTCCTGGAGGCGGATGGGGGTCCGGACCGCGAGCGGGTCGGGGACGTCCACCCACTCGACGCCCTTGAAGGACGCGCCGGTCTCCTGGATCGAGGACAGGTCGGGGACGCCGGGCACCCGCATCGCCTGGAGCCGGCCGCCCGCGCGCAGGGAACCGCCGCCGCCCAGCGGCTTGTGGGGCAGGAAGCGGTAGAAGAGGCCGAAGGGCTTCTGGAAGGCGTCCTCGGTCTCGTAGACGATGCCGTTCCTCGGGTCCACGGCGATCGCCTCGTGCTGGAAGCGGCCCATCGCGGTGAGCGGGACGGCGCCGCTGCGGTGCGGGTCGGCCGGGTCGACCTCGAAGATGAAGCCGTGGTCCTTGGTGTAGCCGTTGGTGCCCGCCTTGTCCTCGGTCTCCTCGCAGGTCAGCCAGGTGTTCCAAGGGGTGGGCCCGCCCGCGCAGTTGACGGCCGTACCGGCGATCGAGACGCGCTCGGACAGTACGCTGCCGCTCGGGCCCAGGGTGAGCGTGGTGCAGCCGCCCTTGCCCGCGGGGTCGTAGGTGAGGCCCTCGACGGTCGGGACGGGGAGCTTCGCGGTGACGCGGTTCTCGTGGTTGCGGACCAGGTGGACGCGGCCGTGTCTGCCGGGGAGGGCCGTCATCCCGTCGTGGTTGGAGGGGACCGGGCCCTCCCCGGAGCGCAGGGGGTCGCCCTCGCGGGACAGCACCCGGTAGCGGAATCCTTCCGGCAGGTCGAGCAGGCCCTTCGGGTCCGGTACGAGGGGGCCGTAGCCGGTGTGGCCCAGGTTCTGTGCGGCGGCGGTGCCCGCGAAGAGTTCGGTGAGGTTTCCGGCGAAGGCGATTCCGGCGCCCAGGGCACCGGTGCGGACGAGCATCTGACGGCGGGTCGTGCGGCCGTTCTCGGACATGGGCAACCTCCTGCTGGCGGACAGGACTGTGTCGCCGCTGTGTCTACCATCTGGTGACGGCCGCGTGAACCACGCGCGTAGAGCGTGTTCACCTGCCGTGGGGCGATCCGGCGGTCGGCCCCGGACGGGCTCGGGGCCGGCCGCCGGATCGCCGCTACAGGGCCTCGAACGTGTCCGTTGCCGCGCGGTGTTCGTGCACGGCGCCCGTGTGCACCTCGTAGTACCAGGCGTGCAGGGTCAGCTGGTCTTCCTTCAGCTTCTTCTCGATGAACGGATAGGAGCGCAGCCGCAGCAGCTGCGTCAGGACATGGCTCTGCACGCCCTCGGCGACGGCCGGGTCCTCGGCCGCTCCCGTGGGGCGCGGGGTGGCATGCGTCAGCCAGTCGCGTACGGCGGGTACGGCGTCCAGGTCCTCGCCGCGCACCAGCGCGCCGACGGCACCGCAGTGGGAGTGGCCGCAGACCACGATGTCGCGGACGCCGAGCACCTCCACGGCGTACTCGATGGTGGCCGCCTCGCTGGTGGGGTGCTCGGAGGCGTAGGGCGGGACGATGTTGCCCGCGGTGCGCAGTTCGAAGAGCTCGCCGGGGCGGGCGCCCGTGATCAGGGCCGGCACGACCCGGGAGTCGGAGCAGGTGATGAACAGGACCTGCGGGGACTGGCCTTCGGCGAGTTTGGCGAACTCATCAGGGCGCTGTCCGAAGGTACGGGCGTTGTCGATGAGGGGCTGCATGTGATGTCTCCTCCTGGCGCGCCACGGCGGCGCGTCGGACGGGCATGACAGAGGGGGAACAGGAGTGCGGAAGCGGGGTTCTGATGACCGCTCTGTTCTCAGCAGCGGAAGACCTGGAGTACGGCCGGGGTGTGGGCCGTCGGGGGTCTCGACGTGCGGTGGTCCGCGGCGGGCGCCACGGGTTCGTGCTCGGCGGCGGGGCCCCGGGCCGTGAGCGGGCGCTCGGGGGTCTGCGGTCCGGAGTCGACGGTGTGGGCGAGCCGGGCCCGGGGACGCAGGGGGTCGGTCGGACCGCCCACGGGGTCGCAGTGGCCGAACGAGAGGATCCCCTCGGCCGGCGCCTTCTGGGACGGCTTGATTCCGGGCTGGGCCTTGGCGAGTGCGTCACTGGCCGTGTGCGCTTGTGCGAAGGACGCGGTGGGGGCGAGGAACGGGAGGGCGAACAGGACGGCGGCGAGAACCGAGAGCACGGTGCGGGCCGTCGTACCTCGGGACATGCGCCTCCCTCCGGGCCGTCAACACTTCATGCGCGTGCCAACGTTTGGTCAACCACTGGTCAAGAAACACGGTAACCCTGCACGGTCCTTTGCAGGGTTAACCGAGCGTTTCGACCCGAGGACAGCCTGAAACGCATGGGTCGCTGGCCGAAACAGGCCCTTGCGTCAGGAGTGCTGATCGCCTAGGAGGCTGCTACGAGGCCCTTCGCGTCCCGGGCCAGCGCGGTGAGCCGGGAGATCGCGCGGAAGTACTTCTTGCGGTAACCGCCCTTCAGCATCTCCTCGCTGAACAGCCGGTCGAAGGGCAGGCCCGAGGCCAGCACCGGCACCTCACGGTCGTAGAGCCGGTCAGCGAGCACCACCAGGCGCAGCGCGGTCGACTGGTCCGGAACCGGCTGCACATCGGTCAGGCACACCGCCCGGATCCCGTCGGTCAGCGCCCCGTACCGGCTGGGGTGGACCCGGGCCAGGTGCTCCAGCAGGTGCGGGAAGTCGTCGAGCGAGGCGCCCTCGGTGGCGTACGCCGCCCTCGTCACCTGCTCGTCGGTGAACGGCGCCGGTGCCTCGGGCAGGCCGCGGTGGCGGTAGTCCTCGCCGTCGATGCGCAGCGGGCGGAAGTGCGCCGACAGGCCCTGGATCTCCCGCAGGAAGTCGGCCGCCGCGAAACGGCCCTCGCCGAGCTTGCCGGGGAGGGTGTTGGAGGTGGCGGCGAGCGCGACACCGGCGTCGACGAGCTTGCCGAGCAGGGTGGAGACGAGGACGGTGTCGCCCGGGTCGTCCAGTTCGAACTCGTCGATGCACAGCAGGCGGTGGCCGGAGAGGGTCTTGACCGTCTGCTGGAAGCCGAGGGCGCCGACCAGGTTCGTCAGCTCGACGAACGTGCCGAACGCCTTGAGGGACGGCTCGGCCGGGGTGGCGTGCCAGAGGGAGGCGAGCAGATGGGTCTTGCCGACGCCGTAGCCGCCGTCCAGGTAGACGCCCCGGGGGCCCGCCGGGGCCTTCGGCGCCTTGGACCTGCCGAGGCCGAGGAAGCCGCGCCTGCCGCTCGTGGCGGCGTGCGCTCCGCCGAGGCCGGCCGCGAACTGCTCCAGGACGTGGACCGCCTCGGTCTGGCTCGGCTGGTTCGGGTCCGGGATGTAGGTGTCGAAGCGGACCGAGTCGAAGCGCGGCGGCGGCACCATCTCGGCGACGAGATGCTCCGCGGGGACGTGCGGTTCCCGGGCCGAGAGGGCGAAGGGGGCGGCTATGGGAGTTTCGCCGGCGGTGGTGGAGGAGGACACGGTTGTCCATGGTAGGGGGTGCGGGTGACCGGCAGGGGGCGACGGTCGGCCGGTCGTACGGGTCCCCGCACCTCTCGTGCCGACCGGATGACCGTCATTTCATCGGATACGTACGCGCCCGACCGTGGAACACTGCCCGCATGCAGCGCCTGTTCCCTGTGACCGATCAGACAGCCGCCCGCGAGTGGAGCCTCGCCGAGCTCGCCGAGGCCTACGCCTACCCCGACCCCGACGTGCCCTGGCTGCGCGCCAACATGGTGTCCACGCTCGACGGGGCCGCCCAGTACGACGGCAGATCGCAGCCCATCTCCAACGCCACCGACATGCGGATCTTCGGCACGCTGCGGGCGCTGGCCGATGTGGTCGTCGTGGGTGCGGAAACGGTACGCCAGGAGGGCTACCGCCCCGCACGCGCGCGTGCGGAGTTCGCGGCGGCCCGGGAGGCGGCGGGCCAGCCGCCCGCGCCGGCGATCGCGGTGGTCAGCGCGAGCCTGGAGCTGGACTTCTCGCTGCCGCTGTTCACCTCGCCCCTGGTGCCGACCGTGATCCTGACCGGTGCGGCGGCGGCCCCGGAGCGCGTGGCCGCCGCCGAGAAGGCGGGCGCGCGGGTCGTGTTCGCCGGTGACGGCGTCGGCGTCGAGCCGGACCGGGCCGTGCGGGCCCTGGCCGACCTGGGGCACCGTCGGCTGCTGACCGAGGGCGGTCCACGGCTGCTCGGACAGTTCGTCGCCGCCGGAGTGCTCGACGAGCTCTGTCTGACCCTGTCCCCGATGCTCACCGCCGGGGACGCCCAGCGCATCGCCGACGGGCCGCCGGTGGCGGCGCCGCGGAGTTTCGCACTGGTGTCCCTGCTGGAGGAGGAGGGTTTCCTGTTCGGTCGGTATCGGCGGAGCTGACGTGGGAGGGGCCGGACCCGGGGAGGTTGCGGTCCGGCCCGAAAACAACCCCATCGATACCGCCGTCCCGAAAACGGCGGAATCAACCGTTCCGTTTAGCTTCCGCCGGGCACACTAAATCTCGCAGTCCCCGTGCGATCACGGGGCAGGATGGTTTCCGCAGGGCCTGGCACGGCCCACGCAGGACGGAGGGCCCACGGGCCCTCGAAGCAGAAGGGGCGCCTGGTGTTCAGAAGCGTATTGATGATCGAGAAGGCCCTGACGTCCGCAGACGTGGAGTTCGTCACCACCTTGCACGGCGACGAGCCGGTCTCCTTCCACGTGCTGCTCCAGCCGCGCGGCGACCAGGCGGACCGCCTGCTGCGCGCCATCGACGACGTCGCGCTCGGCGAGTTGGACGAGGCCGCACGGGAGCGGCTGACGCCGGAGGGGGAGGCGGCGAAGCCCTTCGGCGAGCAGGCGCTGGAGGTCTCCCTCCAGGCACTGCGCGCCTCCGGCAACGAGGCCGAGGGGCAGCTCATCGAGGACCACCCCCTGGACGCCCTCAAGACGCTGGTGGAGTCGACCGGCGCGGACGAGGTGATCGTGCTGACCGACCCGCACTACGTCGAGGAGTTCTTCCACCGGGACTGGGCCTCACGGGCCCGGCACAAGGTGGGCGTGCCGGTGCTGAAGCTGTTCTCGCACAGCAAGGTGTAGCCCACGAGGAGTGTCAGTGAAGGGCATGAGGTCGGCATAGGGTGGTGTGCCGAACGTCCGCCGCACCAGCACGCACAGGGAGACACGCATGGCACCCGGCCTTCCCACCGCCATGGACCGACCGCACTTCATCGGCATCGGCGGGGCCGGGATGTCGGGGATCGCGAAGATCCTCGCGCAGCGCGGGGCCGCCGTGGCCGGCAGCGACGCCAAGGAGTCCGCGACCGCCGAGGCCCTGCGCGCCCTGGGCGCCACGGTGCACATCGGGCACGCGGCGGAGCACCTCGCCGACGACGCGAGCTGTGTGGTCGTGTCGTCGGCGATCCGGTCCGACAACCCCGAGCTGGCCCGCGCGGCCGAGCTCGGCATCCCGGTCGTGCACCGCTCCGACGCCCTGGCCGCCCTGATGGACGGGCTGCGCCCGATCGCGGTCGCCGGCACCCACGGCAAGACCACCACCACCTCGATGCTCGCCGTCTCCCTGTCCGAGCTGGGCCTGAAGCCGTCGTACGCGATCGGCGGCGACCTGGACGCCCCCGGCTCCAACGCGCTGCACGGCGACGGCGAGATCTTCGTGGCCGAGGCGGACGAATCGGACCGCAGCTTCCACAAGTACGCGCCCGAGGTCGCGATCGTGCTCAACGTGGAGCTGGACCACCACGCCAACTACGCGTCGATGGACGAGATCTACGAGTCCTTCGAGACGTTCGCGGGCCGGATCGTGCCCGGCGGCACGCTGGTGATCTCCGCCGACCACGAGGGCGCGCGGGAACTGACCTCGCGCCTGAAGGACGTCCGGGTGGTGACGTACGGCGAGGCGCACGACGCCGACGTGCGGGTCCTCTCCGTCGTCCCGCAGGGCCTGAAGAGCGAGGTCACCGTCCTCCTGGACGGCGCGGAGCTCACCTTCACCGTGTCCGTCCCCGGCCGCCACTACGCGCACAACGCGGTCGCCGCCCTGGTGGCGGGCGCGGCGCTCGGCATCCCGGCCGCCGACCTGGCCCCGGCCCTCGCGGCCTACACCGGCGTCAAGCGCCGCCTCCAGCTCAAGGGCGAGGCCGCGGGCGTCCAGGTCATCGACTCCTACGCGCACCACCCGACCGAGATGACCGCCGACCTGGAGGCGATGCGCGCGGCGGCCGGTGACGCCCGCATCCTCGTCGTCTTCCAGCCGCACCTGTTCTCCCGGACCCAGGAGCTGGGCAAGGAGATGGGCCAGTCGCTGTCCCTGGCGGACGCCTCCCTGGTCCTGGACATCTACCCGGCCCGCGAGGACCCGATCCCCGGCGTCACCAGCGAACTGATCCTCGACGCGGCCCGCGCGGCCGGCGCGGACGTGACGCCGGTGCACGACAAGGCCGAGGTACCGGCGCTGGTCGCGGGAATGGCCAAGCCGGGCGATCTCGTTATCACCATGGGCGCGGGCGACGTCACGGACCTCGGCCCGCAGATCCTGGACCGCCTGTCGAAGTGAGGGGCTGAGGCTCATGTCGTACGACGTCGAGAAGCCGGACGAGCAGTGGCGCGCGGAACTGACGCCCGCCGAGTACGCGGTGCTCAGGCAGGCCGGCACGGAGCCCGCCTTCACCGGTGAGTACACCGACACCAAGACCAAGGGCGTCTACTCCTGCCGCGCCTGCGGCGCCGAACTCTTCACCTCCGACACCAAGTTCGCCTCCCACTGCGGCTGGCCCTCCTTCTTCGACCCCAAGGACTCCGACGCCGTCGAGCTCCTGGAGGACCGCTCCCACGGAATGGTGCGGACCGAGGTGCGGTGCGCTCGGTGCGGGTCGCATCTGGGGCACGTCTTCGAGGGCGAGGGGTATCCGACCCCGACCGACCAGCGGTACTGCATCAACAGCATCTCGCTGCGGCTGACGCCGGACGAGGGCTGATGCGAGGGGCGGGCATCCTGGAGTATCGAGCAAAGCGGCGGTGGGCGGGCGGTCGGCCGTCTTGACGGCGGTGGCGCCGTGACGTTGGCGCGGCAGCGGCTGCGCCGAACGTGCTGCCGTTCCGTTCCCGCCGCACGGCGAGCAGCTGGTTCTGCCGACGTAACAGTCCGTAACGTCGCATGGCAGTCGCGAAGATCAAGCAGGCGGCCAGGGCCGGCGCCGGCAGCAGTACGGGCTTGCGTCCGAGCCGACCTCCGAGGCCTTGTCGGAGATGACCTTGCCCCGCCGGCGGTCGAGTACGGGCTGCCGGGTGCCACGACAGTGGCCGCGCTGATCGTGGCGCGCCTGTTCACCGGTATCGCGGTCGGTGCCGTCGTCTCCGCCGGCCGAAGGCACTCCGAGCCCTGGCCGACGCCGGGATGGCCGCGGTGACCGACGTGGCCGGTCCCGAGTGCGAGCGGATCGCTGCCCTGCTCGCCTCCTGCGCGATGGTCTTCGGGGCCGGACTCGGCCCGCTGCTCGCCGGCGTGCTCTCCGAAACGCTGCCCGCGCCGACCGTCACCGTCTTCGTGGTCGAGGCCGTGCTGCCGGCCACCGCGGTGCTGGCCGTGCTGCGCATACCGGTCCGGCGTCCCGAGGAGCCCGGGAAGGGGGCCCGGCTGCGGGTGCCCGGCGTGCCGCGCGGAATCGGCCGTCAACTCGCCCTGGGCGTCGCCGTGTTCGCGCCCGGCGTCACGGCCACCCCCTTCGTGCTCTCGCTCGGTCCCTCGCTCTTGTCCGGCCCGCTCGGCACCATCAGCCGGATCGTCGCAGGCGCCGTGGCGCTCTGATCGCCTCCGTGCACACTTGAGTCGTCTCGCATCGGTGCCCCCGTGGTGTGAACGAGCACTTGATCCGCAGATGCCCGCACCACGGGACGAAAGGACGCGCCGGCCCGTTTCCAGAGCGCCGGGCCGGTCCGGGCAGGTCCGTCATCGCAGCGCCTCGCCGATTCGGTCGAAGACCGCGTCGAGTTTCCAGTAGGCGCTGTGGGACAGGGGGAACGGCTGGCGGCTGCGTACCTCGTGGTCGGTGACCCTGGGGTCGCCGGGGAAGACGGGCTCGGCGAGGTAGGAGAGCAGGTCCTTGCGGTCGTAGATGTTCAGCCAGTCGGGGAAGCCGGACGGGAGGGCGGCGCCGGGGTGGAGACCGGCCAGGGCGCCGAGTTCGTGGAGGAAGGGGGCCTGCGAGCCCACGGTTACCAACAGGTGTACCGGTAGGGGCTGTTGGCGGGTTGCGGCCAGGGCGAGGGTGTCGACCAGGGCGATGCCGCCGAGGCTGTGGCCGATGACGACCGGCGGTTCCGGGCTGCGGTCGATCATTTGCTGCAGGCGGGTGCGCAGGGCCTCGCCGCGTGCCTGGTAGCGCAGGATGTCGCCGACCTCCGAGGCCTTGTCGGAGGTGAACTCGCCCCGCCAGCGGTCGAGTACGGGCTGCCGGGTCAGCCGTAGCCCGAGTTTGAGGAGCACCCCGGCGCCGCGTGTCACCAGACCGCGGGCGGTGCCGCCGAGCCGTCCGGTCAGCAGGTCGACGAGGCGGTCCCGTTCGTCGCCGGTGCACAGCGCGGTGTCCCGGGCCTCGGCGAGCAGCACGGCCACGACGGCCCGGCCGGTGGTGGCGACGAGGTCGGAGGCCGTCGCGTCGTCCTCGGCGGCCGCGCATGCGGCACGGAACTCCTCGGAGTCCGCGACCGCGTCCAGGGCGCGCCGATAGCCCTCGGCCAGGTCGGTCTCCCGCAGGAGGGCGGCCAGTTCGTCGGACGGGTCCGGCTCGCGGGGGAGTGCCCGCAGCCGGTCGGCCACCGCCTCGCCCGGGGACCGCACGCCCGGAACGGCGAATCCGGTGTCGGCCTCGACGGCGAGCTCGGCGAAGACCCTGAGTTCGCAGTACGGGTCGGTCAGGAGCAGCAGCCACTCGACCGTCTCGGGGTCCTCGGCGGTGTCCGCCACCGTGCCGGGGGGCGCCTGCCGCGGCACCATTCCGGGGACGGAGGCACCGCCGGCGCCGAGCGTGGCGCCGAACTCATCGCCCCAGTAGCAGGGTTCGACGTCCGCGTCCGGGAACCGCTTGAGCAGCCCCGCGCCCACCCGCTGGAAGAGCTCGTCGAAGCGGGGACGGCGTACGCCGGTCCCGTGAACGAAGATGATCCGCATGTGCCGCCCGTCCCCCCGACGCAACCGTGCGCAAGGAGAATAGTGCGTCCCCACGCCGTGGTCAGGCGTTTGCGCACCCCCAGTCCGGGGCGGTGGTGACGGGCCGTCACCCGGCGTGCGCCGCCTCCCTGATCGCCGCGACGATCCGGGCCTGCGCGACGCTCGTCGCCGTGTCGGCGGTGCCGCCCGCGCGGACGGCGTCGGCGAACCGGGTGAGCGTGTTGGCGCAGTGGTCGTCCGCCGGCAGGGTGCGCAGCTCCTGATGGTCCTGCCGGTCGATCCGGATCACCGGCCGGTGGTACGGGGGCGTGGTGAACGCGTGCTCGACGGTGATCCGGCCGGTGCTGCCCAGGAGTTGGTAGCGGGAGACGTAGAAGTGCTCCATGCCGAAGCCGACGTGGGCGGTGACCCCGTCGGCGTGCCGCAGCAGGGCGTCGCCCGCGATGTCGACGCCGTGGGCCGGGTGCGGCTTCAGGCTCGCGCCGAGGACGGTGAGTTCATCGCCGAGGAAGAACTGCGCGGCCCGCACCGGGTAGCCCGCACCGTCCAGCAGGGCCCCGCCGCCGAGGTCGGGACGCAGCCGGTGATCGTCCGCGGGGCGCGGCGGAATGGTGAACTGCGCCTGGATCGTGCGCAGTTCACCGATCGCGCCGTCGGCCACCAGGGCGCGTACGTAGTGGTGCTGGGCGTGGTGGACGAACATGTAGTTCTCCCACAGCACCAGCCCCGCCGACTCGGCGAGCGCCGCGAGGGCGGCCGTCTCGGCGGGGTCGGCGGTCAGCGGCTTCTCCGCGAGCACGTGCTTGCCCGCGTCGAGCGCCGCCCGCACCCACGGGGCGCGCAGCGCGGGCGGCAGCGGGATGTACACCGACTCGACCTCGGGATCCGCCAGCAGCTCCGGGTATCCGGCGACCGCGCGGGCGCCGAAGCGGGCGGCCACCTCCTTGGCCTTCTCGGGCGTACGGCTGGCGACCGCGGCCAGCCGCAGCCCGCCGGGGGCAGCGGCCAGGGCGGGCAGCACCTTGCGGACCGCGATGTCGGCGCAGCCGAGGAGCCCCAGGCCCACGGGAGCGGTTGCCTCGCGCGTCATGGATTTCCCTGGTCCATCAGGCACGCGAGCAGCGAGCGTGCGACGACGTTGACATGGTTGCCGTAGCGGACGAACCCGGTCAGCTGGCGGCGGGTCATCCAGATGAAGTCCGCCGGCAGCCGGTCGGGGAAGTCGTCCGGGACCTCGACGAGGAGGTAGCGGTTCTCCGCGGCGTGGAAACGGCCGCCCTCCTCGGAGAGCACGGTGTCGAAGCGGATGCGGGAGGCGGGCGCCGACAGCACGTGGTCGAGGAACGGCGGGCGCAGCCCGGCGGGCAGATGCGCGTAGTTGCCGGGGACGCAGTTCACCGTCGGCGACATCTCCACCACGTCGGAGGTGCCCGCCTCGCTCTGGGCGTGCACCAGCACCTGCCAGTCCGCGTCCGGGCCGGAGCGCCGGCCGAGGAACGCGACCACCCCCCGGTCCACGGGGGCGAGCAGCGGCTGCGACCAGCGGGCCACCTCCCGGCTGCTGGCCTCCACGTCGACCCCGAGCACGGTGAAGAAGGCGCCCCGCTCGTGCTCGATGCGCTCCGGGCCCCGGCTCCAGCCCTTGACCTGGTTCAGCGGGATGCGCCGGCGCTCCAGTACGTGGCTGCTGCGCGCCTCGGTGAACCAGCTGAGGATCTCCGCCGTCGTGTGCGGCGCCGGGGCCTCGGGCTGCTCCCCGTACAGGAAGGGCAGGCCGGACAGGACGGTCCGGGAGTCCATGTTGACGACGTTGTCGATCCGCAGGAGGTCCTTCAGCAGCGGCAGGCTCACCCAGCGGAAGTTGTCGTGCGCGGGCACCTCGGCACCCTCGGGCACCTCGACGATCATGTTCCGGTTGCGTTTGGCGAGGAACCACGAGCCCTGCTCGGACTGGAGCGCGTCGAAGACCCGCCGGCCCCGCCGGGGGTCCACGAAGAACTCCAGGTAGGGGACCGCGTTCCCGCGGTGCACGCGCGTGTAGTTGCTGCGCGTCGCCTGGACCGTCGGCGACAACTGCAGCGTGTTCACGTTGCCCGGCTCCATCTTCGCCTGCATCAGGCAGTACGGGACGCCGCCGAACCGCTGGACCAGGATCCCCAGGATGCCGATCTCGTCCTGGATGATGATCGGCTGCGTCCAGGTGCCGACGTCCTCGCCCAGCGACGCCTCGATCCCCTCCACGGTGAAGAAGCCGCCGCTGCGGTGCCCGAGGTTCCCGGTCACCGGGTCGAACCGCCAGCCGTCCAGACCGTCGAGCGGCACCGGCGTCACCCGGTAGTGGTTCGCCGCCCGCCGCTCCTCGAACCACCGCAGGAACGCGGCGGTGTCCTCCAGCGGCGTGCCCCCGGTCACTGCCGTGCCCTGGCTTCCGCGTAGTCCTTGGCGTGGCCGAGGGTGGCCCGGCTGTTGGTGCCCAGTGCGTTGCGCAGGAACGTACGGGCCTCGGGGACGCCCGCGTCCGGGCCCAGGATCGCGTGGATGTTCCCGGTGTTGACGATCACCGTGTGCTGGGAGGTGGCGGTGGTCACGCCCCGGTCGTCCTCGACCAGACTCCAGCACCCGGTGTGCAGGGCCATCAGCGCGGGCAGCGTGGTCTGCTTGTAGACGATGCGCTGGTGCGGGAAGCACACCCGGACCGACTCCGTGGTGTGGGACGAGCCGTCCTTGGTCAGCGTGTCCATCCGCAGTACCTGGAGCCCCGGGATCTCCTCGCGCAGGTCCACCGCGGCCACGTGCGGCAGCCGCTCCTGCCACAGGTTCGCCTCGTTGATGAAGTCGTACACGTCCTTGGCGGAGCCGTTGATCTCGACGCTGTCCTCGAAGGACAGCATGAGGTCCGGCGTGCCGGTGGCCAGCTCCACGCTGGCCTTCAGCGCGGCGAGCTCCAGCCGGCTGTTGCGGTCCACGGCCTGGTCGATCCACTCAAGTCCGGCCGGGTCGTCGTCCACGGCCCGGTAGTCGTGCAGCAGCCGCAGCCTGGTCCGGTCCGGCGCCACGGCCTCGGCGATCCAGGTGCCGCCCATCGCGGCCACCGGCGGCGCCGACACCTCCTGGCGGAAGGTGATCCGCAGCGCCCCGGGGTCCAGGACGCGGCGCGACGTCCAGTTCTTCGCCGTGCCGTTGGCGGTCGCCCAGATCTGGATCCGCTCCTCGTCGCCCGCGTGCTCCACCCGTTCGACGTGGACGGACGGCGGGAAGATCAGCGGCCAGTTCTCCACCTCGGCGATCAGCCGGTACACCTCCGCAGCCGGAGCCTCGACGGTGATCTCGTGCTCGACCTCGCGTACGGTCATGATCGGTGCCACCTCTTTCGACGGCGTCGCAAGACGCGGGGAGTCGGAACGCGGGGAGTCGGAACGCGGGTGTTCGGAAGGAGAAGGGGCGTCAGAAGTTGCCGAGCCCGCCGCAGACGTTGAGCGCCTGCGCGGTGATGGCGGCGGCGGTGTCGCTGACCAGGTAGCCGACGAGGCCGGCGACCTCCTCGGGGGTGGAGTACCGGCCCAGCGGGATCTTCGCCTGGAACTTCTGCAGGATCTGCTCCTCGGTGGTGTCGTACGCGGCCGCGTACCCCGAGCGCACCCGCTGCGCCATGGGCGTCTCCACATAGCCCGGGCAGACCGCGTTGACGGTGATCCCGGTGGGCGCCAGCTCGTTGCCGAGGGCCTTGGTGAAGCCGACCACCCCGTGCTTGGAGGCCGAGTAGGGGGCGCCGAGCACCACGCCCTGCTTCCCCGCGGTCGAGGCGATGTTCACGATGCGGCCCCAGTCCTTGTGCCGCATCCCGCCGGTGTTGAGCACCTCACGGGTCATCATGAACACGCTGTTGAGATTGGTGTTGATGACGTCCAGCCACAACTCGTCGGCGATGTCGGCGGTGACCCCGCCACCGCTGCGGCCGGCGTTGTTGACCAGGACGTCGACCGTGCCGTAGCGCTCCACGGCGGCGCCCACGAAGCGCCCGATGTCCTCGGCGGACCGCACGTCGCACGGCGCGCCGTCGACGTCGAGGCCCTCGTCGCGCAGCTCCTTGACCGTGCGCAGCACGCTGTCCTCGGTCCGGGCACAGATGAAGACCCGGTATCCGGTCCGTGCCAGCAGACGGGTGACGGCGAGACCGATCCCGCTGGTCGCGCCGGTGACCACGGCGGTCCGTGACTCCTGCTCCGACATACATCCTCCTGACGGGTGGCTCCGGAAGGCCCGGACGACGCGGCGATGCTCACAGCACGGTCTGGAACGACGCTTGAAGGACTCTCAGGGCCCGGCGGCCCCCCGGCGCCCCGCCCTTCGCTGTGGCACCGCACCACTGCCGCTCCATCTGTGGTCGAGGGCGTCTTCCCAGACTGACCGCGACCCGCGACGACCCAAGAGGCGGCGATGACCCGTACTTCCGGAACCACGACCCGCACGGCGGCACCCCCCGGGGCCGCCGGACCGTGCCTGGAGCTGTTCTGCTTCCCGCACGCGGGCGCCGGTGTCTCCGCCTTCGGCGGCTGGTCCGCGGTGCTCGGCGACTCGGTGCGGCCGGTGCCCGTCCTGCTCCCCGGCCGCGACGGCCGACGGCGCGAACCCCGCGTCACCGGAGCCCGCGGGCTCTTCGCCGACCTGCTGCGCCGGCACGGACCGCCGCCCGAGGGCCCGTACATCCTGTACGGGCACAGCCTGGGCGGCCTGATCGCGTACTCCGTGGCCCGCGCCCTGGAGCGGGCCGGGCGTCCCGCACCGGCGCTCGTCGTGGTGGGCGCCTGCCCGCCGCCCGACGCCCGCTCCGCACTCGCGGACGCCTGCGACCTGCCCGACGACCGGCTGTTCGACGTGCTGGAGGCGTTCGGCGCGGTGGAGCCGGGCACCCCGCGCGGCGGCATCTGGCAGCGCACGGCCCTGGACGTCATCCGTGACGACCTGCGGCTCGCCCGCGAGCTGCGCAGGGCCGCCGACGCGCCCCTGCGCGCACCGCTGCTGACGATCGCGGGCACCGACGACCCGGTCGCCGGGTCCGAGGTGATGGCCGGCTGGCGGGCTTGGGCCGGCGGCAGATACGCGCACCGCACCATCGCCGGAGACCACCACTTCGTACGGGGCGGCGCCCTGCCCGAACTGCTGGGCCGGCTGTGCCGGGTCGTGCAACGCCTCCCTTATGTGCGCAACCACTCATGAAGGGCAGCCGATGAACCGTCGTGTCGCCATCACCGGGATCGGTGTGGTCGCTCCAGGAGGGGTGGGAACGAAGGAGTTCTGGTCCCTGATCACCTCCGGCCGGACCGCCACCCGGTCCATCACCTTCTTCGACGCCACACAGTTCAGGTCCCGCATCGCCGCCGAGGCCGACTTCGACCCGCTGGAGTGCGGCTTCACCCCCGAGGAGGCCGAACGCCTGGACCGGGCCGCCCAGTTCGCCGTCGTCAGCGCCCGGGAGGCGCTGACCGACAGCGGCCTGGGAACGGACCTCGACCCGCTGCGCACGGGGGTCACCCTCGGCAGCGCGGTCGGCTGCACGATGGGCCTGGACACCGAGTACAACGTCGTCAGCCGGGGCGGCAGCACCTGGCAGGTGGACCACACCCTCGCCGTACCGCATCTCTTCGACTACTTCGTGCCCAGCTCCATGGCCGCGGAGGTCGCCTGGCGCGTCGACGCCCAGGGGCCGGTGTCCATGGTGTCCACGGGCTGCACCTCCGGCCTCGACTCCCTCGGCCACGCCGTCGAACTGATCCGGGAGGGCAGCGCCGACGTCATGATCGCGGGCGCCACCGAGGCGCCCATCTCCCCGATCACGATGGCCTGCTTCGACGCCATCAAGGCCACCTCGCCGCGCAACGACGAACCGGAGACCGCCTCCAGGCCCTTCGACGCCTCCCGCAACGGCTTCGTCCTCGGCGAGGGGTCCGCCGTCCTGGTCCTGGAGGACCTGGAGGGGGCCCGGCGGCGCGGCGCGCACATCTACGCCGAGATCGCCGGGTTCGCCACCCGCTGCAACGCCTACCACATGACCGGACTCACCCCGGACGGCCGGGAGATGGCCGAGGCGATCCGGGTCGCCCTCGACGAGGCGCGGCTGGACCGCACCGACATCGACTACGTCAACGCCCACGGCTCGGGCACCAAGCAGAACGACCGGCACGAGACCGCCGCCTTCAAGCGCAGCCTGGGCAGCCACGCCCACGAGGTACCGGTCAGCTCCATCAAGTCGATGATCGGTCACTCGCTCGGCGCGATCGGCTCCCTGGAGGTCGCGGCCAGCGCCCTCGCCATCGAGCACGGCGTCATCCCGCCCACCGCCAACCTGCACCACCCCGACCCGGCCTGCGACCTGGACTACACCCCGCTGACCGCCCGGGAACAGCGCACCGACACCGTCCTCAGCGTGGGCAGCGGCTTCGGCGGCTTCCAGAGCGCGATGGTCCTCGTCCGCCCCGAGAAGGGAGACACCCGATGACGGCGACGAAACCGGCGCCCGGGCATCGGCCCGCCCCGCAGCCCCCGGCCAGCGTGCCCCCGGTCGTCACCGGCATCGGCGTGGCCGCGCCCAACGGCTTCGGGCGGGAGGAGTGGTGGCGGGCGACCCTGCGCGGGGAGAGCGGCATCCGGCCGATCAGCCGCTTCGACGCGGGCCAGTACCCGGCCCGCCTCGCCGGGGAGGTCCAGGACTTCGACCCGGCCGACCACATCCCCGGCCGCCTCATGCCGCAGACGGACCACGTGACGCGGCTGGCGCTCGCCGTCGCCGACGAGGCCCTGGCCGACGCCCGCGTCGACCCCGCCGCGCTGCCCGACTACGCCGCCGGCGTGGTCACCGCCAGCTCGGCGGGCGGCTTCGAGTTCGGGCAGCGGGAGCTGCAAGCGCTGTGGAGCCAGGGCCGGCAGTACGTCAGCGCGTACCAGTCGTTCGCCTGGTTCTACGCCGTCAACACCGGCCAGATCTCCATCCGGCACGGACTGCGCGGCCCCAGCGGCGTCCTCGTCACCGAACAGGCGGGCGGACTCGACGCGGTCGCCCAGGCCCGGCGGCAACTGCGCAAGGGGATCCGCCTGGTGGTCACCGGCGGGGTCGAGTCCGCGCTGTGCCCCTGGGGCTGGGCCGCCCAGCTCGCCGACGGCCGCCTGAGCACGGTCGACGACCCGGACCGCGCCTACCTCCCCTTCACCGCCGACGCCCGCGGGCACGTCGCCGGCGAGGGCGGCGCCCTGCTGATCGTGGAGGACGCGACGGCCGCCCGGGAGAGGGGAGCCGAGACGTACGGGACGATCGCGGGGTACGCGGCTACGTTCGACCCGGCACCCGGCGGGGCGGTCCGGGGCGGAAGGGAACCGGCGCCCGGCGGGATGGCTCGGGGCGCGGGCGACCTGGCATCCGGCGGGGCGGCCCTGGCATCCGGCGGGGCGGCCCAGATCGCGGGCGACCGCTCGCGGTTGCGGGACGCCGCCGAACTCGCCCTGTGGGACGCCGGGTTGACCCCCGCCGACGTGGACGTCGTCTTCGCGGACGCCGCCGGTGACATCGCCGCGGACCTCGCGGAGGCACGGGCCGTCGCCACGCTCTTCGGCCCGAACGCCGTCCCGGTCACCGCGCCCAAGACGATGACCGGCCGGCTCTCCGCGGGCGCCGCCTCACTCGACCTGGCCGCGGCCCTGCTCGCGCTGCGCGACCAGGTGATCCCGCCGACCGTCAACGTCGGCGGCCCCGCTCCCGGTCTCCCCATCGACCTGGTGACCGAGCAGCGCCCGGCCGCGCTGCGCACCGCGCTGGTGCTGGCCCGCGGCCGGGGCGGCTTCAACGCGGCGATGGTGGTGCGCGTCCCGGGCTGAGCCCGCCGCACCGTGCCCGCTCCCCCGAACCCGGGCCGACGACCCGGACCCCCAAGAGATGGAGAAGCCATGCCGACGGAATTCACTCTCGCCGACCTGATAGAGCTGCTGCGCGAGAGCGCCGGAACCGACGACACCGTCAACCTCGACGGAGACGTACTCGACCGGCCGTTCCCCGAGATCAACTACGACTCGCTGGCCGTCCTGCAGACCGCCAGCCGCATCGAGCGCGAGTACGGCGTCATGCTCGACGAGGACGCCGTGGCCGACGCCCAGACCCCCCGGCAGTACCTGGCCCTGATCAACAAGGCGTTCGCGGCCGCCGGGACGGCGAGCGCGTGATCCGCGCTCCGGCCGGCGCGTCAGCGCCGGCCGGAGCACGGACCGGGCGCCCTGCCACCGCTACCAGTTGAGCCCCCCGTTCACCTCCAGCACATGCCCGTTCACGTACGAGCTGTCCGGCCCCGCGAGGAACAGCGCGGCGGCGGTGACCTCGTCCGCCGAGCCGAGGCGGCCCATCGCCAGCTTCGGCTCGTACACCGCCCAGACGCGTTCGTTGTCCCGGATCGAACGGGTCATGCCCTCGTCGATCAGGCCCGGGCACAGCGCGTTGACGGTGATGTTCCGCGGCGCGAGTTCCACCGCCGTCACCTTCGTGAACATCTCCACCGCCGCCTTGGTCGCCGCGTACGCGGACGCCCCCGGGGCCACCCGGGTGGCCAGCGCGGAGGACAGGTTGATGATCCGTCCGCCGTACTCGCTGCGCTCCAGGTACGGCACCGCGGAACGGGTGCAGTGGAAGACCCCGCCGAGGTTCGTGGCCATCGTGTCCGCGAAGTCCGCGGGGTCGAGCTGCGCGGCCGGCCCGGGACGGCTGACCCCGGCGTTGGCCACCACGATGTCGAGACGGCCGTAGAACTCGGCGGCGGCGCGCATCAGTTCGTCCACCGACTCGGGGTCCCGTACGTCCGTCTCGTGCACGATCACGTCGCCGCCGCGCTCCGCGAGGTCCGCGCCCGCGCTCTTGTCCCGGCCCGCCGCGACGACCTTGCAGCCCTCGCGCGCGAACGCCTCCACGAGCTGCCGGCCGAGCCCCTTGGTGCCGCCGGTGACGACCGCGACCCTTCCGTCGAGCCTCATACGTGGTCTCCCTCCCGAGGTGGGTTGTCGTGGGAAGGGTCGCCGCACCCGCTGTGCGATGAATCGAGTTCACCTTGAGAGCCCGCTGCCAGTCTCGGCCCGGGACGCGGAGCGGTCCGCGCGGCCGAGAAGAGGAGAAAGGACCCCATGACGGACCCCATGACGGACCCCATGACGGACCCCATGACGGACCCCATGACGGACCCCATGACGGACCTCATGACGGCCCCCACGACGGGCAGTCTGTTCCAGGACGTCCAGCAGTTCTACGCCCGGCAGATGCGGCTGCTCGACCAGGGCGCCGTCGAGGAGTGGGCGGACACGTTCACCGAGGACGGCGTCTTCGACCAGAACGTCGCCGAACCGCTCACGGGCCGTGTCGACATCGCCGTGGCCTCCCGCAAACGGGTGGACCAGCTCGTCGCCGAGGGCATCACCCGCCGCCACTGGCTGGGCATGCTCGAAGTGGACCCGCAGGACGAGCAGGGCGTCGTACGCACCCGCTACTACGCCTTCTCCATGGCCACCGAGCGCGGCGGCCGGCCGCGGATCACCGCGAGCACCTACGCCGAGGACACCCTCGTCCGTCACGAGGGCACCTGGCTCGTCCGGTACCGGCGGGTCATCCACGACGGCACGGACTGATGCGTGGCCCCGAAGTTCGTACCCCTGAAGGAGGCACACCCATGTCAACGCAGCGGGTCGCCCTGGTGACCGGTTCGACCTCCGGGATAGGCGCGGCGACCGCCAGGACCCTGGCCGCCGCGGGCTATCGCGTGGCGGTCAACTCCCGCAACTCGCCCAAGGAGGGCAAGGAACTCGCGGACTCGCTGGACGGTGCCGTCTACGTACAGGGCGACATCGCGGTGGAGGAGCAGGCGGCCCGGATCGTCGACACCGTGGTCGACCGGCTCGGCCGGCTCGACCTGCTGGTCAACAACGCCGGCGCCACCCGGCTCATCCCGCACGCCGACCTCGCGGCGGCCTCGCCCGCGGTCTGGCGCGAGATCCTCGACGTCAACGTGGTGGGCACCTGGCAGATGAGTGTGGCGGCCCTGCCCCACCTCACGGCCGACGGCGGCGGAGCCATCGTCAACATCTCCTCCATCGCCGGCGTCAAGCCGACGGGCAGCTCCATCCCGTACGCCGTCAGCAAGGCGGCGATCAACCACATGACGCGGCTGCTCGCCAACGTCGCCGGACCGGACGTCCGGGTCAACGCTGTGGCGCCCGGCCTCATCGACACGCCCTGGACCGCGGACTTCACGGGCCCGCGCGAGGCCGTCACGGCGGGCGCCCCGCTGCGCCGGATCGGCACGCCCGAGGACGTTGCCCAGGCGGTGCTGGGCCTGGCCGAGGCGGCGTACTCCACCGGTGTGGTGCTGCTGGTGGACGGCGGGATCCACAACCTCTGAACATGGGGGAGGGGCCGGCGGGGCATACACCCCGCCGGCCCCTCCCGCGTGTCGTCAGGAACGCGTGAACTCCTCCAGCTTGCCGACCAGTTCGGCCGGTGACGGCTGGGTTCGGATTTCCTCGGCCACCTGCCGGGCGGCTGCCCGCAGTGTGTCGTCCGTCAGGACCCGTTCCAGCGCGCCGGTGGTGACCTCGTGGGGGTCCACCGACATTCCCAGGCCCGCCCGGTCGACGACGTCGGCGTTGACGAAGTTGTCGGCGCCGTGCGGCAGCAGCAGTTGGGGCAGGCCGAAGGTGAGCGCGGTCAGGGTGGAGCCGGAGCCGCCGTGGTGCACGGTGGCGTCGCACCGCTCCAGCAGCGCGTTCAGCGGCAGCCAGCGCACCACCCTCACGTTCGGCGGGACTTGGGGCAGATCCTGCTCGGTCAGTCCCGTGACGACGAAGTCGGCGTCGGTCTCGGCTGCGGCGCCCAGCAGCTTCTCCAGGCCGCCCACGCCCAGCATCCGCGGCACGATCGTGCCCAGGGAGACGGCGACCCTGGCCCGTGTGCGGGCAGTGGTGAGCCACTCGGGCAGTTCGCCCCCGGCGTTGTAGGGGACGTACCGCATGTTCCAGCCCTGCCCCTCGCCCCGCATCAGGCTCGGCGGGGCCACGTGCAGGACGGCGTGGGCGGGCAGTTCCACGGGTACGCCGTGGCGTTCGAAGGACGGCGCCAGGTACGGCAGGAAGCCCCGCGCGAAGCCGCCCTCGCGCAGCATCCCGAAGCCGTGTTCCACCGCGGGCACCCCGAGCCGCCGCGCGGCGAGCAGCCCCGCGCCCTGGAGCCGGCCGTGGACGACCAGGTCGGGCCGCCACTCCTCGGCGACCCGCAGCGTGCCGTCCGCCATGAGGTCGCTCACGGTCCCGAACCGCTCCAGCATGGCCGGGGTGGTGGCGCCGCCCGCCCGGACGATCGCCTGGCCGCGCACCTTCATCTGCTCCGCCAACTGCTCCGGCGTGAGTTTCGGGCCGCCGCCGAAGACCGCGTCGAAGTCGGTGCCGGGGGAGACGTCGACGACGGGCAGCCCCGCCTTCACGGCCGCGTCCACCGCCGTCTCGGAGGAGGCGACGAGCACCTCGTGGCCCGCGGAACGCAGCGCCCAGGCCAGCGGGATGACCGGGAAGAGATGCCCCAGGGCGGGTGGGGAGGCGAACAGCACACGCATGGTCGGAACTCCGTTCGTCGATGCGTTACGAGGTCACGCGGTCACGGGCTCAGGAGGTCCGGGTGGCGACGACGTCGACCGTGAAGCTGCTCACCACGTTGCCCTGGAGGTCGATGACCTGGGACACCCCGTGCGAGGTCCAGTGGTTGGCGTCGCTCATGACGGCGTCCTGGTGCCCCTCGACCGAGCCGTCGACGTTGCCGCTCGCGTCCCTGTGCGGGTGCCAGATGTCGTACGAGAACGTGGTCCGGCCCGTGCGGTACCAGGTGTCGGTGTCGTTGCCCATCGTCCCGTCGGCGCGGAAGGTGAAGCTCGTCGTGCCGGCGCTGGGGATCGAGGTGGTCACCTGGGCGGTCCAGGTGCCCACCGGCGAGCAGTACTTGGCCGCCCGCGCGGTGTCGGCCTCCGCGGCACCGCCGACCGCCACCAGCGACGGGACGGCCAGCACGGTGACGGCCAGCGCGCGCAGGGCGCGGCGGCGGGTGCGGTGAGCGACGGTGGACGTGGCGGGGGACATGGCGGCTCCTCTTTCGGAGTGAGGTTTTGGAGTGCGGTTTCGGAGTGCGGTTTCTGAGGAGGCTTCGGAGTGAGGCGGACGGGCCTTGTGCGGCGCAGCCTTACGGCCGCCGCTCGAAATCCGCTGACGCGGGGCTTGAACCGTCGTCCGTCTCCGGGGCTCCGGAGTCCTCGCTCTCGCGGGGGCGGCCGGGCAGGAACAGGGCCGGGACGAGGGCGACGGCGCTGAGCCCGGCGGTCCACCAGAACGTGGCGGCGAACGCGTCGGCGAGCACCGCGGGCGAGGCCTCCTCGGCGCCGCCGTCCCGGCCGAGCTGCGCCTGGAGCAGGACGGCGAGGGCGGCCGTGCCCAGGGAGCCGCCGATGCGCTGGACGATGACGAGCCCGGAGGCGGCCCGCGGCACGGCGTCCTTGGCGAGCGAGCGGTAGGCGGTGGCCGTCAACGGCGTGGCCACGGCCCCCAGACCGAGGCCGCGCAGCACCAGCGACCCGGTCAGCAGCGCGTCGTCGGTGCCGGTGCCGGACCCGGTGAAGGCGAGGGTGCCGACGACGGTCAGCGCGATGCCCGCCAGCACGATGTAGCGCGGGCCGAGACGGTCCACCAGCGCGCCCGCGAGGGCGAGCGCGATCACCGTGCCGGCCCCCTGCGGCGCCAGCATGAGCCCGGCCCGCAGCGCGTCGTGCCCCAGCACCTGCTGGTAGTAGAGGGGCAGCAGGAACATGGCGCCGAACAGGGTGGCGCCGAGCAGGAACAGCAGCCCCGACGCGAGGGCGAACTCCCGGTTGCGGAACAGCCGCAGATCGACGACCGAGGGCACCTGCCGCGGGCGCAGCGCACGGCCGACGAACACCGCCAGCAGCAGCGCCCCGCCGCCCACGAAGGCGAGCACCCTCGGGGAGCCGAAGCCGTCCGGGGACTCCTCGACCACGGACAGCCCGTACAGCAGGACGGTCAGCCCGGGGGAGAGCAGCAGCAGACCGAGCACGTCGAGCCGCCCCGACGTGCCGGGGGCGGGGGTGTCCTTCTCCAGCGCGAGCCAGGCGAACAGCAGGGCGACCGCGCCGAGGGGCAGATTGATGTAGTAGATCCACCGCCAGCCCAGGTCGTGGACGAGCAGGCCGCCCACGCTGGGCCCGACGATCGGCGCGAGCTGCGTGGGCACGCTCACCATCGTCATCACCCGGCCGATCCGCCGCGGCCCGGCGGCCCGCACCAGCAGGATCTGGGCGAGCGGCGGGATGAGCCCGCCGCCCAGGCCCTGCAACAGCCGGAAGGCGATCAGGCTCTCCACCGACCAGGCGGCCCCGCACAGCACCGAGGCCCCGGTGAACAGCGAGAGCGCGAACAGCCACATGCGCCGGGCGCCGAAGCGCTCAGCGGCCCAGCCCGTCACCGGTACGACCATGGCGAGCGCCAGCAGATACCCGGCCGCGACCCACTGCAGCGAGGAGAGGGAGACAGAGAACTCCTGGCCGACACTGTCCAGCGACACCGAGACGATGGTGGCGTCCATCGCCGAAAGAAATGCGCCACAGACGATGATCGCGCCGAGTTTGACCAGTCGCGCATCCAGTTTCTCGGCTTTTTCGGCCATGTCTTTCTCCCGTTTCGAAGGCGCACCCCGAGCGCCTCAACTGACCGGCATCGTAGGCTGTTTGAGCAGTAAGGGATTCGTTCGGAATCTTCTCAAGGACCTCTGGAAAATCACTCGAACGATTAGGGGAGGAATACCGCATGCCTACGGCAATCGCGTTTTCCGAATACGGCGGTCCCGACGTTCTCCGACCGCTGGAGACGGCCGAAGCGGTCGCGGGACCCGGCGAGGTCCGCGTCCGGGTACGCGCCGCCGGGGTCAACCCGGTCGATGTGAAGCTGCGGCGCGGAGACTTCGCGGGCACGGTCGCGGTGACCTTCCCGCAACGGCTGGGCAACGAGTTCGCCGGGGTGATCGACCAGGTCGGTGCGGGCGTCACCGGCCGGGCCGTGGGCGAGGAGGTGCTCGGGTTCACGGCGATGGCGGCCTACGCCGAGGTCCTCACCGTCCCGGCCGACTCGGTCACCGCCAAGCCGGCCGGGCTGTCCTGGGAGGTGGCCGGCGCGCTCTCCGCCGTAGGCCAGACCGCGAGCAACGCGCTGCGGGAGCTGAAGGTCGGGGACGGCGACACCCTGCTGGTGCACGCCGCGGCCGGGGGCGTCGGCACCGTCGCGGTGCAGCTCGCCCGGCGCCTCGGCGCACGGGTCATCGGCACGGCGAGCGAGCGCAACCACGAGTATCTGCGCTCGCTGGGAGCCGAACCGGTCGTGTACGGCGAGGGGTTGGCCGAGCGGGTGCGGGCGCTGGCCCCGGAGGGCGTGGACGTCGTCCTCGACGCGGTCGGCAGCGCCGCCGTGGACGCCTCCCTGGAACTCGTCGCCGACCGCACCCGGATCGGCACCACCGTGGACCAGAAGGCGGCCGACGAGCACGGCATCGTACGGCTGCGGGGCGCCCGTTCGGCGGAGCTGCTGGCCGAGCTGGCCGGGCTCGCCGCCGCCGGCGACCTGGTGCTCCCCCTCACCGCCGTACACCCCCTCACGGCGGCCGCCGAGGCCCACCGCGAGGTCGAGACCGGCCATGTGCGCGGCAAGGTGGTGCTCACCGTCGGCTGACCGTACCGGAGTCCTCACCCGCCGTGCCGTCGCCGCTCCGCGAACTCCTTGGCGCGGGCCAGCACTTCACGGCTGCTGGTGCTCAGCGCCCGGCGGGTGAAGGCGACGGCCTCCGCCACGTCGGTGACGCCCGACTCCGAGAGGACCACCGTGTGCCGGGAGGACACCACCACCCCGTCCCCGTCCTGCGTCACGGTGTAGTCGCCGGTGTGCACGGCGGCCAGTGGCGGCAGGAGCAGATGCCGGTACACGATCCGGTCCGGCGGGAACAGCACGCGCACCACCTTGGAGGGGTGGTCCACGCCCCGTTCGGTGTGCGTGACCCAGTCCAGCAACTGCACGTTGTCGCCGCCGTCGCGGGCGTCCACCGACACGATGTGCGGGATGCGCCCGGGCCAGGCCGCCGCGTCGGCGAGGAACTCGTAGACGTCCGCGGCCGATCCGCCGACCCTCGCCGTGTCCTCGATCCGCACCACCAGCCGCTCGTCGGCGGCCTCCCGCTCGGCGGCCTCCTTGAGCGCGGCGAGTTCGGCGGTGCTGTTGCGGTCCAGGGTGTCGGCGATGAACTCCAGGGTAGCGGGCTCGTCCGTGGCCGGCCGGCAGTCGTGCAGCAGCCGCACCCGGCAGGTGCGTTCCGACAGCGGTTCCACGATCCAGGAGCCGCCCATGTCGGCCACCGGCGCCTGCGTCGTCTCCTGCCGGTAGTCGACGCGCAGTTCCCCGGGGCGCAGGGTCCGCAGGGCCACCCAGGGGAACACCCGGTCGCCCGAGACCAGCCAGACGCCGACGCGTTCGCTCGTGGCGTCGCCCGAGAACCGTTCCATGTGCGCGATGTTGGGGAAGAGGCGCGGCCAGTGGGTGACGTCGGCGAGCAGCCGGTACACCAGCTCGGCCGGTGCGGCGACCTCGGCCCGGTGCTCCACCTCGTGCACCTCGCCGGGCGCCGGCTTCGACGGCGCGCTCATGCGGGTGCTCCCTTCCCGGCGGCGGCCCTGGCGTCCAGGCCCGCGGTGAAGCGCCGGCAGGCGTCGTAGTCCGGCAACAGCCCTTCCTCACCGAGCTGTTTGAGGGTGGGCGCACCCGCGTCGCGCTCGGACAGCCGCGGCTCGCCGAGGTCCGGCCACTCGATGTCCAGGTCGGCGTCCATGGGGTGCACGGCCCGCTCCCGCTCGGGGGCGTAGACCGCGGAGCAGAGGTAGGCGACGGTGGCCGAGTCGGTCAGCGCGCAGTAGCCGTGCCCCAGCCCCTCCGAGATGTACACCGCCTTGCGGGTCTCGCCGTCCAGCCGCACCGCCTCCCAGGCCCCGAACGTCGGCGAGCCCTCCCGCATGTCCACGATCACGTCGAGGACCGCGCCGGCCGGGCAGGTCACGAACTTGGCCTGGCCGGGCGGCACATCGGCGAAGTGGATGCCGCGCACCACCCCGCGCGCGGAGACCGCGAGGTTCGCCTGCGCCAGGTCCAGCGGATGCCCCACCGACTCGGCGAGCCGGTCGAAGCGGTACCACTCCATGAACCGGCCCCGGGAATCGAGGTGCTGACGGGGAGTCACCTCCCACAGGCCCTCGATCGACAGCGGTCTGATCTGCACGGTGCCTCCTACTGGTCGGCTGTGACAGGCGGAGCGGCGGCGGCCCCGGCGGTGTCGAACCGGGCGGCGGGCCCGAGGAGTTCGAGCAGATACGTGCCGTAGCCGCTCGGCACCAGGGGCTCGGCGAGCCGGGCGAGCGTCTCGTCGTCGATGAGCCCGGCACGCCAGGCGGCCTCCTCCACACAGCCGATCATCAGCCGCTGCCGCGCCTCCAGGACCCGGACGAACTCGCCCGCCTCCACCAGGGAGGCGAAGGTGCCCGTGTCCAGCCAGGCCGTACCCCGCTCCAGCACGGTGACCCGCAGCCGACCGCGCCTGATGTACTCCGCGTTGACGTCGGAGATCTCCAACTCGCCCCGGGCGGACGGGCGCAGCTTGCGGGCGATGTCCACGACGTCGTTGTCGTAGAAGTACAGACCCGGCACCGCGTACGGGGACCTGGGCCGGGCCGGCTTCTCCTCGATGGAGGTCACCCGGCCGTCGGCGTCGAACTCGATCACGCCGTACGCGGTGGGGTCCTTCACCTGGTGGGCGAAGATCCAGCCCCCCGTGAGGTCCCGCCGGGACCGCAACTGCGTACCGAGCCCGACGCCGTGGAAGATGTTGTCGCCCAGGATCAGGGCCACCGGCTCGTCACCGATGAAGTCGGCCCCGATCAGAAAGGCCTGCGCGATTCCCTCGGGACGCTCCTGAGCGGCGTATTCCAGTCGGAGCCCCCATTGGGATCCGTCGCCCAGAAGACGCTGGAACTGCTCCTGCTCATGGGGTGTCGTGATGATCAGGATTTCCCGGACGCCCGCATTGATGAGGGTGGTCAGGGGATAATAGATCATCGGCTTGTTGAACACGGGCATGAGCTGCTTGGAAACCGCCTGGGTGATGGGCCGTAAACGTGACCCGGTGCCACCGGCGAGAAGTATGCCGCGCATGCTGTGCAGCATAGGCACACGGAACTTCCTCCGTACACACGGTCACAGTCGAATTCCAGCACCCTGCGAGCGGTGCGCCAGCGCATATTGAGGCGGTGCCAGCAGTCTCGCGGACATGAGGATACTCGTCACCGGCGGCGCCGGGTTCATCGGCTCCCATTTCGTGCGGAATTTGCTCTCGGGACGATTTCCGAAGATCCCGGAGCCGAAAGTCACCGTACTGGACGCACTCACCTACTCGGGCACGCTCACCAATCTCCGGGCCGTCGAGGAGCACCCCGGACTCACCTTCGTCCGGGGAGACATCCGGGACGTGGACCTGGTGAACTCCGTCCTGCCCGGCCACGACGCGGTCGTCCACTTCGCCGCCGAGTCCCACGTGGACCGCTCGATCCACGGCGCGCTGCCCTTCGTCACCACGAACGTGACCGGCACGGCGGTGCTGCTCGACGCGGCACGCGCGCACGGACTCGGCCGCTTCGTGCACGTCTCCACCGACGAGGTCTACGGCTCCATCCCGACCGGCTCCTGGCGCGAGGACCAGCCGCTCGCCCCCCGGTCGCCGTACGCCGCCAGCAAGGCCGGCTCGGACCTGCTGGCCCTCTCCTACCACCGCACCCACGGACTCGACGTCGTGGTGACCCGCTGCTCCAACAACTACGGCCCGCACCAGTTCCCGGAGAAAGTCATCCCTCTCTTCGTCACCCGCCTGCTGGCCGGCCAGGACGTCCCGCTCTACGGCGACGGCGGCAACGTACGCGACTGGCTGCACGTCGACGACCACTGCGCCGGCATCGAGCTGGCCCTGCGCGGCGGCCGCGCCGGGGAGGTCTACCACATCGGCGGCGGCACCGAGCTGACCAACCGTGAGCTGACCGGCCTGCTGCTGCGGGCCTGCGGCGCGGACTGGGACCGGGTGCGCACGGTCGAGGACCGCAAGGGGCACGACCGCCGGTACTCGCTCGCCATCGGCAAGATCCAGCAGGAGCTGGGTTACCGGCCCGCGATCCCCTTCGAGGAGGGGCTCGCCGCCACCGTCGCCTGGTACCGGGACAACGCGCCCTGGTGGGAGCCCCTGCTCGAGCGCGCGGCGCTCGGCGTGTGACAGCGCTGTGCCGCCCCGGGACGGCGTCTGTCCCGGGGCGGCACAGCGCTGATCAGGCGGCCCGCAGCGGGAACAGCCCCGGCAGCACCTGCTCGGCCAGCAGGCGCAGCGTGTTCGCCGCGTCCTCGTAGGACAGATGGCCGGAGTGGACGCCCAGGCTGAGGGTGATGTCGTCGCCGTACCACCCGGCGATGGTCTCCAACTGGCCCCGCACCGTGTCCGGCGTGCCCACCAGCAGCTTGTTCTCCGCCACCTTGGCCTCGAAGTCCGAGCCCCGCGCCAGCTTCTCGGCCAGCTTGCCGTAGCCGGGGTACGCGGCGCTCGACACGTTCCGCCAGGACTCCACCGCGGTCCGGAACGACGCCGTGTTGGCCTCGTCGTCCGTCCGGCCCGCCTTCCGCGCCCACTCGGCGTCCTCGCTGACCACGGTCGGGTAGCTGAGGTGGACCTGCGGCGCGCCCGCCCCCGCCCATTCGGCGCGGAACAGCCGCACCCGCTCCTCAAGGCCCTCCCGGGACATGGCGTTCGGCACCGTCTGCAGATGGTGGCCGAGGCGGGCGGCGTCGGCGACGGAGTCCAGGCTCTGCGCGGTGGTCACGAAGACCGGCGGATGCGGCTGCTGCACCGGCCGCGGCAGCAGGGTCACCGGGCCGAAGGAGTGGAACTCCCCGTCCCACACCACATCCTCCTCCGACCACAGCTTCTGAATGGCCGCGACATTCTCGGTGAAGCGCCTTCGGCTTTCATCGATCGCAATACCGAAGGCCTCGAACTCGTCGGGCAGGAAAGCCCGTCCGAAGGCCGCGTCGAGTCGGCCCTGTGACAGGTTGTCCAGCATGGCGAGTTTCCCGGCCAGCTTCACCGGGTGCTGAAAAGCCGGAATGGTGGCACTGGTACCGAGCCGGATGCGCCGGGTACGGCCCGCCGCGGCGGCGAGGAATGTCGTGGCGTCGGGGCTGTAACCGCCGTAGGTGAAGAAGTAGTGCTCGACTATCTTGACGTGGTCGTAGCCAAGTTCTTCCGCCAGGTCGACGAGCCGGAGGCATTCGTCGAAATACTGGTGGGCCGGTCTGTCGGCCGGACCCACCGTGGGAAAGAAGACGATTCCGATACGCATGTGCACTCCTGTCGCCTGAGAGCGGCCGGGGCCACGGATTCAGTGTTCCAACGCGTCGATGCCGATGTGCCGGTGGCGTATCAGCCAGCGGTCGCCCTCCCGGACCAGCACGTCCCGGCAGACCACATGGGCGAAGATGTCCGGCCGTTCCCCGCGGGGCGCCCGCATCGCCAGGGAGTAGTACTGGGCGCGCAACGACCCGTCCGGCTGCGGGGTGACGGCCAGGTTGCTCGTCCAGTGCCGCATCACCGTGCCCGCCTCGGCGAGTTCCGTGGCGCGCTTCGTGATCGAGGCCCGGATGGCCTCCCGGCCGTGCAGCGCGTCGGTGCGGCCCGGTTCCTCGAAGACGGCGTCCTCGGTGTACGCGTCGGCCCAGGCGTCCGGCTCACCCTCGTCCATCAACGCCATGTGCCAGGCGTAGAACTGGGTGATCTCCGCGTACAGACCGGAATCGGCGAACGGACCCGGCTGCGGCGCAGCGGCTTCTCCTCGCACCTCGTTCATCCCTTCTCTCGGATGTGGACGTCGTGCTCGCGCAGCTCCGCGGCCCCGGCCAGCAGACGGTCGCCGTGTGCGCCGCCCGCGGTGTCGAAGCGCAGCGCGACATGGCCGGCCACGCAGTGCACATCGCGCCAGAGGCGCTGGAGCGGGTCGTCCTCGGACTGCGCGCCGGAACCGGCCGAGCGGAACAACCGCTCCACCGCGTCGACCAGTTGCCCGGCTGCCAGCGCGCAGTCCCGCGGCGCCCGGGTGGGCTCGTCCGCCCCGCCGGAACCGGCGTCGGCCGCCGTCGCCACCCGGCGCAGCAGCAGGGCCGCGCCCTCGATCTCACCCTCGGCCCGGGCCAGCACACCCTGCGCCGGGCCGTCCTGCCGGCCGGACATGCGCGCCGACCACGCCCGTACGGCCGCGCGCGCGGCGCCGAGCGCGGGGGCGGCGAACAGGGTCCCGCTGACCGTCCGCAGCGCCGCGGTGTGGCAGCGCGCGAGGGAGCCGACGGCCCGCCCGTGCAGGATGTCCTCGCGGGCGACCGACCGGTGCTCGGGCACGAACACCTCATCCGCGACCAGGGTGTTGCTGGCCGTCGCCCGCATGCCGACGTTGAACCAGGTGTCCGCGACCCGGTAGTCGTGGCGCGGCACCGCGAAGAACCGGGCCGCCCGCCCCTCCCACGGCGGCGTCTGCGCGCAGACCAGCGTCCAGTCGGCGAAGTCCACGCCGCTGACCACCGGCCACTGTCCGGTGAGCCGCCAGCCGCCGCCGACCGGCGTGGCACGTCCGGTGGGGTTGAGCGCTCCCACGACGACGGTGTCGGCGCCGGCCGACCACAGCTCGCCCTGCCCCTCCTCCGGCAGGAAGACGCCCATCCGGGCGGCCCCCGCGGTGACCGCGGCGGTCCAGGCCGCCGACGTACAGCCCTCGCCCACCGCGGACACGCCGTCCAGCAGCTCCGCGAACCCGCCGGCCCGCCCGCCCCAGCGGACCGGGACGAAGTGCCGCATGAACCCCGCCGCGACCAGCGCGTCCACCACCTCGCCGGGCAGCCGCCGGGCGCGGTCCGCGGCGGCGGCGTGCCGGGCGGCCAGCCCGGCGGCCTTGCGCACCTCGTCGGTCATGTCGCTGGGGATGAGTAAGGGGCCGGACATGGGCGCTGCCTCCTCGCCGCGGGAACCTTGGCGTGCCGGTACTCAACCTCGTGGAACGGGCTGGAGGTGCGTTGGGGAACCTCTGGAGTACCGCTGGACCTCACGGGAGGGGAGCGCCCGCCCCTCCGGCACGGGCGGGTGTCCGGGCGGCGGCCGGCCGGGGCCGGGTCACCCCGGCGCGCCGGCCGGCCGCCGCCGGTCGTGATGACGGGCAGGGCCGGGCCGCCGCCGGTCGTGATGACGGGCCGGGCCGGGCCGGGCCGCGCCTCTTCCGGCGCCGGTCGGACCGCCCGGGGCGGGTCAGGGCTTGCGGCCCACCGCGCCGTAGGCGTCGACGGCCGGGACCGCCGGGTCCGTGGCCTCCGGGCGCCAGTCCGTCACCGGGACGACGCCCGGATCGACCAGGTCGAGGCCGTCGAAGAACGCGGCGATCTCCTCGACGCTGCGCACGTAGTACGGCACGGCGCCGCTCGCGTTGTACGCCTCCGACGCGGCGATCATGCCCTCGCTGGTGGCGGTGCTGTCGCTGATCACCAGGTGGCTGCCCGAGGGCAGGCCGGCCATCAGTCGCTGCACCAGGGCGACCGCCCGGCCGTGGTCCGCCACGTGGCCCAGGGTGTTGAGAATCATCAGGGCGACGGGCCGGGAGAGGTCGAGCGTGCCCTCCGCGGCCTTCAGGACGGCCTCGGGGTCGTAGAGGTCGGCGTCCAGGTAGGCGGTCCTGCCCTCGGGGGTGCTGGTGAGCAGGGCGTTGGCGTGGGCCAGCACGATCGGGTCGTTGTCGACGTAGACGATGCGGGCGTCCGGGGCCACGCGCTGGGCCACCTCATGGGTGTTGTCCGCGGTCGGCAGACCGGTGCCGATGTCCAGGAACTGCCGTACCCCCTGCTCGCCCGCCAGATAGCGCACGGCCCGCCCCAGGAAGTGCCGGCTGGTGACCGCCACGTCGACGAGGCCCGGGAAGATCTCCTTGATGTGGTCGCCGATCTCCCGGTCGACCGGATAGTTGTCCTTGCCTCCGACGAAGTAGTTCCAGAAGCGGGCCGAGTGCGGCTTCGTCGTGTCGATGCGGGCGCGTATCTCGGCGGCGGCGGCGACCTCGGGGTGGGTGTCCGACACGGCAGGGCCTCCAGCGGTTGTGGCGTGGGTGATCAGGCCACCAACCTAGGCGAACCTGTCGTGTGTACGGGGGAGTTGCAGGGGAGATCGACCTGCGAGGGGTGCGATTTCGGCCATGGCCGGGGCAAGGGGGCTCGTTTACGCCGCCCTGACGCCCTGTTAGCGGACACCGGCACTGTTTACGTTCCGAACATTGCCGGAAGTCGGCAATGCGGTGAGCGGCCCCCAGGGGAAAGATAAGGGCGAGGGGAGCACGGGATCGGTTTCGGTGCCGGACACCGGCAGGTGATCGGTACCGGAACCGAAGTGCTCCGGCATTACGCACGTACGAACGGAAGAAACGGAGGCCGGACATGCGGACGTTCTTCGAGGCCGCCACCGGCTTCCCGACCTTCGTCTTCACCGTCGCCCTCGTCGTGGTCGCCGGCTTCTGGCTGCTGGTGGCCGCCGGCCTGGCCGGACCCGGCAGTTTCGACGAGGACCTGGATACCGAGTCCTGGGGGCTCGGCAGCGGCCCGGCCGCCGTCGCGGTGTCGCTCTTCACCGGCCTGGCCTGGCTGGGAAGTCTCTCGGCGACCGCTCTGCTCGAAGCGGTCGCCGCCCCCGGCCCGGGCCGCCTGGCGGCCGACCTCGCCGTACTGGCCGCGGCACCGCCGCTCGCGTGGTGCGCGACCCGCGCGGCCATGGGCCCGCTCCACCGCCTGCTGCCGGACCGACCCGGGCCCGCAGGGCGCACCTCGTCGGCCGCCTGAGCCGCACCCCACAGTCTTCCGAAGCCGGTCCGGCCCCTCGCCGGGCGTGACCCGACTTCGGCCTCTTCACCTGCCAAGGACGTCTGCCATGAATCCCATCACCCTGGGCCTCGGCGCGCTCGTCGCCGTCGCCCTGCTCGTCGCCCTCGTCGTACTCTTCGTCGCCCGGCTGTTCCGCAAGGTCGAACAGGGCAAGGCGCTCATCGTCTCCAAGATGCGCAAGGTCGACGTGACCTTCACCGGACAGGTCGTGCTGCCGGTGCTGCACAAGGCCGAGGTGATGGACATCTCGGTGAAGACCATCGAGGTCACCCGGGCCGGCCGCGAGGGCCTCATCTGCAAGGACAACATCCGCGCCGACATCCGCATCTCGTTCTTCGTCAAGGTCAACAAGACCGCGCAGGACGTCATCCGGGTCGCCCAGGCCGTCGGCACCGCACGGGCCAGCCACCGCGACACCCTCCAGGAGCTGTTCCACGCGAAGTTCTCCGAGGCGCTGAAGACCGTCGGCAAGCAGATGGACTTCACCGACCTGTACACCAAGCGCGAGGAACTGCGGTACCGGATCATCGAGGTCATCGGCGTCGACCTCAACGGCTACCACCTGGAGGACGCGGCGATCGACTACCTGGAGCAGACGCCGCTCACCCAGCTCGACCCGGCCAACGTCCTCGACGCCCAGGGCATCCGCAAGATCACCGAGCTGACGGCCGTCGAGCACGTGCGCACCAACGAGGCCCAGCGCACCGAGGAGAAGGAGATCACCCGGCAGAACGTCGACGCCCGCGAGGCCATCCTGGAGCTGGAGCGCCGTCAGGTCGACGCCGAGATCAAGCAGAAGCGGGAGATCGAGACCGTACGGGCCCGGGAGGAGGCCGAGACCGCGCGGGTCGTCGAGGAGGAGCGGCTGCGGGCACAGAGCGCCTTCCTCAAGACCGAGGAGCAGCTCGGCGTGCAGCGCGAGAACCAGGCGCGCGAGGTCGCCGTCGCCGCGAAGAACCGCGAGCGGGTCATCGCCATCGAGAACGAGCGCATCGAGAAGGACCGGATGCTCGAAGTCATCGCCCGGGAGCGGGAGACCGAGCTGACGAAGATCTCCGCCTCCAAGGAGGTCGAGGCGGAGAAGCGGGAGATCGCCGAGGTCATCCGCGAGCGCGTCGCCGTGGACCGTACGGTCGCCGAGCAGGAGGAGTCCATCAAGAAGCTGCGCGCCGTGGAGGAGGCGGAGCGGCAGCGGCAGGCGATCGTCATCGCCGCCGAGGCCGAGGCGCAGGAGAACCTGGTCAAGGACATCAAGGCCGCGGAGGCCGCCGAGCAGGCCGCCGTGCACCGCGCCGCCGAGGAACTCACCCTCGCCGAGGCCCGGTTGAAGAGCGCCGACCTCGACGCGCAGGCCAAGCTGCGGCTCGCCGAGGGCATCCAGGCGGAGTCCGCCGCCGAGGGCCTGGCCGCCGTCCAGGTCCGCGACAAGGAGGCCGAGGTCATCGAGAAGGCCGGCCGCGCGGAGGCCGAGGCCACCCAGGCACGCATGCTGGCGGAGGCCGAGGGCGCCAAGGCCAAGGCGCGCGCGGAGGCGGAGGCCATCGGCGAGAAGCTGAAGGCCGAGGCCGCCGGTCTCACCGAGAAGGCCGCAGCGATGGCCGCACTCGACGAGGCGTCCCGGACCCACGAGGAGTACCGGCTGCGCCTGGAGGCCGAGAAGGACATCCGGCTCGCCGGCCTGGACGTGCAGCGGCAGGTCGCCGAGGCACAGGCCACCGTGCTCGCCACCGGCCTGGAGAACGCCGACATCAACATCGTCGGCGGCGAGTCGGTCTTCTTCGACCGGCTGATGTCCTCCATCGCGCTCGGCAAGGGCGTCGACGGATTCGTCCAGCACTCCGAGACCGCGCAGGCACTGGCGAAGCCGTGGCTGGACGGCACGTCGAGCTTCACCGACGACATCAGCCGCGTCCTCGGCTCGGTCTCCACGGCCGACGTGCAGAACCTGACCGTCTCCGCCCTGCTGATGAAGCTGATGAACGGCGGCGGCACCGACGCCGGGCAGCTGAAGCAACTGCTCGACAAGGCGGGCGAGCTGGGCCTCGCCGACACCCCGCTCGCCGCGCTCAACGGCAGCGCCAAGGCCTGAGAGCCCATCCGGCCGACCCGGGCCGGACACCCGATCGACCCGGGTCGAGGCCCGATTGACCCGTGGTCCGGAGCCGCCGCACAGGGGACGGCGGCTCCGGGCCACGTCCTTTCCCCGGCGGGAAAGCGACCGACTTCTGGAAGAGGGACCCCATGACCACCGGCCTGGACACCGGCACCCACGACGCGCTCGACACCGGCACCTACGAGGTGCTGCGCGACCGCCTCACCGCGCAGGCCGCCGATCTCGCCCGCCGCGCGGAGTCGCTCAACACCCGCCGCGCCGAGGAGTTCGGCTCCACCCGGCTCGAACTGACCGGCACCGAGCGGCTGCGCACCGAGCACAACTGCGTGCCCCGCGACATCGTCTCCGTCGGTGACACCCTCCTCTTCGGCCACAACGTCTTCCTCGGTCTGAAGCCCGAGACCACCGTCGCCGACGTCTTCGCGCTGCACGACCGCGACCTGAACCGGCTGCCCGACGACGCCGTCCCCGGCCTGCTCGACGACCCGGCGTTCCAGCGCGAGTTCGCCGCCCTCTACCGCTACTACCGCCAGGCCCACCTGCTGCAACTGCGCGGCGTCGACGGCAAGTTGCTGGCCGTCTTCCAGACCGGCGAGAAGCCCGGCGACATCCGCGTGCTGCGCTGGGCCCTCACCGACGACGGACAGGCCACCTTCCTCGACGCACGCGGCGACCGCGACCACGTCTTCCCCGTCTCCCACGACTTCGAGTGGACCCCGGCCACCCGCGAGGACCACGTCCTCGGCCGCCACCCGCACGTCTCCGTCGCCGGCGAGGTCTTCGTCGAGACCGTCGGCGGCACCCTCACCGTCAAGGTCGAGAACAACACCGAGACCGGCGAGGGCATCTACGCCGAGCCCGTCGACGAGCCCCTGCAGTCCCTCGCCGACGCCGACATCGCCCACGCGCGCGTGGGCGCCCTGATCCTGCTGCGCATCCGCCCCTACAAGGAGGACACCGACCGCTACCTGGTCTTCAACACCCTCACCAGGACCGTCGTCCGCCTCGACGGCATCGGCCGGGCCTGCCGACGGCTCCCCGAGGACCAGGGCATCGTCTTCCCCGGCGGCTACTGCCTGGCCACCGGCACCCACAAGACGTACGAACTCGACACCGCGGAACTGGAGTTCGAGCGCGAGGTGCGCTCGCCCAACGGTGAGGACGTGCTCTACGCCTTCCACGCGCGCGTGGAGGGCCGCAGCCTGCTGCTGCCCTACAACGTGATCCGCAAGGAGGTCGCCAACCCGCTGTCCTGCCACGGCTGGGCGCTCTTCGACGACGGCTCGCTCCTCGTGCTGCGCGCCGACAGCGACGAACCGCAGCGCGTCCACCCCGTCCAGCAGTGGAACTCCCCCTACGTCTCCGACCTGCACGCCGCCGCCCGCCCCGTCGGCACCGGACCGCTGGCCCGGGTCGGCAACGCCGACCTCGTCCGCGGCATCTCCGACTGCCTGTCCATCACCCGCGCGGTCGCGGAGACGACCCCCACCGGCGAGGTCTACGAGGCGCTGGTCGCCGCCTGCGTCCGGGCCGCCGACTCCTACCACTGGCTGGGCGACAGCGAGCTCGGCGCACTGCTGGAGCCGCTCACCCAGGTGCGGACCACCGCCGAGCAGGTGCTCACCGAGTTCGAGACCGTCCAGGCCCTCACCCGCCAGGCCGCCGATGCGCTCGGCGAGGCCGCCGCCGAGGTCGCCGGAATCGTCCGCCGCCTGCGCGGCGAGGCCCCCCGCAGCGCCGCCGCCTGGGTCACCGGCCTCACCGAACTCCGCCGCGCCCAGGGCCGCTTGCTGACCCTGAAGGACATGCGGTACGCGGACACCGACCGCATCGACGAACTCGCCGCCGACGTCGGCAACGACCTCGACACCTTCGGCCGCCGTGCCGTCGCCCACCTCGCCCACGAGGACGCCTTCGCCGGCCACCGCGCCGACATCGAGCAACTCGTCGCCGACGCCGAGGCGATCGCCACCGTCGCCGAGGCCGCACCCCTCGCCGCCCGCGTCGACGAACTCACGGACGGACTGCGCACGGTCACCGAGGTCGTCGCCGGACTCGACATCGGCGACGCGACCGTACGCACCTCCATCCTGGAGCGCATCGCCGAAGTCCTCGGCGGCGCCAACCGCGCCCGCGCCACCCTCGACGGCCGCCGCCGCGAACTCCTCGACCGCGAAGGACGCGCCGAGTTCGCCGCCGAGTTCGCCCTGCTCGGCCAGTCCGTCACCGGCGCGCTCGCCGCCGCCGACAGCCCCGAGTCCTGCGACGAGCAACTCGCCCGCATGCTCGTACAGGTGGAGAACCTGGAGGCGCAGTTCTCGGAGTTCGCCGAGTTCGACGACTTCCTCGGCGAACTCGCCGACAAGCGCGACGAGGTCCACGAGGCGTTCTCCGCCCGCAAGCAGACCCTCGCCGACGCCCGCTCCCGCCGCGCCGAGCGCCTCGCGGACTCGGCGGCGCGCGTCCTGCAGACGGTCACCCGGCGCGCCGCCACGCTCGCCGACGCGGACGCCGTCACCACGTACTTCACCTCCGACCCGATGCCCGCCAAGGTCCGCCGGGTGGCCGACGAGCTCCGCGAACTCGGCGACCAGGTACGGGCGGAGGAACTCGACGGCCGGCTGAAGTCCGCCCGCCAGGAGGCGCTGCGCGGCCTGCGCGACCGCAACGACCTCTACGCCGACGACGGCCGCACGATCCGACTGGGCACGCACCGCTTCGCCGTCAACACCGAGCCGTTGGACCTGACGCTGGTTCCGCAGGGGGAGGGTCTTGCCTTCGCGCTCACCGGCACGGACTACCGCGCGCCGGTCGCGGACGCCGACTTCGCCGCGACGCGGCAGTACTGGGACCGTCCGCTGGCCTCGGAGTCGCCGGAGGTGTACCGCGCCGAGCATCTCGCCGCGCGGCTGCTGGAGGAGCACGGGGTCGCTGCGCTGGCGGAGGCGGATCTGGGTGAGTTGGTGCGGCAGGCCGCGGAGGCCGCGTACGACGAGGGGTACGAGCGAGGGGTTCACGACCATGACGCGGTGCTGATCCTCGGGGCGCTGGTGCGGTTGTATGAAGGTGCGGGGCTGCTTCGGCACGAGCCAGGCGCTCGTGCCGCCGCGCAGATGTTCTGGGTGCACGGGATGGGTGCGCAGGAGCGGGAGGGGTGGAGGCGTCGGGCCGTATCCATGGCTCGGGCCCGGGACACGTTTGGGCTGGCTCCTGCGATTGCGGATCTGCAAGGGGAGTTGGCGGAGGCTGCGGCCCAGTGGGGGCTGATCGCGCAGTTCCCCGCGCCCCTGAAGGGCGCTGTCGCGGCCTACCTCTTTGACGAGCTGACCTCCGGGTCCGACGGGTTCGTCATCAGCTCCTCCACCCGTACCCTTCTCGACAAGTTCCGGCGGGCCATGGGTACGTCCGACTACGACGACGATCTCGCCGCAGTCGGAGACCTCGCCGCCCGTAAGCAGCTCGTCGAGGCCTGGCTGACGGCGTACACGGCCGCGAGCGGTATCGATGTCGCCCCCGGCGACCTGGCCGAGGCGGTTGCCGCTGAGCTGTGCCCGGAGTTGGGGCGGTACGTGTCCGACGCGCCGCTGAGCGAGACCGTCGACGGGCTGCTCGGTGCGCACCCGCGGATCAGCGGGCGGGCGCTCACCGTCCGCGTCGACGAACTCCTCGCCCGCACCCGGCACTTCAGGGAGCACGAGGTTCCGGGACACCGTGACTACCAGCGTCGGCGTACGGCGTTGGTGGCGGCCGAGCGGGCGCGGATCCGGCTGGACGAGTACCGGCCGCGGGTGATGTCGGCGTTCGTGCGCGGCAGGCTCATCGACGAGGTGTACCTGCCGCTGATCGGCGACAGCCTCGCCAAGCAGATCGGCACGACCGGCGACGCGAGGCGCACCGACACCGGCGGGCTGCTGCTGCTCATCTCCCCGCCGGGCTACGGCAAGACGACGCTGATGGAGTACGTCGCCGACCGGCTGGGCCTGGTCCTGGTGAAGGTCAACGGCCCGGCGCTCGGCCACACCGTGACCTCCCTCGACCCGGCCGAGGCCCCGAACGCGACCGCCCGCCAGGAGGTCGAGAAGATCAACTTCGCGCTGGAGGCGGGCAACAACACGCTGCTCTACCTGGACGACATCCAGCACACCTCACCCGAACTGCTGCAGAAGTTCATCCCGCTGTGCGACGCCACCCGGCGTATCGAAGGCGTGCGCGACGGGCAGCCGCGCACCTACGACCTGCGCGGCAAGCGGTTCGCCGTGTGCATGGCAGGCAACCCCTACACCGAGTCCGGCAGCCGCTTCCGGGTACCCGACATGCTCGCCAACCGGGCCGACGTGTGGAACCTCGGCGACGTGCTGACCGGCAAGGAGGACGCCTTCGCGATGAGCTTCGTGGAGAACGCGCTCACCGCCAACCCGGTTCTCGCCCCCCTCGCCGGGCGTGAGCGCGCCGACCTCGACCTGCTGGTCCGGCTGGCCGAGGGCGACACCACGGCCCGCGCCGACCGGCTGGCCCACCCGTACGCCCCGGCCGAGCTGGAGCGGATCCTCGCCGTGCTGCGCCATCTGCTCACGGCCCGCGAGACGATCCTGGCGGTCAACGCGGCGTACATCGCCTCGGCGGCCCAGTCCGACTCCACCCGCTCCGAGCCGCCCTTCCAGCTCCAGGGCTCGTACCGCAACATGAACAAGATCGCCCAGCGCATCCAGGCGGTCATGAACGACAGCGAGCTGGCCGCCGTGATCGACGACCACTACTCCGCCGAGGCCCAGACCCTCACCACCGGCGCCGAGGCCAACCTGCTGAAGCTGGCCGAGCTGCGCGGCACGCTGACCGACGAACAGGCCGTGCGCTGGGCGGAGCTGAAGGCGGCGTACGTCCGGACGCAGACTCTCGGCGGTCCGGAGAACGACCCGCTGACCCGGGCGGTGGCCTCCCTCGGCCTGCTCGCCGACCGGATCGCGGCCGTGGAGTCGGCGATCACCCGAGCCGCCGACCCGCGTCATCTGATGGCCAACCCGGCGGCCCGCCACGCGGCCCGGCCCGGGCAGTGAGGAGGGCTGGGCTGCCGCAGGCCGGCCGTGGATCAGCCGCCGCTCGCCGCCCCCAGCAGCTCGTGCAGCAGGTGCGAGGCCGTGACGACCCCCAGCAGACGGATGCCGGCCCCGTCCCGCTCCGCGACCGCGACGAGCGGGCTGCGGACCCGGGCCATCAGGGCCGCCACCTCCAGCGCGGTGTCGTCCGGGTCGGCGATGGGCGGCGGCTCGGCACCACCGGACAGGCAGTCCCCGACGCGGCGGCCCGCCAGCGCCTGGCACAGCCGGTCGGCGTGCCTCTCGTCGACCACGGAGGCGAGCGTCGGGGCCTCGATCACATAGGAGGGGACCAGCAGCTTGACCATCTCGGAAGCGGGCAGGATCGCCCTCGGCTGCCCGTGCTCGTCGAGTACCAGCAGGCCGGGCAGCCTCTGCTCGGCCATCAGCCGGGCCGCCTCCAGGGCGTCACTGTCGACACTCACCGTTTCGTATGCGACCGCCAGGTCACGAGCGCGCACGGCGGGCTCCTCATCTGCTGGGAAGTACCTGGGATCAGCGTCGTACACCCCGTGGGCGGGGGCCAGGACATTGACGTGAAACATACGTAGGGCCCCATTCCGGGGGCACACTGGAAGTGTGCTGTCGGTGCTCGCTAGGGGGTGTTGCCGATGGCTGCGGCACAGTGCACGCGCATACGGCTGTGGCGGTGGCGGCGCAGCCCGCTGAGGCGGCGCAGTGACCTCGTCGAGGCCTGGGTCGTGCTCGCCGGATGGGCGTTCGCCCTGGTCGGTGGTCTGATCGCGGGCCTGTACGCGGTGGGCGCGGTGGAGCGTGCCGCTGATGAGCAGCGGGAGCGGAGCCGGCAGGTGACGGCCGTCCTCATGGAGGACACGGGGGACCGGGCACCGGCCCGGGCGGCCTCCGACTACCGGGTGTGGGCCAAGGTGAGCTGGACCGGACCGGACGGCGCGACGCACACCGACGACGCGCGGGTACCGCCCAAGACCGAGGCCGGAACCGAGATCACGGTATGGACCGACGGCCGCGGCCAGATCACGGCCGAGCCCCTCACCACCGCCGAGACCCAGCTGCATGCCGTCTCGGGCGGCATCCTCGCGGCCCTCTGCACGGGCGGAACGGTCCTCGGCACGGCCTGGCTGCTACGGCTCTGGCTGCAACACCGGCAACTGGAACAGTGGGCCCTGGAATGGGAGCGCATAGACACGACCAACGGCTGGAAACCGACCTGACCCCCGGCCGACGGGTCGTCCAGCCCTGTACGGCGCCGGCGCCCCGGCCCTGAAGCCGTACGCCCCCTGCACGGCGGCACGGTCCTGAAGATCACCCGACCCCGAAGACCGCCCCCCGCCCCCGGACGCCGGCCCCCGTCGTTACGCGTCCGTTCTGCGGGGGGTCGGGTGGGGGTCTCGGCGTAGGAGTTCTGCCAGGCCCTGGCGGGTTGCGGCGAGGACTACTCGGTCCTCGGGGCGCAGGACGTAGCCGGGGTGCAGGTCCCAGACCAGGCCGGTGGAGCGGTCGGCGGAGCCGGGCCGTGGGGGTGCGGCGAGGTCGGGGAGGCGTTCGTCGGGGGAGGAGGTGTCCAGGGCGACCACGCGCCAGGCGCCCGCCCGGAACGATTCCCCGACCGTGCGGCCCGCCAGTTGCGGGTGCCCGGCGACCTCCAGCGCGGCGAAGAGCAGGACCCGGCGTTCCACCGGAATGGCCCCGAGGATCCGGCGGCCCATCATGGCGCCGGCGAAGGCGGGGGCCGCGAGACTGGAGACGCTGCGGCTGCGGGTGAGGGCGCGCGGGTGGGCGGCCCGCAGGGTGCGGTAGACGGCCGTGGCGAACTCGTCGTCGTACAGGCGCAGCGCGGCCCGCAGGTCCGGCTTGATCGAGCGGGCGGACAGGGCCGCCTCCAGGTTCGTGGTGTCGCTGCTGGTCAGCGCCAGCAGCGAGTGCGCACGGTGGACCTTGGCGGCCTCCAGGACACCCCGCTCGGTGACGTCCCCGATGACGACCGGCACCCGCTGCCGACGGGCGACCGGGATGCCGCGCGCCTCCGGGTCCTCCTCGACGCACACCACCGGTATGCCGAGTTCCGTCAGCCGGGACAGCACCCGGGTGCCGACCTTGCCGAGGCCCAGCAGCACGACGTGACCGGACAGGCCCCGGGGCGGGCGGCGCAGCGCCGACGCGGTGCGGAAGGTGCCGTAGGCCTCCAGGGCGGCGGCCAGCAGGACCGGCAGGAACAGCAGTCCGGCCAGTCCCGACAGGAGTTGGAGCACCTGGCGCGAGGTGGGTTCGTCCAGCGCCGGGTCGTTGATCGCGAAGAGATCGAGCAGCGTCAGGTAACCGGCGTGCAGCGGATGCTTCTGCTCGCTGGTCAGCCAGGTCGCGACGGCCAGTGCCAGCACGCTGACCAGCAGGCCGGCCAGCGACCAGCGCAGCCGGCGCGAGAAGAGCTGGGCGAGCGGGAGCCCGCGGCCCGCGAGCCGCCCCGGCACCGAAGCCGCACCGCTGTGCGCGACCGTCTCCAGCACCACCGTGCCGCGTCCGGTCGCCGCCGCCACCGTCTCGTCGTCCGGCAGCAGCGTCGGCCCCTCCCGCCCGCTGGCGTCCGAACCCTCCGCGCCCGCGGGGTCGTTGGCGGTCGACGACAGCAGGGCGAGTGTGCACAGACCGGGGTCGGCGACCCGCCCCGGCGACGGCGGAGTGCGTTCCACGGCGCGCAGCAGCAACCCGTCGGCCTGGACGACCTTGCTGGTGCCGGCGACGGCGGTGGCCGCGAGGGCGGGCGCCGCGGTGTCCGCGTCGGACAGGACGGTGGTGGAGGTGTCCAGCGCCTCGGGGTCCAGGCCGGGCACGGCGAGCGCGGCGGCCTGGTCGAGCAGCTCCTCCAGGTGCTGGCCGAGCTTGCGGTTGTACAGCCGGATCACCAGCCGCAGCCGCGGGTTGAGGCGGCGGGCGGCCAGCGCGGCGTGGATGTTGGCCTCGTCGTCGTCGAAGACCAGCGCGAGCGCGGCCGCCTCCCGTACGCCCGCCTCGGTCAGTGCCGCCGCGTCGAGCTCGGGCGCCTGGAGCACCCGTGGCGCCTGCCGGCCGAGTCCGCCGTCCGAGCGGTTCATGACGGCCTGTACCCGGCTGAGCAGCGCGGCGGCGCCCGCCCGGGCGGCGGACTCGGTCCGCGGGCCGGGCGGTACGACCAGCGTCACCCGCTCCCGGTAGACGCTCGCCAGTTCGGCCGCCAGTCGCTCGGCCAGCGCGTCGTCACCGCAGACGATCATGTGCCCCGGACGCGGCGCCCCGCGTGCCGGCTGCGGCAGTACGACCATGTGTTCCGTGACCTCCCGGTCAGGCGAGGGCGAAGTAGCGCAGCCACACGTACAGGACGGACAGTCCGACGGTGACCGCGGTGACGACAAGACCGTACTTGGTGAACTGCCAGAAGGAGATGGGCTGTCGGTTGCGTTCGGCGATGCCGAGGACCACCACGTTGGCGCTGGCGCCGATCGCGGTGGCGTTGCCGCCGAGGTCCGCGCCGATGGCCAGCGCCCACCACATCACGTGGCTGCCCGAGCCGCCCATGCTCGACACCAGGTCGGAGGTGATCGGCGCCATGGTGGCCACGTACGGGATGTTGTCGACGATGCCCGACAGGGCGGCCGAGGCGGTCAGCAGCACCAGGGAGCCGCCGAGTTCGTTGTCGCCGATGGCGTTGGCGAGGGTCTTGGAGATCTCGCCGATGACGCCCGTCTCGATCAGACCGCCGATCATGATGAACAGTCCGGCGAAGAAGGCGAGCGTGGGCCACTCGACCTCGCCGAGCACCTCGCCGGTCTCCACCGAGGAGACCGCGATCAGCAGGCCCGCGCCCAGCAGCGCGACGACACTGGGCTCGTAGTGCAGCACCGGGTGCAGCACGAAGCCGGCGACGACCAGGCCGAGCACCACCAGACCCTGGACGAGCAGCCGCGGGTTCTTGATGGCCTCGCGCTCCTGCAGCTCCATGACCTCCTGGGCGCGATCGGGATCGTAGGCGAAGGACTTGCGGAACAGCAGGCGGCACAGCGCGATCAGCACCACGACCAGGGCGAGCGTGAGCGGGGCGAGGTGGATCAGGAAGTCGTTGAAGTTCAGGTCCGCCCGGCTGGCGATGATGATGTTGGGCGGGTCGCCGACCAGGGTCGCCATGCCGCCGATGTTGGAGGCCATCACCTCGGCGATGAGGAACGGCGCGGCGGGCAGCGCGAGCCGCTCGCACACCAGCAGGGTCACCGGCGCGATCAGCAGGACCGTGGTGACGTTGTCCAGCAGCGCGGAGGCCAGGGCGGTGATGACGACGAGCATCACCATCACCCGGAAGGGCCTGGCCCGCGCCCGCTTCACCGCCCAGATCGCCAGGTACTCGAACATGCCGGTCTTCTTCAGCACGCCGACGATCATCATCATGCCCAGCAGCAGGAAGATGACGTTCCAGTCGACCCCGCTGTGCTCGGAGAAGAACGCCGACTCGTCGTCGGTGGCGCCGATGGCCAGCATCAGGGCGGCGCCGCCGAGCGCGGCGCCCACCCGGTGGATCTTCTCGCTGATGATCAGGCCGTACGTGGCCACGAAGACGACGATCGCCGCCCAGCTCTGCCAGCCGTTCACGTTACTCCGACGGGTTGGTGCGGGAGCGGGGCGGCGTGGGGGGCGCCCCGCTCGACTTGCGGTCCGCGCGTCACGCGGTGAGGCGCGGAGTCTTCCGGTCGTCCTTCTCGGCCCCCGGGGCCTCGTCCACCCCGGCGATGTCCTCGACGTGGAAGAGGCGGGCGATCGGCACGTCGGTGGAGCTGTGCGCGACGATCGAGAAGGCGATGCACACGGCGATGAGCGTGAACGCCTCCTGCCCCTGCGGGATCCCCGCCTGGAGCACCAGCAGCCCGTACACCACGGAGGCGAAGCCCTTCGGGCCGAACCAGGCGGCGACCAGCTTCTCCTGCTTGGTGAACCGGGTGCCGATCAGCGACAGCAGCAGCGAGGCCGGCCGGATCAGCACGATCGCCAGGACCACCGCGACATACCCGCCCAAGGACAGGTCACCGAAGAGCGACGGGGTCAGCAGCGCGCCGAACACCAGCAGGGCCGCGAACTTCGACAGCTCCGCCAGCGACTCGCCGAGCGGCTCGAAGGACTCCTTCGCCTCCAGCGAGCGGGCCGTGATCACCGCGCCCGCGGAGAACGCGGCGAGGTAGGGGTTGGCGTGCGTGAGGTGGCACAGCGCGTACAGGATCACGCCGATCGCCAGCGGCAGCAGCGGCTGCAGTTTGGGCTCGGCACCCAGCAGCCGGAACCGGACCAGCTCGATCACCACGAACGGGATGACGACGCCGAAGACCAGTCCGAGGAACAGCTCCAGCGCGATCGTCCCGAAGCCTGCCTCGACATGGCCGGCGGTCGGGCCAGCCATGGCGATGAAGATGAGCACGACCGGCAGGGCCAGCCCGTCATTGATGCCGCTCTCCACGTTCAGCAACTGGCGCAGCTTCGCCGGGACCTCCTTGCGGCCGACGATCGCGGAGGCGAACACCGGGTCGGTGGGCGCGAGAACCGCGCCGACCAGGAAGGAGGTCGTCCAGTCCAGGCCCACCAGGAAGTGTGTGATCAACGCCATGCCGATGAAGGCGAGCGGCATGCCGAGCCCGAGGGCGCGCGCCGGGTTCTTCCAGTTCTCCCGCAACTTGGGGAAGGAGACGTGCATGCCGTCGGTGAACAGCACCGCGAAGAGCGCCAGGTCCGCCGTGACCGAGACCATCTGGCTGTCCGGCGTGATGTGGATCCACCCCAGGAACCCGTCACTGACCAGGGCGCCGCCGACCAGGAAGAGGAACGACGTCGACAGCACGGTCCGGGCCGCGAGACCCGACAGCAGCACCGCGACCAGCAGGGCCGCGCCGAACACCAAGATGAGCACCATGAACGGGACCCCCCGACTCCACGACTGAAGTGACTTCTTCCGAAGCCGCCGACCAGGCTTCCCGGCACACCGCGGGGAACCATACCTGCTCCTGACGCGACATTGACAGCGTGTCCATGTACAGCCCAACGGGTGGCTCCTTGCCGGGTCCCGGCAACCACGACGTGCGGGCATGCGCTAAAAAGGCGTCAAGACCGAAGTAGGGGGCCGACATGGCGGGGCGGGACATGAGCAAGGGCTACGAGGAGTACGTCGACGGGTACGCGGGAATCCTCGCGGACACCTCGGCGACCGGCCGCAGGCTGACCCGCGAGGAACTCGACTCGCGCAGGCTGTTGGGCGAGCGGGCCGCCGAGGACGGCCTCGGACTGCGGGTCCTCGTCGCCGCGTACATGGCCGAGACCCGGGCGAACTGGCCCAAGCACAACGGCACCTCGGCCGACGCCGTCCTGGCGGCCGCCTCCCAGGCCCTGGACGCCTTCGCCGAGGGCTACGAACGGGCCCAGCGACACGCCGTACGCCAGGAGGAGGCCGCCCGCCGGGAGTTCATCGACGACCTGCTCTACGGCCGCAGCGACCTCGGCCTGCTCGCCCAGCGCGCCGAGCGGTACGGGCTGCGGCTGTCGTACGAGCACGCCGTCGCCGTGGCCCGCGGCAGAGCCGTCTACGACGAGGGCGACCCCGTGCCCCGGGAGGTGGAGCGCGCGCTGATCGGCCGGTTCGGCGACCGCAGCATCCTGCTCACCACCAAGGACGGCCGGATGGTCTGCATCGCCCCCGGCAACCAGGACGAGGTGCTCGTCCACTTCGCCAAGCAGGCCCACGCCGCCACCGACGGGGGACAGGTGGCCATCGGCCGCCCCCAGCCCGGCGCCGCCGGCGTCGTCCAGTCCTACGAGGAGGCCCTCAACGCCCTCGACCTGGCCGACCGGCTGGAACTCGACGACCCGGTGCTGCGCGCCTCCGAACTCCTCGTCTACCCCGTCCTCACCCGCGACCGGCAGGCCATGGCCGACCTGGTGATCAGCGCTCTGGGCCCGCTGCGGGACGCCCGGGGCGGCGCCGAGCCGCTGCTCGACACCCTCACCGCGTACTTCGACTCCGGCTGCGTGGCCGCGGAGGCCGCCCGACGGCTGTCGCTCAGCGTGCGCGCGCTGACCTACCGGCTGGACCGCATCCACAAGCTGACCGGGGCGAACCCGGCCGACCCGGTGCACCGCTACACCCTGCAGACCGCGGTCATCGGGGCACGGCTGCTGGACTGGCCCGCCAACACCTTCTGAGTGTCTCCCCGGTGGCGTCACGGGTTAGGGTGACGGCCGCCCGGTACCTTGACGGAATCCGAGCAGGCCGCACGGCCGACCTTGACGGAATCCGAGAGAGGGAAGAGACACCAGGTGGCAGGACGTCTGGCGCTGCCGCGCGCGTTGGCCCGGGCGCGCATGTCACTGTTCACCGCGCATCCCGCCCGGACGGTCGTCCTGGCCTTCGCCGCCGTGATCGCCCTCGGCACCGTGGTGCTCATGCTGCCGGTCTCGGCCGAGCACGGCAGCGCGGACGTGCTCACCGCGCTGTTCACCGCCACCTCGGCGGTGTGCGTCACGGGCCTGGTGGTCGTGGACACCGGCGGCTACTGGAGCGGCTTCGGCGAGCATGTGATCCTCGCGCTCATCCAGGTCGGCGGCTTCGGCATCATGACCATGGCCTCCCTGCTCGCCCTGCTCGTCTCCGGCAGGCTGCGCCTGCGGATGCAGCTCACCGCGGCCGCCGAGACCAAGAGCCTCGGCATCGGCGACGTACGCCGGGTGCTGCTCGGGGTCGCCGGGACCACCCTGATCGTGGAACTGGCGACCGCGGCGGTCCTCGCCCTGCGCCTGCGCTTCGGCTACGACCTCTCCCTCGGCGACGCCGTGTACCTCGGCTACTTCCACGCCGTGTCGGCCTTCAACAACGCCGGCTTCGGCCTGCACGCCGACAACCTCGTCGGCTATGTCGACGACCCGTGGATCATGCTGCCCGTCGCCCTGGCCGTGATCCTGGGCGGCCTGGGCTTTCCGGTCCTCCTCGAACTGCTCCGCCACCGGCAGCGGCAGCGCACCACCGGCCGCCGCAACTGGACCCTGCACACCAGGCTGACCCTGATCACCACCGCCGCCCTGCTCCTCGTCGGCACCGTGCTGACCTGCCTGCTGGAGTGGACCAACGACGACACGCTCGGCCTCCTCGACTGGCCCGAGAAGCTGCTCGCCGGCTTCTTCCACTCCGCGATGACCCGCACCGCGGGCTTCAACTCCGTCGACGTCGGCGCGATGCACGCCTCCACGCTGCTGATGACGTGCATGCTGATGTTCGTCGGCGGCGGCAGCGCGGGCACCGCCGGCGGCATCAAGGTCGGCACCTTCGCGGTACTGGCCGTCGCGATCATCGCCGAGGTGCGCGGCGAGCCCACCTCCGGGGTGCTCGGCCGCCGGCTCGCCCCGCACGTGCTGCGCCAGGCGCTCACCGTGGCGCTGCTCGGCGTAGGACTGGTGATGACCGCGACACTCGCGGTGCTGAGCACCACCACGCTGCCCTTCGAGAGCGTCCTTTTCGAAGTGGTCTCCGCCTTCGGCACGGTCGGCCTGTCCACGGGCATCACGGCCGATCTGCCGGCCGCGTCCCAGCTGATCGTCATCGCGCTGATGTTCATCGGGCGACTCGGTCCGGTCACCCTGGTCTCGGCGCTGGCCCTGCGCGAGCGCACCCGCCGCTACGAACTGCCCGAGGAGCGACCCGTCATTGGCTAACTACCTGCACAACCTGCGTCACCGCCGCCGCAAGCGGCCGGCCCACGAGCACCCCCGGCCGCGCGACCGGCGCGTCGCCGTCATCGGCCTCGGCCGGTTCGGCTCCTCGCTGGCCAACGAGCTGATGCGGCGCGGCTGGGACGTCCTCGGCATCGACACCGACGCCCGCCTGGTCCAGAAGTACAGCGACGGCCTGACCCACTCGGCGGTCGCCGACTGCACCGACCCCGAGGTGCTGCGCCAGCTCGGCATCCACGAGTTCCCCAGCGCCGTGGTCGGCATCGGCACCGACATCGAGGCCAGCATCCTCATCGCCTCCAACCTGCTGGACGCCGAGGTGCCCAACATCTGGGCGAAGGCCATCAGCCGCCAGCACGGCCAGATCCTGGAGCGGCTCGGCGTCACCCATGTCGTGCTGCCCGAGCACGAGATGGGCGAGCGCGTCGCCCACCTCGTCACCGGCCGGATGCTGGACTTCATCGAGTTCGACGACGACTACGCCCTGGTCAAGACCGTCGCCCCGGACCTCGTCACCGGCCTTCCGCTCGGCCAGAGCCAGGTCCGCAGCAACTACGGCATCACGGTCGTCGGCATCAAGCGCCCCGGCGAGGACTTCACGTACGCCACCGCCGAGACGATCGTGCGCGAGGGCGACGTCATCATCGTCACCGGAAAGACGCGGGCGGTGGAGGCCTTCGCCGAACTGGGCTGACCCCACTCGCGTCAGCGGACCGTCCCGCTGGGGCTCGGCGTGGGGGAGGCGGTGTTCACGCCCAGGTCCGGGCGGGGCTTGAGCACGAGGACCGGGGAGCCGGGCTGCGGCGGGGGCGGGGTGAGCTGCTCGACGGGCATCTTCGGCGGGTTGGTCTGCTGGAAGTTGACCTGGTCCTGGTTGACCAGGCCGGTCTGCTCCAGCACTGTCATGTGGTCCAGGACGGTGTCGTTGGCGAGGTCGGCCAGCTGACGCACCAGGGAGTTCTGGGTGTTGGCCCGGATCTTGGCGATCACCGGGAAGATCTGGCCGTGGGTCACGCGCATGATGCTGACCGCGGTGGAGTCGAACTCCTTGCCGGTCTTGGAGTCGACGGTGGCCACGAACTGCTGCTGCTGCGGGCTCGCCTGGTTGGGCAGCGTGATGCCGAGTTCCGGTGCGATCTTCCGGCACATCTCGTCGAGGCCCGCGTGCCCGACGATCAGATGCTTGCCGGCTTCCTTCATGGCCTCCGTGGTGCCCCGCTCCAGCGACATCTCGCCCAGCGGGTACTCCCACAGGCCCGCCGCCCGCACCTTGACCACGAAGTCCCGGTCCGCCTCGGTCAGCGGCCCGTACGGGGTGTTGGCGATGATGCGGGCCTGGTCGGTCGAGGTCTTCTCCACCCCGAGCATCGCGGGGTAGGCGAGGGCGGAGAGGGTGAGCACCAGGGCGCCGCTGACGAAGACGGTTGCCGCCGTGCTGCGCGAGAAGCGCATCGGACCTCCTGAGGCGAACGGCTCGGACACTAGAAGGTACGTACGGGCGGCTCGGAACAATCACCGATGCGCGCAAAACTTCCCGCCCGCGAGGTGTGTCCTGTGTCACGCCCGGCCGTTCACCACCTCCACCCCTCGACCTGCGCCGCACCTCTGCCGGGCCCGGTCACCAGCCCGTCAGCAGCAGGTGGTTGACCAGCAGGGCCAGACCGGCCTGCGCGGCCAGCCAACCCCGTGCCCCCGTCAGAAAAGCACACGCCGGCACGAGCCACAGGGCGAACGGCAGCCAGATGCGTTCCGTCTCCGCCTTGCTCATCCCGGAGAGGTCCGCGACGAGCAGGGCGGCCAGCGCGGCGCACACGAGGATGCCCAGGCGGACGTCCGTTCCGCTCTCCCGGCGGATCAGGGCCGTCCCGGTGCGGCGCAGGCCCGCCGCTGTGGCGAGGCCGACGATGAACACCGTGCACGCGAAGTTGGCCCACACCCAGTAGCCGTACGGGCGGACGCCGCCCGCGCCCTGGTAGTAGCGGGTGACCAGCAGCCGGTACGCCTCCCACCAGTCGAAGCCGAGGGACGTGAACACGACCGGCACGACCAGGAAGCCGGCCAGGACGAACGGGAGGGGGCGCAGCCGCTCGGAGCCCAGGAGCAGCACCGCCGCAGCGATCACCGCGAACAGCGTCAGGCCGTAGGAGAGGTACATCGTCAGGCCGAACAGCAGGCCCGAGGCCAGACCCGTCCACGCCGGGCGGCGGCCCGTCACGGCGAGGGCCAGGAAGGCGATCGCCCACGCGGTGACCGCCGCGAAGTAGCCGTCGGCGGAGGTGCCCACCCACACCGCCCCGGGGACGAGCACGAGGAAGGGCGCGGCACGGCGGGCCAGCCGCTCGTCGGCGAGGAGGCGTACGGTGATCAGGGCGGCCACCGCCGCGGTCGTACCCGCCGTGATGACGAAGGCGCCCGCCCAGCCGCCGCCCCCCAGCCCGATCCGGTCCAGCAGGACGAAGGTGACCGTCGCCCCCGGCGGGTGCCCGGCGACATGCGCGGGCCAGTTGTCCGGGGCGTCGATCAGGATGTGCCGGGTGAAGTCCCGCAGGGCCGCCGGGATGTCGTCGAAGCGGTCGATGACCCTGAGATATTCGTTCTTGGTCGTGAGCTGCTCGGCGATGCCCCGGTACCAGCCGTCGACCAGGGCCAGGGACCACGTCCAGGCCAGGCCCGCCGCCCACACGGTCCACAGCAGGGTGCGCCAGCGCAGGCGGGCGGCCAGCGAGGGGCCGTAGGCGACGACGGCGACCGCGACCGCCAGCGCGGCCGGCGTGCCCGGGCCGACGTGCGGCTCCCAGGTGGCGAGGAGCGGTGGCCAGCGGACGCGCAGGCTGCCGTCCCGGTTCTGGATCGCCGTGCCCACCACGACGGCGGTCACCACGAGGACGGCCGCCGCTGCGGCTGCGTACAGGTCACGGAGAAGGTCGCGGTTCACGCCGAAACCGTAGGGCGCCCGCTCTGGCCCGGACGGCTGACAGGCGGCGACGTCAGAGATTCGTCATGGTTCGTGAAGCCGTCCGAGGCGTCCTTCCGGCCTACCGTCGACCCATGAGACCGACCCCGTTCGCGCCCGGCTTCTGGCGCAGCCCGCTGCGCGGCCCCTGGTTCACCTCCGTGCTCGGCGTGGTGCTGCTCGGTGGGATCACCGTGCTGTTCGTGACGGGCCTGCTGTCGTACGCGGCCTACAACCCGAACCTGTCGCCGGTGAACGACAAGACCCCGGACAAGGGCGTCCTCGGCTTCTACCTCTTCGCCTGGCCCACCGATCCGCACTGGCTGTACCGGCTCAACCAGGGCGTCCACGTCACCCTCGGAATCACGCTCATCCCCGTCCTGCTGGCCAAGCTGTGGTCGGTCGTGCCGCGGCTGTTCACCCTGCCGCCGGCCCGCTCGCTCGCCCACGCGGCGGAGCGGATCTCGCTGCTGCTCCTGGTCGGCGGCGCGCTGTTCGAGTTCGTGACGGGCGTGCTGAACGTCCAGCTGGACTACGTCTTCCCCGGCTCCTTCTACCCGCTGCACTTCTACGGGGCGTGGGTGTTCTTCGCCGCGTTCGTCGCGCACGCCGTGCTGAAGACGCCCGCGGCGCTGCGCAATCTCAGGCGGCTGAGGGAGGAGAAGAACGACCTCGTCGACAACGGCCGCGTCGAGGACGACCGCGTCGAGGACGACCGCGTCGAGGACGACCGCGTCGAGGACGACCACGTCGAGAACGACCTCGTCGCCCCGGAGCCGGCCGAGCCGACCGTGTCCCGGCGCGGCGCGCTCGGGCTGGTCGGCGGCGGCTCGCTGCTGCTGTTCGCCACCACCGTCGGCCAGAACTTCGACGGGCCGCTGCGCCGCACCGCGCTCCTCGCCCCGCACGGCGGCGCCGAACCGGGCAGCGGGCCCGGCGCCTTCCAGATCAACAAGACGGCCGAGCGGGCCGGGATCGACGCGGCCGAGACCGCCGACGACACCTGGCGGCTCACCGTGGTCGGCCGCTCCGGCACCGTGCGGCTCAGCCGCGCCGACCTGCTCCGACTGCCCCTGCACAGCGCCGCGTTGCCCATCGCCTGCGTCGAGGGCTGGTCGACCTCCGACCAGTGGTGGCGCGGGGTGCGGCTGCGGGACCTCGCCGCGCTCGTGGGCTACGACGATCCGCCGGACGTCCTCGTGGAGTCGCTGCAACGGCGTGGCGCCTTCCGCCGGGCCGCGCTGCGGGCCAACCAGGTCGCCGACGAACGCTCCCTGCTCGCTCTGTTCGTCAACGGCGAGGACCTGACCCCCGACCACGGCCACCCGGCCCGGGTCATCGTGCCCGCGGCGCCCGGTGTGCTCAACACCAAGTGGGTGGCCCGCATGACGTTCGGAGACCTGTGATGCGCCGCCCCCGCCTCGTCGTCGGCAGCCCGCTGCAACTCCTGCTGCTCGCCTGCTCGTTCGCGCTCGCCGGATACGCGGGAGTGCGACTGCTGGACGGGGACTGGTTCGGGATCGCGATGTGGTTCGTGGGCGCGGCGGTCGTCCACGACCTGGTACTGCTGCCGCTGTACGCGGCCGCGGACCGCTTCCTCGTACGGCCCGCGGCCCGGCGCCGGGAGTGGGTGATGTACGTGCGGGTGCCCGCCGCGCTCTCCGCGCTGCTCCTGCTGGTGTGGTTCCCGCTGATCAGTGGGCGGGTGGCGGACCGCTACGCCTCGTCCACCGGCCTGTCCGCGGACGGCTTCCTGCCGCGCTGGCTGCTGCTGTCGGCCCTGCTGTTCGGGGGCTCGGCGGTGCTGTTCGTGCTGCGGCTGCGGCCGCGGCTGCGCAGGGCGGCGAAGGAGCGGCCGCCCACCGTCCACTGATCCGCGGCGCGCCACCCGGCCTGCCGGGCGTGGCGCAGTAAGGCCGGGGTGCCGAGCCTGGCCCAGGGGAAGGGCATGCCGGCGGCGCCGCGGGCGTCGGCGACGTGCACGAGGACGCGCTCGTCGAGGTCCAGGTCCGGGACCGTCTCGACGATCAACAGACCGCCGGGGGAGAGGAGTTGGGCCATCCGGTCGAGCAGGGCCCGGGGGTCGCCGCCGATGCCCACGTTGCCGTCGATGAGCAGGGCGGTGCCCCAACGGCCCTCACCGGGAAGCGGTTCGAAGACGGAACGCCGCAACGCCTGCCCTCCGGCCCGCACCGTGCGGGCCACGGCCGCCTCGCTCACGTCGATCCCGAGGACCGGGCGGCCCTGCGCGCCGAGCGCCGCGACGAGCCGCCCCGGCCCGCAGCCGACGTCCAGCACGGGCCCCTCGCAGCGGCGCAGCACCTCCAGGTCGGCGGCGTCGGCCTCCGCGCACCAGCGCTCCACGTCCAGCGGCAGCAGCCAGCCGTCCGACCTGCGGAGGTAGAGGGGGCCGCGTTCGGCGCGCAGGGCGTCGGAGTAGGGGTCGGCGGACCAGGTGCGGTGCGCGACGTCGGGGTCGGATCCGTGGGGGTGGGCGGCGCGGCCCGGCACCCGTGCCCTGGGAACGGTGCTCATGGGCGCCCCACCGCCGTCAGCCGCCCCAGCAGCGCCGCGAAGCGGCCGTGCGGGGCCGCTTCCGCCACCGCCCTGGCATCGTCCGCCGTGTCCACGTCCCGCAGCACCGGCAGGTCCCGTACCCGCAGATCCGCGAGCCGGGCCCGCTGGTGGGCTCCCGTGTGCGGGGTCGACATCGGTACGCCCCGCAGCCGCGACGGGTCCGGCCGGGACAGGCCCAGCGCCCAGAAGCCGCCGTCCGCCGCCGGGCCGAAGTACGCGTCGCAGTCGGTGAAGTCGACGGAGAGCAGGTCCGGTGTCACCTGCGGGGTGTCCATGCCGATGAGGAGCGTCGGGCCCGCGCACCCCGCGAACGCGGTGGCGAGCCGTTCGTCGAGGCCGCCCGCGCACTGGGGTACGACCTCGAAGCCGGGCGGCAGCCACGGGCCCGGCGAACCGTCCAGCACGAGCACACGGCGCCGGGCGGGCGTGCGGGCCACGACGCCCAGCGTGTCCGCGAGCGAGGCCTCGGCCAGCGCGGCGGCCTCCTCGGGGGTGAACGGCGGGGTCAGCCGGGTCTTCACGCGGCCCGGGCGAGGCTCCTTGGCGATGACGAGGAGAGTCGTCATACGGACGACACCTCCCGCTCGGCCAGCACCCGGCTCATGTCCCGCACCGCCTGCCAGGTGCCGCGCCAGGTGCCGGTCACCTTGGAGGCCCCGGAGCGGGGGCGGTAGGGGACGTCGTACTCGTCGATCCGCCAGCCCGCGTCGGCGGCCCGGACGACCATCTGCAGCGGATAGCCGCTGCGCCGGTCGGTGAGGCCGAGGGCGAGCAGCGGCTCGCGGCGGGCGGCGCGCAGGGGGCCGAGGTCGTGCAGGCGCAGACCGGTGCGGCGGCGCAGCAGACGGGCGAGCGCGAGGTTGCCGGCGCGGGCGTGCGCGGGCCAGGCGCCCCGGCCCTGCGGGCGGCGCCGGCCGAGCACCAGGTCCGCCTGCCCGGCCCGTACCCGGTCCACGAACGGGATCAGGTCGCGCGGGTCGAGGGAGGCGTCGCAGTCGCAGAAGCAGACCACGTCGGCCGTGGCCGCGGTCAGCCCCGCGGCGCAGGCGGCGCCGAAACCGCGCCGCTCCTCGCGCACGACGGTCGCGCCGAGCCGGCGGGCGAGGTCGGCGGAGCCGTCGGTCGAGCCGTTGTCGACGACGAGGGCGCGCCAGCCCGGCGGAACGCGTTCCAGCACCCACGGCAGCGCCTCGACCTCGTCGAGACAGGGGAGTACGACGTCGACCGGAGCCGGGCCCGGTTCTCCTGCGGCAGAGCTTGGGGATGAGGTCGTCACACCTTCACCCTACGAGCGCAAAGCGGACATATCAGAAGTTGGCTCCTTACGAAACACGGACGTCGGGAGGGGGCGGGCGCACATCCGCGCACGCGGTGGGAGGCTTGCGGCATGGAACAGCAGCCGCACCCGCGGACCGGGGCCCGGGTCCTCGTCGTCGACGACGATCCCACCGTCGCCGAAGTGGTCTCCGGGTACCTCGACCGGGCCGGATACGTGGTGGACCGCGCCGGCGACGGACCCGACGCCCTCGCCCGGGCGGCCGCGCACTGGCCGGACCTCGTCGTCCTGGACCTGATGCTGCCCGGCATGGACGGCCTGGAGGTGTGCCGCCGGATGCGCGGGCGCGGGCCCGTGCCGGTCATCATGCTCACCGCGCGCGGCGACGAGGACGACCGGATCCTCGGCCTGGAGGTGGGCGCCGACGACTACGTCACCAAACCCTTCAGCCCGCGCGAGCTCGTCCTGCGCGTGGAGTCCGTGCTGCGCCGCGCCCGCCCGGCGCAGCAGCCGCCCTCGCCGGTCCTGCACGCCGCCGGCCTCTCGGTCGACCCGGCGGCCCGCCGCGCGGTCAAGCAGGGCACCGAACTCGCCCTCACCATCCGTGAGTTCGACCTGCTCACCTTCCTCGTGCGACACCCCGGCCGGGTGTTCAGCCGGGAGGACCTGATGCGCGAGGTGTGGGGCTGGGACTTCGGTGACCTGTCCACGGTCACCGTCCATGTGCGCCGGCTGCGCGGCAAGGTCGAGGACGACCCGGCCCGCCCCAGGCTGATCCAGACCGTGTGGGGCGTCGGCTACCGCTTCGACGCCTCGGCCGAAGGGGCCTGACCGTGCGCGACACCCTCCTCATCGCCCTGTTCGCCTTCGTCGGCGCCGCCGCGGCGGGACTGCTCGGCGCGTTCGTGCTGCGGCTGATCCGGCGGCGGTCGCTCATCGCGCACCTCGCCGTGGTCGTCGGCGTCGCCGTCACCGCGATGCTCGCCGGCACCCTCGCGGTCGCGCAGGCGATGTTCCTGTCCGGGCACGACCTGACCGTCGTCACGACCGTCGTGGCGATGGCGGCCGTCGTCTCCCTGGCCACCGCACTGCTGCTGGGCCGCTGGGTCGCGGCCCGCAGCCGGGCGCTCGCGCTCGCCGCGCGCTCCTTCGGCGACGGCGGCGACTTCACCTCGCCGGACGGCCCCGCCACCGCCGAACTCTCCGCCCTGAGCCGTGAGCTGGAGGCCACCAGCGCCAAGCTCGCCGAGTCCCGGGAACGCGAGCGGGCCCTTGAGTCCTCGCGCCGCGAACTGGTCGCCTGGATCTCCCACGACCTGCGCACCCCGCTGGCCGGACTGCGGGCGATGGCGGAGGCGCTGGAGGACGGGGTGGCGGCCGACCCCGAGCGCTATCTGAAGCAGATCCGCATGGAGGTCGAGCGCCTCAACGGCATGGTCGGCGACCTCTTCGAACTCTCCCGCATCCACGCGGGCGCGCTGGCGCTGAGCCCGAGCCGGGTCTCGCTGTACGACCTCGTCGGCGACGCCCTCGCGGGGGCGGACCCGCTGGCCCGCGAGCACGGGGTGCGGCTCGTCGGGAACGGCGTGGAGCCGGTGCCGGTCGAGGTGGACAGCCGGGAGATGAGCCGGGTCCTCGGCAACCTGCTGGTCAACGCCATCCGCCGGACCCCGGCCGACGGCACGGTCGCGGTGGCCGCCGAACGCTCCGCCGACGGTGTCGTGGTGTCGGTGACCGACGGCTGCGGCGGCATCCCCGAGGACGACCTGCCGCGCGTCTTCGACACCGGCTGGCGGGGCAGCCACGCCCGTACCCCGCCGGCGGGCGCGGGCCTCGGCCTCGCGATCGTCCGCGGCATCGTCGAGGCCCACCACGGCAGCGCCACCGTCCGCAACATCCCCGGCGGCTGCCGCTTCGAGGTGACCCTGCCGACGGCCGACGCCTGATCCCACAGCCCCCGACGCCCGCCCCCAGCACCGGTGCCGTCTCCCCGGCCTGGCTCCCTCCCGCGCTCGGCTTCGCTCGCGGGAGGGCCCGGCCCGGGTTGCCGGTCCCGTCCGTGGGGCGGTCCTGCCGGGCGTGCGGGGGCCTTGTCCGTGACCGTGCGGCGGGATTCGTCAGGCTCGCGCGTGGGATCCCGTGGCCGCGCGTCGTCCGGCCGGGGAGTGGGCACAGGCCCCCTCACTCGGACCGGGCGAACTCGCGCATCCCCTCCTCGAAGTCCACCTCGGGCTTCCAGCCCAACTCGGCGCGCAGGCGGGCGGAGTCGGCGGTGATGTGGCGTACGTCGCCGAGGCGGTACTCGCCGGTCACCACCGGCTCCGGGCCGCCGTGCGCCGCCGCGAGGGCGTGGGCCATCTCGCCGACCGTGTGCGGGGTGCCGCTGCCGGTGTTGTAGGCGACGAGCGTCCCCGAGGGCGAACTCGCCTCCAGCGCGGCCACGTTGGCGGAGGCGACGTCCCGCACGTGCACGAAGTCCCGCCGCTGGCCGCCGTCCTCGAACACGCGCGGGGCCTCGCCACGGGCGAGCGCCGAGCGGAAGAAGGAGGCGACACCGGCGTACGGGGTGTCGCGGGGCATGCCCGGCCCGTACACGTTGTGGTAGCGCAGCGACACCGCCGCCGCGCCCGTCACCCGTGCCCACGCCGCCGCCAGGTGCTCCTGGGCGAGCTTCGTCGTCGCGTACACGTTCCGGGGATCGGCCGGCGCGTCCTCGCCGACCAGCCCCGGCGACAGCTCCGCGCCGCACTCCGGGCAGCGCGGCTCGAACCGGCCGGCGTCCAGATCGGCCACGGCCCGCGGACCGGGACGTACGACGCCGTGCCGCCCGCACGTGTACCGGCCCTCCCCGTACACCACCATCGAACCCGCCAGCACGAGCCGCCCCACCCCCGCCTCGGCCATCGCGGTGAGCAGCACGGCGGTTCCCAGGTCGTTGCGCGACACGTACTCCGCCGCGTCGGCGAAGCCGGTCCCCAGACCCACCATCGCCGCCTGATGACACACCGCGTCCACGCCGACGAGAGCACGGCGTACGGCGTCCGGGTCCCGCACGTCGGACGCCGGGTCGGCGCGCACGTCGTAGACCACGGCCTCGTGCCCGCGCTTCCCGAGCGCCTCGACGACATGGGACCCGATGAACCCGGCACCGCCGGTGACCAGTACACGCATACGCCCACGCTAGGCACGGGCGCCGCCCCCGGGACCGGACCACGCCCGGCACGTCACGGCTCCGTAAGACTCAGCGCCACCTGCACACCCGACCCGCGCCACACCCGCACCCGCGCTGCCCGCACCGCGTCGGTGCCTCGCCTGGGCCGTGCCTGCACCCCGTCCGCGCCCGGTCGCCCGGCACGTGCCGTGTCCGCGCCGCACCCGTGCCTTGCCCGCACCTGTGCCCTTGCCCGCGCCCGCGCTGCCCGCACCGCGTCGGTGCCTCGCCTGGGCCGTGCCTGCACCCCGTCCGCGCCCGGTCGCCCGGCACGTGCCGTGCCCGCACCCCGTCCGCGCCCGGTCGCCCGGCACGCGCCGTGTCCGCGCCGCACCGTGCCTTGCCCGCGCACCTGTGTCTTTGCCCGCGTCCGCCCTGCCCGCACCCCGCCCGCGCCGTGCCTGGGCCGCGCCCGCACCCCACCCGCGCCCTGCCGCGTCCACGCCCCGTCGCCCGGCACGCACCCCGCCCGCGCCCCGTCGCCCGGCGCACGCCGGATCGTTGACGTCCCCGTCCCCGTCCCCGTCCCCGTGCCCGTGCCCGTGCTTCGTGGGGGCGGCGGTCGGGGTCTCAGAGTGCGGTGTCCAGTGGCAGCGACACCGTGAACACCGTTTTGCCCGGCTCACTGCGCAGCTCGATCGTGCCGCCGTGGGCGCGGATGAGGGAGTTCGCGACGGCCAGGCCGAGGCCGCTGCCGCCGCGGTCGCGGCTGCGGGCTTTGTCGACGCGGTAGAAGCGGTCGAAGACGCGTTCGCGGTCGCCGGGCGGGATGCCGGGCCCGGCGTCGCGGACGCGGACGCGCGCCACGCCGTGCGCGGCCGACACCGCGACGGAGACCGCCGTACCGGCCGGGGTGTGCACGGCCGCGTTGGTGAGGAGGTTGTCCAGGACCTGACGGACGCGCTGCGGGTCCAGGCGCATGCGCAGGGCCGCCGGGCCCGGCTCCACCGTCAGCGGATGGTCCGCGTGACTGGCGCGGAAGGCGTCGGCGGCCTCCTGGACCAGCTCCACCAGGTCGGCCTCGCGCGGCCGCAGCGGCGTCTCCACCTCCGCCGCGTCCAGCCGGGCGAGCAGCAGCAGGTCGTCCAGCAGGAACCCCATCCGCGCCGCCTCCGCGCGCAGCCGCGTCAGATGCTTGTCCCGCTCCTCGGGGGCGTTGGCGGCCGCGTACTGGAAGAGGTCCGCATAGCCCCGTACCGACATCAGCGGTGTGCGCAGCTCGTGCGAGGCGTCCGCGACGAAGCGCCGCAGCCGCTGCTCGGCCTCCGCGCGCACGGCGAGGGACTCGTCGATGTGCTCCAGCATCGTGTTGAACGCCGTCCGCAACTCCTCGACCTCGGGCCCGCCGCCCCGCCCGTCGTGCCGCACCGGCAGCCGCGCCGAGTCCGTCAGGTCGTGCGAGGTGATCCCGCGGGCCGTGTGCGCCATGTCGCTCAGCGGCTTCAGACCGCGCCGCAGCAGCGACCGCCCGCTCACCACCAGGGCCAGCAGCGCCAGACCGAAGGTGACCGCCTGGACCGTGACCAGCTGCCCCACGGTGTCGTCGATCTCGTCCATCGGCGCGGCGCTGACCAGGATCAGCCCCGGCTCCACCTCGCAGGCGCGCAGCCGGTAGTCGCCCTCGCCCCGCAGATGCCCGGTGCGCAGCACTTCCTTGCTGGACGAGGTCTGCGCCCGCGCCACGGCCGTGAACTCGTCGACGTCCTTCGGCAGGTCGGTCGCCACCTCCGGCTTGCGCAGCTGGGGGGTGCCGTCCTCGACGTCGTACACGGCGTAGTACCAGCGCCAGTACTTCTTGCCCGACAGCGTGCCGTAGTCCGCGATGCTCTTCGCCTGGGCGACCTGGGCCTGCGCCAACTGGGTGTCGAGCTGCGCCGACAGATAGTCCCGCATGAACGTCGTCAGCGCCGTGCCGACGACCGCGAACACCACCAGGGACAGCGCGCCAAGACCCAGCGCGAGCCGGGTGCCCAGACGCAGCCTGCCGTACGCCCGCCGCAGCCGCCGGATCACTCCGCGGCCTGCCGGATGACGTACCCGAAGCCCCGCACGGTGTGGATCATCGGCGCACCGGTGTCGTCCAGCTTGCGGCGCAGCCGGCTGACGACCAGCTCGACGACGTTGGAGCGGCCGCCGAAGCCGTACTCCCACACGTGGTCCAGGATCTGCGCCTTGGTCTGCACGGTCGGCGACTTGCGCATCAGGTAGCGCAGCACCTCGTACTCGGTGGGCGTCAGCGTGAGCAGCTTCTCGCCGCGCCGCACCTCGCGGGTGTCCTCGTCCATCGTCAGGTCGCCCACGCGCAGCACCGAGCGCTGGAAGCCCGGCCCGGCGCTGCGCCGCAGCACGGTCCGCAGCCGGGCCATCAGCTCCTCCACCGCGAACGGCTTGACCAGGTAGTCGTCACCGCCCCGGGTCAGCCCCGCCACGCGGTCGGCCACGCCGTCGCGCGCGGTCAGGAACACCACCGGCACCATCGTCCCGGAGCGGCGCAGCCGGTCGAGCACGCCGAAGCCGTCCACGTCCGGCAGCATCAGGTCGAGCACGACGATGTCCGGGTGGAACTCGGCGGCCAGCCGCAGCGCCTCCTCGCCGGAGTTCGCGGTCACCGCCTCCCAGCCCTCGTACCGGGCGACCGTCGCCACGAGGTCGGCGATCGGCGGGTCGTCGTCCACGACCAGAAGTCGTACTTTCTCCACCCGCACATAGTGCGTCACCGGGCACCCCGCGCCCCAGTCCGGCCGTCCCTCCCGGTCACATCGATAACCACTTGAAAGACGTACGACAGGTGATCGACAGGATTCTGCGGACAAGCTCGGTACCCCGGCCCCGACCCCCATGAGGAGCTGCCGCCCGTGACGACCGTCCAATCACCCCCAGCGACCCCTGCGGCGATACGCCCCAGGGTGGTGGCCCGCACCGGCCTGTACACCGTGCTGGCCGCGAACGCGGCCGTGGTGACCTACTTCTTCGTCGACGCAGGCTTCGGCGCCTCCAACACGCTGATCGTCCTCGGCCGCCTCGCCGGGCTCTACGGCGCGCTGTTCATGGCGTTCCAACTGTTGCTCGTGGCCCGCCTGCCGTGGCTGGACCGCCGGATCGGCATGGACCGGCTGACCTCCTGGCACCGCTGGACCGGCTTCGGCATCCTGTGGACGCTGCTCGCGCACGCCGTCTTCCTCGTCTTCGGCTACGCCGACTCCTCCGGCCTGGACCCGGTCAACCAGCTGGTCGACCTCGCCGAGACCGTCGAGGGCGTGCTGCGCGCGGTCGCCGCACTGGTGATCATCCTGGTGGTCGGCGCGGTCTCCGGGCGCTACGCCCGCCGCAGACTCGCGTACGAGACCTGGCACTTCATCCACCTGTACACCTACCTCGCCGTGCTGCTCGCCTTCACGCACCAGGTCGCGGTCGGTACGACCTTCACCTCCTCCCCGGCCGCCACGGCGTACTGGTACGGCCTGTGGGGCGTCGCCCTCGGCTCGGTGCTCGTGGGCCGCCTCGTGCTGCCGCTGTGGCGGAACTGGCGCCACCAGCTGCGCGTGTCGGCCGTCGTCCCCGAGTCCGACAACGTCGTGTCGATCCACATCACCGGCCGCGACCTGGACCGCCTCCCGGCCCGGGCCGGACAGTTCTTCCTGTGGCGGTTCCTGACCAAGGACCGCTGGTGGCAGGCGAACCCCTTCTCCCTGTCGGCCGCCCCCGACGGCCGCGGCCTCCGCCTCACCGCCAAGGCGGCCGGCGACGGCAGCGCCGCCCTGCGCCACCTGAAGGTCGGCACCCGCGTCTTCGCCGAGGGCCCCTACGGCGCCTTCACCGCCCTGCACCGCACCCGCCCGGAGTCGGTGCTCATCGCCGGCGGCGTCGGCGTCACCCCCATCCGGGCGCTGCTGGAGGAGCTGGACGGCCATGCCGTGGTCATCTACCGGGTGGCCACCGACCGGGACGCGGTCCTCTACGACGAACTGCGCGACCTGGCCGTCGCCAAGGGCGCGGAACTCCACCTGGTCACCGGCCCGGTCCAGCCGGACAGGCTGGCCCCGGCCGAGCTGCTGCGGCTCGTGCCGGACATCGCCGACCGGGACGTCTTCCTGTGCGGGCCGCCCCCGATGATGAACGCGGTGCTGGGCAGCCTGCGCGAGCTGGACGTGCCGCGGCCGCAGATCCACTTCGAACGTTTCAGCCTGGCGGGATGAGAGGAACACCGTGAAGCGAGCCATACCCGTCCTGGTCCTGACCGCCGTCGGTCTGGTCCCGCTGTGGCGCTACGAGCCGTCGACGCAGCCGGCGTCGACGACGGAGGCAGCCGCCCCGGCGCCCGCCGCGTCCTCCTCGGGCAGTTCCGCCCTGGTCGTCGAGGGCTCGGTGGTGAACACCGAGAAGGGTCCGGTGCAGGTGGAGGTGACGTTCGAGGGCGATCGCATCGCCTCCGTGCGGATGCTCCAGCAGCCGAACCATCCTCAGACGACGGCCGCCGTGCCGAAGCTGATCGAGGAGACGCTCCAGGCGCAGAGCGCGGACATCGACACGGTGTCCGGTGCGACGATCACGAGCGGGGGCTACAAGGAGTCCCTCCAGGCCGCTCTCGACGAACAGGAGGCGTCGGCGTCCGCTGCAACGACCTCCGAGGTGGTGGCCGGACCCACGGTGAACACCGAGAAGGGTCCGGTGCAGGTGGAGGTGACGTTCGAGGGCGATCGCATCGCCTCCGTGCGGATGCTCCAGCAGCCGAACCATCCTCAGACGACGGCCGCCGTGCCGAAGCTGATCGAGGAGACGCTCCAGGCGCAGGGAGCGGACATCGACACGGTGTCGGGCGCGACGATCACCAGTGACGGCTACCGGGAGTCCCTCCAGGCCGCTCTTGACGCGAGGGGTGCCTGAAGGTGCGGCGCGTCGAGCACGTCATGGGGTTCCCGGTCTCGCTGCGGACCGACGAGCACCTCCCCGACGAGGCGGCGGACGCCGTCTTCGCGTGGCTGCGCGAGGTCGACGCGCGGTTCAGCCCCTTCAAGCCGGACAGCGAGGTCTCCCGGCTTGACCGGGGCGAGATCGGCCTCGGCGAGGTCAGCGCCGACCTCGCCGAGATCCTCGACCTGTGCGAGGAGTACCGGGTCGCCACCGGCGGCGCCTTCGACGTACGCCTGCCCGGGCGGGGCCTGGACCCCTGCGCGGTGGTCAAGGGCTGGTCGGTGCAGCGGGCGGCGGAGCTGCTGACGGCGGCCGGGGCACGCAGCTTCTGCCTCAACGCCGGCGGTGACGTGGTCGCCGCCGGCGGACCCTGGCGGGTGGGCGTACGCCACCCCGAGCAGGCCGACAAGCTGTGCACCGTCCTGGAGATCACCGACGGCGCGGTCGCGACCTCCGCCCTTTACGAGCGCGGCGCCCACATCCTCGACGGCCGCACCGGCGCCCCCGCCGCCGGCCTCCTCAGCCTCACCGTCGCCGCCGACTCCCTCACCGAGGCCGACACCACGGCCACGGCGGCCTTCGCCATGGGCACCGAGGGCATCGAGTGGGCCGCCACCCGCCCGGGCTGCGAGGTCTTCGCCATCGACGCGAGCCGCCGAGTGTTCCGCACGGCAGGCTTGCCGGTAGCGGCCAACCGTACGGCCGCCTGAGCCGCCCCCGGGCCCGGCCGCCTGGGCTGCCCCCGGGCCCGGCCGCCTGAGTCGCTACCGGGCCCGGCTCCTGCTGTCAGCGCGGCCCTCTCGCGGGTGCGTGGCTCGGCCCGGCGGCTCGGGTCCCGTCCGGCCCGCTTCCGAGGGCTGCGGTCCGGCCCGGCGTCCCGAGGGTGTCGGCATGGCCCACGGCCCGGGCTTTCCGTGGGCCCGGCCGCCTTGGTGTCGGGCGGTCCGCTCCCGGGTGCGCGGCTCGGCCCGGCGTCCAGGGGCGTGCGCGTGGCTCGCCGCCTGGGTCCTCGGTGCGGCCCGGCCCCGTGGCCTCAGCGTGGTCTGGTCCCGCTCACCGCCCATGCTCTGGCCGTCAGAGTGATCGTGCCGTCCGGCTGTTTCGGGACGGACGTGTCGAGGGCGTCGCGCAGCCGGTCGCGGGTGCTCGGGGGGAGGGAGGCGACGTAGGCCGGGGCCGGTCCCTGGCCCCCCAGGAACGGGGACCACAGGTCGGACAGGTCGGCGAAGACCATCGGGACGACGACCGGGGTGACCCGCACCTCGTGCAGGTCCGCCTCCGACCACAGCGCGTGCAGTGGGTCCGGGCGGCAGAGCGGGAAGCGGCGGCCTTCGTCCAGCTCGGCGGCCGCCGGATCCGCCGTGGTGGCCGCGTCCCAGAAGTGGCGCAGCAGGCCCATGCCCTCGGCGTAGTCCCAGACGTAGGCGGCGACCAGCCCGCCGGGCCGGACCGCCCGGGCCATCTCGGCGACACCGGCGGCCGGCTCGGGCAGGAAGTTGAGGGCCAGCCCGCTGACGGCCGCGTCGCACACGCCGTCCGCGACGGGCAGCGCGGTCGCGTCCGCCACGACGAACGACACCGGGCCGCGGGCCGTGGCCCGGGCCGTTTCCACGAACCCGGCCGACCGGTCGCAGCCCAACACCAGCCGGGGCCGGCAACGGGCCGCCACGACCGCCGTCAACGCCCCGGTCCCGCAGCCCACGTCCAGCCAGCGCATTCCTTCCGCGTGCCCGGCCAGGGCCGTGAACCGCTCGGCCACGCGTCGGCTCCACCGGCCCATGTACCGCTCGTAGGCGGGCCCCGCCTCCCACACGTCGAACTCCATGGCTCCACCTTGCGGGACGGAGCCGACGTCGGCGACGCACTCGTCACCGCGCGGCGCCGGAATCGCCCCACCGGGGGTGCCCGAAAGCCGATTCCCCCGGCGTGCCGATCCGGTGCCGGGGGTGGGAAGCCGACTTCCCTGGCGGCCCGGTCACCCTGCGGCGGCGCGGGAGTCGACCCATCGGGGAGGGGGGAGTGGGGAGTGGGGGCACCGGCAGCCGACCAGCGCGGCTTCCCCGCCCCCGCCAGAGGGCACCGGAAGTCGATTCCCCCGGCGCCCCGGTCACCCCGTGGCGTTCCCCGAGTCGTCCCATCGGGCGAGGTCGCGCAGCCAGGCTCGGGCGTTGCCGTCGGAGGGGGCGCGCCAGTCGCCGCGGGGGGAGAGGGAGCCGCCGGCCGAGACCTTGGGCCCGTTGGGCATGGCGGAGCGCTTGAACTGGGCGAAGGCGAAGAAGCGGCGGCAGAACTCCTCCAGCCAGCGCCGGATCTCGGGCAGGTCGTAGGCCGTGCGCTCGGACTCGGGGAAGTTCGGCGGCCAGGCGCCCGCCTCCGGGTCGTGCCAGGCGTGCCAGGCCAGGAAGGCGATCTTCGAGGGCCGGAAGCCGTAGCGCAGCACGTGGAAGAGCGTGAAGTCGTGCAGCGCGTACGGGCCGATCCGGGACTCGGTGGACTGCAGCTCCTCGCCCGGCACCAGCTCGGGGCTGATCTCGGTGTCGAGGATCGCGGCGAGGGTCTTGCCCGCGTCGTCCCCGAACTGCCCGCTGCTGATGACCCACCGGATGAGGTGCTGGATGAGCGTCTTCGGCACCCCGCCGTTGACGTTGTAGTGGCTCATCTGGTCGCCGACGCCGTACGTGCACCAGCCGAGCGCCAGCTCGGACAGGTCGCCGGTGCCGAGCACGATGCCCCCGCGCTGGTTGGCCAGCCGGAACAGATAGTCCGTGCGCAGGCCCGCCTGGACGTTCTCGAAGGTGATGTCGTAGACCGGCTCGCCGGCGGAGAAGGGGTGGCCCATCTCCTGCAGCATCAGCCGGGCCGTCGGCGAGATGTCCAGCTCGGCCGCGGTGACCCCGAGGGCCGCCATCAGCCGGTGCGCGTTGCTCTTGGTGTGGTCGCTGGTGGCGAAGCCGGGCAGGGTGAAGGCGAGGATGTCGCTGCGCGGCCGGCCCGCCCGGTCCATCGCCCGGGCGGCGACGATCAGCGCGTGCGTGGAGTCCAGACCCCCGGACACCCCGATGACGACCTTCGGGTTCCCGATCGCCCCCAGCCGCTGCTGGAGCGCCGACACCTGGATGTTGTACGCCTCGTAGCAGTCCTGGGCGAGCCGCTCGGCGTCGGCCGGCACGAACGGGAACCGCTCGACCCGGCGCCGCAGCCCCAGGTCGGCGGCCGGCGGGTCCAGCCGGAAGCCCACCTGCCGGAAGCCGCCGGTGGCCCCGCCGTGGGTGCGGCGGTTGTCGTCGAACGTACCCATCCGCATGCGCTCCTGGCGCAGCAGGTCGAGGTCCACGTCGGCGACGGCGTACTGCTCGTCGAGCGGGAACCGCTCGGTCTCGGCCAGCAGCGCGCCGTTCTCGTAGATCATGGTCTGGCCGTCCCACGACAGGTCGGTGGAGGACTCGCCCAGTCCGGCCGCCGCGTACACATAGGCGGCGATGCAGCGCGAGGACGCCGAGCGGCACAGCAGCTTGCGGTCCTCGGCCCGGCCGACCGTGATCGGGCTGCCGGACAGGTTCACCAGCACCGTCGCCCCGGCGAGCGCCGCCGGGGCGCTCGGCGGCACCGGCACCCACATGTCCTCGCAGATCTCGGCGTGCAGCACCAGGCCGGGCACGTCCTCGGCGGCGAACAGCAGGTCCACGCCGAACGGCACGTCCCGCCCGCCCAGCCGGATCGTCCCGCCGCGCTCCTCGTCGCCGCCGGCGATCTGCCGCCGCTCGTAGAACTCCCGGTAGTTCGGCGGGTACGACTTGGGCACCACGCCGAGGATCCGGCCGCGGTGCACGATCACCGCGCAGTTGTAGAGCCGGTGGCGGTAGCGCAGCGGGGCGCCGACGACGAGCACCGTCATCAGCTCCGCCGACCCGGCCACCACGGTCTCCAGCGCCTCCTCGACCTCGTCGAGCACCGGGTCCTGGAGGAGCAGGTCCTCGATCGAGTATCCGGTCAGGCACAGTTCCGGGAAGACGGCGACGGCGACCCCGTCCCCCGCGCACCGGCGGCCCTGCCGGAGCACCGCCTCCGCGTTGGCGGGCGGGTCGGCGACGGTGGCGTGGCCGGTGCACGCGGCGATCCGCGCGAAGCCGTGTTGATAGATCGACCAGAAGTTCACCAGGCCACCGTAACCGGCCGTACCCCGGTCGCGTCGCCCCGGATCATCCACGGATCGTCCGCCACTCACCTGCCGCGCATCCACCGCTCATCCACCGCTCATCCACCGCTCACCCGCCATCGGAAGACCCCGGGGCGGGCGGCGGGACCGTGTAACACGGGCGGTCTAGACTCTCCCCGCAACGGCCCGCTCAATCCCGGCCGGAAGTGGGCGACTTCAGCCAGACCCGAAGGGTATTCGGCGTTTTGATACGGATAGATTCAGTCACCAAGCGATACCCGGACGGCACGGTGGCGGTCGACCGGCTGTCGCTGGAGATACCCGATCGCTCCATCACCGTCCTCGTCGGCCCCTCGGGCTGCGGCAAGACGACCACCCTGCGCATGATCAACCGGATGGTCGAGCCCAGCGAGGGCAGCATCCTCCTCGACGGCAAGGACATCCAGCAGCAACCCGTCAACACCCTGCGCAGGTCGATGGGTTACGTCATCCAGAACGCCGGGCTCTTCCAGCACCGCACGATCCTGGACAACATCGCCACCGTGCCCCGCCTGCTCGGCTGGGGCAAGGAGAGGTCCCGGGCACGGGCCCGGGAGCTGATGGAGCGGGTCGGCCTCGACGGCTCCCTCGCCAAGCGCTACCCCTACCAGCTCTCCGGCGGCCAGCAGCAGCGCGTCGGCGTGGCCCGGGCGCTCGCCGCCGATCCGCCGGTCCTGCTCATGGACGAGCCGTTCTCCGCCGTGGACCCGGTCGTCCGCAAGGGGCTGCAGGACGAACTCCTGCGCATCCAGGGCGAACTGGGCAAGACCATCGTCTTCGTCACGCACGACATCGACGAGGCCGTCAAGCTCGGCACGATGGTCGCCGTGATGCGCACCGGCGGCAAACTCGCCCAGTTCGCGCCCCCCGCCGACCTGCTGACGAACCCCGCCGACTCCTTCGTGGAGGACTTCCTCGGCGCCGACCGCGGCATCCGGCGCCTGTCCTTCTTCCCCGCCACGGACCTCGAACTGCTCACCGCGCCGATCGTCGCGATCGACGCCACCGCCGAGCAGATCGCCGCCCGCGCCACGGCCGGCGCCCCCTATCTCCTCGTCACGGACCTGGACGGCAAGCCCCTCGGCTGGGCCGAGCCGCGGGAGCTGACCGCGGGCGAGGTCCGTGCGGACCGACTCCTCGCGTACGGGCGGCCGTTCGTTCCCGGTACGGACTCGCTGCGGGCCGCGCTCGACTGTGCCGTGCTGTCGCCCACCGGCTGGGCCGTCGCCGTGGACGCCGAGGGCCGGGCGGCCGGGGTGGTCTCGCAGCAGGCCATCGGCGAGGCCATCCGCGGCGCCCACGCGGACAGCGCCCGCACGGAGAACACGGAGAACCCCGAGAACCCCGAGAACACCGAGAACCCCGAGAACACGGAGAACACGGAGAACACGGAGAAGGTCGCGCCATGAGCGAGTTCTTCGACATGCCGAGCGACCTCCAGAACACCTACCCGGGCCTGATCGTCCTGCATCTGCGCGAGGCGCTGATCCCGGTGCTGGCCGGTCTGCTCCTGTCCCTTCCGATCGCCCAACTCTGCGTGCGGCTGCGCTGGTTGTACCCGCCGGTGCTGTGGGTGACGACCGTGCTGTACGCGATCCCCTCGCTCGCCTTCTTCGTCGTCCTCATCGACTACACCGGCCTGAGCGAACTCACGGTGATGATCCCGCTGGCCGTCTACAGCCTGGTCGTGCTGGTCCCGGCGATCGTGGACGGCGTGCGGTCGGTGCCGCAGGAGACGCTGGCCGCCGCCACCGCCATGGGCTTCGGACCGGTACGCCGCTACCTCCAGGTGCAACTGCCCATCGCGGCCCCCGCGATCATCGCCGGGCTGCGGGTGGCCTCCGTGTCGAGCATCTCCCTGGTCAGCGTCGGCATGCTGATCGGCAACCAGGGAGCCCTCGGCAACCTGCTCAACAGCGGCATGATCTACAACCAGCCGCGGCTGGTGTGGCTCTCGGTCCTCGGCACGGCCGTCCTCGCCGTCCTCGTCGACGCCGCCCTGATCCTCGTACGGATCCTGCTCACGCCCTGGATGCCCCGCGGCACCGGCAGGAGCGCCCCCGCACTCGTGGTGAAGGAGGCCGCCCGGTGAACCTGCTCAACCACATCGACGCCTTCTTCGGCGACAGCGCCCATTGGCAGGGCTACGACGGCATCCCCACCCGCCTCGCCGAGCACCTCGGCTACACCCTGATGGCCCTCGGCATCGCCGCCGCCATCGGCCTCCCGGTCGGACTCCTCACCGGGCACACCGGCCGCGGCGGCAACACCCTCGCCCTCATCGCCACGGCCGGCCGCGCCCTGCCCAGCTTCGGCCTGATGGTCCTCATGTTCGTGCTGCTGGGCCTGGGCATGGCCCCGGTGATGATCCCCCTGGTGGTCCTGGCGATCCCCCCGATCCTCGTCACCACCTACGAGGCGATGCGCTCGGTCGACCCCGCCCCGGTGGACGCCGCCCGCGGGATGGGCATGGCCGAGCCGGAGATCCTCTTCCGGGTCGAACTCCCGGTCGCCCTGCCCCTCATCCTCAGCGGCCTGCGCTCGGCGGCGATCCAGATCGTCTCCACCGCCACCATCGCCGCCTACGTCAGCTTCGGCGGCCTGGGCCGCTACATCGTCGACGGCCTCTACCAGCGCGACTACGAGAAGGTGGTGGGCGGCGCGACCCTGGTGGCCGCGATGGCGCTGGCGACGCTGGGACTCTTCTGGGCGGTGGGAAGACTGACGGTGTCGAGGGGCGTACGGAGGAGCAGCTCCGTCCTCTGAGCGGCGCGGGCCCGCAGCGAACCACTCACACTCAGCTCTCGCTGCGGGCCAGGGCCAGCTCCAGTACGACCAACAAGGCGTCCCGTACCGATCCGCGCTCCCGCGCGTCGAACACCACCACCGGCACCCCGTCACTCACGTCCAGCGCCCACCGCACATCGTCCAGCTCGTGCTCGACCTTCCCGTCGAACGCGTTCACGGCCACCGCGAACGGGATCTGCCGGTGCTCGAAGTAGTCGACCGCCGCATAGCAGTCGTCGAGCCGCCGGGTGTCCACGATGACGAGCCCGCCCACCGCACCCTCGACGATGTCGTCCCACATGAACCCGAACCGCTCCTGCCCGGGCGTACCGAACAGATACAGCTTCAGCGTCGGGTCGATGGTGAGGCACCCGAAGTCCATGGCGACGGTGGTCGTCGTCTTGGCTGGGGTGTGGGTGAGGTCGTCGACCCCGGCGGCGACCTCGGTGATCGCGGCCTCCGTGGTGAGCGGCTCGATCTCGGAGATCGAGCCCACGGCCGTGGTCTTGCCCACGCCGAACCCGCCCGCGATCACCATCTTCACCGGCAGCGGAGGTCGTACGGCGGCGGCCGGTTCAGTCAGTGTCACGGAGTACCCCCCGGGAGTCGGGGATGGCGCGCAGGCCATCGATCACTCTTCGCAGTACGGATGAGTCGTGGACGACGTCGGAGTTCGGCACGTGCACCGTCAGCCGCCCCTCGGCCCGCAGGTCCTCGGCGAGGACACGGACCACGTTGAGATGCAGTCGCAGCCGGGCCGCGATCTCCGCGATGGACTGCGGCTGCCGGCAGGCGGCGACGATGTCGTGCTGCTCGAAGGAGAGCCGGTCCAGCACGTCGAGTCCCTCGGCGGTGGCCACCACCTGGGTCTCGACGGGCATCGTCCGGCCGGATGAGCTGGGCGCCACCCGGCCGGCGGTGACCAGGAACGGCCGTACGGCGGAAGCGGGGCCGACCGGGTCGTCGCCCGGGGGTGGAGTGCCGTCCGCCATGGAGTTCGTACCGTCCTTCTCGACCAGGTCAGCGGGCCGACGCGGCGCCGACGCTGTTCTTCAGTTCCAGCACGAGCTGAGGGCTGAGCGCGGTACCGGCACGGTTGGCGAACAGCGTCATCTCGTAGGCGATGTTGCCCAGCTTGGCCTCCTTGTCGGTGACCACGCCGAGGACGGCGCCGCTGCCGATCGCGGAGACCAGGACGTGGCCGCCCTCCAGGTCGATGATGACCTTGTTGAGGCCGCCGAGTCCGTAGTTGCCGGAGGCGCCGGCGGCCAGGCTGGTGATACCGGAGACGATCGCGGCCAGCCGCTCCGAGTCGGCGTGTTCGCGCAGCTCGGACACGGCGATGAGCAGCCCGTCGGAGGAGACCGCGATGGCGTCGACGACGCCCGCCGTCTCCGTTGCGAAACGATTCAAGAGCCAGGTGAAGTCGGCTGCGGCGGCCTTGAGTTCGGCCGGGGTGGTGGATCCGGCCGGGGTGTCACCTGTCGACGTACTCACTGCTCCGCTCCTTCCGGGAGGTGGTTCTGGTCGTGCTGTCGGGGGGTTGTGGCCTGGGGGTTCTCGGGGATCGGGGTCTCGCCGGTGGCGCTGTCGCGGTGCGCGCGCTCCACGGCGGCCTCGAAGTCCTCCAGCGCGGACCGTACGGCGTCCGGGTCGGCGGGTTGGGCGGTGCGGCGTGCGGCGGGCCGGGCGGGGGAGCGCTCGGCGGTCCGCAGGGTGGCCCCGCGGACGCGGCGCCGGAGGGGGCGGGGGCCGCCCGGGGCTTCGGCGTGGGTCCCGGAGGGGGGTTCCGGGCGGTCGTCGGTGCGGGTCCTGGAGGGGGGTTCCGGGTGTTCGTCGGTGTGGGTCCCGGAGGGGGGTTCCGGCCGTTCGTCGGTGTGGGTCCCGGAGGGGAATTCCGGGCGTACGTCGGTATGGGTCCCGGAAGGGCGTTCCGGCCGGTCGTCGGCGCGGGTGTGGTCGAGGGCCGACGGCTCGGCCGCGGTCTCGCGCCGGGGAACCCGGCGAGGGAGCGGGCCGGGCTCCTCGGCGGTCTCCGTCGGCGCGGCGGCCTTCGCGGCGCCCGCCGTGACCGACGGCAGCGGACCGCCCCCGGTCCCGGACGCCGGTGTGTCCGCCGCGGCCGACCCCTGGGTCAGCGCATCCGCGTCCGCGGGCCGCAGCAGCGACGACGGCACGGAGATCTCCGCCGTCACGCCGCCGCCCGGAGTCCGGGTCAGCGCGACACCGATGCCCCAGCGGCGGGCCAGCGTGCCGACCACGAACAGGCCGAGCACCTTCGTCGGCACCACGTCGAGGCGTTCGCGGCGGATCAGCCGGGCGTTCTCCTCGGCGAGCCGCTCGGTGCTCATGCCGAGACCGTGATCGGAGATCACGATCAGCGCGGCGTCGTCCTCCCCGCTGCCGACGGTCACCTCGACCGGGCTGCCCGCGGGGGAGAACGCCACCGCGTTCTCCAGGAGTTCGGCCACCATCAGCGTCAGGTCGCCGATGACGTCGGGTTCCACCACGGCCTCGGAGCGCGCGTGCAGCCGTACCCGCTGGAAGCCCTCGATCTGGCCGAGCGCGGCCCGGACGACGTTGGTGAGGGCGAGCGGGCCGGAGTCCAGGGCCGACTCGCGGATGCCGGCCAGCAGCATCAGGCTGTCGGCGTTGCGGCGCAGGCGGACCGCGATGTGGTCGATGCTGTAGAGGCGTTCGAGCAGGGCCGGGTCCGTCTCGCCGCGCTCGACCGCGTCGATCAGGGCGAGCTGCCGGGTGGTCAGGTTGCTGACCCGGCGGCCGACGTTGCCGAACATCTCCGCGACGTTGCGCCGGCTGAGCACCTGGCGTTCCAGCAGCGCGGCCGCGGTGGTCTGGACGCGGTTGAACGCCTCGGCGAGGTCGCCGATCTCGTCGCGCGCGGTGACCGGCATCTCGCGCAGCCGCGGCGGCCCGTCGTCCTCGGCGTCGTCGTCGGCCACCCGGGCCAGCTCGCGGTCGGCCACGTCGGCGACCTCCCGGGCCGCACCGGTCAGTGCCTGCACCGGCCCCACCACCGACCGGCGGACCGCCACCGAGAGGGCGAGCCAGAGGGCGAAGCCGAGCAGGGCGAGACCGAGCAGCAGCCCCGCGCGCCAGGCGGCCTCGCTGGAGGCCTCGTCGGCGCGGTCGGCGATCTGGTCGATCAGGGAGGCGGTGATGCCGAGCCGGATCTCCGCCTGTTCCCGGTAGGCGGGGTACGACTTCAGGGCCGCCGCGAAGGCCTCCCTGATCTCGGCGGGGGAGTCGGCCTGGAGCGAACTGGGGTCGATCTGCAGCTCGGCGTACTGCCGACCGATGACGGCCTGCGGGGCACTGTGCTCGATGCCGCGCAGTTGCTCGGCCTGCTCGGGGGTGGCGAACCGGGCGAAGCGGTCGGCCTGGTAGGTGTACACCTCGTAGGAGCCGACCGCGCCGATGAACTCGATCAGGGCGTTGGAGTCGCCGGTGGCCGCGGAGAACACGCCGGTCTCGAAGGCGCTGTGGGCGGCGTCGGCACGCAGCAGCGAGTCCAGCAGGTTGCCGGTGAAGGTGGCCGCGAGGGCCGCGTTGCGGTCGAGGCCCAGGCCGTCGATGACGCCCTTGGCGGCGCTCGCGTACGCGGGGTCGATGTTGTCGGCGGGGAGGTAGCCCTGCTCGATGGTGTCCCGCAGGCTGCCGAGGGCGCCGATCTCCTTCAGGGCCTGCGCCTCGGTGGCCGGCAGCCGGTCGCCGAAGGTCTCGCGGACCTTCATGACCTGGGCGTCCACCGCGGACTGCGCCTTGTCGTAGGCGGCGGTGGAGGGCCGGGCGTCGCCCTGGGCCGCCTCGTGGCGCACGGAGAGCAGGATGGCCTGCTGGTGCTCGGCCTCCACCCGGTCCACCAGCGTGGCGACTTCGGAGCTGGCCCGGACCAGCCGGGCCGCGTCCGCCGCGGAGGAGGACTGGCCGAGCTGGTCGGTGATGAGGTACGCGAGCAGCACGGCGACCACCGTGAGCGGAACGCCGACCAGGACGTTCAGCTTGCGCCTGAACGGCCACCGGTCGGTGAACCGACGTATGCCAGGAGGGGCGTCGTGTGTCGCGGTGGACGCGTCCACCTCTTTCGTGGACACCTTTCCTCCTCGGGGGATCGGACACCTGGTGTCAACTGCGGGGAGACTATCGCCTCTTCAGGCGAATCCGTTCACTCGCGATCACAACCGATTACTCATTGAGTCCAATCAGTGACCAGGATTCGCTTGACTGATCAAGAACTCGCTGGATTGGATCAGTTCGAGAACTGGAGAACTTCCCTCCCCCAACCTCTGAGTCCGGAACGGGAATCGTGACTTCTACCGCCTCACGCAGCAGGTCCCTCGTCGTGCTCGCCGCCACCGCGGCCCTGCTCGCGGGATGTGGCTCCTCCGACGACACGTCCGACAACCCGCTGGCGGAGGACAAGGCGAGCGGCGACACCGTCGTCGTCGGCTCCAACAACTTCGCCGAGTCCATCCTGCTCGCCGACATCTACGGCGAGGCCCTGAAGGCCAAGGGCATCAAGGTCAGCTACAAGCCCAACATCGGCAGCCGCGAGACCACCTACGGCCTGCTGAAGAACGGCACCATCACGGTCCTGCCCGAGTACAACGGCTCGCTGCTGGCCTACCTGGACCCGAAGGCCCCGCAGAAGTCGGCCGACGCGGTGAACGCCGCGGCGAAGTCCAAGCTGGACTCCAAGCTGACGCTGCTGGAGTCCTCGCCTGCCGAGGACAAGGACTCCGTGAGCATCAACGCGGAGACCGCGAAGAAGTACAACCTCACCTCCGAGTCCACGCTCGCCGACCTCAAGGACATCGCCCCCGAGCTGGTCATCGGCGGCTCGCCGGAGTTCCAGACCCGGCAGCAGGGCCTGGTGGGCCTGAAGGACGTCTACGGGCTCGAGTTCAAGTCCTTCAAGGCGCTCGACGCGGGTGGTCCGCTGACCACGGCGGCGCTGGCGAAGAACACCGTGCAGGCCGCGGACATCTTCACCACGGACCCGAACATCACCAAGGAGAAGTTCGTCGTCCTCAAGGACCCGGAGAACCTCTTCGGCTACGCGAACGTGACCCCGCTCGTCTACAAGTCGGGCCTGTCCAAGGAAGGCGTCGACGCGCTCAACGCCGTCTCCGCCAAGCTCGACACCGAGACCCTGCTGGAGCTGGACTCCCAGGTGCAGCTGGAGAACAAGGACCCGCTCGACGTGGCCAAGGCCTGGCTGAAGTCGGTCGGCCTGAGCTGATCGCCGACGGGGCGGGCAGGCCTTCAGGGACGCGCCACGCGCGCACCTGAAGGCCTGCCCGCCTCCGCTCTCCGACCGCTCCGACGTGTCGTCGTTCCCGATGTGTCGTCGTTCGTCCGCGGACTCGTCGTGGCCGGTCGCGCGGTTGCCCGCGCCCCTTGGGGGCGCGCTGCCGAACCGCAGTTGAATGTGCCCGGCCCGCTCGGGGCCGGAGGAGGAGCCCGGTTCAGGCGGGCTCCTCCTCCGGTGGTGCGAAGAGAGGTGTTGCGGTCCGGGCCTCTCTCCTGCGCTGCCGTCGGCCGCGGCGTGGCTCCTGGTCGGGGAGCCAGCCGAAGGCGAGGCAGCTGCCGATGACGCCGAGCAGCAGGCCCAGGAGGAAGCCGCCCAGGTTCGAGGTGAGCCAGGTGCCCAGGGAGAGCAGCACCCCGGTGATCGAGTAGAAGAGCCGCTGCGCGGGGTTGAAGAGGATCAGCAGCCCCAGCAGCAGCATCAGGGCCGGCAGGAGATAGCCGGCCAGGCCCTGCATGCCGATGTGCAGGACGACCTTCAGCGACGCCTTCTCGGTGAACAGGATCTCCGCTCCGCCGAGGGCGAGCAGCAGCCCGCCCCAGAACGGCCGTTCGTGCCGCCAGCGGCGGAAGGACTGCCGAAGCATCAGCAACCCGATTCGCTGAAGCGGAGTTTGAGGCCGGGCAGCTTGAACACCCCCGCCGTGGTGGCGTAGTTGGTCTGCCGCAGGTTGGCGATGTGCACGGTGTCGGCCTGCTGGCTGAACACGCCCTTCGGCCCCTGCACCCCGCCCTTGGTGAGGGTGCTCGCGTCGTTGCCGATCTCGATGTTGTCGAAGGCGGCGTCGCCCGACAGCTCGGTGGAGTCGGTGGTCAGGTCGGTCGCGGTCACCTTCTGCGCCCCGCTGCCCGCGGTGATGAGCAGGTTGGTGCCGCCGAGGTCGACGCTCTGGCACAGCTTGGTGAGGGTCGCGTTCTTGATGACGGAGGTGACGACCAGGACCTGGCCTCCGGTGTCGCCCTCGTTGGGACTGCCGGGTGCCATGTTGTCCAGGGCGCCGAACTGCTCGAAGCCGGTGCCGCGCAGCTCGGTGGCGGTGACCGTGAACGGCATGCCGGAGATGGCGAACTGCACCCCGAGCGCGCCCTCGGCGGTGAGCACGGCGAGCCCGGCGGCGGCCAGGGCGGCGGGCACCGCCATCACGGCGGCCCGGCGCGCACGGACCCGGCCGCGTCTTTCGGGGGTTTGGGTGCTGGAATCGCTTGCCATGTCTGCTCCCAGGTGATCCGGGCTCGTTGTCCTGGCGCGGACAAGCGGCGATGGAAGGGCTTTCTCGTACTCCCCAGTAGCCAGGGAAGTTACCCGGGGTTACAGCGAGGGGTCAAGACGCTTGTGAGAAAAGGGTGTTGAATATGTGTCAACTGTGAGTGCGGCCCAACTCCCTTGCAATTCCTTGACGTTGACCGCCCCGCAGGTCTACAACTCTCTCTGACCGCCCCCGGATCCGTGGCGCCGGACCGGACGGCCGTCCCCTTTCGCGGCCCCTGTCCGCATCTCCCCCCGGCACTCGCACGACCGCTTCCCCTCATGGCTCGTGCGCGGATGCCGCGTTGTCGTCGCCGGTCCGTGGCGTACGGAGAAGGCGCCACAGACCGGCGACGGCGCGGGCCGTACCCGCACCTCTGACATCCCACCCCCCTTCGGAGAAGAGGCCCCCGCATGCGTACTCGCACTCTCGCCACCCTCGTCGGCACCGTCGCCGCCCTCGCGCTGCCGTTCACCGCGCCCGCCCACGCGGCCGACGCCCCGGTCCTCACCACCGGCGGCACCGACGGCACGCCCGTCGCCGTCGGGGACGTCCTCACCGCACCGCTCGCCGCCGGCACCACCGCCACGCTCTACTCCAGCGCGACCGGAACCAGCGGTGTCTCGTGCGCGTCGTCGCAGTTCACCGCCACCGTCACCGACAACCCGGCCGCGCCGGGCACCGCCACCGAGTCGCTCGGCGCGCACACCTTCGACAGCACCGGCTGCACCAGCAACGTGTTCGGCGTGCTCGGCGTCAGCGGCATCACGGTCGACAACCTGCCCTACACCACCACCGTCGCCTCCGACGGCACGGTCACCGTCACCCCGGCGAGCGGCTCCACCATCCAGACCACGGTCCGGCTGCGCACCCTGCTGGGCTCCATCACCTGCGTCTACCAGGCGCCGAGCCTGACCGGCACGGCGAGCAACGCCGACAACAGCATCACCTTCACCAACCAGCAGTTCACCAAGAGCTCCGGCTCCTCGCTCTGCTTCGCCAACGGATTCTTCACCGCCAAGTACGCCCCGGTGACGGACGGCGGCGCGCTCGTCTACGTCAACTGAGTGCCGTAGACGGCCGGTTCACCGCCGTCGCAGTCGCAGCGCGAGGGCGGCGCCCCCGGTGAGCGTCAGCACCGTGGCGGCGCCGCCCGCCAGCAGCGGGGCCGACGGGCCCCGGTCGGCCGTCGACGCCACCGGGGTGCTGTCCGGCGCCGGTGCGTCGCGCTGCGGTGACGGCGTGCCGCTCGGCGGGGCCGGGGTGCTGTCGCCCTGCCGGGTCGGCGCGCTGTCGTCCCGCCGGGTCGGCGCGCTGCTGCGAGGCGCCGGCGTGCCGGCACTCGCGGTCGGTGCGTCGCTCGCCTGCCTCGGCGCCCCGCCGTTGCGCTCCGCCGTCCCGCTCTCACGTGCCGGGAACACCACGTCGGAGCACGAGTAATAGGTGTCCGGCGTGCTGCTGTTCTGCCAGACCGTGTACAGCACATGCCGTCCCGTCCGGTCGGACGGCAGCGTCGCCGCGATCCGGTACGCGCCGTCCGTCAGCGCCGGGTCCCGTACCTCCGCGAACGGCCGCTCCGGCAGATCGGACCAGGTCAGCGGCCGGTCCGGGGAATAGCCGGGCTTGGTGAGGTAGAGCCGGAACGTCCCGGTGTGCGGGATCGTCGAGGCGTACGTCATCGTCAGCGCCGCACCCGGCCGCAGGCGCGTCGACGGCCAGTCGGCGCGGGCCAGGTCCAGGCCCCGGTAGGCGGGCAGACCGCCGCTGCACAGCTCGCCGTCGGGGACGATCTGTCGGTCCCGACCGTTTACGTTCGCGATGCGCAGGTTGTCCCAGGCGGTGAACGGGGCGCCGTTCGCGGCGACGGCCGCCCGGCACGCCGCCGACCCGGCGGCGCTCCCGCCCTCGGGGGAGCAAGCGCGTACCCGGCTGACCGGATCCGTCGGCGCGCCGTGCGCGACGGCCGGTGACGCCGCCCACGCGGCGAGCAGCAAGGGGGCCGCCACGACCGCGGCGCGACACGCGCGCGTGCGGTTGCTCGGGGACGTCTGAGGCATGCGGGGTGTCTCCTCCGCCGGTACGGAAACGGTCTGCTCCCCAGGAGTACGAGCCACGACCCCGGTGCGTTCACCATCCGGTAACTCGCGCAAAACCGGGCAGAGACGGTCAACTGTGTGACGTAGAGGGTTGGTTTCCGGCCTGATCGAGGGTTTCCCCTGTATCCGGATGACCTTCCCTTTGCCTATCGTTCGAGCACAGCCGACCCACCGGTAACCCCGAACGGGTCGTCCCCCACCGCCTGGCCGGGCCATCGCACACCGCTTTTCGGTTCACCCCCCTCCGCTTCGAGGACGAAGCGCATCGACCGCCGCTCCGCGCTGCCCGGAGCACGGCCACGAAAGGCAAGCCCTTGCGTACCTCTCCCTCCGTGCGACGGAAGCTGATATCCGCCGCCGCGGTCTCCGCCGCACTGTTCACGGCCGCGACCGCCGGCGTCGCCGTCGCCCAGGAGTCCGCCGCTCCCCAGGAAGCCGCCCCCGCCGCGACCGCCGTCGAGGCCGCCCCCGGCGCCGTCGCCGAGCGACTCATCGTGGGCTACAAGTCCGGTGCCGCCGAGGCGAAGTCGAACAAGGCCGCCTCCGCCGACGCCGAGGCCAAGGGCAAGGAGGTCGGCGAGAGCCTCGGCTTCCAGCGCCGCCTCGGCACCGGTGCCGCCCTCGTCGACCTGGGCACCGACCTCACCCGGTCCGACGTCGCCGACGTCATCGCCGAGTACCAGGCCGACCCGCAGGTCGCCTACGTCGTACCGGACCGCCTGAACAAGCCGCTGGCGACCCCCAACGACACCGAGTACACCAAGCAGTGGGACCTGTTCGAGGCCACCGCGGGCATGAACGTGCCCGGCGCCTGGGACGTCACCAACGGCAGCGGGGTGACCGTCGCCGTCATCGACACCGGCTACGTCACCCACTCCGACCTCGGTGCCAACATCGTCGCGGGCTACGACTTCATCAGCGACACCGCGGTCTCCAACGACGGCAACGGCCGTGACAGCAACCCGGCCGACCCGGGCGACTGGACCGCCAGCCGCGAGTGCTCCAGCACCTCGGAGGCCACCACCTCCTCCTGGCACGGCACCCACGTCGCGGGCACGATCGCCGCGGTCACCAACAACAACAAGGGTGTCGCGGGCGTCGCGTACGGCGCCAAGGTCTCCCCGCTGCGCGTCCTTGGCAAGTGCGGCGGCTACGACTCCGACATCATCGACGCCATCACCTGGGCGTCCGGCGGAACCGTCTCCGGCGTCCCCGCCAACGCCAACGTCGCCAAGGTCATCAACATGAGCCTCGGCGGACCCGGTTCGTGCACCACCGCCACCCAGAACGCGATCAACGCCGCCGTGAACCGCGGCACCACGGTCGTCGTCGCGGCGGGCAACTCCAACGCCAACGCGGCCAACTACTCGCCGGCCAGCTGCAACAACGTCATCTCGGTGGCCGCGACCAACCGTGCGGGCTCGCGCTCGAGCTACTCCAACTTCGGCTCGGTCGTCGACATCGCCGCGCCCGGCGGCGAGACCCGGAACAACCTCAGCGGCGGCATCCTGTCCACGCTGAACAGCGGCACCCAGGGCCCGGCCGGCGAGAACTACACCTTCTACCAGGGCACCAGCATGGCCGCCCCGCACATCGCGGGCCTGGCCGCGCTGATGAAGTCGGTGAACCCCGGGCTGACCCCGGCGCAGATCGAGTCCGCGATCAAGACCAACTCGCGTGCTCTGCCCGGTACTTGCTCGGGCGGCTGCGGTGCCGGTCTGGCGGACGCGGCCAAGACGGTGCAGGCGGTGAGCGGAGGCTCCGGCGGTACGGGCGGCTCCACGGGGGGCACCACCTTCACCAGCACCACGTCCGTGGCCATCCCGGACAACACCACGATCGAGTCCCCGATCACCGTCTCCGGCCGCAGCGGCAACGCCTCCTCGGCCCTCCAGGTCGGCGTGGACATCACCCACACCTACCGCGGTGACCTGGTGATCGACCTGGTCGCGCCGGACGGTTCGACGTACCGCCTGAAGTCCGCCAGCTCCTCGGACTCCGCGGACAACGTGGTCGCCACCTACACGGTGAACGCCTCCAGCGAGGTCGCCAACGGCACCTGGAAGCTGCGCGTGCAGGACACGGCGACGCAGGACACGGGCAGGCTCAACAGCTGGAAGCTGACCTTCTGAGCCAGGCGCGTGCAACAAAGCGGGCGGGCCGGCCGGTGCGGATGGGGCATCGGCCGGCCCGCCGTCATGCCCGGAACGCCGCCAGGTGGTCGCGCGCCCAGGTCCGGTAGTCCGACGCCGGCCGGCCCAGCAACTCGCCGACGGCGGGGTCCACTTGCGCCTTCGCCCCGGCCAGCCCGCGCGCGGCGCTCTCGGCGAGCGCCTCGGTGATCGGCCCCGGGTAGCGCTCGCGCAGTCGGCGCAGCGCCTCATCCGGGCTCAACTCGACATAGGTGAGCCGCCGTTGCAGCAGCTCACCGAGGATCTGCGTCTGCGTCACGGCACTGACGGCCGCCGGGCCGGTGAGCGCGTACGTCCGCCCGGCGTGGGCGTCGGGGTCCAGCAGGACCCGCGCCGCCACCTCGGCGATGTCCCGCGGATCGACGGTCGCGTTGGCCGCCGCCCCGCCCGATCCCCGTACGACGCCCTCCTCGCGCACGGATCGGGCCCAGCCGAGGGTGTTGGTCATGAAGGCGCGCGGCCGGAGCAGGGTCCACGCCGAGCCCGAGTCGCGCAGGAGCCGCTCGTTCTCCCGCTGCCAGGTCGTGATCAGGTCCGTCGCCCGCGGGTCGGTCACCGCGAGTGCCGACAGTTTCACCACGTGCGCCACACCCGCCGCCCGCGCCGACGCGAGGAAGTGCTCGTCGTGCGCCTGCGTCAGCGGGTCCGACGTCACCAGCAGAGCGGCCCGTACGCCGGCCAGGGCGGGACGCAGACTCGCCGGGTCGGCCAAGTCGGCGGCCACCACCTCGACTTCGGGACCGCCGAGCCGCTCCGGGCGGCGGGCCATCAGGCGCAGCGGCACCCTGCCGCGCAGCCGTGCGGCGACCAGTCGGCCGACGGTGCCGGTCGCCCCCGTCAGCAGGATCACCGCTCTGCCTCGGGCATCGAGGCGCGGACGCGGACCCCGCGGTCGGGCCGGGCGTCCAGGCGCACGAGCAGACCCGGCACCGCGACACTGGGCAGCACGTGCGACCACAGCACGGAGATCCGGTGCGCCAGGTCCTCCCGGCCGGTCAGCGCCCGGGACATCAGCTGGATCCCGGCGAAGGCGCCGACCACCAGCTCCACCGTGTCCCGCGGCTCCACCGAGGGCAGCAACTCGCCCTGCTTCTGCGCCTCTTCCATCAGTCCGGTCAGATGCTCCGCCCACAGCCGGAACGGCCCCGAGTGATCGATCCCGGGCGGCGCGCACTGGTCCACGGTCAGCCGCACACTGCCCTGGAGCAGCGCGTTGTCCAGCAGGCGCTGCCCGAAGACGAAGGTGATGTCGACGATCTCCTGGAGCTTGCACGGATGCGGCGGCACCGCGCCGAGACCGAGCTGCTCGTCCAGCACCGCCTGGGCGAGGGATTCCTTGGACTGGAAATGGAAGTACAGGGCACCTTTGGTCACCGCGGCCCGCTCCAGCACCATCGCGATGGTGGTCGAGGTGTAGCCGTGCTCGTCGAAGACCGCCCCCGCGGCTTCCAGGATTGCCCTGCGCGTCCTGATGGCGCGCTCCTGCTTCGCCATAAGAGCCCCTCCGCTGCGCCGAGTCGACCGCATGGCCGGAACCGAGCCGGGCCGGTTCGGCGCCGATCCCCAGTCACCTGGGCCTCATTGAAAACAAACCGGTCGGCTCGTACTCTAGCGCTCACCGCACGGGCACCTCACCGTCCGCACCGCTGTCGGGGGGACCCCAGGGAGGGACATGCCTCAACTGCCGCAGCTCGCCGAGTTATCGACGGCTACCGAGCCTCTCACGGCCACTGTGCCCCGCCAACTGGTCCACCGCGCGGCCGTCGCGGAAACCTTCCTCACCGGCTGGCGCCGCACCGGACCCGATCTGTTCGGAGTGTCCGCGCAGTGGCCGAGGGCCCACCAGCTGCACGTGTCCGCGGACCGGTCCGCCCACGAACCGCTGCTCGTCGCCGAGACCGTCCGCCAGTGCGGCGCGCTGCTCGCGCACACCGAGTACGAGGTGCCGCTGGGCCACCAGTTCGTGCTGCAGGAACTGCGGCTCAGAACCCGCCCCGAGCACCTCGCCGTCGGCCCCGTACCGGCCGAACCCGAACTCGCCATAGCGGTCTTCGACATCCGGCGCCGGGCCGGCCGCCCGCACGCGATCCGCTACAACGCGGACGTACGGCTGGGCGGGGCGCGGGTCGCGACCGCCCATGTCGCCGTCTCCTGGACCGGACCGTCGGTCTACCGCAGGCTGCGCGGCGGACGCACCCCCGCCAACGTCTCCGCGCTGCCCCTGCCGCCCGCGCTGCCGCCCGAGGCCGTCGACCGGGCCCTGCCCGCGGACGTCGTCCTGGCACCACCGGACCGCCCCGGACGCTGGCAGTTGCGAGTCGATACCGCACATCCCGTTTTCTTCGACCACCCCCTCGATCATGTCCCCGGCATGCTGCTGCTGGAGGCCGCCCGCCAGGCCGCCGGGGCCGCCTGCGCCGGAGAGCGGACGCCGGTGTCGTTCCACGCCTCCTTCCACCGGTACGCCGAACTGGACCTGCCCACCTGGGTGGAGGCGGAGACGGGGGCCGACGGCGAAGTCACCGTTGTGGGAAGGCAGGTGGAGTCGCCGGTCTTCGAGTGCCGCGTCGGAACGGTCGCCCGGTGAGCTATCGTGTACGGGGAGTAAAAAACAAACGGCATGACCCGTTCTTTTCCGCCCCAGGAGTATCCAGGCGATGCCGAGGCAGTTACGCGCTGAACAGACCCGTACGACGATCATCACCGCCGCAGCCGACCTGTTCGACCGGCATGGCTACGAATCGACCAGCCTGAGTGACATCGTCGAGCACGCCCAAGTCACCAAGGGGGCCCTGTACTTCCACTTCGCGGCCAAGGAGGACCTCGCGCAGGCGATCATGGAGCTTCAGTCCCGGGCCTCGCGCCGGGTCGCCAGCGAGATGGACGCCCGCGGCTACTCCTGCCTGGAAGCGCTGATGCGCACCACGTTCGGCGTCGCCCGGCTCTCCGTCGAGGGCCCGATCCCGCGGGCCGGACTCCGGCTGGCCACCGGCGGAGTCGCGGTGCGGTCACCGCTCCAACACCCCTTCACCGAATGGCTGGAGCTCGCCTCGCGCAAGCTCCTCGGCGCCGTCAAGGAGTCCGACGTCCACCCGGACGTCGACATCGACGCCGCGGCCCACTCCTTCGTCTGCTTCTTCATCGGCACCCGGGTCGTCGGCCGCTCCCTGGAACCCGTGGCACGCCAGCCCCGCCGGGTGGCCGAGATGTGGCACATCCTCATCCGCGGCCTGGTCCCGGTACCGCGCCGCGCGCGCTACCTCACGCTCGCCACCCAGCTGGAGCGCGAGGCCAGAACCGTCTGAGGGGAGCTGCGGGATACGGTGAGGCGCATGCCGCACACCCCCGCCGCACCCGTCATCCTCGGCAACGAACCCGGCTCGTTCCCGCACAGCGTCCTCGCCGACCGCCACCCCGCCATCATCCGGCAGGTGCGCGAGGCCTTCCCGTACGGACCGGGGCAGCAGGACGCACTGGACGCCCTGCTCGCGAACTGCACCAAGGGCACGATCGAACCGCTCCCCGCCGACGCGCACGACGGCGACCGCTGGCGGGCCTGGGGAATGGGCACGTACGCCGGCCGCCCCTGGTTCGACGTGCCGTGGCTGTGGTCGGAGAGCTACTTCTACCGCCAACTCCTGCACGCCGTCGACCACTTCACCCCCGGGCCCTGGCAGGGCATCGACCCCTTCCGGCCGGCCAAGCTGGCCGAACTCGACGCCCCCGAGACGGACGCGGAACTGGCCGCCCTGGACGATCTCGCCCGGCTGTCCGCCGCGGACCAGGCACAGGCCCTGCTGCACGGCTCCCTGTGGGGCAACCGCGCCGACCTCGGCTTCCGCCTCTCCGCCGCACACGGCGAGACCTCCGCCGACACCCCGCCGCTGGTCGCCGACGACAGCGAAGCCCTGTGGTCCCTCCTGCCGCCCGCCGGCCCGGACACCCTGCTCTGCCTGATCGCCGACAACGCGGGCCGCGAACTCGTCCCCGACCTGCTCCTGATCGCCCACCTCCTGGACCGGGGCCGCGTCGGACGGGTCGTCCTGCACGTCAAGCCGTACCCCTACTACGTCTCCGACGCCACCCCCGCCGACGTCCTGGACGCCGTACGCCGGCTGCGGTCGGCGCAGGGCGCGGCGGCCGCGTACGGCGAGGTGCTGTGGACGGCGCTGACCGACGGCCGCCTCACGGTCCGCGCCCACCCCTTCTCCTGCGCGCCGCTGCCGTACGCGCGGATGCCCGACGACCTGCGGGCCGAACTCGCCCGGGCCACCGTCACCGTCCTCAAGGGCGACCTCAACTACCGGCGCCTGGTCGGCGACCACCGGTGGCCGCCCACCACCCCCTTCGCCGACGTCACCGCCTACTTCCCCGGCCCGGTGGCCGCGCTGCGCACCCTGAAGTCCGACGTGATCACCGGACTCGACGCCCGCACGGAGGCTACCCTGGTCGCCGCCGAGGAACAGCGCTGGCGCACCGGCGGGACGCACGCGCTGATCCAGGTGCGCGGGTGAGCCCCGGGGCGCCGACGAGACCGCCGAAGCGGCGCCCTGAGCCTCATGCCACCCGCACCGGCAGCGATTTGATCCCGTTGATGAAGTTCGACACCAGCCGCCCGGCCGGTCCCGCCGGCCGCAGGACCGGCACGGTCCGCAGCATCTCCCGGTGCAGCACACGCAGTTGCAGCCGGGCGAAGTGCGCGCCCAGGCAGACGTGCGGGCCGTCACCGAAGGACACGTGCGGGTTCGGCGTACGGGACAGGTGCAGGCGGTCCGGCGCGGGGAAGACCCGTTCGTCGCGGTTGGCGGAGGCGTGGAAGACGACCACCTTGTCCCCGGCGCGGATCCGCCGCCCCGCCAGCTCGGTGTCGCACCCCGCGGTACGCCTGAAGCTCAGCACGGGAGGATGCCAGCGCAGCAACTCGTCGATCGCGGGACCCAGTTCGGCCTCGCCCGCGCGCAGCCGCCGCTGCTCCTCCGGGTGCTCGGCCAGGGTCAGCAGACCACCGGGGGCCGCGCTGCGCACCGTGTCGTTCCCGGCGACGGTGAGCAGGAAGAAGAACATCTCCAGTTCTTCGCGGGTGAGTTCGGCGTCGTGCGCGAGCGTGGTCATCACGTCGTCGGCCGGATAGCGCCGCTTGAAGGACGCCAACTGCTGCGCGTAGGCGAACATGTCCCGTAGCAGCGCGGGCGACCGCGGATTGACCGGACGGCCCGACCGGTCCAGCACCGGGGGGCCGGACTCGTTCGGGTCCTGGTAGCCGATGACCCGCCGCGTCCAGTCCAGCAGCAGGCCGCGGTCCCGCTCCGGCACCCCGAGCAGATCCGTGAGATTGAGCAGGGCGTAGTCGTCGGTGACGGCGGCGACGAGGTCCACGGTGCCGTCCGCCGCGCGGGCCGTCTCCAGCGCCCGCGCCCACAGCGTGCGGGCCCGCCGCTCGGCTACCACGGTGAACCGCTCCAGACGGCCCGGGGTGAACGCCCGGCTCACCAGCCGTCTCAACCGCCCGTGCTGCGGCGGATCCTGATTGAGCATCATGCGCCGGATGAACGGCAGGTCCTCCGGATCGGGGTCCCTGATCTGCGTGGCGCCGATGTACGAGGAGTACGTCGAGGAGTCCTTCAGCACCCGCACCACGTCCGCGTGCCGGGTCACCGCCCAGAAGCCGGGCCCGGCCGGCCAGCCCAGCACCTCCGGCTCCTCCTGCCACGCCACCGGGTGGTGATCGCGCAGGACGCGGTAGGCGTCGTACGGCACGGACGTCCCGTACTGGCGGGGATCGAAGACGTCGGGGACCGGCGGGGACGGGCGGACGGTCACGCCGGTCCGCCCTTGCCCTCGTCGGCCCGCAGGAAGTCCTCCATCACGCGGACGAGTTCCAGGGGGGTTTCGTCCATCGCGTAGTGGCCCGCGGCGCTCAACTCCCACAGCTCGCCGAGGGGATACCAGCACTGCCAGGTGTCCCGCAGCAGCGCGGCCGACAGCGCCGGGTCCAGGCCGCCCGCGACGGCCAGCGCGGGCACCCGGGCGCCCTCGACCTCGCTGTGGAAGTCCTCCCCGGCCCAGGAGTCCAGCCAGGCCCGGAACGCCTTCTGGTCGCTGACCGCGAGGGAGCGGGCCACCATGCGGTCGAGCCAGGCGGCCGGGCGGTGCCCGCCGGTGGTGAAGTCGATGATCGCGCGGCGGTTCTCCGGCCGGTGCGCCGCGTCCGCGAACAGCTCCCACTGGTCGCCCGGCAGCGGCAGCCCGGAGGCGGGCACCGGCGAGATCCCGACGATCCGACGCAGCCGCCCGGGGGCCAGGGCCAGCAGCCGCTGGGCCACCGCCCCGCCCATCGAGTGCCCCACCACCGAGAAGCGCTCCCAGCCGAGCCGGCCGGCCAGTTCCAGCAGATCCTGCGCCGCCTCCGTCGTCGTGAACGCGCCGACGGCGTCCTTCGCCTCGCCGTAGCCGCGCAGATCCACCACGGCGTAGGTGAAGGACGTCAGGTCCAGGTCGGGCAGGACGCTCGCGTACGCGGACCGGTCGGCGAACCAGCCGTGCACCGCGAACACTTCGTGGGGACCGTCGCCGTGCAGCTCATGAGGGAGCGTGAAGGAGGTCATGCGATTACGGTGGACCGAGGACGGAGGCTCGGCAAGGGCATACGGTCACCGGACGTGTACGTCCTGCCACACCAGCCGGTGGTCCGAGGTCGGCTGCGCCGCCCCGCCGCCGACGAGCCGGTGGAGCGGGTCGTCCGAGGTGGGCCAGAACACCCCGTTCGCGCCGAGACCAAGGCCCCGGGACGGAATGACGTGGTCCACCCGGAGGTTGCCGGGCGCGGTGTCGTTGAAGTCCGAGGTGTCGTAAGCCGGATCGCCCACGTGCGCGGCGTTGGCGCCGCCCTGGAGCCGCGCCGCCTCCACCCCGCCCGCACTCGCCGGGGGCGTGGCCGGCGGCCGCACCGCCGGGTGGTCCAGCAGCTGCCGTACGGCATGGTCGTAGCTGTCGCCGTCGTACGGATCGGCGTTGAGGTCGCCCGCGATCACGAACCGTGCGCCGGGGCGCAGTCCGCCGCGCACGCCCCGGTCGTCGTACAGGTAGGCGCCGCGCCGCGGGCCGCCGACGTAGTCGGCCCACAGCCGGATCTCGTCGTGGTTGCGGCGGCCGTTGCGGTCCTCGGGCCCGTCGAAGGTGGGCGGCGTCGGATGCGACACCAGGAAGTGCACGGTGTCGTGGCCGACGCGCACCGGCACGTCCCAGTGGCTCTTGGACGACAGCCGGAGGACCGCCGTGGCCTCGGCGCTGTAGTAGCCCGGCGGCATGACGTGGCCGGGCATGTCCTTCCACAGGAAGCGCTGGAAGGTGCGCACCGCGCGCGTGTCGATCGGGTACTTCGAGTACACCGCCATGCCGTACTGACCCGGGAACCAGCCGTACCCGAAGGCGTCCTGCGCGTACGCGTCCGAACCGGGCGTCGTCACCGCGCCGTTCCGCCCGTCGAGGTCGATGCCGGAGGGCACACCCGTGTTGACGGGGGCGGTGAAGCGGTGGCGGTAACGGACCGGTGCGGCGCCGCGCTGTCCCACGGCCAGGTAGTTGTCGTGGAACAGCCGGAGCGCGAGGCCGCCCGGGACGTAGTCGAACTCGTTGACCAACAGCACGTCCGGGTCGACCCGTTGGATGGTCTCCGCGACATTGCGCGCCTGTTCGTCGTCCGGCGTCGACAGGTCGGCGACGAGGGCGCCCGCGGTTGCGCGGTTGAGGGAGGCGTTGAAGGTCGCGAACCGGACGGTGCGGCGGTGCCGTCCGGCCGCGGCGGCCTGCCCGGCCGTGGCGGTCGCCAGGGCCGCACCGGCGAGCGAGGCGAGCGCGGTGCGGCGGGAGAGGGATCCGGGGTGGGTCATGGGGGACTCCGGTGCGGGAGGTGATAGGCGGGGGTAGGAGAACCTCCGTAGTCTGCGCGCGTAGAGGTGAACGCCACAAGGGCCCCGCGTCGGCCGGGAATTCATGCCCGATTCACGCGATGGTGTGATCATGTCCCGGCCCGAGGATGCTCCTTCGCGGCCCCGGGTAGGGCCCGGCCATGACGCAGCCCTTCGAACTCCCGCACTTCTACATGCCGTATCCCGCGCGGCTCAACCCGCACCTCGACGAGGCGCGGGCGCACTCGACCGTCTGGGCGCGCGAGATGGGCATGCTGGAAGGTTCCGGGATCTGGGAGCAGTCCGACCTCGACGCGCACGACTACGGACTGCTCTGCGCCTACACCCACCCCGACTGCGACGGACCCGCGCTGTCCCTGATCACCGACTGGTACGTGTGGGTCTTCTTCTTCGACGACCACTTCCTGGACATGTACAAGCGCACCCAGGACCGGTCCGCCGGCAAGGCCCACCTCGACCGCCTCCCGCTGTTCATGCCGATGGACCTGGCAACGCCCGTGCCCGAGCCGGAGAACCCGGTCGAGGCGGGACTCGCCGACCTGTGGCGGGGCACCGTGCCGTCGATGTCCGCCGACTGGCGCCGCCGCTTCGCCGTCGCCACCGAGCACCTCCTCAACGAGTCCCTGTGGGAGCTGTCCAACATCAACGAGGGGCGGATCGCCAACCCCGTCGAGTACATCGAGATGCGCCGCAAGGTGGGCGGCGCCCCCTGGTCGGCCGGTCTCGTGGAGTACGCGACGGCCGAGGTCCCCGCAGCCGTCGCCGGGTCCAGGCCCCTCAGAGTCCTGATGGAGACGTTCTCCGACGCCGTGCACCTGCGCAACGACCTCTTCTCCTACCAGCGCGAGGTCGAGGACGAGGGCGAACTCAGCAACGGCGTCCTGGTGTTGGAGACCTTCTTCGACTGCACCACCCAGCAGGCCGCCGACACGGTCAACGACGTCCTCACCTCCCGGCTGCACCAGTTCGAGCACACCGCGCTCACCGAAGTGCCCGCGCTGGCCCTGGAACACGGCCTCACCCCGGACGAGGTCGCCGCGATCGCCGCGTACGCACAGGGACTGCAGGACTGGCAGTCCGGCGGCCACGAATGGCACATGCGCTCCAGCCGCTACATGAACGAGCGGGCGCGGTCCGCCAGTCCGTGGCACGGGCTGACCGGCCCCGGCACCTCCGCGGCCGACGTGGGCGCGCTGCTGGCCTCGGCGGGCGCCGAGAGACTGCGCGCCCACACGCATGTGCCGTTCCAGAAGGTCGGGCCGTCCCGGATCCCCGACCTCTACATGCCGTTCCCGCTGGAGCTGAGCCCGCACCTCGACGGCGCCCGGCACCGCCTCACCGACTGGGTGCACCGCATGGGCATCCTCCAGGAGGGCGTCTGGGACGAGGACAAGCTCGCCGCCTACGACCTGCCGCTGTGCGCGGCCGGACTGGACCCGGACGCGAGCCCCGAGGCCCTGGACCTCAGCTCGCACTGGCTCGCCTGGGGCACGTACGGCGACGACTACTACCCCCTCGTCTACGGCCACCGCCGCGACCTGGCCGCCGCCCGCCTGACGACCCGGCGCCTGTCCGACTGCATGCCCCTGGACGGCGAGCCGGCCACCGTCCCGCTCAACGCCATGGAGCGCGGCCTGGCCGACCTGTGGGCGCGGACGACCGCCGGGATGACGCCCGGCCAGCGCAGCACCCTCAAGGACGCCGTGAACGTCATGACCGAGAGCTGGGTGTGGGAACTGTCCAACCAGCTCCAGAACCGCATCCCCGACCCGGTCGACTACCTGGAGATGCGCCGCGCCACCTTCGGCTCCGACCTCACCCTGAGCCTGTGCCGCATGGGCCACGGCCCCGCCGTCCCGCCGGAGGTGTACCGCAGCGGCCCCGTGCGCTCCCTGGAGAACGCCGCGATCGACTACGCCTGCCTGCTCAACGACGTCTTCTCGTACCAGAAGGAGATCGAGTACGAGGGCGAGATCCACAACGCGATCCTCGTCGTGCAGAACTTCTTCGGCATCGACTATCCGACCGCGCTCCACGTCGTACACGATCTGATGACCCAGCGCATGCAGCAGTTCGAGCACGTCGTCGCCCACGAACTACCCGTGGTCTACGACGACTTCGACCTGTCGGAGGAGGCCCGCGAGATCATGGCCGCCTACGTGGCCGACCTGCGGAACTGGCTGGCGGGCATCCTCAACTGGCACCAGAAGGTGGACCGTTACAAGGCCGACTGGCTGGGCCGCCGCGCCCACGGTTTCCTGCCGGACCGCCCGTCGGCCGTGCCGGTCATCGGCTGACCGGCTGCCGCCGCGCCGCGTGGTCCACGACGGCTTGCGCCGGCACCCGGGTCATCGGGTCCGCGCGCGAGCCGTCGCCCGACAGCTGCGGCTGGAAGCGCGAGCAGAAGCACCGTTCGGCGGTGCGCTCCGAGCCGATCACCGAATGCACGAGCGAGCCGGGCTCGACGGTGGCCGCGCCCTCACCGCCCTCACCGCCGGTTACGGCCTGACCCCTGCCCCTGCTGCCCCGCTCTGCGGCCGCCGGGATCCCGGGCACGGCCGCCGTACCGGTCACCGAGCCCCGCGTGGTCCATCGGACCGAACTGGTGTACGCGGGCTCGCTCCCCGGGCTGCGAGGGCAGGGCGGTGGCGACCGCGCTGGGCGCACCGGATTTCCGTCGTTGACCGCGGGTCAGTCTCACTCGTTCGTGGCTCGTCGGGCGCCGGTGGCCCGGGTAGGGCTCCAGGCGGAGGCGATCGATGGAACAGACTGCGCTGCGTCCCAAGCCGATGCCCGGTCAGGAGCCCGGCGGCGGCAAACGGCCCGGCCCCGCCCGGCGCCCGCACGCCGCACGCCGACGCGGCCGCCGGCTCACGAGCCTGCTGTTCGCCCTGTTCGTCGGCACGGTCCTGGTCCTGTCCGGGGTCGGACTCGGCACGGTCGGGGCCACGGTGATCGGCATGAGCAGACTCGCCGAGCTCCAGCGCGAGGCGGGGGCGGCCCCGGCGGATGCCCGCCCCTCCTCGCAGCCCTTCTCGCAGCCGGCCACGTCGCCGTCGGCCGCGCCGAGCCCCACGCCCGCCCCCGCCGGCGCCACCCTCGGCGTGGAGGCCGTGGAGGCCGAGAAGGGCGGCGCCCAGATCGTCGGCATCCACGTCCCCGGCCCCGGCTACGCGGCCGGCCTGGTACGCGGCGACGTCCTCCTCGTCTACGGCACCACCCGCATCGACTCGGCGGCCGACCTCGCCCGAGCCGTCGCCCGCACCCGCCCCGGCACCGAGGTCACCCTGACGCTGCGTCACCAGAGCGGCGGCTACCAGCAATTGACGGTCGTCCCCGGGGTCGTCACCTGAACTCCGCCGGCCCCTGGGAGGCGGCGGTCCCGCCAGTCGATCGAGGACCGGGCCGATACGCCCCGTGCCGGCTCGGCCACCAGGCTGGAACACGTACGTACCCCACGGCCAGAAACCGGGAAGGAAGCGCCCGAGGAAAGGCACCCGGACGAACCTGTCCACCCGGGCCGAGCCCCGCTCGCGCCCCCGGGCGCGCGGGGCCTGCCTCCTCGCGGCCGGCCCCCGCGCGGGGCTGATCACCGGGCGGCCGCCGGGGCAGGCCGGCCCCGGGGACCGCCGTCCACCCCAAGGCGGCCGGTTCCGTCCTCTCCTTCCTTGCGAAGGTGCCGCATGCCGTGGCCCCCGCGAGCGGGTTCATCCCCGGAAGGCGTGTCGATCGGCTCGCGCCGGACGTTGCCTGCGGGCAGGATGCTGCCCGTAGTTCCCTTACGCGCCCAGGGAGGCCCGGATGACCGGCACCGCACCCGCGCCCTTCACCGCCGACGACTACCGGGCCCGGATGGAACGCGCCGCGCGCGCGGCCGTGGACGCCGGGCTGGCCGGGCTGCTGGTGGCGCCCGGACCGGACATGGTGTGGCTCACCGGCTACGCGCCCACCGCGGAGACGGAACGGCTCACCCTGCTGGTCCTCGCCCCCGGCCGGGACCCCGTGCTGGTCGTCCCCACCCTGGAGGCCCCCGACGCCGCGAAGGCCGCCGGAGCGTCCGCCCTCACCCTGCGCGACTGGACCGACGGCAAGGACCCCTACGCCGTCACCGCGGCGCTCCTCGACACGCGCGGCCGGTTCGGCATCAGCGACAACACCTGGGCGATGCATCTGCTGGGCCTGCAGACAGCGCTCCCGGGCACTTCCTACGCCGCCCTCACCGACGCCCTGCCGATGCTCCGGGCCGTCAAGGACGCCGCCGAGCTGGAGCTGCTGGCGGCCGCCGGAGCGGCCGCCGACGCAACGTTCGAGGAGATCCGGAACGTTCCCTTCGCCGGCCGCAGGGAGTCGGAGATCGGCGCGGACCTCGCCGGGCTGCTCCGCCGGTTCGGCCACTCCCAGGTCGACTTCACCATCGTCGCCTCCGGCTCGAACGGCGCAAACCCGCACCACGAGGTCGGCGACCGGCTCGTGGAACGCGGCGACATGGTCGTCCTCGACTTCGGCGGCCTCAAGGACGGCTACGGCTCCGACACCTCCCGCACGGTCCACGTCGGCGAACCCACCGACGAGGAGCGCCGGGTGCACGACCTGGTGCGCGCGGCCCAGGAGGCGGGCTTCACCGCCGTACGCCCCGGAGCGGCCTGCCAGGACGTCGACCGGGCGGCCCGCGCGGTCATCGCCGACGCCGGGTACGGCGAGTACTTCATCCACCGCACCGGCCACGGCATCGGCGTCACCACGCACGAGCCGCCGTACATGATCGAGGGCGAGGAGCAGCCCCTGGTGCCCGGGATGTGCTTCTCCGTCGAGCCCGGCGTCTACCTGCCGGGCCGCTTCGGGGTGCGCATCGAGGACATCGTCACCGTCACCGAGGACGGCGGCCGCCGCCTCAACAACACCACCCGCGAGATGGTCATAGTGGACTGAGCGGCCCCAGCAGTCCCCTCTCGGCGAGCATCCCCTAGTGACAACGGCGCGACCATGACCCAGGCACCGACACCCACCGCGGACACCGTCCGCCGACTGGTCCGTTCCCTGCTGAAGGAGCGCGCGGAGGACAGCGCCGGCCCCGAGGTCCGGCCCGTCGGCGCGGGCGGCGGGCCCGCCACCTGGTGGGTCGGCGCCCGCCATGTGCTGCGCCTCGCCCCCGACCGGGAGGCCGCCGTCCGTCTGCGCCGGGAGCTGCGCCTGCGCGACCTGGTCCGCGGGCACGTCCCCGTCGCCGTTCCCACGAGCGTCGCGCACGGCGAATGGGCGCCCGGTCTGCCGTACACGCTGGACACGAAGGTGCCCGGCGGGTCGGCCGAGCAGCACGACGTGTCCGCGCTCGGCGAGGCCGATCTCGCGGCGCTCCTCACCGGGCTGCGCGAGGTGCCCGCCCGGACGGCCGAGGCGCTCGGCGTGCCGCGTATCTCCCCGCGCTCCCTGGAGGGCCTGCGCCGCGGCGCGGAGCGGGCCGCCGTGCGGCTCGCGGCGGCCGACGAGTTCGACCCGGCCCGGCTGCGCCAGCTCACCCAGTCGGCCGCGGTCCAGCTCGCCGCCCAGCCCGGCAGCACCGTCCTCGTCCACCACGGCCTGACCGGCGAGCACCTCGTGGTCAGCGCGGACGGCCGGGTGCGCGGGGTCCTCGGCTGGGCCGACACGGTCCTCGGCGACCCCGCCGAGGACATCGCCGGTCTCGCCCGCGCCGTCGGCTCCCCGGCCGCCGTCCGCGCCGCCACCCTGGCGGGCTACGGCGCCCGCCCCTGCCTGCGCGGCCTGTGGCTCGCCCGCTGCGACACCGTCGTCCGTCTGGCCGAAGCCCTCGACGGCGGCAGCGGCACCCCCCTGGGCCCGCTCCGGCACCAGCTCCGCCTCGCCTGGGAGGCGATCCTGCTGGAGCGGGTGACGGAGCTGAAGGAGGACGAGCAACCCTAGGGCCCGGTCACTCCTGCAGCAGCACCACGCTCGACTCCCCGGGCAGGTGCAGCACCCCGCCCGTTCCGGGGGCCTCCACGGGCTCCCACGCGGCCAGTACGCGGGCCCGGCGGGGTCCGAGCGGGATCGCGGCCGGTTCCTTGGCGAGGTTCACGGCCACCCGTACGTCCCCGCGCCGGAAGGCCAGCCAGCGCCCCCGCTCGTCGTAGGCCACCTTGGTGTCGGCGAGGTCGGGGTCGGTCAGGTCGGGCTGCTCGTGGCGCAGGGCGACGAGCCGGCGGTACCAGGCCAGCACGCGCGCGTGGGGCTCGGCGTCGAGCTCCGTCCAGTCCAGGCAGGAGCGGTCGCGCGTCGCCGGGTCCTGCGGGTCGGGCACGTCCTCCTCGGCCCAGCCGTGCGCGGCGAACTCCCGCCGCCTGCCCCGCCGTACGGCCTCGGCGAGCTCCGGGTCGGTGTGGTCGGTGAAGAACTGCCAGGGCGTGCCCGCCGCCCACTCCTCGCCCATGAACAGCATCGGCGTGAAGGGCGCGGTGAGCGTGAGGGTCGCCGCGCAGGCCGCCAGGCCGGGGGAGAGGGAGGCGGCGAGCCGGTCGCCCTGCGCGCGGTTGCCGACCTGGTCGTGGGTCTGGCTGTAGCCCAGCAGCCGGTGCGCGGACACACGCGCGCGGTCCAGGGCGCGCCCGTGGCGCCGGCCCCGGAAGCTGGAGTACGTGCCGTCGTGGAAGAAGCCGCCGGTGAGGGTCTTGGCGAGGGCCGCGAGCGGGGCGCGCGCGAAGTCGGCGTAGTAGCCCTGGTCCTCGCCGGTCAGCGCGGTGTGCAGGGCGTGGTGGAAGTCGTCGTTCCACTGGGCCTGCAGCCCGAGGCCGCCCTCCTCGCGCGCAGTGACCAGACGCGGGTCGTTCAGGTCCGACTCGGCGATCAGGAACAGCGGCCGGTCCAGTTCGGCCGACAGCCCGTCCACGGCCGTCGACAGCTCCTCCAGGAAGTGGCACGCGCGCGTGTCGCGCAGCGCGTGCACCGCGTCCAGGCGCAGTCCGTCGATCCGGTAGTCGCGCAGCCATGCCAGCGCGCTGCCCACGAGGTAGTCGCGCACCTCGTCGGAGCCGGGCGCGTCCAGGTTGACCGCCGCGCCCCACGGGGTGTGGTGCCGCTCCGTGAAGTAGGGCCCGAAGGCGGGCAGGTAGTTGCCCGACGGGCCGAGGTGGTTGTGCACCACGTCGAGGACCACACCGAGGCCGAGTCCGTGCGCCGTGTCGACAAACCGCTTCAGCGCCTCGGGGCCGCCGTACGGCTCGTGCACCGCCCACAGCGAGACCCCCTCGTACCCCCAGCCGTGCCGGCCGGGGAAGGGGCACAGCGGCATCAACTCCACGTGCGTGACGCCCAGTTCGACGAGGTGCCCGAGGCGCTCGGCGGCCGCGTCCAGGGTGCCCTCGGGGGTGTACGTGCCCACGTGCAGCTCGTACAGGACCGCACCGGGCAGCGGGCGCCCGGCCCACTCGGCGCGCCACGTGTAGCGCGCGTGGTCGACGACGGCGCTGCGCCCGTCCGGGCCGTCCGGCTGGCGGCGCGAGCGCGGGTCGGGCAGTACCGGCCCGTCGTCCAGCGCGTAGCCGTACCGGCTGCCGTCCTGTGCCTCCGCCTCCCCCCGCCACCATCCCTCCCGCTCCGGATCGCGCTCCAGCGCGCGCGTGGTGTCCTCGCAATGGAGGGTCACACGGTCGGCCTGCGGTGCCCACACCTCGAACTGCACGGACGGTTCCCCTTCGTCTGCTCACCGTGATGTAGCCCGTCCATGGTGCTTCAAACGGGATCAATCCGCTTTTGAATCCTCCCGTTTGCGGCAGGTGTCGCCCGCTGACGTTCCCGGGGACGTGCGGGGCGGTGGTTCTGCCGTTTTCTGGACACTCCGGCGCGGCTGACCGACAATCACGAGCGTGACGTCGTCCTTCGAGTTCAACACGTACCCCGCGCGGCTCTCCGACGCGGAGCGCGACAAGGCGCTGAAGGTGCTCCGCGACGGCGTCGCCATGGGCCGTCTCTCGCACGACACGTTCATCCGGCGGATGGAGCTGGCCCTCGCCGCCCGCCGCTCCGAGGACCTCGCCGTCCTCACCGCCGACCTTCCCCAGGAGAGCCGCGTGGCGCGCCTGGTGTTCGGCACCGTCGAGGCGGTCTCCGGCTTCTCCGTACGGCTGCGCAGGGCCTGGCAGGCCGAGCGGCTGCCCAAGCTGCTGCTGCCGCACCCCGGCAGCGGTCATCCGCTGCGCATCGGCCGCGACCCCGCGAGCGGTCTGCGGCTGACCCACGAGACGGTCTCCCGGGTGCACGCCGAACTCAGCCGCCAGGGCGGCATGTGGGTGCTGCGGGACCTTGGCTCGACCAACGGCACCACCGTGAACGGCCGCCGGGTCATCGGGGCGGCCGTGGTTCGCGAGGGCGACCAGGTCGGCTTCGGGCGGATGTCGTTCCGCCTCGCCGCGAACTGAGGACGACCTCGGCTCGGGCCAGGGCTTAACCGGGCGTATCGCTCGAAATCCCTTTGCTTTCCTTGGTGTTGACGTAACCGAAGAGTCGTGACTGACTGTGCGTACACCATGCACAACAGGTGAAACGACGGCACCGGAACGTGGAGGTGTGCCCTGCCGCCCCTCCTTCGCTACCCGACCGTCGACGAACTCGGCGCCCGGGCGGCCGCACTCGTCGCCCGCCACCCCCGGGACGCCCGGCTGCGTCGCGCGGGCACCTCCCGCGAGGGCCGGCCCCTGTGGCTGCTGTCCGTCGGCCACGGCAGCCACCACGCGCTCGTCGTCGCGGGCCCGCACGCCAACGAGCCCGTGGGCGGCGCCACCGCCCTCCGGCTGGCCGAACGGGCGCTCGCCGACCCCCGCCTCCACCAGGGCGCCGACGCCACCTGGAACCTGTTGCTCTGCGTCGACCCCGACGGGCTGCGCCGCAACGAGGGCTGGCTGCACGGCCCGTACACCCTCGGCCGCTACTTCCGGAACTTCTTCCGCCCCGGCTTCCTGGAGCAGCCCGAATGGCTGCCCGACGGCGCGGACCACGCCGCGCTGCCCGAGACCCGCGCCCTGCTCGACCTCCAGGACGAACTGCGGCCCTTCCTCCAGTGCTCCCTGCACGGCGTCGACGTCGGCGGCGGCTTCGTCGAGCTGACCCACCCCCTGCCCGGTCTCCCGCGCCGCGTCGCCCACACCGCGGCCCGCCTCGGCATACCCCGCGAACTCGGCCCCTACGACACCCTGTACTGGCCCCGGCTGGGTCCCGCCGTCTACCGGATCCCGCCGCCGCGCCGGGGCGACCTGGTCGCGGCCATCACCGAGGCCGCCGTGCAGTCGACCTGGTTCCACCCCTACCGGCACGGCACGGTCACCGCCGTCGTCGAGGCGCCGATGTGGGGCGTGGCCGCCGTGGAGGACGGCACCGCGCCCGCCGACGGGCCGGGCGTCCTGCGCGCCGTCAGCCGCACCCTGCGCCACGACCACCTGCTCCTTGAGCGCCTCCTCGCCCGGATCCGCCCCCACCTGCCCGCGACCGGCGAGGCGGAGCGGCTCCTCGCCCCGGTCGACGACTACTTACTGGTCGCCCCCGGCCTCGCCGACGCCTGGGACCCCGACGTCGTCACCGCCGACCCCCAGCCCCTGCCGCCGCTCAGCACCGCCCACCTGGCCACGCTGCGCATCGCCGGACGACGGCTCGCGCTGCGCACGGCCGGGCTGCTGCACCGCCTGGTGACCGGCGCCGGCCGCGACCCGACCGGCGTGCTGCCGGAACTGGACCGGATCATCGACCTGTGGTGCGCCGACTACCGCGAGGGCTGCCGCGCGTCCTGGATACCGGTCGCACGTCAGGTCGAATACCAGTCCCGGGTGGTGCGCGCCGCGTTCGAGCTGGCCGTACGGCACGCGCACACACGCTCCCGTTCGGGTGAGCCGGGGTGGGGATCCGAGGCCGCCGTGCCGATGCATCGGGAATGACACTCTCCACCACAGCGACAGCGGCACGGGTCGGCATGCTCGCGGCGGCCGCGCTCCTCCTCGTCGGCGCGGCCCCCGCACAGGCCGCCGAACGGGACTCCCTCCCGGGCAACTGGCTCTACCTCACGCTTACCACCGGCGACGACCGCTCCAGCGACACCCGCGGCACCCTCCTGATGTGCAACCCGCCCCAGGGACACTCCCAGGCCGCGGAAGCCTGCGCGCAACTGGCCTCGGTCGACGGCGACATCACCGCCCTCCCGCAGCTGAACGTCCCCTGCCCGATGATCTACGCCCCGGTCACCGCCCACGCACACGGCCAGTGGAACGGCCGGCCCGTCGAGTACACACAGACCTACGCCAACGCCTGCGCGATGAAGGCGAGTACGGGGTCCGTCTTCGCACTGGACACCTGACGCGGTACGGCGGCCCGCCCGCCCGCGCGCGCGGGGCGGGCCGCCTCTCACGCCCCCGCCTCGCGCGCGTGCAGGGCCGCTGCGACGACCGTGTCGGCCTGGTGCCGGACCTGGGCCGCCAGGGGGACCCAGCGGGAGCGGAAGCGTTGCTCGAAGGAGGTGCTCCAGGTGGCGACGAGGCGTCTGAGGGTCGGTGCGCCGGGGTCGCCGGCCGCCGTCAGTACGCGTAGGAGCATGGCCGCGGCGCGCAGCGGCAGCCGACGGGCGAAGGCGTCCACGCTGCCGATGTAGGCCCGCGTGTCGTCGGCCGGAACCATGTCCACCCAGTCCGCGGCCAGCCCCGGCACCAGCTCCAGCGTCCACGTGGCCGCCCGCAGCAGCGGATCGTCGACGCCCTCCAGGCGGGGCCGCGCCTGCACGAGCACCCGCTCCACGTCCGACGCGTCCCGGCGCAGCCGGACCGCCAGCCGCCGCATCGCCTCCGCCGGCGCCGGATGCCGCGCCGGATCGTCCACCAGGTCGCTCGCCCACATCGGCACCTCCACCACCGCGGTCAGCCCGCCGTACCGGTGCACGTGGTGCCAGGTGCTGTGCCGTGCGTCGTCCGGCATGCTCGGGTACGCCGCCCCCGCACCGAGCGCCGGCATCACATGCACCCCCGGCCCCGAGGCGGGCCAGCCCGCCGCGTCCGAGGCGCCCGTCTCCACCGGGATGTTCAGCTCCGCCGCCGACTTGGCGAACGGTTCGGCGAGCCCCGGCACGTCCTTCGTCAACTGCACCCAGCTGCCGCCCAGATCGGTCCCGTGCAGGGTCGCCTGGAGGAAGGGACGCAGTTCGTCGATGACCCCGGTCAGCGCGCGCGTCTCGGGCGGCAGCCGGTCCGGCGGCAGCACCGCGGGCGACCACTCCGGCTGCTCGGGACCGGCCGGCCGGTAGAACCCGAGGTGGTAGTCGAACAGGCTGCGCGGCGCCGGAGTGACGTGCAGGCTCGCCCCGTCGGGATCGGCGCACAGCAGGAAGTGCCAGGAGATGTCGGCCCGCAACGCCCGCTCGTGCAGCACCCGTTCGGCCAGCGCGAGGACCGTGGCCCCGCCCGTCGGCTCGTTGGCGTGGGCGCCCGCCACCACCAGCACCGCGTCCCGGGCCCGGCCCACGGACAGCAGGTGCAGGGGGCGGCCCGCCCGGGAGGCGCCCACCTGCCGCAGGGTGCACAGATCCGGCCGCTGTGCCCCCAACGCGCGGGCGGAAGAGACGAGTTCGGTCACTGTGGGGTAGCGCGACTCCGGCAGGTGACTCACCCCCGACACATCCGCCCGGCTTCGCCACCCGCAGTACCCCACGGTCTCGGTGCAGTGTCAAGGAGATCGAGGGGGAGGCTCCAGGGGGCGCCCCGAGGCATGAGGAGCGGGCGACAGGGGCCGTCGGCACCGGCAGAGGTGCCGACGTTCGGTCAGGCGTGCGGCCGATGCGCGCGCCCGGCACACGCGCCTCGCGTGGACTCCGAGGCGCGCCCGCCTCACCCCACCCGTTCCAGCAGCGCCACGGGCAGCCGCGCGAACAGCTCCGCCACGCGCGCGTGCCCCTCGAACTCCCGCTCCGGAGCCAGCACGTCGGCCCACCGACCCGGCGGCAGCGGCAACCGGGTCTCCCGCCAGCCACCCGCCCGGGCCAGCCGCAGCGACAGCCGCGTCACGGCCGTGACCACCTCCCCGGACCGGGCGAACGCCGCGCAGTGCGCGGCCGCCGGGCCCTCGGCCGTCAGCGGTGCGTACGTCGCCGCGTCCCCGAAGGCGGCCGGCCGGCGCGCCCGCAGCCGCAACGCCGCCGCCGTCACCGCGCCCTTGTCCCCGGCATCCTCCGGCGGGAACCGCACGGGCCGCCGGTTGTCCGGATCCACCAGCGCCCGGTACTCGGCCTCCGTGCCCTGGTAGACGTCCGGCACACCCGGCATCGTCAGATGGACCAGGGCGACGCCCAGCACGTTCGCCCGGATGTGCGGCGCCAGCTCGTCGCGCAGGGCGGCCACGCGCGCGCCGGGCGGCCCGCACGGCCCCGCCGCGACGAAGGCCGCCACCGCCTCCTCGTACGGCGGCTCCTGCTCCGTCCAGCTCGTGAACAGACCGGCCTCCCGCACATGCTTCAGCAGGGCCTGCCGCACGCGCTCCGGCTCCGCCGGGCCGAGCCCGAACACGGTCTGCCAGGCGGCCCACGCCACCTGGGCGTCCGGCACGCCCTCCCCGGAGCGGGTCACCTCGGCCAGCAGGCTGGCCCAGCGCTCCGGGCACTCGGTGAGCACCGCCAGCGCCGCCCGCACGTCGGCGCTGCGCTTGGTGTCGTGCGTCGACACGACGGTGCCCGTCGCCGGCCAGTCGCGCTGCACGCGCGCGCAGTAGGCGTGGAACTCCTCCGGGGACAACGCCGGAGCGCCCGGGTTCCCGCCCACCTCCGTCGCCGACAGCAACGGCACGTATCGGTAGAACGCCGTGTCCTCCACGGACTTCGCGCGGAGCGCGGACGCCGTCTGCGCGAACCGGGTCCGCAGCTCCTCCTGCCCGGGCCCGTCACCGGCCCGCCCGAGCAGCAGATCCCGTACCACGTCGACGGCCTCGGCCTCCTCCGGTACGACGAAGGCGTGCCGCGCCTCGGCCGCCGCCTCCTCGGTGACCACGGCGGCCGCGTCCCCGGAGGCGTAGGGGCGGTAGACCTCCAGGCGGACCAGGAGCTCCTGCGCCGCGGTGCGCAGCGCCCAGGGCGCGCGGTCGCGCAGCGCGGGCTCCGGCGACGCGGCGCACACCCGGTCCGCGACCCGGGTCAGCCGGTCGGTCTCGGCGGCCAGCTCGTGCGTGAGGACCTTGTACGCGGCACGCCGCACCGTCGCCTCCCACTGCCCGCCCCGGTCGGTCTGCGGGGCCGCGAACCGGCGGTACTGGCCGAGGAGTTCGCCGAACCCCGCCGGGTCCGTGAACAGGCCGTCGACGTGCCGCAGGGCGTCGTATCCGGTGGTGCCGGCGACCGGCCAGGACGGCGGCAGGTGCTCCCCGTCCGACAGGATCTTCTCCACGACCGTCCAGCGGCCGCCGCTCGCCTCGTGCAGCCGCCGCAGATAGGTGTCGGGGTCTGCGAGCCCGTCGGGATGGTCGACGCGCATGCCGTCCACCACGCCCTCGTGCAGCAGCGCCAGGATCTTGCCGTGCGTGGCCTCGAACACCTCCGGGTCCTCCACCCGCACCCCGATGAGCTCCGAGATGCTGAAGAACCGCCGGTAGTTCAGCTCGGTGCGGGCCAGCCGCCACCACACCGGGCGGTACCACTGGGCGTCCAGGAGCTGCGGCAGCGGGAGTTCCCCGGTGCCCTCGCGCAGCGGGAACACATGGTCGTAGTAGCGCAGGACGTCGCCGTCGACCTCCAGGCGGTCGATCTCCCTGCCGAGCGGGCCGCCGAGGACCGGCAGCAGCAGCTGCCCGCCCTGCGCCTCCCAGTCGATGTCGAACCAGCGCGCGTACGGCGACTTGGGGCCCTCGCGCAGCACCTCCCACAGGGCGTGGTTGTGCCGCGGGGCCATGGCCATGTGGTTGGGGACGATGTCCACCACCAGCCCGAGCCCGTGCTCGCGCGCGGTGCGCGCCAGCGCGCGCAGCCCTTCCTCGCCGCCGAGCTCCTCGCGCACGCGCGCGTGGTCGACGACGTCGTAGCCGTGCAGCGAGCCCGGCACGGACTCCAGGACGGGGGACAGGTGCAGATGCGAGATGCCGAGCGAGGCCAGGTACGGCACCGCCGTCGCCGCGGCCGCGAACGGGAACTCGGGCTGCAACTGCAGCCGGTACGTGGCCGTGGGCACCACCGGGTCAGATCGCTCAGGTGTCATGGAATCGTACGTACCCGCCCGACCGCCCTCCCTGTCATCACGACCGCCTTCGAGTGACGGAACCGACGGGACAGCGCACCGCACCCGACCCCACCCGACCGCCGACGCGCTCATGCAGACCTCCTGCCGTGCGCCCGGCCGACTCGCCGAGGCGACGATCCTCGCGCTCGTCGGCGGCCGGGCCCCGCGGTCGCCGTCACCGGACGCCCCGCCGAGCCGCACGGCCCCGCCCCGAGGCCTCCGCGAGGGCGAACCGGCCCGCCGGCGGCCCGGCCGGCGTTGCCTGGGCCCCGTGACGGCGGCGCGGCCGGTCTCGGGCACCGAAACCGGCCGCACGCGCGCGGGTGCCGCTCGAACCGGCACCCGCCCCTGCCCCACCGCTAGACCGGTCGCTGGAGCACCGTCAGGCTTCGGTCCACCAGGGTGAGGCGGTCGCCAGCCTGGACCTTCGGGCCGGTGCCGGGTGGGATGCCCTCGGTGTGGGCGGTGTCCACGATCACCTGCCACTGGCGACCGTGGTTGACCGGGACCACGAAGTCGAGGGTCTTCGGGGAGGCGTTGAACATCAGCAGGAACGAGTCGTCGGTGATGCGCTCCCCGCGCGCGCCCGGCTCGGAGATCGCGTTGCCGTTGAGAAACACCGTGAGGGCCGAGGCCTGCGTGGAGTTCCAGTCCCGCTGGGTCATCTCCTTGCCCTGCGGGGTGAACCAGGCGATGTCCGACAAGTCGTCGTGGGTGCCCTCCACGGGCCGGCCGTGGAAGAAGCGGCGCCGGCGGAAGACGGGATGGTCCCGCCGCAGCCACACCATCGCGCGCGTGAAGTCCAGCAGCTCGCGGTCGGCGTCCTCGCCGTCGGGCCACGCCAGCCAGGCCAGCTCGCTGTCCTGGCAGTAGGCGTTGTTGTTGCCCTTCTGGGTGCGCGCGAACTCGTCGCCGTGGCTGATCATCGGCACGCCCTGGGACAGCATCAGCGTGGCGATGAAGTTCCGCATCTGGCGCCTGCGCCGCTCCAGCACCACCGGGTCGTCGGTCTCGCCCTCCGCCCCGCAGTTCCAGGACCGGTTGTGGCTCTCGCCGTCGCGGTTGTCCTCGCCGTTGGCGTGGTTGTGCTTGTGGTTGTAGGACACCAGGTCGTGCAGCGTGAACCCGTCGTGGCAGGTGACGAAGTTGATGGAGGCCAGCGGGCGCCGCCCGTCGTCCTGGTACAGGTCGGACGACCCCGTCAGCCGGGACGCGAACTCCGCCAGGGTGCGCGGCTCGCCCCGCCACAGGTCCCGTACGGTGTCGCGGTACTTGCCGTTCCACTCGGTCCACAGCGGCGGGAAGTTGCCCACCTGGTAGCCGCCCTCGCCCACGTCCCACGGCTCGGCGATCAGCTTCACCTGCGAGACCACCGGGTCCTGCTGCACCAGGTCGAAGAACGACGACAGCCGGTCCACCTCGTGGAACTGCCGGGCCAGCGTCGCCGCGAGGTCGAAGCGGAAGCCGTCGACATGCATCTCGGTGACCCAGTACCGCAGCGAGTCCATGATCAGCTGAAGGACGTGCGGGGACCGCATGAGCAGGGAGTTCCCGGTGCCCGTGGTGTCCATGTAGTAGCGGCGGTCGTCGGTGAGCCGGTAGTACGACAGGTTGTCCAGGCCCCGGAAGGACAGCGTGGGGCCCAGGTGGTTGCCCTCGGCGGTGTGGTTGTAGACGACGTCCAGGATCACCTCGATGCCCGCCTCGTGCAGCGCCTTCACCGCCGACTTGAACTCCAGCACCTGCTGGCCGCGGTCGCCCCAGGAGGCGTAGGCGTTGTGCGGGGCGAAGAAGCCGATCGTGTTGTAGCCCCAGTAGTTGTTCAGGCCCATGTCCACCAGACGGTGGTCGTTCACGAACTGGTGTACGGGCATCAGCTCCAGTGCCGTCACGCCCAGCTCGGTCAGATGCTCGATGATCGCCGGGTGCGCCAGCGCCGCGTAGGTGCCGCGCAGCTCCTCCGGCAGCCCCGGGTGGCGCATGGTGAGGCCCTTGACGTGGGCCTCGTAGATCACCGTGTGGTGGTACTCGGTCCGTGGGCGCCGGTCGTCGCCCCAGTCGAAGTACGGGTTGACCACGACCGACGACATCGTGTGGGGGGCCGAGTCCAGGTCGTTGCGCCGGTCGGGCGCGTCGAAGTGATAGCCGTACACCTCCTCGCCCCAGCTGATCGAGCCGCTGATCGCACGCGCGTACGGATCGAGCAGCAGCTTCGCGGAGTTGCAGCGCAGTCCGCGTTCGGGGGCGTAGGGCCCGTGGACCCTGAAGCCGTAGCGCTGCCCAGGCATGATGCCCGGCAGGTACGCGTGCCGCACGAACGCGTCGCTCTCCCGCAGCTCCACGGCCGTCTCCGAACCGTCGTCGTGCAGCAGACACAGCTCTACTCGGTTCGCGGCCTCCGTGAAGACCGCGAAATTGGTGCCGGCGCCGTCGTACGTGGCACCGAGTGGATACGCCTCTCCAGGCCAGACCTGCATGGACTCGACTCTTTCAGGTGAAGCGCGCCGTGGGTGGCGCCTTGGCCCCGAGTCTCCCCGAAAGTGATGGAACCACCTATGACTTACGCCCCTCTTACCGGGCGACCAGGCATACGCGGTATGCCGAACCAGTGGGGCAATCACATACTCCCGTCGACCAGGGGGAGTAGGGGGAGAGACGTGCGCAAGACAGTGCGCCGCCATTTGGGCAAGCTGGTGGCGGGTACGGCCATAGCGCTGGCCGGGACGGCAGCGATGGTCGCGGTCACCCTGCCGGGCACGGCGGGCGCCGACGACACGGGGAACAGGAACACCGCTGCCCAGCAGAGCGCCGACGGGGAGACAGCGGAACCGGGACAGACGCCGGGCCAGGGCCAGGACCAGGCCCCCGAGCCGGGCGTCGTCCAGCAGGCGCCGGCCGAGGGCGACAAGGGCATCGGGAGCGACCCGCTCACCGACGACGAGCTGACCCGCGTGGAGCAGATCGCCCTGGACCGGCGGCTGGCCAGGTCCAGCGAGGACGTCGAGGGCGACCGCGGCCCGCAGCGCCTCGTCATCGACCTGGCCGAGCCCGAGGCCGACGAGCTCGACGATCCGTCCGCGCCCCGGCGCGCCGACGTGATGTTCTACGACTACAAGGACGACACGCTCGTCACCAAGACGGTGAACCTCGCCACCGGAAAGGTGGAGGAGACCGCCACCCAGCGCGGCGTCCAGCCGCCGCTCACCGGCAGCGAGAACACCGAGGCCGCGAGGATCCTGCTGGCCAGCCCGCTCAGCGCGGGCCTGAAGGCCGACTACAAGGACGCCACCGGCAAGGAGCTCACCTCACCGGACCAGCTGGAGCTCGACAGCATGGTCTTCCGGGCCGCTCCGGGCGCCCAGCCCGCCGCCCTCGACAAGTGCGGCGAGCACCGCTGCGCGCGGCTGTTCCCGAAGGCCCTCAACGGTCCGTGGATCGACATGCGGCACCTGGTGATCGACCTGAGCGCCCGCACGGTCGCCGAGCTCGACCGCTGATCACCTCTCCTTTTCCGACCTCACTCCTTACGCAAGGGAGTCATTTCTTCATGCGCGTCAACAGAGCGAGCCGTGCCCGTACGCGGACGGCCCTGGCCGCCCTCGCCGTGGCCGGACTGACGGCGGGCGCCGCCGCGGGCGCCGGACCGGCCGCCGCCCAGCCGCAGGCGGCCCCCGCAGCGGCCCCCGACTGCAGCGCGGCCTACCGCATCGAGCAGAAGCTCTCCAACGGCACGACCTGGCGCATGTGCTGGCGCCACGAGGCCATGGCGGGAATGATCCTGGAGCACATCACCTACCAGCCGCCCGGCGAGACCAAGCCGATCAAGGTGCTCAACAGCTCCAAGCTGGCCCAGATCCACGTCCCCTACGACGACGGCTCGGAGGAGTACGAGGACCTGACGACCTACTACTTCGGCGACGGTCTGGAGAACCTGGCGCCGGGCGAGTGCCCGGGCGGCACCATCAGGACCGTCAAGGTCCGGGCCCCGGAGTCCACCGAGACCCGTAAGGTCAAGGGCCTGTGCACCACGACACGCGCGCGCGGGCACGCGTACCGCATGCTCAACCAGCCGCTGGACAAGCCCGACAAGCTCTACCAGAAGCAGGGCAAGGACCTGCTCGTCTACGCCGTCAACAAGGTCAGCTGGTACGAGTACATCACCGAGTGGCGCTTCCAGGACGACGGCACCATCCACATGAACGTCGGTGCCACCGGCAGCCTCGCCCCGCAGGACTACAACGCGGCCGACGGCCGCGGCTGGCCGATCGGCAAGGGCTCAAGCGCCAAGGTCCTCAGCCACAGCCACAACGTGTTCTGGCGGCTCGGCTTCGGCCTGGACGGCTCCTCCAAGGGCCGTGTCGAGCAGTACGACTCGAAGACCAGCCCGCCCGCACAGGGCGGCCGCACGCCCACCACCAAGACCACCCGCACCAAGGTCACCAAGGAACTCGCGGGCGACGCCAAGAACATGCGCTGGTGGCGCGTGGTCAGCGCGACCGGCAAGAACAAGGACGGCCACCCGCGCTCCTACGAGCTCGTGCCCGGCCCCAACGCCAAGTACACCGGCCGCGGGTTCACCAAGCACGACGTGTACTTCACGCAGCACAACAAGTGCGAGCAGTACGCCAGCGGGAACCCGCTCAACTGCGGCGCGGGGCACGGCAAGTCGGTCGACAAGTGGGTCAACGGCGAAACCCTGAAGAACCCGGTGGTGTGGGTGAACGTGGGCTTCCACCACATAGCCCGGGACGAGGACCAGCAGCCGATGCCGGTCCACTGGCAGGGCCTGTCGATCGTCCCGCGTGACGTCACCGCTATGAATCCGCTCACTCCGCCCGCGCTCGCCGGGGCGAACGGGCTGCCGCAGTTCGGTAGTTGAGAAACGACCCTGTCCATCCGGCTGCACCGCCGACCGCTCCCGGAGTACCCTTCCTTGATCGTTGGGACGGGGAGTGCTCGGGGGAGCGGAAGGCGGTGCGCGGGTGGGCTCGGGAGGGCTGGAGCTTCCCCCTGGTGACGAGGGTCACGAGGGGAACTCCGCAGACGTCCCGCCCGGCACGGTGTCCCTGGCACGGCCGATGGACGCGGGGGCGATCGGACCGGAGCTGGACTGGGACGCGGACGCCTGGCACGAGGTGCGCACCCGCGCCCAGCGGGCCGGCCGGGCCTACATCTGGCTGAATCTCGTCGAACAGCGGCTGCGCGCGGTCGTGGCCGCCGTCCTGCGTCCCATCTACGAACCCGTCCACGGCGACGACTGGGTGGTCGCCGCGGCCGGGCCCGCCGGACAGGAGTGGGTCCAGCGCGCGGTCGCCGTACGCGAAGTCAGCCGCCGCAAGGGCTACTTGCTCGACCCGGCCGACGACAACGTCCTCAGCTTCCTCACCCTGCCGCAACTGCGCGAGCTGATGGTGCAGCACTGGCCGTGCTTCGAGCCCTACGTCGACGAGCGCCGCGACGTCGAACTCGCCCTGGACGAGCTGGAGGTGACCCGCAACGTCGTCTCCCGCAACCGGGCCCTGTCCGAGGCCGTCCTCGGCCAGGCCGAACGGGCCTCGGCGCGGCTGCTGGAGATCCTCGGCGCGGGCGGCGACGTACCGTCCGCGCGGCGGCTGCCCGTCGACGCGGTCGAGGACCTGGTCGGCGACCGGTACGGCGACGTGGTCGCGGTCCACTCCGACCGGGTGCGGCTGCTGCGGCAGTTCCCCGCCGAGGACATCTTCGGCGGCGCGCGTCGGCTCGACGCCATCGGCATCGGCCTCAACCTGCTCGTGCAGAACTTCTCCGGCCGCCGCCTGGTGCGGCTCGCCGAGTCCGGCTGCCGGGTGCGGCTGCTGTTCATGAACCCCGCCTCCAGCGCGGTCAAGCGGCGCGAGCGCGAACTGGGCCTCAAACGCGGGGAGCTGGCCCGCTCCGTCGAGATGAACATCCTGCACATGCGCCGGGTGCGCTCCCGGCTGCGCGACCCGGGCGCCTTCGAGATCCAGGTCTACGACGAGACCCCGCGCTTCACGGCGTACCTCGTCGACGGGGACGGCTCGGACGGCATCGCGGTCGTGCAGTCGTATCTGCGCCGCAGCCGTGGCATGGAGGCGCCGGTGCTGGTGCTGCGCGGCGGCAACCGGGTGGTCAAGTCGGACGAAGTGCATGAGGGTGGGCTCTTTCCGACATACCGTGAGGAGTTCGAGGTGGCCTGGGCGGATTCGCGCCCTGTGTCCTGACCTGCTCCGCAGCGCTGACCCGATCCGCTCGGCACGGGTAAGCGGAAGGCGGCCCTCTGATTGTCAGTGGCACATGGGAAGGTGGAGGCCACTGGGGGAAAGCACCACCAAGAAGGGGGACGGCCCATGGGCTGGCACCGTGAGCTGCTGATCGGTTTCGACCTGGAGACGACCGGCACCGATCCGCGCGAGGCGCGCATCGTCACCGGCGCCGTGATCGAGGTCAGGGGCGGACAGCCGCTCGGGCGCCGGGAGTGGCTGGCGGACCCGGGCGTCGAGATCCCGGCGGACGCGGTCGCGGTGCACGGCATCAGCAACGAGCGAGCGACGGCCGAGGGCCGCCCCGCCGACCAGGTCGCCGACGCCATCGCGGACGTCCTGACGGGGTACTGGAAGACGGGCGTTCCGGTCGTCGCCTACAACGCCGCCTTCGATCTCAGCCTGCTCTCGGCCGAGCTGCGCAGACACGCCCTGCCGTCACTGCGCGAGCGTCTGGGGGGCGTGGACCCCGCACCCGTCATCGACCCGTACACCATCGACCGCTGGGCCGACCGCTACCGCCGCGGCAAGCGCAACCTCGAAGCGGTGTGCACGGAGTACGGCGTTCCGCTCGACGCCGCCCACGACGCCTGCGCCGACGCCCTCGCCGCGGCCCGGCTGGCCGGTGCGATAGCCGAGCGCCACCCGAAAGTCGCGGCCCTGGGCCCGGCGGAGCTGCACCGCCGCCAGATCCAGTGGTACGCCGAGTGGGCGGCGGACTTCCAGAGCTTCCTGCGCCGCAAGGGCGACACCGAGGCAGTGGTGGACGGCACCTGGCCGCTGCGAGAACCGGCCGACGAGACGGTGTGACCACTGCGGGGCGGATGCCACGGATCACTGCGGGGCGGGGCCGGATCACTGCGGGGCGGGGCCCGCGATCCGTTCGACGCGGGGCTTGGCCAGGCGTGCGTAGTCGGCGCCCGACATCAGGAGCGACCGGTCCAGGCGGGCCGCGTTGAAGTACAGCTTCGGCTGGGCCACCACCTCGGGATCGGCGACCACTTCGAGTTCGGGGTCGAAGCTGAACGGCAGGACCGTGCCCGGCACCGAGCGGGCCAGCCGCTCGGCGGTCTCCGCGTCGCTGAAACCGGCGTAGCGCGCCGCGTACAGCGTCCGGACGGCGTCCAGGTCCACCCGCCGGTCCCCGGGGACGACCGCGAGGACATGGCGGGTGGTGCGCCGGTCCACCTTGACCCGGAGCACGAGGCACTTCGCGGCCTGCGCGGCGGGATGCCCGCGCAGCGCGCATACGGCCTCGGTGGCGCCCTCGGGTTCGTGGTCGAGGAGCTGGTAGTCGACGTGGGCGGCGTCGAGGAGGGCGATCAGGTGTTCGTAAGTGTCGTGGTGCGGCATGCGGGATCCTCTTCGGCGGGACGGGACTCAAGGGGGCGGGGCGCGCCGGCCGTGCGGTGGGCCCGTTCCACGGCCTGCCCCCAGTAGGTGCCGGTCAGCATCAGGGCGGCGCCCAGGCCGGTGAGCGCGGTGAGGTGCTCGCCGCCGAGGGCGATCCCCACCGCGACCGCCCACAGCGGCTCGGTGCCCAGCAGCAGGCTGGCCCGGCTGGCGGAGGTGCGCTGCACGGCCCAGGTCTGCGCCAGGAAGGCGAACACGCTGCAGAACAGGGCGAGATACACCAACTGGGCCCAGGTCGCGCCGTCGGCCCGGACCAGGGTCGGCAGGTCGGTCGCGGCGGCCGGCAGGAACAGGACCGTGCCGACGAGGGTCTGCACGGTCGTCAGGTGCAGCGGACGGATCGCCCGGCCGACGGTGAGCCGTCCGACGAGGACGACATGACCGGCCCGCACCACCGCGGCGCCGAGCATCAGCAGGTCGCCGAGGCGGGGGGCGTGGAAGCCGTTGCCGGACATCAGCAGTCCGACGGCCAGGACGCACACCCCGGTCGCGGCGTAGAAGGCGGCGGGCAGTCCGCCGCGGCGGCCGGCGCGGTCGAGCAGCGGGGTGAGCACGATGGTCAGGCTGATGATGAGCCCGGCGTTCGCCGCGGTGGTGTGGGCGACGCCGTACGTCTCCACGACCAGGACGGCGGCCTGGGTCAGACCGAGCGGCACACCGGCCCGCACCTCCTCGCGGGTCCACCGGCGCGGCCCCCGCCCGGAGGCGACGAGACCGAGACAGGCGAGCCCGGACAGGGCGTAGCGGGCGAACAGCACCAGCAGGACGGGCAGGGCGGCGGTGGCCGTCTGGGCGGAGAGGTAGCTGGATCCCCAGACGATCGCGACAAGGAGGAGTACCGCATCGGTACGTCGGACGTCGGACACCCCCTTACGGTGCACCGGCGCCGTCCCTGAAGCCCAGTACGTCTTTCTTAAACGATCATTTAGTACTCCTTCATCGACTCCTACACTGGGGAGGTGGACGAACGACAACTGCGCATCCTGCGCGAACTCGGCGAACTGGGCAGTGTCACCGCGGTCGCCGAGGCCCTGCTGGTGACCCCGTCGGCCATCTCCCAGCAACTGCGGCTGCTCCAGCGCTCGATCCCCGTGCCGCTCACCGAGCGCCAGGGCAGACGGCTGGTCCTCACCGACGCGGGGCAGGCGCTGGCCGGCGCGGCGGTCGAGGTGGAGACGGCGCTCGCGCGGGCCCGCGGCAGCGTCGAGGAGTTCGTGGGGCGCAACGACGGGCGGGTCTCGGTGGCGGCGTTCCACAGCGCGTGCGGGGTGTTCTTCCCGCTGCTCCTGCGCGCCCTCGCCGGCCCCGGCAACCCGGTGCTCGCGCTGGCCGACGAGGACGTGGTGCAGGACGACTTCCCGCGCCTGACCCGCGAGTACGACCTCGTCCTCGCCCACCGGCTGGCCCACGCCGTCCCCTGGCCCGACTCGGTGACCGCGACCACCCTGCTGCGCGAACCCCTCGACGTCGCCATGCCCGCCGACCACCCGCTCGCCGCCAAGCGCCGCGTCACCCCGAACGACGTCGCGGACGAGCCGTGGATCACCGTGCACGACGGCTTCCCCGTCCTGGCCACCATCGAGGCGATCTCCGCCGCGGCGGGCCGCCGACTCCATCTGGCCCACCGCATCAACGAGTTCGCGGTCGTGGCCGAGGCGGTCGCGGCGGGCGGCGGCCTGGCCCTGATGCCCCGTTTCACGGTGCGCCCGCACCCCGCCCTGGTTCTCAAGCCCTTGACCGGCGTCCAGGCCACCCGCCACGTGGACGCCCTCTACCGCCCCGAGCGCACGGCAAGAAAGGCGTTCCGCACGGTCCTCACGGAACTGAAACGGGCAGCACGAACAATCCAAGGTGAGGTGTAACCCCTAGGGGCGCGGGGCTGTGCTGAATTTGCGGCTACCGCCGCGCGGGCGCGACAAGCCCCAACAAACCCGCAGCCGCCCACGAAACAGGAACCCCCCACCCATTAGGCGCTCAGAACGAATACCACCGCACGCTTTCGTCCCCGTCCCGCAGCGAAGCGACCCGCCGCCGAAACTCCGCCAGCGCCTTCGGGTTGCTCGCCGCATGCTGCGCCACCCACGCACAACTGGCCGTCTCCCGCGCCCCCCGCAGCACCGAGCACCCCTCCCACTCCCGCACATCCCACCCGTACGCCGAGACGAACCCCTCATAGGCCGCCGCAGGCAACCCGTACCGGTCCCGGGACAGCGCCATGACCACGAGATCGTGCTCCCGCAGATCGAAGGAGAACGTCTCCAGATCGACCAGCACCGGCCCGTCGGGGCCGACGTACACGTTCCGCGGCAACGCGTCCCCATGAATCGGCCCCACCGGCAGCACCGGCGTCAGCCGGGCCGCCGCCCCCGCGAAACCGTCCCTGCGCTCCCGCAGATACGCCGCGTCCGCCGGATCGATCGCGTCCCCCGCCAGCCGCAGCCAGCGCTCCACCCCGCCCAGCAGTTCCCGCGCCGGCAGGGCGAACGGCGGCGCGGGCAGGGCGTGCACCACCCGCAGCAGTTCGGCCAAATCCCGCGGCTCGGCGGGCCGTACCGGATCGGGCAGCCGGTGCCACACCGTCACCGGATGTCCCTCGACCAGCAGCGCCTCGGCAGCAGCCGCCCGCACCGCGGGCACGCCCGCCTTCGCCAGCCACACCGCGATGTCCAGTTCGCGCCGCGCCCGCTCCAGCAGCTCCGCGTCCCGTCCGACCTTGACGACCAGGTCACCGGCGGCGAACACGGCGTTCTCGCCGAGCGCGAGCAGCGCCGCGTCCCGCGCCGAACCGGGCAGCACCCCCGCCGCGGCCAGTACCTCCCGCGCCCGGGTCTCGTCCATCGTCCGCCTCCATGTCGCCCTCGGTGAGTGGTCGTCCGTCGGCCAGTCTCGCATTCGCACAGGTCGGACCGGGTGCACGGTGGCTTGACGCCGGATGCGCCGGTCACGACCATGGCCAGGCCCCGTCCGAGATCGTCACGAGCCGCGCGAGGAGCCGATCACGTGACCTTGGTGACCGCGAGGAAGCGGTCGGCGTCAGGAGCGCCCCGTGCGGGCGGAGCCTGGTTCCTGGTGCTGCCCGCGCTGATCCCGATCCTGCTGCTCAGCGTCGGACCGCTGCTGTACGGGATCCTGCTCGCCTTCACCGACTCCCAGTCGGGACGCACCCGGTCCACCCAGTGGATCGGCGGTCTCAACTTCCGGGACCTGCTGCACGACACGCTGTTCTGGGAGTCGTTCCGGATCGGGCTGGTCTGGGCCGTCGGGGTGACCGTGCCTCAGTTCCTGCTCGCGCTGGGCCTCGCCCTGCTGCTCAACCAGGACCTCCGGCTGCGCTGGGCGGCCCGCGCCCTCGCGATCATCCCCTGGGCCATGCCCGAGGTCGTCGTCGGCGTGATGTGGCGGCTCGTCTACAACCCGGACGCGGGCATCCTCAACGAGACCCTCCGCGACCTGGGCCTCGGCGACGGCCGCGACTGGCTCAGCGGCCTCGCGACCGCCCTGCCCGCGGTGATCGTCGTGGGCGTCTGGGCGGGGATGCCGACCACGACCGTCGCCCTCCTGGCCGGCCTGCAGAACACCCCGCGCGAACTCCACGAGGCCGCCGCCATGGACGGCGCGGGCGCCTGGCGCCGCTTCCGGACGGTCACCTGGCCCGCCCTGCGCCCGGTCGCCCTCGCGATCACGGCACTCAATTTCATCTGGAACTTCAACTCGTTCGCCCTGGTCTACGTCCTGACCGGCGGCGGACCCGGCGGCCGCACCCGCCTGCCGATGCTCTTCGCCTACGAAGAGGCCTTCCGCTACGGGCAGTTCGGCTACGCGGCGGCGATGGGATGCGTGATGGTGGCCCTGGTCTCCGTCCTGCTGGCGCTGTTCCTGGCCGGACGGCTGCGCGGAGGTGACGAGACATGAGGACCGGCACCGCGGGCCGCATCGGCCAGTACGCCGCCCTGCTGGCCTATCTCGTGTTCCTCGCCTTCCCCTTCCTCTGGCTGATCTCCACCGCCTTCAAACCGCCCCGCGAACTCGGCAGCCTGCACCCCACCTGGATCCCCGAGAACCCCACCCTGGACAACTTCCGTCAGGCCTTCGACGAACAGCCGCTGCTGGAGGCGGCGTCGAACTCCCTGATCGCCGCGGCCTCGGCGGCCCTGATCGCGGTGGTGATCGCGACCCCGATGGCCTACGTCATGGCCCGGCACCGCACCCGGCTCGCCCGCGCCGCCACCGGCTGGGTGGTCGTCAGCCAGGCCTTCCCACTCGTCCTGGTGATCATCCCGCTGTTCCTGGTGCTGAAGGAACTGCGGCTGGTCAACTCCCTGTTCGGGCTGATCCTGGTGTACGTCGTATGGGCGCTGCCGTTCGCGCTGTGGATGCTCGCCGGATACGTCCGGGCCGTGCCGGCCGAACTGGAGGAGGCGGCCGCCGTCGACGGGGCCGGGCGGTTGCGCACCCTCGTCTCGGTGACCGCGCCGCTGCTCGCGCCGGGGATCGCGGCGACCGCGATGTTCGCCTTCGTCACCGCCTGGAACGAGTTCTTCTTCGCGCTGGTCCTGCTGAAGTCCCCCGAGAAACAGACCCTGCCGGTGATCCTCACCCACTTCATCGGCGCCGAGGGCGTCGCCGACCTGGGCCCCCTGGCGGCAGCCGCCTTCCTCGCGACGCTGCCCTCCCTGGTCGTCTTCGCCGTCGTCCAACGAAGGATCACGGGCGGCATGCTCGCCGGGGCGGTGAAGAACTGATGCGCGCGCGATGGATCCTCGTCCTGCTCCTGCTGCTGGCCGGCTGCAGCAGCGGCCCCGCCGAGAACGACGGCCGGATCACCCTCCGCTTCCAGTCCCTGGCCTGGCAGCAGGAGTCCGTCCAGGTCAACAAGGAGCTGGTGAAGGAGTGGAACGCCACCCATCCCGACATCAAGGTCGAGTACGTGCAGGGGAGTTGGGACAGCGTCCACGACCAGCTGCTCACCTCCTTCGAGGGCGGTGAGGCACCCGACATCATCCACGACGCCTCCGACGACCTCGCGGACTTCGCCTACGGCGGCTATCTCGCCGACCTGACCGACCTGCTGCCCGCCCGCCTGAAGTCGGACATCCCGCAGCGTAGTTGGGAGACGGCGACCTTCGGCGACGGCATCTACGGGGTGCCCTTCCTCCAGGAACCGCGGGTGATCGTCGCCAACGCCACCTGGCTGAAGGAGTCCGGTGTACGGATTCCGACCCCCGAACGGCCGTGGAGCTGGCCGGAGTTCCGACGGATCACCAAGGAGCTGAGCGGAGTGGGGAAGTACGGCGTGGCCTGGCCCTTGAAGGACCCCGTCTCCGCCACCCTCAACCTGTCGCTGTCGACGGGCGGACAGCTGTTCCACCGGGGCGCGGACGGCAAGGTGACCGTACGCTTCGAGGCCGGTGACGAGGTGATGCCGCGTACCGTGCACGACCAGGTCACCAGCGACCGCAGCGCCTCGCCCACCACCCTGGGCAGCGGCGGCTCGGACACCCTGCCCGGCTTCTTCGGCGGCAAGTACGCGATGGTCCCGCTCGGCTTCTCCTACCGCCAGCAGATCGTGCAGCAGGCGCCGGAGGGCTTCGACTGGCAGGTGCTGCCCGCCCCGGCGGGCGCGGACGGGCTCACCCAGGGCGTCAGCCCGCAGACGCTGTCCATCGCCGAGGACAGCCCGCACCGCCGGGAAGCGGCCCGCTTCCTCGACTTCCTGCTGCGCCCCGAGAACATGGTCCGCCTCGCCCTCGGCGACTGGATGCTCCCCACCGGCACCGAGGCACTCAGGGACCCGGCCCTGCGCACCCCCGAGCACGACTGGGCGACCGGCACCGCCCTCGCCCCCCACCTGCGCTCCGCACCCGCCCAGTCCGTGCGTGGCTATCCGGAGTGGAAGGACAAGGTCGCCACCCCCGCCTTCCAGGAGTACTACAGCGGAGCCATCGGCCTCGGCGAGCTGCGCGAACGGCTGGAGGACGACGGCAACCTGGTGCTCGCCCGCTACCAGCGCTGAGGCAATTCGGTTGTCCACGGCCTTGGAAGCCCTGACCGGCCCGGGGAGCCACGCCCGCTGACATCGGCGCGGGCGCACCAGAACCTCCCTACCCCTCCCGACCGTTCGCAGCCGGCCGCGGTACGAGTGGCGGCTGGTCGGACGCGTCGACCGGACGCGGTTCCGGCCCGCGCCCCGCGTCGACGCCGGGGTCCTGCGCATCGAGCGCCGCCCCACCCCGCTGCTCGACCCCGCCGGGCTCGTCGGCTGGCGGCACCTGGTCGAACCGGGCCTCTCGGGGTCGGTGGCCGCGGCTGCACGAGGTGCTCGCGAACAGGGAGGCATTATGAGTTGCACGAGACGTATCGTCTCGTTTAGGGTCCTCGGCATGACCACTCCCGCACACATCGCCATGTTCTCCATCGCCGCCCACGGGCACGTGAACCCCAGCCTCGAGGTGATCCGCGAGCTCGTGGCGCGCGGGCACCGGGTCACCTACGCCATCCCGCCCGCGTTCGCCGACAAGGTCGCCGAGACCGGCGCCGAGCCCAGGCTCTGGAACTCCACCCTGCCCGGCCCCGACGCCGACCCCGAGGCCTGGGGCAGCACCCTGCTGGACAACGTCGAGCCGTTCCTGGCCGACGCCATCCAGGCGCTGCCGCAGCTGATCGAGGCGTACGAAGGCGACGAGCCGGACCTCGTCCTGCACGACATCACCTCGTACCCGGCCCGCGTGCTCGCCCACCGCTGGGGCGTACCCGCGGTCTCCCTCTCGCCGAACCTCGTCGCCTGGGACGGCTACGAGGAGGAGGTCGCCGCGCCGATGTGGGAGGAGCCGAAGAAGACCGAGCGCGGGCAGGCCTACTACGCCCGCTTCCACGCCTGGCTGGAGGAGAACGGGATCACCCGGCACCCCGACGCCTTCGTGGGCCGCCCGGCCCGGTCCCTCGTCCTCATCCCCAAGGTGCTGCAGCCCCACGCCGACAGGGTGGACGGGACGGTCCACACCTTCGTCGGCGCCTGCCAGGGCGACCGCACCGCCGAGGGCGACTGGCAGCGGCCCGCCGACGCCGAGAAGGTGGTGCTCGTCTCCCTCGGCTCGTCCTTCACCAAGCAGCCCGGCTTCTACCGCGAGTGCGTCAAGGCCTTCGCCGACCTGCCCGGCTGGCACCTGGTGCTCCAGATCGGCCGGCACGTCGACCCCGCCGAGCTGGGGGACGTACCCGACAACGTCGAAGTACGCTCCTGGGTACCGCAGTTGGCGATCCTGAAGCAGGCCGACCTGTTCGTCACCCACGCCGGCGCCGGCGGCAGCCAGGAGGGGCTGACCACGGCCACCCCGATGATCGCCGTACCGCAGGCCGTGGACCAGTTCGGCAACGCGGACATGCTCCAGGCGATCGGCGTCGCCCGCAGGCTCGACACCGAGGAGGCCACCGCCGAGGCCCTGCGCGCAGCGGCCCTCGCCCTGGTGGCGGACCCCGAGGTCGCCCGGAAGCTGAAGGAGATCCAGGCGGAGACGGCCGAGGAGGGCGGCACCCGACGCGCCGCCGACCTCATCGAGGCCGAACTGCCCGCGCGTCGGGCATGACGAGAGGCAAGTCGGTACCCGCGCGTCGGGCATGACGAAGGGCCCGTCGGTACCCCCGTCCCGACGGGCCCTGCTCAGTGCGGAGCTACACCCCCACGGGCTCCGCCTCGTCCTTCCTCTCGTGCGCCACGACCTCCGGCGCCTCGTCGTGCGTCATGTCCGGCAGCCAGCGCAGGGACTTCGGCAGGTACCAGTTGCGCTCGCCCAGCAGCGCCATGACCGCCGGGAGCAGCACGCCCCGGATGATCGTCGCGTCGATGAGCACCGCCGCCGCCAGGCCGACGCCCATCTGCTTCATGGACTGCATGGACAGCGTGCCGAAGATCGCGAACACGGCGACCATGATGACCGCGGCGCTGGTGACGACACCGGCCGTGGTGACCACCCCGTGCTGGATCGCGTCCTTCGTGTCACGGCCCTTCAGCCGTGCCTCGCGGATCCGCGAGACCACGAACACGTGGTAGTCCATCGACAGGCCGAACAGGATCACGAACAGGAACAGCGGCAGCCAGGTGACGATGGCGCCGACGCCCTCCGCGCCCACCAGGGACGCGCCCCAGCCGTGCTGGAAGACCGCGACGAGGATGCCGTAGGCCGCCCCCACCGAGAGCAGGTTCAGCACGATCGAGGTGACCGCGATCGTCAGCGAGCGGAACGACAGCAGCATCAGCAGGAAGGCGAAGACGACGACGAAGGCGAAGACCGGGGCGACCGCGCCGGTCAGCTGCTCGTTGAAGTCGTGGCTGCCGGCGACCTGCCCGGTGACCGGCGCCTCGACCCCGTCCACCTTGCCGAGCGTGGCCGGACGCACCTCGTCGCGCAGCTTCACCAGGCTCGCGCCCGCCTTGTCGAGGTCGGATCCGCCGACCAGCGGGACGTACACGAAGGCCAGGTTCTGCTCGTCGTGCACCTTGATCTCGACCGGGCCGCGCGAGGCACCCGAGGCGACGGCCTCCTTCTTGAAGTCGGCGAGCGCGCCCTGCACCTTGGGCGAGTTGATGTCCTCGGCCTTGACGACCACCTCGGCCGGCTCGGAGCCGCCGGGGAAGGCGTCGTTGACCCGGTTGTACGTCTGCACGATCGGCAGCGAGTCGCCGAACTCCTGGTCCAGCGTGAGGTTCTGGGTCTTCATCCCCAGCGCGGGTGCGGCGACGGCGAGCAGCACACCGGCCGCCACGACCACCGACATCACGGGCCGCTTCAGCACACCGCCGAGCACGGCCGTCCAGAACCGGCTCTCCGGGTTGACGCCGCCGCGGCGCTTGCGGCGCAGCTTGCTCTCCGGGTGCAGGAAGGGGATACGGCCCTTCTCCACCCGGTGCCCCAGCAGCGACAGCAGCGCGGGAAGGACCGTCACCGAGCCCACCATGGCCACGGCGACGACCATCAGCGAGGCCAGACCCATCGCCTCGAAGTCGGCGATACCGGTGAACAGCATGCCCGCCATCGCCACGCACACCGTGACACCGGAGACGACGATCGCGCGGCCACTGGTGGCGGCGGCGATCCGCAGCGCCGTCTGCGGGTCGCGCCCGGCGGCCCGCTCCTCGCGCTCCCGGCGCAGATAGAACAGGCAGTAGTCGACGCCGACGGCCAGACCGACCAGCAGCATCACCGAGTTGGCGACATCGCCCATCGGCATCACATGGCTGACGATGCCCATCAGACCCATCGTCGCCATGATCGCGGTGATCGCCAGGAGCACCGGCAGCAGCGCCGCGACGAGCGCGCCGAAGGCGATGAGCAGAATGCCGAGGGCCACGGGCACGGCCGAGTACTCGGCCTTCTGGAAGTCGTCCCCGAACGCGTCGTCGAACGTCTTCATCATGCTGGCGCTGCCGATCTGCTCGATCGTCAGCGACGGGTTGTCCTTCTGGACCTTCGCCACGGCGTCCAGCACCGGCTCGACCCGCTCGCCCGCGGTCTCCGCCTCGCCGCGCATGTCGAACTGCACCAGCGCGCTGCGGCCGTCCTCGGACACGGTGTCCGCGTCGTACGGCGAGGTCACGTCCGAGACCTCGCCGGTGGCCCGCACGGCGTCCATGACCGCGGTGACCGCGGCACGGAACTCGGTGTCGGTGGCCTTGAGACCGCCGTCCTTCGCCTGGACCAGGACGGTCTCACCGGCCGGCTCGTCGATGCCGGCGTCATCGATGATCTGCGCGGCGGCCTTCGTCTCCCCCTTCAGCGCCTGGCTCTCGTCCACGTCGACCCGGCCGGCCGCCGAACCGAGCCCCATCGCCAGGACGACGAACAGCACCCAGATCCCGACGGCAGCCCATCGGTGCCGGGCGCTCCAGCCGCCGGCCCGTGCGGCCAGCCCCCGCACCCGTATGTCTCCGTTCCCCATGACGGGCTTGCCCCCTCGTGCACGGTGACGGCCCCCTGCCCTCACCTTTCGTTTCGAAGGTATGGGCCGGATAAAGCCATCTCGTCGTGCTGCCCGGTGAAGTGGGACCGGCGGGAATCATCCCCCTGGATACCGGCTCCTCCCCACTGGGGAGGAGGAGGCCCCTTACATCTACCCGGGTCGCATATCGTGGCCGGATGACGACGACGTATGCGGCGCTGCTGCGTGGGATCAACGTGGGCGGCGCCAAGAAGGTTCCGATGGCCGAGCTGCGCGCCGTCCTGGAAGGCCTCGGCCACGACGCCGTACGGACCCATCTCCAGAGTGGCCAGGCCGTGTTCACCGCCGGCCACGGCGACGAGGAGTCGCTCGCGGCCGAGCTCACCGCGGCCGTCGAGAAGCACTTCGGTTTCACGGTCGACGTCATCGTGCGCGACCACGCCTACCTCGCGTCGATCGTCGCGGACTGCCCCTTCCCGGCCGCCGAGCTGGAGGGCAAGCAGCTCCACGTCACCTACTTCTCCGCACCCGTCGACGCCGAGCGCTTCGCCGAGATCGACCAAGCCGCCTACCTGCCCGAGGAGTTCCGGCTCGGCGACCGCGCCCTGTACCTGTACGCCCCGAACGGGCTGGGCCGCTCCAAGCTCGCCGAACACCTCTCCAAGCCGCGCCTGAACAAGGGCGTCATCGCCACCACCCGCAACTGGAACACGGTCGTCAAGCTCGTGGAGATGACCGCGTGACCGTCTGCGGACGGCCCGTCGGCGGAGCGGACCGGCGTCAGGCGCCCACCGCCGCCAACACCGGCACACGCGCCGCGTCGTAGCGCTCCAGGAGCAGCCGCGCCACCTCCGGCGCCGGGCCGAGCACATCGGCGAGTACGTCCGCCTCGGCGGCGCCCCGCGCGATGCGGTCCGGCAGGAAGCCGGGGGCGAGGACGTAGGGGGCGACGGCGACCCGCTCGCAGCCGAGGGCCCGCAGCTCGCGCACGGCGTCCTCGGTGCGGGGGAGGGATGCGGAGGCGAACGCAGGCCGCACGGCGCACCAACCGGTGTGCCGCCACTCCCGCGCGATTTCTGCGATCACTGCGATCGCCTCCGGGTCGGTGGACCCCGCCGAGGCCAGCACGACCCCGGTCGAGGACTTGTCGGCGGGCGTCAACCCCGCCTCGTACAGCCGCCGTTCCAGCGCCGACAGCAGCAGCGGCGACGGGCCGAGCACCTCCGTCTGCCGGATCCGCAGCTGCGGCGGCGCCTCGCGCAGCACCGCCGGGATGTCCGCCTTGGCGTGGAAGGCCCGGGTGAGCAGCAGGGGCAGCGCGACGACGTCGCGGACACCCTCCGCCGCCAGGGACTCCAACACGCCCTGCACGGACGGGATGTTGAAGTCCAGGAAGCCGGTTTCCACGCGCAGCCCGGGCCGCAGCGACCGTACGTGCCGCACCAGGGCGTGCACGGTCGCGGCGTGCCGCGGGTCGCGGCTTCCGTGGGCGATGACGAGCAGAACCGGCATGACCTACCTCAGCAGCTCCTGGCCGGGACCGCGACGACGGGGGCCGGCCGGCCCGCGCGTCGCCCGATCCCGGTCGAGTCCATGGTCAGAAGTCCCAGCCGTCGTCCTCGGCCTCGTCCTTGACGGGCTCCGGGGAGGCGAAGGACTCGCCGACCATGCCGGCGGTGAGCGTGGTGCCGTCGTTCGGGTCGATCAGGATGAACGAACCGGTGCGCCGCGAGTCGGCGTAGGAGTCGACGGGCAGCGGCTCGGCGGTGCGGACCTTCACCCGGCCGATGTCGTTGGCGACTAGCTGTCCCGGGTGCGGGTGCAGGGACAGGTCGTCGAGCGTGAGCCGGGACGGGATGTCCTTGACGATCGCCTTGACCGTGCGCGTGCCGTGCTTGAGCAGCACCCGGTGGCCGACGGTGAGCGGGGCGTCGGCGACGTGGCACACGGTCGCCTCGATGTCCTGGGTGGTCGGCGGCGCGTCCTTGCTCGGCACGATCAGGTCGCCGCGCGAGATGTCGATGTCGTCCTCCAGCAGGAGGGTGACCGACTGGGTGGTCCAGGCGACGTCGACCGGCTCGCCGAGCAGGTCGATGCCGGCGATCTTGGTGGAGCGGCCCGAGGGCAGCACGGTGATCTGCTCGCCGACGTGGAACGAACCGGCCGCGATCTGGCCCGCGTAGCCCCGGTAGTCCGGGTGCTCGGCGGTCTGCGGGCGGATCACGTACTGCACGGGCAGCCGCGCGTGGCAGTGGCTCAGGTCGTGGGTGACGGGGACGGTCTCCAGGTGCTCCAGCACCGTCGGGCCGCCGTACCAGTCCATGTTCGCGGACGGCTCCACCACGTTGTCACCGGCGAGCGCCGAGATCGGGATCGCGGTGACCTCCGGGACGCCCAGCTCGGTCGCGTACGCCGTGAACTCCTCGGCGATGGCGGCGAAGACCTTCTCCTCGTAGCCGACGAGGTCCATCTTGTTGACCGCGAGGACCACGTGCGGCACCCGCAGCAGCGCGGCCAGCGCCGCGTGCCGGCGGGTCTGCTCGACGACGCCGTTGCGGGCGTCGATGAGGATCACCGTCAGCTCGGCCGTGGAGGCACCCGTGACCATGTTGCGGGTGTACTGCACATGCCCGGGGGTGTCGGCGAGGATGAACCGGCGCTTCGGGGTGGCGAAGTAGCGGTAGGCCACGTCGATGGTGATGCCCTGCTCGCGCTCGGCCCGCAGGCCGTCGGTGAGCAGGGCCAGGTCGGGGGCGTCCTGGCCGCGGTTGCGGGAGGCGTGCTCGACGGCCTCCAGTTGGTCGGCCAGCACCGACTTGGAGTCGTGCAGCAGCCGGCCGACGAGGGTGGACTTGCCGTCGTCGACCGAGCCGGCCGTGGCGAACCGCAGGAGGGTCGTCTCGGTGAGTTCCGTGGTCGTGCTCATGGTTAGAAGTACCCCTCGCGCTTGCGGTCTTCCATCGCGGCCTCGGACAGCTTGTCGTCGGCGCGCGTGGCGCCCCGCTCGGTGAGCCGGGACGCGGCGATCTCGGTGATGACCTGCTCAAGGCTCACCGCGTCGGAGTCGACGGCGCCCGTGCAGGACATGTCGCCGACCGTGCGGTAGCGGACGAGCCGCTTCTCGACGGTCTCGCCGTCCTTCGGGCCGCCCCACTCACCCGCGGTCAGCCACATGCCGCTGCGCTTGAACACCTCGCGCTCGTGCGCGAAGTAGATCTCCGGCAGCTCGATGCCCTCACGGGCGATGTACTGCCAGACGTCCAGCTCGGTCCAGTTGGACAGCGGGAAGACGCGGACGTGTTCGCCGGGCGCGTGCCGGCCGTTGTAGAGGTTCCACAGCTCGGGCCGCTGCCGCCGCGGGTCCCACTGGGAGAACTCGTCGCGCAGCGAGAACACCCGCTCCTTGGCGCGCGCCTTCTCCTCGTCCCGGCGCCCGCCGCCGAAGACCGCGTCGAACTTCTCGCTCTGGATCTTCTCCGTGAGCGGCAGCGTCTGCAGCGGGTTGCGGGTGCCGTCCGGGCGCTCCTTGAGCACCCCGCGGTCGATGTAGTCCTGCACGGAGGCGACGTGCAGCCGCAGCCCGTGCCTGGCCACCGCGCGGTCGCGGTAGTCGAGGACCTCGGGGAAGTTGTGGCCGGTGTCAACATGCAGCAGCGAGAAGGGGATCGCCGCCGGGGCGAACGCCTTCAGCGCCAGATGCAGCATGACGATGGAGTCCTTGCCGCCGGAGAACAGGATCACCGGCCGCTCGAACTCACCCGCCACCTCACGGAAGATGTGGACCGCCTCGGACTCCAGCGCGTCCAGGTGGGAGACGGAGTACGGGGCCTCCGTGCCCTCCTCCACAGCGGCGATGGTCGTCATGCCAGTCCCCTTTCGCTGAGCAGCGCGTACACGGCCGCCGCGGACTCCTGCACGGTCTGGTGCTGCGACTCGATGCGCAGGTCGGGCGTCTCGGGCTCCTCGTAGGGGTCGTCCACCCCCGTCAGCCCGGACAGTTCGCCCGCGGCCTGCTTGGCGTAGAGCCCCTTCACGTCGCGTACGGAGCACACGTCGACCGGCGTGGCCACGTGCACCTCCAGGTACGCCGTCCCGCTGTCCTGGTGGCGCTTGCGCACCGCCTCGCGGCTGTCGGCGTACGGCGCGATCACCGGTACCAGCGCCTTGACGCCGTTGCGGGCGAGCAGGTCGGCGAGGAAGCCGATGCGCTGCACGTTGGTGTGCCGGTCCTCGCGGCTGAAGCCGAGGCCCGCCGAGATGAACTCGCGGATCTCGTCCCCGTCGAGCACCTCGACGCGGTGGCCCTCCTCGCGCAGCCGGCCGGCCAGCTCGTACGCGATCGTGGTCTTGCCGGCGGACGGCAGACCCGTGAGCCAGACGGTGGCTCCGGTCGTCACGTGGTTCTCCTGATTCTCCGGAAACGGGGTCGTGGTCACAGGTGCAGCCCGCATTCGACCTTGGCGCGACCGGCCCAGCGGCCGGCCCGCGCGTCCTCGCCCTCCAGGACGCGGCGGGTGCAGGGGGCGCAGCCGACGGAGGTGTAGCCGTCCATCAGCAGCGGGTTGGTGAGGACGCCGTGCTCGGCGACGTAGGCGTCGACGTCGTCCTGGGTCCACCGGGCGATCGGCGAGATCTTGACCTTCTGCCGCTTGTCGTCCCAGCCGACGACCGGGGTGTTGGCCCGGGTCTCCGACTCGTCGCGGCGCAGGCCGGTCGCCCAGGCCGCGTAGTCCTTCAGGCCCGCCTCCAGCGGCTGGACCTTGCGCAGCTTGCAGCACAGGTCCGGGTCGCGGTCGTGCAGCTTGGGGCCGTACTCCGCATCCTGCTCGGCGACCGTCTGACGCGGGGTGAGCGTGATGACGTTCACGTCCATCACCGCCTCCACCGCGTCCCGCGTCCCGATCGTCTCCGGGAAGTGGTAGCCGGTGTCGAGGAACACCACGTCGACGCCGGGCAGCGCGCGGGAGGCGAGATGGGCGACCACCGCGTCCTCCATCGAGGAGGTCACGCAGAAGCGCTTGCCGAAGGTGTCCGCCGCCCACTGGAGGATCTCCAGCGCGGAGGCGTCCTCCAGGTCGCGGCCCGCCTGCTCGGCGAGCGCCTTGAGATCCTCCGTGGCGCGGTCTTCCCTGGTGGTCGTCATATCGCGTCTCCCCCCGCTTCGGTCCGCCGGACTCCCCGGGCGAGCAGCCCGAGGAACTTCAGCTGGAAGGCCCGGTTGCACGCCGCGCACTCCCACGCGCCGTGGCCCTGCTCGGACGGACGAAGGTCCTCGTCGCCGCAGTAGGGGCAGTAGAAAGGGGCGGCCCGCTCGCTCATGACAGGGCCTCCTCGGACGCGCGAGCGGCCCACGCCGCGAAACGCTCGCCTTCCTCGCGCTCGGCCTGGAACCGCTTCAGAACCCGCTCGACGTAGTCGGGCAGTTCCTCCGAGGTCACCTTCAGACCGCGCACCTTGCGGCCGAAGCCGGCCTCGAGACCGAGGGCGCCGCCCAGGTGCACCTGGAAGCCCTCGACCTGCTCGCCCCGGTCGTTGAGGACCAGCTGGCCCTTGAGACCAATGTCCGCGACCTGGATACGGGCGCAGGCGTTCGGGCAGCCGTTGATGTTGATCGTGATCGGCTCGTCGAACTCCGGGATGCGGCGCTCCAGCTCGTCGATGAGAGAGGCGCCGCGCGCCTTGGTCTCGACGATGGCGAGCTTGCAGTACTCGATGCCGGTGCAGGCCATGGTGCCGCGCCGGAACGGAGAGGGCTTGGCGGTCAGGTCCAGCGCCTCCAGCGCCTCGACCAGCGACTCGACCTGCGCCTCCTCGACATCGAGGACGATCATCTTCTGCTCGACGGTGGTACGGACCCGGCCCGAGCCGTGCGCCTCCGCCAGGTCGGCGATCTTCGTCAGGGTGGTGCCGTCCACGCGGCCCACGCGCGGGGCGAAGCCGACGTAGAACCGGCCGTCCTTCTGGCGGTGCACGCCGACGTGGTCGCGCCAGCGCTCCACCGGCTGGGCGGGCGCGGGGCCGTCGATCAGCTTGCGCCCCAGGTACTCGTCCTCCAGGACCTGGCGGAACTTCTCCGCGCCCCAGTCGGCGACCAGGAACTTCAGGCGGGCGCGGGTGCGCAGCCGCCGGTAGCCGTAGTCGCGGAAGATCGAGATGACGCCCTCGTAGACGTCGGGGACCTCGTCGAGCGGGACCCAGGTGCCGAGCCGGACGCCGATCTTGGGGTTGGTGGACAGGCCGCCGCCGACCCACAGGTCGAAGCCGGGGCCGTGTTCGGGGTGGTCGACGCCGACGAAGGCGATGTCGTTGATCTCGTGGGCCACGTCCAGCAGCGGCGAGCCGGAGATCGCGGACTTGAACTTGCGGGGCAGGTTCGAGAAGGCCTTGTTGCCGACGATCCGGCGCTGGATCTCGTCGATGGCCGGGGTGCCGTCGATGATCTCGTCCTCGGCGATCCCGGCGACCGGCGAGCCGAGCACGACACGCGGGGTGTCGCCGCAGGCCTCGGTGGTGGACAGGCCGACCGCCTCCAGGCGGTTCCAGATCTCCGGCACGTCCTCGATGCGGATCCAGTGGTACTGGACGTTCTGCCGGTCGGTGATGTCGGCGGTGCCGCGCGCGAACTCCTGCGAGATCTCGCCGATGACCCGCAGCTGCTCGGTGGTGAGCCGGCCGCCGTCGATGCGGACGCGCAGCATGAAGTACTCGTCGTCCAGCTCCTCCGGCTCCAGGATCGCGGTCTTGCCGCCGTCGATCCCGGGCTTGCGCTGGGTGTACAGGCCCCACCAGCGCATGCGGCCGCGCAGGTCGTTGGGGTCGATCGAGTCGAAACCGCGCTTGGAGTAGATCGTCTCAATGCGTGTCCGCACATTGAGACCGTCGTCGTCCTTCTTGAACTGCTCGTTGCCGTTCAGCGGGGTGAAGTGCCCCGCGGCCCACTGGCCTTCACCGCGGTGACGGCTCACCTTGCGGCGGGGAGTCGCGGCGGCAGGCTTCTGCGGGGTGGCGGCCATGGTGGATACGTCCTTCGGGACAGGCGGGAAAACGGCTTTGACCTGCGCATTCGGCGCATGGCAGACAGGCGCGTCCGTGCGCGGGAAAGCAGGCAAACGGGGAGGTGTCGGGCGAAGCTGGAGGTGCTCTCAGCGCGCCGGACACATGGCGCTGGACATGCGGCCGAGGTCGACGTGCCGCCGACTCACCAAGGCAATTCCAGTTCCAGACATGACGGAAGCGTGTCATGGCGATCTGGACACAGTCCAGCTTCGTCCATTATGCGGACACCCTTGTCTCGGAGAATGAGAAAAGGGTGTCCTTGGTCACATCGCGGGGCAGGGTCCGCCCGTGCAGGTCAGGCGGGGTGCGCCCCGGGCCAGGGGCCCGTCAGCGGCCGTACCGGCTCCTCCTCGACCTTGGTGTCGAAGAGCTGGAAGCCGCGGCGCCGGTAGTTGTCCATGGCGTGCTCGCCGTCCAGGTCGCAGGTGTGCAGCCACACCCGCTTCGTCTGCGACAGGCCCGGCCAGCGGTCGGCGAGGTCCCACGCGCGGGCGGTGCCGTACGCCAGCAGATGGCCGCCGAGCCGGCGGCCGCGGAAGGCGGGGATCAGCCCGAACTGGACGATCTCCACCACGCCGTCGTCCTGCGGCACGAACTCCATGTACCCGGCGGGAGTGCCCCGGTCGTACACCACCCAGGTCTCCACGCCCGGCCGGTCCAGGTACTCCTGCCACTGGGCGTACGTCCAGCCGAGCCGGTCGGTCCAGCGGACGTCGCCGCCCACGGAGGCGTACAGGAAGCGGCTGAACTCGGGGGAGGGCACCTCGGCGCGGACGATCCGCACGTCGCCGTCGGGCGCGTCGGCCGGGAGGAGGTCGGCCGGCGAGGCCTGCTCCAGGGACCAGGTGGTCACGGGGATGTTGGGCATGCCGACCAGGGAATCATCTACTCCAGTGCGCTGTCGATCGTGTTCAGTCCCAGCGAAAACAGGGTCCGGCCCGACTGCGACCAGACCTCGCCGGTCGCCTCCGAGTAGGACAGGGACGCCGTCGCCGGACTCCAGCAGCGGTGCGTCCCGTACGGCTCGCACCGGGCGGTCTCGGCGCCGCTCGCGTTCTGCCGCCACAGCGAGCCCCGCTCCTGCGACGGCCCTGCGCTGTCGCTCACGTACCAGCGGGAGCCGTAGGACAGGACGCCCGCGAGGCCGGCCGCGTCCGTCCGGTACGCCTCGTCGGCCCGGCCGGTGGCGAGCAGGCCGGTGCGGTCCGGGTCCTTGCTGAAGGCGTACCGCCACAGCCGGTCGCCGCCGCTCGCCACCAGGCTGTCGGGGGCGGTGCTGCGGTCCAGGGAGAGGCCGGTGGGGCGGGCCCCCCGGTACGCGCCGACCGCCGGCAGCACGAACCGGGCGCCGTGCGCCGACCAGCCGCCGTGCGCCCGGCCGACCGCCGCGCTGTCGACGGTGGCGCGCTGGATGCGGTGCAGATCGTAGACGTACAGCCCCCCGGAGGCGGTGACCAGCAGCTTGTCCTGGTACCAGACCATGCCGGAGACGGGCGAGGGGAGCGCGCGGTAGTCGCTGCCGTCGGCGGTGGGGACGGCGAGCAGCACCCATGTGTAGCGCAGGCGGTCGGGGTCGGTGGCGTCGATGAACGCGACGCGCGAGAGGTTCTCCCGGGACCAGGCGGACAGCACCACACGCTGCTCGCCCCACATCCCGTCGTCGTCCGCGTCCCCGGAGGTGGTGACCGCCCCGGCGCGCCAGGAACGGGTGTCGGCGGCGTCCCAGCAGTACGCGTGGTCGGCGGCCGGTGCGACGGGCAGCGCCTCCCGCTCGGCGTCCGTGCAGTCCCCGGCGTTCCGCAGGGAGCGGTCGGCGTCGTCGAGCACGGCACGGACACCGACGGTACGGCCCATCGCCGCGGTCAGCCGGTTCAGGTCCCGGTCCGGCACGAGGTCCTCGTGCAGCCGCAGGGTGTCGAGCTCGGTGGCGGAGGTGATCCGGTCCAGCGCCCCGGGGTCCTCGTCGACCGTGGCCTGCGAAGCGCTGATCATGGTGGCGGCGGCGGTGAGCGCAAGGGCGGTCCCGGCCAGCACGCCACGCAGCGCACGGCCCCGCTTGCGCCGGCGATGTCTCCCGCGATGCTTCATATGGTCCTCCCGAGGCGGGCCAACTGCGCCTGATGATCCGTACGTTGACCGAGGAGCAGGTGGGGTGGCCCGTAGGGGATGCTACGGCAGTACGGTGCGGTCGGGGACGAAGACCCCGCAATTGTGCGGAAGATGCTACTGAGGCACGTCAGGGAGTGCCGCGCCGGGCCCTCACGCCCGGTGCCGTCGAGTGCGGCAGCAGGTGCAGGGGGTCGTCCGGGAGCAGGACCTCGATCTCCGTGTCCTCGCGGAAACGGTACGGCCGGTGTTCCAGCAGTTCTCCGAGGTAGCGCCGTACCCGGGACATCTCGGCCCGCACCGTCACCGTGCGGCCGGGGTCGCCGAACATCTCCCGCGCCAGGCCCGCCGCGCTGATCCCGGAGCGGTGCAGGGCCAGCAGATAGAGCAACTCGGCGTGCCGGGGGCTGAGTTCCCGGCTCCAGTCGCCTGCGCCCCCCAACACCGTCAACGACCAGCGGCGCCGCTGCGACAGGTCCAGCACGATCCGCCGCCCCCCGCCCGACTCCGGCTCCTCGGCCGGCCGCAGCAGCCAGCCGCCCGCCAGCGGCTCCACCGCGCACACCCCGAGCGGCGGCAGCCACCGGCGGCCCGGCGACAGCGACTTGGGCAGCGTGATCCGGTCGGTGTACGGCCATCCGGTCACCGCGGCGGTCCAGCCGTCCCGGTCCACCACCAGCGCCCGCCCGGTGAGCCGGGACAGCACCGGCGCCGCCACCGCGCGCAGCCGCTCCAGCGCGTTCACGTGCAGCTCGCGCAGCCGGGCCTCCGCGAGCTTGGCCACCGAGTCCACCCAGGCCAGGGTGGCCGGATGCATGGTCTCCAGCGGACCGCTGATGTCCACCACGCCGAGCAGCCGCCCGTCCCGCGGGTCGGTGATCGGGGCGCCCGCGCAGGTCCAACTGGTGTGCGTGCGCACGAAGTGCTCCGCGGCGAACACCTGGACCGGCCGGCGCACCACCGCCGGTGTGCCCACCCCGTTGGTGCCCACGACGTCCTCCCGCCAGTCGGCACCGAGTTCGAACCCGAGCCCGTCGGCCTTGCGCAGCACCGGCGCACTGCCCTCGCGCCACAGCACCCGGCCGTCCTCGTCGGCCACCACCATGATGTGGTGGGCGACGTCCGCGACCGCGAGCAGCCCCTCGCGCAGCACCGGCAGCACATGGCGCAGCGGGGTCGCCTCCCGGCGCCGCTGCACCTCCTCGCGGGACAGCAGCCCCGACCTGAAGTCGTGCTCGGGGTCCACGCCGCTGCGGAGCATCCGCCCCCAGGACTCCTCGATCACGGGACGCGGCGCGACCGGCCCGCGGCGGCCCGAAAGCGTGGCGTCGCGCACGTCGTTGAGCACCCGCGCCGCACGGGCCGCGTCGACGGCGGCCAGTTGCGACACGTTCATCGGTGAGAGCGCCACTGGTCCTCCCGGACGTCGCCCTGTACTGGTCGGCTGTTCGTTTTCATGGTGCCGCCCGCCCTCGGGCGGAGGGGCCCACTCCGCCCATAGCGCACGGCAAGTTGCAACCCCCTGCAACCCTGGTGGTCCGGCTTGGCCTGATCGAGACTTGAGCGACGCCGCCCCGGGCGGCGTTCGCGGCCTCGAACGGGCCAGTGCGAAGGGTGGTGCCGTGTCGGCGCAGCACCACCCTTCGTCGTTCCGGTGTGTCGGCGTCGGAGTCGGAGTCGGCGTCCGCGGGGGCGTCGGCGTCCGCGGGGGCGTCGGCGTCCGCGGCGGCGTGGGGGCTTGTCGCCGCCACGCGGCGGAGCCGCATGCCGATGCCGCCCCGCGCCCCTCGGTCAGGCCTGCGGCCCGGCCCGATCCACGATCGACGCCAGATCCAAGCTGTGCGGAAGTGTTCCGAAAGCCGCGCCGCCCTCGGCACTCAGCCTCGACGCGCAGAACGCGTCGGCCACCTCCGGGGGCGCGAAGCGGACCAGCAGCGAACCCTGCAGGACCAGCGCCAGCCGTTCCGTGAGGCGCCTCGCCCGGGCCTCGATGCCCTCCAGGTCGGCCAGCTCGGTCAGGAGGTCCTTGATGGCCGCGTCCAGGCGGTGGTCGGCGCCGCGGGCCCGGCCGACCTCCTGGAGGTAGGCGTTCAGGGCCAGGGGCTCCCGCCGCAACGCCCGCAGCACGTCCAGGGCCTGGACGTTGCCGGCGCCCTCCCAGATCGAGTTCAGGGGGGACTCCCGTACCAGCCGGGGCATTCCGGACTCCTCGACGTACCCGTTGCCGCCCAGGCACTCGGCCGCCTCCACCGCCACCGGCGTACAGCGCTTGGTCACCCAGTACTTGGCGGCCGGCACCGCGATCCGCAGGAGCGCCCGCTCCTGCTCGCCGCCGTCGTCGTAGGCCGCGGCGAGCCGCAGCCCGAGCGCGGTCGCCGCCTCGGACTCCAGCGCCAGGTCGGCCAGCACGTTGCGCATCAGCGGCTTGTCGACGAGCTTCCCGCCGAACGCCTCGCGGTGGGTGCAGTGGTGCACGGCCTGGGCGACGGCCTGCCGCATCAGCCCCGCCGAGCCCAGCACGCAGTCCAGCCGGGTCGCCGCCACCATCTCGATGACCGTGCGCACCCCGCGCCCCTCCTCGCCCACCCGGCGCGCCCACGTCCCGGCGAACTCCACCTCGGCCGACGCGTTCGACCGGTTGCCGAGCTTGTCCTTGAGCCGCTGGATGCGGAAGGTGTTCCGCGAGCCGTCGTCGAGCACCCGCGGCACCAGAAAGCAGGTCAACCCCTCCGGCGCCTGCGCCAGTACCAGGAAGCCGTCCGACATCGGCGCCGAGCAGAACCACTTGTGCCCGGTCAGCTCGTAGGACCCGCCGTCGGGCAGGCGCCGCGCGACGGTCGTGTTCGCGCGTACGTCGCTGCCGCCCTGCTTCTCGGTCATGGCCATCCCGAGCAGCGCCCCCGCCTTCTCGCCCACGGGCCTGAGCCCACGGTCGTAGACCGTGGACGTCAGCAGCGGCTCCCACGTGGCGGCCGACTCCGGGTCGGCGCGCAGCGCGGGCACGGCGGCGTGCGTCATGGACAGCGGACAGCCGTTGCCCGCCTCGACCTGCGTCCACACCAGGAAACCGGCCGCCCGCCGCACATGCCCGCCCGGCCGGGTCCAGGCCGAGGTCAGTCCCGCGGCGACACCCTTGCCGAGCAGCCGGTGCCAGGCCGGATGGAAGTCGACCTCGTCGACCCGGTTGCCGTAGCGGTCGTGCGTGCGCAGCCGCGGCGGGTTCTCGTTCGCCTGCGCGGCCCACTCCTGCAACTGCGCCGAACCGGCCGACCGCCCCAGCGCGCAGAGGTCGCCGTGGGCCTCCGCCAGCAGCTCGGGGGCGAGGTGCCGTTCGACCGCCTCGGTCAGCGCGCGGTCGGCGCCGTAGACGTCGTATCCGACCAGGGGCGGGGGCTGGTTCGTCACGGTGTGGGTGCTGCCTGCCATGTCTGTGAACCTACCCTTCCGTCTCAGGGCGGTCACACCGCCGACGCGGCGGCCCCCGGCGGGACCACCGCAGGCCGGACGGCGGATACCGTTAGGACGTGCAGCCAGCAAGTGAAACCCCTCAGAGGCCCTCCGGCCGTCTCCACCGGGCACGGGCCCTCTACCGGAACGTCTCGAAACGCAGGACCGCCTGGCTGTTGCTCAAGGACACCGTCAACTCGTGCATCGAGTACCGGATCCTGGGCCTCGCCGCGGAGGCGGCCTTCTTCACGCTGCTGTCCGTGCCGCCGCTGCTGCTGAGCATGATCGGCCTGCTCGGCTATGTCGACGACTGGACCGGCACCGACACCATCAGCAGCCTGGAGGCCAACCTGCTGGAGGCCTCCCGCACGGTCCTGTCGGACGAGGGCGTCAGACAGATCGCCCAGCCGATCCTCGACGACGTCATGAAGGGCGGCCGCCCCGACGTCATCTCCATCGGCTTCCTGTTCGCGCTGTGGTCGGGCTCGCGCGCGGTGAACGTCTTCATCGACACCATCACCGTGATGTACGGCCTCGACGGCGTCCGCGGCATCGTCAAGACCCGGCTGGTCGCCTTCGTACTGTTCCTGGTGGCCCTGGTGATCGGCTCGATCGCGCTGCCGCTGATGGTGGCGGGACCGGACGCCGTCCTCAACGTCCTGCCCTGGTCGGAGACGCTCGTCCAGGTCCTGTACTGGCCCGTCGTCATCCTGCTCTCCATCGCCTTCCTGACGACGCTCTACCACGTGTCCGTGCCGGTGCGCTCGCCCTGGATCGAGGACGTGCCCGGAGCCCTGGTCGCCCTCGGCATGTGGGTGCTCGGCAGCTTCCTGCTGCGCATCTACCTGACCAACACGGTCGAGGGCGCCACGATCTACGGCTCGCTGGCCGCCGCCGTCGCCGTACTGCTGTGGATCGGCGTGTCCGCGTTCGCCGTCCTCGTCGGGGCCGCGGTCAACGCCGCGATCGACCGGGTGTGGCCGGCCGCCGCCACGGCGGCGGCCCGCGCCGCCAACGAGCGGCTGCGCGAGGCCCAGGTCGCCGAGTACGTGGCCCGGGCCGCCGCCCACCGGGAGGCCGCCCACGAGGACCCGGACGACCCGGACGACCTGGACGACCTGGGCGACCCGGACATGCCCTCGGAGTTCCCGGAGCGCTGGTCCCGCTTCCTGCCCCCCGAGGACGTCACGTCACGCCTGCGCACCCATGTGAAGAGCACGCACCCCCCGCACAAGAACGACGGTCCCTGAGACCACCCGGAAGCCGCGTCCGATCAGTGGGCCCGCCCGGCCGCCCGCCTGATCGCGGCCGGGCGGGCCCACGGTCCGTCGGCGCCGGGACCACCGGCCTGACGGGTCGAGGGGCCCCCTCCGTCCGCCCCACTTGCCTCGTCAGGTATCTTGCATCGCATGGAACCAGGTGATTCGACCAAGCAGGCCCGGGCGGCCGCCCAACTGCGCAAGGGCGTCCTGGAGTACTGCGTGCTCGCCCTGATGCGCGACCGCCCGCGCTACGGCGTGGAACTCCTCCGCGCCCTGGAGGACTCCGGTGCCCTGGCCACCAGCCAGGGCACGGTCTACCCGCTGCTCTCCCGGCTCCGCCGCGACGACCTGGTCACCACGACCTGGCAGGAGTCCGCCTCCGGTCCACCCCGTCGTTACTACGCGCTCACCGACAGCGGCCGGGCCGCGCTCGACGAGTTCACCCACGTCTGGCCCGGCTTCCGGGGCGCCGTCGACGCCTTCCTGGCCACCCCGCACCCTGCCACCGGAGAATCCGCATGAAGACCTCTGCCGACCCCGTACGCGACTACCTCTCCGCCGTCGAGCGCGAGGGCTCCGCACTCCCCGCCGACCGTCGCCAGGAACTCCTCGCCGACCTCGCCGAACACATCGAGGTGACGCGCACCGAACGCCCCGAGGCCACGATCGGCGAGATCCTGGCGCAGCTGGGCGACCCGCGCGCGATCGCGGCGACGGCACTGGCCGAGGCGGGGACCGCGGCCCCGGCCCCGAGCGGTGCCGGCGCACCCGCCCGGCGCGGCAAGGTGCACCCCTTGGTCCCGCTCCTGATGCTCACCCTGCCGTTCCTCGTCGCGGTGGCCCTCCCCGGCGTTCCCGCCGCACAGTTCTGCAGCACCTTGTTCCGCGTCGTCGGGGCGGTGCTGCTCTGTACCTCGGTGCACTGGACCCCTGTCCAGAAGACCACCGGCGTCCTGATCGCCGCCGTCCTGCCGACCGTCGCCATCAGCATCTGGATTTCCGCCGGCAGTGGCCCTTCGGGCGACGGCCCGGCCCTCCTGGCCAACCTGGTCACGTTCGCCCTGCTGACCGTCACGGCGGCATGGCTCTGGCGGGCCCGCCGCGCCTGAAGCCATGAGGGCCGGCCCCGGGCCCCACGGCTCGACCCGCCGGCCGTGGCCGGGGGCGGGCTGCCCGCCGACGGGACCGCCCCCTCGGCCGGTCCGCCCCGCAGGCACTGGGCGGGCCGGGACCCGGACAGGTGTCAGACCTCCCAGACCCCCGCCGCCGCGGCCTCCCGCGCGAAGTCCGCGAAGTCGCGCGGCGGGCGGCCCAGCACCTCGCGGACACCGTCGGTGAGATGCGCGTTGCGGCCGTCCAGCAGCCCCTCGAACACCTCCACCAGGAACGCCGCCTCCTCCGGCGGCACCCCGAAACCGGCCAGCGCCTCGCCGTACGCCCGCGCCGGCACCGGTGTGTACGTCAGCTCCCGGCCCGCGGCCGCCGACACCTCAGCGACCGCCTGCCGGAACGACAGCAGCCGCGGCCCGGTGATCTCCAGCGTCCGCTTCACGTACCGGCCCCCGGACGCCAGGGCGGCCACCACGACGTCCGCGATGTCCCGCACGTCGATGAACGGCTCCTCCACCTCGCCCGCCGGGAACACCAGCTCCCCCTCGCGCAACCCCGCCACCAGCGGCCCCTCGCTGAAGTTCTGCGAGAACCAGGCGGCCCGTACGACCGTCCAGTCCGCCCCCGAATCCCGGAGCGCCGCCTCCGTCGGCAGCGCCTGCTCCTCGCCGCGCCCCGACAGCAGCACCAGCCGCCGTACGCCGAGCCCCACCGCCTCCGCGGCCAGCGCCCCGACGCCCTCGGTCGCCGCCGGTGCGCCGACGTCGGCCGGGTGCATCAGATAGGCCGCGTCCGCGTCGCGCAGGGTTTCCGCCCAGGTCGTAGGGTCCTCCCAGTCGAAGCCGGTGGCCCGGGACGCCTCCCGTACGTCCATACCGGCCGCCCGCGCCGCCCGGGCCACGCGGCTCCCGGTACGGCCCGAGGCGCCGGTCACCACCACTGTCATGTTCGTCGTGTTGTCTGCCATGCCCCCAGTCAACGGCCGTACGCCCCGGGACCCCATCGTCCAAAGGCTCGTCTCCATGCGCGAGCGTCTACGCTGGCGCAATGGACGCTCTGGCCGGGCTTCTGGAGGGCCCACGCGCGCGCGGCGCGCACATGATCCGCGCCTGCTTCGACCCGCCGTGGTCCGTGCGCGTCGAGGACCGCGCCCCGCTGACGGTCATGGTCATGATCCGGGGCGAGGCGTGGGTCGTGCCGGACGCGGGGGAGCGGGTGCTGCTCGGCCCCGGTGACCTCGCCATCGCGCGCGGCCCCGCCCCGTACACCTGTGGCGACGATCCCGAGACGCCCCCGCAGGCGGTGATCCTGCCGGGCGCCGAGTGCTCCTACCCCGACGGCCGCCCCCTCAACGGCTCCATGGACCTCGGGGTGCGCTCCTGGGGCGACCGGCTCGACGGCTCGGTCGTGATGCTGATCGGCACGTACCGGTGGCAGGGGGAGGTCAGCGGGCGGCTGCTGGACGCGCTGCCGCCGCTGCTGACGCTCCCGGCCGAGACCTGTGACTGCCCGCTCACGCCGTACCTCATGGAGGAGATCGTCCGCGACGAGCCGGGCCAGGAGGTCGTCCTGGACCGGCTGCTCGACCTGCTGGTCATCGCCGCGCTGCGGACCTGGTTCTCCCGGCCGGAGGCAGCGGCGCCGGCCTGGTACCGGGCGCTGGCCGACCCCGTGGTCGGCCGCGTGCTGCGCCTCGTCCAGGACGACCCCGCCCACCCCTGGACCGTGTCGTCCCTCGCCGCCAAGGCGGGCGTGTCACGGGCCGCCCTGGCCAGACGCTTCACCGAGCTGGTGGGGGAGCCGCCGATGACGTACCTGACGGGGTGGCGGCTCGCGCTGGCGGCGGACGCGCTGCGGGACACCGACGCGACGCTCGAGACGATCGCCCGCCAAGTGGGGTACGGCAGCGCGTTCGCCCTGTCCAGCGCGTTCAAGCGGGTGTACGGGGTGAGCCCGCAGGCCCATCGGGAGAGGGGAACCCAGCCGTGTACACCGAGCGCGCCTCCCGGCTGACCGGTGCCGTCGTCTGGACCAACACCCCTTCCGGTGCCGGACGGGTGCTGCCCGACGGCTGCATGGACCTGCTCTGGCACCGTGAGCGGCTGCTGGTCGCCGGGCCCGACACGCGGGCGCACGTCAGCGACGGCGAGGGCGGCGACTGGACCGGGCTGCGCTTCTTCCCCGGAGCCGCGCCCGGCTTCCTCGGGGTGCCCGCGCACGAGGTGCGCGACCGGCGGGTGGACCTCACGGACCTCTGGCCCGCCGGGGAGGTACGACGGCTGCGTGACCGGGTCGCGGGCGCCCCCGACCCGATGACCGCCCTCGAAGACGCGGTCCTGGAGCGTGCGCAGCCGCCCGACCCGCAGCTGCACCACTTGGTGACCGCCCTCGGCTCGGGCCGCCCCGTCGCCGCCGTCGCCGACGAACTCGGCCTCGGCGCACGCCAGTTGCACCGGCGCAGCCTGGTCGCCTTCGGCTACGGCCCCAAGACGCTGGCCCGGATCCTGCGGCTGCAACGGGCCCTTGAACTGGCCCGCGGCGGCGTCCCGTTCGCGGACACCGCGGCCCGCGCCGGATTCGCCGACCAGGCCCATCTGGCCCGGGAGGTCAAGCAGTTGGCGGGGGTGCCGCTGGGGACGCTACTCGGACGCGGGTAGCGGGGCGAACAGGTCGACGCCGTTGCCGTCCGGGTCGTGGACGACCGCGTACCGCTGGCCCCAGAAGGCGTCCCAGGGCTTGAGTTCCCCGTGGTGTCCCATGCCGACGAGTTCCTCGTAGACCGCGTCCACCTCGGCCGGGCTGTCGCACAGCAGGGCCAGGGAGTGCCGGCCGTCGCCGGAGGGCGGACGCCAGTCGGGGGTGAGGGAGCGGACCATCTCCTCGGTGTCCAGCATCAGCCGCAGCCCGCCGGGCAGCGGAGCCTCGGCGTGCGACTCGGCCTCGGCCCCCTCCGGGAAGTCGAAGCCGAGGCGGCGGTAGAAGGCGACGGCGGCCGCCATGTCGGAGACCACCAGGGCGAAGGCGTCGATACGTGGAGTCATGCGGCCACTGTAGGCAGCGGCCCCACCACGCGTCTTGAAGGAAACGGACACGTCGAACGCGACGTGACCGGTCAATGCCGCCCGTGCGGGCCCAGGTTGAGGAGCACCTCGCCGAGCTGGTCGGACGTGAGGGGCGGCGCGGGCAGCGGGGGCGCGGCCGGGTTGGCGCGCAGGGCGTCGAGGAGCAGGGTGAGGGGGCGGCGCCAGGCGTCCGCGGCGACCGCGCCTCGCGGCAGGCCGCGGAGCTGATCGACGGCGGAACGCGTGTCACCGTGCTGGCTCCGGACCGCGCCGCACGCCGCGCGATGGGCCGCAACCTGGCGGACGACGGCCGCAGACCGGCCGGCGCCCGCGCCGGCTACGCCCAGGCGCGGGCGGCGGCTCCCGCGGTGGCCGAGGTGTGGCAGGGATGAGGGGGGACACAGCGCTTCCCGCCGGTGGGGAAGGGCTCACTTGCAGGGAGACGTACTCCTCCGCTCCACCAACCTCGTCGACAACTCCGTCCGCGTACTCTCCGGCCGATCCCCGTCGCTCATCCGCACGAGCAAGCGCAGCGCCGTCGCCGCCATTTCCGACAACGGCTGCCGTACGGTCGTCAGGGCGGGGGTGAGCCAGCGGGCCTCCGGGAGGTCGTCGAAGCCCACCACACTCATGTCGTCCGGCACCGCCAACCCCCGTTCTGCGAGGGCCTCGTAGACGCCGAGGGCCATGCGGTCCGAACAGACGAAGACGGCCGTGGGCGGAGTGGGCAGGTCCAGGAGGTCCCGCATGCGATGGCGGGCGGAGTCCTCGTCGCAGTCGGCGTGCCGGACGTATTCCGGACGGTGCCGCACACCGGCGGAGGCGAGCGCCGAGCGATAGCCGGCGATTCTCGCGCTGCTGGACATCGTGCGCCGGGGGCCGGCGATCACCGCGATGCGCTCGTGGCCCAGGGACAGCAGATGTTCCGTGGCGGTCACCCCGCCCTGCCAGTTCGCCGCGCCCACCGAGACCACGCCCGGCGGCGGTTCGACGACCGGGTCGATCATCACGAACGGGATGCGGTGGTGCTCAAGCCAGGTGTATTGCGACTGCGAGAGTTCGGCCAGGTTGAACAGCACGCCGGAGGAGCCGCGGGCGGTGAGCTTGTCCAGCCAGCCGCGTTCGGGGCGGCCGCCGGCGGTCCGGGGCAGCGCGGCCGAGACGACCACGTCGAGACCGGCGTCGCGCGCCGCCGCCTCCACTCCGTGCAGGACGGCCCCGGACCAGGACGTGTCCAGCGCGTGCACGACGAGGTCGACGAGGCCGGGTGTTCTGACCGCGTCGAAGCGGGGTCTGCGCACGTAACCGAGCCGGTCCAGCGCCTCGATGACACGCCGGCGCGTCTCGGGAGCGACGTCCTCGCGGCCGTTGACGACCTTGGAAGCGGTCGGCACGGACACCCCCGCCTCGCGCGCGACGACCGCAAGGGTCGGCCCGGCCGTCATGCTCGCACTCCCCGTGCGGACCATCGGGAACCACCAATCTGCTTGTTGGGTCGGTCGCCTACGGAGCGCTCTGTGCCGGTGTCGAGGGCACGACCGTGCTCAGCGCTTCGCGCCTCCGCGCGCTCGTGCCCTCGACACCGGCGCGCCCCTTCGACTCCCTTCCGGCCGGTTGCCTGGGGACAGCGGCCGTGGGTGGGCCTGTGCCCTGGGGCGGGGGCGTCCGGGGCGGGGGGTCATGCCACTCTGGCCAGGTCCGCGTGCCGTACCTCATGGGTGAGGGGGGTGTTGGTGCGCCAGCGCTCCAGTTCCTCCACCACGATCCGGCCCAGGCGCTCCAGTTCGTTGCCGAGTGAGCCGGCGATGTGCGGGGTGAGGACGACGTTGGGCAGGTGGTACAGCGGGGAGTCGGCGGGGAGCGGCTCGGGTTCGGTGACGTCGAGCACCGCGTGCAGCCGGCCCGACACCAGTTCGTCGGTCAGGGCGTCGGGGTCGATCAGGGCGCCCCGGGAGGTGTTGATCAGTACGCCTCCGTCCCGGATGAGGGCGAGCCGTTCGCGGTCCAGCATCCGGTAGGTCTCGGGGATGTCGGGCGCGTGCAGGCTCACGATGTCGCTGCGGCTCAACAGCTCCTCCAGGGGCACCAGTTGCGCCCCCAGCGCGGTGGCCTCGGCGGCGCTCACGTACGGGTCGTGCAGCAGCACCGTGAAGTCGAACGGCCGCAGCAGCTCCAGCACCCGCCGCCCCACCCGGGAGGCGCCGATGATGCCCACCCGGCGTCCTACATTCCCGGTGTGGGCCGTCTCGGCGTGGGAGGGGTACGCGTGCGTGCCGCGGAACCGCTCGCGATGCGTGAACGCGTCCTTCCCGGCGAGCAGGATCATGGCGAGCGTGTACTCCCCGACGGGCAGCGCGTTGCCGGTGACCGCGCTGGACACGGTGATCCCGCGTTCCCACACGGCCTCGCCGATGAGGGAGCGCACGGAGCCCGCGGCGTGCAGGACGGTACGCAGCCGGGGCGCGGCGGCGAGGGCGTCGGCGTCCAGGTGCGGACAGCCCCAGCCGGTGATCAGCACCTCGGCCTCGGCGAGCGCTCCGGCCGCCGCCGGGTCGGCGAAGTCCCGTACGACGAGGGCCGGATCGAGGTCGGCCGCCCGGCGCAGGCGGTCCATGAGCGGCGGGGGGAACAGGAGGGGGAGGTGTACCGGATCCAACGCGAAGACGGCCCGCGGCGGGTGAGGGCTGGGCATGGGTCTCCTGACACGTTGAGCGGAATGGGGGAACGCCTTGAAACGCCTTGAAGCACCTTTAGAAAGCGCCTTCTACCGTAGATCTGCCGGGAAACGGTGGTCAATCGGTGAGGAGGACGGTTGTTGATCAGTGGGGGCTTCCGCCGGCTGGATTCGGCACGCTCACGTACGCCGAACAGCCGAGCGTCGACGCCCCGCGCCGGAATACACCGGCGCACTGTGGTGCTCTGGGATGAACGGTGCAGGTGCGTGACGAAGGGCTGGTGGGCGGATGCCGGCGGACCGGACGAATCCTGTGGTCACAACCCCCCACGGGGCCGTACGCGGCAGGTACGAGCAGGGCGTCGCCGTGTTCCGGGGGATCCCGTACGCGGCCCCGCCCTTCGGCCCCCGCCGGTTCCGGCCGCCCCTGCCGCCGGAACCCTGGGACGGCGTGCGCGACGCGGGAGCCTTCGGGCCCACGGCGCCGAAACCGCCGTACTCCGAGGCGTTCGCGCAGTACCTGTCCGACCCGGTGGTGCCCGGTGACGACTGCCTCAACCTCAACGTGTGGACGCCCGAACCGGACCCGGAGGCCCGGCTGCCGGTCCTGGTGTGGCTGCACGGCGGGGCTCTGACCAGGGGTTCCTCGGCCGTGCCGGTGTACGACGGGCGGGCCTTCGCCCGGGACGGGGTCGTGTTCGTCTCGGTGAACTACCGGCTGGGCGTCGAGGGCTACGGACTGTTCCCGGACGCCCCGGCCAACCCAGGGCTGCGCGACCAGCTCGCCGCCCTGGAGTGGGTGCACGCCTCGATCGGGGCCTTCGGCGGCGACCCCGGCCGGGTCACCCTGGGCGGGCAGTCCGCCGGAGCCATCAGTGCCGGGGCGCTGCTGGCCGCCCCGCAGGCCCAGGGCCTGGTGCGGCGCGCGATCCTGCAGAGCGGGCCGCCCGAGGCCGCCGAACGCGACAAGGTGCGGCGCATGGTGCGCCGGATGGCGACCCGGCTCAAGGTCCCCGCCACCGCGGCGGCCTTCGCCGAGGTCGACCGCGAGCTGCTGCTGCGCACCCAGGCCGACGTGGGCAGGCTCAGCAGCCCGGTGCTCGGCGGGCCCGCGTTCGGGATCGTCGAGGACGGGGACCTGGTGCCGTGCGACCCGCTGGAGGCGCTGGCCGAGGGCGGGGCCGCCCGCGGGGTCGATCTGATGACGGGCTGGACGCGTGACGAGTACCGGCTGTGGCTGGTGCCCGGCGGCCTCCTGGAGCGCATCGACCGGCTCGGGCCGGTCGCGCTGGCCGGGGCCATGGCCCGCTGCCACTGCGGCGCCGAGGTGCCCCGCGGCTACCGCGCCCTGCACCCCGACGCCGGCACCGCCGAGCTCGTCGGCCAGCTGGTCACCGACCACCTGCTGCGCCGGCCGCTGCACCGCCTGGCCGACGCCCGCCCCGACACCTCGTACGTCTACGAGTTCGCCTGGCCCTCCAACCTGCCCGGCCTCGGCGCCTGCCACGCCCTGGAACTCGGCTTCGTCTTCGACACCGGCGACGCCCCCGAGTCCGAGAAACTGGCCGGTCAGGGCGCGCCGAAGGAGCTGTCGCGGGCGATGCACGGGGCGTGGGTGCGCTTCGCGCGGGACGGTGACCCCGGCTGGGAGCGGTGGGACACCTCGCACCCGGTGCGCATCTTCGGCGAGGGCGAACCGTACACCGCGCACGGCCCACGGGACCGGGAACTGGCCCTGTGGGAGGCCGACGAGACCGCCCCGGACCCCACCGCGGACTCCACCGAGGGCCCGCCCCTGCGCGGCACAGAACTGCGGTCGGTCGTACGACGACTGCGCCTGCCCGGCGCCGTCCGCCGACGCTGACCCCGGGCGCGCCGGTCGGCCAGATCCCGGCCGGGCGCCGGAAACCGGCAGGGGGCCGTGGGGAAGGGGACGTCCTACGCGGTGGTCAGCGTCCGGGCGACCGAGCGGATCGCCTCCGGTCCCACCCGGCAGCAGCCGCCGATCAGCCGCGCCCCGGAATCCCGCCAGCCGAGGACCTCGGCGGGCGCGAAACCGGACCGCCCCCGCCAGGCGCGAGCCTCCGCGTCCCAGGCCTCACCGCTGTTCGGATACGCCACCACCGGCTTGCCGGTCACGCGGGCGGCGGTCTCGACCGCCGCCGCCACGTCCCCGGGGGCGCAGCAGTTCACCCCGACCGCGATCACCTCCTCCGCGTCGGCGGCCAGGGCGAACGCCTCCTCCAACGGCTGACCGGCGCGCGTACGGCCGCCGGAGATCGAGTACGACAGCCAGGCCGGCACACCGAGTCCGCGCACCGCCCGCAGCAGCGCCGCGGCCTCGTCGGCGTCCGGGACCGTCTCCAGCGCCAGGACGTCCGGACCGGCCGCGGCCAGCACCTCGAGGCGGGGCCGGTGGAACCGCTCCAGTTCGGTCACGCCCAGCCCGTACCGGCCGCGGTACTCGGAGCCGTCGGCGAGCATCGCCCCGTAGGGGCCGACGGACGCCGCCACCCACAGCGGCCGGTCCGCCTCCGCCCGGCGCGCGGCCTCACGGGCCAGCTCCACGCTCAGGGCGAGCAGGCCGGCCGCCCGTTCCCGCCCGACCCCGCGCCTCGCGAACCCCTCGAACGTGGCCTGGTAGCTGGCGGTGATCGCGACGTCCGCACCCGCCTCGAAGTAGGCCAGGTGGGCCTCGGTGATCGCCTCCGGCCGCTCGGCCAGCAGCCTGGCCGACCACAGTTCGTCGCTCAGATCGTGCCCGGCGGACTCCAACTGGTTGGACATACCGCCGTCGAGGACGACGGGGCGGGTGGCGAGGGCCTGGGCGAGGGGGGAGGAGCTGGTCATGGGGTCGACGGTAGTCGAGGGCACGCCGCCCGTGTCGCCGACGAGGACCGGGTCCTGGCCGACGAACCCCGGTAGTGGCCCTGTCAGACGCGGCTGATCCCGCGCTCCTCGAAGACCTCGCGCACCACGCCCACGGCATTGAGCGCGCGGGGGAAGCCCGCGTACGGGACGGTCTGGATGACCGTTTCGATCACCTGCCGGGGTGCGAGGCCGACCCTGAGCGCGGCGTTGAAGTGCACCTTCTGCTGGGGTGCGGTGTCGCCGAGGGCGATCAGTCCGCCCAGGGTGACCAACTGCCGCTGCCGCAGGTCGAGTCCCGGCCGTGGGTAGACGTCCCCGAAGGCGAACTCGACGATGTACCGGCCGAGGTCCGGCGCCACGTCGTTCAGCGACTCGATCACCTCGATGCCGTGCTCGCCGTCGACCTCCCGCAGCTTGGCCTCGCCGCGCGCATAGCGGTTCCCGCCGGCCTCCACCTCGATCGGCCGGACGTCCACCCCGCGCTCCTCGAACACGGTCCGCGCGGCGGCCACCGCGTTGAGCGCCCGCGGGAACCCCACGAAGGGCACCAGGTGGATCAGCGCCTCCACCACCTGCGCCGCGTCCAGCCCGACGTGCAGGGCCGCACCGATGTGGAACCGCAGTTGCGGGGCGGTGTCCCCGGCGGCGGTGAGCGCGCCGATGGTCACCAACTGCCGCTGCCGTACGTCGAGTCCGGGCCGCGCGTGCACATCCCCGTAGGCGAACTCGACCACGAAGCGGCCCAGATCCGGGGCGATGTCCTCCAGCGCCTCCACCGTGGCGAGGGCGTCCTCCCCGGCGATCTCCTTCATCCGGGCGGCGCCGCGCGCGAACCGCTTCGACGGCTCACGCCCCGCACTGTCGGCCATGGCGACGCCGGGCCCCGTCAGGCTGGCCGCCATCGCACCGACCCCGCCCACGGCTCCGTACCGCAGCAGGGCCCGCCTGTCTCTGCCCGCCGCTTCCCCCTGCCGTGCGTCACGCCTCTCGTCCGCTGTCCCCATCGTGTTCCTCCACCAGTCGTTCGTAGTAAGCGATCTTGTCGTCGATGGCGTCGAGGCTGCGCAGGACGGCCTCGTACTCCTGCCTGACCTGCGCCTGATGCCTGCGCAAGAGCTCCAGCCGCTGCCGCACGGTGGCGTCCCCGCCCCGGCGCAGCTTCGCGAAGGCCACCATCCCCCGGATGGGCATCCCGGTGGTCCGCAGCCGCAGCAGGAACGCCATCCAGGCCAGATCCGCCGTCTGATACCGCCGCCGCCCGTCCGGGCCGCGCTCCACGCCGTCGATCAGGCCGATGCGTTCGTAGTAGCGCAGCGTGGAAGGGCTGAGCCCTGTCAGCTCGGATGCCTCGGCAATGGTCAGAGTCCCGTCGATCCCCTCGGTCGCCACGCCACGACCGTATGAGTTGAAGCGCGCTTCAACGCAAGGCGACCGGCGCACCTCCTGCGTCCCGCGCGTTTGTCCCGCCGAACCCGTTGACCTCCCCCAGGCGCGCCCGTACCTTTCAGCCGTTCGGGATGACAGATGTGGTTCGTTATATCGAACATTCCCCCCATGAGAGGCAGGACGCATGAGCCGCGATCACGATCTGCCCCAAGTCCCCAGCCGCCGACTGCTCCTGCAGGGCGCCGCAGCCGCCGGTGCCCTCGCCGCCGTTCCGGCCGTGTCCGGCGTCGCGCAGGCCGCAGCGCCGGGCGCGCCGTCCCCGAAGGCGGCCCCGTACGTGAACCCCCTCGTCCGCAACCGTGCCGACCCGCACATCCGCCGCCACTCCGACGGGTTCTACTACTTCACGGCCACCGCGCCGGAGTACGACCGCATCGTCCTGCGCCGCTCGCGCACGCTCGCCGGGCTGGCCACCGCCGCCGAGTCCGTGATCTGGCGGAAGCACGCCACCGGTGACATGGGGGCGCACATCTGGGCGCCGGAGATCCACCGCATCGGCGGCAAGTGGTACATCTACTTCGCCGCGGCGCCCGCCGAGGACGTGTGGGCGATCCGCATGTGGGTGCTGGAGAACGCCAACCCCAACCCGTTCCGGGGGACTTGGGTGGAGCGGGGGCAGGTGAAGACGCAGTGGGAGACCTTCTCCCTGGACGCCACCACCTTCACCCACCGCGGCACCCGCTACCTCTGCTGGGCCCAGCACGAGCCCGGCATGGACAACAACACCGCGCTGTGGCTGTCCAGGATGGCCGACCCCTGGACGCTGACGGGCCCTCAAGTCCGGCTGTCGACACCCGAGTACGACTGGGAGTGCATCGGCTACAAGGTCAACGAGGGCCCGGCGGTCATCGCCCGCAACGGCCGGCTGTTCCTGTCGTACTCGGCCAGCGCCACCGACTTCAACTACTGCCTGGGCCTGCTCACCGCCGACGCGAACGCCGACCCGATGAACCCCGCAAGCTGGTCCAAGTCCCCGACCCCGGTCTTCACCAGCAACGACACCACCCGGCAGTACGGCCCCGGCCACAACTCCTTCACCGTCGCCGAGGACGGCCGTACCGACGTCCTCGTCTACCACGCCCGCCAGTACAAGGAGATCGTCGGCGACCCGCTGAACGACCCCAACCGGCACACCCGGATCCAGCCCCTGCGCTGGAACCCCGACGGCACCCCCGACTTCGGCGTCCCCGTCGCCGACGGCGTCCGGCAGGAGGCGTGAGATGAGACGCGCGTACGCGGTTCTGATCGCCCTCTGCCTGGCCCTCGCCGGTGCCCTGGCCACCGCCGGTCCCGTCCGGGCCGCACCCCAGACGATCACCAACGGCACGCAGTTCAGGGACACTTCGGGCAACCCCGTGCACGCGCACGGCGGCGGAGTGATCAAGGTCGGCGCCTACTACTACTGGTTCGGGGAGAACCGCAACGCCGACAACACCTTCCGGTACGTGTCCGCCTACCGCTCCACCGACCTGAAGAACTGGGAGTTCAGGAACCACGTCCTGACCCAGGCCACCCACCCCGAGCTGGCCACCGCCAACATCGAGCGGCCCAAGGTCATGTACAACGCGTCCACCGGCAAGTTCGTGATGTGGATGCACAAGGAGAACGGCGTCGACTACAGCCAGGCCCGCGCGGCCGTCGCCGTCTCCGACACCGTGGACGGCAACTACGCCTGGCAGGGCAGCTTCCGCCCGCTCGGCCACATGTCCCGGGACATCACCGTCTTCGTCGACACCGACGGCACCGGGTACATGGTCTCGGCCGCCCGGGACAACTACGACCTGCACATCTACCGGCTCACCGCCGACTACACCGGCGTCGCCGCCCTGGTCGCCGACCCGTGGCACGGCGGCCACCGCGAGGCCCCGGCGCTGTTCAAGCGGGGCGGTGTCTACTTCATGCTCACCTCGGGCTCCACCGGCTGGAACCCCAACCAGCAGCGGTACGCGACCGCCGGCTCCCTGTCCGGCCCGTGGACCGCCATGACCAACGTCGGCGACTCCACGGCCTACGGCTCGCAGACCGCGTACGTCCTCCCCGTGCAGGGCACCTCGACCACCTCCTACCTGTACCTGGGCGACCGCTGGGGCAACTCCTTCGGCGGGACCGTCAACGACTCCCGGTACGTGTGGCTGCCGCTGGCCTTCCCGACCCCGACCACGATGTCGATGTCCTGGTCGCCGGAGCTGACGGTGGACACGGCCACCGGAACGGTCGGCGGCACCAGTGCCACGTACCGGACGCTGGTCGCCCGGCACTCGGGCCGCTGTGCGGACGTGATCAGCCAGTCGCAGTGGCCGGGCGGCCAGATCAAGCAGTACGACTGCAACGGCGGCAGCAACCAGAAGTACTGGTTCAGGTCCGTCGGCGGCGGCCACTACCAGCTCGTGGCCCGGCACAGCTCCCTGTGCGTCCGGGAGAACGCGAGCACGGTGACGCAGGAGCACTGCGACGCCTCGGCCACGAGCCAGCAGTGGTCGCTCACCACCACCGGCTCCTACGTCAACGTCGTCTCCCGCGCCACCGGCGAGTGCCTGGATGTGAGCGGCGGGTCCACCGCCAACTCCGCCACGATCATCACGCACACCTGCAACGGAGGGACCAACCAGCAGTGGACGCGCGGGACCTGAGTCCGGGTCAGGCCAGCAGGTCGATCGCGTCGATCGACGTGCCCGCGCTGAGATAGGCCGTCGTCCCCGAACCGCTCACCACGTTGATCCGCAGGGTGTTGTACGCGCCGGGGTCCGTCCGCCAGGCGGACGCCGGGACGCTGTAGCTGAAGACGTGGTTGTTGCCGCGGTACGAACCGTTGGTCAGCGACCGCGTGTTCGGCTGGGCGGGCGGGGAGGGGATGGCGGAGGTCCAGGTGTCGTTGACGACGACCTGGGGGCGGCCGTTGGCGTAGGCCGTCGTCACGCCGATGCGCAGGGTGTGCGCGGCGGCCGCCTGGGCGGCGGTCAGCCGGAAGTGGACGACGATGCCGCTGTTGACGTCCTTCCAGAGGTAGCAGGGGAAGGCGGACGTCTCCGCCCCGCTGCCGATGACGACATTGCCGGTCCAGGGCGCGGCGCGCACGTCGGACGGGTGCGCGTACGTCATCAGATCGGCGTTCTTGAAGCCCTTGGGCGTGCCGTTCCAGTCGCCGATCCGCCAGATGGCACTCGCGTTGGACGGGTCGTTCGACGAAGGGATCGCGATCGTGTTCAGGGTGGTCGTGCCGCCCGCGGTGACCGTCACCGACGTGGTGTACACGGCGAGTTCGTCCTTGAAGACGGTGAGCGTGTACGTCCCCGGCAGCACCCCGCCGATGGAGAACCAGCCGTCCGAGGCGCGCGCCGGACCCCAGTACTGCGCGGTGGGGCTGGCGAGGCCGACCGTGTACGGGTGCGCGGGGTTGCGGCCGGTGATGCCGACACCGGCCACCCGGCCCCGGCCGCTCGCGCCGACGTACCCGGACAGGCCGAGCGAGTCGGCCCACGGGGTGGTGAGGGTGCCCGGGAACAGGGCGGAGGAGGGCGCGCCGCCGTCCGTGAGGGCGATGACGTAGGGGCCCTGGAGGCCGAAGCGCTGGGCCTCGGTCTGGTTCTGGCCGTAGTACAGGATCTCGTACAGGCCGCCGCCGTCCGCGCTCTGGTGGCGCAGCAGGGAGCGGTAGAACGGGCCGCCGGAGGCCTTCTCGTGGTTGCTGCGCACGATCCACAGACCGACGCCGCCGCTGGACCAGCCGATGTAGTTGTAGTCCATCACGCGCAGTCTCGAGTAGTGCTTGGAGCGGGTCTGGCCGTCGGACTTGGCGAACACGTCCGAGGCCTCGATGGCGGTGGGCGCGTAAGTGTAGGAATCGGGCTCGTCGTTGCGGAACAGGCCCGCCTTCACGCGCAGGATGAAACGGGTCGCCGAGACGGACGTGTCGGCCTTGTTGGTCCACAGGTAGATGTTGTTCTCGCCGCTGCGGGCCGCGTAGTAGTGCTTCAGCGTGCCGTAGGTGACGGAGACCAGGATCGTCGAACCGGACTGGGAGATGGTCACGTTGGAGCTGCCGAGGCCGGATTCGATGTGCGAGTTCATGCCGCCGTAGCCCTGGTACTCCACGCCCCGGTAGACCAGCGAGGACAGGTCGCCGTTGGACTTGCGGACCTTGAAGACGAGTTGGGCGCCGGTGTCGACGACGTAGTGGGTGCCGTCGTCGCTCCAGCCGAAGGCGGCGGCGGAGGCGGTTCCGGCGAGGGCCGCGGTGCCGGCCGCGGCTGCCGCGCCGAGGACGAAGGCACGGCGGCCGAGGGGGCCGGTCGAGGCGGTTCCGGACATGGGGGGACCTCCTTGAGGGGGGAGGGTGCGGGGATGCGGGTGAGTGGAAGATTGACAGTTGAATCGATTTCACGAAAGGGCTTTCGCGTACTTGCCGGCGGCAATCTTGGGAAATCGCGCCAAGGTCTAGAAAGCGCTTGCCGCAACCTGTACGGTCCACGGCCAGGACTGGTCCTGTGACGGAGGAGCCGCGAGTGAGACGTTTCAATCCGGTCGTTGTGGCGGCCGTGACCCTGGGCAGCGTGCTGACGGCCGCCCCCGCCGCCCAGGCGCACCGCGGCGGCCCGGCCCTGGGCATCGAGAACTGCACCGCCACCGCCTGCCACTTCGACGTCCCGCCCGGCACGTACGACGTCAAGGTGCTGCTCGGCGGCGAGGAGGCCTCCCGCACGAGCCTCGGCGGCGAGACCCGGCGCGCCCTGCTCCCCGAGACCGCCGCCCCGGCCGGTGAACGGGTCGCCCGCAGCTTCACGGTGAACGTCCGCACCCCCGAGGGCGAGCCGACCGGCGCGGACGGAACCCCCGGCCTGGACCTGGTCGTCGGCGGCGCGGCACCCGCGCTGGCGGACATCCGCGTGACACCCGCCCGGCACGCCCGCCAGATCTTCCTCGTCGGCGACTCCACCGTCTGCGACCAGCCCGGCGACCCCTACACCGGCTGGGGACAGCAGCTCCCGCAGTACCTGCGCAAGGGACTGTCCGTCGCCAACTACGCCGATTCCGGGGAGAGTACGGTGACGTATCTGGGGAACCCGCAGTTGTGGGCCACCGTCCGGCCGCAGATCCGCCCCGGCGACCTGGTGCTGGTCCAGCTCGCCCACAACGACAAGACCACGGACGAGGCGACCTACCGCGCCAACCTGGAGACGCTGGTGGCGGGCGTGCGCGCGAAGGGCGGCGAGCCCGTGCTGGTCACCCCGATCGTGCGGCGCTGGTTCAACTCGGACGGCACGCTGAACAACGGTACCGCGCTGCTCGTGAACGGCCTGGGCGTGGACCACCCGGCGGTCATCCGCTCGGTCGCCGCCGACCACGACGTCCCACTGATCGACCTGACCGCCCGGACCAAGGAGATCGTCGAGCGGCTCGGGGTCGAGGGCTCCAAGTCCCTGTACCTCTACAACGAGAAACGCGACAACACCCACACCTCCGCGCACGGCGCCACCGTGTACGCGGAGGTGGTCCGCGACGAACTTCTCGCCCGGCATCTGGTGCCCGAGGGCCAGGTGAGGGTGGGATGAACCCCTGGGGCGTCCTGACCGGAACCAGGGCGCCCCAGGTCCCTGTGGACCAGACCCCTGTGGGAGAGGAACGCCGCAGACCATGCAACTGCCCCCCGACGACCGCACCCTGAGCCCGTACACCGGCTGCACCCGCGCCCACTGGGAGGCCGCCGCCGACACCCTGCTCGCCGCGGTCGAGCCGTACGCCACCGACGACCGCGCCCTCTACCATCTGCCCGGCGACCGCCAGAGCTGGTCCGGCCGCCTCTCCGACGGACTGGAGGGATACGCCCGTACGCTGCTGCTGGCGGCCTTCCGCCGCGACGAGACGGCACTTGAGCGCTACGCCGACGGACTCGCGGCCGGCGCCGCGGGAGCCTGGCCCCGTATCACCCACCGCAGCCAGCCCCTGGTGGAGGCCGCCTCCATCGCGCTCGCCCTGCGCCTGACCCGCCCGCTGCTGTGGGACCGCCTGGACGACGCCGTACGGCACCGCGCTGCCGACTGGCTCGCCGACGCCCTGACCGCCGAACCCTGGCCCTGCAACTGGGAGTTGTTCCCGGTCACCGTCGGAGGCTTCCTCGCATCGGTCGGCTACGAGCCCGAGGCGTCCCGCGAGGCGGTCGACCGCGGCCTGCACCGCATCGAGAAGTGGTACCTCGGCGACGGCTGGTACACCGACGGCGACGGCCGCAAGTTCGACTACTACAACGGCTGGGCCATGCACCTCTACCCGGTGCTGCACGCCTGGCTGGCGGACGACCAGCGGCTCCTTGACCTCTACGGCGGCCGCCTCTCGCGTCACCTGGAGGACTACGCCCGCCTCTTCGGCGGCGACGGCGCCCCCCTGCACCAGGGGCGCTCCCTGACCTACCGCTTCGCGACGACGGCCCCTCTCTGGCTCGGCGCCCTGACCGGCCGCACCCCGCTCTCCCCGGGCGAGACCCGCCGGCTGGCCTCCGGGGCCCTGCGCTACTTCCTCGACCGGGGCGCGGTCGACGACCGGGGCCTGCTCACCCTGGGCTGGCACGGCCCGAACCCCGCCGTCCTGCAGAACTACTCCGGCCCGGCCTCCCCGTACTGGGCCGCCAAGGGCTTCCTCGGCCTCCTCCTCCCCGCCGACCACGAGGTGTGGACGGCACCCGAGGAACCGGCACCGGTGGAACGCGGCGACGCCGCCCACCCGATCGGCCCGCCCAACTGGCTGCTGCAGTCCACCACTTCGGACGGCGTCGTCCGCCTCCACAACCACGGCAGCGAGGACGTCCGCTACGACCCCTACTACACCCGGCTCGCCTACTCGACCGTGACGGAGCCGTCAGCGTCGTACGACAACAGCGTCCTCGTCGACGACGACCCGAGCCGTACGTCCATCGAGCCCCTCGGAGTCGGCGACGGCTGGGCGGCGTCCCGGCACATGACGTCCTCGGGCGCCCGGGTGACGAACGTCGTGCTGGTGCGCGGGGCCGCGGAGGTGCGGGCGCACCTGGTGGCGGGCGTACCGGCCGGAACGCCGGTCCGGGTCACCGGGTGGGCGGGAGCCGGCGCCGAGCTGCATCCCGTGCTCGGGCTGGACGACGGACTGGCGGGGAAGACCGGGGCCGGCCACACGCTGTTCGTGGCGCTGGCCCGGCTGACCGGAGAACCGGCTCCGGCCCCCCTGTCGGAGACGGCCGCGGTGACCGCGGCGGACCCCCACCTCCTCGCCGTCCGCTGGGCCGACGGCAGGGAAGTGCGGGTCCGGGTGGAGGACGGGCAGGTTGCGGTGTCGGGGGGCGACTGACACAGAGCGGCAGGCGCAAGATCCGCGGCTTTGCCGAGGCCGGGGACGCCCCCGGCGAGCGGCCTGGCGGCGTACGTCGTGCGGTCGGCGTGCCCGGTGGTCGCCGCCCGGGGCGGGTGGGTGGCCGTTCACCTCGCTGACCGGCCATATCTCGTTGCAGGGGACCCGGCCGCAGGTGAGAATCCCGCGCATGACTTCTGTGATCCGGCACACCACCGTCGACAGCGTCGACGCCTACCGACTCGCGGGCTTCTGGTCCCAGGTCCTCGGCCTGCCCGTGCACGAGGACGACAAGCCCGGCGACGAGGAGGTCCTGATCGAGGAGGCGGGGGTGCTCTTCGTGACGGTCCCCGAGCGCAAGACCGTCAAGAACCGCCTGCACTTCTGCCTCCAGCCGGAGGACCGCACCCGTGACGAGGAGGTCGAGCGGCTCCTCGCCCTCGGCGCCACCCTGGCCGACGACCGCCGCAACCCCGACGGCACGGGCTGGGCGGTACTGACCGACCCCGAGGGCAACGAGTTCTGCGTACTGCGCAGCGCGGCGGAGCGGGCCGCCTGAGTCCTGTCCGTGGCGCGCCCTGCGCACACCTCCGGGGCCGCAGTGAGCGGCGCGGAAGCGAGGCCGCCGCCTGCGCCACCGGGCACCACCGCGGTCAGCCGAGGGTGACCATTTCCGGTGCCCAGTGCGACACTGCCGCGCAGACGAGGACCGAGAGGACAAGGGACACTCCGACCAGCGCGACGGCCTCACCGCGCACCCGCTTGGGGGACGGGCGTACGGCGCGCGGCGGCCCCTTCGGGCGGAAGGCGAGGCCACTCGCCCACTCCACCGGAACCTCGGGGGCCAATCGGCCCACCACCTCGGCCAGTTCATGTGCCCGGTTCCGCCAGACCTCCCCGGTCACCCGCAGCGTCTCCCTGTCGGTGCACACCTCCAGGTGGCACTTCTTGATCGAGCCGGGCCCCTCCAGGTCGTTCGCCGCCCCGACTTCGGTGTACTCGTAGCCCAGGCGCAGCAGGCGGACCGTGTTCCAGGGATGGACGTCCCCCTTGATCGTGATGCCCTCGCGGGAGCAGCGGACGACCACCGCACCCAAGTCCCACCCGAGCCACAACGGCATGGACAGACCCGCCGTCAGTATTCCGCCGCCCACGATGAGCAGACCGCCCACCAGCAAGGCCCCGAACCAGTCGTCCACCTGCGCGGCGTTCCGTGCGGCGGCATAGGCGATCAGTGCCCCGAAGGCCGTCCACAGCGGGGACAGGACGGCGGACCAGAAATAGTCGCGCCAGTCCTCCCAGAACTCGGCCTCGTCGGCGTGCGCCGTCGACGCGTCGGACAAGCGCTCACCCTCGGGAGCCCAGGCCTCTTCGGCATCCATGGAAGCCACCCCTTCCCCCGTTCAACGGCAGCCCATGCCTTGCCGCTCCCTTACCGTCGCCCGAATCCGACGATCGGTCAATGCCCGCACTCGGTGGGCGGCTTGGCGGCCGGCCGGCTGGACGGGGGCGCGTCGGCCCTGACTCCAACAGGTGGACCACCCGGCCCGGTCGGGCCCCTGTCTCCGCGGCTCAGGCCGACCGGTAGTATCGGCCGCGGCCTGGTGCAGCCGGCCGCTCGCGCCTTTCGGGGTTGGGTGAATGCACCGTGGGTCGCCTCGCCTCGGCTCACTGGACGCGGCACCGGCCGACAACGCGAGCATCGGCAGGACGGGCCGCGTAGAAAGCCGACGCGATGACCTCCCCTCACACCGACCACGCCAAGAAACTCGCCAGACTCCTGCGCGCGGACCTTGCCGCAGCGGGGATCGAGATCCCGCACGGCCTCGCCCTCGAACTGGTCGCCCACCAGCTCGGCACCAAGGACTGGAATGTCCTCGCCGCCCTGGCGAGCCGGGCAGGCAGCCCTGCCGTCCCGGCCATCAGCCCCGGCGTGCCGGTCCTGCGCGTCATGTCCGTCGCACAGGCGCTGCCGTTCTACCTCGACTACCTGGGCTTCACCCTGGACTGGGAGCACCGGTTCGAGCCGGGCCTGCCCCTGTACGTGCAGGTGTCGCGCTCGGCGGCCGTGCTGCACCTCTCCGAGCACCACGGCGACGGCGTCCCCAGCAGCGTGGTCTGGGTCCCGGTGCGCGATGTGACCGCGCTGCACAAGGAGCTGCTCGCCCGGCCGAACGCGCCGGTGCGTCCCGGGATCGACCCGGACGCGCCCGGAGGGCCGACGATGCATGTCATCGACCCGTACGGCAATGTCCTGAGATTCGCACAGCCGTCATCCGCGCAGTAGCCGACGTGCGGCGGCTCATGTCCCGGCCTCGGTGACCGGCTCGGGCCGCAGCGTCCGCGCGAGGCGGTCGGCGAACTCGGCCGGACGCTCCAGCGGGCCGAGGTGTCCGCCCGGGAACTCGACGAAGTCGCCCCGGGTGCGGGCGGCGGTGGACTCGGCGGTGCGGTACAGCAGTTGGCCGCGGGAGTCCGTGCCCGCTGCGACGGTCAGGGGGGTGGGGCCGGTCGGACCGGGCACGTAGGAGGTGAACGGGATCAGGACGCGGGTGAGGAAGAGCGCCATGGGGTCGGCCAACTCCTCCTCCGGCGGCAGGGGTTCGCCCGCCGGGGGCTGCTCCGGCCGCTCCTCCGCCAGTCCGGCGGTCATGCGGGCGGCGGCAGCCGCGAGCCCGGCCGCCCGGTAGGTGTCGTACACCTCGGCGAACATGGCCCGGTGCCGGGCGCCGTCGGGCAGGACGCCGACGCACGGCGGCTCGTGCGCGACCACGTGCCGCAGCCGCTGAGGGTGCCGGGCGAGCAGGTCGAGTGCGGCGATCCCGCCCGCGCTGGTGCCGAGGACGTACGCCGACTCGCCCTCGGGCAGCGCCTCGTCGAGCACGCGCCGCGCCCCGTCGCTCCACGCCTGCACCCGCTGCTCGGGGACGGGCAGGCCGAGGCGGCCGTGGGCGAGGCCGAGGGGGTCGTGGACGATCACCGTGAAGCGGTCGGCGAGCGCCTCCGTCATGCGCTCCAGGCCCATGGGGTGCCCGGAGCCGCCCGGGATGACGAGGAGGGCGGGTCCGCTGCCGCGGACGTCGTAGTGGAGTGTGTCAGTCATGGTCCCTCTCCTGGCGTGGCCAGTGGGTGAGTGTGATGTGCAGGGCCTCGACCGCGCGGTCCCAGGAGTCCTGGACCGAGCGCGGGGCGCCGAAGCCGCCGGTGGACTCCAGGGCGCAGTAGCCGTGGAAGGTGGCGCGCAACAGCCGTACGGCGTCGGTGAGATCGGGCTCTTCGAGGCCGTAGGCGCGGAGCATGCCGTAGGTGATCTCGGCGGTGCGGCGCAGGGCCGGGGCGTCCGCCACCAGCGCCTGGTCGATACGGATCTGGGTGGCGGCGTACCGGCCGGGGTGCTGGAGCGCGTACTCCCGGTAGGCGCCCGCGAACGCGGCCAGCGCCTCCTTCCCGGACCGCCCCGCGACCGCCACCGCGATCCGGTCGATCAGCTCCGCCCCGGCGAGCAGGGCGAGCCGGGTGCGCAGGTCCTGGAGGTTGCGCACGTGCGAGTACAGGCTCGCGTCCTTGACGCCGAAGCGGCGGGCCAGCGCCGAGAGGCTGACCCGCTCGAACCCCGCCTCGTCGGCCAGTTCGGCGGCGGCCGCGGTGATGCGGTCCGGGGTGAGACCTGCGCGAGGCATGGGGGACCTCCGATGAGCCTTTGGGTACTAGCCGTTTACCTAGGATGCCTAGGAGGATTGCCTAGGGTATCTAGGAATTCACGGCCCCGCCCGGTTTTACCAGACCCGACTCGTAGGCCAGTACGACCGCCTGGGCGCGGTCGCGCAGCGCGAGCTTGGCGAAGATGCGGGCCACGTGGGACTTCACCGTCGCCTCGCTCAGGGTGAGGTGGCCGGCCAGCTCCGTGTTGGACAGGCCGCGGCCCATCAGAGTGAGGACCTCCAGCTCGCGGGGGGTGAGGGCGGACAGGTCCGTGGGGACCGAAGGGGGACCGGGCGCGGCGAAGCGTTCCACCAGGCGGCGGGTGATGGACGGGGCCAGCAGGGCGTCGCCGGTGTCCACCAGGCGTACCGCGGCGGCCAGATGCTCCGGGGTGACGTCCTTGAGGAGGAAGCCGCTCGCCCCGATCGACAGGGCCGTGTACACGTACTGGTCGAGGTCGAAGGTGGTGAGCATCAGCACCCGGCACTCCGGCAGCTGCCGGAGGATGCGACGGGTGGCGTCCAGGCCGTCCATGTTCGGCATGCGGATGTCCATCAGGACCACGTCCGGGCGGAGTTCGCGGGCGCGTGACACCGCCTCCACGCCGTCCGCGGCCTCGCCCACCACCTCGATGCCCCGTGCGGTGAGGATCAGCCGGAAGCCGGTACGGATCAGGGTCTGGTCGTCGGCCACCAGCACCCGGGGCCCGGTCATGCGCGGTCCAGGGGGATGCGCGCCCGGACCCGGTACCCGCCGCCGAGGCGCCGCCGGGCGTCCAGATCACCGCCGTAGACCGCGACCCGCTCCCGCAGGCCCAGCAGGCCGCGGCCGGTGCCCTCCCGCGACCGTGGGACCGGGGCGTCGCCGGTGAGCACGCTCGGGCCGGTGTTGAGGACCTCCACGCGCAGCGCACGGTCCGCGTACCGCACGGTGACCTCGGCCTTTCCGCCGTCTCCGTGCCGCAGCGCGTTGGTCAGCGCCTCCTGGACGATGCGGTACGCCGTCACGTCCACGCCGTCCGGCAACGGGCGCACCTCGCCGGAGATCCGCACCTCGACGGGAAGCCCGGCGAACGAGATCCGGTCGACGAGCGCGCCGAGCCGGTCCAGGCCGGGCTGCGGGGTCAGGTCGGCGGCAGGGGCCGCCGGGCTCGGGCCCGGGTCCGCGTCCGAGCCGTCCGGTGACGGTGCCAACACCCCCAGCAGATGCCGCAGTTCGGTCATGGCGCCGCGTCCGGCGTCCTCCACGGCCCGCAGAGCCGCCGTGGCCTCGTCCGGCATCGTGGCCAGCACCTCGCGGGCGGCCCCCGCCTGCACCACCATCAGGCTGACGTTGTGGCTCACGATGTCATGCAACTCCCTTGCGATACGGTCACGTTCGGCCGCGACCGCGACCTGGGCGGCGCTCTCCCGCTCCCGCTCCAGCAGCCAGCCCCGCTCGCCCACGGCCCGCTGCCAACGGGCCCGCGTCCGCACCAGCGCCACCGCCAGGCAGATCACGGCCGCGCCCGCCACGCCCAACGCCGCCACCAGCACCTTCGTCTCCCACACCGTCCTCACCCTGGCAGACGGTCACCCGATGCGCATCGGCCCGTGGGTGCAGAGCCTGCATCCCCGGGATGAGGTGCGGGACGAGGTGCCGTCCGGGGAGGGATGCCCCGGGCTCCCGTCCGCGCCTAGCGTCCTGTCCATGGTCACAGAAGTCAGCAGGACAGAGGCAGTCGTACGGCTGGACGGCGTGCGCAAGGAGTACGGTGAGACGACGGCCCTGGACGGGGTGTCGCTGGAGATCGCGGCGGGGGAGGCCGTGGCGGTGATGGGGCCGTCGGGGTGCGGGAAGTCCACCCTGCTCAACATGATCGCCGGTCTGGACCGGCCGACCGCCGGCTCGATCGTCGTGCACGGCGAGAACGTGGGAGAACTGAGCGAGAAGGGACTCGCCCTGTACCGGCGCCGTCGAATCGGCATGATCTTCCAGTTCTTCAACCTCATCGACGACCTCTCCGCGCTCGACAACGTCGCCCTGGCCGCCCAGTTGACCGGCACCCCGGCCCGGCAGGCCCGGCGCCGCGCCCTGGAGCTGTTCGACGAACTCGGCATCGCCGACCGGCGCAACGCCTACCCGGCCGTGCTCAGCGGCGGCGAACGGCAACGCGTCGCCGTGGCGCGGGCGTTGATGAACCGACCCGCCCTGCTGCTGGCCGACGAGCCGACCGGCGCCCTGGACAGCCGGGCGGGCGAGCAGGTGATGGACCTGCTCATCGACCTCAACCAGATCGGCCAGACGCTGATCCTGGTCACCCACGACGAGCACCTCGCCCGGCGCTGCGCGAGCCGGCTCGTCGAGTTCGCCGACGGCCGGGTGACCGGCGAGCACACCCTGGAGCCGACCGTATGAGGGCCGTGTGGCGGGCCTCCCGCGCGGCGGTACGGCGGCGCAGGCTCCAGACGGTCGTCATCGCGCTGGTGACGCTGACCTCGACGGCGGCGCTGGTGGTGGCGCTCGGCCTGGTCGACGCCGCCTCCGCCCCGTTCGACAAGGCCTTCGGCAAGGAGCGCGGCCCCCATGTCGTGGCCGCCTTCGACCCGGCCGTGGTCTCCGACGACCGGCTGGCCCGGGCGGCCGACCGGCCCGGCGTCGAGGCCGTCGCCGGGCCGTTCCCCCAGGCCTCGGTCGAACTCGACTCCCGAGCCATGGAGTTCGGCCTCGGCGCCGAGATCACGGTCGTCGGCCGCGCCGATCCCGGCGGACCGGTCGGCCGGGTGGACGTGTGGGCCGGCCGCTGGGCGACCCGGCCCGGGGAGATCGTCGTGAACCGGGACGCGAACTGGCTCCCCGACGACCTGGGCAAGAAGATCGAGATCCCGTCCGGCCCGACCCTCACCGTCGTCGGCTTCGCCGCCGGCCTCAGCCGCACCGCGGACGCCTGGGTCGCCCCGGAGCAGATCGACGCCCTGCACCCGCAGACCACCCAGATGCTGTTCCGCTTCGACGACGCGGCCACGCAGGACCGGCTGCGGGCGGAGCTGGCCGAGGTCACCGACGGCCTCCCGGCCGGCGCGCTCACCGCCTCCCGGTCCTACCTCACGCTCAAGGAACAGGTGAGCGGTTCGGCCCGCGCCTACACCCCGTACCTGATGGCCTTCGGCATCCTCGGCATCGCCGTGGCGGTGCTCATCATCGGCAACGTGGTCAGCGGCGCGGTGATCTCCGGGTTCCGGCACATCGGCGTCCTCAAGGCGCTGGGCTTCACCCCCGGGCAGGTCGTCGCCGTCTACCTCGCGATGATCTCCGTCCCGGCGGTTCTCGGCTGCGCGCTCGGCACCGCCCTCGGCAACCTGCTGGCGCGCCCCTTCTTCGAGTTCGTCTTCTCCGGGCCCGACGCCGGGGTGTTCCACGGCAGCGTCTCCGTCGCGCCCTGGGTGAACGCCGTGACCCTGCTCGGCATGCCCGCTGTCTGCGTCCTCGCCGCGCTCGCACCCGCCGTGCGCGCGCACCGGATGTCGGCGGCCCGGGCCATCAGCGCGGGCAGCGCGCCCCGCGCCGGACGCGCCCTGGGCATCCAGCGCAGGCTGGCCGGCAGCCGGCTGCCGCGCTCGCTGAGTCTCGGCGCGGGGCTGCCGTTCGCCCGGCCGGGGCGCAGTGCGCTGACCCTCGCCGCCGTGGTCCTCGGCGTGACCACGGTGACCTTCGCGACCGGCCTCGCCACCACGATGGACCGGTTCGGCAACGCGGGGCGCGACGCCTACCAGGTGACTGTGTACGTGGGGAACCACAAGGGCGGCAAGGAGGTTCGCCCCGAGCGCAGCGACCGTCAACTCCAGGAGCTGCTGGCGGAGTTGCCGGGCGCGGGCGGGGTCACCGCGCGCGCCGACGTCGACGCCCGTATGGCCGGTTCCGCGGACGAGGTGATGCTCGAAGCCCGCCGGGGCGACGGGGTCCGGCTGGACAGCGTACTCACCGAGGGGCGGTGGACGCGGGGCCCCGGCGAACTCGTCGCCGGGTCCGCCTTCCTGCGGCACAACGGCGTGCGGGTCGGCGACCACGTCCGCCTGGAGAAGGGCGACCGGGCCGAAGAGGCCCTCGTCGTCGGGGAGTACATGGCGAGCGACGCCCGCATGGCCGTCGTCGACTGGTCCACCTTCACGGCTCTGGCCCCCGACGAGAGGCCCATCGCCTACCACGTCAAGCTGCGCGAGGGCACGGACCCGGCCGCCTACGCACGCGCGGCCGCGGCGGCCGACCCGGGGCTCAACCCCGTTGCGCAGGGCCCCAATTCGGTCACCCGGACCATCATCGGCTCGGCCGCCGCGCTCACCCTGATGCTCGCCCTCGTCTCCGCGCTCGGCGTGTTCAACACCGCCGTCCTCAACACCCGTGACCGGCGCCGGGACCTGGGCATGCTGAAGTCCATCGGGATGACCCCGCGCCAGGTCACGTCGATGACGGTGACCTCGATGGCGGTCCTCGGCGCCCTCGGCTCGGTCCTCGGCGTCCCGTTGGGCATGGCGGGCTACGAACTCGTCGTCCCGCGGATGGCGGAGGCGGTGGACATCACCCTGCCGCCGTACATGACGGACGTGTGGCAGGCCCCGTCCCTGGCCGCACTCGCTCTCGCGGGGCTGGCGATCGCGGTACTGGGGGCCCTGGTCCCGGCTCGGCGTGCCGCCCGGCTGACGATCGCGGAGGTGCTGCGCAACGAGTGAGCCGACGCGAGGTGCTCTGCACCGCGTGCCAGGAGCCGCCACCAGCGCCACGTCCTCCGCCCGCACCCGGAGGGCACGACGGGCGGCGCCCTCACCGCGAGCCGGGCCGGGGTCCCGGGGTCGGGCTCGGTCGGTGTGTCGGGGTCTCAGGGCCGGGCTTGGCCGGTATGCCGGGGTCACGGTGTCGCGCTTGGCCGGTCTGAGGTTGGTTTCCCGTACCCGTACGGCGAGGTGGGGGCCGAGGGGCGAGCGTGGTGAGCCGCCCGACGGCCGTCGACCTTCCCGTGCGACGGGTGCCGTGGACCGGGATCTCGACGATCAGCCCGGCGTGTCCGCCGTCGCCGGGGACCGAGCCGCCGTCGCCGGGGACCGAGCCGCCGTCCCGGGCCGGGCGCACGCCCTGGCCCTGAGCGGTGAACTCGGCGGTCGCCGAATTCAGTTCGGCCTGGTCGTCGCGGACCTCGACGACCAGGCGGACCCTGTGGCGGAACGGCCCCCGTGGGTCCGGGGGGCGTCGTCTCAGCGGATCGGCGCGTACAGCACCCCGAGCTTGTCGATCTCGTCGCCCGAGCGGCCCGTGAAGCCGACGATCTGCCAGCCGGACGGTGCGGTGAAGGTCTTCGTGGCGGAGGCGGCCGTACCGGCGGACAGGGTGCGGCCCTTGTCCGTGGTGAAGGCCGCCGAGAAGATCCGGGTGCGGCCGTCCTTCTGACCCTGCGTCAGCCTGACCGAGGTGAGGTGCTCGCCGGCGGCGAGGGTCAGGGAGGTCGCGGTGCCGCCCGGGCCGCCGTGGCTCAGCGTCGTACCGCCGTCGTGCGTGAGCGACACGGCGTCCAGGCGGCTGGCGCCGCGCAGGGTGAGCGTGCGGGGCGAGACGGTGGCGGGCAGGTCGTCGGCGTCGTTGAACGCCGTGCCGTGCGGGCCGCCGAAGAAGTCGCTCGCCCGCAGGGACGGGTTGACGGTGTAGGAGAAGTCGACCTTGTGCGGGAAGTGGTCGGAGAGGTGCTTGCCGTCGGAGCGCAGGAACGAGGCCCACTCGTTGTGGTAGCGGGTGGCGTCCAGGGACACGAGGTCGCTGCCCCGGTACAGGACCTTGTCCACGACCTCGCAGTCGTCGGTCGGCGCGGCGGCGTCGCAGAGCAGTGGGTCGCTGCCCTGCGCGGGCGCGGTGCCGCCCTTGACCAGGTCCACCCACGGGTCCTTGAGGCCGTTCTCGGACAGCAGCGTGCGGATGTTGTCGCCCGCGCGCGTGTACCGCGTGTTCGTGTCGCCCATGACGATCACCGCGTTGCCGGAGGAGTTCGCGCGGATGAAGGCCGACAGCTGCTCGATGTTGGCGCGGCGGGCGGCGAGCGCGGCGTCGTCGGAGTCCGCGTTGGTGTGCACGTTGTACAGGTCGACGAAGACGCCCTCGGCCAGACGCACCCGCGCGAGCGAGAAGCCCTTGGGAGTCAGGCAGTTGGTGCCGGTGCACTTGTTCCACTTCACCCGCTGGAAGTCCTCGAAGGCGAAGTCGGACAAGGTGTTCATGCCGTCGCCGAACAGGGCCCCGCCGCTGGTGGCCGTGCGGTACGGGTGGGTGTCGTTGGCGTACAGGGCGGCGTGGTAGTTGAAGTCCTCCTGCACGTTGACGATGTCGTACGGGGCCAGGCGCTGACCGATGAGCGGGGTGTTGGTCTCCGGGTCGCTGTCGCCGAGGCCCAGCGGGAGGCCCGCGATGTTGTACGTCAGGACGTCGAAGGTGCCGGTGGGGGCGGCGGCCGCGGGGGTCGCGCCGGTGGCGGTGAGGCCGGTGAGGGCCAGGGCGGCGGCCGTGAGGGTGCCGAGGATGCGTCTCATGGTGGGGGAGTCTCCGGAGGACGGGAACGTGAGCAGTGCTCAGGTTCGGGGTCAACCAGTGTGACGGACAAGGGCACTTGGGAAAACAGTAAGAGCAGATGCGAGTGGCCGTGCCCGGGCCGCCCGCTGATCACCCCCAGGTCGTTCAACGTTCATGTTTCGCGTCGATCCTCCACACGCGGCGTGGTCGCGCCGCGGAAGGCAGCGGTACCAGGAGGCGTTCATGGGTCACGGGCATCACCACCATCACGGACACGCGCACGATCACGACCACGGCCCCTCGACGGCGGCGGAGCTCCCCGCCGCCTTCGACACCTCCGTCCCCGACGAGGCCCTCACCCCCGAGCAGCAGTCGCGCCGCACCCTGCTGCGCCGGGCCGGACTCCTCGGCGCCGGCCTGACCGCCGCGAGCGTCCTCACCCCGCAGAGCCCCGCCGCCGCGGCCACCGCCCCTGCCGCCTCCGCCGGACGCAGGAAGGGCGGGTTCCTGTGGCTGGCCGGCGACCACCACATCCACACCCAGTACAGCAACGACGGCAAGTACCGCGTCGTCGACCAGGTCCGCCAGGGCGCCAAGCACGGCATGGACTGGCTGGTCATCACCGACCACGGCAACGCCACCCACGCCAGGATCGGCGTGGAGAAGGTCAACCCCGACATCCGCGAGGCCCGGAGCGCCTACGAGGACACCCTCGTCTTCCAGGGCCTGGAGTGGAACATCCCGGCCGCCGAGCACGGCACCGTCTTCGTCCACCCCGGCAAGAACGAGGTCTCCGTCCTCAAGCAGTTCGAGACCGACTACGACGGCGGCGTCAAGCAGGCCACCGACTCCACGCCCGCCAACGAGACCCTCGCCATCGCGGGTCTGAACTTCCTCGCCGAGCAGGTGCGTCGCCGCAAGGTGAAGGACGCGCTGATGCTCGCCAACCACCCGGCGCGCAAGGGCATCGACTCGCCGCACGAGATCCGCGCGTGGCGCGACGCGACCGGCGGCGGCCGCCGGATCGCGGTCGGCTTCGAAGGCGCCCCCGGCCACCAGGCCGCCGGCATCCCTGCCGAACTCGGCATGGGCCGGGCCCGCGGCCTGTACGACGGCAGCCCCGGCGCCAACTCCTTCCCCGGCTACCCCCTGGAGAGCTACCGCACCTGGGGCGGCTTCGACTGGATGACCGCCACCGTAGGCGGCCTGTGGGACAGCCTCCTCGCCGAGGGCAAGCCCTGGTGGATCACCGCCAACTCCGACTCCCACCAGGTCTACGCCGACACCGCCGTACGCGGCCCGAACACCGACTACAACGCCAACGGCCACCACGCGGACCCGGTCTACGGCGGCAAGCTCGACCTCACCGAGGGCGACTACTGGCCCGGCCAGTACAGCCGTACCCACGTCGGCGCGGACCGCTTCTCCTACGCCGCCGTCATGGACGGCATCCGCGCCGGCCGCATCTGGGTCGACCACGGGCAGCTCATCAGCGGCCTCGACGTCCGCGTGTCCGGCGGCGGCCGGTGGACCACGCTCGGCGGCGCGCTGCACGTGAAGAAGGGCACGAACGTCACACTGACCGTCGACATCGCCCTCGCGGGCGGCGCCAACTGGGCGGGATTCGTGCCGAAGTTGGCGCGGGTGGACGTGATCCGGGGCGAGGTGACGGGCCCGGTGGCCGACAAGGACACGTTCACCGCGCCGACGGCCAGGGTCGTGAAGTCGTACGAGGTGAACAAGGCGACCGGCACGGTCCGCCTGACCTACTCCCTCGGCCGCGTCGACCGCCCCTCCTATCTGCGGCTGCGCGGCACCGACGGCAACCGTTCCGCCGTCGGTGCGCTGGGCGCGGCCGTGGACCCGGCGGGCCCGGCCATCGACGTCGTAGGAGACGCCGATCCGTGGCTCGACCTCTGGTTCTACTCCAACCCGGTGTGGGTCCTGCCGTCGTGACCTCCTCGTACGCCCTCACCCTGGATCCGGGACTGAGGGACCTGCGCGCCGCCGATCACCTGCTCCAGGCACTGGCGGCCGAACTCGACCTCCCCGAGGGCGCGTTCGGCTGCACGCACCTGGTGCGCGGGGACCGGCCGCGGGTGGCCCTCTCCCTCGCCCTGCCGTCCGAGCCGCTCCTGCGCACCGCCGGGGAGCGGCTCACGGCGCGGGGGTACGCGGTGACGCCCGGCGCTCCCGACACGGTGGGCCGTGCGGTGATCTACCCGGGCGTCGCCGCGCTCACCGGCAGACTGGCCGTCGCGGAGGTCCCGGCGCGTTCGGCGATCGACCGCGTGACGGTCCTCGGCGCGCCCGGCCGCCCGGCTCCGGACACCCCGCTGCTGACCCGGGACCACGTACGGCCGCAGTGGCAGGAGGGCGAACTCGTCCTGACCGCCATGCCGGCCGTCGGCGGTGCCCTCGTCCCCTTCGAGGTCCCCGACCCGACACCCTGCTGCGCGGACCACTGAGCGACCCGCCCGGCACCCTCCGGACACCGGGCCGATGTACTCGGGCCGGTGTCCGGTGGGCCGCATGCTGGAGCGGGTACCGGTGAGGCTGAGGAGGGTGCATGAACGGTTGGATCTCGGTGGTCGGCGCGGTGGTGGTGATGGTCATCCTGCGGGACGTGTTCCACACGCTGTGGCATCCGACCCGCCGCGGAGGACTGAGCAGGATCGTCATCGTGGCGCTGTGGCGGCTGTCCGCCCGCACCGGCCCGCGCCGACGGGCCGCCGGAATCGTCGGACCGCTCGGCATGGCGTGCGTGATGGCGATGTGGGCCTGCGGAGTGGCCCTGGGCTGGGCGGTGATCTACTGGCCGCACATGCCGGAGGGCTTCGTCTTCTCCAGCGCACTGGAACCGGCCGAGCACTCCCGGCCGGTGGACGCCCTCTACGTCTCCCTCGTCATGGTGGGCACCCTCGGCCTCGGCGACATCGCCCCCGCGGAGTCCTGGCTGCGGGTCGTGGCCCCCCTGGAGGCACTGGTCGGCTTCGCGCTGCTGACCGCCACCGTCTCCTGGGTCCTCGGCGTCTTCCCGTCCCTCGCCCGCCGCCGCACCCTCGCCCTGCGCATCTGCCACCTGCGGCGCGCCGCACTGACCGACGAAGAGCTCAACTCCGACGCGGGCGCGGCGGTGCTGGACGCGCTGGCCGGCGACGTGGCCCGCGTCAGCGTCGACTTCGCCCAGTACCCGGAGTCCTACTACTTCCACGACGGCACCAGCGGCAGCGCCCTCGCCCCGAACATCGGTTACGTCGCCGAACTCACCGACCGCACCCGAAACTCCCGGCACCCCCGCACCCGCATCGCCTCCGCCGTGCTCGCCGCCGCCCTCGACGACCTCGCCACCGTCCTCGACGAACGCTTCCTCCGCACCCGGGGCGAACGGCCCCGGATCCTGGCCGCCTACGCCCGCGACCACGGTGTCGAGGCGCCGCACACCGATGAGCGGGAGTGACCGAAGGCACCCCCTGCGGGGCCGCCGTCCTCTCATGCCCATGCGACACGGGATCCGGTCGGGGAGGTCAGGCCCGGGGCAGCCCCCGGGCCTGGCCGCCACTGCTCAGCGGGTCTCCGAGAACACGAACGAGAACTCCGCCGGCTCGGCCCGCAGGAAGTACTGGGGCAGCGGGCCGGGGCCGCAGGACTGGGAGCCGATGCCGTGCTGGGCGTGGTCGAGGTTGACCCACACGGTGCCGCCGGGGGTGAGGTCGGTCAGGTGCCGGGCGGCGTCCAACTGCTCGCTCGTCCAGCGGCGGGCGCTGAACCAGAACTCCGGGTCGCCCTCGATGCGCAGGCCGCCGAGTTCCACCCAACGGACGTCGGCACGCGCGCCGTTCTCCTGCGGGAAGACGTACGGGGTCTGGAGTTCGTCGACGGAGGCGTGCCAACGGCCCAGCGCCGAGGCCGACTTCGTGTCCGGGTAGCCCTCGCCCGGACCGCCGCCGAACCACTTCACGGCGTCCGCGTCCGCGAGACCGAGCCGGATGCCCAGGCGGGGCAGCGGCACCGTCCAGTCGCCCTCCGGCGTCACCGACACGGTCAGCTTCAGCCGGGTCCCGTCGGAGGTCCAGCGGTAGACCGTGCTCAGGCCGATCTCCCAGGCGGCGGGTGCCACCCGGGTGCGGACGATCAACGCGTCGTCGGTCAACTCAACGCCGTCCAAACGGTGTTGCATGCGGTGCAGGCCGAGCTTGCGCCACAGCGCCCCGTAGCGGGTGTCGGACTGCCACTCCGCGCCCTCGTCGTTGTCGGTGGGCGCCCGCCACACGTCCAGGCGGGGAGCCGTCACCTCGACGCCGCCGACCGTCCTCAGCGCGCCGGTGCGCACGTCGAAGGAGGCCGGGCCGAGGTAGATCAGCCGCTCGCTCGCGGTCGGGCGGTCGCTCGCCGCCACGGACGGCTCCACCCGCCCGGACAAGGGAAGTTGGGCCCACGCCACCTCGTGGTCCTTCGCCGCCCACGCGGTGTCGGCGGCCAGCAGCGCGCGTACGGTCCACTGCGCCTCGCCGTCCCTGCCGTGCGCGGGCGGCTCGGGCAGCTTCACGTCGGCCGCCTCGCCCGGCGCCAGCGCGGGCACGGTCAGCGCACCCGCCTCGACCGTCTCGCCGTCCACCTGGTACGACCATTCGAAGGCGAGCGCCGACAGATCGGCGAAGTCGTAACCGTTGACCACGCGTACGGTGCCGTCGGTGCCGTCGCCCTCGATGCGGACCGGCTCGATCACCTTCTTGTACTCGATCAGGCCGGGGGAGGGGCGCCGGTCCGGGAAGACCAGCCCGTCGCAGACGAAGTTGCCGTCGTGCAGTTCCTCGCCGAAGTCGCCGCCGTAGGCGAAGCCCAGCTCGGGGTGGCGGATGCCGTGGTCGATCCACTCCCAGACGAAGCCGCCCTGGAGCCGGTCGTACTTCTCGAACAGCTCCTGGTAGTCGGCGAGTCCGCCGGGGCCGTTGCCCATCGCGTGCGCGTACTCGCACTGGATGAAGGGCAGTTCACGGCGCTTGTGGGTGCCGCCGTCGAGTCCACGCCCGATCTTCTCGACCTCGTCGTGGAAGGCGTACATCCGCGAGTACACGTCCGTGTCCCGGCAGTTCCAGTCGCCCTCGTAGTGCACGAGCCGCTCGGGGTCCCGGCCGCGGATCCACTCGGCCATGGCCGTCAGACCGCGCCCGGTGCCGGCCTCGTTGCCCAGGGACCAGAAGACGACCGACGGGTGGTTCTTGTCGCGCTCCACCATCCGGGCGGCGCGGTCCAGCAGCGCCGGGGTCCAGCGGTCGTCGTCGACGGGGTTGTCCCGCCAGTCCTGCTCGGTGAAGCCGTGGGTCTCCAGGTCGCACTCGTCGATCACCCACAGGCCGTACTCGTCGCACAGGTCGAGGAAGGCGGGGTGCGGCGGATAGTGCGAGGTGCGGACGGCGTTGATGTTGTGCCGCTTCATCAGCAGCACGTCCGCACGCATGGTCTCCAGGTCCAGGGCACGGCCCTTGTCCGGGTGCCACTCGTGCCGGTTGACGCCCTTGAACAGCACCGGCTTGCCGTTGACCTTGATCAGGCCGTCCTCCAGGACGACCGTACGGAAGCCGATCCGCAGCGGCACGCGCTCACCCTCGGTCGCCAGCACGCCGTCGTACAGGTGCGGTGTCTCCGCCGTCCACGCCCGCACGGGCACCGTCGCCGACTCGCCGGTCGCGATGTCGATGCCGAGGTCCGGGACGGTGACGCGGCCGTCGGCCCCGGAGTCGACGCGCAGGGTGCCCTCGCCGGTGACATGGTCGTAGGAGGCGTGCACGAAGAAGTCGAGGGCGCAGCCCGCCGGGCGGTGCAGCAGGGTGACGTCACGGAAGATGCCGGGCAGCCACCACTGGTCCTGGTCCTCCAGGTAGGAACCGGCGGACCACTGGTGGACGCGGACGGCGAGGACGTTCCCGGTGGGCCTGAGCAGGTGCCCGACCGCGAACTCGTGCGGCAGCCGGGAGCCCTTGAACTCCCCGATGTCCGTGCCGTTCAGCCAGACGCGGGCGCAGGACTCGACACCGTCGAAGCGGATCGTGGCGCCGCCGTCCGCGGGCCAGGCCGCCGGCAGGTCGAAGACCCGCAGGTGGTCGCCGGTCGGGTTCTCCGTCGGCACGTGCGGCGGGTCCACCGGGAAGGGGTACAGGTGGTTGGTGTAGATGGGGGAGCCGTGCCCCTGGAGCACCCAGTGGCCCGGGACGGTGACCTCGGCCCAGTCACCGGCGTCGTACCCCTCGGCGGCGAACGCCTCGTCCTCCGCGTCCGCCGTCGCCGACAGCCGGAACCGCCAACTTCCGTTCAGTGAGAGTGACTTCGCGTCGGAGGTGGCGTACCAGGCGCGGGGCGGCAGGGCCCCTCTGCCCGGGGAGACGTCCTCGACGTAGCCGGGGGAGGTGGAGGTGGTGCGGAGGGACATCGGTCTCCATGTCTCGTTGAGGAGGGCTTCAGCCCTTGATGCCGGTCTGTGCGATCCCCTGCACCAGCCAGCGCTGGAGGAAGAGGAACACGAACACCAGGGGCAGGATGGAAATGGCGGTGGCCATGAAGATCTGGTGGAACACGACGGTCTGGGCGGTCATGTAGTTGGAGAGCGCGACCTGGACGGTCCATGCCTCCGGGTCCTGGCCGATGACCAGCGGCCACAGGAAGGAGTTCCAGCCGTTGATGAAGGTGATGGTCGCGATCGCGGCGAAGAAGTTCAGCGAGTTCGGCACGACGACGCGCCAGTACGCGCCCCAGTAGCCGAGCCCGTCCACACGTGCCGCCTCCTCCAGTTCCTTGGGGAATCCAAGGAAGTACTGCCGGAAGAGGAAGCAGGTGAAACCACTGAACAGGCCCGGGATGATGAGACCCCGGTAGCTGTCCACCCAGCCGAGCGACGAGACCAGCACGAAGCTGGGGACGAAGGTGACGGCGGTCGGGACCATCAGGGTGCCCAGCACGGCGTAGAAGATCTTGTTGGCGTGCTTGTACGGGATGCGGGCCAGGGCGTAGCCCGCGAGGGAGCACACCAGCAGGACGCCGACGGTGTGCAGGACGGCGACGACCGCCGAGTTCCACATCGACCGCGCGAAGGGGACCGACGTGTCGTTCCAGACGTCGCCGAAGTTGCCCCACTGCAGGTTCGTGGGGAAGAGCTTCCAGTTCTCCCCGGTGATCTCGGCGTCGGTGGACAGGGCGTTGCGCAGGATCAGATAGAACGGGATCAGGAAGAGGACGGCGGCGACGCCGGTGGCGATGTAGAGGCCGGTGCTGCTCATCACGCCGTGGCCGCTGCGGCGCTTGGTCTTGGCCATCTCGGGCGCTGTGGTGGTCACTTGGACTCGTCCCCCCTTCCGAAGCCCATGATCTTGCCCTGGAACAGGGTCACGACGCAGATCAGGACGGTCAGGATGACGGCGCCCGCGCTGCCGGCGCCGTAGTCCTGGTTCTCGCCCAGGGCGGTGTAGTAGAGCTCGACCAGGGGCGGACGGCCCCACGTGGTCTTCGACAGCAGGTTGTAGAACTCGTCGAAGGCCTGGTAGGCGGCGATGAGCAGGAGCAGGATCACCGCGGTCGACGTCGCCCGCAGCTGGGGGAGCGTGATGTGCCGGAAGGTCTGCCAGCCCGGCTTGGCGCCGTCGATGGAGGCCGCCTCGTACAGCTCGCCCGGGATGTTCTGCAGGGCCGCGAGGAAGAGGATCATGTAGAAGCCGGACTGCAGCCAGAGTCGGGCCGTGACGATGACCAGCCAGTACCAGGGCGGGTCGGGGTTGACCAGCCAGGCGATGTTGTCGACGCCGAACCAGCCGAGCACCGTGTTCGCGAGGCCGAAGCGCACCCCGTTGAAGATGGACATCTTCCAGATCAGCGCCGCCGCGACGTAGGAGCACGCGGTCGGCAGGAAGAACACCGAGCGGAAGAACGCCCGCATGAACCTGAGCCGGTTCACCAGCAGGGCGAGGCCGAGCGACAGCGCCCAGGTGGTGGGCACGATGAACGCGGCGAAGACGGTGAAGGTGCCCAGCGAGCCGACGAAGTCCTCGTTCGTCAGCATGTAGCTGTAGTTGTCGAAGCCGATGAACTTGTCCGGCGTGACGGTGAAGCGGGCCTCGAAGAAGCTGAGCCAGATGCTCCAGCCGATCGGCACGTAGATGAAGATCAGCAGGCCGATGAGGAACGGGCCGCAGAAGAGCCAGAAGTTGAAGGTGGCGCTGCCCCGCAGCCCCCGCCGCGGCTTGGCCGGGGAGGCCTTCGCCGGGGCGGGGTTCACGAGGTCGGGCTTGGTGGTCGTCGACATGTCCCTGCCTGTCCGCCGGCCTATCCGAAGAGCTTCTTGAGCTCGCGGTTGATCGCCTTGTCGGCCTTGTCGAGGGAGGCCTCGGGGTCACCGCCCTTGCGGACGGAGTTGGCGAAGACGTCCTCCAGGGAGGTGCGCATGGCCTGGGTCCAGCCGATGTTGTCGAAGTGCCCGAACTCGTTGAAGAGCTTGACGCCCTCGGCCGCGTTGCCCGTCTTGAGCTTGTCGGCGGACTCGGCGAGGGAGGTGCGCGGCGGGATGTGGAAGCCGTAGGAGGTGGCCCAGTCCTCCTGGTACTCCTTCTGGTCGATCCACAGCCACTTCACGTACTCCTTGGCCGCGTCGACGTTGTCGCCCTTGGCGTTGACGAACATCGACCAGCCGCCGTTGTAGACCGACTTCTTGCCGGAGTCGACGGTCTTGGGGAAGGGGAAGATGCCCCAGTCGTCGCCGAGCGCCTCCTGGACGGCCGGCATCGCCCACATGCCGCACCACTGGATGGCGCACAGCCCCTGGTTGAAGGAGGAGGGGTCCCAGGACTCGGTGGGGGCGCCGAGGAGGAGGTCGCCGCTGGTGAACAGCGTGCGCATCTTCTTGATGCCCTCGACGACGCCGTCCGTGTGGTAGGCGATCTGGTTCTTCTCGTCGAGGTGCTGGGCGCCCGCCGACCAGATCAGCGGGTCGACGGCGTTGTGCAGGTCGTTGCCGAGATAGAGGCCCTTGACCTTGTTGGTGGTGAGCTTGGCGGCGATCTCCATCAGCTCGTCGAGGGTCTCGGGCACCTTGACGCCGGCCTCGTCGAACATCGACTTGCGGTAGTAGAAGAACTGCGGGTCGTCGATCATGCGGACGCCGTATATCTTCCCGTCCACCGTGTGCGACTTGATGTCGGCCGGGTTGAAGTCGTCCTTGACCGGCTCGACGATGTCCGTCAGGTCCGCCACCTGGCCGCTGGTGACCAGCTGGATCTGCGGGTGGAACTCGAAGACGTCGGGCGCGTTCTTGGTGAGCAGCGTCGCGAAGAGCTTGTTCTCGAAGTCCGCTGCGGTGATCCACTGCGTGGTCACGTCGGCCTTGTCGTAGGCCGCTGCGTACTTCTTGATGGCCTGCTCGGTGCCCTGCTCGCCGTACGCGTGGAAGTACTGGGTCAGGTTGACACCCGAACCGGACCCGCCGCTGCGGCCGTTGTTGCCGCCGCACGCCGCCAGGGTGCCGGCCGCGGCCATGCCCGCGGCCGCCCGGAACAGTGAACGGCGGGACCAGTTGGTGTTGCTCGATGCCGACATGCTGACGTCCTTGTCTCTCGTGCGGCTTGCGGCTCCACGGCTCGCGCCAGGTGGCTCAATTCAGGTTGCGGTGCGGGACGTTAACCTTCGGCTAAGGCTTCGGCAAGGGGTTGAACGAAGTCTGTTCGAAGCGTTGCGTGGCGTTCGGAATACCGGACGTGACGGGGTGCGGGCCGCCGCACCAGCGGCCCGCACCCCCTCTCAGACGTGGCGCGTCACTGCCGGAACCACGCCTGGTTGGCCCCGCCGTTGCAGGTCCACAGACCCACCCTGCTGCCGTCGGCGGTGGCCTGCCCGCCCACGTCCAGGCACTGCCCGGAGGCCTTGCTCACGATCTGCCCGTTGGCGTTCAGCAGCCAGCGCTGAGCGGCGGCACCGGTGAACTCGGGGGAGGTGGCCAGCCCCGAACTCCCGGCCGTCAGGTAGCCGTTCGGGCCCTTGAGGGCGCCCTTCGCGTCGTAGGACCACCGCTGCGGCTCCTCGCCGGTGCAGGTCCTGATCGTCACGTCGGCCGCGAGGCACTTGCCGGACTGCTTGCCCTGCCAGGCGCCGGTGACGGCCGAGGTGCCGTGGCCCTTCTGGTCCAGGACGTAGGTCGTGATCGAGCGGGCCGGCAGCGAGGCCGACATCGTGCCACCGCGCACGGACGGCTTCGCCACCCGCGCCCAGTCCTCGGTCGCCGACGTCCGCACGGCCTTCGAAGCGCGCACCGGGGTACGGCTGTTGAAGTGCAGGTCGAGCGAAGTGCTGGTGGCGTTGTGGTTGTTGACCACCACCACCCACTTGCCCTTCCGGTCGTAGGCACTGACCTCGACGCCGTCCGGGACGCCGGTCACGTTGTGCATCACCGAGCCCGGCTTGACGAACTTGCTGTACTGGCCGAGCGCGTAGTACCGCTTGGTGAAGTACAGCTTCTGGTTGCCGTTGGTGGCGTAGTCCGGGTCGTAGTAGATCAGGCCGTCGTTCCAGCCCTCGTCGTTGCGCGCGTACGGGTCGGTGCCGATCATCTCGGACAGGGCCACCCACCAGTGGAACGCAGAGTCGTGGGCCGTCGCGAAGTCCTTGTACACGATCCGCGAGAGGTTCAGACCGCCGTCGATGGTCGGGTCGTACTCCTGCGCCCAGCCCGTGCCGCCCTTGCCGAAGCAGCAGATCTCCGTCGACCAGGACTCGATGCCGACCTTCTTGGCGGTCTCGTAGATCTTCGCCCGGTTGGCGTCGGAGGGGTCGTCATAGGTGTGGTGGGCGAGCTTGTCGACGTACTGGGCGGTGCCCGGCTGCGTAATCCACTGCGGCAGCTCGTCGTTGAACTTCACCGCGCTGGTGGACTCGTCGGCGATGATGCCGGTCCGCTGCCCGCGCGCCTTCTGCTCGGCGCCCAGCGCCCGCACGATGTCGTCGCGCTGCGACACGTCGACGAGCATGCCCTCCTGACCGCAGGAGTCGAAGCTGTTCGTCGGCTCGTTGAACGGGCTGATGTAGTCGAGCTTCATGCCCCGCGCGGCGAGGTGGTCGGTGACGTCCGCGATGTACTTCGCGAAGTCCCGCTCGTTCTCCGCCTTCAGATGGCCGCCGCAGCTCTTGCCGTTCGTCTTCCACTCGGCGGGCGCGCTGTTGACGAAGCCGACCAGGTCCTCGACGCCGTACCTGGCCGCGTACTTGAGGAAGGTGCGGCCGGCGTTGTCCCGGCTCCAGTCGTACGTCCCGTCGTCGGCGAGGAAGTCCTCGGGCGCGCGCGGGGCGTAGGTCACGCCCGTGCCGCCACCGCCGATGTTGTAACGGTAGTTGCTGAGGTCCAGGCCGTCCGAGGAGAACAGCAGCCGGGCGACCCGGGCCTGCACCTTGGGGTCGAAGTTCGCCAGGTCGTTGACCCACCAGGCGCCGGAGGCACCGATGTTGTCGATGGTCTGGGCGGCGTGCGGGGAGACCTCCGCCGCCCTGGGGGGAGCGGCCGAAGCGGTGGGAGCGGATATGAGAGGACCGGCGACAGCGAGCGCGGCTGCGGCTGCCAGAAGAACCGGTCGTCTCGGGTGGGGGCTCGGGTGAGGGTGAGTCACGTGCATCCCTTCCGTCGTCATGAAGGTGGTGCGGTACGGCTCCTTGCGGGGGTGGTGCGTTTCTTCGCCTGCCTCTGCCCGACCGACTGCAGTGCCCCTTCCAGCGCGAACGTCGCCGCGCCCAGGCACACCGGGTCCGTGGGGATCGGGGAGAGGACGATCTCGGTGGCGGCCATCGGCCGGGGCAGCGCGTGCCGGGCGACGGTCTCGCGCACCTCCGCGACCAGGGGCTCGCCGAGGGCGGCCGCGACCCAGCTGCTGAGCACGACCACCTCGGGGTTGAACAGGTTGACCAGGTCCGCGATGCCGGTGCCCAGGTAGCGGACGGTGTCGCGGACCACCTTGAGCGCCAGCGGGTCCTGCGCGCGCACCCCCCGGGCCAGGGCGGCGATCGTCGCCGTCTGGTCCTCCGGGTGCAGCAACGTGCTGTCGGGGCTCAGCTCCCGCAGGGTGAGCATGATCCCGGACGCGCCGACGTACGCCTCCACGCAGCCGTGCTTGCCGCAGCGGCAGAGCCTGCCGTCCAGGACGATCGTGGTGTGGCCCCACTCGCCGGCGCTGTTGCTGACACCGCGGTGCAGCCCGCCGCCGAGGACGAGCCCGGCGCCCACCCCGGTCCCGAGGTTGACCACCACGGCGTCCCCGCGCCCGCGCGCTGCGCCGAACCAGAGCTCGGCCACCGCGGAGGCGCGCAGCGGGTTGTCCAGGTAGAGCGGGTAGGCGATGTGCTCGGTGAGCAGGTCCAGCAGCGGCACGTCGTGCCAGTCCCAGTTGGGCGCGTACTCCGAGACGCCGGTGGCCCGGTCCACCTGCCCCGGCACGCTCACCCCGACACCGAGCACCCGGGCGCCCTCGACCCCGGCCTGCGCGACCACCGATCCCACGGCGGCGGCGACGTGGCCGACCACCTGCCCGGGGAGGCTCTCGCCGGGGCGGACGTCCTCCTCGGCGCGGGCGAGGACGTTCAGCCCGAGGTCGAACAGCTCGACATGGACGTACGTCTCCGCGATGTCGACGCCGATCAACGCGCCCCCCGACGCGTTGACGGCGACGAGTCCGCGGGGCCGGCCGCCCGCCGAGTCCTCGAAGCCCACCTCCGTGATCATGTGGAGGTCCAGCAGTTCGCCGACGAGCGTGGCGACCGTGGCCAGGCTCAGCCCGGTGGCGGCCGCCAGCTCCTGCCGGGAGGTGGGCGACGCGGCGATGATCTGGCGCAGCACCTCGTAGCGGTTCGCGGTACGGATGTCACGTGATGTGCGCTTCACCGGGTCGCCCCCGTCCCTTCGGCTCGGGCCGGAGCGGCATCGGCACCGGCGCGGCGCAAGGCTATGGGCTGCGGGGACTTTCGACAAGGGGTTAGGAAAGGGGCTTTATAAAGTCGGTCCCGGGGATTCGGAACCAGCCTTCCAGGGCGTCGGGATCAGCCTTCCAGCACGTTCCGCACGAAGGCGTTGGCGAACTTGCCCCCCGGATCCAGCGCCCGCGCCAGCTCCCGGAAGTCGTCCAGCCGCGGGTACCGCCCGCGCAGCACGGCCGCCGGCACCGTGAACACCTTCCCCCAGTGCGGCCGCGCGTCCAGCCCTTCCAGCGCCTCCTCCACCCGCCGCACCACCGGCAGCACCGCCGCCGTGTCCTCGACCCAGGTGAAGTGCAGCGCCACCGTCTCCCGCCCGTACGACGGGCTCAGCCACTGCTCGTCGGCGGCCACCGTACGCACCTCGCAGGTCTGGAGCACCGGCGCCAGGGTCGTACGGACCGCGTCCAGGGCGTGCAGCGCGTCGAGGGCGTACGGCCGGGGCAGCAGGTACTCCGACTGGAGCTCGGCGCCGCTGCTCGGGGTGAACTCCGCCCGGAAGTGCGGCAGCCGCTCGTGCCAGGGGCCCGGCACGCCGAACTGCTCGGTGCAGTTGACCGCGGGCATGCCCGGCACCGGATGCATCTTCTCGGTCGCGGGCGCCGCCCAGGGGAAGTCCGCGAGCGGCTGGTCGGTGCGCCGCTTGAGCCACACCTGCCGGAACCCCGGCGCACGCCAGTCCGTGAACAGGCTCACGCTGTACGCCGCCCGCGCCACGGTCTCGAACTCCAGCCGCTCCAGCGGGAGTTCGGTGAAGACGTGCTGCTCGACCTCGAACGCCGGCTCCAGGTCCAGGGTGAGTGCGGTGACCACCCCGAGGGCGCCGAGCGAGGTCACCGCCCCGCCGAACCGGGCGTCCGCCCGCCCGATCCGCAACGTCGAGCCGTCCGCCGTGACCAGCTCCACCTCGCGCACCGGCGCGGCCAGCGAGCCGTTGGACACCCCCGAGCCGTGCGTGCCGGTCGCCACCGACCCGGCCACCGAGATGTGCGGCAGGGACGCCATGTTCGGCAGCGCGAGGCCGTGCGCGTGCACCACCCGGGCCAGCTCCGCGTACCGCACGCCGCCGCCGACCCGTACCGTCCGGGCTGTCGTGTCCACGTCGATCACGGCCGGCAGTCCGGCCAGCGACAGCAGGACGCCCTCCGCGCCCGGCTCGGCGATCTCGTTGAACGAGTGTCCGCTGCCCAGCACCCGCACCCGCGTGCCGGCGGCCACCAGCGCCCCGAGCGCGTCGAGCGAGTGCGGGCGGTGGAGCTCCTTGGCGGCGTAGGTGATGTTGCCCGCCCAGTTGGTGACCGTGTCCGTCATCCGTCGTCCCTCCCGAGAGTGCTTCCGGGGAGACCTTCTCATCCGCGCCGCGCGCCACGAGGGGACCCGGTACCGGGCACGGGCAGGCGGGGGCATACCGTGAGGAGTCGAACGCCTGAGCCGGGAGGAGACACGGGATGGGCAGCCGTACCGCGCTGGTCGAGGATCTGATGGAGCGCTTTCCGCACGTACCGCGGGAGGCCGTCTTCAAGGAGGACCTGCTCCGCGGCGGTGTCGCCTTCGACCCGTCCGCGCTGAGCGACAACGAGTCCGGCGAGGTCAAGCCGAAGTCGTACTTCATCTTCTCCTTCGATCACGGCACCCTGCCCGAGCTGGGCGAGGCCGCGCTGCGCCGGCCGCCGGAGGAGATCATCCTCACCGGCGGGCCGTACGACCTGCGCCGGACCGTGGTGTCCGTCCGCGTGAACCCGGCCTCGCCCTACCGCGTGGCCGCGGACGAGGACGGCATGCTCGGCCTCTACCTGGACGGCAGGCGGATCTCCGACGTCGGCGTCCCGCCGATGCCCGAGTACTACCGGCACACCCTCGCCAACGGGAAGTCCGTCATGGAGGTCGCCCCGACCATCCAGTGGGGCTACCTGATCTACCTCACCGTCTTCCGGGTCTGCCAGTACTTCGGCGCCAAGGAGGAGTGCCAGTACTGCGACATCAACCACAACTGGCGCCAGCACAAGGCGGCCGGGCGGCCGTACACGGGCGTCAAGGACGTGGAGGAGGTGCTGGAGGCGCTGGAGATCATCGACCGGTACGACACCGCCAAGGCCTCCACCGCCTACACGCTCACCGGCGGCGCGATCACCAAGACGGTCTCCGGCCGCGACGAGGCCGACTTCTACGGCCACTACGCCAAGGCCATCGAGGAGCGCTTCCCGGGGCGCTGGATCGGCAAGGTCGTCGCCCAGGCGCTGCCGCGCGACGACGTGCAGCGGTTCAAGGACTACGGCGTGCAGATCTACCACCCCAACTACGAGGTGTGGGACGAGTACCTGTTCAAGATGTACTGCCCGGGCAAGGAGCGCTACGTCGGCCGCGACGTGTGGCACAAGCGCATCCTCGACTCCGCCGAGGTCTTCGGCGCCCGCAACGTGATCCCCAACTTCGTGGCGGGCGTGGAGATGGCCGAGCCCTTCGGCTTCAAGACGGTCGACGAGGCGATCGCCTCCACCACCGAGGGCCTGCGCTTCTTCATGTCGCACGGCATCACGCCCCGCTTCACCACCTGGTGCCCCGAGCCGACGACCCCGCTCGGCAAGGCCAACCCGCAGGGTGCGCCGCTGGAGTACCACATCCGCCTGCTGGAGGCCTACCGCGCCACCATGGACGAGTTCGGTCTGTCCTCGCCGCCCGGATACGGTGAGCCCGGTCCCGGCCGTGCCGTCTTCTCCGTGAGCTCCTTCATGGACAGCCTGCCCGCGGAGGAACCCACCTCCGTGTGACGGAAGATGAGCAGGAGGCCGCCGGGATCCGTACTCCAGGGCGGAGTCGAGGGTCCCGTCGGTCGCCGTAACATCTGAACAGTGCGCTTGTCAGTTGTGTCGAAGACGTGAAAAGCTCGTGTTCTGCCGCGAGGTTCCCCCCAACTCCGTTGCCAATATGGTGAGTTGACCTCGCTCGTGGATGCAGGAGACCCATGCCCGACCTGCCGACCCCCCAGGACGACACCGAGGCCGCGCTGTTCTCCGAGTGCTGGGACGCCGTGCTCTCGTACGCCGACCTGTGCACGGCCGGTTCCACCGCGGCCACCGAGCTGGCCCGGCAGGCGTTCGCGACCGGCATGCGCGACCTGCGCGCCGCCGACGGACACGACCTTCGGAGCGCCGGCCGCCGCGCACCCCGCCTGCCCCGAATCCCCCTGCTGCTCAGCGCCGTTCGCACCACCGCGGCCGACTGGGAGACGGAGGGCAAGGGCCATATGCTCGACCCCGAACTGCGCCTGTGGCTCCACTCCGACAAGGCCGCCCGCTACACGGCCCCGCCCACCGGCCGCCCTCTCGCCCTACGGGCCCTGCGCGACATGCAGCAGCCCGACGCCGAACTGCTCTGGCTCGCCGAGGTCGAGGCGCTGCCGCTGTCCGTCGTGGCCCGCCGGCTCGGCCTCGACCCGGCCGGCGTCTCCGACGAACTCGCCCAGGTGCGCGTCCTGTTCCGGGACCGCTGCCGACGCAGCCACCTCGACGCGCCGAAGGACCCGCAGTGCCGCGGCTACGTCCGCCTCCTCGACGCCGTCACCCGCTCACCCGTCGCCGAGACCCCGGACGACCTCTCCCACCACCTGGCCCGCTGCGCCGACTGCGCCGAGGCCGCCGCCTGCCTGCGGCTGCACGGCGTCGGCCTGCCCGCCGCGCTCGCCGGCGGGGTGATCGGCTGGGGCGGCCTCGCCTACCTGGAGCGCCGCCGCCGCGCCGCCGAGGTCCGCCTCGGCGCCGGCCGGCCCGACGCGCCGGAACCGGACGGCAGAGAACGCGACCCCGCCGCGCACAAGAACCGCGTCCTGCGCAACGGCCTCCTCGTCGCCGCCGTCCTCGTCTCCCTGCTCGCGCTCGCCGTGTCGCTGATGCCCTTCGGCAGCACGGACGACGGCGCCGCACCGGGCGGCGACCCCGGTGACCGCCAGCCGGTCGCCGACCCCGGCTCGGCTCTGCCGTCCGCCACCGCGCGCCCGCCCTCGCACACCCCACGGTCCTCCGCGAGCGCGAGCGACGCGAAGAACACAGCCGACCACGAGGACCCCGACAAGGACCCCGACCACAAGGACCCCGACCCCGACCCCGAACCCCAGGGCACCCACACCAGCACCGCCGCCGACCCCGAAACGAGCGCACCCGCCACCTGCCGGGTCCGCTACGACCTGGTCAACCAGTGGCCCGACGGCTTCCAGGTCACCGTCACCGTCACCACCGAGCGGCCCCTGGACACCTGGCGCGTCGCCTGGTCCTTCCCCGACGGCCAGAAGATCGGCCAGATGTGGGACGCGAACTTCACCCAGAAAGGCTCCCGCGTCACCGCCACCGCCGCCGACTACAACCGCACCGTCCCCGCCGACGGCACCTTCGCCTTCGGCTTCCTCGCCACCTGGCAGGGCAAGAACGCCCCGGCCCACGGCTTCGCACTGAACGGGCGCCCCTGCACCACCGCCTGACCGGCGGGGCCCGGCCCTCCGCGCACGTGGGCCGGAACCAGGGGCCGCCATCGGATCGCACGACAGTGCAACCCTCCGGGCGGGTCGTGAGTCTCCTTGTCGATCACGCTGTGATCGGAGCTACGAGGAGAACATCATCAACGCCATACGCAAGACCCTGACCGCCACGGCCGTCGCCGGTGCCGTCCTCGCGGGTTCCGCCGCCTGCGGAACGGCGGAGCAGTTGTCCGCCGGCAAGAAGCTCGACCGAGCCTTCGAGAAGCTCGGTGAGAAGAACACGCTCTCCTTCGAGCTCGCTCTGGACACCGACGCCGCGTCCCTGAAGGCGCTGGACGCCGAATCCGACCCCGCACCCGGTGAGGAGATCCCGGACGAGGTCGCCGAGCTGCTCAGCGGCGCGAAGATCGCGGTGACCGTGCAGTCGAAGAAGCCGCTCAGCGAGTCCGGTGAGAAGGACCTCCTCGGCTCGGCCATGAAGGTCACCACATCGGACGGCGACCTCGTCGAGTACCGGCTGATCGGCGACTACGCCTACGCCCGTGTCGACATGGACGCCATGGGCAAGGCGATGGGCGGCCCCCTGCCGGACGCCGACGACCTGCCCCCGGAGGCCGGGGCGCTGAAGGACGTCCTCGAGGGCAAGTGGGTGAAGTTCGACACCAAGGAGATGCAGAAGAACGCGGAGAGCAAGGGCGCCAAGGGCGGCCCCGCGTCGTCCCTCGACGCCAAGACGCAGAAGAAGCTCACCGCGTCCCTCCGCAAGGTCATCGCCCGTGAGGTGGAGTTCAAGACGGCCGACGGCAAGGACGGCACCGAGCACGTCACCGCCACGGCCCCCTTCCGCACGCTGATCACGGAGCTCCTCGGCGAGATCCGGCCCCTGATGAAGGACCTCCCGCCGGGCATGGACCTGCCCACGGACAAGGACCTGAAGGACGCCCCCAACGCCAAGGTGACGGCGGACTTCACGATCAAGAACGGCGAGCTGGCCCAGGTCGACCTCGACCTCGCCAAGCTGGCCGAGAACGCCAAGGTGAAGAAGCTCGGCCTGACCCTGCGCCTGAGCGAGGGCACCAAGCCCACCGCCCCGGCCGGTGCCAAGACCATCGACCTCGTCGAGCTCATGAGCGGCTTCTTCGGCGGACCGGCGTACGACTCCGAGGTCGACATCACTGACCTCCCCGAAGAGGACTACCCGGAGTCCGACTTCTGATCATCCCGAGCCCCCTGACAGGCGCCCGCCTGTCAGGGGCGCCGTAATTCGGTGGTGCCGCGGTCCGGCAGCTCGTAAGGTCGGGGCTGTTGGAGCGGTGACCGGTGGTTGCCGCTGGTGACTTGGGTTTGATTCAGGAGGTGTGACCGATGGCTGTCGTTGAGATGGGCGCTGCCCGCATCCGGAAGTTCGTTCAGTCCACCTCCGTGGCCTCCGGCTGACCTCACTCCTCTCCCGCGCCCGTGAGCGCGGTGCCGGGGCCACCCTTGTGAAGGGTCACCCCTTGTCTTTCCCCTCTTCCTCTTCCTCTTCTTCCTCCTCCTCTTCGTCTTCTTCTTCGCTTTCGTCGTCCTCTCTTGCCGCCTACGGCTGGGACGAGGGCTGGGAAGCCGAGTTCGCTCCCTACGCCGAGCAGGGGCTTCTGCCCGGCCGTGTCGTGCGGGTCGACCGTGGGCTGTGCGATGTGATCACGTCGGACGGCGTCGTGCGGGCGGACACCGAGTTCGTCGTGCCGCGTGACCCGATGAAGGTCGTGTGCACCGGGGACTGGGTCGCCGTCGATCCCGAAGGCGGGGACCCGCGGTACGTACGGGCGTATCTGCCGCGGCGGACCGCGTTCGTGCGGTCCACGTCCTCCAAGCGGTCCGAGGGACAGATCCTCGCGGCCAACGTCGACCACGCCGTCGTCGCCGTGTCGCTGGCCGTCGAGCTCGAACTCGCCCGCGTCGAACGGTTCCTGGCGCTGGCCTGGGAGTCCGGGGCGCAGCCCCTGGTGGTGCTCACCAAGGCCGACCTGGTGCCGGACGCGGCGACGCTCGCGCACCTGGTGCAGGACGTCGAGACGACGGCGCCGGGCGTGCCCGTGCTGACCGTCAGCGCCCACCTCGACGAAGGGCTCGATGCGCTCGCCGCGATCGTCTCCGGTGGTACGGCCGTGCTGCTCGGGCAGTCCGGCGCGGGCAAGTCCACGCTCGCCAACGCGCTGCTCGGCGACGACATCATGGACGTACAGGCCACACGCGACATGGACGGCAAGGGGCGGCACACCACGACCACCCGGAACCTGCTCGCGCTGCCCGGCGGGGGAGTGCTGATCGACACCCCCGGACTGCGCGGTGTGGGCCTCTGGGACGCGGGGAGCGGGGTGGGGCAGGTCTTCTCCGAGATCGAGGACCTCGCCCGCGACTGCCGCTTCCACGACTGCGCCCACGACTCCGAGCCCGGCTGCGCGGTACGGGAGGCCGTCGAGTCGGGCGAGCTGCCGCACCGACGGCTGGAGAGCTACCGCAAGCTCGTCCGCGAGAACCAGTGGATCGTCGCCAAGACCGACGCCCGCGTCCGGGCCGAGATCAAGCGGGACTGGAAGCGGAAGGGGGCGCAGGGCCGGGCGGCGATGGAGGCCAAGCGGAACGGCTGGCGGTGAGCGCTCCGCCGGAAGTGCCGCGACGGCGTGCGGTTCACCCGCGGCGCCGTCGCGGCCGGTCGCGCAGTTCCCCGCGCCCCTTCGGGGCGCAGGGCCCTGTCCGAATCCCGCCAGCGGCAGTCCCTCGCGTCACCGAGACTTGAGGGTGTGATGGACGAGGACAGCAGGTACGAGGCGGTACGCAGCCGGGACGCCCGTTTCGACGGCGAGTTCTTCTACGCCGTCGAGACGACCGGCATCTACTGCCGCCCCAGCTGCCCGGCGGTCACCCCGAACCGCCGCAACGTGCGCTTCTTCACCACGGCAGCGGCGGCCCAGGGCTCGGGGTTCCGGGCCTGCCGCCGCTGCCGCCCGGACGCCGTTCCCGGCTCCGCCGACTGGAACGCGCGCGCCGACGTCGTAGGACGGGCGATGCGCCTGATCGGAGACGGTGTGGTGGACCGCGAGGGTGTCGCCGGTCTCGCGGCCCGCCTCGGCTACAGCCCCCGGCAGGTCCAGCGGCAGCTCACCGGAGAGCTCGGTGCCGGGCCCGTCGCCCTGGCCCGGGCACAGCGGGCGCACACCGCCCGGACGCTGTTGCAGACCACGGACCTGGCGATCACGGAGATCGCGTTCGCCTCCGGGTTCGCCAGCGTCCGCCAGTTCAACGACACGATCCGGGAGATCTACGCCCGCACGCCCAGCGAGCTCCGGGCATCCGCTCGCTCCGCCCGCCGCGCCGCCACCCCGACGGCCGGGATCCCGCTGCGGCTCGCCCACCGCGGGCCGTACCGGTCCGACGCCGTGTTCGACCTGCTCCAGGCCGAGGCCGTACCGGGCGTGGAGCAGGTCGGCGGGCCCCACGGCCGGCGCGTCTACCGCCGTACCCTGCGCCTGCCGCACGGCACCGGCATCGTCGCGGTCCAGGAACGGACGGGCTCGGTCCGCACGGCCCACGGCACCCACCCGGGCGGCTGGCTCGACGCCCGCCTGCACCTCACCGACCCCCGCGACCTCACCACCGCCGTACAGCGACTGCGCCGGCTGTTCGACCTGGACGCCGACCCCTACGCCGTGGACGAACGGCTCGGCGCCGACCCCCGGCTCGCCCCGCTCGTCGCCGCCCGCCCCGGACTGCGCTCACCGGGCGCCGCCGACCCCGAGGAACTGGCGGTGCGGGCCGTGGTGGGGCGGGCCGAGGCCGGGCGGCTGGTACAGCGGTACGGCAAGACCCTGGACGCCCCCTGCGACGGCCTCACCCACCTCTTCCCCGAACCCGCCGTCCTCGCCGAGGCCGAGCCCGACGGCCCCGCGGGCCCGCTCGCCACCGCCCTCGCCGACGGCGCCGTACGACTGGATCCGGGCGCCGACCGGGACGACGCGCAGGAAGCGCTGCTCGCCCTGCCCGGCCTGGACCCGCGCACGGTCGCCGTCATCCGCACCCGCGCCCTCGGCGACCCGGACGTGGCCCCCGCGGGCGCCGACGTCCCCGACAACTGGCGCCCCTGGCGCTCATACGCCCTGCAACACCTGCGTACAGCAGGAGAGTTGGAGCAGTCCCCGTGACCATGACCATCCGTTACGCGACCGTCGACAGCGCCGTCGGCCCGCTCCTCCTCACCGCCGACCCGGCCACCGGAGCCCTGGCCTCCCTCTCCGTCCCCGGGCAGAAGGGCGGGCGCACCGTCCAGGACGGCTGGCGTCACGATCCGGCGCTGTTCCGGGACGCCGAGGAACAGCTCGCCGCCTACTTCGCGGGCGAGCTGAAGGAGTTCCGGCTGCCGCTGCACACCGAGGGCACCGAGTTCCGCAGAAGGGTCTGGGCCGCCCTGGACACCGTCCCCTACGGGGCCACCACCTCGTACGGGGAGATCGCCGCCCGGATCGGCGCCCCCCGGGCCGCCGTACGGGCCGTCGGCGGCGCGATCGGCGCCAACCCGCTGCTGATCGTCCGCCCCTGCCACCGGGTGATCGGCGCGGACGGCTCCCTCACCGGCTACGCGGGCGGCCTGGAGCGCAAGACAGTGCTCCTCACCCTGGAGGGCGTTCTCTAGCGCGGCAGCCCGACCAGGTTCGCCCGCGGTGCTACGTCCCCCAGATCACCGCACCCAGCCAGGCCCCCGCGATCAGCAGGCAGGTGAACAGCTCCGCCAGCACGCTGGAGCCGCCCGAGCGCATCGCCGTCCGCAGGGCGGCCATGGCTTCGGCGTGGCGGCCCAGGCGCAGGCGTTCCTCCAGGTAGATGCCGCCCATGAAGCCGGGGATCGCGCCGAGCACGGGGATCAGGAAGAAGCCCAGGAGTGCGCCCGACCCGGCATACACGCCCATCCGGCGGGTGGCGCCGCTCTCCCGCAGCCGCCGGGGCGGCAGCGCCCAGCGGACCACCTGGGACAGGAACAGCGCGACGGTCGCCCCGACCAGCACCCACCAGGCCACCGCCTCCGGGTCCTTCAGCGCCCACCACAGGATCGCGGCCCACACCAGCCACGACCCCGGCACACCGGGCACCAGTACCCCGCACAGGCCGAGCAGGATGACCATGCCGACCAGCAGGAGATCCCACGCTCCCATCTGTCCAGGGTGCAGGAGTCCGGTGGGGCGCGCAGGTCAGCGATCCCGGGTCGCGAGCGCGATCGACCCCGCCGACGGCTTTCGCAACCCCGTTCGACCCCTCACTCGATTTTCGGCTTGCCCCGTTTTCACACGGCCCGTGCGGTGGACAATTAGGGGCATGAGCCAGCAGGGGGGAACGCCCACCGGTCACGAGGACGACTGGTGGAGGCAGCTGTACGACGACTCCACGCAGGACACCGGACCCACGGCGGCGCCGGACACACTGGACGACAGGTTCGCCTCCGCGGTGGGCACGGTGAGCGACCGCGCCCCGGAGCGGGAGCCCGTGGTCCCGCCGCCCCGAACGGCCCCGCCGCCGGGCGACGGCCTTCCCGCCGCGCCCGCGGCCGACCCTCCCGCCCGAGCCGCGGGCCACCGCGCCGCCGACGCCGCCGACGCCGCCGAGGTGGCGCCCGCCCCGGTCCCCGTGCCGGGCCGGGCGCCCCACCTCCCGCCCGGCACCGGCCGAGCGGCACCCGCCGTCGACTACGTGGGCTCCGGACCGCCCACCTACGACGCCGAACCCACCGCTCTCCCGCCCGCCGACCCCGACGACCTGGACGACCTCGTCGCGGACACGGTGCTCGACGGGGCCCGCTACGGCGCCTGCACGCTCCGTGCGGTCTCCCTGCGGGGCGACTCCGCCCGCTACCGGGGCGAACCCCGCCGCGACTCCCTCCTCACCGCCCGCTTCGGCACCGGCGAGAACGCCCTGCTGCTCGTCGCGATGGCGACCGGCGCCCGCGCCACCCCCGGCGCCCACCGCGCCGCCGCCGAGGCCTGCCACTGGATCGGCAGGGCGGTCGGCCGCAGCCACGCCCGCCTCGCCGCGGACATCCGCGCCGCCCGCCGCGGCGACCTCAAGTCGGGCCTGCACCGCCTCACCGACCGCAGCCTGGGCAAACTCCGCGCCAGCGCCGCCGAACAGGGCGTCGAACCGGAGGAGTACGCGGCCACCCTGCGCTGCCTCCTGCTTCCCGCCGACCCCGACTGCCGTACCCGCGTCTTCTTCGGCGTCGGCGCCGGCGGACTGTTCCGGCTGCGCGACGGCGAGTGGCAGGACATCGAACCCCGCGTCGCCGACGTCGTCGGCGAGGCCGTCATGGGCTTCGGCTCGCTCCCGGCCGAGACCCCCGACGGCGACCGTCTCACCATGGACCTGGGCATCCCCACACCCCCGAGCCCCTACGAACCGGCCCCGCCCCCGGAGCCACCCCGCGAGCCCTTCCGGTTCCGCGCCTCCGTGGCCCGACCGGGTGACACCCTCCTGATGTGCACCGGCGGCCTGGCCGAACCCCTGCGCGGCGAGGCCGAACTGGCCCGGCACCTCATCGGCCGTTGGTCCGGCCCCACCCCGCCGGGCCTGGCCGCGTTCCTCGCCGACGCCCAGGTCCGGGTCAAGGGCTACGCGGACGACCGTACGGCGGCGGCCGTGTGGGAGGCGTAACCGCACGGGCCCGGCCCATCAGGGGGCGTACGGCCCCCACTCGCGGGCGGAGGTGTCGTAGCCGTAGCGGGGCAGGTTCTTGATGGCCGTGGTGCGGAACGGGCGGCCGTTGTCGTCGATGCGGACCGTGCCGGTGCGGCCCTCGGAGGACCAGTCCAGTTCGAGGTACCAGCGGCAGTCGCAGCCCTCGGTGCGGGCGTCGACCAGCAGCACCTCCGGGTCCTCGGCCGACACCCGGTAGGGCAGCCGCATGGCCGGGATCGTCGTGCCCGCGTTGTTGCCGTCGGCCGGGCGGGCGAGGGGCCGGTCGATGTCGAGGTCGACGTCGAAGTAGCGCGGGGTCACCGCGCCTCCGCACCCCTGGTCCATGGCGTAGGCGTTGCCCCCGGCGGGCTCGGAACGGCCGACGACCCGCACCCGCAGAGCCTCCAGGACCACGGCCGTGGACGTGCGTCCCTGCACCGAGATCCGCACCATCGTCTGCCGCCCGTGCACCGCGCCGTGCGCCGCGGCCCAGACACCGGCGTCCTGCGGGACCGGCGGCGGCGCGACCTGGGCCGGCGGCTTGGCGACGACGTAGTCGTGGCCGCAGCCCTGGGACCAGACCTGGGAGTCGGCGGTCCAGGTCAGCGGCGCGCCGGACACCGACCTGCCCTGCGCGGACGGGGCGCCGGTGGTCTTCCCGGCGGAGGGCGGACCCGACGGCTTCGCGCTGCCGCTGCCCTTGGGGGACGGGCCGGTCGATGTGGGCGACGGGGACGCGGACGGGGACGAGGGCGTGGGGTCCTTCGGGGTGCCGGGCGCGGTCGTACGCGGGGTTCCCGCGCCCTCGGTCCGGTCGCCGGGGGAGCCGCCCCGGCCGGTGTCCAGGGCGGAGAGGGTGCCGAGCGTGGCGAGGAGCACCGAAGCCACGGCGAGGGCGACGGTGATGCGTCGGCGGCGGTACCACGGGAGGGTGGCCGGCGGGGTCGGATTCGGTTCTGGTTCCGGTTGCCGCGCCGGTGCGGGAACCGGTGCGGGCTTTGGTTCCGGTGCCGGTTCGGGCTCCGGCGTTGCCTTCGGTTCGGGCTCCGGCTTCGGTTCGGGCTCCGGCTTTGGTTCCGATGCGGGCTTTGGCTCCGGTTCCGGGGTCGTGTCGGCGGTTTCCCCCGGCGGGTCCGCCGGGTCCGCCGTCGTCGCCGTGCGCGGTCGCTGTCGTGCCGCCACCGCCAGCAGCCAGCGGCGGTGGAGTTCCACGCGCTCGTCGGCCGACGCCCCGCACAGGGCGGCGAAGCGCTCCACGGGGGCGAAGTCCTGCGGGACGGCGTCGCCGGCGCAGTAGCGGTGCAACGTGGAGGTGTTCATGCCCAGACGGCGGGCGAGCGAGCCGTAGCTGCGGTCCGTCCGTTCCTTCAACCGCGTGAGCAACTCCGCGAACCGGGCCACGTCCTCGTGTGCCGACACCTTTCCCCCTTGCGCTCCCGACCCGGGACGGCATCCCAGGCACCCCACATACCTGCACGTCAGACGGGCTGGGATGGTTCCACCGCGGCGGAACGCCCGTCCCTTGTTGCGCCCGGGGCCTGTGACCGCTGATGCTCTTGGTGTCGCACCGACGACCGCCGGACCGACCTTCCGGCGGCGCGGTGACGACGACCCACACTCATGCACTCATCCCACGGGGGAACACTCATGCCCAAGCACACCCGAGCCGCCGCGGTCACCGTACTCACCGTCGCAGGCCTCGTCGCCGGTGCGGCCCTCACCGTACCGGCCGGCGCCGCCACCGGAACGGCGAGCGCGCCCCGGTTCCTGTCGGCCTCCCAGCTTCCGCCGCACCCCTCGTCCGCCTGGACCGCCGGCAAGGTCACCGACGGCATCCCGGACGAACTGCGGCTCTGCCTGGACGAGGCGCTGCTCGCCTACGACTCCCGCTACCGCCAGTTCCACACCGAGGTGGACACGAACGCCCGGCAGTTGAACGTCCGGGTCGGCACCGCCGCCAAGGCCAAGGCCCTGGCCACGAGTCTGAACAAGGCGATCCGTACCTGCGCCGACCGCATCGAGCAGGCGGACCCGGACATCAAGGCCACGTACAAGTCCTACGGCACGATCCCGGTCGAGGAGGGCGCCCGCGTCCACGGCCTGCGCACCGACGCCTCGTGGGGCGCCCAGGACGTCCGTCTGCTCTCTGTGGGCCGGGACGGCCGGACCGTCACGGTCGTGGAGTGGGCGCAGATGGGCGACTTCCACGGCGCCCCGGTGGCCGCCTTCAAGAAGACGACGAAGACGGCCGTGAACAAGCTCCACTGACCGTACGACCGCCGCAGGATACGGGGCCGCCCTCGCGCCACGGGGGTCGGGAGGGCGGCCCCGCAGCGCCGGACCCGAAGTCGCCTACGGCCGGATCGGCAGACGTCGGTGGACAATTCGACCCATCCGGTGCGGTCAGACCGCCGCGCGCGGCGGACGAAGTCCGTTGCGGGGCACGGCAATCAGGCCCCGGTGTGCGGATACCGGGTTCGTACCGCGTCCGTCCTCCGCCCACCAGGGGTTTCCGCCCGCCGCATCGGCCGGGCCTCGACCCCACCGGCCCCGGCACCTCCCGTACGGCAGGTGCCGGGCGGTCCCGGGAACCGCTTCCGTTCGACCTCCCCACCCCGTCCCGGCACCGCCCGGGGCGGGGTCCTCGTGTCGGAACTCCTGGTCGTTGACGATTCGACATGACTGGCGCGTGCCCGACGGGGCATGGTTCCCGTGAACGTGTTCGAGCAGGAGGGGAACCGACATCGGCACGCGGGCGGGGGTCATGAAGAGGCAGGCACGAGGAGGCGGTCCCACGGCGATCGGGGCCTTCTCGGTGGAGACGGCGGAGGACAATCCGGCCGGCGTCGCGGAACAGACGCAGGCACACCAGCTCAGGCGCAGACTCGGCAAGGCGGATCTCAGAGCGGTACCGGAGGCCCGCAGAGAGCTGCGTCATCTGCTGCGGCACTGGGGGAGGCCGGGGCGATCGGAGGTTGCGGAACTGCTGACCAGCGAACTCGTCACCAACGCGCTCATCCACACCGATGACGACGCGGTCCTGACCGCCACGGTGGATCCCGGCGCACTCCGGGTGGAGGTACGGGACTTCGTGGCCCCCAGGCCCCGGCTGTGCGCACCGAACGCCGACGACGGTACGCACGGCCGGGGCCTGGTCCTCGTCCAGTCGCTCGCGGACGCGTGGGGGGTACGCCCGCACGCCGTGGGGAAAGCGGTCTGGTTCGAACTCGACGCCGGGCGACTGTGACCCGCTCTGTGACGCGGAGAGGGGGGTACGACGTGGTGTCGTACCCCCCTCTGCGGCGTTCGCCCGAGTGGATCGGCCGTTAGCCGAACTGCTGCTCCAGATCCTTGAGCTTGCGCTCCAAGGAGTCCAGCCGCGGCAGGGCCATGGTGTCGTCCTCCGCGGTGAGGTCGACGGTCACCTGGTCAGAACCTTTGCGTACGGGCTGCAGTGAGGGTCGCGTACGTACGGGCAATTGCTCCGGCGCGGATATGGCAGGCTCCGCGGTGACTCGGTCGGAGCCGCGCTCCACCGCCTGCACCTCCACCTGGCGCCCGCCGCCGCGGCCGACGAAACCGCGGTGGCCGCGGCTGATGGCCTTCAGCTGGGCGCGCTCCACGCGCTGCGCCTCGCGGCGCCTCAGCCGCTGCTCCTCCTTCTTCAGCCGGTCCTCGCGGACCTCCTCGACCGCCTCGTCCAGGCTGCGCACGTTCTCCAGGAGCATCAGGGACCAGGCCTTGTACGTCTCCCGGGGTGCCCGCAGCCAGCGGACGATGCGGATCTGCGGCAGCGGCCTCGGCACCAGGCCCTGCTCGCGCAGGGCGGCCCGGCGGGTCTGCTTCAGCGCCCGGTCGAAGAGCACGGCCGCGGACAGGGACATGCCGGCGAAGAAGTGCGGGGCGCCGTCGTGGCCGATGCCCCTGGGCGCGTGCACCCAGTTGAACCAGGCCGCCGCGAAGGCGAACGTCCACACGAGTATCCGGGAGCCGAGGGCCGCGTCACCGTGGCTCGCCTCGCGCACCGCCAGCACCGAGCAGAACATGGCCGCCCCGTCCAGGCCGAACGGGACCAGGTACTGCCAGCCGTTGGTGAGGCCGAGGTTCTGTTCGCCGAAGCCGACCAGTCCGTGGAAGGACAGTGCCGCGGCCACCGCGGCGCAGCAGAACAGGAGCACATAGGAGACCGTGCCGTATATGGCCTCCTTACGCCTGCGGCGCTCTTCGCTGCGCTCCCAAGAGTCCTCGCCGGTGTCCTTCCCCGAGGAGCGCTTTCCGCGCGCGAGCACCGCCACCGCCGCCAGCGTGCCCAGGAGCAGTACGGCGCCCGGAAGCAGCCAGTTCAGCGATATGTCGGTCAGTCTCATCTGGGGTCCCTTGCATTGGGATAGGGCGTAACGCCCGCCATAGTGGCCCAATCCCAACGGCCCTCAGGGGGTTTCGGGGCAAGAGGCCGCCAAGGAAGTGCAAGGGGATGCCCAGGGCGGCGTTCTGCTCGAACTGCCGCTTGAGGGGCGGGAGTTGAGTTCGAATAAGACTACCCGTACGGGTGGTTCCACGGAAAGTTCCTGCGACGAGTGAGGAAGTTGTGAAACGGCTGTAACCGAGTGGGGGCGGTCTCGGGAGTTGATCTTACGGGACCGGAGCGGGGTGCGCGCGCCGGGGGCGCCCCCGCCGTGCGTCAACTGGCCGCGGCCAGCAGCTTGGTGACGCGGTCCGTGTCGCACGTGCGCGGGCAGGTGGCGCAGGTGTCCTCCGGGCGCAGTGTGTAGAACATGCAGCAGCTCACCCGGTCCCGGGTGGGCAGAGGTTCGCCGTTCGGGCCGGTGAGTACGCGGAAGGCCGCCGAGCCGGCGTACGGCTTGGTCGCGCCCGGCAGCAGCAGCTCCAGCTCGCGCTTCGCGCGCTCCTGTTCGCCGAGGAGGTGGGCGACGTACCAGAGTCCCTCGACGATCTCGTCGGTCGCCATGCCCCACAGGGCGCGGCCGCGGCGGCGCATGCGCGGGCCGAAGGCCGCGAGGACGGGTTCGAGGTGGTCGGCGACCGCGTCGCGCACCTCGGCGCGCAGAGCCTCCTCGTCCGGGACCACGCGGGCGCCGGGGAGGGCCGCTGCCGGGTCGTCCGGGAGGCAGGCGAAGCCGGCGGTCGGGCGGACCGTCATGTGGCCGAGGGCCCGGCCGGGGGCGGTGCGGTCGTACGAGACGTGCGTCACGGGGAGGCGGGGGACGCGGCGGTGCAGGAACCAGGGGACGGTGATCAGCAGGCAGGCGGGCCAGGCGTAGCGGTGCAGGCCGAAGGTGGCCACGACGTCCGGGCGGGCCTGTTGGCCGTAGTCGCGGACGATCTGGGCGTCGTCCCAGGCCAGGAAGGTGTCGAGGGCGGTTGGGTCGTGAGCGAGTGCGGCGGTGGTGATCGAGTCGGGGGAAGGGTCGGCGCTTTCGGTTACTGCGAGTGATGGGAGGACTTCGGTGAGCCGGGTGTACGCGTCCGTTGTGGCGGAGCGGAGTACGGGCATGCGGGGCTCCCGAGGCGGTGGTGTTGGTAGGTAAGGCTTACCTTATCGGAGGGTTGGTGGATTTGAACTGACGGGCTGTGCGCATATGGTGCTTGACGGGTGAGTAACAACCCGTCGTAATGACGCCAAGTACTGATACGTCCGGAGGAGGGGCCCGTGAAGCAGGGCGCGCGAAGCTCCGCCGGTGGGGCGGGGGGGTCTGGGGTTCCTCGGGTTCGGGGGGCCGGTGCGGGCTCGGGTGCGGGGGCTGGTGCGGGCTCCGGTGCGGGTGTGGGTTCGGGTTCGGGTTCGGCGCGGGTGCCTGTTCAGGCTGAGGGGGTGCGGGGGGAGCACACCCACGGTGAGGTGCCTGTTCCTCGTGTTGTCGTGCAGCGGGCCTCCGTGCGGGGGCAGATTCTGGATGCGCTGCGGACCGCTTTGGTCGCGGGTGAGTTGCAGCCCGGTGAGGTGTACTCAGCGCCGGTGCTGGGGGAGCGGTTCGGGGTGTCCGCCACGCCGGTGCGTGAGGCCATGCAGCAGCTTGCGCTTGAGGGTGCCGTGGAAGTGGTGCCCAATCGGGGGTTCCGGGTGGTCGAGCGGGGGGCCCGGGAGCTGGCGGAGCTTGCGGAGGTGCGGGCGTTGATCGAGGTGCCGGTGGTGCTGCGGCTGGCGCGGACGGTGCCGGCGGAGCGGTGGGCGGAGTTGCGGCCGTTGGCGGAGGCCACGGTGCGGGCGGCGTCCGGGGGGTGCCGGGTCACGTATGCCGAGTCGGATCGGGCGTTTCATCGGGCGGTGCTGGGGCTGGCGGGGAACGAGCAGTTGGTGCGGATTGCGGATGATCTTCATCGGCGGTCGCAGTGGCCGTTGGTGGGGGGCTCGGCGGGGGGTCTCGGGCGGGCCGAGTTGATCGCGGATGCCGCGCAACACGGGGCGCTGCTGGATGCGTTGGTCGTGGGGGATCTGGATGTGGTGCGGGTGCTGGTGGGGGAGCACTTCGCGTAGCTGCCTGCGGCGGCCCGTTGCGGTGGGGTGGGGGTGCGCGTAGCGCCTGGTGGTGGGGGGTGAGTCGGGGCCGCGCCGGGGGGTGTCCGTCCTCGGTCGGGCGCTCCGTCTCCCATCACGGCAACGGAGTTCCCGCCCGCCGCTGCGGGCGGACACCCCCCGACACGTCCCCTTCCCGCCGCGGGCGGCCAACTCCGGGAGGGGGTACGCGCGAGGGCTCCCTCCCTGGCGCGTTCCCTTTCCGGGTGGGGTGGTTGTGGGTGGGCTTCTCCCCTGGTGCGTTCCCTTTCCGGGTGGGTGGTTGCGGGTGGGGTTCTTCCGCGGCGCGTTCTCCGTCTGTTGGGGGTGGTTGTGGGGCGTGGGGTGGGTGACTTTGTGAAATCGGGTGCGTAGGTGGTTTTTGGGGGCGCGGGGAACTGCGCGACCAGCCCCCGCCGGGCCGCAGATTCCGGACCGCCCTGTCGGGGGCTGGGGCCGTGTTACGCCGTTGCCGCGTCCGGAGGAGACAGTTGGCGGGACAGCCAGGTCGGTACTCCGCCCAGGAGGCGGAAGAGGCGGCGGGCTTCGTCGCGTAGGCGGGTGGCTTCTGGTTCGGTTTCTGTTTCCGCGAGGGACGCGAGGGCGGGGGCCGTGCCGACCAGGTAGCCCAACTCTTCCCGGATGCGCAGGGATTCGGCGAAGCCGTGCCGGGCCTCCGTCAACTCGCCTTCGCGCAGGGCGAGTCCGGCGAGGTGGCGCCAGGTGAAGGAGAGGAGGAGGGGGTCGGGGTGGGCCGTCGCCCCCGCGTGTGCGCGGCGGTACGCGGCACGCGCCGCCTGGGGGGAGCGGGTGAGGTTCTCCGCCAGCAGGCCCCGGCGGTAGTCGAGCAGGGCCCTTCCCGGCGCCCCCGGAGGGATCAGCGCGGCCGCCCGGCCCAGCGCCGCCCGTGCCTCGTCCGCCCGGTCCCGGACCGTGTGGAGCGTGGACGCGTAGGCAAGTTGCCCTCGTTCACAAGCGGCCGCGCCCCGCTCCTCGTCGGTGTGCGCCTGCGCCTCCGCGGTGCGCAGGGCGTCCTCGGCCTCTTCCCAGCCTTGCTCGGTGTACAGGCACCGTTCGACCAGCAGCGAGGCCCGTTGCAGCGAGGTCGCCGGGGTGTCGGGGCGGAGCAGGGCTGCCGCGTCGGCCCAGCATGCGCGTGAGCGCAGCCGCCACACCGCGGTCTGGAGTGGATCGTCACCGGCGGTCGTTCCGTTACCAGACATGGCGGTATGCGCCACTTGCCCTCCCCGAGCACGCCTTTGAGCTATGAGTGGTGGCCGCATTCCAGCATCTGTGGGCGGTCATGGCCAAGGGGGTGGGTGAAGGAATTCACAAAGTCGTGGGAACGCGTGCCCCCTTGACGGTCAGCTCATGCGCAGCGCCAGGAAGAAATCGAGCTTGTCCTCCAGGCGGGACAGGTCCCGGCTCGTCAACTGCTCGATACGGCCCACCCGGTAGCGCAGTGTGTTGACGTGCAGGTGGAGGCGGGTCGCGCAGCGGGTCCAGGAGCCGTCGCAGTCCAGGAACGCTTCGAGGGTGGGAATGAGTTCGGCGCGGTGGCGGCGGTCGTAGTCGCGCAGGGGGTCCAGCAGGCGGGCCGTGAAGGCCCGGCGGACGTCGTCGGGCACGAAGGGGAGCAGCAGGACGTGGGAGGCCAGTTCCTGGTGGCCCGCCGCGCAGACCCGGCCGGGGCGGGCCGCCGCCACTCTGCGGGCGTGCCGCGCTTCCTCCAGGGCGCCGCGCAGGCCCTCCGCGGAGTGGACCGACGCGCTGACGCCCAGGGTCACCCGGCCGTCGTCGTCCAGACCGGCCGACAGGGGGTCCCGGACCGACTCCAGGAGGGCGTCGGCGAGGACGCCCTCCTCCGAGCCGTCGTGCTCGGCCGATACGGCGGGGAGCGGGACGAGGGCGATCGCCTCGTCGCCGGTGTGGGCCACCGCGATGCGGTCGGAGGGCTCGGGGCCGGTGGTGAGGGGGTCCACGAGGATCTCCTCCAGGAGCGACTGGGCCACCGGGCCGCCCTCGATCTCGCCGCCCGCCCACTCGACCCGGGCCACCACGACCTGCCAGTGCGGGGCCGCGCCCAGACCAGGCAGGAGGACGGGGGCGGCCACGCGCAGACGGGCCGCGATCTCGGCGGGGGCCGCGCCCGTCTGGACCAGCTCCAGGACCTCCTGGGCCAGGCGGCGGCGGACCGTGCGGGCCGCGTCCCGGCGGTCGCGTTCCACCGAGATCAGCTGGGTGACGCCCTGGAGCAGGTCCAGCCGCTCCTCGGGCCAGTCCCCGGCGTCCGCCTCGACGGCCAGCAGCCAGTCCGACAGCACCGTCTCGCGCACGTCGCGGGCGGCCTGCGGGGAGCGGCCGTTGCTGCTGATCGGGAAGAGCGAGTAGGTCGTCGGGCCGAGAGTGACCCGGTGCGGGCCCCTGCGGCCGGTGCGGGCGGCCCCCAGGTGCTCGGCCGCCAGCTTGGCGCAGGTGTCGGCGGGGAGGGCGGGGGGCGCCGCCTTCGAGCCCGCGATCAGGCGTCCGGTGGGGGACAGGACCCAGGCGCGCAGGTCCAGGTCCGAGCCCAGCAGGTCGAGTACGACGTCCGGGCCGCCGCCCGCGGGGCCCGAGGTCATCATGCGGCGGTGGCGGTCCACCACGGCCGCCAGGTCGCCGGCCCGTTCGCCCGAGACCTGCCGTACGACGTGTTCGGTGATCGTCGCGAAGGCCACGGACTCGTGGACCGCGAACAGGGGGAGCCGGTGCTGGGCGCAGGCCAGCACCAGGTCCTCGGGGACGTCTCCCAGCTCGGCCTCGCCGGCCGCGAGCCCGGCCACCCCGGCCTGGGCCAGGATCCGTACGAACGGCTCGGAGTCCGCGGCGTCCCGGCGCCAGGCCAGGCCGGTGAGCACCAGCTCGCCCCCCGAGAGGTAGCGGCTCGGGTCCCGCAGGTCCGTGGTCATCACGCCGCGTACGGTGCGGTCCAGCTCGTCCTCGCCGCCGAGCAGCTTGAGGCCCAGCGCGTCGGTGTCCAGCAGTGCGCGCAGCCGCATTCTCGTCGCCGCCGTTCTTTGTCTCGAAAACTACGATGGATCTGGTGGGTGATGGGCTCTTCGACCCGTTCGGCGGGTCGGCGGGTGCCGTCCGCCGTCCTGTGGCGCACGATTCGGCTGTGTCCCAGGTCACGTGGGGCGTGTCGCACGTTTCCACAGGAAAACGAAGAGGTTTCTGATGACCTCCGTTCATACGAATCTACAAGATGCCCGGCCTGGCCAGCCAACTCCTTCATGGTTTCCGTGACTGACCCACGCGCGGCACGGCGCTGTGTACTGACCTCACTCCGCGTTAACAGCACATGAACGAGCCGGGCCCGCCGCACACGGATTGGCTCAATCTGTACGACCCACGAGACGAAGAAGAGAGCCGGTCATGGACTTCCTTCGCCCCGCCAGCTGGGAGGAGGCGCTCGCCGCGAAGGCAGCGCACCCCACCGCTGTGCCGATTGCGGGTGGCACCGACGTGATGGTCGAGATCAACTTCGACCACCGCCGGCCCGAGTACCTCCTCGACCTGAACCGCGTCGGAGACCTCTACGAGTGGGAGGTCGGCGAGGACTCCGTGCGGCTCGGGGCCTCCGTGCCCTACACGAAGATCATGGAGAACCTGCGCGGCGAGCTGCCGGGCCTGGCCCTCGCCTCGCACACGGTCGCCTCCCCGCAGATCCGCAACCGCGGCGGCGTCGGCGGCAACCTCGGCACCGCCTCCCCGGCCGGCGACGCCCACCCCGCCCTGCTGGCGGCCGGCGCCGAGGTCGAGGTGGAGTCGGTGCGCGGGTCGCGCCGCATCCCCATCGACGCGTTCTACACCGGCGTGAAGCGCAACGCGCTGGCCGCCGACGAGCTGATCCGCGCGGTGCACATCAAGAAGGCCGACGGGCCCCAGCAGTACTCCAAGGTGGGGACCAGGAACGCCATGGTCATCGCCGTGTGCGCGTTCGGGCTCGCCCTGCATCCCGAGACGCGGACCGTGCGTACGGGGATCGGGTCCGCGGCGCCTACCCCGGTGCGCGCCAAGGCCGCCGAGGAGTTCCTGAACGCGGCCCTGGAAGAGGGCGGCTTCTGGGACAACGGAAAGATCATCACCCCGTCGGTCGCCAAGCAGTTCGCCGAGCTGTGCTCCGGCGCCTGCAACCCGATCGACGACGTCCGGGGCACCGCGAGCTACCGCCGGCACGCGGTCGGCGTCATGGCCCGCCGGACGCTGACCTGGGCCTGGGAGTCGTACCGCGGCACCGCCGCCCGCACGGAGGGAGTCGCGTAATGCGCGTCAATTTCACGGTCAACGGACGTCCGCAGGAGGCCGACGACGTGTGGGAGGGCGAGTCCCTGCTGTACGTGCTGCGCGAGCGGCTCGGTCTGCCCGGTTCCAAGAACGCCTGCGAGCAGGGCGAGTGCGGGTCCTGCACGGTCCGCCTCGACGGGGTGCCGGTGTGTTCGTGTCTCGTCGCCGCGGGGCAGGTCGAGGGGCGCGAGGTGGTGACCGTCGAGGGGCTCGCCGACTTCGCCAAGCAGCGTGCCGAGCAGGGTGGTTGCGCTTCGGGCGCCTGCGGTACGTCCCTTCAGGAGGCGCAGGACTGGTCCGCCAAGGGGCAGGACTCGCAGACCGGTGAGGGCGCCGAACTCTCGCCGATCCAGCAGGCGTTCATCGACGCCGGCGCCGTCCAGTGCGGCTTCTGCACGCCGGGTCTGCTCGTTGCCGCCGACGAGATGCTGGAGCGCAACCCGAACCCGACCGACGCGGACATCCGCGAGGCCCTCTCGGGCAACCTGTGCCGGTGCACCGGCTACGAGAAGATCATGGACGCGGTCCGCCTCGCGGCCGCCCGGCAGGGAGAGGCGGTCTGAGCACCATGCCCACCAACGGCGCTCCCAGCAAGATCACCCAGGGGTCCCGGACCAAGGGCGGGATCGGTGAGTCCACCCTCCGCCCGGACGGCACGCTCAAGGTCACCGGCGAGTTCGCCTACTCGTCCGACATGTGGCACGAGGACATGCTCTGGGGGCAGATCCTCCGGTCGACCGTCGCGCACGCCGAGATCGTGTCCATCGACACGAGCGAGGCGCTGGCCATGGCGGGTGTCTACGCCGTGATGACCTACGACGACCTGCCGACCGACGTGAAGAACTACGGTCTGGAGATCCAGGACACCCCGGTCCTCGCCCACGGCAAGGTACGCCACCACGGCGAGCCGGTCGCGATCGTCGCCGCCGACCACCCGGAGACCGCGCGCCGCGCGGCCGCCAAGATCAAGGTCGAGTACCGCGAACTGCCCGTCATCACCGACGAGGCCTCCGCGACCGCGCCGGACGCGATCCTCATCCACGAGAACCGCGACGACCACCACATCGGCCACGTCCCGCACCCGAACATCGTGCACCGCCAGCCGATCGTCCGCGGCAACGTCGAAGAGGCCGCCAAGCGCGCCGACTTCGTCGTCAAGGGCGAGTACACCTTCGGCATGCAGGACCAGGCCTTCCTCGGCCCCGAGTCGGGTCTCGCGGTGCCGGACGAGGACGGCGGCGTCCACCTCTACATCGCCACCCAGTGGCTGCACAGCGACCTCAAGCAGATCGCCCCCGTCCTCGGTCTGCCCGAGAGCAAGGTCCGCATGACGCTGGCCGGCGTCGGCGGTGCCTTCGGCGGCCGCGAGGACCTCTCGATGCAGATCCACGCCTGCCTGCTGGCGCTGCGCACCGGCAAGCCGGTCAAGATCGTCTACAACCGCTTCGAGTCCTTCTTCGGGCACGTCCACCGCCACCCGGCCAAGCTCTTCTACGAGCACGGCGCCACCAAGGACGGCAAGCTCACGCACATGAAGTGCCGGATCGTCCTGGACGGCGGCGCGTACGCGTCGGCCTCCCCGGCGGTGGTCGGCAACGCCTCCTCGCTGAGCGTCGGTCCGTACGTCGTGGACGACGTCGACATTGAGGCCGTCGCCCTCTACACCAACAACCCGCCCTGCGGCGCCATGCGCGGCTTCGGCGCGGTGCAGGCGTGCTTCGCCTACGAGGCGCAGATGGACAAGCTGGCCGACGCGGTGGGCATGGACCGGGTGGAGTTCCGGCAGCTCAACGCCATGGAGCAGGGCACGATCATGCCGACCGGGCAGCCGGTCGACTCCCCGGCCCCGGTCGCCGAACTCCTGCGCCGCGTCAAGGCGATGCCGATGCCGCCGGAGCGCCAGTGGGAGTCCAGCGAGGGCGCCGACGTACGGCAGCTGCCCGGCGGCCTGTCCAACACCACGCACGGTGAAGGCGTCGTACGCGGTGTCGGCTACGCGGTCGGCATCAAGAACGTCGGCTTCTCCGAGGGCTTCGACGACTACTCCACCGCCAAGGTGCGCATGGAGGTCATCGCCGGCGAGCCCGTCGCCACCGTGCACACCGCCATGGCGGAGGTCGGCCAGGGCGGCGTCACCGTCCACGCGCAGATCGCCCGCACCGAGCTGGGCGTCGCGCAGGTGACCATCCATCCGGCCGACACCCAGGTGGGCAGCGCCGGTTCGACGTCAGCCTCACGCCAGACGTACGTCACCGGCGGCGCCGTGAAGAACGCCTGCGAGCTGGTGCGCGAGAAGGTGCTGGAGATCGGGCGCCGCAAGTTCGGCTCCTACCACCCGGCCTGGGCGACGGCGGAACTGCTCCTGGAGGGCGGCAAGGTCGTCACCGACGGCGGCGAGGTCCTCGCCGACCTCACCGACGTCCTGGAGGACGAGAGCGTCGAGGTCGAGGAGGAGTGGCGGCACCGGCCGACCGAGGCCTTCGACCTGCGCACCGGCCAGGGCAACGGCCACGTCCAGTACTCCTTCGCCGCGCACCGCGCCGTCGTCGAGGTCGACACCGAACTCGGCCTGGTGAAGGTCATCGAGCTGGCCTGCGCCCAGGACGTCGGCAAGGCGCTCAACCCGCTGTCCGTCCTCGGCCAGATCCAGGGCGGCACCCTCCAGGGCATGGGCATCGCGGTGATGGAGGAGATCGTCGTCGATCCCAAGACCGCGAAGGTCAGGAACCCGTCCTTCACGGACTACCTGCTCCCGACCATCCTCGACACGCCGATCATCCCCGTCGACGTGCTCGAACTCGCCGACGAGCACGCCCCGTACGGGCTGCGCGGCATCGGTGAGGCCCCGACCCTGTCGTCGACCCCGGCCGTCCTCGCGGCGATCCGGAACGCGACCGGTCTGGAGCTCAACCGCACGCCGGTCCGGCCGGAACACCTCACCGGAACGTAACCCTCCGGGGATCGAACCGGTGTGCTTCCTGGGGGGACTCCCGTCCCCCCAGGCCCCCCAGATGTTCGTCTCGGGCCGTCCCCCGGGTCGTGCAACCTACCCAAATCCCGCCAATCGCCGCAGGCGGCCGGCGGGGGCCCCTTTGAACCTTGGGAGTAGGCCCACATGACCCAGCAGTCACTGGAGCCACAGACCGTCGCCGACGACGCGGGAGAAGGCACCCGCGTCCCGGCCGGACGGTCCTGGCTCGACCGGTACTTCCACATATCCCACCGGGGATCCTCCGTCGCGCGCGAGGTGCGCGGCGGCATCACCACCTTCATGGCGATGGCGTACATCCTCCTGCTCAACCCCCTGATCCTGTCCGGCAAGGACGCGGCGGGAGACACCCTCGGGCAGAAGGCCCTGATCACCGCGACCGCGTTCGCGGCGGCCCTCACCACGCTGCTGATGGGCTTCTTCGGCAAGGTGCCGCTCGCCCTTGCCGCCGGCCTCTCCGTCTCCGGCGTCCTCGCCTCGCAGGTCGCCCCGCAGATGACCTGGCCGCAGGCCATGGGCATGTGTGTGATGTACGGCGTCGTCATCATGCTGCTGGTCGTCACCGGCCTGCGCGAGATGATCATGAACGCGATCCCGCTCGCGCTCAAGCACGCGATCACCATGGGCATCGGCCTCTTCGTCGCCCTGATCGGCTTCTCCAAGGCCGGCTTCGTGCACCAGGGCGAGGCCACCCCGCTCACCCTCGGCCCGGCGGGCGAACTGGCCGGCTGGCCCGTGCTGCTGTTCGCCGTCACCCTGCTGGCCATCTTCATGCTCCAGGCGCGCGGCATCCCCGGCGCGATCCTGATCGGCATCATCGGCGGCACCGTGATCGCCGTGGCCCTCAACGCCTTCGACGTCATCAAGCGCGACCAGTGGGCCGGTGGCGCCCCCGAGCTGCACGGCAGCGCCGTCTCCATGCCGGACTTCTCCATCTTCGGGAACGTGGAGTTCGGCGGCTGGGGCGAGGTCGGCGCCATGACCGTCGGCATGATCGTGTTCACGCTGGTGCTCGCCGGGTTCTTCGACGCGATGGCCACCATCATCGGCGTCGGCACCGAGGCCAAGCTGGCCGACGACAAGGGCCGGATGCCGGGCCTGTCCAAGGCGCTGTTCATCGACGGCGCGGGCGGTGCGATCGGCGGCGTCTCCGGCGCCTCCGGCCAGACGGTCTTCGTCGAGTCGGCCACCGGCGTCGGCGAGGGCGCCCGTACGGGCCTGTCCTCCGTCGTCACCGGCCTGTTCTTCGCGGCCTGCCTGTTCTTCACCCCGCTCACCGCGATCGTGCCCGGCGAGGTCGCGGCCGCCGCCCTGGTGGTGATCGGCGCCATGATGATGATGAACGCCCGGCACGTGGACTGGGCCGACCGCGCCACCGCGATCCCGGTCTTCCTCACCGTCGTGATCATGCCGTTCACCTACTCGATCACCGCGGGCGTGGCCGCCGGCGTCATCTCCTACGTCGCCATCAAGGCCGCCCAGGGCAAGACACGCGAGATCGGCGCGTTCATGTGGGCGCTCACGGTGATCTTCGTGGTGTTCTTCGCGCTCAACCCGATCGAGAGCTGGCTGGGCGTCCACTAGCCCGGCCATGACCAAGTCCCCACCGCACAACCGCCGTTAAGGAGACCGAGAGATGCTGGACATCGCCGAGGAGTTGCACCGGTGGGTCGAGCAGGGCCGTGACTTCGCCGTGGCGACCGTGGTCGCGGTCGGCGGCAGCGCACCCCGTCGGCCGGGCGCCGCGCTCGCCGTCGACAGCGACGGCACGGCCATCGGCTCGGTCTCCGGCGGCTGTGTGGAGGGCGCGGTCTACGAACTGTGCCAACAGGCCCTCCAGGACGGCGAGTCGGTCCTGGAGCGGTTCGGCTACAGCGACGACGACGCCTTCGCCGTAGGACTCACCTGCGGCGGCGTCATCGACATCCTGGTCGTGCCGGTCCGGGTGGGCGACCCCGTCCGCCCGGTCGTCGCGGCCGCCCTCGCCACCGCGGCGCGCGGCGCGGCGGCGGCGGTGGCCCGCGTCGTCTCCGGCCCGGGGGAGCTGACCGGCCACGCGCTGCTCGTCCGCCCCGACGGCTCCTACGACGGCGGCTTCGGCGCCCACCCCGGGCTGGACCGCACGGTCGCCGCCGAGGCCCGCGCCTTCCTGGACGCCGGCCGCACCGGCACCCTTCAGATCGGAGAGCAGGGCTCTCGCTGCGGAGCGCCGCTCACGATCCTGGTGGAGTCCTCCGTGCCGCCGCCCCGGATGATCGTGTTCGGCGCGATCGACTTCGCGTCGGCGCTGGTCCGGGTCGGCAAGTTCCTCGACTACCACGTCACCGTGTGCGACGCCCGGCCCGTCTTCGCGACGCGGGCCCGCTTCCCCGAGGCCGACGAGATCGTCGTCGAGTGGCCCCACACGTACCTGGAGCGGACCCCGGTGGACGCCCGCACGGTCCTGTGCGTCCTCACCCACGACGCCAAGTTCGACGTACCGCTGCTGCGGCTCGCCCTGCGCCTGCCCGTCGCCTACGTCGGCGCGATGGGCTCGCGCCGCACCCACCTGGAGCGCAACGAGCGGCTGCGCGAAGTGGGCGTCACCGAGGTGGAGTTGGCGCGCCTGCGGTCCCCGATCGGCCTCGACCTCGGCGCCCGCACGCCGGAGGAGACGGCCCTGTCGATCGCCGCCGAGATCGTGGCGGACCGGCGCGGCGGCAGCGGGGTCTCCCTGACCGGCGCCCACACGCCGATCCATCACGACACCGCGCCGCCGCCGGCCGGGCGGATCGGGTCGGTGGCCTGAGCGGGGGAGCGCCGCACGGCCGGCTGGTCCGGCCAGGCGAAGGCGTAGTCCGGGTCGCCGCCCCGCTCCAGCCGTACGAAGCGCAGCAGTTCGCGCACGATGCCCGCGTTGCCCATCGCCCACCCGGTGCACGGCTCCAGGTCGCTCGGGTCGGCCCGGTGCTCGACGTTCGACCAGCGTGCGCCGTCGGTGTCGCGCAGGGCCCGCGCGGCGAGGTCCGCGACGAGCAGCCGGGCTAAGTCCGGGGCGTCGCCCTGTTCGGCGATCCGGTCACAGGCGAGCGCGAGGACGCCCGCCGTGCCGCAGCAACGGCCGTTGTTGTCCCAGAAGCCCGGCCGCAGCCGCTCGGGCAGCCCGGAACGGACGACGGTGTGCCAGCAGCGGTCGACGAGGGCCGGCCAGACGGGACCGCCGAAAAGGTCCCGCAGCAGCCGGAAGACCTGGGCGTCACCGGCCGGGCCGTGGCACCAGCCGTAGTTGTAGCGTGCGGCCCGGTCGGGCGCGTGCGCCGGGTCGGAATGGGGGACGAGGAAGCCCTCGGGTCCCGCCTCGTTCCGGGAGACCACGTCCGCGACCCCCTCCAGGGCCAGCTCGGCGAGGTCCGTGCGGCCGGTCGCCACGCCGACGGAGGCCAGCCCGCACACGACGCCGAGCGTGCCGTGCGAGATGTGGTGCATCCGGCCGGGCACGTCCGGCTTGAAGGGCCACTGGACGCCCGTCGCGGTCCGCTCCGCGGTGTGGACGTACGGCTCTACCGCGCGCACGGCCAGTTCGACGTCGCCGAGCAGCAGCGCGCCGAGGCCGATCCCGGAGTTGCCGCCCATCAGCTCGAACAGCTCGCCCCAGCGCGTCCCGTCGAACCCGTTCCGTACGAGCCCCATGGCCCGGTCCGACGCGGCGCCCGCCGCGGTGTCGCCCAGCTCGTCGTGAACGGCCCGCAGGACGAGGGCCATTCCGGTGCGGCCGAAGTAGAGCGAGTCGTCGTCGTGGCCGTCGAGTACGGCCGCGAGGTTCCGGGCGGCGCGTACGGCCGCATCCCCGTAGGAGTCGTCACCGAAGTGCCGGCGCGCCTCCAGCAGCACCGGCACGACGCTCGCCGTGCCGCTGTAGAGGATGGGGTTCAGGTCGTCGTCGGAGGGGCGGGTGGGCCAGCCGAGGCCGCCGTCGGCGTCGTCCCGCGCGACCCCGAGGAGCCAGCGCAGTCCGTCCGCCGCCAGTTCCTCGGCGCCGTCAACTTCCTTGGTGGTCATGCGACTTACTCTGACATACATCGGTCACGGCCGTCTGAGCAGGCGGTTCACCGCCCGCCCGAACACGTACCGCGCCGACGCCCGCAGCGGTCCGTCGAAGATCCGCGGGAGCAGACGCACCCGCAGCTCCTCGCGCCACACGACGTGCGCACGGCCGCCGGGACCGGGCCGCACCTCGATCTCCGCCCAGCCCTTCACCACCCGGCCCCGCTTCTCCAGCCGGCACAGACCGGGTGTCCCCTCGGCCGGCGGCCGCCACACGGTGACCTCCATCCGGTCGTCGAAGCCGAGCGGTCCCAGCCCCGACCGGGCCACGAAGACCGTGCCCTCACGGTTCGGGCCGGGCGTGAGTACCGAGACGCGCGTCAGCGGGACCACCTCGCCGTGGCGGGGCCACTCCGTGAGGCGCCGCCAGGCCTCGGGCGGGGGGAGAGGTGCCGTGCGTTCGAGGAGGAAGGTGACCACAGGACGATCTTAGGGAATCGGGCCTGCTCAGCGGCGTACTCGTCAGATCCGCCTGTCGGGCGGCTACGGGCCGTGCCGCCGAACGGTCCGCGTGCGTCCGTGGGGTGGTCATGGGGCGTGGCGTCTGCCGGCCGGGCAGGCCCGGTGTCCGAGGCGGAGGGCGTGACTCGGGGCGATGCCTCCGGACCGTCATGGGTCGTGGTGTTGGCTGATATGTGTCTGTCCGTCGGGGTGATCGCGGCGTCGGCTGATCCGTGTGCGTCCGTCAGGTGACCCGGGGTGCCGCGTCGGTCGGCCTGCGTCCGGCCGACGGGCGATCGTGGCTCTGGCGCCCGCCCATCCGCTCGCCTCGTGGACCGAGGCGGAGGGTGTGCCGCCGGTCCGCGGGTGCTCCGCGGCCGGATGACGCCTACCGGATCCGTACACCTGTACGGCACCATGAGCGCGACCGCAGTACCGGCCGGAGGGCGTCTCGTGGACCGCGAACCGCACGGCAGACTGGACGCGTTGGCGCGCGACCCGTATCCGTACTACGAGCGCGCCCGGCAGGCCGACGGCCTGATGCACGTCGCCGAGCTGGACGCCTGGATGGTCGCCCGCGACGCCGACGTCCGTGAAGTCCTGCGCCGCCCCGAGGACTTCTCGTCGGCGAACGCGATGCGGCCCGACGTCCTGCCCTCGCCCGCCGCGCTCGCCGTCCTCGGCCGGGGCTTCGGCGGACGCCCGGTCGTCGTCACCGCCGACGGTTCCTTGCACCGGCGGCTGCGCACACCGATCGTCCGCGGCCTGTCGCCGGCCCGTGTCACCGCCGTACTGCCGTACGCCGCCGAGCGGGCCTCCGCCCTGGTGGACGCGTTCGCCGGGGAGGGGCGGGTGGAGCTGATGTCCGCCTACGCCCAGCGCCTGCCCGGCGAGGTGATCGGCCGGATCGTCGGACTCGACCCCACCGACGTGCCGGCCGTCGTGCACGGCGGGCACCGGGCCGAGGAGCTGCTGTTCCGGCCCCTTGAGGAGGCCGAGCAGATCGCCGCGGCCGAGGACGTGGTCGCCATGCAGCACCTCCTGGACCGCTATGTCCGCGAACGGCACGCCCGCCCGCGCGAGGACCTGTGCACGGAGCTGGTGGCCTCCGTACGGCGGCCCGGGGACGGTGAGCCGACGCTGGAGGAGCGCCACGAACTCGTCGCCCACCTCCAGAACCTGCTGATCGCCGGACATCTCACCACGACGGCCCTGATCGGGACCACGGTGCTGCACCTGCTCCGCCATCCGCCCCAGTGGCGGCTGCTGTGCGCGGAACCCGACCGCATTCCGGCGGCCGTGGAGGAGGCCGCCCGCTACGACAGCGCCCTTCAGGGCTTCCGCCGGGTCACCACCCGCCCGGTCACCCTCGCCGGTACCCAACTGCCCGCGGGAACCGCGCTGTTCGTGGCCTTCGGCGCGGCCAACCGGGACCCCGATCGCCACCCGCGCCCCGACACGTTCGACATCACCCGCTCACCCGGCCGCCACCTGGCCTTCGGCCTCGGCGCGCACGGCTGTCCCGGCGCCCAGCTGGCCCGTGAGCAACTGCGGCTCACCCTGGAGGAGTTGACGCGCCGCCTGCCCGGTCTGCGGCTGGCGGAGGAGCAACCGGTCGTCATGCGGCCGACGATGATCCACCGCTCTCCCTACCGGCTGTGCCTGACCTGGTAGTTCACCGGTACACCTCGCCGGGCTCGACCCTGCCCGGAGCGAGGAGCCGCGGCACGGTCACGAACACGTACCCCTGCTGCGGGCATCCGGGGCCTGGACGAGGTCACGGCGGCTGCGGGCGGCGACGGCGTCACAGCACGAACAGTGGGGGGCGCTGGCCCGGTTGTTCGCCCTGCGGGGAGCCTAGTCAGTGGTGGGGGCAGGGCACAGGGCGATCAACTCCTCCGCGGTGCGCGGGCCGGGAGCGGTGTCGTCCAGGAGGCCCTGGGCGCGCAGGAGTTGGGTGGTGGCGATGCCCCACGGCAGGCGCAGGCCCGCCTGGTGGAGCAGGTCGGTGCGGGCCAGGGTGGGGGCCGCGGGGCCGGTGTGCGCGCCCGACGGGGTCAGCAGGGCCGCGTCGTCGGCCCAGCGCAGGGCGAGATCGACGTCGTGGGTGGCCATCACCACCGTGGTGCCGGAGGCGCGCAGGGCGTCGAGCGTACCGAGGAGACGCTCCTGGCCGTCGGGGTCGAGGCCCGCGGTCGGCTCGTCGAGGACGAGCACCCGGGGCCGCATGGCGACCGCGCCGGCGATGGCGGTGCGCTTGCGCTGCCCGTAGGAGAGGAGATGGGTGGGGCGGTCGGCCAGGGCGGTGATGTCCAGTGCGGCCAAGGCCTCCTCGACCCGGGCCCGCACCTCCGCGTCGGACAGCCCCAGGTTGAGCGGCCCGAAGGACACGTCCTGGGCGACGGAGGCGGCGAACAACTGGTCGTCCGGGTCCTGGACCACCAGCTGGACGGTCGTGCGCAGCCGGGTCAGGCCCTTGCGGTCGTACGCCACCGGCTGCCCCTGCACCGTCAACCGGCCGGTGTCCGGCCGCAGTCCACCGCTGAGCAGCCGCATCAGCGTGGTCTTGCCGCTGCCGTTGCGGCCCAGCAGGGCGAGCGCGCGACCCTCGCGGATCTCGAAGTCGAGCCCGCTGAGCACGGTGGGGCCGTCCTCGTAGGCGAAGGACGCGTCCCGCAGGGCGACCAGGGCGGTCTCGCTCATGTCAGGGGCCTTTCGAGGGCGAGGGTGAGGGCGGCGAGGGCCGCGAGCAGGACGAGGCTCGCGGCCGTGAAACGGGCCGAGACGCGGGCCTCGGGCAGCAGGACGCGCAGGGTGCCGTCGTAGCCGCGGCCGGCCAGCCCGGCCTGGAGGCGGGCCGCCCGGTCGAAGGCGCGGACGAACGCGGTGGCGCCGAGTCCCGCCAGCGAGCGCCAGGTCGCGGCCCGAGTGGTGTGCCCGAGGCGGGCGGCCTGCGCCTCCCGGATCCGGCGCACCGCGTCCAGCAGCAGGAAGCTCATGCGGTACGTCACCATCGCCACGTCCACGACGGCCGGGGGCACCCCGGCCCGCACCAGCCGCGGCAGCAGGTCGGACATCGGGGTGGTGAAGGCGAACAGCAGCACGCCGAGGGAGGCCGCGGAGGTGCGCAGCAGCAACTCCCCGGCCCGCAGCGGCCCGTCGTCGGCGAGCGCGACGAACCCCCCGGGGCCGCCGACCTGGACGAGGAGGGTGGCGGCCCCGGTCACGCAGAAGCCCAACGGCACCCGGTACGCCCGCCACAGCCGCCGCGCCGGGACACCCGCCGGGCCGAGCAGCACCGTCAGCGCGGTCACCAGCACCAGGGCCGCGCCCGGCCAGGGCGGCAGCGAGATCGCGAGCACGGTGAGCCCGAGGCCGAGCACGGCCTTGTCCACGGGGTGACGGTGGCGCCAGCGGCTGCTGTGCGCCGCCGCGTCGATGGGCAGCACGGGTGTCAGGTCCGTTCGGGGGCGGCGGGGTCCGGGGCCGTTTCCTTGGGGACGGCGAGGTCCGGATCCGGGTTCGTGTCCTTGGGGGTGGCGGGGTCCGGGTGCGGGTGCTCCGGGGTGGTGAGCGCCGCGGCACGGGCCCGCTCCTCGCCCTGCCGCCTGCCCCGGCGCAGGCCGAAGTAGTAGGCGAGGACGCCCGCGCCGAGGGCCGCCTGGAGGGCGAACAGGGCCGACTCGATCTCGCCGGAAGGCGGTTCGTACAGCGGCGAGAACCACGGCTCGTAGTCCGGGTCGAGTTCGGTGATCGCCGTCTCCGCCTCGGCGTCGGCGCCGGTGAACGGCTCCTCCTTGTGATCGCCGAGGCCGAGGACCAACGGCAGCACCGCGAGGGCCGCCACGAGGAGCAGCAGCAGGGAGTTGATCTTCGCGTTGCGGCTCACCGGGCCACCCCCTCGGCGCCGGCCGGCGTCTTGCGGCCCGTCAGGAGCACGCCGAGCCTGGTCAGTTCGCCCTTGCTGGACTGCACCAGCAGCCGCATCACCAGGACCGTCAGCAGCCCCTCGCTCACCGCGAGCGGGACCTGCGTGACGGCGAAGATGGAACCGAACTTGCCGAGCGCGCCGAGGAATCCGCTGCTCGGGTCGGGGAAGGCCAGCGCCAGCTGGACGCTGGTGACGCAGTACGTGGACAGGTCGGCGACGAAGGCGCCGCAGAACACGGCGCCCATCAGCGGCACGTCGTAGCGGCGCAGCAGCCTGTAGACGGCGTATCCGGCCCAGGGCCCGACGATCGCCATGGAGAAGACGTTGGCGCCGAGCGTGGTCAGTCCGCCGTGGGCGAGCAGCAGCGCCTGGAAGAGCAGGGTGATGGTGCCCAGCACCGCCATGATCGGCGGCCGGAACAGGATGGCGCCCAGGCCGGTGCCGGTGGGGTGGGAGCAACTCCCGGTCACCGACGGCAGCTTCAGCGCGGACAGGACGAACGTGAAGGCGCCGGAGGCGCCGAGGAGCAGGGTGGACTCGGGGTGCTCGCGCACCTCACGCGTCAGTGACCGTACTCCGTGGACGACGAACGGCGCTGACGCGACGCCCCAGGCGACCGCGTGCGCCGGCGGGAGGAAACCCTCGGCTATGTGCATGGCTGAGCAGACCTTCTCCAGCACCTCGTGGATGGTTGACGCGCCCTGGCCGGTCTCCTGGCTCACGGGTACCACCGCCCGTGCTCCGCCTTCCCGGGTCGCAAGGACCCAGTGGCTGCCCGCGAGGGCCGGAGCCGGACTTCCCGATCACAGTGGCGAGGGCCGCACCGGCATCACACCGGATTTCCCGTTCACCAAGGCGTGGTGACACTAATCGGACGCCATGGCCGCTGACAAGCGGCAACGGGCCCCGGGCACCCTGTGCAAGGGTGCCCGGGGCCCTGGTGAACCGTTTCCACGGCCGGCGCGTTCCGCCCGCTCAGGGCTCCAACTCGACCGTGACGGCGGGTGGCTGGTGGAGGGTGTTGTGGACGGTGCAGTGCGAGGCCACGGCCAGCAGGGCGTCCCTGCGCTGCCGGGGGAGGTCCGGCGGGGGGACCACCACCACGCGCAGCGCGGTGACCCGGGCCGGGCGGTCGGTGGCCATGGTGAACTCCGCGCGGACACGCAGTCCGGAGCGGGGCAGGCGGTGCCGCTGGAGGTAGCGGCCCGCGTAGAAGGCGACGCAGGTGGCCAGGGACGCGGCGAACAGCTCGGTGGGGGTCGGCGCGGTGTCCGTGCCGCCCGCCTCGGTGGGCTGGTCGACCTGGAGGTGGTGGCCCCGGATGTCCACGGCGTAGGCGTCGTGGTCGAGGTGGGCGACCTCCAGGCGGTGCACATCGGCGTCGTGCCGCCGGTCCGTGTCGAGTGTCTGCGGTGCGGTGCCGGTCATGGCCGGGCCCTTCTCCTCGATGACGACTTCTGACGGTTTCCAGTCGACCGCGGACGCCGAGCCGGGTGAAGAGGCCGAGGGGGTGCGGCGGGGGCCGTTCGGCCCTGGTGCGCGGGGCCGCGTCGGCATACCCGGCGGGCCCGTGGGGGCGGACCGCCCGGCCCGGTCCCGCGTCCACGGCCCGGGTGTCGTGCGGTGCCGCCGGGCCTTGCCGTGGAGCGCCGTGGTCGTGGCCGTGGCGAGGCGGAGGGCGGACCAGTTGATCGGGGCCCCGGCCGTCGCGGCAGGGGAGGACCGGGGCCAGGGGCTGGTGAGGAGGGTGCGGCGCAGGCCGGGGGTGATCTGCTGGGCGAGGACGAAGACGCCCATGACGGCGACCAACCAGCCGAAGGCCCTGCGCAGCGCGTCCTGCGGGATGCGTCCGGCGAGGCGGCCGCCGAGCAGCCCGCCGGCGACGGCGATCGCCGTGACCAGGTGGCGAAGCCCCAGTCGATGTGCACACTCGCCAGGTGTCCGGCCGGCCCGGCGAACGACTTCATGGCGATGACCAGCAGTGAGGTGCCGACGGCGACGGTCATCGGCAGTCCGCCGAGCCGGCCCGGCGCAGCCGGGCGGCGACGCTGATGCCGGCGATGCGGTGCCGGCCGGACAGCGGTGCGTGGTCGGGGGAGGGGGGCGGCCAAGACGGTGTTCCTTCCTGTGGTCCGGGTGCGGGGCGACGTGTGCCGACGGGGCGGCAGACCGTTGCCTCCTCAAATACCCCCGGCGGTTTCCTCTCGGCGAGAGTGCGGCGGTCGAGGAAGGCCCGCCAAATACCCCAAGGAGTATGTGTCCGGCGGGCAAATGTCCGGATCGGGACGAAGTCGCCCCCCGAGTCCTCGGCGCCGCCCCGTCGATTCCGGTTCGACCGGATCCACCGGTCAACGGTTCTCGGCCCTCGCACGTCCCATACATGCCGGTGAGAGATCGATGAGAGGCGGCCATGGCAGGCAGACGCGACGAAGAGGCGTTCTCCGAATTTGTGCACACCCGGTCCCGGGCGCTGCTGCGGACTGCGTACCTGCTCTCCGGCGGCGACCACGCACTGGCCGAGGACCTGCTGCAGTCGGCGCTGGTCAAGGCCTATGTCGCGCTCCCCAGGCTGCGCGAGCCGCGGGCGCTGGAGTCGTATGTGCGGCGGACGCTGGCCAACACCGCCACCTCCTGGTGGCGCAGCAGACGTGTGCGCGGCGAGCGGCTGACGGAGGGCTCGTCGGCGAGCCTGCCGGCGGTGCCGGCCTCCGTGGCGCCGGACCGGACGCCCGAGGTCGACGAGCGGGAGCAGATCTGGGCCTGGGTGTGCTCGCTGCCGCCCCGGCAACGGGCGGTGATCGTGCTGCGCTACTACGAGGACCTGACCGAGCCGCAGACCGCCCGACTGCTGAACTGCTCGGTCGGCACGGTGAAGACCCAGGCCCACCGGGCCCTGGGGAAACTGCGCGACATGGTCGCCGGGGAACTGCCCAACGCTGTGGAGGAAGCGCTGTGAACGAGCGGAACGAACCGAGGGAACAGGGGCGCGGCCCGGTGCAGGAGGCGCTCGCCGCGCGGGCGGACGAGGCCTCCGTCCCCGACGGCTGGGCGGACCGGGTGCTGCTCGACGGCAGGCGGGCGGTCGGACGGCGGCGGCTCCTCGCGTCGGCCGCGGCGGCGGCCGCGGTCGTGGCGGTCGCGGTGGCGGTCCCGTTGAGCGGGCTGTCCGCCTCCGACGCGCAGCCGCCGGCCTCGACGCGACCGGACTGGGCGGCACGGGCCTCCGTGCCTAAGGAGCTGCGGAACCTGCCGGTGGGCCCGGACACCCGGGTGCCGTACGGCACGGGCGGCGACCACAACGCCTCCGCCGGGCGGATCATGCTCGTCGGCAGGGCCGTGCCGGTCCCGGAGGGGCTCACCGGGCTCCGGATCTGGCGGGCCGGGGACCGGGGGTTCGTGTATCTCGCGCAGGAGTCCGAGTCCGTCACGGTCGTGGTCCACGTCGACGCGGACGGTACCGCGAAGGAACTCGAACGCACGGCGGACGGGCAGCACACCACCCAGCTGAACGTCTCCGACGACGGCCGTTTCGCGGCCTGGAGCGTGCATCCCACCCGGGGCCGTTCGGCGGTCGTGAAGCGCGCCGACCTGACCACGGGCGAGGTCGACTCCCGCACCTACGACGGCATCGACTCGGTCCACGGCTTCGCCGGCCACGACGTACTCGTGGCATGGAACGGGCGTATCCAGAACGTCGGCAGCCTCGACCGGGACAAGACGCCCTGGCCGTCCGCGGCCCTGAGCAGGCATCAGGCAGGTCTGTCGGTGGCCGGCGACTCCGTGCTGCTGCACGAGCCCGACGACTGCCTGCGCAGCTACGCGCTCTCGCGGCCGGACACCCGGCGCTGGGAGTTCTGCGGCGACATCGGCCGGACGCTGTTCGCACCGGACGGGCGGCGGATCGCCGACGCCCGCGGGGACGGCTCGGTCGTCGTGCACGACGCGTCGACCGGCGAGGTGACGGCGGAACTGCGGCCGCGGACGGCCTCGCGGGTCCATGTCCAGGGCATGATCTGGGAGTCGGACGACGCGCTGCTGCTCGGTCTGGCCCAGGGCGAGCTTCCTGCGCGCGGCCTCGCGGCCCCGGAGTACGGGCCGACCTACCTGGTCCGCTGCGAAGTGCGGCGAGAACGCTGCGAACTCGTCGACACCGGCGGGCCGATCACGGCCTTTCCCGCCTCGGCCTCGTAGCCACCGGGCGAGCGCGCGCCGCTCGCCCGATGACTACGAGCCGTCGCTCAGGAGGTGCGGGCGAACTCCGGCCCGAAGGAGTCCGTCGTCACGGTGAAGTGCGTGAACCGGCCGTTGTCGCCGTCACCCGCCTTGGTCCAGAGCCGGCACCGGTAGCCGGAGTCGGCGCCCCGGTCGACGGCCAGGGCGTCCGGCATCTCGTCGCACGTCAGCTTCTGCTCGAACCCGCCGCCACCCTGCTCACCGTGGTTCCGCCAGAACTCGTTGTACACCCGCTCGGCGACGAGGAGGTCCTTCAGCGGTCTCGTCTCGTACCGGATCAGGAAGGCGCCTTCCTTGTAGTCGTCCTTGACCGTGACTTCGTAGGGGATCTCCACGCCTTCGTAGGTCGCCGTGCACCTGCTGGTGGCGGATGCCTTGAGAGTGACGCCGTCCGGGCAGTCCGCGGTGGTCTCACCGTCGATCCAGGCGTCGCGCAGCAGGTCCTCGCGCAGCTTGTACTCGACCTTCTCCGTGAACTCCGCGTCCTTGCCCGGCTTCGGTTCGGGCTCCTTCAGGTCTTCGAGCAACTCCACTACACCGGGCCGTGCCCGATCGATCTCCACGGCAAGGGGTTCGGCCTCGGACGCCTGCCCCCGGGACTTGCTCCCGGCCGGCTTCGCCGCCGCGTCGGCACTGCTGTCCTCGCCGCTCCCGCATCCCGCGGCCAGGGCGGCGGCGGTGACGAGGAGCAACGTGATCCTGGGTATACGCATGCTGTATTTCCTGAGAGTCTTTGCGGAAGGGCCATTGCACCGGGGGCGGCACGCCGCGGCCAGGGCGGCGGCCGGGCGCGGCGCTGAGGGTCAAGAAATCGGTCGCTTCGGGTCAAGGGCGCGGGGCGTGGGCCGAGGAGCGCACCGCCCCGCGAATCCCCCCCCGTGCTCAGAGCCGGTCCCGGCGTTTGAAGATCACGTACAGGCTGACGCGGACGACCCCCATCAGGGCGATCGCGAAGGGGTACCCGAAGTGCCGGTCCAGCTCCGGCATGTGGTCGAAGTTCATGCCGTAGATCGTGCCGACCAGCGTCGGGGCGAACAGGATGGCCGCCCATGAGGAGATCTTCTTGAAGTCGTCTACTTGGCGGCTCTGACCTGCGGCGAAGCGACTCCGGCCGCCTCTGGCCTGCGAAGATGAGTCTTTCGGCATCGTTCAGCGTGGTCTCGCGTCACGCAGTCGATTCTCCCCACGCGCTCCCCACGGCCGTCGCGACTCCCCGGATTCTCCCCACAGCTTGCCACTGCCAGGGCAGTGGCGACCCGGGTGACCCGGCCCATCCGCAGGATTGCCGCAGGCACGCCGAGTGACAAGCGGGTGGGTATGTGCCTGGCCCGGCATGCCGACCCGTCATCCCTGCGTGGGCGGGCAAGGACTGGTGCACTGGGCGACAACTGACCGTGCGGCGCCCGTCCTAGCGTGACCAGGTCCGCAACCACGCAAGCTCATTCGCAATCGAAGGGATCAACGCATGCCGTTCATCACCGTGGGCCAGGAGAACTCCACGACCATCGACCTCTACTACGAGGACCACGGAACCGGGCAGCCGGTTGTCCTCATTCACGGCTTCCCGCTCGACGGCCATTCCTGGGAGAGGCAGAGTGCCGTGCTGCTCGACGCCGGTTACCGCGTCATCACTTACGACCGCCGCGGTTTCGGGCAGTCCAGTCAGCCGACGACCGGATACGACTACGACACCTTCGCGGCCGATCTGAACATCGTGATGGAGACCCTCGACCTGCGGGACGCCGTTCTCGTCGGATTCTCGATGGGCACCGGGGAGGTCGCCCGGTACGTGTCCACTTACGGCTCCGCCCGAGTCGCCAAGGTCGCTTTCCTGGCTTCGCTGGAGCCCTGCCTGCTCAAGAGTGACGACAACCCGGACGGCGTCGCGCCGCAGGAGTTCTTCGACGGCGTCGTCGCGGCCGTCAAGGCTGACCGCTACTCGTACTACACCAGCTTCTACCAGGACTTCTACAACCTCGACGAGAACCTCGGCACCCGGATCAGTGAGGAGGCCGTCCGCAACAGCTGGAACGTCGCTGCGGGCGGTGGCTTCTTCGCAGCCGCCGCCGCGCCCTCGACCTGGTACACGGACTTCCGGGCCGACATACCGGCCGTCGACGTGCCGGCCCTGATCCTGCACGGCACGGGCGACCGCATCCTGCCCGTCGAGGGAACCGCGCGGCCGTTCCACAAGGCGCTCCCGGCCGCCGACTACGTGGAGATCGAGGGCGCCCCGCACGGCCTGCTCTGGACCCACGCAGAGGAGGTCAACGCGGCACTCCTCACCTTCCTGCGGAAGTAATCACACGGGAGCCGGGTCGTCTGTCGAAGGCGGCCCGGCTCCCGCGTGCCCGAGGCTGTTGTCCCCGCCGTAAGTCCACCCCCTGGGGATGGAGTGGCCGTTCGGCGGCCTGCCCGAGCCGGACGACCGCTGTTTGCGTCCGTTTGAGGTCGGTGAGGTCCTGCTCCTGCAGGGCGATCACGAGTGCGGTGTCGGGCAGAGTCTCGGGCAGTGCGGCCAGGAGCGCCTCGGCGGTGGGGTGGTCCAGACCGGCCACCGGCTCGTCGAGCAGCAGGCAGCGGTGGACGCCTCAGTACCGTACGTGCCGTGGCGAGGCGTCCTCGCTGCACTGGGACAGTAGGCGTCCGCCGGGGCCCACCGGTATGTCGAGCGGCAAGGCCGCCAAGCCGACGATCTCCAGTGCGCCCCCTAGCGCGGTGGTGTCGGCCGACGGCTTCGCCGGGCGGGGCTCGCACGTGTTCGCGGCCCAGCAGGCCACGGGGAGCGGGGACATGAACGCCGCTCCGTGGCCCTGCCACTGGGCAGCGGACCGGGGACGACGCTTGCCCCCCGAGCGCCTCTGCGCTTGACCGAGGCTGCACCGTTGCGGTTGCACAGGCAGCGGCCCATAACGCGGGCCCGGACAGGGCACTGACGGGCAAGCTCCCCTGCACGCACAGGCATGACGGCCGTCCGACCGCTGCCTACATTTCCGGCACCCACACAGTGCCGGAAAGAAGAGGGCCCCTATGCAGTTCGGAATTTTCTCGGTGGGGGACGTGACCCCCGACCCGACCAATGGCCGTACCCCCTCGGAGCGTGAGCGCATCAAGGCGATGGTCGCCATCGCGCTGAAGACGGAAGAGGTCGGACTGGACGTCTTCGCGACCGGGGAGCACCACAACCCGCCGTTCGTGCCGTCGTCCCCGACCACGATGCTGGGCTACATCGCCGCCCGTACCGAGAAGCTGATCCTCTCCACCGCCACGACGCTGATCACCACCAACGACCCGGTGAAGATCGCCGAGGACTACGCGATGCTCCAGCACCTGGCCGACGGCCGCGTCGACCTGATGATGGGCCGCGGCAACACCGGCCCGGTGTATCCGTGGTTCGGCCAGGACATCCGGCAGGGCATCAACCTGGCCAAGGAGAACTACGCCCTGTTGCGCCGGCTGTGGCGCGAGGACGTCGTGAACTGGGAGGGGAAGTTCCGTACGCCGTTGCAAGGGTTCACCTCCACTCCGCGCCCGCTGGACGGCGTACCGCCGTTCGTCTGGCACGGTTCGATCCGCTCGCCGGAGATCGCCGAGCAGGCGGCCTACTACGGCGACGGCTTCTTCCACAACAACATCTTCTGGCCCGCGCACCACACGAGGCAGATGGTCCGGCTGTACCGGCGGCGGTACGCCTTCCACGGCCACGGCCGGCCCGAGGAGGCGATCGTCGGCCTCGGCGGGCAGGTCTTCATGCGGAAGAACTCCCAGGACGCCGTACGGGAGTTCCGCCCCTACTTCGACAACGCGCCCGTCTACGGGCACGGGCCCTCGCTGGAGGAGTTCACCGAGCAGACTCCACTGACGGTGGGCTCTCCCCAGCAGGTCATCGAGCGGACACTGTCCTTCCGCGAGACCGTCGGTGACTACCAGCGGCAGCTGTTCCTGATGGACCACGCGGGTCTGCCCCTGAAGACCGTCCTGGAACAGCTCGACATCCTCGGCGAAGAAGTGGTTCCCGTGCTGCGGAAGGAGTTCGCGATCGGCCGCCCGGCCGATGTGCCGGACGCTCCCACGCACGAGTCGCTGCGAGCCGTTCGCGAGGTGTCCGCCGCATGAAGCTCGTCGCCGTGTCCGCGGGGCTGAGCAGCCCGTCCTCCACCCGCCTGCTGGCCGACCGCCTCGCCGAGTCGGCCCGCGGCGAACTCGCCGCCCATGGCCAGGAGGTGGAGACCGAGGTCGTCGAGCTGCGGGAGCTGGCCGTCGCCGTCGCCAACAACCTCGTGACCGGATTCCCGCCGCCGCCACTGGCCGCCGCCATCGACGCGGTGACGGGCGCCCACGGCCTGATCGCCGTGACCCCCGTGTTCACCGCCTCCTACAGCGGGCTGTTCAAGTCCTTCTTCGACCTGATCGACCCGGACGCCCTCACCGGCAAGCCGGTCCTCGTCGCGGCCACCGGAGGCACGGCCCGTCACTCGCTGGTCCTGGAACACGCCCTGCGCCCGCTCTTCGCCTACCTGCGTGCCGCCGTCATTCCCACCGCGGTGTACGCGGCGTCCGAGGACTGGGGATCCAGCGGCGACGAGTACACCGAGGGGCTGCCCGCGCGCATACGGCGGGCGGGCGGGGAGCTGGCCGCCGTGATGGCCGCCCGACCGGCCGGGGAGACGCCCGAGGACGACATCACCGTGCTCGAGAGACAGCTCTCCGACCTGCGGTTCGACTGAAGCCGATCCGGCGGTCCGGACCACTCGGAGGTCCTCGCCTCCGGCTCTGCGGAGGCGAGGACCTCCATGTGGGAGAACACCGCCCCCTCATTCCGACTCGCCTGTGGCATGCTTCGTGCAGATTGACCGAGTCGCACGCCTGCCGTAGCCGCATTCCGTGCGGCGATGGCTTGTGAGGATGGTGCGTGGACCGGTTCACCAAGCGGCCCCTTGTCGGTGGAACAGGTGCCGCGCAGGCACCGGTGCGTGGCCGGGACGAGGAACTGGCATTCCTCGACGCCCGGCTCGGCGCCCTCGCCCGTGGCCACGGCGGGGTCGTGTGCGTAGAGGGTGCTCCGGGCAGTGGCAAGAGCCGGCTTCTGGCGGAGGGGCACGCGGCCGCGGTGCGGCAGGGCTTCCGCACGTTCCTGGGTGGCGCGGATCCCGACGAACAGTTCGTGCCGCTCGGTCCGCTGCTGGACGGTCTGCAGTCCGGTGCCGACCCCCTGCTCGACGCCGAGAAGCTGCGGGAGCTCTCCGCGGCCCCTGACCAGCGGTTCTGGCTGCTCCAGGAACTTCAGGACCGGCTGGAGCAAGTGGCCCTCGACAGGCCGCTGCTCATCGTCCTCGACGACCTTCAGTGGTGCGACGACCTGACACTTCTCGCGGTGCGCACCCTCACGGCCAGGCTGTCGTCGCACGCGATCCTCTGGCTGGTGGCCGTGCGCAGCGGGACCGCGAGCCCGTTGGTGCGGGGAGTTCTGGACCGACTGCGCCAGGCCGGCGGGTATGAGGTGGGCCTCCGGCCGCTCACGGACGACGCGGTGGCACAGATCACCGAGGACGTGCTGGGGGCGGTGCCCGAACCAGAGGTCCTCGAAGTCGCCCGCCGCGCCGAGGGTCTGCCACTGCTGCTGGTGGAGATGCTCGGCGGTCTGCGGGACGAGGACCTCGTCAGGGTCGCGGACGATGTGGCCCGGCTGTCGGGCCAGGCCGTTCCAGGCCGTCTGCTGTCCACCGTCGGGCGCCGCGTCGATCTGCTGTCCGAGCCGGCCCGCGACGTCGTGCGGACCGCGTCCGCCGTGGGCCGCTCGGTCACCGTGGAACTGCTCGCCGAGCTGCTCGGGAGACCGGCCGCCGCACTGCTCACCGCGATGCGGGAGGCCCTCGACTCCGATCTGCTGGTCGAGCGGGACGGTCGTCTGTACTTCCGCCACGACCTGATCCGCGAGGCGGTCGAAGCCGGCCTGCCGGTCTCCGTACGTCGGGCCCTGCGCCGTCATGCCGCCGACGTGCTGCTGGCACATGGCGCGCCTGCGGTCGAGACCGCCACTTTGCTGGCCGACAGCGCGGAGGCGGGTGACCGTCTGGCAGTCGAGCGGCTGCGTGCCGCTGCGGCGGAACTCGCGGCCACCGCGTCCACGCCGGCGGCCGAACTCAGCTGCCGGGCCCTGGAGCTCGCCGCCGAGGACGCGCCGGAGCGGCCCGCGATCGTGGCGGAAACGATCCTTCTGCTCTGGCAGAGCGGACAGGCCGCGCGTGCCAAGGCGCTCGGTGCCTCGACCCTGCCCGGCACCCTCCGCCCCGAGGACGAGGCACAGGTGCGCATGGGGCTGGCGCGCCTGTCCAGCCAGTTCGACTTCATGGAAGCGGTCCGGCAGGCCCGTGCCGCGGCTGCGCTGCCCGGTCTGCCGGCACCGCTACGGGCCCAGCTGCTGGCGCTGCTGTGCCTCAACCTGGCGAACATCGGGGACATGACGGCATGCGCCCATGCCGTGACCGAGGCGCTGGACGCCGCCGCGCAGGCGGGGGAGCGGGGTGCCGAGGCCACGGCTATCGCCGTCGACTCGGTCGTGCTCTTCTACCGGATGGACTGGGGAGCGGCGTTCCGGCGGGCGGACCGGGCCGCCGCGCTGGCGACCGACCTGGGCATCGCCCACTCCCTGTGGGTGCCGGAAGCACTGTGGAAGGCGTTCCTGCTGAACGCGGCAGGGCGGGTCGGCGAGGCGCTCGCGGAGTCCGAGGCCGGCGTCCGGGACACCCGGCGCCAAGGCCAGGCCGCCGCCATGCTCCTGTGGCTCATGAACCGCTCGCGCGCGCTCCTGGACGCCGGGCGGCTGGCGGACGCCCGTGCCGAGGCGGAAGCCGCGTCGGCGATGGTCGACGAGCTGGGCATGGGCAACTTCGCCGACGCCACGCTCCTGTACACGCTGGTGCGCGTCGCCGTCCACACCAACGACCAGGAGGCCGCACGCGTGTACGCGGCCCAGGCCGAGCGGATGCTCACGGACGAGGCGCCGCTGGTCCGCAATGTCGGCTCCTGGATGACGGCGCTGGTGGCGGACTTCGAGGGCCGGCCCGACCTGGCCATGCGGGTACTCGACGAAGCGGCCGTCGCCATTCCCGAGGAGCGGCCCTCCCTCGCCAGCCCCGACGATCCCGCCGACGCCCCTGTCTTCGTCCGCATGGCTCTGCGGGCCGGCGCCCACGAAAAGGCCGAAGCGGCCGTCCGCGTGGCGGAGCGACGCGCGAAGCTGAACCCCGACTTCACGATCCTGGCGGCATCGGCCGCTCACGCGCGCGGCCTGCTCGACAACGACCTCGCCCACCTCCTGCGTGCCGTCCGCCTGTACGACGGCTGTCCCCGGCTTCTGCCCCGCGCGTCGGCGCTGGAGGACGCCGGGCGCAAGCTGGCCGCCACCCGTGCGTCCGAAGCCGTGCCCTACCTCGACACCGCCCTCGCCCTCTACGGGGAGGCGGGCGCCGAGCGCGACGCCGCGCGCGTCCGCAGCCGCCTGCGGGCCGCCGGCGTCCGGCGGCGAACCACGTCCACGGGAACCGTGAAGGGGTGGCCGGAGCTGACCGTCTCGGAAGTCGGGGTGGTGCGGCTCGTCGCCCAGGGACTGACCAACCGGCAGGTCGCCGAGCGTCTCTCCCTCTCGCCGCACACGGTGAGCTCGCACCTGCGACGCGCCTTCACCAAGCTCGACATCACCTCGCGGGTGGAGCTGGCCCGGCTGGTCGGCGCGCGCGACAGCGGAGAGTAACCGCTTCGTATCACACGAGGCCCGCCCCGCATCGCACGATCCGTGTGATGTCCGGACACAGGCTCGTTGTGATGATGGAGCGGTGGCTCAGAAAAATGAGGGACGGGGGGAGACGTCGGCCGTGCCGGCACCCGACGATGAAAGCTTCGCGGGCGCCGTACTCACCACGGCCGCGGTGCCCGCCCCCCAACGACGCACCTACTGGCGCGAGGCCCTGTCCCGGACCTTCGGCGCCGTGGACATGTCCGTGCCCCGAGAGGTGAACTCGGGAACGATCCGCACGGCGCCGCTCGGCCGGCTCCAGGTCACCACGGTGGACGGTGATCCGCTGGAGGCCCGGCGCACGCCGCGGCTCATCGCCCAGGGCACCGAGGAGCACTACGTCGTGGTGAAGCTGCTGAGCAAGGGCGACGCCCGGGTCGAGCAGGACACCCGCGACGTCGCCGTGCGGCAAGGGGAGGTCTTCATCTACGACCTGGCGCGCCCGGTCCGGCTGATCCTCGGTGATTGCTTCCAGACCAAGTCCCTCGTGGTACCCCGGCAGGTCCTCGGCCTGAGCGATTCGGACCTGCGGCACATCACGGCGTCTCCTCTGCGCTCCGAAACGGCGCTCGGCGGGCTGCTGTCCACCTGCCTGGCACGGCTCGCGGACGAGGCCGGAACGTACCGTGCGCACACCGGCGAGTCGATCGCCCGCAATGTCGTGGACATCGTGACCGCGCTGGCCGACGAGCGGCTCGGCAGGATCTCCACCGGGGCCCCGAGCGGGGACGCGGCGCTGCTGCTGCGGATCCGGGCGTTCATCGGGCGGCATCTGGAAGATCCGGATCTGTCCCCGAAAGGCATCGCCCACGCCCACCACGTTTCCGTGCGTTATCTGCACAAACTGTTCGAGCGCGAGGGCACCACGGTCAGCCGGTGGATCCAGAGCCGCCGACTGGAATCGTGCCTGAGGGACCTGGGTCGCCGGGAGAACACGGGTCTCACCGTGGCCGCGGTGGCGCGCCGACGGGGCTTTGCCAGCGCCGCCCATTTCAGTCGCGTATTCCGGGCCGCCTACGGGATGTCCCCCAGTGAATGGCGGGACGTACACCGTCCGGAATCTGCTCTTCCTTCTCAGGCAACAGTCGGTACGTTCCGGGAGAAGGTGGTCGTATGAGCCGATTTAGGTTCTCCACAGAGGAATCACCTCTGAAGAAGCCCATGATCGGGGTACGAGATGAGCAAGCCGTTTTCCGATGCCGCCGACGAGATACCAGTCACCCACGAAGTCGTGATGCGTGTCGTCCTCGCGGACCAGCCGCCTGTGCCACTGCCGGCGGAGCTGCGCTACGACAGGACCGATCCCTACGCCGTGTGCCTCTCCCTCGGAGCGACGTCGACCGGCACGGTCGACTGGGTGTTCGCCCGCAGCCTGCTGTCGGAGGGCCTGCGCAGACCGGTGGGCGTCGGAGACGTTCTGGTGGTACCCCACCGCTGCTGCCACCGGCAGTCGGTACGGGTGGTCGTCAGGTCCCCCGCGGGAGCCGCCCTGCTGGACATCGCGGCCTCCGCGGTCACCGCGTTCCTGCGGCAGACCGATCTGCTCGTACCACCGGGCACGGAGGGGCTTCATGTGGACGTGGACCGTGTCATCGCCGAGCTCATGGCGGGAAGCGATTGATTGCCCTCCGGGCGGGTCCGGACGAAACGAAGAAGGAGACGGCGTGGCCGAACTGACCGAGGTCGAGCCGGGAGCCAGGCGTGGCAGCACGCACTCCCCGGTATCCGGCATACAGCTGGTGGGCCGGCAGGCCGAGGTCGCTCAGGTCCTGGACATCGTCGAGGAGGGGCGGACCGCGCCACGGACGCTGCTCCTGCTCGGCGACGCCGGCACGGGCAAGTCGAGGCTGCTGGCGGCCGCAGTGGACCACGCCCGGGCCAGGGGAACGCTCGTCCTGGCGTCCCAGGGCATCGAGGCCGAGTCGCCTCAATCCTTCGAGTCCCTGCACCAGTTGCTCCTCCCCGTTCTGCCCGATGCCGCCGCGCTGCCCGACCATCTGCGCAAGGCACTCGACACGGCGTTCGGCATCGCTGTCGAGGGACCGCCCGACTCCATGCTGCTGCGCACGGCCGTCCTGGGGCTGTTGAGCGAGGTCTCGAACCGGCAGCGCGTCCTGCTGGCCCTCGACGACGTCCAGCACTTCGACCGGGACTCCCTCGACGTGTGCGGTTTCGTGATGCGCCGAATCTCGGCACAGGACGTGTCAGTGCTGTTGACCGCACGTGGCCACACGGCCCCCACCGAGGTCCCGGCGGACCTGCCCACCGTGCTGTTGGGGCCGCTGACCGAACAGGCAGCGGCCGAACTCCTGGACGCCCAGCCGCAGGCACCCACAGGCCGGACACGGATCGAGCTGCTGCGGCAGGCCGGTGGAAACCCGCTGGCCATCATCGAGCTGTGTCGCGCGGCCGGAACGGGCGGCCAGGGCGTGCTGCCCGGCAGCGGACTGCCGAGGACGGAGCGCATCCAGGAGCTGTACGCCGCCCGGCTTCGCGAACTGCCGCAGATGACTCAGCGGTTGATCCTGTACGCCGCGGCGTCGCAGGGTGAAGACCTCGCCACCGTGATGGCCGCCGCCGGCGCAGGGTCCGATCTGTCGGCATGGGCCCCGGCCGAGGAGGTCGGCCTCGTCTCCGTCATGGACGGGCAGGTGCTCTTCCGGCATCCGTTGGTCCGCACGGGCGCCTATCACGCGGCCCCGGCACACCTGCGGCAACAGGTTCACCGGGACCTGGCGGCCGCCCTCACGACGGACCCGGCCCGCCGCGCCTGGCACCTGGCCGCGGCATGCGTCGGCCACGACGAGTCCGTGGCGGCGGCTCTGGAGGACACCGCCGAACTCGCCGAGAAGCGCGGCGGCTTCTACGCGGCGGGCCTGGCACTGCAACGTTCCGCCGAGTGCAGCCCCGCGGTCACCGACCGGGCCCGCCGGTACGCGAAGGCGCTGAGAGCCGCACAGAACGTCGGCGACTCCTTGTGGGTGTGCGAGCTGTTCGACAAGGTCACCGCGCTGACCGAGGACCGGGATCTGCTGGGCATGGCGGCCTGTGCCGCCGGCATGGGCATGTCCCTGCTCGGTCATCAGCGGCAGGCGTTCCGGATACTGATGAGTGCGCTGGAGCCGAACCCCCCCGAGAACGCCATGACGGTGGTCGCTCTGACCAGCGTCCTCGCGGCAGTCGGCTACCAGTCGGGTCTGCCCGAAGTCAGGCGCCCGGTCATGGCTTTGCGGGAGGGGTCGCGGACCGGGAAATCCGCGACCCCCTACGCCGAGCTGGCGACGGGGCACAGCTCCGACGCGGTGCAGGCCTCCTCCCTGGCCGGAGCCGACCCCGCCCGGGCCCCCGAGCTGCTCCGGCGGATCCTGGCCCCGGGGATGCCCGGGGAGCCGGTCGGCGTGGCGGCGATGACCCGCCTCCTCGGGCTGGGCGCGCTGGCCTGGTACGCCGACGAGTCCGACCTGTGCGTCGACGCCCACCGACAGGGGTACGCCATGCTCAGCGCGTACGGCGCCCTGGGCTCGGCCGCACCCTCGCTCACGGCGGTGACGACGGCGCTGATCGACACCGGCCGATGGGCGGAGGCCGACGAGCACATGGACAGGTCCGCGGCGTTGGCGGCCGTCCACAAGTGGCGGCATGTGCAGATCGACGTCGAGGCCCTGCGCGCCACCCTGCGGGCCCTGCGGGGCGAGGCCGGCGACCTGCCGGCGGACCCGGCCTGGACGGCGGTCGGCCTGGAGGAGAACCGCGCCACCCACGCCCGCCTCCTGCGGGCCGCTGGTACCGCTGCCGTGCTGGCCGGCGACTTCGACGGCGCGTTCCGGCAATTCCGGCTGCTGTTCGGCGAGGACGGTACGCCACTGCACTACTTCCTCTCACCCCGGTCGATCGCAGATCTCGCCGCGGCCGCCCAGCGTACGGGCCGGGAGAAGGAGGCAGCGCGCATCGTCAAGGCGGTGCGCGCCGCGATGGGGCCGCAGCCGACGACCCGGATGACGCTGCTGCTGCACCACGCCGACGCGCTGACCGGCGATCCCAAGGGCGCCGAGCACCACTTCCGGCTCGCCACGGTGAACCCGGCGGGCGATCAGTGGCCGCTGGCCCGGGCGCAGGCCAGGCTCCACTACGCTCAGTGGCTGCGCCGACGACGGCGCCCCCTGAATGCCCGCCCGCTCCTTGCCACGGCGCTGGAGTCGTTCACTCGGCTCGGCGCGGCGGCCCTGGCGGAGGAGACACGGGTGGAGCTGCGGGCCAGCGGCGTGGCCACCGAGCCCGCCAAGGCCGACCCCCTGGCCGAGCTGACCGCCCAGCAGCGGGAGATCGTCCGGCTGGCCGCGCGGGGGCTGCGCAATCGGGAGATCGCCGAGCAGCTGATGCTGTCCCCTCGCACGGTCAGCTCCCACCTCTACAACGTGTATCCGAAGCTGGGGGTCAGCAGCCGCAACCAGCTCCGCGGTCTTTTCGAGGACCTATGAGGCGGCAGCGGTGAGCCGTACAGTAGAGGCGCTCCTGCGGTTCGGCCTCACATGCCATGGCCTTCGGCATGACGCCCAACAGCGACGTTGCAGGGAGATGTGTGAACTTCGATCCCCCCACGGACGCCGACGGACGCGACCGTCCTGCCGTCGTCCTCGATCCCCTCGTTCAGCGGCTCGTCGACGCCTCGGCCGCCCCGCCGTACTTGCACAAGCTCGGTCCCGTCGACGGGCGGCAGGCGCTGCTGGAGATGCAGGGCCACAGGCTCGACGACTTCGACGTGGACGCCGAGTTCAGCGTGGCACCGGTGGGTCCCTCCGGGCTTGTCGGCTTCTGGGTGTTCCGGCCGAAGCGGCAGCCCCGTCCCCTTCCCGTGGTCGTGTACCTGCACGGCGGCCGGTGGATGCTCGGCGACGCCCGGACGCACGCCCGTATGGTCAGCGAGCTCGCGGCCACCAGCGGTGCGGCCTTCGTCGTGCCCGAGTACACCCGTACTCCGGAGGCCCACTACCCGGTCGCGCTGGAGGAGTCGTACGCGCTCCTGAACTGGGTGGTCGAGCAGGCGGCCGAACTGTCCCTGGACGACCGGAGGCTGGCGGTGGCCGGCGACTGCGTCGGCGCGACCATGGCCACGGCCCTCACGATGGTGGCCAAGCAGCGCGGTGGGCCCCGCATCCGTGCGCAGTTGCTCTACTATCCGATGACCGACCCGGACAGCGACACTGAGTCGGGAGAACAGTTCGAGCACGGCTACCTCCTGACGCGTGAGGCCGTCGAGTGGTACTGGCGCCAGTACGTCGACGACGAGCGCGACCTCGCGGAGCCCACGGCCGCGCCGCTGCGGGCCACCCCCGCGGATCTCGCAGGACTGCCCCCTGCCCTGCTCGTGTCGGCGGAGGCGGATGTCGTACGGGACGAGGGCGAACAGTACGCCCGCTCGCTGCGGCTGGCGGGGGTGCCTGTGACCGCCGTTCGCTATCTGGGGACGGTGCACGACTTCGTCTCCTTGAACCCTTTGCAGAACAGCCCTCCCACGCGGGCCGCGATCAGCCAGGGCGGCCGCTTCCTCGGGGACGCCCTGGCCGAGCGGAGCTGACGGCCGGCTCCTGAGGAATCGACCGTCAACTTACTGATGCCTGCGGAACTGGCTCTTGCCAGGCTGAAGGGACATGAGGCCGCCTGAGTCGGCACGTCCTTCACCCGGGAAGAACTGCATGCCCACCGCCATACCCGAAATGACCACGGCATCCGGATGCGTCCAGATCGTTTCCGGCGTGCCCGACGAGCAAAACCAGGAAGTCCTCTACCTGGGAATGCTCGACCGCTGCTCGGTCGCGATCACCCGGGAAGGGGACGAGGTTTACCTGGAGCCGGGTGACCTTGTTTTCTGCGATCCAGGTCGGCTTCACTCCCTGCGGTTCGGCAACGATTGCCAGATGACGGTCTTCCGCATACCCCGCTGCTATCTGGCAGTTTCGGAATCGGACCTGGACCGCGTCGCGGGGGCGACCGTGCGAGGCTGCCGGGGCGTGGGTGCGCTGGTGTCGGACCTTCTCTCCGCGCTCGCCGCGGAGGCGGAGTTCCGGAGGTCGGTGATCGGTGACCGGGTCGCCCGCAGTGCCATGGATCTCGTCGCCGTCCTTGTCATGGAACTCCTCGAGGCGGAGACCGCAGCCGAGGCGTCGAGTGTGCCGAAGGCCGGCAACGAGATGCTGCTCCGGATCCGGGCCCATATCGAAGAGCATCTGATGGAGCCGGACCTGTCACCGGAGGCGATCGCACGCGCGCACCACATCTCGGTCCGCTACCTGCACAAGCTCTTCCAGAACGACGGCACCACGGTGAGCCGGTGGGTGCGGCAGCGGAGACTCGACGCCTGCAGGCGCGAGCTGGGCCGGACGCCGAACCGAAGGATCACTGTGGCCGCTGTGGCGCATCGCTGGGGTTTCAGCAGCCCGGCGCATTTCAGCCGCACCTTCCGTGATGCGTACGGGATGTCCCCCAGCGAATGGCAGGCGCTGGCAGCGTCGGGCGTAGGCTCTCCGGCCACCGGCGCTCGGGTTGTCAGCTGATCGTGCTGCAACGACGAAGGGCCCGGCAGCCGACGCTGCCGGGCCCTTTCACGCCGGGCTCGGGAGACCCTCGGCTGTGTGAGTGGACCGACTCGGCCGTCAGCCCAGCTCCCTGTTCAGCCACCGCAGGACCTCCGAGGTCACCGGATCGGTGATGTCGTCGAACTCCTCATGCCGGGTCAGGTACTTGGCGACATAGGGGCAGACCGGCACGATGCGCTTGTCCGACCTGCGGACGTCGGTGAGTGCCTGATGCACCAACTGCGCTGCGAGTCCCTGGCCGGTGAAGGCGTTGTCGACTTCGGTGTGGTGAAAGACCCGCTGCTCACCGCGGTCGCGGTACGCGGTCAGGCCGACGCGCTTGCCGTCGACCAGGATCTCGTAACGGTGCCGGGTGTCCACCCGCTCGACGGTCGGGGCGGCGGAAGGCTTCATGGGTATCAGGATCCTTTCGGTTGGCGCGGGTCAGCGGCGCGAGGGGTTTCCGCGCGGTGCGATGACGGCGTTCGGCAGGGCCGGCGCGGGAAGGCGGTCTCCGTCGTATCCCTCGACCACGCCGAAGCGGTCGGAGGCGTTCTGCCAGTCCTCGCGAGCCCGGACGATCTCTTCATGGCTGCGGCCGATGAAGTTCCACCACATGACGATCTGTTCGTCGAAGGGTGTTCCCCCGAGCAGGATGGTTCGTGCCGTGTCGTCCGACTCGTTCGCCAGCGTCAATGTGTGGCTTCCGGTGTCGGTGCATCCCAACTCCCCAGGCTGCAGAAGGATGTCGGCAATGCGGACGAGGCCGTGGTCTACGAGAAGGCCGTGCTCGAAGGCGGGATCGACGGCGAGCGTGACGGTCGCACGGGGAGCCAGAAGAACTTCGGCGCCGAGCAGAGGCGTGAAGGTCGGTACGGGGGAGACGGCCCCGGCGAGGGCGCCCATGAACACTCTGATGTCGGCTCCCGTGATCCGTACGGGGGCGGGCACGTAGTGGTGGAAGTCGCGTGCGGCGTGCCTGTGGCGGCCGGGCAGTGCCACCCACAACTGGACGCCGTGCAGGATCGTGGTCCGCGCCGTCGAGACCTCCGAGTGGCTGATACCGTGCCCGCCCGTCATGAGGTTCAACTCGCCCGGTCGTACCAGCGCGTGACTGCCGAGGCTGTCGCGGTGCTCGATCTCCCCGCTGAAAAGCCAGCTCACCGTCTGCAGCCCGGTGTGCGGGTGCGGGGCGACGTCCATGCCGCCCGTGTCGGCGACGTCGTCGGGGCCGTAGTGATCGACGAAGCACCAGGCTCCGATCAGCGTCCGGGCGCGCTGCGGCAGCGTGCGCCGTACTTTCATCGCCCGTGGGCCGCCGAGAAGGACGTCCCTCGGGGCGAGTACGTCGACGCGTGGAGCTCTCGCGTCACGGTCGCTGTCGGCCGATGTCGTGCCGTGCGACTCGGTCGGCTCTGTCTCGACGTTGCTCACGGTGCACCGTCTCCCTTCCACGATGGATGTGTTGTCGCCGGCACGACGGGTCCCGAGGACGCGTCGAAGGCATGGGTCACCTCCGGCCGGGTGCCGGGGACGAGGAGACGGCGTGCCCGCTCCTCGTAGCGGCGGTCGGTGCCGGTGAGCCGGTCGCTGTGCTGGGCGAGATGCTCGGACCAGGAGGCGACGAGGTAGTTCTCGATGAAGTGCCCAGGATCCTGTCCGTCCTGGTACAGACCCCAGGTGAGGGCTCCGGTGCGCCGCCGGGAACGGGCGACGTGGTCCATGCAGTCGCTGAAGGCTGTTTCGTTTCCCGGGGCGACGCGGTAGGAGACGGTGATCAGCACGGGGCCGGCGGTCGGGCCCGGCTCGAACACCAGGGGCGGCACCGGCCAGTGCTCGGAGGGGGAGGGGTCGTCGACGCCCTTCGCCCCAAGCAGCGGCCAGCGACGCACGCTGATGGCGCTCAGCAGCAGCAACGTGCTGCCGGCCAGGAGAGGGACGGCGAGCCCCAGCCGGTCGGCGAGGGCGCCCCACAGCGGTGCCACCAGCGCCTGCCCGCCCTGGAAGACAAGAAGATAGACGGCGAGGCCGCGGGCCCTGACCCAGCCGGGAAGTCGCGTCTGCATGGCCGCGTTGAGGGTGGACAGGACGCCGATCCACGCCAGCCCGGCGAACAGCAGCGCCACGGCGCCCAACCACGGGACACGTACGGTGGCCAGGACGACGAGGACACTCGCGAGGATCAGGGCGCCGCCGCACAGAGTGCCGTTGGCGCCGAGCACTCTGTTGCTGCGAGGCAGCACGAAGGCGCCCGCCACCGCTCCGGCCCCGACCGCGCCCAGCAGCACTCCGTATCCGCCCGAGCCGAGGTGCAGGGAGCGACTCGCTACCAGCGGAAGCAGCGCCCACAGAGCGCCGCCGCCTGGGATGAACAGGGCCATCCGCAGCAGGACCCGCCGGACGTCCGGCGCGTGCCGGACATAGCGGCGGCCTGCGTCGATAGAGCTCAGAAGCTTCTCGTGTCCGGCGCCAGGGGCGACGGTACGAGGGCGCCGCCAAAGCATCAGCACGACGGCGATGCCGAGGTAGGAAGCAGCGTTGAAGGCGAACACCCACCCCGCGCCCGCCGCCGCCACGACCACTCCGCCGACGGCCGGTCCGACGGCACGAGCCAGGTTCATGTTCAAGCCGCCGAGCGCGGCGGCCTGTCCCAGTTGGCGGCGTTCCACCAGCTCCGGCTGGATCGCCTGCCAGGCCGGGCCCATCAACGCGCTGCCGCATCCCAGCAGGAAGGTGAGGACCAGCAACAGCATGGGAGTGAGCGCGTCCGCGAACGCCAGCGCGGTCAGCACGCCGGAGACCGCCAGCATGGCCAGTTGCGCGGTCAGGAGCACTCCGCGACGGTCGTAGCGGTCGGCGACCACGCCCGAGGGCAGGGCCAGGAGCACCACGGGCAGGCTGGAGGCCGTCTGGACCAGCGTCACCAGTGCCGCGTCATGTCCGATCAGCAGCCACTGGGCGCCCACCATCTGCATCCAGCTGCCGATGTTGGAGACCAACTGGGTGATCCACAGGGCCCGGAAGAGGCGTGCCGCGAGCGGTGCCCATGCCGAATCCGGCTTTGGGGGCTGGGACGACGGGGAGGGCGGTGCGGTGCTCATGCATGGTCCATGTGAGGGTGCGGGCGGGGTGAGGTCCGGCGGACCGATGGAGACGAGGACCGGCCCACCGGTCGTGGTTGACCGTCAGCACACGGGGTGCGTCTCCGCGGCGTAGTGCCACCGGTGGGCCGGTGTGTCGTTCAGGGCCGCGGCCGGATCCAAGCGGCATCGGCGGTCGAGAGTCGATGGGTGGTCACGGTGGTGACCGCGAGCAGTACCAGCGTCATGACCAGAACGAGGACGAGATGGCCGTGCAGCAGGAGGAGGGCTCCGGCGATGGCGCCGAAGAACATGGCGAGCACGGAGAGGATCCGGCGGCCGGGGCGCGGCGCCTGGCCGCCGGCCGGGATGGAGTCCGCCGCCAGGCCCGTCAGGGTCAGGGTCAGGACGGTCGTGGTGAGGTCCGGGACGCCCAGGCGCCGGGCGACCGCGTTCTGCAGACCCATGGCGAGCCCCAGCGACCCGATCAGCGTGTACCGGACGCCGGTGGTGACCCGGCCGTCCGACACGGCGGCAGTCACCACCGCGACCGAGACCAGGACGGTCTGCGCAGCCGTGGCCAAGCTGAGCAGGTGGCCTCGGTGCGTGGCGAACCGTGTGCCGAGCCTGCCCCCCGCCAGCGCGCCGACGAGGAAGGAGCCCATCGCGACGACGGACGCGAGCGCGGACAGGCCCTCGTCGCCTGCCAGGGCGAACCCCAGGAAGACCACGTTCCCGGTCATGTTGGCGACGAAGACGTGCCCGAGCGCCAGGTAGCTCACGGCGTCGACCAGACCGGTGACCACCGTCAGGACCAGCATCAGGGGAGGCAGCGGGCCGTGCCGTTGCTCGCCGCGCGGTGCCAGGGTGCGTAGCGCGTCACTCAGCAGCCTGCGCATACCGCGCCCTCTCCGGTGCGGCGGTGGCCGGCCGGTGCAGCACCGCGCGCGTGAGCAAGCCGCTCGCCGGACCCGTCACGATCGCGGCGACGGAGACCCACACCGGCCAGGGGGTGACGGCCAGCGCGTGATCCACGGACCACCGTCCGGGCCCGGTCAGGGCCAGGACGGCGGAGACGACGACCAGGACGAGGGGGTATTCATAGCCGTCGTCCTGGACCCACAGCCCCTTGGGCCATTTCACGGTGCCCGCAACGGTCATCACACCCATCGCGGCCATCGCGGCCAAGGGCGTGAGCAGCCCCGCCGCCAGGAACAGGCCGGAACCGATCTGACTGGCTCCCGCGACGAGCGCGGTCAGCCGACCGCCGCGGAATCCGTCCCGGCGGAACTCCTCGGTCCCGCCCGCGAGTCCGTTGCCCCCGAGCCGGAAGCTCACCTTCTGCACACCGTGCGCGGCGATGAGCAGCCCCACCACCAGCCGGAGGACCAACAGTCCAGCGTCCATCGCGTACCTGCCTGTTCCTGACGTGTCCGTGCCGTGGATCAGCCGGCGGCGTGGGCGCCGAGAACGGCCTGTGCGTAGACCATCCCGAGGCCGTAGGTACCGCCGTGTTCCTTGACCACGTCCCCCACCGCGGCGTACGTCTCGGTGCGGGCCCAGTCGCGCTGGAGCTCCAGGAGCACCTGCACCCAGGTCACCGGAACCGCGCCGGCCTGGATCATGCGCTGGACGGCGTGCTCGTGGGCCTGCGGGCTGACACCGCCGGACGCGTCCGTGACGACGTAGACCTCGTAGCCCTGGGCGATGGCGGACAGCACCGGCAGGACGACGCAGACCTCGGTCCACAGGCCGGCGAGGACGAGCTTCTTGCGACCGGTGGCCTTGACGGCCTCGACGAAGTTCACGTCCTCCCAGGCGTTCATCGTGCTGCGGTCGATGATCTTCTGGTCGGGGAAGACGTCCGCGAGCTGCGGCATGAGCGGGCCGGAGAAGGACTCGGCGGCCACCGTGCTCAGCACGACCGGCACGTCGAACGCCTTCGCGGACTTCGCCAGGCCCACGGTGGAGTTGATGATCGCGGTGCGGTCGCCGCTGCCGGTGCCGAAGAACATCTGCGGCTGGTGGTCGATGAACAGCACCGCGCAGTTGTCCGGCGTGAGCAGGTCGGGGCTGGGGGCAGCGGTGATCTCGGCGATGTTGACCATGAGTGTGCGCCTTTCTCGGCAAGTGGTGGCGCGGACTGCTGTCCGTGCCGTGGGAACACCGTCCTGTTGGACGGAGCTTCTGGGTGTCCCGGAAGGGGCGGCTCAGGGCCTGGCCCCTTCCGGGAGTTCAGAGGTCGAAGCAGGGATCGAAGGGGGTGCTCGCGGATTCCGCGGCGAGGCCGCGCGCGAGGCGCCACTGGCGGTGCTGCTCCGACTCGGCGACGGCCTGGCCGAGCAACTCCGCCTGGCGGGCGCCGGCGAGAGCCGACCGGGGGGACGACGCCTGGTAGCCGCCGAAGTGCGCCACCGGGCTCCAGGCCGGGCTGACGGGGGGAAGTTCCTCGTCGAGCCCTTCGTACTCGGCGGCGCCATAGACGATCCGGCCGCCGGTCAACGTCAGCAGTGACTCGATGTGGGCGATGTCCGGCTCGGGCACGGTGAAGTAGTCGTCGGAGAGCACCGCCAGGTCCGCGTAACAACCCGGCTGGAGCACGCCCTTGACCATTTCCTCGCCGGTCAGTGCGGCGCCGGCGCGCGTGAACATCGCAAGTGCCGTCTGCCGGTCGACGCGGTTCGCCGGCGGGCGCAGCGCCAGATCGCCGACGGTACGGCCGCTGACGAGCCAGTGCAGGGCGACCCAGGGGTTGTAGGTGGACACCCGGGTGGCGTCGGTGCCCGCGCCCACGGTCAGGCCGCGGTCCAGCATGGCCCGGACCGGCGGGGCGTCCGCGGCCGCCCCAGGGCCGTAACGCCGTACGAACGCCTCGCCCTGGAAGGACAGACGGTTCTGCACGGACATCGCGCCGCCGAGGGCGGCGATGCGGTCGAGGCTTTCGGTGGACACGGTCTCCGCGTGGTCGAACAGCCACCGGTTCCCGGCGGGGAAGAGCCCTTCCGCGGCGAGCTTCTCGAACACCGCGAGGTCACGGCGGATGGTTTCGTCGTAGGTGGCGTGCAGCCGGAACCCCCACCCGTTCTCCATGAGGAGGCGTACGGCCTTCTCGAATTCCGTCTCGTAATCGGGGGTGAGTTCCGGACCTGGCTGGATGAAGTTCTCGAAGTCGGCGGCCGACCAGGTGAGGTTCTCACCCGCGCCGTTCAGGCGCAGCCATGCGTCCCCGTCCTCGGGGCGGACCATATCGATCCAGCGGGCCAGGTCGTCGATCTCCTGGCCGGGCGTCTGGGGGAAAAGATGGTAGGCGATGCGCAGCGAGAGCTGGCCTGCCTTCGCCAGTTCGATGACGGTGGCGTAGTTGTCGGGGAAATTCTGGAATCCGCCTGCGGCGTCTATCGCCGACGTCAGTCCGAATCTGTTCAACTCGCGCAGGAAATGTCGGGTGGAGGTCTTCTTGTCCTCCTCGCTCTGCAGCACCGGCGCCTTGGCCAGGGTCGAGTAGAGAATGAGGGCGCTGGGAGCGGCCAGCAGCATGCCGGTCGGCTCCCCGTCCCGGCTGCGCACGATCTGGCCGCCCTTGGGGTCGGGCGTGTCCCGGGTGAAGCCGGCGGCCTTGAGCGCCGCACGGTTGAGTACGGCCGACTGGTACAGGTGCAGGACGAACACCGGGGTGTCCGGCGCGGCGGCGTTCAGTTCGGCGACGGTCGGCAGCCGGCGTTCGGCGAACTGCTCGGCCGACCAGCCCCCCACCACCCGGACCCACTGGCCCTTCGGGGTGCGGGCGGCCTGCTCACGCAGCATCGCCAGCCCCTGACGCAGGCTGCGCACACCGTCCCAGCGCAGCTCCAGTACGTAGTTCAGGCCCCCGCGGATCACGTGCAGGTGTGAGTCGTTGAGGCCGGGTATCACCCGTCGTCCCAGCGCGTCGACGACCTTCGTGTCGGTGCCGACGTGGGGAGCCACGTCCTTGTCGTCACCGACGACCGTGATGACGCCGTCGCAGACGGCGAGTGCCTGTGCCTGCGGGTGGGCCGGGTCCCCGGTGTGGATTCTCGCGTTGCGGACGACGAGGTCTGCGGCTTTGTCCATGGCGCGCGGAACCAGCCCGCCGACGGGCATTGTCGACATCTCTTGAACCCCTCTGGGAAAACGACTTCAATCCAAGTCATGGCCGGCAACGGCGGACTTCGGTGACGCAGTCCCACTCGAATACCCGTCTGCTCGCATCGAACCGAGCCTTGTGTGGAAGGGCGGGGGACCGCTGTTGCTTCGCCACCACGATAGGCACGACGGATGCATCGCCATGTCCTGCCAGTGCACAGCGGTTTGCCTCACCGCGCACTCGTCGAGCGCTTCCTCGAATGTCCTTCCGAGGCGTGAGAACAGTCCTGCGCTACGAGGACAGAAGCAGTGCGCTCAAGGGCAAGTCCCATGTGTCCGAAGGGCTTAACGTGCCTTCGCCGGAAGAGCCGGCGCGCCCGAAAGCACCCAGGAGATTCCCATGTCCGATGCCATCGGGCCGGTTCAGCCGGTCCTGGAACCCGCGGCCGCCGCCTTCGCGGAGGCCACCGCCCATCCTCCCTACCTGTTCGAACTGCTCCCCGCGGAAGGGCGCAAGGCCGTCGACGAGGTGCAGGCCGGTGAGACCGACAAACCCGCGGTCGACGAGGAGTGGATCACTGTCTCGGGCGGGCCGACGGGAAGCGTCCGTGCGCGGATCGTCAAGCCCGCCGGTGCCGAGGGCACCCTGCCGGTGATCATCTACATCCACGGGGCGGGCTGGGTCTTCGGCAACGCCCACACCCATGACCGTCTGGTGCGGGAACTCGCCGTCGGCGCGGGCGCCGCCGTGGTCTTCCCCGAGTACCACCTCTCACCCGAGGCCCGCTACCCGGTCGCCATCGAGCAGAACTTCACGATCGCGCAGTGGGTTGTCCAGCAGGGCGCGACCAAGGGCCTGGACCCCGCTCGCATCGCCGTCGCGGGTGACTCGGTCGGCGGCAACATGACCGCCGCGCTGACGCTGATGGCCAAGGAACGCGGCGGTATCCCGCTGGTGCAGCAGGTGCTGTTCTACCCGGTCACCAATGCGAGCTTCGACACCGGCTCCTACCACCAGTTCGCCACCGGCTACTTCCTGCGCCGCGACGGCATGCAGTGGTTCTGGAACCAGTACACGACCGACGAGGCCGAGCGCGCCCAGATCACCGCCTCCCCGCTGCGCGCCACCACCGAGCAGCTCACCGGCCTGCCCCCGGCCCTGGTCATCACCGCCGAGGCCGACGTCCTGCGCGACGAGGGCGAGGCGTACGCCGGCAAGCTCCGCGCGGCCGGGGTCCCGGTCACCGCGATCCGTTTCCAGGGCATCATCCACGACTTCGTGACGCTCAACGCGCTGCGCGAGACCCACGCCGCCGAGGCCGCCATCACGCTGGCCGCCGACACCCTGCGCTCCGCCCTGCACACGGCCTGACCGCCACGGATGCCGAGCTGACCAAGGGGCGTACACAGCTGCGCGGACGAACTCGTTTCGTGCGCGCAGTTGCTCTTCGCCTCAGTGTCTCTCCCGCCCGGTCCGGTCGGCCACCGTGACAACGACGACCAGGGCCGCAGCCAGCAGACCGGTGACCAGTGCCGGTGCCGGGAACCGGACGGCCGCCAGGACAGCGATCGCGGCACCGGGATACGCGAGCTGCTCGACCGTGCTCTGCTGGTGGGGATGTGTACGGCCCACGTGGTGAGCAGGAAGACCGCCACCGGCAGGGTGACCGCGGCACCCGCTGCCGCCGAGGGCACATCGGTGCCGCGCGTGACGAG
>NZ_JACVWU010000030.1 GCF_014596915.1 Streptomyces sp. TRM68416
GAGGCGGTCGGGCCCGACCGCCCGGCAGCCGGGGCAGCGCCGTGCGTCTGCTGTACGGGGACGGGCGGCGCCGGCGGTGGCTGGGCCCGCTGTCGGCCACGTGCGCGCACCTGTACCGGGTCGTCCTGCGTGCGCCGGGCGAGGTCTGGGCGGTCGGTAACCAGTCCGACGGAGGGGATGGTCCGGCCTGGTGGCCCGCTGGGACGGGTAGTGGACGGATCTGCCGCCGGTCAGGGGGCTGCGTCGGGCATCGGGTCGGCTCAGACCGCGTGGGCGGCGATGATGCGTGCGCATTCCAGGGACTCGGTGTGGGTCGTGTCCACTTCCAGGTCGTAGGTCACGCCCTCGTGCACCATGTCCGCCTGCATCGCGGCCATCCCCCTCACTCGGTCGCCTCGTGCGATCTCCCGGCCGGCGGCGACCGTCGCTGTCGCAGCGGACTCCGACCCACAGGACGGGCAGCCCGTCCAGGGCCTTCTGCCAGCGCTGCTGGGACGCGGCTCCACCGAGGAAGACGTCGTCGATGACGATCCTGGCGCCCGCGCGGGCCATCGCGGCGATGCCCTCTGCCCAGGCCTCGTCCAGGGCGCGGAAGTCCGCCCCGACGCTCACGCCGCCGTCCGGGTCGAACACGATGCCGCCGTCCGCCCCCTGCATCCTCGCCGGCAGGGCATCGACGAACGAGTCACACCCGAACGCCAGCCACGGATCCGGCAGTACGGACTGCAGGCACCGCACGATCCCGGACTTCCCGGAGCTCGAACCACCATTGAGAATGATCACCTGAGTCGTCACCGCGCCACACTAAGGCGCTTCCCCTGCGGCACGAAAAGCTTTTCGGCCCTGCTGGGGGCGCAGCGGTCCCGTCGCCGTCGCGGCGGCCGTCAGACCCCGACCGACTGCCCTGAGCGGCGGGAGCGGGCGAGGGCCTGGCGGCCGAGTGCGGTGGCAATGAGCCCGAGCACCACGGCCATGGCGCCGCCGATCACTCCGTTGCCGGTGCCGGGGCCGCCGTCGGCGAGGGCCAGGTTCAGCGTGCCCACGACGACGCCGGCCAGGCCTGCCGGCAGCGTCGCGACGGCCCCCTTCTTCCTGGTGGCGTCGCCGGCACGGTGCCGGGCGGGTCCTGACGGCTACAGCAGCTCCAGGGAGATGTGCGGGGACAGCGCGCGCAGGAAGTCTGGGGCGTCGAAGATCTTGCCGGCGGAGGCCACGCCGAAGGTCCTGGTCCGGCCGGTGAGGATGCGGTCGACGGCTTCCACGGCGAGGGGGGCGGTGACGGCGTAGATGTCCCGTCCCCTTGCCACGGCGCGGCGTTCGCGGCCGCCGGAGCGTACGACGACGTCGACCAGGAAGGTCTGCGCGGACCGCCCGTGCGCGTCGGCCGGGGCCGGGGGCGGGGTGTCCGGCGCCGCCAGGTCGCGGGCCGCCTCGACCGTCATGTAGGTGCGGACCTCGGGGACGGACAGGTGGCTGGGCACGGTGACGACGTCGGCCATGGTGAACTCGCCGACGACGGGCCGCGGTCCCATCGGGTCGGGGAAGGGCCAGTCAAGGGTGGGCAGGTCGTCGTGGTGGTACTGGAGCCGGCCGCCCGTGAAGCGGACGCGCCGACCGCCGCGCCGCCGGTGGGAGACCGCGCCGGCGGCGCGCGTCCCGGCGGTGGGGTGCCAGTTGCTGAGGCCGTACGCGATGTGCGCCTCGTCGGCCGTCGTCCAGTCGCCCGCCGCGGTGGTCGCCAGGAGGTCGCCGAGGCCGCCGTAGAAGGCCATCGCGGGGACGATCACGGCCCGGGCGGTGCGGGCGCGGTCGGTGAAGTGCGCGAACGTGTCGGCGTTGGCCTCGATCTCGGCCGCGACGTCGACGTAGGGGATGCCGGCGCGCAGGGCCGCCTCGATCACGGGGGCGGCGGTCGTGGCGAAGGGGCCCGCGGTGTTGATCACGGCGGCCGCGCCGGACAGGGCGTTGTCGAGGGCGGCCGGGTCGTCGGCGGCGGCCGGGGAGACGTCCCAGGTGGGTTCGGTGGCGGCCATGGCCTTCAGCTTCTCGGTGTCCCGGCCGACGAGTACCGGGACGAATCCGCGTTCGTGCAGGTGTGCCACCACGAAGCGGCCGGTGTGCCCGTAGGCGCCGAACACGGCCACCCTCTGCTGCGATCCCATGGGTTCTCCCCCGTACGCGAATGATCTGCTGCGGTCCGTGATGAGCATCCTTCCGGGATCTCACGCCGCGTACGAGTGTCCGGAACGACAGCACTCGTACAATTCCGGACGTGGACACTGTCGCGCTGGCCGTCACCGAAGGCATGCTGCACTTCGAACTGTCCTTGGCCCAGGAGGTGTTCGGTGCCGCCCCGGACGGTGTGGCCGGGCCGTGGTACCGCGTCGCCGTGTGCGGGCCGGGGGTCGTGCGGGTCGGCCGGTTCCTGCTGGAGGTCGATCACGGTCTCGACCGGCTGCCGCACGCCGACACCGTGATCGTCCCCGGGTGGGCCGATGTCGAGGTGGATCCGCCCGCGGACCTGGTCGACGCGGTGCGCGCCGCGCACGAGGCGGGCGCGCGCGTGGCCTCCCTGTGCACGGGGGCGTTCGTGCTGGCCGCCGCCGGTCTGCTCGACGGGCGGCGCGCGACGACCCACTGGGCGCACACCCGGGCTCTGGCCGAGCGCCACCCGCGGGTGACGGTGGACCCGGACGTCCTGTACGTCGACGAGGGCAGCGTGCTCACCTCGGCGGGCAAGGCCGCCGCCATGGATCTCTGCCTGCACCTGGTCCGTCTCGACCGCGGCTCGTCCGTGGCCAACGCGGTCGCCCGCCGGCTGGTCGTGCCGCCCCACCGGGACGGTGGCCAGGCCCAGTTCGTCACCACGCCGGTACCCGCTCCGGGCAACCATCCGCTCGCCGAGCTGCTCCCCTGGGTCCTCGAACGGCTCGACCAGCCGCTGACCGTGGAGGACCTGGCCCGGCGGGCGCGGATGAGCTCGCGCCACCTGGGCCGTCACTTCAGGTCGGTGACCGGCACCACCCCTCTCCAGTGGCTCCTGGTCCAACGCATCCGCCGCGCGCAGGAGTTGCTGGAGACCACCGACGACAGTGTCGAAGCCGTCGCGGCCGCCACCGGCATGGGTACGGCGACGACCCTGCGCCGCCACTTCAACCGCACGGTCGGCGTGTCTCCGGACACCTACCGCCGTACGTTCCGTGCACGGAGCCGACCCGGAGCCCCGGAGGGCCTGGCGCTGCCCTAGCGTTCACCCATGGCCTCTGCACCGGACGAACCCGCCGACAGGCAGCCGGTGCTGACCGTCGGCTGCCTGGAGAACCCGCTCGTCGGTGTGCGCTTCTGCGACCGGTTCGCCCTCGACGAGGATTCCGTGCACTACGCGGTCGAGGTCCGGGCTCCGGGCCTGACCGCCCGTGTCGACGAGGTGGTGGCCTGGGTCGGGACCGGCGATCTGGCGGCCTTTCTGGAGGAGCTGGCCGGGGCGTTCCGGGGGTGGGACGGCGAGCGCACCTGGCAGACCGACGACCGGGACCTTGCCGTGTCCGCCGTGCACCACTACGGCGGTCACGTCGGCCTGACCTGGACCCTGCGCCCCTGGCCACGGGCCGCCGGCGGCTGGACCGCCTCGGTGACCACATGGCTGGAGGCCGGCGAGCAGCTGTCGGCCCTCGCGGCGGACGTCCGCCACTTCCTGACAGGGTGAACGACCGTGCCGGCCGACCTCTCGGACACCGGCCCCCCGGCCTCGCGCCTGGGCCGTGCCCGAGCACTTCGTTCCTGCCCGGCGGTCGGCCGACAGGTGCGGTCCTCGTCCTGGGGCGAGGACGACCTCAAGATTGCCGGTACAGGGGTGAGTTCGCCCCTCGAGGGATCGGACCGCCACGGGTTCGGTGTCCGGTCGGCCAGCTTCCGCAGGTCGGGGCGGACCAGTACGGTGACGGGGCGAACGCCCGGTGGGTGTGGTCGTTGTGGCCGGGGTGGACCGGGCCGGGATGTGCGAGTAGCCGTGGGTGCGGGACTGTTGGGCGTGGCGGCACAGGGGCCGGGGATCCGGTGAGGTCGGCGGCGTCGCCGTAGAGGTGGCGGATGGTGGAGGAGCCGCCCACGGCGTTGTCGCAGGCGTAGGAGCGGAAGCCGCTGGGGACGGTGATCGGGGCGTCGCCGTGCTCAGTCCAGCACCGCGATCGCCTCGATCTCCACCAGATGCTCGGGGACGTCCAGTGCGGCCACGCCCAGCAGCGTGGCCGGCGGGACCGGCGTGACGCCCAGCTTCGCGGATGCCCGGGAGATGCCTTCCAGGAGCTGCGGCATCTTGTCGGGGGTCCAATCCACCACGTGGACGGTCAGTTTCGCGACGTCGTCAAAGGAGCCGCCGGCCGCTGCCAGGGCGGTGCCGATGTTGCGGTAGCACTGCTCGACCTGCGCGGCGAGGTCGCCTTCGCCGACCGTCGCTCCCTCGGCGTCCCAGGCGACCTGACCGGCGACGAAGACCAGCCGCGTGCCGGAGGCGACCGCCACCTGCCGGTAGACGTCGACGGTGGGCAGTTCGCCGGGGTTCAACAGAGTGATGCTCATGCCGTGCCATTCCTCTCTTGTGGTTACTCAGGAACCGTAGGAGAGTGTGCGATGACATGGAAGAACGCACTTTTCGGTGACTGGGGAACCTGATGGTGACCAAGCAGCTCGGGGGCTTGCCCGAGGACGCGGATCTGCGGCGCGCGGACTCCCTCGCCCGGGAGATCTTCTCGGACGTCGCCAACAAGTGGGCGTTCCTGATCATCGAGGCGCTCGGTGACAGCACTCTGCGGTTCAGTGAGCTGCGCGACGAGGTAGCGGGCATCAGCCACAAGATGCTCACCCAGAACCTGCGCATGCTGGAGCGCAACGGCCTGCTGTCGCGCGAGGTGCACCCGACCGTGCCGCCGCGGGTCGAGTACACGCTCACCGAACCGGGCCGGGCGCTGCGCGCGACGGTGGACAGCATGTGCGGCTGGACCCAGCGGTACCTCGGCCACATCGAGGCCGCCCGTCACCGGTTCGACGACTGACGGCACCGACGGCTCGGCTCAGGCCGCGTGGAGCCCGGCCGCCCAGGACCAGGTGGTGGCCGCCGAGTTGGCAGCCGGCCGCGGGGTCGCTGGTGGACTGGCCCCGCATCACCGACAGGGCCGGCGTCAGCGGGTGCGGCGGTGGACCCGTGCTTCCCACGGCCGCAGGGTGTGCGGGCTCGTGAGGGGTGAGGTGGCGGGGAGGTTGGCGATGAGGGTGTCGCTGTGGTCCCAGCCGTCGGGCAGGTCGACGGTGAGGGTGGTGCCGCCGAAGTTGGCCAGGACCAGCAGTTCGGTGCCGGTGGCCGGGTCGTGGCGGGTGAAGGCGTAGAGCTGTTCGTGCTCCGGGTGGAGCATGTGGAAGTCGCCGTGGGTGAGGGCGGGTTCGGTGTGGCGCAGCTCGATCAGGCGGCGGTAGTAGTGGAAGACCGAGTCCGGGTCGGCGAGTTGGGCCTTGGCGTTGACGGTCGTGTGATCGGGGTTGACCGCGATCCACGGCGTGCCCGTGGTGAATCCGGCGTGCTCGCCGGCGTCCCACTGCATCGGGGTGCGGGCGTTGTCCCGGCTGCGGCGCCGCAGCCCGTCCAGGATCGTCTCGCCGGCCGTGCCGAGGGCGCTCTGTTCGCGGTGGTGGTTGAGCGACTCGATGTCACGGAAGTCGTCGATCGAGGCGAACGGGGCGTTGGCCATGCCCAGTTCCTCGCCCTGGTAGACGTACGGGGTGCCGCGGTGCAGGTGCAGGACGGTGGCCAGCAGCTTGGCCGAGCGGTCGCGGTGGGCGGGGCTGTCGTCGCCGAAGCGGGAGACGACGCGGGCCTGGTCGTGGTTGTTCCAGTACAGGCTGTTCCAGCCGGTCTCCGCGAGGCCGGTCTGCCAGCGGCCGAGGCTGGCCTTGAGGTCGGTCAGCCGCAGGGGGCGGGCGTCGAACTTGCCGCCGGGGCCCTGGTCCAGGCCGACGTGCTCGAACTGGAAGACCATGTCGAGTTCCCGGCGGGCGGGGTCGGTGAAGAGCTTGGCCTCCTCCACGGTCACCCCGGGCATCTCGCCGACCGTGAGCAGCCGGCGCGGGTGCCGGGCGAAGACCTCGCGGTGCATCTCGGCGATGTACTCGTGGATGCGGGGCCCGCAGACGTAGTACGGGTGGCCGAAGCCGTAGCGGCTGCCTTCGGGGACGATCCCGTCGGGCAGGGCCGGGTCCTTGGAGATCAGATTGATGACGTCCATGCGGAAGCCGTCGACGCCCCGCTGGAGCCACCAGAGCATCATCGCGTGCACGGCCCGGCGGACCTCGGGGTTGTCCCAGTTCAGGTCGGGCTGCTTGCGGGAGAAGGTGTGCAGGTAGTACTCGCCGGACGCCTCGTCGAAGGTCCAGGCGGGGCCGGAGAACCACGACTCCCAGTTGTTGGGCTCCGCGCCGGGGGTGCCGGGCTGCATGCCCTCGCGCGGCGGGCGCCAGATGTACCAGTCCCGCCGGGGGCCGGTCGGGCCGCCGTCGCGGGAGGCGGTGAACCAGGCGTGTTCGTCGCTGGTGTGGTTGACGACCAGGTCCATCACGAGCTTCATGCCGCGTCCGTGCACGGCCTCCAGGAGCCGGTCGAAGTCGGCCAGTGTGCCGAAGAGCGGATCGATGTCCTGGTAGTCGCTGATGTCGTAGCCGTTGTCGTCGTGCGGTGAGGGGTAGACCGGGGAGAGCCACAGCACGTCGACCCCCAGCTGGGCCAGGTAGTCGAGGCGCTCGACGATGCCGGGCAGGTCCCCGATGCCGTCGGAGTCGGAGTCGGCGAAGCTGCGGGGGTAGATCTGGTAGACCACCGCGTCGCTCCACCAGGCGGCTGCGGGGCCGGCCACGTTTCGGGCACGTCAAAGGTCATCGAATGTCCTCGGGTACTGGTACGGGGGTGGCTTGTCGGTGTGTGCCGGGGCAAGGACATGGCCGGGCCGAACAGGTCGTGGGCGACTGCGCCCTCCCCGGCGATGATGACCTTCTGCCCGTTCAGCGGGGTGCACAGACCGGAGAGCCCTCACCCGAGAGCCGGGCCGGCCCCGGCGCACGCGCAGCGGGCCGGCCACGTCGGCCTTGCTCCGGTCGAGCAGGGCCGCGCAGCGGCAAACGCCCGGCCCGGAGCCGACGTGGCGTCGGGGCCCTCGCCCCCGTCGGCACGGCGGCCGCGACGCCCGGGGCGTTCACCGCCCGCGGCACGCCGTTGCGGACGTGGTGGCACGACGACCACGAGTTCCCCCTCCGGCGCGGTCGTCCGCGTCGCCTGTGGTGCTCGTCGCAGTCACCGGGCCCCCCTGACAGGCTCTCGACATGGGCGGTTAGCATATGAGCACCCTCTAGCTCGAAAGAGACTTCTCTGTGACTGTCAACGACGACTCGTTCACCAACTGGAAGAACCGCGAGGAGATCGCGGAGTCGATGATCCCGATCATCGGGAAACTGCACCGCGAGCGGGACGTCACGGTCCTGCTGCACAGCCGCTCCTTGGTGAACAAGTCGGTGGTGAGCATCCTCAAGACCCACCGGTTCGCCCGCCAGATCGCCGGTGAGGAACTGTCGGTCACCGACACGCTGCCCTTCCTCAAGGCGCTGACCGCTCTCGACCTCGGCCCGTCCCAGATCGACATCGGCATGCTGGCCGCGACGTACCAGTCGGACGACCGGGGCCTGTCGGTGGCGGAGTTCACCGCCGAGGCGGTGGCCGGTGCCACCGGCGCCAACAAGATCGAGCGCAGCGAGGGCCGCGACGTCGTCCTCTACGGCTTCGGGCGCATCGGTCGTCTGGTCGCCCGCCTGCTCATCGAGAAGGCCGGCTCGGGCAACGGGCTGCGGCTGCGCGCCATCGTCGTGCGGGGCGGTGGCGAGCAGGATCTCGTCAAGCGCGCCTCGCTGCTGCGCCGGGACTCCATCCACGGCCAGTTCCAGGGCACGATCACGGTCGACGAGGCGAACAGCACGATCATCGCCAACGGCAACGAGATCAAGGTCATCTACGCGGGGGACCCGTCGGAGATCGACTACACGGCGTACGGCATCAAGGACGCCATCCTCATCGACAACACCGGCAAGTGGCGGGACCGCGAGGGGCTGTCCCAGCACCTGCGTCCCGGTGTCGACAAGGTCGTTCTGACCGCGCCGGGCAAGGGCGACGTCCCGAACATCGTGCACGGCGTCAACCACGACACGATCAAGCCGGACGAGCAGGTCCTGTCCTGCGCGTCCTGCACCACCAACGCGATCGTGCCGCCGCTGAAGGCGATGGCCGACGAGTACGGGGTGCTGCGCGGGCACGTGGAGACCGTCCACTCGTTCACCAACGACCAGAACCTGCTGGACAACTATCACAAGTCGGACCGCCGTGGCCGTTCGGCGCCGCTGAACATGGTCATCACGGAGACCGGCGCGGCCTCCGCCGTCGCCAAGGCGCTGCCGGACCTCAAGGCGAAGATCACCGGCAGCTCGATCCGGGTCCCGGTGCCGGACGTCTCGATCGCGATCCTGAACCTTCAGCTCGGGCGCGAGACCAGCCGCGAGGAGGTCCTGGACTACCTGCGCAACGTGTCGCTGACCTCGCCGCTCAAGCGTCAGATCGACTTCATCACCGCCCCCGACGCGGTCTCGAACGACTTCATCGGCTCGCGTCACGCCTCGATCGTCGACGCAGGCGCCACCAAGGTCGAGGGCGACAACGCCATCCTCTACCTCTGGTACGACAACGAGTTCGGCTACTCCTGCCAGGTCATCCGGGTCGTCCAGTACGTCTCCGGCGTGGAGTACCCGACGTACCCGGCTCCGGCGGTCTGATCCGCGCAGGCGCCGGGCGGGCGGCGGCGGAGCTTCCGCCGCCGCCCGCCCACGTCCGTGCCCCGGGTTAGTCCGCGCCCACCGCGGGCACTCGGCGCCCGCGGCGGATCCGTACCCTGGCCGCCGCCTTCAGGCTGGAGGTACTGATATGGGACACGGCGGAAACGTCATCGACGAGCTCATGACCGACCACCGAGAGGTCGAGGAGCTGTTCGGCAAGATCGCCGGGCTGCCGAGCGGCCACGAGGACCGCAAGCTCTACGCCGACCAGGCCACCATGGAGCTGGTGCGGCACTCGGTCGCCGAGGAGGCCTATCTCTACCCGGCCGTGCGCGAGCACCTCCCCGACGGGGACAGGCTGGCCGACAAGGAGATAGAAGACCACTCCAAGGCCGAGCTGATCATGAAGGACCTGGAGGGGTGCGACGCCGGCGATCCCGAGTTCGACCGGCTCATCAACCGGCTCATGAGCGAGATCCGCACCCATGTCGCCGACGAGGAGCGCAACCTCTTCCCGCAACTGCGCTCGGCGTGCACCCCCGAGACGCTCGACTCCCTGGGCGACAAGGTGCGACAGGCGAAGAAGGTGGCGCCGACGCGCCCGCACCCCTCGGCCCCGGACCGGCCGCCGGCCAACAAGATGCTGGCCCCCGGCGCCGGACTCGTCGACCGGCTGCGTGACGCGCTGACCGGCCGCGGGAAGAAGAGCTGAAGCCCGGGCTCAGGCCGTCTGCGGTCTCCCGCCAGGGGTGAAGCCCGGGCTCAGGCCGCCTGTGGTCTCCTGCCAGGGCTAAACCCCCGGCTCAGGCCGCCTGCGGTTCTCCCGCGCCGAGCCGGTCGACCAGGAGGTCCCGGTGCAGGTCGGCGACCGGCGCCAGCAGATCGGGGTGGCGCAGGAGAGCCGCGGCCCGCCGGTCGGTCTCGTCCGGCGCAAGCAGGCGCCGGAACTCCACCGGCGTCGCCTCGGCATGGCCGGTGTCACGCACCGCTGCCGCCGCCACGCCGGCCAGCTCCGGGTCGGTCAGCAGGCAGGCGGCCCAGCTCGCCACGACCTCGTCCACCCACGTCCGCCAGGCCTGCCCCTCGGGGTCCGACTCCGCCGCCCCGTCCGCGCCGGTGGTCCAGTCGAGCCGGGCGGAGCCGCCGGGCCCGGCCATGGCTGCAAGGGCCGCGTCCATCGGCGTGGGATAGCGCAGCCAGGCGGCGACCGTGACGGCCTGACGCGCCTGGACGTCGCACAGGGCGGCGGCCAGCGCTCCGCCGCTCGGCGGAAACGCGCACGTCAGCCATCGGGCGGTCGCCGCGATGAGCGAGGAGAAGTCCGAGAGCACAGGCAGGCCGTCCGAGCTGCTTGAGGTGGGGCGGGAATACCTCTCTCACGGTAATGTCCCCTCCCCCGCGCGAAACAGTGCCCGCGGCACCTGGCCAAGTGCTCTCGCCCACAGTGGCCCTCAGTCCATCAGCCCGGCCGCGAGCGTCGCCCCGAGTTCCCAGCACGCCTCGACGTCGGCCCGGTCCGGCTCGCCGGTCACCGTCACGGCATCGGCGGCGCGCCGCCAGCCGAGACCGGTGGTGACGGTCTCGACGGACTTCACCGCTCCCGTGACGTCGTTGCCGCCGTGCACGTAGTAGCCGAAGGGGCGGCCCCGCGTGGCGTCCAGGCACGGGTAGTAGACCTGGTCGAAGAAATGCTTGAGGGCGCCGGACATGTAGCCGAGGTTCGCCGGGGTGCCGAGCAGGTAGGCGTCGGCGGCCAGGACGTCGGAGGCGGTCGCGGCGAGCGCCGCGCGCCGCACCACCCGTACGTTCTCGATCTCGGGTGCGGTCGCTCCGGAGACGACCGCCTCGAGGAGGGCCTGGCAGTTGGGTGAGGGCGTGTGGTGCACGATCAGCAGGGTTGCCACACGACCCCACCCTGCCGTGGCGAACCCGGTCGCCGCAAGCCGGGCTCGTTGCCTCCGGTGATCTCCACCCCGCTCTTTTCTCACGGAATTCCCAGGCGTCGGCCATGACTGGTCCACGGTTCAACAGCGGTAGGGTCAAGGGACGTCAACGGGAGGAAAAGTGCTGCGCGTACGGTGAGCAGGGAGGCGTGCGTCATGGACTGGAGCGGCCTGGAGGTCCGTCGCGTGGCCCGCGGGATCCGACGGCGGATCCGGAAGCGGGTCGTGCGCCCCGTTCCGCGGTCGGCCCACCGGCTCGTACCGGACCCGGTGTTCGTCCTCTCCTCCGTCCGCTCGGGCTCCACGCTCCTGCGGGTACTGCTCAACAGCCACCCCCGGATCCGTGCCCCGCACGAGATGCACCTGCGCACGCTGACCGTCGGTCTCGGCAAGCCGTACACGAAGAAGGCGATGAGCGAACTCGACCTCGATCAGCGGGAGTTGGAGTTCCTGCTGTGGGACCGGATCCTGCACCGGGAGCTGGTGCGCAGCGGGAAGCAGATCATCGTGGACAAGACACCGGGCAATGCCGCGGTGTGGGAGCGGCTGCACGAGGGCTGGCCGCGGGCGCGGTACATCTTCCTGCTGCGCCATCCGGCGTCGATGGTCGACTCGCTCATCGCGGGCCGTCCGGACCGGGATCCGGAGGCGACCGTGCGCGAGGTGCTCGGGTACGTGGAGGCGGTCGAGGCGGCCCGCACCGCGCTGCCCGGACTGACCGTCCGCTACGAGGAACTCACCGAGCGACCCGTCGAGGTCACCCAGGAGATATGCGCGTTCCTCGGCGTGGAGTGGACGCCCCGCATGCTGGACTACCGGAGGGTCGATCACGGTCCGTTCGTGCCGTTCATCGGCGACTGGAGCGACACCATCAAGTCCGGAAGGGTCCAGAAGGCCCGGCCGCTCCCCGATCCGGCCGACGTTCCTCCGGCGCTGCGCGACATCGCCCGTACCTGGGGATACCCGAGTTGAGTGATCCGAGGTGCCGCTGCACCTGCCCGGGAGCGACGGTGTGGGTGACCGGCCGGCCGACCGCCGACCGCCTGGCAGCCGCCTACGCGCTGGCGGAACGGCTCCAGGCCGAGCGGCGGCGGGTGGAGGTGCTCGACCGGTACGACGACCTGTGTGCCGACCCGGGCCGTCTGGGCCTGGTGGCCGAGGTGCTCGCGCGCAACGGGGTGGTGGTGATAGTCCCGTGCGCCGCGGAGAGCGCGCCCGCGGTGCGTTCACGGCACGCGGCGAGCGGTACCCGGTACCTGGAGGTGTCCGTCACCGGGCGCACCAGTCCGGAGGAGTCGGCGGCGGCGGTCCACGGACTGCTCACCGCGCCCGACTGACGGACGCGGTGCCATGCGGGTCACATCAGGACCGTCCAGGTTTACGGGCCTGCGCAGCCGTCGCTACGGTGGCCCACACGCCCGACACACGGGTCACATAGGCAACTTCCGTTAGAGGTGTTCTGCTCTGTCTGGGTTCCATCAGGAAGGAATCACGCAGCAATCGCTGCTCAAGCGCATACCCGGGCAGGCTCCGCCGCCCGCGGAGGCCGACTCGGCGCAGGCCGGGCGGGCCGCCGAGCCGGGCAAGCAGAGAGACGCCTTCTTCGACAACGCCAAGTATCTGGCGATCGTGCTGGTGGCGATCGGGCACGCCTGGGAGCCGCTGCGGTCCGAGAGCCGGACGGTGACCGCGCTCTACATGTTCGTCTACGCCTTCCACATGCCGGCGTTCATCGTGATCTCCGGCTACTTCTCCCGGAGCTTCGACGCGAGCCCGGGGCGCATCAAGCGGCTGGTGTCGGGCGTCGTCGTGCCGTACGTGGTCTTCGAGGTGGCGTACACCTTCTTCACCCGGTGGAGCGACAACGAGCCGGAGCGGCAGATCACCCTGCTGGATCCGCTGTATCTGACCTGGTTCCTGGCGGCGTTGTTCATCTGGCGGCTGACCACTCCGCTGTGGAACGCGGTACGCCGGCCCCTGCCGTTGGCCCTCGCCATCGCGATGCTGGCCAGTGTGACGCCGTCCATCGGCGACGACCTGGATCTGCAGCGCGTTCTTCAGTTCCTGCCCTACTTCGTACTCGGGCTGTGCCTGAAACCGCACCACTTCGAGCTGCTGCGCCGCCGTGAGGTGCGACTGCTGGCCCTGCCCGTCCTGCTCTGCGCCACGGTCGTGGCCTACTGGGCGGTCCCGCGGATGAACTACGCCTGGTTCTTCCACCGCAGCAGCGCGCAGCAGCTCGCCGCGCCGGCCTGGTCCGGGCCCGTCATGACGCTGGCCATCTTCGGCTGTTCGGTCGTGCTGGTCGCCTGCTTCCTGGCCCTGGTGCCGAGGCGCGCCATGTGGTTCACGGCGCTGGGCGCGGGCACGCTGTACGGCTATCTGCTGCACGGCTTCGCCATCCAGGCCGCCAACCACTGGCACTGGTCGGACCACGGCTGGTTCCACGAGCCGCTCGGGGAGATCACGGTCACCCTGATCGCCGCGGCGGTCATGACGGTGCTGTGCACGCCGCCGGTGCGACGCCTCTTCCGCCCCGTCATGGAGCCGACGTTGGACTGGGCCTTCCGCCGGCAGGGGTCGTCGGCGGCCGACCGGCGCCGGTGAGGCGGCCCTGAACGGGCCGCGGCAGAACGTGACCGGGCGGCCGGGCTGTGGGACAGCCCGGCCGCCCGGTCCCTGTGCGAGCCGCTCGCTCGGGGGCGCTCAGCGTCGGTAGGCGTCCTTCGCCTTCTCCTTGCCCTGGCGGACGTCGCCCTTGGCCTGTTCCGCCCGGCCCTCGGCCGTCATGCGCTCGTTGCCCGTCGCGCGACCGGCCGCTTCCTTGGCCTTGCCCTTTGCCTGTTCCATCTTGGCCTTGGCCTTCTGCTCTCCACTCATGGCGTTTCTCCTCCCCGCGCCGTGCTCGATTCCTCTGCTGCACCACCGGGTGAACCGGGGACGCGGGCCCTAAACGAACGACGGCACAACCACAGCCGGCGGCCCGCCGTCCTAGGACACCGACGCGCCCGCGCTGACCTTGGCGACCGCCGCGGAGACCTGCTTCTGCAGGGGCTCGCTCAGCGCCTCTCCCCCGACGGTGGCGACCAGGTCGCGGGCGAGGTGGTGGAGCTTGGTGTTGGAGTTCTGGGACGCCGTGACCAGGACCTCCCAGGCGTCCTCGGGCCTGAGACCGAAGGAGGCCATCAGGATGCCCCGGGCCAGGTCGATGGTCGGCCGGGTCTGCATCGCGCGCCGGAGCTGGACGACTTCGATCCGCAGGTCCTGCAACATGCTCTCGTCCTCGCTCTCGTCGAGGTCGGTGGGGTTCCAAGCCTCCCCGGCGTCGTCGGCGTCGACGTCCGTGGGAGCGAACAACGACACGGTGCCGGTCAGGGTGAGCAGGCGTTCGACCGCGGGGCCGGCGTCGCGGACGACGAGCGTCTTCCCCTCCCGCAGGGCGCGGGCGCGCAGCCCGAGCATGACGTTGAGCGCGGAGCAGTCGCAGAACGCGACATGGCTCAGGTCCAGGTCCACGCCCTGGACGGAGCGGATGAGCGCCTGGCGCAGCGACTGCTCCAGGTCCTGGGCCGCGTCCAGGTCCAGTTCCCCGCATACGGCCATGGTGACGCGGTCACCGTCGGGTCTGATGTCGATCTTGGGCGCGCAGGGCACGTGCCGCGCCGCGTTGCTACCAGCCGCCGCGTCCTCTGAGGCGCCCTCCACCCGGGGCGACATCTCATACGCAGGCTCCGGCATGACCGCCTCCCCGGTCATTGAAGTGCGTGGTCGCTTCCAGCCTCACCCCACCACCCGTAACACGTCAAGATATACATGAAATCTGCTTCCGGTTTTTGAATACAGGAATGATCGGCCGTACAATCCTCCCATGGAGGGAGTTCCCGAGCCACACAACGGGTGGACGTTCCTGACCAACCACGCCCGTGTACTGGCCGCCATCGCCGACGACCACAACGTCCGTATCCGCGACATCGCCGCACGCTGCCGGCTCACCGAGCGGGCCGTACAGAAGATCATTTCCGATCTGGAGCAGGACGGCTACCTCTCCCACACCCGAGAGGGCCGCAGCAACACCTACCGGATCGACCCCAGCAGGGTGCTGCGCCATCCGGCCGAAGCCGGGCTGACCGTGGCGTCCCTGCTCACGCTCCTCGTCCAGGACGAGGCCGACCGTACAGCGCAGCCCGACCGCAGGATGTCCGCCGACATCAACCGGTAACGGCGCCCCGCCGGGGCTCGGCTAGTCTGTCCCGCCGGGTTTCCGAGGGGAGATGAACGTGCTGGTGGGGGCAGGTGCGGCTGGGCGTCGCGCGGGATGTGCCGTGGTACTGGCCGGGGTGTTGGCGGCCTGCGCCCCGCAGGGCGGGGACGACGCGAAGGCCACGGCGGGTACGTCCGCGCCGGCGGCCCCGGCCGTGCGCAGCGGCGGGTCCCTCGGAGCGAAGGGCTCCGCCTGCGAACTGCCCGTCGCCTTCGACATCGCCGAGAAGTGGAGCGCGGAGGCCGTCGACGCACCGCTGCACCAGGGGCCGGTCACCCTGGCCTGCGAGATCGACGCCAAGCCCGCGGGGAGCATCGGCTTTCTGCGGGTGTGGACGGGGAGGCCGGGCGACGACAGCGCCCGGAGCGTCCTGGAGGCATTCCTGGCCGCCGAGGACGGGGTGAGCAAGGAGCGGTACCGCGCCTTCACCACGGGCGGCCTCAGCGGCACCGAGGTGGAGTACCTCGCCCGTAACGAGATGCTGGACGAGACCAAACAGGAGCGCGCCCTGGCCGTCACCACGCCACAGGGGCCGGTCGTCCTGCACCTCGGCGGACTGGACATCGGGGAGCACCGGTCCATGGTTCCGGCGTACGAGCTGGCCAGACAGACGCTGCACACCGGCTGAGCGCATCCGGAGGCGGCGGTCGAGGACGGGCGTTGTCGAGGCGTCGAACCGGTGCGTTAGATTTTGCATCGCCTTGACCGCGATCATTCACGATCCCTCACAGTTCGGAGCCGGCCACCCCATGAGCGACATCGTCAACGGACTCGGCCGGGCCGGTGCCTACGGCGCCCTCGGCCTGGTCCTGCTGGTCCTCGGCATCGTCCTGATCGACGTGCTGACGCCCGGAAAGCTCGGCCGGCTCATCTGGGAGGAGCGCAACCGCAACGCCGCCGTGCTGCTCAGCTCGGCGCTGCTCGGTGTCGGCGGCATCGTCTTCACGTCCATCTGGACGACCTACGACAACTTCGGCAAGGGGCTCGCGTCGACCGCCGCGTTCGGTGTGCTGGGCCTGGTGATGATGGCCCTGGCCTTCCTCGTGGTGGACCTGATCACGCCGGGCCGTCTGGGCGTGACGCTGGTCGAGGCGGAGCACCACCCGGCGGTCTGGGTGACGGCGTCCTGCAATCTGGCGGTGTCGGCCATCCTTTCGGCCTCCATCGCCTGACGCGCCCCTTCCCGGGCCGACCCCGGCGCGGCCTTCCCTTCTCGTCGGGCAGACAGAGGTGCGCGAAGGGACAAGGAGCGGTCAGCCTGCCGCCTCCCGAGGTCACAAGTCGCTCAGCATCCGTCAGTCCTGGAGACGCGCCCCCGACGACCCCGCCGAGTACCTACGGTGCGACCACCGGGCGGGGCGAGAGCCGATCGCTCCGCCGCACTGACCGAAGGGGAGGCGCTGTGGCGAGTGTGGACGTGTCACTGAAGGAGTTGATGACGGGGGTCGAGGGGGCCCTGGGCGCGGCTGTGGTGGACCACAGCAGCGGGATGGCCCTGGGCACCCTGGGCGGGGGCAAGGACCTGGACCTGACGGTCGCCGCCGCCGGGAACACCGATGTCGTCCGGGCCAAGCTGCGGGCCATGGAGCAGTTGGGTCTCCAGAGCCGGATCGAGGACATCCTGATCACGCTGGAGAGCCAGTTGCACCTCATTCGTCCGGTCACCGGACGCGGCGGCAACGGCCTGTTCCTGTACCTCGTCCTCGACCGGGCCCGCTCGAACCTGGCCATGGCCCGCCATCAGCTCAAGCGCGTCGAGACGCAGATCGAGGTCTAGACCGACCGCGCGCCCGGGGCCAGGTGCGCCCACGATGTGAAGACTTCTTCAAGTCCCCACATCAGCATGATCCCAACTCGCGGTCGCCGACCGCCCCGGGCGAGCAGGATCAATCATCGTGACCGTGTCCGCGGCGGCGGCCCCCACCGGGCCCCGCCGTGGACCCATCGTTGACGCAGCAGGGAGTCGGCGCCCATGCAAGTCCCCCTCTACCAGGCCAAGGCGGAGTTCTTCCGCATGCTCGGACACCCGGTGCGAATCAGGGTCCTGGAGCTGCTGCAGCACGGTCCCGTCCCGGTGCGGGAGCTGCTCGCCGACCTCGACATCGAACCGTCGAACCTGTCCCAGCAGTTGGCCGTGCTGCGGCGATCCGGCATCGTCGTGTCCATCCGCGAGGGATCGACCGTCAGCTACGCGCTCGCCGGCGGCGATGTCGCCGAACTCCTGCGGGCGGCACGGCACATCCTCACCGACCTGCTGGCGGGGCAGCACGAACTCCTCACCGTGCTGCGGCAGTCGGAGCAGCACCCCTCGTAGCCCCGGGTCGGCAGTCGTCGCGGCACGCCTCGTAGTCCCGGGTCGGCCGTCCCGCAGCACGCCTCGTGGCGTCGGGCCGGCGTTCGTCGGCACGCCTCGTGGCGTCGGCGGGCGGTCCGGCCGAAATGCGGGTGGTTGGCCGAGAACGGCACCACCCCGCCCCGGGCCGGTACGGGCGTGGGCAGTGAGGTATACGCCAATAGCGCCCGCCGTGGCACCGCCCGGTCTTCGGTGTTCGGCTCGGGGCGGGCCGGGCGCGGAGACGCTCGTGGGGTGCGTGTATACGTTCCACCGCCCTGCTTCACACTTTCGGCGCAAGCCCTTCACCCCACGACCACTTCCGGCCGCCCCTCTCCTCGGGGGCGCCCCGCGGTACAGACGAGGCGTCCGGCGCGTGCCTAGCCTCCCGGGCCATGCGATCAACTCTGATGAGACGCCTCGGTCTCGCCGCGGCCCTCGGCCTCCTGCTCGCCGCGTTCGGTCTCGCCCCCACCGCGAGCGCGGCCGAACCGGCCTCCGCCACCCTGACGTTCGACACCGACAGCGCGACCACCACGCCCGGCGGCACGGTGAACCTGTCGATGACCCTCACCAACAACGCCAGCTACGACATCTGGTTCGTGTACCAGACCATCAGCCCCACCTGGCTGACCACCCAGCGCCCCGACCTGAAGTACGACTTCACCTCGTGCGCCCTGACCACGTCCGCGGGCAGCACCCCCTGCTCCGGCACCGGCCCCGCCGACCTCGGCGCCAACTACGGCGCCACCGTCCCGCCCGGCCAGAGCCGCACCGTCACGCTGACCCTCCAGGTCGCCGCCGACTCCGGCTGCAACGGCAACATCGGGTTCTACTCGTACTTCTACGCCGAGTTCAGCGACACCACGAGCCTCAGCGCCGGGCCGGTGTACACGCCCGAGACGCGGATCCTGTGCGCCTGACGGAGCCGCGGGTTCACGGATGACCAGAAACCGGCTGTGACCAGCACCACCCGAGTGGTCCATACCACCGGCAGTCGCACCGGCGGGCGCCAGCCGCCCGCCGGTGCGCGGCAGAGCCCCGGCCTGCACATCGGCCGCCCGCCGCTGCGGATTCCACCCGACCGGCAGGGTCCACAACGGTCCAATTCCTGCTCGACTGCGACCTGTTGGACACCTGCTCTTTTCCGTCATGTTTCGCAAGGCGACTACAAAAGCTACACACACGCACCACCATGTGACGCGACGGATGTGTCGACGACCGACCTGATGAGGGGGGCTCGGCGTCGCGCAAGGGGGTGCGTCCGCTCCGCGCGAGCTGTACTCACCCCTGCCCGGGGAGGGAACACACCCGCATGAAGCGGATCTTATGCACCACCGCGCTCACGGTGGGCGCACTCATCGCCGCGCTCGGACTTCCGGCCGGCGCGGCGCAGGCCGACAGCACGCCCCGTATCGATCTGCGGGTCCTGGTCGTGAGCGACGGCGGTCCGTCCACCGACGCCATCGCGGCCGAACTGGACACCGCGGGCACGCCGTACACCGAGATCGACCTGACCGCGGCCGACCGGCCGGTGATCGACGCGGAGCTGCTCGCGGACACCGTCGACGGGCGGCCACGGGCCAAGTACCAGGCGGTCGTGCTGCCGAGCGACAACCCGTTCGCCGCGAACTCGACCGAGATGGCCGCCCTGGTGGCCTACGAACAGACCTACGGCATCCCGCAGGTCGACGCCTACACCTACGCCCGCCCCGAGGCGGGACTGCAGTACCCCGACTACTCCGGGAGCCTCGACGGAGTACGGGCCGAGGTGACGGACGCCGGGCGGGCCGGCCCCTTCGGCTACCTCGACGGCTCGGTCCCCTTCGAGGACAACTCCCCGTCCGTCGGCGAGAGTTACGCCTACCTGGCGCAGCCCGCCGCGGGCGCGGACTTCACTGCGTACGTCGACGCCGCCGTCCCCGGGACCTCGCAGCGCGGCTCCCTGGTGGGCGAGTACCGGCACGACGGGCGCCGCGAGCTCGTCGTCACCTTCGTCTACAACCAGTACCAGCAGCAGTTCCGGCTGCTGGCCCGCGGCATCGTGGAGTGGATGACCGGCGGGGTGCACCTGGGCGCGTCACGGAACTACTTCGCCGTGCACGTCGACGACGTGTTCGCCGCCGACGACCGCTGGAACTCGGAGCTGAACTGCACGCCCGGTGACGTGGACTGCCCGGACGGGGCCGGTACACCCGACCCGATCCGGATGGTGCCCGACGACGTCGACCACGCCGTCGACTGGCAGGAGGACCACGACTTCACCCTCGACATGGCCTACAACGGCGCGGGCAGCGTCGACCACCGCGAGGACCACAACGGGGTCGACCACCTCACCGACAAACTCGTCGCCGACCGGTCCCGCTTCCGCTGGATCAACCACACGTACACCCACGCCTTCCTCGGCTGCGAGCAGGACACCACGGTCGTGCCGTGGCGCTGCGCCACCGAGACGGACGGCAGTGTCCGGTGGGTGGGCCGGACGGCCGTCGTCGACGAGATCGCCACCAACCGGGCCTGGGGCGAGAGCGTCGGACTGCCCCTGGAGAACGACGAGTTGGTCACCGGGGAACACTCCGGTCTGAAGGTGCTGCCGCAGCAGCCCGACGACAACCCCAACCTGGCACCCGCCCTCACCGACACCGGCATCGCCTGGCTCGCCTCGGACAACTCCCGCGACCCGCGGCAGCGGCAGGTCGGCCCGGCGACCACCGTGCCCCGCTACCCGATGAACGTCTTCTACAACGCGGGCCGAGCGGCCGAGCAGGTCGACGAGTACAACTGGATCTACACCTCACGCGCCCAGGGCGGCAGCGGCATCTGCGAGGACTACCCGGAGACCTCCACCTGTCTGGCCGAACCGCTGGACACCGCCACCGGCTACGCGGAGTACATCGTGCCGCTGGAGACCGCCACGGCCCTCGGCCATGTGCTCTCCAACGACCCCAAGCCGCACTTCATCCACCAGTCGAACCTCGCCGAGGACCGCATCGCCTACCCGGTGCTGAACGGCGTGCTCGACGGCTACGACGCGCTGTTCGCCGCCAACACCCCCGTGGTGAACCTGCGGATGAAGGCCATCGGCACCGAACTGCAACGGCGTGCCGCCTGGCAGGGCGCGCTGCGGGACGGCCGGGTGACCGCCTACCGCGTCGGCGGCACCGTGACCGTCGAGGCACCCGACGGCGTCGCGGTCACCGCGACCATGCCCACCGGGACCACGCTGGCCGGCACCGCGTTCGGTGAGGCCTACGCGGGTGAGCGGTCCGGCTGGACGCCTTCGCACGGCGCCCCGCTCACTCTCGCCCTGCCGTCCTCCGCGGCGCAGGCGACCGGCACCGCCGAACCGGCGTCGGCCACGGACCCGGCGCCCGCCACCCGGGTCCCGGAGGGGACGAGAGAGTACACCGCGGCGCACTGAACGGCGCACCGACCGACGGTCCCGGCCGCCCGCGCGCGGCCGGGACCGGCACGACCACCCCACTCCTCGGCCGTGGAGCACATCGATGCACGTTCACCACGACGCGCGCCCGTCCGGCGCAACGCGCGTCACCCTGCTCACCGAAGGAACCTATCCGCACAGCCACGGAGGCGTGAGCGTCTGGTGCGACCAGCTCGTCCAGGGCATGCCCGACCTGGACTTCGACATCGTCGCCGTCACCGGCACCGGGCACGAGCCCGTCGTATGGGACCTGCCCCCGCACGTGTCGCGCGTCTGGTCCGTCCCGATGTGGGGCGCTCCGCCGCAGGGCAGTCCGCCCAAGGGACGGGCCCGCAACCGCCTCGTCCAGTCCTACGAGCGGTTCCTGACCGCGCTCCTCGATCCGTGTGCCGAGGACGGCTTCGCACCCGCCCTGTCCACGATGGCGCGGGCCGCGGCGGACGGCACGCTCAGCCCTTTTCTCCGCGGTGACCGGGCCGTCCGCGTGCTGGCCTCCGTGTGGAACCGGCCGGGGCTGGTCGTGCGGGAGGCCCGCCCGACGCTGCACGACGCGCTGACCGCCACCGCGCTGCTGGAGCACGCGCTGCGCCCGCTCGCCGCTCCGGTGCCCAGTGCCGGGGTCACCCACGCGGTGAGCGGCGGCGTGGCCGTGCTGCCCGGACTCGCGGCGCTGGAACGGCACGGCGTTCCGCTGCTGCTGACCGAGCACGGCGTCTATCTGCGCGAGCGCTACCTGGGCTACCGCACGGCCCCCTACCGATGGCCGGTGAAGGCCGTCGTCCTGGGCTTCTTCCGGCTGCTGGCGGAGGAGACCTACCGCCGGGCCGCCCTGATCACGCCGGGCAACCGCTACAACCGGCTGTGGGAGGAACAGGGCGGTGCCGCGCCGGAGTCGATCCGGACCGTCTACAACGGCGTCGACCCGGCCGCGTTCCCGCCCGCCGGTCCGGAACCCGGGGTGCCCACCCTCAGCTGGGCGGGACGCGTCGACCCGATCAAGGACCTGGAGACCCTCATCCGCGCCTTCTCCCTCGTGCGCGAGCGGCAACCCGAGGCGCGGCTGCGGCTGTTCGGCGGCACGCCGCGCGGCGGGGAGGCGTACCGGGAGCGGTGCGAGGCGCTGGCCGCCGAGCTGGGGCACGCGGACGCCGTCGCCTTCGAGGGCCGGGTCGACGACATCAAGGACGCCTACGCGGCGGGCAACGTCGTGATGCTCTCCAGCATCAGCGAGGGGTTCCCGTTCACGCTGATCGAGGCGATGTCCTGCGGGCGGGCCACGGTCTCCACCGACGTGGGCGGGGTGCGCGAGGCCGTCGGCGACGCCGGACTCGTGGTGCCGCCCCGGGATCCGGCCGCGATGGCGGCCGCCGCGCTGGAGCTGCTGGGCGATGCCGAGCGGCGGGCGGCGATGGGGGAAGCGGCCCGGCTGCGGGTGATCGAGCAGTTCACGCTGCGCCGGACCATCGACACGTTCCGCGCCATCTACCACGAACTGCCGCTGTTCGCACGGGAGTCGGTCGCCGGGCCGGTAGCGGTCGCACCGGCCGTCCCGCAACCGGCACGGAGCCTGGCGATATGAGCGGGCCGATGGCACTCGAACCCGGCGGCGCCGAGCAGGACACGCTCGCGCTCCGACTGGCCCGGCCCGACACCACCCTCGCCCTGCGACTTCCGCGGCGCACCGCACACCGGGCCGCGGTGGACGACCTGGCCGCCGAACTCGCCGACCGCATCGGGCCCGCCGTCCACCCCTACGAGGTGGCCGCCCTGCTGGAGTCGGAGGGGCTGACGGCCGCTGTGGTCCAGGAGCGGTACGGCCACCGGGACATCTTCGCCCTGGCCTCCGCCCTGTTCGAGCGGGTGCCGCGGACGTTTCCCGAACCCGTGCCGACGCCCGACCCCTGGCGCCCGGACCACGTGCGCTGTCTGCTGCGCGGCCTGCTCTTCGCGCTGCCGGGCCTCGCCTATCTGCTCACCGCACCGCTGTGGCATCCCGCCCACCGGGTCACCGCGCTGATCGTCGCCGCGCTGGCCTCCTGGGCGTGGGGGCAGGCCCTCGGCCACCGGGCTCATCTGAGGATGGCGACGGGCCGCCGGGAGGCCGCCCGCACCCTGCTGGCCGGCGCTCCCGTGGGCGCCGCCGTGGCGACGGGGTGCGCGGCGGCGGTGGCGCAGGACGGCCCGATGACCCTGGTGGCGGCCGCGCAGTCGATATACCTGGCCTCGGCGGGCGTGCTGCTGGTGCTGGGCGCGGAGTGGCTGCTGCTCGCCGCGCTCACTCCGCTGGTCGCCGGCTGCGCGGTGCTGCCCTGGTGGGAGCCGGGACCGGTGCTGCGGACCGGGCTCCCCGCCCTGGCGCTCCTCGCCACGCTCGCCGTCACCGCGTACGTGCTGCGGGTCGCGCTCGCCGCACCGGCCGGACCCGACGCTCCCCCGCCCAAGCGGCACCGCTCGCTGCCGTACGGCCTGTTCGGTCTTGCGGCCGGGATCCTGGTGCTGCTGGAGGGGCGGCGGCACCCCTACGCGGTGATCGTGCTGACCGTGTCGATGGGACCGGCCGAGTGGCTGCTGTACCGCTTTCGCGGGCTGTCGGTCGCGGCGCTGCGCGCGGCCGCCACACCGCTCGCGTTCCTGTGGCGCTCGGCCGGTGTCCTCGGCCTGTGCCTGTTCCTCTATCTGCTGCCGCTGCTGCCCGCCGCCCTGCTCACCGGCAGCGACCCGCGGGTACTGCTGCCGCTCGCGGCCGCCCTGTGGACGGCCCTGCTGCTCCAGGCGTTCGGCACGGCCTGGCCGCCGGCCGTGATCTGTCTGCTCGCCGCCGCCGTCGCCCTGCTGGACCTGCCCGCGCTGCCGCTGATCCACGGGGCGGCGGCGCTCTGTCTGACCGCATGCGCTCTGTGGACGCTCGGCCGGCCCGCCCCGCACGTGTGAGCCGGCCCGCGCCCCCGCACACCAACCGACCGGAAGGACCCCTGAGTTGACCTCCGCACCGCTCGCCGCCGTCACCGGAGCCGAGGGTTTCATCGGCTCCCACCTCACCGAGGCGCTCGTCGCCTCCGGCCACCAGGTGAGGGCGATGGCCCAGTACAACTCCTTCTCCTCCTACGGATGGCTGGAAACCCTGCCGTCGGACGTCCTGGACCACGTCGAGATCGTCCTCGGCGACGTCCGCGACCCCGGCTCGGTCCGCGGGCTGCTGGAGGGCGCCGACTGCGTGTACCACCTGGCCGCCCTCATCGCGATCCCGTACTCCTACCAGGCGCCGCACAGTTACGTGGACACCAACGTCACCGGCACCCTCAACGTGCTGGAGGCGGTCCGCGCCCTGGGCACGCCCCGGCTGGTGCACACCTCCACCAGCGAGACCTACGGAACCGCGCAGACCGTGCCGATCACCGAGGACCATCCCATCAACACGCAGTCGCCGTACGCCGCTTCGAAGGCGGGCGGCGACCGGCTGGCCGACAGCTACCACGCGAGCTTCGGCACCCCGGTGGTGACGCTGCGGCCGTTCAACACCTTCGGGCCTCGGCAGTCGATGCGAGCGGTGATCCCGACCGTCATCGGCCAGGTGGCGGCCGGCGCGCGCACGATCACCCTCGGCGACCTGCGCCCCACCCGGGACTTCACCTTCGTGCGGGACACCGCGCAGGCCTTCCTCGCGGTGGGCACCGCGCCCGCCGAACGGGTCGTGGGCCGCACCTTCAACGCCGGGACCGGCGGCGAGATCTCCGTCGGCGACCTGGTCGCACTGATCGGCAAGGTCATGGACACCGGACTCGACGTGCGCGAGGACAGCGAGCGGCTGCGGCCCGCCGCCTCGGAGGTGATGCGGCTGGTCGCCGACGCGACCCGGCTCAACGCCGCCACGGGCTGGACGCCCGCGCACACCCTGGAGGAAGGGCTCGCCCGCACCGTGGAGTTCTTCCGCGACCCGGCCAACCTGGCCCGCTACAAGACCGGCATCTACAACATCTGACCCCCCACGAAGGAGCATTCCCATGCATGCAGTGATCCTCGCGGGAGGCAAGGGCGTCCGCCTGCGTCCGTACACCACCGCCCTGCCCAAGCCGCTGGTGCCCATCGGCGACCAGCACGCCATCCTCGAAATCGTGCTGCGCCAGCTCTCGGCGGCCGGATTCACCCACTGCACCCTCGCCATCGGCCACCTCGGGGAGATCATCCGCGCCTTCGTCGGCGACGGCTCCCAGTGGGGCATGAACGTCGACTACGCCACCGAGGAGAGCCCTCTGGGCACCATGGGCCCCCTGCTGTCCCTGCGCGACCGGCTCCCGGAGGACTTCCTGGTGATGAACGGCGACGTGCTCACCGACCTCGACTACGCCGACGTCCTGCGCACGCACCGTGAGTCCGGTGCGCCGCTGACCATCGCCACGTACGCGCGCAGGGTGCGCATCGACTTCGGGGTGCTGACCACCGACGCCAGCAAGGTGGTGGCGTTCACGGAGAAGCCCAGCGTGGACTACCGCGTCTCGATGGGTGTCTACGGACTGTCGCGCGCCACGCTCGACTCCTACACCCCGGGGCTGCCGCTGGGGTTCGACGAACTCGTCCTGGACCTGCTCGCGGCCCGACGGCCGCCGCACGCCTACGAGTTCGACGGCTACTGGCTGGACATCGGACGCCCCGACGACTACGACCGGGCCAACGCCGAGTTCACCAGCCGCAAGTCCCTTCTGCTCAAGGGAGCCTGAGCACCGCATGCGCATTCTCGTCCTGGGCTTCACCGGCTATCTGGGCGGACCTGTCGTCGAGCGCCTGCGTGCCCTTCCCGGCACCCGGGTGCTCGGCGGCGGACGCTCCCGCGACGCCGACCATCACATCGACCTCGCCTCGGCCGATACGGAACGGCTGGCGAAGACCCTCCAGGCGGCGGCGCCCGACGCCGTCGTCAACTGCGCGGGCGCGACCGGCGGCGACGCCGTCACCCTCGCCGAGGTCAACGCCCGCGGCCCGGCCGCCCTGTGCGCGGCGCTGCGCACGGCCGCACCGGCCGCCCGGCTGGTGCATCTGGGCTCCGCCGCCGAGTACGGTCCCGGCGTCCCGGACATGCGGGTGACGGAGGAGGCGCCCACCAGTCCGGTCGGCCCCTACGGCGCGACCAAGCTGGCGGGCACGGCCGCGGTGGCCGCCTCCGGGCTGGACGCGGTGGTGCTGCGCGTGGGCAACCCGGTGGGCCCCGGGGCCCCGGCGACCGGGCTGCCCGGCAGGCTCGCCACCCTGCTGCGCGAGGCCGGGCCGGACCCGTCGGCCGTGCTGCGCCTCGGCGACCTGTCGGCGTACCGCGACTTCGTCGACGTACACGACCTGGCACGGGCCGTGGAGCTGGCGGTCGGCGCACCCGGACCGCTGCCCCCGGTGCTGAACATCGGCGGCGGATCGCCGGTCCAGGTAAGGGAGTTGGTGCGCCGGCTCGCCGAGCTGGCCGGGTTCCGCGGCCGGATCGAGGAGGACGTGACCGGTTCGGCCCGCTCGGCGCGGGTGTCCTGGCAGTGCTCGGACATCTCGGCCGCCTACCACGCCCTCGGCTGGCGCCCGGCGCGCACCCTGGAGCAGTCGCTGGCCGCGCTCTGGGAGGACGGCCGAACACCGTGAACCTGCTGATTCCGCTCTACGTTCATCCGGCCGAGGATCCCGGGGCCTGGCACCGGCTGATCGAGGGCGCCGCCGACACGTATGCGGTGATCCTCAACCCGGCGAGCGGGCCGGGGCCGGAGCCCGATCCGGCGTTCACGGCTGTGGCCGGGGCGCTGCGCGGGGCCGGGGCCCGGCTGCTCGGCTACGCGGACACGGACTACGGGGCGCGCGAGCCGGCCGAGGTCGCCGACGAGGTGCGCCGGTACCGGGAGTGGTACGCGACCGACGGGTGCTTCCTGGATCGCGTGACCGCTTCGCCGGACGGGCTTCCGGCCTGTCGGCGGCTGGTGCGGTCCCTGCGCCGGCTGGGTGCCGGCACCGTCGTACTGAATCCGGGCGTGCACCCGGCGCCCGGGTACGCCCGCCTGGCCGACCTGACCGTCACCTTCGAGGGGCACTGGTCGACGTACGTCTCGGCCTTCAGCCGGCCGAACTGGACCGCGCGGCAGCCGTCCGAGCGGTTCTGCCATCTCGTCTACGGGGCGCCGCAGGCGCTCGTCCCGCTGGCCGTGCGGACGGCACGTGAGCGGGGTGCGGCGGTGTGCGGGCCCGTCACGGGCGAACCGCCCAATCCGTGGGCCGAGTTGACCCCCGCCCTGACCGGAGCGAAGCGATGAGGAACATCGCGGGGGCGGCCGCCCTGCTGACCGCACTCGTCCTCACGGGGGTCGCCGGATGTACGGGCGGGGGCGACGCGGCCTCCCCCGCCCCCTCTTCCTCGCAGACCCGGTCGTCCGACGCGGAGACGCCCGACGGTCCGGACCGGGCCCGTTGGCGGCCGCGTCCCGGGCTGGCCTGGCAGTGGCAGTTGGACGGCCGGGTGGACCCGTCGGTCGACGTGCCGGTCTACGACATCGACGGCTTCGAGAACTCGGCGGCGGACGTGGCCCGGCTGCACCGCGACGGGCGCAAGGTGATCTGCTACATCAACGTCGGGGCCTGGGAGGACTTCCGGCCCGACAAGGACGCGTTCCCCGACTCGGTGCTCGGGCGGCCCAACGGCTGGAAGGGCGAGCGCTGGCTGGACATCCGCCGGACGTCCGTGCTCCGGCCGATCATGGAGCGGCGGTTCGACATGTGCCGCGACAAGGGGTTCGACGCCGTGGAACCGGATCTGATGGAGGGCTACGGCAACGACACCGGCTTCCCGCTCACCGCACGGGACCAGCTCCGCTACAACCGGATGATCGCCGACATCGCCCACCGGCGGGGCCTGTCGGTGGGGTTGAAGAACGACCTTCCCCAAATCCCGCAGCTCGTGCGCCACTTCGACTTCGCGGTCAACGAGGAGTGCGCCCAGTACGACGAGTGCGAGCTGCTGAAGCCGTTCATCGAGGCCGGCAAGGCGGTCTTCCACGTGGAGTACGCCGAACCTGCCGCCGAGTTCTGCCCCGAGTCCCGTCGGCTGAGACTGTCGTCCATGCGGAAGGAGCCGGAGCTCGGGGTCTGGCGCAAACCCTGTTGACGGCCCCGGCCCGGCTGTCGCTCTAGGGTGGGCGGTATGACCGACGTCCCTGTTCAGGTGGTGCAGCTGCTGGTGTCGCCCGTCCACCGGCTGGCCGGGCGTCCGGCGGACGGTGTCGCGCCCGGAGGGGACGGGGAACTCGTGGAGCGGGCGGAGGTGCGCGAGGGCCTCGGGCTGGTGGGCGACCGCTACTACGGGCAGCGGGCCCACCGGGACGCCTCGGTGACCCTGATGGCCGTCGAGAACCTCCCGACCGGGATCGATCCGTCCGTGGACCTGCGCCGGACCCGCCGGAACGTCCTGCTCCGCGGCATCGACATCGACGCCCTCGTCGGCTCGGTCGTCAGTCTGGACTGCGGTACGGGCCCGGTCGTCCTCGCCGTCAACCGCCCGGCCCGCCCCTGCGCCTGGATGGACGTGACCATCGGCGCGGGCGCTCAGCGCGCCCTGCGCGGCAAGGGCGGTGTGCGGTGCACCCCGCTGACGGACGGGACGCTCGCCGTCGGCAAGGCCGTGCTGCGGGTGGAGCGGCAGGCCGGCGCTCCGGAGGGTGCCCCCGGACCGGGGTGACCGGACGCCGCCGGCCCAGGCCGTCGCGACGGCGGGCCCGGCTCTGCGCGTTCGCACAGCGCCGGGACGGGACGGGACGCGCTGCCGTCAGGCCGTCCTCGGCTGCCCGATGGTGCTCCGCAGATCCGAGCCGCGGACCAGCTGAATGCGCCAGGGGTCGATGCGGATCACGTGGTACTCCGGGTCCTCGGGGCCACCACGCCAGTAGTGGACCGGGTCGGTGGCCATGCGGGGTGTCCCTTCGTGTGGGGGCGGAGTGTCAGTGGGCGGTGGGGAGTTCGGACGTACGGTCGTCGGGCAGCTCCGCCTTGTCGATCACGCGGCTGTCGGCGGACCGGCGGGAGCGGACACCGAAGGCGCTGACGAGCGTGGCGAGCAGGGCGGCGGCGAGCGGTACCACGAGGGCCGCCCGGTACCCGTCGAGCAGCGCGCCGGGAGCCTGCGACGCGGTGGCGGAGACGTTGACGGCCGCGGTGGCCGACAGGCCCAGTGCCGCGCCGAACTGGAACGAGGTGTAGAGCAGTCCGCCGGCCAGGCCCTGCTCCTCCTCCTCGACGCCGTCGGTGGCGACGATGGTGAGCGGCCCGTAGGCCAGTGCGAAGGCGATGCCGAGCAGGAGCAGGCTCGGCAGCATGGTCAGGTAGGTCCAGTCGGCGCCGACCGGCAGGAAGAGCGCGTACGACAGGGAGGCGAGGACCAGTCCGCCGAGGATCAGCCGGGCGTTGCCGAAGCGGGCGACCAGCCGGGGCACGAGCACCGGGGAGAGGATCGCGTCGACGCCGATGACGATCATCGCGAAGCTGGTTTCCAGGGTGGACCAGCCGCGCAGTTCCTGGAGGTAGAGGACGACCAGGAACTGGAAGCCGAAGAAGCCTCCCGCGAAGAGCAGTCCGACGATGTTGGCGCGCACCAGGGCTCCGCTGCGGAGGATGCCGAGACGGACCAGCGGTGCCGCCGAGCGCCGTTCGACGGCGATGAACGTGGCGAGGGCGGCGAGGCCCGCGCCGAGCGTGCCGAGGGTCCAGGCGGGCGACGTGTGGGCGGCGCGTTCGACACCGAGGACCAGAAGGACGATCGCCGCGGTGACGGCGGTGCCGCCGGCGAGGTCGAGGCTCTGCCCCGCGCGGTCGGGCCGGGGCGACTTGGGGACGAAGGCGAGCGCGGCGAGCAGGATCAGGGCCGAGAGCACGACCGGGGCGAAGAACACCCAGCGCCAGTCGACCGAGGCGAGCAGACCGCCCACGACCAGGCCGATCGAGAATCCGCCGGCCGCGGTGCCGGAGTAGAAGAGCAGGGCCTTGTTGCGGCGCGGCCCCTCCTCGAAGCCGGTGGTGATGATGGACAGGCCGGCCGGGGTCATGAAGGCGGCCGCGACTCCGGTGACGAATCGGGCAGTGACCAGCATCCAGCCCTCGGTGGCGAATCCGCCGAGTCCGGAGAAGACCAGGAAGACCGCGAGCCAGCCGATGAACATCCGGCGCCGCCCGAAGAGGTCGGCGGCGCGTCCGCCGACCAGCATGAAGCCGCCGTACCCCAGGACGTATGCGCTCATGACCCACTGCAACGAGCCGGTGGACAGGCCGAGATCGGCCCGGATGGAGGGCAGGGCCACGTTGAGCATGGCCACGTCGATGCCCTCCAGGAAGATCGCGCCGCACAGGACGAGCAGCACGCCCCAGTCACGGGCGCCGAGCGGGGCCACTGCTGATTTCTGCGCACTCATGTCGATTCGACTCCTGGTTCGTGGCAGGTGGTGGGTGAGGGGCGCCGCGGGACCGGCAACCTCACGGGGCGGTCGTCGGGCGGCCCGTCCACCCTCCGTCCCGGCGCCGGCCCGGAACAACGGCGAAGATCTTGACGTTCGTACAGCCGGGCTTACCGATCCGGTTCACCTGGGGGATTCGATGGAGCACGACGAAATCGAGTGCTTTCTGCTGCTCGCCGAGGAGCTGCACTTCGGCCGTACGGCCGATCGGATGCGGCTGTCCCGGGCCCGGGTGAGTCAGCTCGTGCAGCGGCTGGAACGGCGTGTGGGCGCCCCGCTGTTCGTACGGACCAGTCGTCGCGTCGCCCTCACCTCGCTGGGCCGGCAGTTGCGTACGGACCTGGAACCGCCCTACCGCGCCGTGGAGGCCGCCCTCGCCCATGCCGCCGCCACCGCGCGCGGCATCGACACGGTGCTGCACGTCGGGTTCTCCAACGCGCTGACCGGCGAGATCGTGATGAAGGCGGCGGAGGCGCTGCGGTCCACCCACCCCGGGCTCGCCGTGGAGATCTGTGAGGTACCGATGTCCGATCCGTACGGACAGCTGCGCAGCGGTGCCTTCGACATCCAGCTCCAGGAGTTCCCGGTGCGCGAGGACGACCTGGGCGGCGGTCCGGCGCTGCTCGCCGAGGAGCGTGTGCTCGCCGTCTGCTCGGGGCACCCGTTCTCCGCTCGGGACGCGGTGTCCCTGGAGGACCTCGCCGACGTACCCCTGCTCACGATCGAGGGCGAAGTGCCGGACTACTGGCTGGAGCAGCGTGTGCCCACGCACACACCGGGCGGCCGGCCGATCGCGCGCGGGCCGGCGGTGACCAATATGCAGGAGGCGTTGACGCTGGTCGCGGGTGGCAGGGGCGCCCTGCTCGCGGCCGCGCACACGGCGACGTACCACGCGCGGCCGGGTGTGGTGTACCTGCCCTTCGTCGATGCGGAACCGGTCGGGTACGGCCTGGTGTGGCGGGCCGGGAACGGCAGCCGTGCGGTGCAGGCGTTCGCCGCTGCGGCCCGTGACGCGGCGCGGGAGGTGGCGCAGGGGGATCCGCGGGCGGCGCTGCCGGTCTGAGTCGCTCCCGCGGGATCAGGAGGTCCGCCGCGCCGGACCGTCGGCGCGTGTCGCGGCGGCGAGGAGGGAGCGCATGCGTGCGGCGGCGCGTACGGCCGCGTCCCCGCAGCAGTTGTTGAACAGGACGTGCACCTGTTCGGTCCGCCGGGCCAGGGAGCGGACCCTTGGCACCCACTCCCCGAGTTCGTCGTCCGTGTAGTCGTGCCGGAACCTGTCCTCCTTGCTGCCGGTTCCCCAGGCGGGGCTGCGTCCGTGGAAGCGCACGACCGACAGCCGGGGTGCGGCGACGGGGGTGACGGGCGGGACGGAGGAGGGCAGCGTCTGCGTCATGTCCACGGCGACGGCGGCGAATCCGTTTCGCCGCAGCAGTTCGCACGTCGTGGGCCGCTGCTCCGTCTGCCACCACCGCGGATGGCGGAACTCGACGGCCACGGGCCAGCCGGCGGTGCGCTCGGCGCACTCGCCGAGGAAGGTCTCGGCACGGGGTCCCGGCCGGAACCAGGGCGGGAACTGGAACAGGACGGCGCCGAGCCGGCCGGCCTGCCGCAGGGGCGCGATGCCGTCGGTGAACCGCGCCCACACCTCGTCCAGGACCCGCGGCTCGCCCGCGTCCGCCGACAGCCCCGCCGGCAGCGCCGAGGGCCTGGTCGGATGGCCGGTGAGCAGGGAGAACGCCTTCACGTCGAAGACGAACCCGTCCGGTGTCCGCTCGACCCACAGCCGACTGTTGCGCGCGGTGGGCAGGGCGTAGTAGCTCGCGTCCACCTCCACCAGCGGGAACTGTCCGGCGTAGTGCCGCAGCCGCCCCTCGGCGTCGCGCCGCCCGGCCGGGTACCAGCCGCTCGCGACGAGTGCGCGGTCCGTCCACGAACAGACGCCGATCAGGATGTCACCCATACGGGCCGGTTACCCGCACGCGCGTGTTGTCTTCCTGCGGCATGCCGCCCCCGCGGTGCGGAGCGGGTCGGTTCCTGACGCCGGTCGGGAACCGGTCGATCAGTTCCTCGCGCCGGTCAGGAACCGGTCGATCGCCGCGGTCAGTTCCGCCGGGCGTTCCACGGGCAGTTCGTGACCGGCGTCGATGATGCGGACCTCGGCGTCCTGGTAGGCCTTGGCCATGCGCAGCATCTGGCCGACGGGCAGTTGGACGTCGTGGTAGCCGTGGATCATCAGGGTGGGTGTGCGGATCTCGCCGACGCGGTCCAGGACGTCGAACGCGCGCATGGCACCGTACAGCGTCATGACGACCTCGCGCGGGGTGGCGGCGGAGGCGCGGATGTACGCGCGGATCTCCTCGCGGGGGTGGCCGGGGGCGAAGGCGCGCTGGATGTTGGCGGCGACGAACAGCTTGTAGGGGACGCGGGTGGAGGCGGCCATGAGCAGGCCGCGGCCGCGGCTGTACGCCATGCGGCCGATGGAGTTCACCAGCACCATGCGTTCGACGCGGTCGGGGTGGGCGAGAGCCAGGCTCTGCGCGATCATGCTGCCCATCGAGTGGCCGACCAGTACGCACCGTTCGATCTTGAGGTGGTCGAGGAGGGCGAGGACGTCCCGGGCGAGTTCGTCGATGGTGCGGACCCCGGTCCCGCTGCTCTCGCCGTGTCCGCGCAGGTCGAGGCGGACCACCCGGCGCCGCTCGGCGAAGTGCGCCAGCTGGTGGTCCCAGCGGTGCCGGTTCGCGGTCCAGCCGTGGACGAGGACCAGGGGCACGTCGCCGCCGTCGCGGGGGCCCTCGTCGTCGTACGTCAGGGCTGCGCCGTCGACTTCGAGCTGCGGCATGGTGCCTCCTGCACACGGGACGGTTACTGGCCGGTAGCGTACCGGTCGCACCCATGCACAGGAAGGCCCGGACACCGCCTGCCGGGCGGCGTCCGGGCGTGCGGGACATGTGCCGTCAGCCCCCGCTGAGGCGGGAGCGCAGCAGTTCCTTGCCCAGTTCCGCGCCCTTGCGGCTGTCCGCCTGGGCCTTGCGGAACAGGTCCGCGACCTCGGTGTCCTTGCTGCGTTCGGCGTCCTGGATGTACGACTCCAGGCGCAGGGCGTTGCTCAGGCACGCTTCCACGTACCAGATCAGGTTGTAGTCCTTGTCCGGCGTGCCCGTCGCACCACCGGTCTCCGCACTGCTGGTCATGCGGACCTCCTCCCTCGCTGCCGGTCCGGTGCCGCACCGACTCCGGCACCGCTTGTCGATGCACGCCGGGTACCCGCCCGGACCCCGGCCAGTCAGCACCACCGGGCATTCGTAGCCCCGCGCGCGGCGTCAGATCGACGGGCCCGCGGTGATCACCCGGAGTCACCGAGGCGACATCAACTCGGGCCCGCGGCGCGGCAATTCAGACAGTCGGTGCAGAAGCGAACAGACGGCGAGCAGTTTCGGAGTGAACTGTCGATCTGGCGTGCGAGAGCGGTCGATGACGGTGTGTACTGTGCTGCGAGCGCCTCGTGAGGGGCTTTCGCACTCTGCCCTGCCCGACTTCTCTGGATACCGATTCGATGATCGAATTACCGGACCTTGCCGTCGGCGGACTGGCCGTCGGCACACTGTCCGCGCTCGCCCTGGGGGGCGGGCTGCTCCGGTCGCGGCGCCAACGGGCCGTGCAGCGCGAGGAGATCGCCTCCCTTCGGGCCCATCTGGACGGCGTACTGCGGACGTTCACGGACGAGGTCGAGCATCTGGCGGGGAAGCGCGTGCCGGCCGCCGCCCGGCAGCTGACGCACCCGCACATCGCCGTGCCCGGTCCGCGCGACCCGCAGGCGACGGCCTCACCGCTCGGCCTCGCGCTGGAGCGCGTCCTGGACCAGCTGCGCATCGAACTCACCGCGCAGCGCATCCGCGTCGACGCCGCCGCGCAGGCGGGCATGCGCGGCGCGACCCGCGAGATCCAGGCCGCCCTCTACCGCCTTCAGGACGCCCTGCGCGGTCTCCAACAGCGCTACGACGATCCTGAGTTGACGCAGACACTGTTCGAACTCGACCACGAGAACGAGCAGTCGCTGCGCCGCGCCCAGGTGGCCGCGGTGGTGTGCGGGGCCTGGGTGGGGCTCGCGCGCGAGGAGTCCCACCTGGTGGACGCGGTGACCGGCGGCCAGGCCCGGCTCGCCGGATACCACCGGGTCCGGGTCCACAACCATCTGCGGGCGGGCACCGCCCTGGTCTCGCACGCCGTGGAACCGGTCGCGATCATCGTCGCGGAGCTGCTGGACAACGCGCTGCGGCACTCCGCGCCGGACACGGACGTCGTGGTCAATCTGGAGCACGTCCACCACGGCGCCTGTGTCACCGTCGACGACGCCGGAGTCGGCATGACCCAGGACGAACGGGCCCGCGCCCAGCGCATGGTGGCCGGGACCGACCCGATCCTGCTCACCGACCTCGGCGACCCGCCGCGCATGGGACTCGCCGCGATCGGCCAGCTCACCCGGCAGTTCGACCTGGCCGTGGACCTGTCCTCCCCCTCGCCCTACGGCGGTGTACGGGCCGTCCTGCGCGTCGACAGCCACCTCCTCACCCGGATCGACCCCGAGGAACAGCCGCCCGCGGCCAGTGCCCCGCGCCCCACCCGCCGGGCCGAGCCCGAGGAGCCCGCCGCGGCCTCCCACTCCTACGGCGCGGAGCCGGGCGACGGCGCCGCCGCCCCCGTACCCGGACATCAGACGGGCGCCCTGCCGCAGCGGCGGCGGCGGGAGCGCCTCGCCGCCGCGGCGGAACCGGCGCCGGCGGCACCGGCGCCCCGGCCCTCCGCGCCCGGCCCGGAGGAGGCCGCCGCCGCGCTCGGCGCGCTGCAGTCCGGCACCGCGGCGGCCCGCGCTCGCACCCATCCGCAGACCGACGACGCCGAACACACCGAACACACCGAGCAAACCGAGGAAGAAGGGGGCACGGCCCGATGACCGGCCGCGAAACAGGAGACACCGCATGGGTGCTGGACCCGATCCTGCAGGTGCCGCATGTCGTGGCCGCCGTGCTGCTCACCCGGGACGGCCTCGTCACCGGCTACACCGACGCCCTGTCGCAGCCGTCGGCCGAGCGGGTCGCCGCGATCACCAGCACCGTGCAGGGGGCGTGCCGCACCGCGGCGGCCGCGTTCGCCGACCGGGACCGGGCCGAGGTGCGGCAGGTCGTCATCGAGTCGGACCACGGGTACGTGCTGATCGTGCCGACCGACCACGGCACCTGCGTGGCCGCCTACGGCGACGGCGAGGTGCGCCTGGACCTGCTCGCGCACCGGGTGCACTCCCAGGTGGCGCGGCTGGGCGAGAAGGCGATGGCCGCCGCGACCCGAGGAGCCGACGGCGGCGCGCCGGCATGACGGGCCGCCCCGCCGGCCGTCCGCTCGTACCCGCGTACCTGTCGACCGGCGGTGTGGCCCGGCCCAGCCGTCCGCACCTGGAACGGCTGTCGGTGCTCACCGGCACCGGCCTGCCGGTGCCGTCCGGCCTGCCCGCGGCCGAACTCGCCCTGCTGGACGTCCTGGACGGCGGGTCCCTGACGGTGGTGGAGGCCGCGGCGCTGCTGCGGCTGCCGGTCTCCGCGGTGCGGGTGCTGGCCGGCTCCCTCGTCGACCGGAACCTGGCAGTGGCCCGCGCACCGGTCCCGCCCGCCGAACGGTTCGACCCCGACCTGCTGAAAAGAGTGGCCGATGGCCTTCGCGCCCTCAAACACCACCAGTGACACCATCCACCTGCCCGACACCGCCCGCGACCTGGTGAAGATCCTGGTCGCGGGCCCCTTCGGGGTGGGCAAGACCACCCTGATCGACTCCGTCTCGGAGATCCGGCCGCTGCACACCGAGGAGCGGCTGAGCGAGGCCTCCGCACAGACGGACGACCTCGCCGGGGTGCGGGACAAGACGACCACCACCGTCGCCATCGACTTCGGCCGGATCAGCCTCGCGGGCGGGATCGTGCTGTACCTGTTCGGCACGCCCGGCCAGGAGCGGTTCCGTTCCCTGTGGGACGACATCGCCTACGGGGCGCTCGGCGCGCTGGTGCTGGTGGACAGCCGCCGGATCGACGCGTCGTTCGACGTGCTCGGCCTGGTGGAGGAGACGGGGCTGCCGTACGCGGTGGCCTTCAACGCCTTCCCCGACGCCCCGGACCACCACACCGAGGAGCAGTTGCGTGCCGCGCTGGACCTGGAGCCCGGCACGCCGATGGTGACCTGCGACGCGCGGGACGCCGACTCCTCCGTCGACGCCCTGCTCGCGCTGGTCCAGCACCTGATCGACCGCCACCCTCCGGAGAGCCGGTGACCACCTACCCCGCCGCCCAGCAGACCTTCTCCCGCTCGGCGCCCGTGCGCCTGTGGGAGGACGGCTTCGCCCAGGACCCGTACCGCTACTACGACGCCCTGCGCGCCCAAGGACCGGTCGGCTGGGCCGAGTTGGCGCCGGGCGTGCCCGCCTACGTGGTCACCGACCGGCAGGCCGCGCTGGATCTGCTGCGGGACACGGAGACGTTCTCGCACGACCCGCGGCCCTGGGAGTCGACGGTCGCCGACGACTCGCCGGTGCTCGGGATGATGCGCTGGCGGCCCAACACCCTGTTCGCCGACGGCGCCGCCCATGCCCGCTACCGGACCTCGCTGATCGACGTCTTCGACCAGGTGGAGCCGCACGACCTGCGGGCGCGGGTGCACCGGGCGGTGCATCTGCTGGTGGGCCGGATCGGGCCGAGGGGCGAGGCGGACCTGGTGGGCGACTTCGCCCGGCCGCTGATGGCGCTGGTGTTCAACAGCCTGTTCGGGCTGCCCGACAGCCAGAGCGACCGGCTCAACACGGCGCTCGGCAAGATGATGGAGGGCGGTGCCGAGGCCGCCGAGGGCGAGGCGGAGTACGGCGGCTACGTGCTGGAGCTGATCGCCGCCAAGGCCGAGCGGCGCGGCGACGACCTGCCGAGCCGGCTGCTGGACCACCCGGCCCGGCTGAGCCCGGAGGAGGTCACCTGGCAGGTCTTCCTCACCCTCGGCGCGGGGCACGAACCGACGGCCAACCTCGTCTCCAACGCACTCTCCCGCATCCTCGGCAACCCCGCCTACTACTCCACCCTCACCAGCGGGGCGCGCCCCGTCATGGACGCCGTGACCGAGGTCCTGCACCACGAGACGCCGCTGGCCAACTACGGCATCCACTACGCCCGTAGGCCCGTGTCCTTCCACGGCGCGTGGATCAGGGCCGCGGTCCCGGTGGTGATCTCCTACGGGGCGCTCGCCCACGCCGCCGAGCGGGCGGACGCCGGTGCCCGGCGCCCGGGGGACGCCTCGCACCTGTCCTGGTCGGCGGGTCCGCACGCGTGCCCGGTCAAGCAGCACACGCTGCTCATCGCGACCGAGGCGATCGAGCGGCTCACCCAGTGGCTGCCCGACCTACGGCCCGTGCTGCCGCGCGACCGTCTGACCTGGCGGCCCGGCCCGTTCCACCGCTCGCTCACCGCCCTGCCCGTCAGGTTCAGCCCCCGCTCCCCCGACCAGCCAGGAGTCCCGTCGTGACCGTGACCGACCGCACCGAACGCTTCGCCATCGACCCGTTCGGCTCCGACATCCCCGCCGAGGCCGCCCGGCTGCGCGCCCTGGGCCCGATCGTGCCCGTGGAGCTGCCCGGGGGCATACCCGCCTGGGCGCCCACCGGCTACGACGTCCTCAAACAGCTGATCCTCGACCCCCGGATCAGCAAGGATCCGCGGCAGCACTGGAGGCTGTGGCCCGAGATCGGCGAACACCCCTCCTGGGGCTGGATCCTGGGCTGGGTCGGCGTGGTCAACATGCTCTCCACCTACGGCGCCGACCACACGCGGCTGCGCAAGCTGGTGGCGCCCAGCTTCACGCAGCGGCGCACCGAGGCGATGCGGGCCCGGGTCGAGGCGATCACGACGGAGCTGCTGGACGAGGTGGCCGCGGCCGAGGACGACGTCGTCGACCTCAAGACGGCCCTCGCCCACCCGCTCCCGCTGCGGATCATCTGCGAACTGTTCGGTGTGCCCGACGAGTTGGTGGACGACACCACGCGGCTGATCGCGGCCATCATGGACACCTCCGACCCGACGCCCGAGCACGCGGCCTTCGTGCAGCAGCAGATCGGCACGGTGCTGCCCGCGCTGATCGCCCACCGCACCGCCCACCCCGGCGACGACCTCACCACCGAGCTGATCCGGGTGCGGGACGAGGACGGCGACCGGCTCAGCGACGAGGAGCTCGTCTACACGCTGCTGCTGGTCATCGGCGCCGGTTTCGAGACCACGGTGAATCTCATCGGCAACGCGGTCGTCGCCCTGCTGCGCGACCCCGAGCAGCTGGCGTCCGTACGGTCGGGGCGCGTCGGCTGGGACGCGGTCGTCGACGAGACACTGCGGGTGCACCCCTCGATCGCCTCGCTTCCGCTGCGGTTCGCCGTCACCGACCTCACCGTCGGCGACGTCACGATCCCGGCCGGGGACGCCGTCATCACGACGTACGCGGCGGCCGGACTGGATCCCGCGCACTACGGGGCGGACGCGGACGTCTTCGACGCCTCCCGCGGCGCGGACGACCACATGGCGTTCGGGATCGGTGTGCACCGGTGCATCGGCGCACCGCTGGCCCGGGTGGAGGCGCTGACCGCGCTGCCGGCCCTGTTCGCGCGCTTCCCCGGGCTGCGGCTCGCCGTGGACGCGTCGGAGCTGCGTCAGGTGGCGTCGTTCATCGCGTTCGGCTGGCAGGAGATCCCGGTGCGGCCGGGCGGCTGAGACCGCGGGCAGGGGCGCGACCGGTCCCCCGTTCCGGTCGTGCCCCCGCGGCTCGTCGAACTTACGTGCACGGCGGCGGGCTTGTGAACCGCGGCGATGCCCGCTGATCGGGCCGCGGGACTCACCTGTGCACAAGTGAGTCCGAATGCTCCCGATTGGCCCGGTGCAGGACCGGCTGGTCCAGGTCTCCCGCCACCAGGTGGGCCAGGACCACCTCGTACAGATCACTGCCTCCGGCCAGCAGTTGCCGTTCCAGGACCGGCTCCGCTCCCCGGACGTGGTCGCGCACGGTCTGGGCGTGGACGCCCAGGCTCTGCGCGGCCCGTTCGGCGTTGCCGCCCTCGGCGATCCAGGCGCGCAGGGTGCGGCGCAGGGGGCGGGCGTCGGCGTCGAGGCGGGCCAGCAGGTCACGGGCCCACACCTGCAGGGCGGGCCCGGCCAGCAGGTCGTCGAGGCGGGCGGGATCCTTCTGCGGGCCGCCCGCGCCGGCGGGGGCGGGCTCCAGGCCTTCCTGGGCGTTGAGGGCGAGGTGGACGACGGCGCGGGCGGCGAGGTCGGTGAAGTCCGTGCCCAGCAGGGCCTCCGTGCGGTCCATGCGGGCGCGCACGGTGTTGCGGCTGACGCCCAGGACCTTGGCCGCGCTGACGGCCGTGAACTCCAGGCCCAGCCGGGTGGTGGCGAGCAGCTCGGCGCGGGTGGGGTGGGACAGGGTGTCCAGGGGACGCAGCACCCGGTCGGTCCACGCGCGTAGCGCCGCGGGGTCCATCAGACGCTCCGGGTGGGTGCGTTCGGCGTAGACGGCGGCGTTGTCGGGTCGGAAGTGCGCCACAGCAAGTGCGCTGACGGCCTGGCCGTAGGCGGTGGCGGTGCGGGCGAGGCGCTGCCGGGCGCTGCCGCCGAGGAACACCCGCGGGCGGCGGCCGATCAGGGAGCGAAGTTCACCGGCCACGGTGTCCCGGGGCGTCACCACGATCACATGTCCGTCCATGGCCGGGCAGCGCACCACCAGCGCCTGCTCCCGCGTCGCGTCCAGGCACTCCTCGGCGAGCCGGTCGCGCTCCTCGGGGCTGCTCTCGACGACGTAGACGCAGGCGGAGTCGGTGTCGAGCAGGCCCGGCCACAGGCCCGCGGCGACACGGCGGGCGGCGATGATGTCCTCCACCATCAGCAGTTGCAGGATCGCCAGTCTCAGGTCGGCGGTGGCGCGTTCCAGCCGGTGTCCGGCGGTGGTGGTCTCCCGGGCGCTGAGCAGCAGTTCGAGGACCTGGACGGTGCGTCTGACGATGTCGGCGCTGCGCCGGTCGAACGCCTCGGCGCGGGAGACCGTCAGCACGCCCGCCGACGCCGGACCCGGGTACTCCACGCGGACCAGCCGCAGATGACGGCCCTGGCCCTCCCAGGCGGCGGAGGCGATCCGGCCCGCGGCGACCTCGCCGACCAGGTCCTCGAAGAGGCCCTTGTCCACGGGCGTGTGCGTGCCGGCGAGCAGGGTGCCCTCGTCGTCCTGGAGACACGCGGTGCCGTCCACGGCGTCCGCGAGCCACGCCACGACCAGCCCGATGTCACGCCGGGCCGGTCGCAGGAGGTCCAGCAGCTCCTGTGCCCATGCCCCGTCGTCGGGCTCCTTCGCCTCCGCCCGGCGGATCCCGCCCTCTCGGCCAGCCACGTCGGCCTTCCCTTGCCTTTCGCCTCGTCCCACACCTACCGGCCAGGGACGTTACCCCACCCGACCCCGTCCGGCCGTCGACGCTCGCTTCGGGGACGGGTGCCCAGGGCGGCGGCGGTCAGGCGGGGCGGATCAGGACGTACGGGTGACCTTCCCGGAGAGGGCGGGCGGGGAGGCAGGACGGGGCCCGGCCCGGTCGAGGGGCGAGCCTTGCGATGGGGGCCCGGCACCATCGGGTGGCGGGCCTCGTGACGGGGGGGCGCGGCACCATCGGGCGGCAGGTCCCGTGGTCCGGCGCTTTTCTCAGCCGGCCTCGTCGAGCAGCAACTCCGCGGCCACCCGCGCGCCGTCGGTGCGGATCGCGCCGACCGCAACGGCCGCCCGGGCTCGGGCCTCGGGAGCGAGGGCGAGCGCGGCCAACAGGGATGCGAAGGTCGGGTTCGGGCCGTCGTGTGCCGTGCCGGTGCCGACGCGGCCCGCCCAGTACGGCTGGTCCGTGGCGACGCAGCAGGAGTCGGCGCAGTTCCGGGTGGCCGAGGGTGTGGGCGCAGTGGGCGGTCAGGGCGTCGACGGGGCGGCTTCGGGCGAGTCCGGCGGCCACGGCCGCTCCCGCATGGAGGTGGGCGATGACGACGACGTCCGGGCGCGGTGAGGCGGACGTGCGGTGCGTGAGGTCCTCCACCAGGCCCCGGAGCGCCGCGCGGAACACGGGGTCCAGGGACAGGCCCCCAACTCCGCTCACGCCTAGTCCTGTTCCTCGGTGGGGGCGTCGGGCGGTGCGGGGACGTAGCGGCGGTGGCCCGCGGGGGTGCGCTCGGCAGGGCTGACGATGCCGCGGTCGGACCGGAGCCGCACCGTCTCTACCGTCAGGCCGGTGCGGCGGGCGAGTTCGCCGATCGAGTACAGGGTGTCCCCGTGCATGCCCCCGCCCTCCGGTCTCCCCCGGCGGGGAGACTCAAGTCGGCGACCCGCAGGCCTTGCACGTCGGCGGGGCGTAGAGGGCATACCCTCGGCGGATGGCGAAGTACTTCGACGTGCACCCCGACAACCCCCAGCCGCGTATCGTCTCCCAGATCGCCGACAGCGTCCGAGCCGATGCGCTCATCGCGTATCCGACGGACTCCTGTTACGCGCTGGGCTGCCGGCTCGGCAGCCGTGACGGCATCGACCGGATCCGCACCATCCGCAAGCTGGACGACCGACACCATTTCACCCTTGTCTGCCAGGACTTCGCGCAGCTCGGCCAGTTCGTCCGGGTCGACAACGACGTCTTCCGCGCGATCAAGGCGTGTACACCCGGCAGTTACACCTTCATCCTGCCCGCGACGCGGGAGGTGCCGCGCATGCTCCAGCACCCGAAGAAGAAGACCGTGGGCGTACGCATCCCCGATCATGTCGTGGCGCAGGCGCTGCTGGCCGAGCTGGGCGAGCCGCTGCTGTCCAGCACGCTGCTGCTGCCCGACGAGGACGAGCCCATGACCCAGGGCTGGGAGATCAAGGACCGTCTGGACCATGTGCTGGACGCGGTGGTCGACTCCGGGGACTGCGGCACCGAGCCGACGACGGTCATCGACTTCTCCGGCGGCGAGGCCGAGATCGTGCGGCGGGGGGCGGGGGACACATCGCGATTCGAGTGAGGCGGGGCGTTTCAGGGCTCCCCTGACCTGTTCCTTCCGCACACTCTTCGCTCAGAGAGGCAGCACACCCGTCATGACCGCCATACAGGGATCCGCAGTCGACATCGCCACCGAGGACGGCACCGCCGACGCGTACCTGGCCCACCCCGTCGACGGGAACCCGCGGCCCGGGGTCCTGCTCTACATGGACGCCTTCGGTCCGCGCCCCCGGCTGCGGTCCATGGCGGACCGGTTGGCCGAGGCCGGATACACGGTCCTGGTGCCCCACCTCTTCTACCGCCACGGACGTGCGCCCGTGGTCGAACTGCCCGAGTTCATCGACCCGGAGGCGCGTCCGGACATCTTCGAGCGGCTCGGGCCGATCATGCGGGCGCTGACCCCGGAGCTCGCGATGCGGGACGCCGGTGCGTATCTGGGGTGGCTGGCCGACAGCCCTCTGGTCGCCGACGGTCCGGTCGCGCTGACCGGCTACTGCATGGGCGCCCGGCTGGCCCTGCTGACCGCCGGCACCCATCCGGACCGGGTGGCGGCCGCGGCCGGCTTCCACGGCGGGCGCCTGGCGACCGAGGACCCGGACAGCGCGCACCTGATCGCCGACCGGATCACCGCGGAGGTGTACTTCGGCCACGCCGACCGGGACCCGTCACTCCCCCGCGACCAGATCGACCGCCTCGACAAGGCCCTGACCGCTGCGGGCGTACGTCACCGCTGCGAGGTCTACCCGGGAGCGCCCCACGGTTTCACCCAGGCCGACACCTCCGCGTACGACCGCGAGGCGGACGAGCGGCACTGGGCGGCGCTGCTGGATCTCCTCCGCCGCACGTTCTGAGCCAGACCGACTGCACTCATGGCCGGAATGCGATGCCCGGTGGCCGGAGTTCACGTCCGGTGCCCCAGAGTTAACTGTGGACTCGCGGTAACGGCTTGCTCTGCCCGTTCATTACCCGTAGACCTTGCACGACAACTGGCGATGACTCTGGGGGGAGTTGGCGCATGCAAGGCACGGTGGACGGGTTCCGCTACGGAGCGGTGACACCGGTGGCGGCCTATGTGATGGCCTGCCTGGGTGGGGCCCTGGGGTTGCGGTGCGTCGTCCGCTCCCTCATCAACGAGCACTCGTGGAAACCCGGTTGGCTGGCGCTGGGCGCCGCCTCGATCGGCTGCGGCATCTGGACGATGCACTTCATCGCGATGATCGGCTTCCATGTCGAGGAGACCCGGATCCGCTACGACACGAGCCTGACGGTGCTGAGTCTGGCCGTGGCGATCGTCGTGGTCGGCATCGGCGTGTTCATGGTCGGCTACCGCGGCGCCGGAGCCGTCACGCTGACCATGGCGGGCGCCGTCACCGGGCTCGGCGTCGCGGCGATGCACTACCTCGGCATGGCGGCGATGCGGCTCAACGGCGAGATCCGCTACGACGGCTTCACCGTCGCCCTGTCCCTGCTGATCGCGGTTGCCGCGGCGACGGCCGCTCTGTGGGCCGCCGTCTCCGTACACGGCTTCCTGACGAGCCTCGGGGCCAGCCTGGTCATGGGCGTGGCGGTGTCCGGGATGCACTACACCGGTATGGCCGCCGTCAACGTACATGTGCACAGCGCGACCGGCGGTGCCTGGTCGGGCGAATCGCCCACCTCCCTGCTGCTGCCCATGCTCCTGGGGCCGGTGATCTTCCTTCTGCTGGCCGGGGTCGTGGTCATGTTCGACCCGCTGCTGGTGCTCGGCGACGGCGAGTGGAACCGGCCCTCGGGCCCACGCGCGAAATCCGTCGAACCGGCCGCCGGTTCCCTCTTCGACGCCCGCTCCTCGGCCGCCGGTCCGCGCTGGCAACAGCCGGGGCCGCCGGAGGACGCGGCACGCACCCGCGAGTGGTGAGGCACGGCGTGGACCCCCGCGAAGGGCGGTTACGCCGACGGCCCCCTCTCCCCTTGCGCCGCCTTCAGGTCGGCGAGCAGTTCGGCCTGGCCTGCCAGGACGCCGGAGAGGATGGTGCGGGCGACACGGAGCAGTTCGGCGACGTGCGGGCTGGTGAGCGAGTAGTGGACGGTCGAGCCCTCCTTGCGGGTGACCACCAGGTTCGCGCGGCGCAGCACGGCCAACTGCTGGGAGAGGTGCGCGGGTTCGATGCCGACCTCGGGCAGCATCTCGGCGACCGAGTGCTCGCGTTCGCTCAGCAGTTCCAGGACCCGGATCCGGGCCGGATGGCCGAGCGTCTTGAAGAACTCCGCCTTCAGTTGGTACAGCGGCGTACTCATCGTGCCCTCCCCCTTCCCGACACCACCGTGACGGCCTCCTCCAGGAGTTGCCGACCTTAGCAATTCCCGAGGTCATGCGCGTGGGAGGGGGTGCGCCGGTGCCGTGGGGGCGGAGGTCAGTCCTCGACGGCCCATCCGGTGGTGCGCCACTCGTGGCGGCCCGCCGCGGACTCCGTGCGGCCCGTGCCGTGCGCCGCGCGTGCGGTCGGCAGGTCGGCGTGGACGGGGATCGGCGGGCCGTCGCCGGTCGGGACGAGGGAACCGTCGGCGGGGATGGCCGCCAGCTCCAGGCCGCGGCCCGCCTCCAGCAGCCGGTGCGCGGCCTCGGCGATCGCCATCTGCCCCTCGGCGGACCAGCCGCGCAGCTCGGTCAGGTCGACGATCACCGGTCCGGTGCCGCGTCCCAGGGCCCAGCCGACCGCGCCGGTGAACCGGCGGGCCGCGTCGGGGCCGAGGTAACCGGCGACGGAGAGGATGCCGAGGTTCTCCTCGACGGTGTAGCGCCAGTCGATGGTCATGCGGGTGTGCTTCCTTCTACGGTGCTGCGGTCGCCCAGGGGGCGTTCAGGTGTGCAGGGGGCGTTCAGGGGTCGTTCAGTCGTCGTTCAGCCGTTGCTCAGAGGTCGTCCGGCGGTCGTTCGGAGGGGAAGGGTGATCCAGATGCTCTTGCCCCCGCCGTCGGCGTCGGCCCGGACCACCGCCGTACCGCTCAGGGCGAGGACGAGTTCCATGACGGTGCCGAGACCGCCGTCGCCGGTGAGCATGCAGCGCAGCGGGGGCTGGTACGGGTGCCGGTCGTGCACGGCGAGGGCCAGGCAGTCCGAGCCCGCCGCGTAGACCACGGTCATCTGCGGGGAGACGGCGGCCGCGTGCCGGACGCTGTTGGTGACGAGTTCGCCGAGGATCAGCAGGGCCGGGCCCACCGTGGGGTGGCTCAGGCCGATCCCCCATTCGGCCAGGGCGTGCTCGGCCGTCTCGCGGGCGATCCGTACGGCGGACGGTTCGGTGGGCAGCGTGAGCACGTGCCGACGGGTCAGGACTTCGCCGTGCGCGGTCATCACGCCTCCGTTCGGGCGAGGCGGAAGCCGGTGACGCTCTGGGGGTGCAGACGCAGCAGGGTGTCGTGCGGGCCGTGGGTCCAGCCGCTGAGGGAGCGCCGGTAGTGGGCGGCCTCGTCGGGATCCGTGATCGCCTCGGCCGGGCCGGAGACGGTGACCGTCCAGCCGGTGCCGGGTACGGCCCGGATCTCGTCCACGTGGTAGGCCGCCGTCGCCCGCACCGACGCGGCCGGGGCGGGGGCGCGGACGACCAGGGTGCCGTACTCCCACACGTGTCGGCCGGGCCGGACCGCGGTCCCGTTGCGCTGCGCGTACACCAGGCGGCCCAGGCTGGTGCCCTCCAGCAGCCACAGTGCCTCCGCGCCGGAGACCTCGACCATGCGCAGGGACGTGGGGGCAGCGCTCATTGCGGGACTTCCTCACCGGCGGGTCGGGGTTTCGGGGCGGGGCGGGCGCGCAGGAGGCCGGCCGTCTCCAGGTGGTCGCGGGCGGCCCGGATCGCCTCGGGGGTGCTGTCGTAGGTGCGGCCGTCGTGGCGCAGCGGCTCCAGTGCGCCGACGGAGTCGAGGACCTGGAGCTGGCCGGGGCGTATGCCGGAGGCGAGGACGAGGATGCCGCGCCGCCCCAGCTTCTCCACGGCGTCCTTGAGGACGAGGGCGCCCGTGGCGTCCATGGTGGACACGCGAGACATCCGCAGGATCACCACGCGGACGTCGGTGACGTCGGTCAGCTCCAGCAGGAAGCGGTGGGCGGCGGCGAAGAACAGCGGGCCGTCGATGCGGTAGGCCAGGATGTGCTCGGCCAGCAGCGCGTGTTCCTCGGCGGTGTGGTCGCCGCGGTCGAGCGGCACCTGGTCGAGGCGGGCCTGCTTGGCGACGGCCCGCAGGGCGAGGGCGCCCGCGACGGCCAGGCCGATGACGACGGCGTACACGAGGTCGAGGACGAGGGTCGCGGCGGCGGTGAGGACGAGGATCAGGGCGTCGGAGCGGGTGGCCTTGGCCATGGCCCGCAGCGAGCCGACCTCGACCATGCGGATGGCGGTGGCGAGCAGGACACCGGCGAGGGCGGCGAGCGGGATCTTCGAGACCAGGGGTGCCGCCGCAAAGACGATCACGGCGAGTACCGCGGCGTGGGTGAGGGCGGCGAGCCGGGAGCTCGCGCCGGCGCGGACGTTGACCGCGGTGCGGGCGATGGCGCCGGTCGCGGGGACGCCGCCGAAGAGCGGGGCGGCGATGTTGGCGAGGCCCTGGCCGAACAGTTCGCGGTCCGGGTCGTGCTGCTGGCCGACGGTCATGCCGTCGGCGACCGACGCCGAGAGCAGGGATTCCAGGGCGGCGAGGGCGGCGACCGCCACGGCCGGGGCGAGGAGGGTGCCGAGCGAGCCGAGGTCGAGGAAGGACAGGGAGGGGGCGGGCAGGCCGGAGGGCAGGTCGCCGATCGGCTTCGCCGCGTCCAGCCCGACGGCCTGTGTGACGACCGTCGCTGCGATCACGGCCAGGACGGAGAACGGCACGGTCGGCCGCCATCGGGCGCCGGCCAGCATGACGGCGGCCACCGCGATCGCGAGGCCGAGGGCGGTCCCGTTCGGGGCCTCGGCGAACTCCTCGAACGCCCGCCAGGTCACCGCCAGGACGTGGTCGCCCTCGGGCTTGGGCACGCCGAGGGCGCTCGGGATCTGCTGCAGGCCGATCACGCAGGCGATGCCGAGCGTGAAGCCCTCCACCACGGGTGCGGGGATGTAGCGCATGTACCGGCCGGCCTTCAGCGCGGCCAGCGCCACCAGCATCACGCCGGCCATCAGCCCCACGGTCAGCACCCCGCCCGGCCCGTACTGGCCGACGATCGGCACGAGGACGACGGTCATGGCGCCGGTGGGCCCGGACACCTGCAGATTCGATCCGCCGAAGAGCGCCGCGAGCGCGCCGGCGATCACGGCGGTGGCCAGTCCGGCCTCCGCGCCGAGGCCGGAGGAGACGCCGAAGCCGAGGGCGAGCGGGAGTGCCACGATCGCCACGGTGAGCCCGGCCAGCAGGTCCCGGCGGGGGTCGCGGCGCGTCTCCGCCAGATCGGCGCGGGTGGGCAGCAGCGAGGTGACGCGGGCGAGCGTGCCGCTCATCGCCGGGTGCCCTCGGTTCCCCGCAGCTCGTCGAGGAGTTCGCCGCGTCCGGACAGCATCTCGGTCAGGATGCGGCGTGCGGCCTTCATCAGGTCGGCGACGTCGCCGCCGGCCAGTTCGTACACGACGGTGGAGCCCTCGCGGGTCGCGGTGACGATCCCCGAGCGCCGCAGCACGGCCAGTTGCTGGGACAGTCCGGAGGGCTCGACCTCGATGGCCGCCAGCAGGTCCCGTACCGGCATCGGGCCGTCCTGGAGGAGTTCCAGCACCCGGATCCGCACCGGATGCCCGAGCATCCGGAAGAACTCGGCCTTGGCCTGGTACAGCGGAACGGACACGATCCCTCGGTTTCCCTGCGAGCCCCACCCGGGAGTGGCTGTGGTGGTGGCTGTGCCCGCGGCTACCTACGAGCACAGCCATCACAGCATCTAATCAATTGCGAAATTTTGCAATTCCGCATCACGTGATGTCCCTGGCGTTCCCGTCGGGAGGGGGGTCAGGCCTTCTTGACCACGCTGGACTTCAGCTGCATCGCCCCGAAGCCGTCGACCTTGCAGTCGATGTCGTGCCCGTCGACGCCGTCGACCAGCCGGATGTTGCGCACCTTGGTGCCGGCCTTGATCCCCGAGGGGCTGCCCTTGACCTTCAGCGCCTTGACGACGACCACGCTGTCGCCGTCCTGGAGCACATTGCCCACGGAGTCCTTCACGACGCGCTCGCCGGCGTCGCCCCCGCCGTCGGCGGCGCTGTCGGCGGGTACCCATTCGTGGCCGCACTCGGGGCAGACCACCAGGGCGTTCATCTCGTAGGTGTACTCACAGGAGCACTTCGGACAGGGGGGAGGATTCTCGATCATCCGGCCAGCGTACCCAGCGCCCGGAGGACCGGGACGCACCCCGGGCGCCGGGGGTGGGCCCCTCGCGCCCCAACTCCTTTGCCCTGTACGGCACTCCCGCCCTCCCTGCGTTCGTAGATCATTGTTACGGTGCAGCGATGCCCGACTCTTCACGCGACACCGCCGAAGGCGCCGGCTGGGGTTCCGCAGAACCCGGTGCGTACCGGCGGCTGATGCCCACCGAGGTCCAGAAGATCTCCTGGCTCGATCCGAGAATGCTGTGGGCCGCCCGCAACGGCGTGCTGGCCTCCTGGTTCGGGGACCCCACGGGGCGGACCCGCAGCCGCTGGGTGGCCCAGCGCGCCGCCGCGGGCGCGCCGGCGGACAAGGTGATCCGGCGTGCGGAGGCCGACCGGTTCTCCTTCCTCGTCATCGGCGACACCGGCGAGGGCGACGAGCCCCAGTACGCCGTCGTACCAGGCTTGTTGAAGGCGGGTCGGGACACCAGCTTCGCGGTGCTCGCCAGCGACGTGATCTACCCGGTGGGCAGCGCCGACGACTACGACGGCAAGTTCTTCCGCCCGTACCGGGACTACCGGGCGCCGATCTACGCGATACCCGGCAACCACGACTGGTACGAGGACCTCGGCGCGTTCATGCGCGTCTTCTGCGGCGACGCCCCGCCGCTGCCGCCCGAGGCGAAGCCGCGCCCCCTCACCCGGGCCTGGCTGCGCTCCCTGCTGTGGCACCGGCCGCGGGACGGGGACGGCGGGCGGCTCGCCGAGGCCCGGCGGCTGCGGTCGGAACCCGCCCAGCAGGCCGTCCAGCCCGGCCCGTACTGGGCCGTCGACGCCGGGCCGGTGCGGATCGTCGCCATCGACACCGGGCTGCTGGGCACCCTCGACGCCGAGCAGGGCGCGTGGCTGCGCGAGGTCTCCCTGGATCCGCGCCCGAAGATCCTCATCACGGGTTCCCCGCTGTACGTGGACGGCGAGTACCGCCCGTGCGCCATCGAGGGCGGCGGCACGGTCGACGACCTCGTCCGCGACCCCGCCCACCGCTATGTGGCGGCGATCGGCGGCGACATCCACAACTACCAGCGCTATCCGGTGCGGGTCGAAGGCCGCACCATCCAGTACGTCGTCTGCGGCGGAGGCGGCGCCTTCATGCACGCCACGCACACCATTCCGCGGGTCGACGTGGCGGACGTCACCGAGGACGACTTCCGCTGCTACCCGCTGCGCGGCGACTCCCTGGCCTTCTACAGCAGGCTGTACGGACGCCGGCTGCGGCTGCGCCGCTTCTTCACGCTCACCGAGGACGAGGCCACCGCCGTCATCGCCGAGCGCCTCGGCATCCGGCCCGGCCGCGCCCCCGGCGCGACCCGGATCACCCGCCGCACCCGGCTGGTCGCGAGCCTGCTCGGCACCGGCCGACGGCCCGGCCGCAAGGCCCGCTTCCGGCTGCCGGTGCGCAAGATCTACACCCAGTTGTTCTCGCCGAGCTCGGCCACGTACAGCCCGCCCTTCTTCAAGTGCTTCCTGCGCGTGGACGTCTCACCGGAGGCGGTCCGGCTGCGCTGCTACGCGGCCACCGGCAACCGCGCCCAGGAGGTCGACCCGCCCGTCGAGGACGAGGTCACCATTCCCCTGGTATGACGGAACCGCACCGGCCGGGACGTGGTCGCCACCGGTGTTGCCCCCTGAACGTTGGAGGCGGCGTGTCGGCGACTCCGCGACCCCGCTCGGCCGGGAGAACCCGCTGCGGCTGGCCGAGGACCTGGCGACCGTCGGCATCCTGTCCGGCGGCCGGCTCAACCCGGGGGTGAGCGCCGGACCACCGAGGCACTTCGACCGGGTCAAGGACGCCCTCTATCCGGACACCGCGGACGCCGAGGACTTCGGCTACGAGCGGGTGCGGCGGCTGCTGGACCTGGTACGGGGCGAGCCCGCCACGGACGTCAGCGGCGCGGACGGCTTCGAGGCCGCGCGGCGGCAGCCGCACATCGAGTACAGCTCGGACCGCGTCCAGTCGCACTCCCCCGGCCTGGGCCGCCGCCTGTGGTACGGCGGCACCGGTCTCAACTCCGCGCGGTGGTCCGGTGAGCACGGCATGAACTTCCTGACCAGCAGCGTCGTCAAGGCGGAGGGCGCCGAGGGGCGTTACGGCTTCGCGGAGATCCAGCTGTCCCCTCTCCGAGGAGATCGCCGAACGGTTGCACGCGCACGCCGCGTTCCGCGAGGTGGGACGAGGTGGCGTTCGCGCTGCCGTTCACCTTCGCGCACGAGGACTACGTGCAGATCCTCACCGACATGGCGACGGTGCTCGGCCCGGCGCTGGGCCGGCGGCCGGGGCGGGGGCAGAGGCGGAGGCGGGGACGGAGGCCTGTTGAGGTCACCAGCGGCCGGGCTGTGTGCCGACGATCGGCTCCGACGGCCTGCCGTCCGGTCCGACCGGTACGTCGCCGGTGAGCATCACGCGGTGCATGGTGCGCGGGAAGTCGAGGTGGGCGGTGTCGCCGGGGGCCAGGTGGATGGTGGCGCGGTTGTCCCAGAAGGCGACGCTGCCGGGCTCCCAGCGGAAGCGGACGGTGTACTCGGGCCGTACGGCCTGCTCCAGCAGCATGTCGAGCAGGGCCTGGCTCTCGGCGCGGGAGACGTCGGCGATCTGCTCGACGTAGTAGCCGTTGACGTAGAGGATCCGCTCGCCCGTCTCGGGGTGGACCCGGACCAGGGGATGCAGGGTGGCGACCTGGTGGTCGAGGAGGTGGCGGACGTAGGCGTCGTCGCCGGGGCGTGACTGGTAGCCGACGCCGAGGCGGTGTTCGGCCCTGAGACCGTCCACGAACTGCCGTACGGGTGCGGAGAGTCCGGCGTAGGCGGCGGCGAGGTTGGACCAGGTGGTGTCGCCGCCGTAGGGCGGGACGGTCTCGGCGCGCAGGATCGTCGCGGCGGGCGGGTCGACGCGGGCACCGTGGTCGCAGTGCCAGCCGCGCAGCAGGGTGTGGCGGCGGCGTTGCAGCCACTCGTCGTGGCCCATGCCGAACCGGCCGCCCAGTTCCAGGCGGTCCGCGGTCGTCTCCACCTCCGGGAAGTCCGGCGGCGACGCCTTCCCGCGGCGGGGCAGGACGACCGGCTCACCGAACCGGCGCGCGAACGCCACGTGCCCGGCGTGGTCCAGCCGTTGCCCGCGGAAGAACACCACCTTCCAGCGCAGCACCGCCGCCCTGATGGCCGCGATCACCGAGTCGTCGAGGTCGCCCGCCAGATCCACGCCGCCGATCTCGGCCCCGATGTGACCGGCGACCGGCCGCACCTCGATCCCCGTGCGCTCCTCCACCGTGCCCCTGTCCGTCGTCATGCGTGCTCCGTGGGTCGTCCGTCCGGTTCCCCGAGATCGTGACAGCCGTCGGCGCCGGTGGCGACCGGGCCGTGCCGTAAACCCCTTGGGCGTGGCTCGGTTGGAGGGGTAGCCCACCAGCGCATATCTGGCCGACGGCGGGAACGCATCGGAGGCGGTGGCCGCTCAGTGGGTGAGCAGCCGGCCGATCCTGTCGTAGGCGAGGACCTGGTAGCCGACCATGATCACAAGGAGCCAGCGGGCCGCGCGGCACAGGTCGGCGAGGTAGAACGCAGCCACCGCGCCGAAGAAGACAGCGAGTTCGAGGAGCGGGCGCAATGGTCCGGGGGTGCGGACATCGCTCTCGCCCTTGGACGGTCGTCCGGCGCGGTGAAGGAACCCCACACGCAGCCCACGGCAACGGGGTAGTGCCACGACCATCAGCCAGTGCCACGGAGGGGTACTTTGCGCCGGCTCCAGACGGCGAGGCATCGTTCCCCATCCGGGAACCCTCCACAAGGGCCGAGGACCTGAACCCGGGTGGTCTGACGGTCGGTCACTTGCCGGTCGTATCCGGAGCATCCGCGGCCTCAACCGGAGAGGACAGCCGGGCCCGACCGCAGGTCGCCGTTGGGGGGGGGGACATGAAGGCGGCCGCGAGCACTGCGGCCACCTTCATCTCCCCTGTTTACGCCCGGGCCCAGCGTTGGTTGGCACCGGTGTGGCAGCTCCACACGATCACCTCAGTGCCGTTGGCGGTGCTGCCGCCGTTGACGTCCAGGCAGAGGCCGGTCTGGACGTGGCTGACGGTTCCGTCGGTGTTCACATTCCATTGCTGGTTCGCGCCGCCGGTGCAGTCCCAGATCCGTGCTCGGGTACCGGAGGCGGCGTTGCTCGGCACCTCCAGGCATCTGCCCATCACCCGCAGGGTCTGTCCGGTCCGGGTGAACTGCTGGTTGGCGCCGGTGTGGCAGTCCCAGATGATCATCTGGGCGCCGTTGGACGAGTTGGCGCCGCTGACGTCCAGGCATCGGTCGGCGGACTGGCTCCGCAGCCGGAATGCGGTCGGGTTCGGGGGGGTCGGGTTCGGGCCGGTACCCGTGAAGAAGCTCCAGACCTCTTCCTTGACCCAGCTCCTGGCGCCGCTCTCGCAGCCCGCGCACCCGTCCACGGGGCCTTGCTGGTGGCCTCCGTCGAACGCGGCCCAGACGACCGGATACCCCTCGCGGCAGCCCGAGTAGGCGGTGGTGATGTGGGTGCGGCTGCCCGGCGCGGGCTCCGGCGGGTTCTGCGGAGTGCAGCCGTTGTTCCTGACGAACCTGTCCCGCATCCCTCGACCGGCGCCGATGTTGTCGTTGATGCCGTGGATTCCCATGTACGCGAAGGGCTGGGTGCCCCCGCTGCACCCGCTGATCCCCCCGGGCGCGGCTATCGCGGCGACCGCACGGAAGACGTCCGGCCTGGCACACGCCAGTGCGTAGCTCATGGCTCCGCCGTAGCTGAACCCGAGGGCGAAGCGCTGCGTGGTGTCGACGCAGAGATCGTTGTCGATACGCCTGATCATGTCGTCGACGAAGGTCACGTCCTCGCCGCCGGAGTTGCCCCAGCCGTTGTTGAGGCCCTGCGGCGCCACGAAGATCGCGCTGTTGTTCGCCAGTCGCCGGAGTCCGTAGTGGGCATAGACCTCGCCATCGCTTCCGCCGCCGGCGACCTGCCCGGCGGTGCCGCCCAGCCAGTGGAATCCGAAGACCAGTCGGTGCTGGCGGGTGTTGTCGTAGTTCTCCGGGATGCTCAGGATGAAGGAACGGCTCTTGCCGCCGCTTTGAATCGTGTGCGTACCGTTCGTCAGTGTGGGGGCACGTCCGCATCCGGCGGTCCCCGCAAGTGTGCCCTCGGCGGTGGGCGGCGGGCCGGCGGCAACGCTCACTCCTGCCACGCCGACCATGGCCAGAACGAGCAGTACCACGAACACTGCTCGCCCGGACAACCGTCTGCGGATCGACATCATGCGACTCCCTCGTCGCTCGGTGACATGGCTCTGGCTGGTCGGTCGGGCCGCAGTTCGCCCTGGGGCTGGATGCGGTCGAGTTGGAATCGCTGGTTGGTGCTGCCGGTGGCTGCCCACTGGGAGATGCGGGCTCCGTCGGCGGTGGAGGCCTCCCACACGTCCAGGGCGAGGCCGCTCTGCCGGTTGACCAGACTGATCACGCCACCGCCGTGGTCGACCGTCCGCCACTGCTGGGCGGCGACGTCGCTGTCCGGCTGCTGGGTGACGTCGGCGCCGCTGCTGCTACCGGCGACGTGCAGGAACAGGCCGCTGTGCCCAACCCGGATCTTGTAGTGCCCGCCGTCGGAGGGCAGGAACTCGAAGTGCTGGTTGAGGCCGGCGGTGATCTGCCACTGGATCAGCCGGGCACCGGCGGCCGTGGACGCGCCGTTGATGTCGGCGGCCTTGCCACTGTGCCGGGCCACCAGCCGATAGGCCACGCCGGCCTCCACCGGCGACCCCGACCTGAGTGCGGACGCGCGGTAGGTGCGGCCGGCCTGGCCGGCGAACTCGACGAGATCGGCCTCCAGCCGCCTCGACTGGACGGGCTCGCCGCTCGCGTCGTCCTTCAGCGTGAAGTCGCCGGCGAAGATCCGGCTGCGCACCCGGACGGCACCGGTCCGGTCGGGGGTGACGACGCACTCGGTCCGGCCGCTGCTCCATTCGGCGCCGACGGTGTATCCGCCGCGGCCGCGCAGTCCGCTCACGCGCCCGGTGGGCCAGGCGGCCGGCAGCGCCGGCAGCACGTGCAGTTCGCCGTTGTGGCTCTGCACCAGCATCTCCGCGATACCCGAGGTGGCGCCGAAGTTGCCGTCGATCTGGAAGGGCGGGTGCAGGTCGAACATGTTGGGCGCGAGCCGGTCCGTCCGCACCAGGTCCCGGATCAGCTTGTGGGCCCGGGCGCCGTCCTCCATCCGCGCCCAGAAGTTGATCTTCCAGGCGAGTGACCATCCCGTCCCGTCGTCGCCGCGCAGCTCCAGCGTCCGCCGCGCGGCCTCGTGCAACTGGGGTGTCCCGCGCTTGGTGATCTGGTTGCTCGGATGCAGACCGTACAGGTGGGAGACGTGCCGGTGGTTCCGCTCGGTCTCCACCCAGTCGGCCAGCCACTCCTGGATGTTGCCCCGGGAGCCGACCCGCATCGGCGCCAGCCGGTCCCGGGCCGCCAGTGCCTGAGCGCGGAAGCCGGCGTCCACGCCGAGGACTTCGCCGGCGCGGGCGACGCCGTTGAAGAGGTCGCGCAGGATCTGGTTGTCCATGGTGGGGCCCGCGCAGACGGTGACGTTCGCGTGGTGAGGGAGCTCCGGAGAGTTCGACGGGTTGGTGACCAGGTGCCCGAGCGTCGGATGGACGACCAGGGTGTCGAGGAAGAACTGGGCGGCGCCCTTCATGGCCGGATAGCGGGAGCGGAGGAAGTCGATGTCCCCGGTGAACAGGTAGTGGTCCCAGATCAGGGTGGCCAGCCACGCGCCACCGGTCTGCCACATCCCCCACTGCGCTCCGTCGACGACCGAGGCGCCCCGCCACGCGTCGGTGTTGTGGTGCGTCACCCAGCCGCCGGCGCCGTACTGCGCCTGGGCCACCCGGGCGCCGGTCACGGCCAGGTCGTTGATCATGTCGAAGACCGGGCGGAAGCACTCGCAGAGGTTCGTCGTGTCGGCGGGCCAGTAGTTCATCGGCAGGTTGGCGTTGATGGTGTACTTCGAGTCCCAGGCCGGAGCCATCTGGTCGTTCCAGATGCCCTGCAGGTTCGCCGGCTGGGTGCCCGGCCGCGAGGACGAGATGAGCAGATACCGGCCGAACTGGAACAACAGGGCGGAGAACTGCGGGTCGTTCACCTGCGCGTGCTGTGCGATCCGTACGTCGGTCGGCTGGTCGGCCGCCGCCGTACGTCCCAGATCGACCGACACCCGGTTGAACAGGGCCTGGTAGTCGGCGAGATGCCGGCTGCGCAGTCCGTCGATGCCGACGTTGCGGGCGGCGTTGAGACGGCTGCGCGCGATCCCCTGGTAGTCGCCGTCGACGTTGCGGAAGTTGACGTAGCTGGAGCCGATCGACACCAGCAACGTCACGCCGGTGGCGCCGGAGACCCGCAGCGTGCCGCCCGAGCTGCTGACCGTGCCGCCCGTCACGGCGGCGTGGGCCAGGGCGAGGAACCGGACCCGTCCGGTGATGCCCTCCATGGTGCCGGAGATGCCGTCGAGGGCGATCGTGGCCCCGTCCGGGCTGGACACCGTGGTCCGTTGTGGACTGTCGAATGCTGCGGTGAAGGTGAGGGAGTTGGCCCGGTCGGCCGTCAGCCGGACCGCGATCACCTGGTCGGGTGCGCTGGCGAACACCTCACGCTGGTACCGCACGCCGTTCAGCACGTAGGTCGTGGTGGCCGTGGCGGTGGTCAGGTCGAGCGTCCGGTTGTACTGCGACGCACCGGTGGCGCTGCCGAAGGAGAGCCGGAGGTTTCCGACCGGCTGGTAGGCCAGCTGTCCGGCGGGGTTGCCCAGCATCGTCTGGTTGATCAGGTCCTGCGCCGGCCCCCACTGATCCGCGAAGACCCGCCGCCGGATCTCCGCGATGTTGGCCGCGCCGCGGGGGTTGGCGGAGTCGTACGGACCGCCGGCCCAGACGGTGTCCTCGTTGAGCTGCAGCCGTTCGGTGTCGACGTTGCCGAACACCATCGCGCCGAGGCGTCCGTTGCCGATCGGCAGTGCCCGCAGCCAGTCCGCGCCGGCCGGCTTGTCGTACCACAGGGCGAGGTCGTCGGCGGCCAGGACCTCCGGCGGCGCGGCCGAGTCGGCCCTGGCCACGGCCGTCCACCCACCCGACACGATCCCTGCCCCGGCAGCCGCCCCGGCGGCGAGGAACCGTCTGCGTGTCACCTCGGACATGTCGTACTCCCTTCACGGACTGGAGCGGGTCACTGACGGGGGTCCACCGTGTCCGCCGAGCCGGGCGTCGCGTCACGCGTCAGTGGTGTGCGTCTGCGTTCTGGATCTGCCATCTCTGGTTGTCGCCGCCCCAGCACGCCCACAGCTGCACCTTGGAGGTGGTGGTGTTCACGTCGAGGCAGAGGCCGGAGTGAACGCTGCGGACGGTGCCGTCGGCGCCCACCGTCCAACGCTGGTTGTCGCCGCCGTTGCACGCCCACGTGCCGACCACGGTGCCGTTCGTCGTCCCACTGCTGTACGCATCCAGGCACTTCTGGCCGTCGAGTGCGGTGATCTGTCCGCCGGCCGTCAAGGTCCACTGCTGGCCGACCGAGTTGGCACAGGTGCCCACCTGCACCTGGAGGTTCGCCGTGGTCCCGCCCGGAATGTCCAGGCAGCGCTGGGTGCCGACGTTGCGCAGCAGGCTCGTCGGGGTCGGGGCGTCGCCGTCCAGGCCCCAGCCGTAACGGAGGCGCTCGCGGCCGCTGGCGCTGGGGGTGCTGAGGGTGAGGTTGGTGCCGGTGCCGTGCAGTTTCTGCATGGCGTACCAGTCGTCACTCTGGCCGGCGCGTATCTTTCCGCCGAGCCCGGGCCAGTAGACGGAGCCGATCCGCAGTTCCCGGAGCACTGTGGTGGTGGCCCGGAAGTAGCGCACGAAGTTGTCGGTGCTGCCGGCGTCGTGGTAGTTGAGCCCGGTGTCCATCGGCGCGCCGAACTCGTCGACGACCGTGCGGTCGGCGCAGGAGCCGATCGCGTTCCGCAGGTACGTCACCCACTGGTCGTAGGTCTTCGCGCCGCTGAAGAACGTGTAGTGGTGCAGCGACAGGAACGTGCCGTCGAGGCGGCGGTCGGCGCACATGGACTTGATGTCGGTGTTCAGGCCGGCGCCGCTGACGAAGATGCGGTTCCGCGGGATCGACGGGCGGCTGCTGATCCAGTTGCTCACCACGTTCGCCCACTCGCCGGCGCTGTGTCCGCCCGGTTCGTTCATCGGCTCGAAGTGGACGAGGCTGTTGGCGCCGTACCGGGCCAGCACGGTGTTCCACATGGTGTCGAAGGCGCCCTGGTTGACGATGCGGCCGTCGCGGGCGGCCACCCCGTCGTCCCAGTAGGAGAGGACGACCTTGAATCCCTTCGCGGTGGCCGCGTCTATCGCGCCCGTGTACGCGTTCCACCAACTCGTCCCGACGGTATAGGTGTTGATCGGGAGCCGAACGGTGTTGGCGCCGAGGTTCCCCTCGAAGCCGGAGTAGACGGCATTGGCCTTCGCCACGACTGTCTGATAGCTGTCCGATGCGCTCAATCCGTGCAGGACCAGCGGTCCACCGTGGAAGTTGTCGCCGAGCCGGGCCCAGTTGACGCCGCGGAACTGGGAGGTGTCGGCGACGGCCGGCGAGGCGCTCGAGTGCTCGACGACCGCGAGCGCGCCGACCGTCAGGGCGCAGGCGAGCGCCCGGGCGAGGTGGCGCCTGCGAGAGGTGTGCGGCATGGTCGTGCCTTCCCGGTGGGCGGTGTGGTCACGTCTGCGCTGTGCGGAATGCGTCGACGCCGGTCGGCAGCCGGGCGCGCCGGCGCGGAGATTGCCCTCTCCGCGCCGGCCCCCTCCCAGATCGCTCGCGCAGCGGGCATGTCAGCGTCATGCCGCTGTCGTGGCGCCTGGAAAGCCTTGCTCCCCGGCTTCACCCGAAGCCATCTCACTGTGTCGGCGTCGGTAATTCATGGATCGATTCCGGCTCTCGCTTTCACAGGCCATGAAGGGGAACATCACGCGTCGACGACTAGAAGATTGGCAGATTGTCATGGTCCATTCAAGAGGGAATCGTCGATTCATATCGGCCTGAGCCGTCGTGCGACCAACCGAAGAAAGCGGGACTATTAACGGCCACCCCTCATAACGTTTTCAGGAGGCGAATCGAAGTGAAAGACGCGTGTGCATCGCGGCAGTTCTCGTTATCGGCGGCCGGCTTGAACAGTCGCAGTGGTCGTAATGTCGAGAAATACGGCGCCGTCGCCGAACGCGATGACCTGGATACCACCGCGGCCGACCGCGCAGGCGGGGCGGGGAGCAGTGCCAGGGCGACGATCAGCCGCTCCAGGGGCACCAGTTCGTCGGCGGCACGGCCGCAGTCCGCGCACGATCGGGTGTGCCGCGTGATGCGCTTGCGCCACAGCGCGCTCGGGACGCCGTCCCAGCCCACCAGCGCGGCGGTCAGCCGTGGACACCGGGGGTCGGCCTCCAGCGCGGCGACGAGTGCCCGGCTCAGCTCCAGCTGGTTGCGCATCCGCTGGACGCGCACACCCGCGTGGGCCACGCTCGTTCCCAGCGCCGCCGCGAGTTCCGCCCTCGTCAGCCGACCCGCGGCCTCCCGCCACCACAGCGACAGCAGCGCCCTGGCGTCCGGGTCGAGCCATCGACTGGCGCGTACGGTCTCTCGGCGATGACCGGACAGCTCGATGTGGATCAGGGCCAGGTTCTCGGCGTCGGCGTCCGGCGGGTCGGTCATCTCGTCGAGGGGGGCCGTCCGTTCGGCGTCCGCCTGCCGCCGGTGCAGACACGTGCTGATCTGCCGTGTCGCGATCGTGGCCAGCCAGGGCCGGAAGCACTCCGGGGCGCGCAACGTGCGCAGCTCGTGCAGCGCCCGGAGCATCGTCTCCTGCACCACGTCGTCGACGTCCGCGAGTTCGCCCAGTGCCCTGCGCACGATCGCGTACACCAGCGGCAGATACGTCGCCGCCAGGTCGTCGAGCGCTCGTGGATCGCCGGCCTGTGCGGCGACGACCAGGCTCGACTCGTCGGCCCGGCCGGCTCGCATCACGAGCCCGTACACCGTGCCTCGGGCCGGGCCGCCCCGGGTGCCGCGCACGCCGTCCCCCTCGGGTTCGTCCGCACGATCGTCGCGGGCGCGGCCGGCCGGTGATGCCCGGCGGCTCATAATCGCCTCGCCCGGTCGCGCTGGAGGCCCGTGCGTAACGCCTCGGTGTCCTCGGTGGCGAGGCGGCCCGGTGCTACGGCGTCGGCGTCGCGCCACTCCTTCCCCGGGGCCGGTGTCCCGGCGACCCGGTTCTCGGTCTGCAGGGGGCGGGCCCCGCGGTGGACAACAGCCTTCATCGATCCTCCATCCTCATGGTGTCGAGCGGCCTGTCGAACGTCCCTTCCCCGGTGGCTCCGCATGGTCCAGGAGCGACCGCGAGCAGCCGCCGGCCGGCCTGTTCCGGCCGGATGTGCGGTCCGTCGGACGCATGGGCCGTTCGCTGTCGGGGCGCGGTCGCCACCGTCTCGTCGATCCGGATGCCCAGGCCCGGTGTGTCGCCGAGCACGAAGGCGCCGTCCTCGACGTGCAGGTCCATCGCGACGCCGATCGGCGGCTGCAGGCCCTGCAGTTCGCTGACGAGGTGGTTGGGCACCGACGTCGCGGCGTGCAGCAGCGCGACCGGCGTGTTGCCGATCGGGCTGACCGGCAGGTCGTAGGCGTGCGCCAGCGCGGCGACACGCAGGAAGTGGGTGACTCCCCAGACCGCGGCGGTCTGGACGATGTCGACGCCTCCCGCCGCGATCAGTGGGCGGAACTGTTCGAGGCCGGTGAGGTTCTCCCCGGTGGCGACCGCCGTCCGTACGCCACGGCTGACAGTGGCCAGGCCGTCGGCGTCCCAGCGCCGGACCGGCTCCTCGATCCAGGTCAGGTCGAGTGTGCGTTCCAGTTCAGCGACGTGGCGTACCGCCTGCTTGCGGCTCCAGGACTCGTTCGCGTCCAGCATGAGCCCTGGCCGCCTCCCGTGCGCGGCCTCGGTCAGTACCTCGCGTACGAGCGACAGCCGGTGCCGGTCGCGCTCGATGTCCAGGCCGCCCTTGAGCTTCGCCGCCCTCAGCCCGCGTTCGGCGTAGACCTGGTAGGTGGCGACGAGTTCGTCGTCGGTGAGGCCGATGTCCAGGCCGGAGGCGTAGGCGTGGACCGTGCGGTCGTGGCCGCCGAGCAACCGCCACAGCGGCTCGCCCACGGCCTGTGCCTTGATGTCCCACAGCGCCGTGTCGAACGCGCCGATCGTGCCGAACACCACCCCGGCGTGCCCGGCTTTGAAGGTGTGCCGCAGCATGCGGTCGTAGAGGGCGGTCACCGCGCGCGGGTCCTGGCCGTCGATGGCGGCGAAGATCGCCTCGGCTTCCACGTGCGGTCCCAGGCCGACTCCGGTGATCCCTTCATCGGTCTCGACGACGACGACCGGCACGGGCACGACGCCGTCGTCGTAGACACCGTTGGCGTCACCGACGGGGCGGCCCCATCGCTGCGCCGTGGTCAGGGTTCGGTACCCGGTGATGCGCATGCGTCATCCCTTCGTCGCGCCGGCCGTCACGCCGTCGGCGATCTGGCGCTGCAGGAACAGGTAGGTCACCAACACCGGTAGTGCGGCGATCAGGACGCCGGCTGCGAAGGTGGGGATGTCGGCGGAGTACTGGCCGCGCAGCGAGGTGATGCCGACCATCAGGGTGCGATGGTCGGCCGACGGCATCATCAGCAGCGAGATGAGCACGTCGTTCCAGCAGAACAGCGCGTCGAGAATGCCCACCGACAGCAGTGCCGGCGCACCCATCGGCAGCATGATGCGCCGGTAGACGCCGTACAGGGTGTTGCCGTCGATCCGTGCGGCGTCGACGAGCTCGGTGGGCACCGCTCGGTAGTAGCTCGTCAGCAGGAAGACGGTGAACGGCAGGAACTGCGCGACGTAGGCGAGAATCAGCCCCGGATAGGTGTCGATGAGACCGCCGTCGGCCATGATCCTGGCCAGCGGCACCATGATCACCTGGAACGGGATGAACAGCGCCGCGAGGCCGATCAGGGCCAGCGTGGACGAGCCGCGGAAGCGCACCTGGGCCAGCGCAAACCCGGCCATGGAGCCGATGAGCAGCAGCAGCGCCACGCTGCAGGCCACCACGATCACGGAGTTGAGGAAGTACCGCCCCATGCCGTCGCTGTTCCACGCGGTGCTGAGGTTGTCCCACCGGAGGGTGCCGACCAGGGAGAACCGGTCGAGGACGTACTCCCGGCGGGTCTTCATCGCGACGTTGGCGGTGAACAGCAGCGGGTAGAGGGTCGCCAGGGCGAGAAGCGCCATGGGCACGGCGATCAGCCATCTGCCCGGCCCGAGACGGGACATCAGTCCTCCCTCCCCGCCCGGCGCAGCAGGCCGACCTGCAGCAGGCCCACGACCAGCATGATGAGGAAGAGGAGGGTGGACGCGGCCGACGCGAGCGCCGGGCGGCTCATCTGCCCCTGCTGGACCCAGATGTAGTACTCGGGCAGGTAGGTCGACCCTTCCGGGCCACCGCTGGTCATGACGTAGAGCAGCCCGAACATCGAGGTCAGCATCCCGATCATCGTGGTGACGACGACGAACTGGATGGTGCGGGACAGACCCGGGATGATGACGTGCCAGATCATCCGCGCCAGCGAGGCGCCGTCGACCCGGGCGGCGTCCAGCAGCGCGGAGTCCAGGGTCGCGAACCCGGCCAGGAACACCACCAGTGCCATCCCTGCCGTCGCCCAGATGTGCACACCGACGACGGTGAACATGGCTACGTCGGGATCGCCGAGCCAGTCCACCCGGCCGAGCCCCGCGCCGCCGAGCACGGCGTTCAGCGGACCGTCGTAGGCCAGCAGCAGGTTGAAGATCGCGCCGACGATCACCGGTGAGAGCACGGCCGGGAAGAAGTAGACGCTCCGGAAGAACCGGTGTCCTGGAACCCGCAGGTAGATGAAGGTGGCGAGCAGTCCCGGGATCGCGACCGCGACCGGCAGCAGCAGTACCAGCAGCCCGACGTTGCGCAGCGCGGTGCGGAACAGGGGGTCGTCGATGAGCTCCGCGTAGTTGCCGAGGCCCACCGTGGTGCCGTTGTCTTCGCCGTCACCGGTGAAGGAGAAGTTGACCCCCAGTCCCAGTGGCCAGAGCCGGAGCAGCACGATGATCAGGACTGCGGGAGCGACCAGGACGTAGGGGGCGAGGCGTTCGGCGCGCCGGCCGCCCCGGACTCGCGGAGACTTCGACGCGGGGCCGCGGCCGCCCAACGCCTCACCTGCTCGCACCCCGTCCGTCCGCCCTGCTTGAGCAGTGCGGGCCGGCGAACCCATGGGTGACATGGCCTCAGCCCGCCTGGTCGGATGCGGCCAGCTGCTCGACCGCCGCGTCGACCGTGACCGATCCGCTCAGCAGTTGCTGGGACAGCCGCCCCATCAGGTCCACGGTCCTGGACGGCAGGGCCACATGCAGGGCGGGCTTGCCACGGTCGATCTCGGACACGATGCCGGCGACGGCCGGGCCACCGCCGGAGACGTCCACGGTGCGGTCGGCCGCGATGGCGCCCGCGTCGGCGTAGAACGACTTCAGTGCGTCGGTCGAGGTCAGGGAGCGCACCAGGTCGGCGGCGGCCTCGGGGTCCTTGGTCGACTTCGCGACGGCGTAGCCGATGCCGCCGTCGAAGGGCAGGCTCGGCGTGGCGCCGGCCGTGACGACCGGTGACTTCATGACGCCGATATCGTCGGCGTCGAGGAATTCGGCGAAGTCCTTCCAGTGCCCGACGTCCGACATCAACCCGATGACGTGGGCGGCCTTCTGGGACTGGAACACCGCGAACGCATCGTTGAACATCGCCGTCGAGTTCGCCCCGTCGTTGTTCAGGCCTTTGTCGTCGGCCTCTTTCCAGAGCGAGAAGATCCGCTTGACCGCCGGCGAGGACCAGTCCCGTCGGCCGGCGATCCAGTCGTCGTACTCCGTGGGCGACAGGACGCCCGAGCCGAGCCCGGAGAGGAAGAACTGGATACCGATGCCTTCCTTGTTGCCCTGCGCGAAGCATCTGGCACCGGTGGCCTTGGTGAGGGTCCGGCAGTGGGCGAGGAACTCGTCCCAGTCGGTGGCCGGCCGGTCCGGGTCCAGCCCTGCCTTCCGGTAGAGCGACTTGTTGTAGTAGATCGGGTGGCCTTGCAGGGTCACCGGGGCGGCGTAGGTCCTGCCGTCCTTGGTGAAGGCCTCCCACCCGGCCAGCCGCTTCCTGTCGTCACGGACGTACTCGTCCAACGGGAGCAGGGAGTCCGCGCGGTCACGGATCTGGCCGCCGCCGTTGAAGAGCATGACGTCCGGCCCCTTGCCGGCTTGGACGGCGGCACCGAGCAGGGTGTAGTACTGCTCGAACGGCTGCGCGACGAACTCGACCGTCACGCCGGGATGCCGCTCGGCGAAGTCGGCCTTGGCCTTCTCGACGTACGAAGACGCTGTGGCGTCCCCGGACTTCCAGTCCCAGACGACGAGCTTGCCCTTCGCACCACCGGACTTCGCATCCGGGTCGGAAGCGCTTCCGCAACCGGCCGAGGCAAGGAGCCCGGCAACCAGGATCGCCGACCACAGTCTTCGCTGCTTCATTGCTGCTCCGCTCTCCTGGGGTGGCCGGCTGTCCGGCAGTTGAGGTTGAGGAGGAACGCAACTCGTATGACGTATGTAACTCGTATGACGTATGACGTCAACAGAGTGCCGTATAGTTGGCGAGCATCCGTGGTCCGGCACGGGTCCCCGGGGGGTGTCATGACGGCAGTACCGCAGCCATCCGCAGCGGCCTCCGAGGCCCCCGCCTGGAGTCGGCGCCCGGTGAACCTCGCCGCCGCGGTCACGGCTGAGCTGGTGGAGCGGATCGTCCGTGGAGTCCATCCGTCCGGTTCGCCGCTTCCCCCCGAGCCCGTGCTCTGCGAGACCTTCTCGGTCAGCCGCACCGTGGTCCGCGAGGCGGTGAAGATACTTCAGGAGAAGGGGCTCGTGCAGGTCCGCCAGGGCGCCGGCACGATGGTGACCCCGCCGACGAAGTGGAACATGCTGGACGAGCTCGTCCTCGGCGCGACCATCGCCGAGGACGAGAGCCTGGCCATCCTCGATCACCTCGTCGCGACCCGCCGCGCGCTGGAGTCCGACATGGCCAACGTCGCCGCCCGGCTGGCGGCCGCGGAGGTGATCGACCAACTCCGCGGCCTGGTGGAGCGGATGGACGAACTCGTCGACGACCCCGCCTCGTACCACGAAGCGGACCGTGCGTTCCACGACACCGTCATGCAGGCGTCGGGGAACCGCATCGGCCGCGCCGTGGTCCGTTCGCTGGAGCGCCAGGTCATCGACTCCGCGCGGTACATGGGCCGAACCGGCCGCGCCTTCTGCGTCGCGTCCAACCACGGCCACCGGCGCATCTACGAGCGTATCGCCGCGCACGACCCCAAGGGCGCGGCCGAAGCGATGTTCACCCACATCACCGAGGCGTGGGTGGTGCGCCGCAGCGGGCCGGGCGAGCCGACTCTGCTGGGGCGCTGAGCGCTCCGCCGGAGGCGCTCGGTACGGGCCGTGGTTCGCCTGCGGCGCCGTCGTGGCCGGTCGCGCCCGCGCGGCGGAGCCGCAAATCGACACAGCCCCGCGCCCCTTCCGGGCGCTGCCGAACCGTAGTCGACGTCACCCGGCCTGTGTGCAGGCGGGCCCCGCTCGCGGCCCACGAGTCCTGCCGCGAGCGAGACCGGTGCGTTCCGCTAGCGCAGGGTCCACTGCTGGTTGGTGCCGCCGTTGCAGGACCACAGGATGATCCTGGTGCCGTTGGCGGTGCCTGCGGCGTTGGCGTCGAGGCACAGTCCGGACTGGACGCCGGTGACGGTGCCGTTGGGGTTGACGTTCCACTGCTGGTTGTCCTGGCCGTTGCAGTCCCAGACGATGACTGCGGTGCCGTTGGTGGTGCCGCGTCCGTTGGCGTCGAGGCACTTGTTGCCGGGGAGGGTCAGCTGCTTGCCGGCGGTGTGCGTCCAGGTCTGGCCGGATGCGCCGGTGCAGTCCTGGAGCTGGGTCTGGGTGCCGTTGGCGGTGCCGGGCGCGGTCAGGCAGCGGCCGGACTGCGCGCCCACGATCTGCTGTCCCGTGGGCGGCGGGGTCGTGCCCTGCGGCCCGGCGGACGCCATCACGTCCTGCGCGCCGGAAGGCCAGTTGCCATTGGTGACCGTGACGTTGCCCGAGACCACGTTGCCCCGGTCCCCGTTGGTGATGTTCGTGCTGCCGTTGGTCGACCAGTTGTTGGTGACGGTCCAGTTCCCCATGTTCTCGCCACCCCAGTAGTTGGCCGTCGCCCACGTACCGGTGTTCGAGAAGACGTTGTTGGTGGCCGTGTAGTACTTCGAGCCCTCGTCGAAGTACAGCCCGAAGTGTCCGTTGGGCCGTTGGCAGTGGTTCCGGCTGATCTGGGCCCCCGGGTTCCATCCGAGGGTGTAGATGCAGCCGCCGTCGTTCATCTGCTGCATGACATCGTGGATGTGATTGCCGATGAGCCGGTTGTCGGACGCGGTGGTCGGCGTCGTGTAGCGCGGCTGGTAGTTGTACAGGCCGCGGTTGGCGTAATGGGTGCTGCCGCCCGCGTCGTTGGCGCCCCAGCCGTACCCGATCGACATGCCGGAGTACGGCATGTTGTAGACCTCGTTCTGGGCGACGGTGCTGCCCGTGACGTACGTGGTCAGGACGGAGACGATGCCCCGGTAGTCCGCCCCGAGGTCGTGGATGCGGTTGTGGCTGATCGTGATGTCCCGGTTGACCATGCGCTGGTCGCTTGGGTGGTGGGCGTCGGCGCGCACGCCGCCCACGAGGATGCCGCCGGCCGAACTCCGGGCGATCTCCGACCGGGTCACCGTGATGTCGCGGGCACCCAGGCCGACACCGCTGGCGTGCGCGCCCGCGTCATTGCCGATGCCGATGGCCGTCTGGCCGAGGTTGACGAACCGGGAGTCGGTGAAGGTGATGGCGTTGGCGGCGGAGACCTGCACGGCGGCCGGCATCTGCTGCCAGTGCGGCCGGGCGGCCTCGAACTGCGTGCAGCCGTTGTGGCAGGAGTCGAAGCCCGGCCAGTTCCAGTTGCCGGAGAGGTACGCCCCGGTCTGCTGGTCCACGTAACCCTGGTTGCTGCTGGGGCCCAGCCAGCTCGTGCCGGTGAAGGTGATCCCGCTGAAGGTGATGTGGTGCGCGGGCGCGCTGTACGTGCCCCCGAGGTTCACCAGCGACTGCAGCGTGGGCAGTTCCACGCTGACGGTGCTCATGTTCTGGCCGGCCTGGGGGATGTAGTACAGGGTTCTGGCGGTGGGGTTGAGGTACCACTCACCGGGCGAGTCCAGGAATTCGTACGCGTTGGACAGGTAGAACGGGCCGGCGCGGTGGGGCCGCATGAGGGTGTCGTAGCCGAAGTTGTTGTTGTTCCACGCCGGTTGCTGCATCGTGATGAAGTTCCCGCTGATGCTCTGCACCGGCGAGTACCGGTCGGTGAAGGAGTTGACGCCTTCCACCTCGATCCGGCTCTGGTTCGCCAGGTTGTTCAGATAGCTCAACGCGCCGCTGGAGAACCTCATTCCGGTGCCGGTGGGCGTGAAGTCGGCCCGGTTGACCTGCGTGCGGGCCCGGGTGGCGACGACGCCGTCGACGTAGAGCTGCCGGGTGTCGAGGCCGGCGGGGACGTCGGCCTTCCAGATGTTCTTGCCGGCGTCGGCCACCGTCCAGCCGGTGACCGCGCGGGCGCCGGTGATCACCGGGCGCGCGGACGGGGCGGCCTGCCACACGACCGTGCGGCCGTTCGAGCCGGAGTCCTCCGCCGTCAGCCGCAGGGGCTGGGCCAGGCGGTACACGCCGTCGGCCAGTTGCACCACGATGTCGTCCGACATGGCGTCGTTGAGCGAGCGCACCATCGCCTGTGCGGCGGTCAGTGAGCAGGGCTGCGCGCTGGAGCAGTCGGTGCCGCTGCCGGACGGCGAGGCGTACACGGTGACGGGAGCCGCGGCCGCGGGCGCGGGGGACGCCATCACGGCGGTCGCGGCCAGACCGGCTGTGGCGACTGCGGTCAGAAACCGCCTTGGTATCGCGAGAGGTGTGAGCACGTTTTCTCCTTGTGGGGGTTCCCGGGCCGAAGGGGAGGACGGCACAAGCGACCTCACCCCCGTCACCCGGTCGCGGGAGTGTCCTGCAGTCCGCGCAGGACGGTTCGGAGGTAGGACAGTCCGTCACGGGCGAGGGCGTCCTGTGACGGGGCGAGCGGCCGCCAGATCGAGGCCGCGGTGGCGATGGCCTCGTTCTGCGCGGTGAACGACTCGATGCACACCGCGCCGTCGTAGCCGGTCGTGGCCAGGGCTGTGAGGAAGCGTGGCCAGTCGAAGTGGTCGGCGCCCGGGGCGCCGCGGTCGGTGCCGCTGACCTGGACGTGCTTGAGGTGCGGACCCGCCGTGCGGAGCGCCTTGTACGGGTCGGCCTCCTCGATGTTCATGTGATAGGTGTCGATCATGAGGCCGACGTTCGCGGGCAGGCCGTCGATCAACTCCACCGCCTGCTCGACCGTGTTGACCACGCTCGTCTCATAGCGGTTCAGGGCCTCCACGCCGATGCTCACGCCCCGCTCCCCCGCGTGGTCGGCCACCGGCAGCAGGGCGCGGCGGACGTCGGCGTAGCAGGCCGCGCGCTCCGGCGGTGACATGCGCCAGGTCCGCCCCACCGCGGCGTAGACCGGGCCGCCGACGCAGGGCGCGCCGACGGCCGCCGCACGGTCCACACACGCCGTCAGGTACGCCACGGTGGAGGCGACGGTCTCCGGCGGGGCGTTCACGAGGTCGCGTCCCGGCGAGGTGACTGCACAGACGCCGACCGCGCGCAGGCCGTGCGCCGCCAGCAGGTCCCGGGTGCGGGCCGGGTCCCAGTCGCCGGGTCGCTCGATAGGCAGCTCGACCGCGTCGAACCCGAACGCGGCGATCCGCGGCACCAGGTCGGCCAGGGCCTCGTCGTCGACCGGCGAGGCCCAGACCCACGGGTTGACACCGATGGGGTACACCGGGCTACTTCCAGCGCTTCGGGTAGCCGGGCAGGTCGGTGCAGCCGCACATCGCGTAGTGCAGCGGCGGCATGGAGGGGTCGACGTACTCGTCCAGGTTGTCCTGGGTGATGGTCGGCTGCGGCAGCTTCCACGGGTTCGGCACCCGCTCGCCGTCGAGGATCCTCAGCGCGGCGATGATCGGGGTGCGCCACTGGTAGGTCGGGTAGGTGGGGGCGATCGCCGTGAGCTTCTTGTCCTTCCACAGCTTCAGGAAGTCGAGCTGGTCCTCGCCGTTGATCGGCGGTACGGGCTTTCCGGCGTCCTCGAACGCCTCGACGGCCGCGCCCGCGACCGCCCCGGCGTCCATCCACACGCCGTCGATCGTGCCGTACCGCTGGATGTAGTCGTTGACGATCTTCTTCGTCCTGGCCGGGTCGCCGTCGGTGAACTCGACGCCGACGACGTCGACGCCCGCCTTGTCGAAGGCCACCTTCGCCGCCGACCAGCGGGTCTCCAGCACGTCGACGCCGGGCAGGATGCGCAGCGCGAGCACCTTGCCGCCCTTCTGCATCTTCTGGGTGACGAACTCCGCGGCGACATGGCCGAATCCGTAGCCGCCGATCGGGTTGATGAACGTCACCGGGCACGTCGTGTCGACCCCGCGGTCGAAGACGACGACCGGCAGGCCCTTCTTGCAGGCGGCCTCCGCCGCCGGGGTGAGCGTCGCGGTGGTGTTCGGCGAGACGATGAGCGCGTGGCAGCCCTTGCCGAGCAGGTCGTTGATGTCGGCGATCTGTTTCTGGTCCTTGCCCTCGGCGTCGACGTGGACGAACTCGGAGATCCGGTCGCGGTGGGTGTCGACCTCGGCCCGCATGGTCTTGAAGCCGACCTGGCGCCAGGGGTTGTTGAGTCCGGCATTGGAGAAGCAGATCTTGTACGGTCCGGGCTTCTTGAACTTCGCGGTCTGCACCATCTCCGGGTCGAGCGCCTGCTCCCAGGGCTTGCCCTCCGGTCCGGTGGGCTTGGCGTCCAGCAGCGCGAGTTGCTGGTCGTAGTCGGCCTGCACGAAGAACTTCGACTGCTTCCCGGTGCCCGATCCGGTGCCCGCGGTGGGCGAACCCGATGCGTCGGTGGTGGGCTCGTCGGTGGCGCAGCCGGCCAGCACCAGCAGGGCGCTCACGGTCAACACCGTCATGGAATGTCTCACTGAATCCCCTTCATCCGGACGGGAGTCGGAAGGACGCCGCTGCCACGGCGAGCAGGATGATCGCGCCCTGGACGGTCGGTTCGAGGGCGCCGGAGACGCCGTAGAAGTTCATGAGCGTGAAGAGCGTCTCCAGGGTCAGCGCGCCGAGCATCGCGCCGACGACCGAACCGCGGCCTCCGCCCAGGGCGACACCGCCGAGGACCGCCGCGGTGATCGCGCCGAACTCCAGGCCGGCCCCGGCCTGGAACGACACCCCGCTGTACCCGCCGATGAGGATGGCCGCGAGCGTGGCGGCGACCGCGCTGAGGACGAACGCCAGGGTCTTGGCCCGCCCCACGCGCACGCCGCTCAGCTCGGCGGTCCGCGGGTTGCCGCCGACGGCGACCAGGGTGCGGCCGAAGTCCGAGCGCGTCAGCACCAGCGCCAGCGCGGCCGCCGCCAGCAGGACGAGCAGGGCGTACGGGATGCGGCCCAGCACGGGGACGTCCTCGAACGCCGAGCGGCCGAGCCGGCGGAACCCCTCGGAGAGGGCGCCCTTCGGGGCCCCGTCGGACCACAGGTACACGGCGCCGACGAGGATCAGGAACATCCCGAGGGTGGTGATGAACGACGGCACCCGCAGCCGCGTGGTGACGAGGCCGTTGACGAGGCCGACGACGACGCCGAACGCCAGCAGGAGCACCACGACGGGCCAGCCGGCGGACGGATCGCCGTCGATCAGCCGGGCGGCGACGACCACCTGCGCGGTGACCAGGGAGCCGACGGAGAGGTCCAGTTCGCCGGAGACGATCACGAAGTACTGGCCGGCGGCGAGCAGGACGACCGGCGCGGAGCGGCCGAGGAACGACATCAGTGACGGCGGTGAGAGGAAGTCCGGCTGACGGACGGTCAGCAGGACCAGCAGCACCGCCAGGATCACGAGGATCGGTGCGAGACCGCCGGAGCGGAAGGTGAGGAGCCGCAGGGGGCGCGCGATCTGCATGCTAGGACGCCTTTCGCATCGCCCGGCGGGCGTAGACGGCGACCGCCGCGATGATGATCGCGCCACGGATCACCTGCTTGAAGAACACATCGACCTCGAGCTGGTTGAAGACGGCGTCGACGCTCGCGAGCAGCAGCACGCCGCCGACCGTGCCGACCGCGCCGCCGCGCCCGCCGGCCAGGGCGGTGCCGCCGAGCACCACCGCGGCGATCGACTCCAGGTCGTACAGTCCCTCGGTGCCGACCCGCGGCGCTCCGGCGCCGAGCCGACTGGCGAGGTAGATCCCGGCGAGGCCGGCGCACAGGGAGCACAGCACATGGGCGGTGACGAGGACCCGGCCGCCCCGCACGCCGGAGAGGCGGGCGACTTCCGGGTCACCGCCCACGGCGAACAGGTGGTGGCCGAAGCGGGTGCGCGCCAGCACGAACCAGGCCGCGGCGGCGACGGCGAGCAGCAGCAGGAACGACAGCGGCACCGGGCCGACGCGCTGGTACCCCAGGCCCTGCACCAGGGTGGGGGCGGTCTTGCCGGCCGGGCCGTCGTATCCGTTGTCGAGGTAGCCCTTCAGCAGCAGTCCGACGCCGACGGTCGCGATGAAGGGGTTGATCCGTGCCGCGGTGACGAGCAGGCCGTTGAGGAGGCCGATCGTGGCGCTGACGGCGAGCGTCAGGCCGATCGCCGGCAGCAGCGCACCGTCGTCACCGGCCATGGTCTCGGCGGCGACCAGGGTGCTCAGGCTGACCACGTACGCCACGGACAGGTCCAGCGAACCCCCGACGACGACCAGTGTCTGGCCGACCGCGACGAGGCCCAGACCGGCGGCGACGTGCAGCAGGCTCACCGTCGTCGGCACGCTGAACAGGCGTCCGCCGTCGAGGGTGACGACGATCCAGCCGATCGCCAGGGTGAGGGCCAGGGCGACGAACACGCCGGGCGGGGTCCGGCGGGACGCCAGGGAGAGCGCGCCGCTCATCCGGCCGCCTCCCGTGCGGTGCCGACCGCCAGGGCGACGACATTCTCCTCACTCGCGCCGGCGGGCAGTTCGCCGGCGATCCGGCCGTCGCGCATCACGACGATCCGGTCGCTCATGCCGAGCAGCTCGGGCAGCTCGGACGAGACCATCAGCACGGCGGCGCCGTCGCGGGCCAGCCGGCGCACGAGGTCGTGGATCGCCGACTTGGCGCCCACGTCGATGCCGCGGGTCGGCTCGTCGAAGAGCAGGATCCTCGGGGCGAGCGCGAGCCACCTGGCCAGCACGACCTTCTGCTGGTTGCCGCCGGACAGGAAGCGGATCTCCTGGTCCTCCCCCGCCGAGCGCAGGTCGACGGCCGCGAGCAGCTCCCGGATGCGCGCGGTCCGGGAGCCGCGGACGAGCCGGTCCGGGCGGACGGCGCGGACGGCCAGCAGCGCGTTGTCGAGCACCGACTGCCCGGCGACGATCCCCTCGCCCTTGCGGTCCTCGGAGACGTAGGCGATACCCGCCCGCATCGCGGCGCGGGGCGAGCGCAGCCGGACCGGCGCTCCGTCGACGGTCACTTGGCCGGTGCTGAACGGTGCGGCGCCGAACAGTGCGCGGGCCAGCGCCGACCGGCCGGAGCCCTGCAGGCCGCCGACGCCGAGCACCTCGCCGGCGCGCAGCCGCAGATCGATGTCGCGCAGCTTCCGGTTGCCTCCGCCCCGGACGGTCAGCCGCACCGGCCCCAGCTCCTGCGGCTGCGCGAGGCCGGGGTAGTAGCTCGACAGCTCGCGGCCGACCATGTGGCGCACCAGCTCGTCGGCGCCGGTGTCCGCGGTGTCCAGGGCGGCCACCGCCCGGCCGTCCTTGAGCACGGTGATCCGGCTGGACAGGTCGAAGACCTCCTTGAGGCGGTGCGAGACGTACAGCACGCCGATCCCCTGCGCCTGGAGCCGCCGTACGAGCGCGTAGAGCTGGTCGACCTCGTGGTCGGCGAGAGCGGCGGTGGGCTCGTCCATGATGAGCAGCCGCGCGTCGAGGGCGAGCGCCTTGACGATCTCGACGACCTGTTGCTGCGCCACGCCGAGGCGTCCCACGCGTGTGTCGGGCGGCAGGGAGCCCTCCCCGATCGAGGCGAGGAGCTCCGCGGTGCGGCCGAGCATCGCCCTGCGGTCGACGAGCCCGCGGCGCAGGGGCTCGCGGCCCAGCCAGACGTTCTCCGCGACCGTGCGCTCGGGCAGCAGGGTCAGCTCCTGGTAGACGATGCCGATACCGGCCTGTCGGGCCTCGCGCGGGCTGCGGAAGGTGCGCGGTGCGCCGGCGAACTCGACCGTTCCCTCGTCGGGTTGGTGAACGCCGGCGACCACCTTCATGAGGGTGGACTTGCCGGCGCCGTTCTCGCCGACGACCGCGTGCACCTCGCCCGGTCGGACCTGGAGGTCGACGCCGTCGAGCACCCGCACACCGAGGAACGACTTGCCGATGCCTCGCAGAGCGAGCAGCGGCGACGGCGGCGGGCCAGGCATCGTGGAAACCTCTGCATTCGCGTCGTCAGGACGAATAACCGCGAACTTTCACCGGACGCGATGGCGACATCGCGGCCCCGAGGGTAAATGCCTCGATCAGCGCCTGGCAATACCGTGGGACATCGCAGCAGGATATTCGCCGTTCGAACTGCTCAATGCGGACCGGCGATCGGTCGGCGGCGATTGACATGCCAAAACCTGTTATCGAATCAGCCCGTCCGCAGTCGCGTGCCGGACCACGAAAACCGATGCCCAAAATTCGTTATGGAATCACTCCGCCGACAGTCGCACGCCGAACCGACCGGGATTGGTGCGCAAAATCTGTTATGGAATCGGCCGCACCCGATTCATATTGACTGTTGCGACACCCCGCTGCATGCTGACCCGCAGACCACGGGAGACGGCCACTTCTGGTGTGCATCCCTTGCTTCCGTAGGGACTTGACTGTCCGTCACGGCGGACGGACGACGAGCTGACGGCACATGTGTGCCTACGACGCGCTCGGACACTCTGACGCATCGCAGGTGCGGCCGGCGCATGCCCGTGGTCATGCCATCGTTGCTCCGCCGAAATGGGAGACGGCATGCGTCGCATCATTTTTGTCCTCGGGGTGATCGCGAGCGTGCTCCTGTCGCTCGTCGTCGCCCAACCGGCGTCAGCGGCGCCGACCTTCAGAGCCCTGGTCTTCACGAAGACCGTGGGCTATCGGCACGATTCGATCCCGGCCGGCCTCACGATGTTCCGGGAGCAGGCGGCGGCCCACAACTTCGAGTTGGTCCACAGCGAGGACTCCAGCGTTTTCACCCAGGCGAACCTCGCCGGCTTCGACGTGCTCATCATGTTCCAGACCTCGGGAATGGTGTGGAGCACGGCGGCCCAACGCCAGGCGGTGGAGGGCTACCTCGCCAGTGGCAAGGGCATCGTCGCGATCCACAACGCCACGGACATGGGCATCGAGAACGAGTACCCGTGGTGGGACCAGACCATCAACGGCGGCGCACACATGCCGGAGCACTCCCCCGGCGTGCTGGCCGGCACCGCCGTCGTCGCGGACAAGAAGCACCCGTCGACGGCCGGCCTGCCGGACCGTTGGAACCGCAGCGAGGAGTGGTACAACTTCGACCGCAACCCCCGCGGCGACGTCCATGTCCTGGTCACCGCGGACGAGCGCACGTACAACCCGGGCCCCCGCGCCATGGGTCCGGACCACCCCATCTCCTGGTGCCGCAACACCGGCGGCGGCCGGGTGTGGGCCACCGGCATGGGGCACACCAGCGCGGCCTACAGCGAGACCCACTTCCGCAACCACGTCCTCGGGGGCGTCAAGTGGGCGGCCGGCAACGAGCCCGGCGACTGCGGCGGCACCGTGTGGAGCAACTTCGAGAAGCGCACCCTCGACGACAACACCGCGGACCCGATGGCCCTCGCGGTCGCCCCGGACGGGCGGGTGCTCTACGTCCAGCGGGGCGGGCAGGTGAAGATCTTCAAGCCGACCACGAACAGCACCGTGACGGCCGGCACGCTCAATGTGTACACCGGCGGCGAGGACGGCCTCACCGGACTGGCGCTCGACCCGGACTTCGCCGACAACGGCCACGTGTACCTGTACCACTCCCCGGCCGGCGTCCCGAACGACATCAACCGGGTCTCCCGGTTCACGCTCACCGGCGACACCCTGAACATGTCGAGCCAGGTGACGGTCATCGACATCCCCGCGACCCGGGACCGCACGTTCCCCGAGCCCGGACACACGGGCGGGTACATCGAGTTCGGCCCCGACAAGAACCTGTACATCGGCACCGGGGACGACGTCCCGCCGAACCTCGACTCCAACTGGCAGGGCTACGCCCCGCTGGACTGGCGGCCGGGCAAGGCCAACCTCGACGCCGCACGCACCGCCGGCAACACCAACGACCTGCGGGGCAAGCTGCTGCGCATCCGGCCGTCGGCCGGCGGCGGCTACACCATCCCCTCCGGCAACCTCTACCCGCAGGGCACGGCGCAGACCCGGCCGGAGATCTACGCGATGGGCTTCCGCAACCCGTTCCGCTTCTCGATCGACCCGGCCAACGGGTGGGTCTACCTCGCCGACTACGGCCCGGACCGCAATCCGCCCACGACCAATCGCGGTCCCGAAGGCCTCGTCGAACTCAATGTCATCAAGACGCCGGGCAACTACGGCTGGCCGTTCTGCCACGGCGACAACCAGGCCTACGCGCCCTACAACCCGGACACCCGCGTCGTCGGCCCCAAGTTCAACTGCAACGCGCCGGTCAACAACTCGCCGAACAACACCGGCCTGACCAACCTCAAGCCGATCGTCGCGCCGAACATGTGGTACGGCTACGGCGTCTCACCGGACTTCCCCGAACTCGGCTCCGGCGGCTCGGCGCCGATGGGCGGACCGGTCTACCGCTACGACGCCGCGAACCCGTCCGAGACGAAGTTCCCGCCCTACTACGACGGGGTGCACTTCTTCTACGAGTGGTCACGCCACACCGTCAAGGAGGTCCACTTCGACTCCGCGACCGCGGTCACCCGGACCAACCCCTTCATGCCCGCCGCCAAGTTCCTCAAGCCGATGGACATGGAGTTCGGGCCCGACGGCTCGCTGTACCTGCTCGAGTGGGGCACCAACTTCTTCGGCGGCAACAACGACTCGGGGCTCTACCGCATCGACTACAACCAGGGCGGCCGGTCGCCGATCGCGAAGGCCACCGGCACGCCCACCAACGGGAACGCTCCGTTGACCGTGCGGTTCAGCAGCGCGGGATCCACGGACCCCGATCCGGGCAGCACGCTCAGCTTCCACTGGACCTTCGGCGACGGCGCCACGTCCACGGCGGCCAACCCGTCCCACACCTATACCGACAACGGCAACTACACCGCCCAGTTGAAGGTCACCGACAACACCGGCAAGACGGCCTTCGCCAACGTGCCGATCACCGTGGGCAACACCGCACCGGTCGTCACCGTCACGCTGCCGCCCGACGGCGGCATGGTGGACTTCGGCGACCGTGTCCCGTACCGGGTGTCCGTCTCGGACCCCGGGGGCGCGCCCGTCGACTGCACCAAGGTGTTCGTCAACCCCGCCCTCGGCCACGACGACCACCAGCACGAGACCACGGACTACCCGGGGTGCTCGGGCACCATCGACACGACGTTGCTCGGCGGGCACCCCGACGGCGCCAACCTGTACTACGTCCTCAACGCCCGCTACACCGACGACGGCGGGCCCGGTGGCGCGGCCCCGCTCACCGGGTACGCCCACGCGATTCTCCAACCGAAGCACAAGCAGGCGGAGTTCTTCACGGACCAGTCGGGTGTGCGGATCGTCGAGCAGGCCGGCGCGGAGAGCGGCAAGCGGGTCGGCGACATCTCCGACAACGACTGGATCGCCTTCGACCCGATGAGCCTGTCGGGCATCACGAGCGTGCGGTACCGCCTGTCGTCGCCGAGCGGCGGCGGATCGATCGAGCTGCGCGCCGACTCCCCGACCGGCACCCTCCTGGCCACCACACCGGTGCCGAGCACCGGCGGCTGGAACACCTACCAGTCCACGCCGGCCGTGAACACCGCCGATCTCGCCGGCTCGCACAAGCTCTACCTGGTGTTCAAGGGCACGTCGAACAACTGGTTCGACCTCGACTCGCTGACCTTCGGCGGGAGCGGGGTCGGCGAACCGGGCAGCGGCGGGGGCGGCGTGGCCGGTCGGACCTGGACGGTCGCGGCCCAGCACAGCGGCAAGTTCATGGACGTCAACGGCGCCTCGACCGCTGACGGCGCCCAGATCGTCCAGTGGGCGGGCACCGGCGGCGACAACCAGAAGTGGCGGGCCGTCGACGCCGGTGGCGGTGCCGTCCAGCTGAAGGCGGTGCACAGCGACAAGTGCCTCGCCGTCACGGGCGGCTCCACCGCCCAGGGCGCGTTCCTGCAACAGTCCACGTGCGACAACGGCAACGCGCAGAAGTTCGTCGTCACACCGACCGGCACGGTGGGCGTGTACACGGTGAAAAGCCTGCCCAGTGGACTGTGCGTCGACGTCAACGGCGGCTCGACGGCCGACGGCGCACGGCTCCTGCAGTGGAGCTGCCACAGCGGCACCAACCAACAGTGGCGGTTCACCGCCGTCTAGCCCGTCCGGACGGGGTGCCCGGCGCGCGTCGCGCCGGGCACCCCTCCCTGCGAACAGGTGAGGAAGAGCCATGGTGTTTCGCATACCCCGGCCCCGCCGCCACGGGCGGCTGTCCGCGTTGGGCACCGCCCTGGTGCTGGTGGCCGTCGGCGCCACCGCGGTGGCGGCACCGATCGAGCCCGGGCAGAGCGCTCCCCTCGTGGGCACGCAGTCCGGCCGCTGCCTGACCGCGCCGAGCACCGCCAACGGCACCCAGACCCAGCTCCAGGACTGCACCGGCGCATCCGGCCAGACCTGGACCCACACCGCCGGCAAGCAGCTGACCCTCCCCGGCAACAAGTGCCTCGACGCCAACGGACGCGGCACCACCAACGGCACCGCCGTCATCGTCTGGGACTGCAACGGCCAGGACAACCAGCAGTGGAACGTCAACCCCAACGGCACCGTCACCGGCGTCCAGTCCGGACTGTGCCTCGACGCCAACGCCGCAGGCACCGCCAACGGCACCAGGATCATCCTGTGGTCCTGCAACGGCGGCACCAACCAGCAGTGGGACTCGCCGACCCCGCCGCCGGACCCGCCGGTGCCGGGCGGCGCGGGCACGTGCGACATCTACGCCTCGGGCGGCACCCCCTGCATCGCCGCCCACAGCACCGTACGAGCGCTCTACGGCACCTACGGCGGCAACCTCTACCAGGTCCGGCGCTCGTCCGACAGCGCCACGCGGAACATCGGCGTCCTGAGCGCGGGGGGCACCGCCGACGCGACGACGCAGGACTCCTTCTGTGCGGGGACCACCTGTGTCATCACGGTCATCTACGACCAGTCCGGCCGCGGGAACGACCTGTGGTACCAGGGATCGAGTGTGGTTCCCGGCTCCAGCCAGAGCCGCCCGGCGATCGCGACGTCCGAGTCCCTGGCGGTCGGCGGCAGCAAGGCGTACTCGCTCTACATCAACCCCGGCAACAGCTACTGGCGGGACGGCCACCTGACCGGCGTGCCGACCGGCAGCGCCCCCGAAGGCATGTACATGGTGACCAGCGGCACCCATGTCAACAGCGGCTGCTGCTTCGACTACGGCAACAGTGAGACGACCCGGGCGGCCGACGCGGCCGGGGCGATGGACGCGATCAACTTCAGCACCCAGTGCTGGTTCGGCGGGTGCGCCGGCCGGGGCCCATGGGTCCAGGCCGACCTCGAATGGGGGCTCTACTCCGGCGGCAGTCAGACCTGGAACCCGAACCAGCGGGCCTTCACCAGCAAGTTCGTGACGGCGATGCTGAAGAACAACGGGACGAGCCGTTTCGCGCTCAAGGGCGGCAACGCCCAGACCGGAAACCTGACCACGCTCTGGGACGGCGCCCTTCCGCCCGGCTACAGCCCCATGAAGAAGCAGGGCGCCATCATCCTCGGCAGCGGTGGTGACTGCTGCAAGCCCGGCGGCGGCGCGAACCTCAGCGCCGGCACCTTCTACGAGGGCGCGATGGTGTCCGGATACCCCTCCGACGCGACCGAGAACGCGGTACACGCCAACATCGTCGCCGCCGGCTACCGCTGAGTCGCCGCCCGCACCGGGACGCGGCACCGCCTGACGTCGGCCGCACCCGGCCCGAGAACCTGGAAGGGCCACCGCCCAACAGTGGGCAGTGGCCCTTCCGGCGTGCCGCGTCAGCTCAGGGGAGGGTCCATTTCTGGTTGGCGCCGCCGTAGCAGGTCCACAGGTGTACGAGGCTCCCGTCGGCGGAACTGGCGCCCGACACGTCCAGGCACTTGCCCGACTGCGGGTTGCGCAACGACCCGTCCGAGGCCGCCTGCCAGTTCTGGTTGGCGCCACCGTTGCAGGACCACAACTGCACCCGCGCCCCGTCCGCCGTGCTGTTGCCGCTCACGTCCAGGCACTTGCCCAACGCCTTGACCGTCGACCCCGGCGCCACCGTCCACCGCTGCCCCGCCGCGCCCGTGCACGACGAGAGCTGCACCGCCGTCCCGTCCGCCGAACTGCCGTTGCGCACATCCAGACACTTGCCCGCGAGCCCCACGACCGGACCGACGCCGGGTGTGGGTGACGGGCCGCCCAGTTCCTTGATCCGGATGTTGCGGAAGGACACGTCGTCCCCCGTGCCGTGGTTCTGGATGCCGACGTGGCCGGCGAGCGAGCGGGCGGGGTCGGTGTCGGTGAAGTCATTGATCTTCACGCCATTGAGCCAGACCTGGAGCCGCTGGCCCTCCACCAGCAACTCGAAGGTGTTCCACTCGCCCGGTGGGTTGAGTGCCGCGTCCCGGGCAGCCGTGTCCGGGGCCTTGACGGCGTAGATCGAGCCCGTCGTGCGGTCGGGCGCGTCGGTGGCGTCGATCTGGACCTCGTAGCCCTTGTCCAGTGCCGACTGCGGGTCGCTCGACGGCGGGAAGCCGACGATCACACCGGAGTTGTCGTCGCCGGGCATCTTCCAGTCCAGCTTCAGCGAGTAGTTGGTGAACTGCCGGGCGCTGTACCAGAGCATGCCCAGGCCGCCGTACGAGGTGAGGGTGGCGTCGGCGTTGGTGAAGCCACCGGGGCCGGCCTGCGACCAGCCGGTGGTCGAGCCGTTGTAGAGGGTCGTGTAGCCGGTCTCGGGGCGGCAGTCGGCCTTGGTCCGGCCTGCCGCGTACCGGATGCCGCCGAGCAGGTGTGCCCGGAACGCCGGCTCCGCGTACGAGGCCTGGCTGTGCCCGCCGCCGGTGTAGAAGGAGCGGCCCCCCGCGTGGGTCTTGCACCAGGTGTGCGGGTGGTCGGCGCCCATCGAGCCGCCCGAGTACGACGACTCGTCCAGCGTGGTGAGCACGCGTGCGGTGGTGCGGGGATTGGTCCGGAAGTTGTACCACTCGTCGGTGCGGGTCCAGGTCTGCGGCAGGTGGGCGGTCGCCGCGTGCGCCCGTCCCTCCACCTTGATGTTGGCCTGCTGGATCGCGGGGTGCGAGGCGAAGTAGGCGCCGACCAGCTCGCCGTAGAACGGCCAGTTGTACTCCGTGTCCGCGGCCGAGTGGACGCCGACGTAGCCGCCGCCGGAGCCGATGTACGACTGGAACGCCGACTGCTGGGTGTCGTTCAGGACGTCGCCGGTGGTGTTGAGGAAGATCACCGCCTCGTAGCGGCTCAGGTTGGCGGTGGTGAAGTGGTTGCTGTCCTCCGTGGCCGTCACCGTGAAGTTGTTCGCCGCTCCGAGGTCACGGACGGCCTGGATTCCTGCCGGGATCGAATCGTGCCGGAAACCGGCCGTCTTGGAGAACACGAGGACGTCGTAGGCCGCGTCCGCGGCACTGACAGGTGTGGGCTGCGCGAGGAGGGCCATGGCGGCGAGTGCCGTGACCGCCCCGCCGAACAGCATTCGGGGTCGTCTGCGCATGTCCGTCGCTCCCTTCTTGGTGACAGAAATCAGGGGAGGGTCCATTTCTGGTTGGCTCCGCCGTGGCAGGTCCACAGGTGTACGAGGCTCCCGTCGGCGGAACTGGCGCCCGACACGTCCAGGCACTTGCCCGACTGCGGGTTGCGCAACGACCCGTCCGAGGCCGCCTGCCAGTTCTGGTTGGCGCCACCGTTGCAGGACCACAACTGCACCCGCGCCCCGTCCGCCGTACTGTTGCCGCTCACGTCCAGGCACTTGCCCAACGCCTTGACCGTCGACCCCGGCGCCACCGTCCACCGCTGCCCCGCCGCGCCCGTGCACGACGAGAGCTGCACCGCCGTCCCGTCCGCCGAACTGCCGTCGCGGACATCCAGACACTTCCCCGCGAGCCCCACGACCGGACCCGTACCGGGCGCCGGGCCCCCGCCGGTCTCGAAGGTGAACGCGTCGATGTCGAAGAGGAATCCGGAGCCGCCGGCGAAGGTCAGGTAGAGCGTGGTGGTGCCGGCCGGCGCGCCGGAGATCGAGCCGGTGACGGTGGTGAAGGTCGTCCACGATCCGGTGACCGGGACGGTGGCGGAGCCGAGGACGGTGCCGGTCGGCGAGCCGGCCCGGACCTGCAACGTGCCGCCCGCGCCGGCCGACGCGACCCGGGCGCTGAACGACGTGGCGTTGCTCAGCCTGTACGGCTCGAAGGCGATCCAGTCGCCGTTGTGGATGTCACCGACGGACTTGCCGCCCTCGGCGGTCGACTTGTCGTAGGTGGTGATGCCGGACGAGGTCTTGTAGTGCTCGGCCTGCCGGTGCTTGGGCTGCAGGATGTGCTGGGTGTGCGTGGTGAGCCCGCCGTTGTCGGTGTACTCGGCGTCGAAGACACCGAAGATGTTCGCCGCGTCGTCGTGCTCACCGTCGACCGGGATGGTGATTGTGCCGGAGCAGCCGGTCTTCGAGGTGATCGGATGGCCGTGGCTGTCGTGGCCGACGATGTACGTCAGCTTGACCTTGGCGCAGTCGACCGTGCCGTCCTCCGGGTCCGTGACGGTGAGGCTGTACGGCACGGTGTCGCCGAAGGCGAAGATCTCCCCCGCGGCGGGGCTGTTGATGGTCACGGTCGGGGCGGTGTTGCCGACGGTGATCCCTACGTCGGCGGTGCCGGTGGCACCCTCCGGGTCGCGCACGGTCAGCCTGGCGGTGTAGCTGCCGTTCGTGTTGTACGTCTTCGTCGGGTTGGCGGCGGTGGAGGTGGTGCCGTCACCGAAGTTCCACGCGTAGGTCAGTGCCCCGCCCTCGGGGTCGGACGAGCCGGCCGAGGAGAAGGTCACGGTCAACGGCGCCGCGCCGGAGGTCCGGTTGGCGGAGGCCACCGCCGTGGGCGCCCGGTTGCCGGCGCCGACGTGGTCGAAGCGGTAGAGGGCGGAGTACTGGTCGCCCTGGTAGAACCCGGAGCCGTAGTCCAGTACGTAGTAGGAGCCGTCCGGGCCGAACGCCGAGTCGATCACCTGCTTGCCGTTCCAGGGGAAGCTGTCGATGGTCCCCGGGGAGCCGTCGGCGTTGAGATGGATCGGCTTGATCCAGCCGCGGCCGAACTCCGTGGCGAAGAACTGCCCGTCGAAGGACTGCGGGAACTTCGTGGGCGAGTTGAGGTTGGGGTCGTACCGGTACACCGGGCCCGCCATCGGCGACTCCGAGCCGCTGCCGAACGCCGGTGGGCTGCCGGCGTCGCCGCCGTAGCGGATCCAGGCGGCCTTGGCGGGAGGCAGCGTGCTCAAGCCGGTGTTGCGGAACGAGTTGTTCGCCGGCCCGCCCGCGCAGTTGTACTTGGCGCCCGCCGTGTTGGTGGCGAAGTCCCACTCGGCGTACGTCTCGGAGGCGGTGTTCGTGCCGGTGCAGTACGGCCAGCCGTAGAAGCCCGGGCCCGTGATGCGGTTGAACTCGACCTGGCCCTGCGGCCCGCGCGCCGAGGTGGCGCCGGCATCGGGGCCGTAGTCGCCGACGTAGACGATGCCGGTGGCCTTGTCGACGCTCATCCGGAACGGGTTGCGCAGGCCCATCGCGTAGATCTCCGGCCGGGTCCTGGCCGTGCCGGGCGGGAACAGGTTGCCGGCCGGAATCGAGTACGTCCCGTTCTCGTTCACCTTGATCCGTAGGATCTTGCCGCGCAGGTCGTTGGTGTTGGCGGCGGTGCGCTGCGCGTCGAAGGCCGGGTTGCGGTTGGTCCGTTCGTCGAGCGGTGAGTACCCGGCGGACTCGAACGGGTTGGTGTCGTCGCCGGTGGACAGGTACAGGTTGCCCGCCGCGTCGAAGTCGATGTCCCCGCCGGCGTGGCAGCAGATTCCTCGGTCGGCGGGCACGTCGAGGATGTCCACTCTGCTGGACTGGTTGAGCGTGAAGTCGGCGTTGAGCGTGAACCGGGACAGCCGGTTGACCCCCTGCCACGCCGACCAGTTGGTGCCGGTGGTGGGTGCGTCGCCGCCCGGTGTGGACAGCGGTGGGGCGTAGTAGAGGTAGATGTGCCGGTTGGTGGCGAAGCCCGGGTCGATGCCGATGCCCTGCAGGCCGTCCTCGTCGTGCGTGTAGACGGGGACGGTGCCGATCACCGTGGTGGTGCCGCTCGCGGTCGTGCGGCGCACGGTCCCGTTGCGAGCGGTGTGCAGCACCGACCGGTCGGCGAGGACGGCCAGTGACATCGGCTCGCCGACTGCCGCGACGCCGCGGGCCAGTTGGACCTGCTGGAAGTCGGCGGGGTTGATCGGGTGCGCCGAGGCCGGGGGCGCACTGGACAGGACCGCGACGAGAGCGGTCGCGACCAGGAGCAGTGCCGAACCGATGGCCGCCCCACGCGCGGGAGCCCTCCCGATTTTCATGAACATGACAATGCCGTCCCCTTCCCGAACAGGCGGCTGCCAGGCCAGGGGCGCGCGCTGCCGCGCCGATGCCGTAGCGGGATGTCACCACTTCGGCCCGCCGGACGTGCTGCAGCGGGCCATTGCGCCGAGCGGGGGCAACAGCTCGGAAAAGGAGAAGTCGATGGCCACCGCGCTGTCGGGTCACATCGACGACCGTGACGGTACGCCGACAAGGCTAGAGGGCTTCGGTCCCATGCGTCCACACTTCTCTCCGGACCGGCCAGGCTTTTGCTCCGTTGTGGAGCAAGTCGCGCAGTGGTACGCCGCCCGGCAGCGACGGCCCGCACGGACCAGGCCCCTGCGACCTAACTCGTTAAAGGTCAAGGCGTCACGCGTCTTGACACAGCGGTGGCACCCTTCCCATCATCTGGGACATCAATCCTGATCTAACACGAGTTAGGCCCGTTAGATGACCGACTCGCACGTCACCCGCCGCGCACTGCTGCGGTACGGCGCCTACGGGGCGGGAGCCGCCGCCCTGGCCGGCACCGCCGCTAGCTGGGACCGGCTCACCGGAGCCGACATCCCCGGCCGCGACGACGACTCCCTCGTCGTCGCCACCCTCGGCCCCGCCTACGGCCCCGAGGCCGTCCGGACGCTGTCCGAGGGCTTCAAGAAGGTCCACCCCGACATCAAGCTGCGCATCAACGCCGTGCAGGCCGTCGACTGGCCGGACTTCTTCGCCAAGATCCTCACGCAGATCGCCGCGGGCACCGCCCCCGACCTGGTCTACGTCGCCACCGAGGGCGTCCAGCTGTTCGCGCAGCGGCTCGGCGTCGCGCTCGACCACTGGGTGCGGCGGGACGCCGAGGAGCTGCGCGAGTACTTCGCCGACGTCCATCCCTCGCTGGTGGAGTCGATGATGTACGAGGGGAGCCTCTACCAGCTGCCGGTGGAGTTCAACGCGGCCGACATGTACCTGAACAACCAGGTGCTCAAGCGGGCGGGCGCGGACTTCCCCGCCGCCGACTGGACCCGGGACGACTTCACCGCGCTGCTGCGGGACATGAAGAGGTCCAGCGGCTCGCAGTTCACGCCGTACTTCTGGACCAACCGGCTGTGGGGCGGCGTGGTGCCCTGGCTGTTCGCCAACGACACCAACCTGCTGGCCGAGTCCAAGGCGCCGGGCGGCGCATGGCTGTGGGACCGCTTCTACCCGGCCGCCGACCGGACCGGCCGCGGCGGCGGCTTCCGCTGGACCACACCGCAGGCCACCGACGCCCGCGTGGAGGAGGCCTACGACTATCTCGCCTCCCTCATCCAGGAGGGCCTGTGCTCCCGCCCGGAGGGCGGCAACGGCCAGAACCTCGTCGGCGTGTTCTCCACCGGCCGCGTCGGCGTCACCCCCGCGGGCGGCTTCTGGGCGGGCGGCCTGCACCTGGCCGGCATGCGCTCCCAGGACTACGACGTGCAGTACTTCCCCCGCTGGCGCACCCAGCGCATGCAGTACGGCGCCGCCGGCTACGCGCTGCTGCGCACCTCCAAGAAGCAGGACGAGGCCTGGGAGTTCATCAAGTACGCGGCCCGCAAGGACACCCTCGACACGCTCTTCGCCACCAACCAGACCACCCCGGCCCGCCGCTCGATGCTCACCGCGGACCGTTACCGGGAGACCGGCCCGAACCACTGGCAGGTCTTCTACGACACCCTCGACAAGTTCCCCGACACCGGGCCGATCCCGGCCCCGCCGCAGGTCGCCGAGGTCGAACAGGTGCTGCTGAAGCACACCGGCACGGCGCTGGCCTCCCGGCGCGCGGTGGGTCCCGCGCTGCGCCGGATGCAGCGCGACCTGGAAAAGGCCATGGAGCGTGACGTATGACGACGAACACCCAGGCACCGGCCGCGCCTTCGCGGACGGAGGCACCCCCCGCGGCCGCCCCGCGCTCCTCGGCGCGCGACCGCGGCTCCCGGCTGCTGGCGACGCTGTTCCTGACGCCGACGATCGTCGGCATCGTGGTCTTCACCGTCGTACCGATCATCGGCTCGGTCGTCCTCAGTCTGTTCCACTGGAACGTGATCGACGACCCGCGCTTCGCGGGGACCGGCAACTACCGTGAGATCTTCAGTGATTCGACGGTGCTGGTCTCCTTCCGCAACACGCTGGTGTTCATGGTGTTCGCCGTCGCGCTGCAACTGCTGGTCGCGCTGGTGCTGGCGCTGGCGATCAACGGGCGGATGCCGGTGTGGCTGCGCTCGGTGTTCCGCTCGGCGTTCTTCTTCCCGCTGGTGCTGTCCGCCGCGTCGATCTCGGTGGTGATGAAGTACCTGTTCAACCAGGACTTCGGGGTGGTGAACTGGCTGATCGGGCTGGTCGGGATCGCTCCCGTGCCCTGGCTGACCTCCGAGAACGCGGCGATGACGACGGTCGTCCTGGTCTATGTCTGGCAGCAGTTCGGGTTCTCGTTCCTGCTGTTCGTCGGCGGTCTGAACAACATCCCCAAGGAGATCCACGAGGCGGCCTCGCTGGACGGGGCGACGGGCCTGCGCAAGCACCTCACCGTGACGCTGCCGCTGCTGTCGCCCACGCTGCTGGTCGCCTCCGTGGTCGGCATCATCAACGCGCTCCAGGTCTTCGAGCAGCCCTACGTCCTCACCGACGGCGGGCCCGGGGACTCCACCCGCACGGTCGTGATGGTCATCTACGAGCGCGCCTTCGAGCAGCTCCGCTTCGGCGAGGCGTCCGCCGTGGGCGTGCTGCTGTTCGTGCTGATCATGGCGGTGACCGCCCTGCAGTTCCGGCTCAGCCGGCGTTTCGTCCACTACCAGTGAGCCGGGTGAGTCCCTTGAGCCAAGCAACCCTGTCCCTGACCCGTGCCCGGCACTCGCTGTCACCGTGGGCGCGGATCGCCGCTCTGACGGTCTGCGCGCTGCTCACCCTCGGGCCGGTCATCTGGACCGTCTCCACGTCGCTGCGCACCCCGGCGGAGTCCTTCGACCTACCACCGAAGATCATCCCGACGAACCCGACCACCGAGGCGTACTCCGGGGTCTTCGACCAGCTCGACGTGTGGCTGCTCGCCCTCAACTCGACGCTGGTGACCGCGCTGATCGCGGTCGGGCAGATGATCACCGCGGGGCTCGCCGGGTACGCCTTCGCGCGGCTCGAATTCCGGTTCAAGAAGCCGCTGTTCGGGCTGGTGCTGGCGACGATGATGGTGCCGTTGCAGGTCACCATCGTGCCGGTGTTCCTCGTGCTGAAGTCGATGAGCCTGACCGACACCCTGCTCGGGCTGATCATCCCGGCCTTCCCGACCGCCTTCGGCACCTTCCTGATGCGCCAGTACTTCCTCGGCATGCCCAAGGACCTCGGCGAGGCGGCGATGCTGGACGGCTGCGGACCCTGGCGGACCTTCCGCTCGGTGTACGCGCCGCTGGCCGCGCCCGGGCTCGCGATCGTCGGCGTGCTCGCCTTCAACTACCACTGGAACGAGTTCTTCCGGCCGCTGATCCTGGAGACCTCCGCGCAGAACTACACGCTGCCGCTGGGTCTTGTCTCGCTCCAGGGCAACCTCGGCACCGGCTCGATCTCGGTCGTCCTCGCCGGTGTCGTCCTCTCCATGATTCCCGCCGTCGCCGTGTTCGTCGTCGGCCAACGTCCTCTCCGTGAGGGCATCACCTCCGCAGGAGTCAACCGTTGAGCACCACCCCGCTGTCCCCGGACCCCAACGCCCCCCGCTTCCGGGTCCGTCCGCCCGCCCACTGGATCAACGACCCGAACGGGCCCTTCCGTTGGCGCGGCCGGTACCACCTGTTCTACCAGCACAACCCGGACGCGCCGGTGCACGCCAACGTCCACTGGGGCCATGTCTCCAGCCCCGACCTCGCCCACTGGGAGCACCACCCGATCGCGCTCGCCCCGACCCCGGGCGGCCCGGACGAGGCGGGCTGCTGGTCGGGGTGCATGGTCGACGACGACGGCGTGCCGACGGCCGTGTACACGGGCATCGACCGCCGCCACGCGGGCCTCGGCACGATCTGCCTGGCGCAGGCCGCCGACCCCGACGACCCGGCGCTCGCGGAGTGGAAGCCGCTGCCGACGCCGGTGGTGTCCGGCCCGCCCGACGGCCTGGACGTGGTGATGTTCCGCGACCCGTTCGTCTTCCGCAGCGGCGGCCGGCGCCGGGCCCTGGTCGGCGCGGGCCACGCCGACGGCACACCGTCGGTCCTGCTGTACGACTGCGACGACCTGGCCGACTGGCGCTTTTCCGGCGTGCTGCTGGACGGCAACGACCCCGTGGCGGCCGAGGTGCTGGGCGACCGGGCCGTGGGCTGGGAGTGCCCGCAGATGTATGTGACGCCGAGCGGGGACTGGGTCCTCGTCGTCTCGCTGTGGGACGGCGACCCGTGGTCCACCGGCTATCTGACGGGCCGTCTGGTCCCGGACGGGGAAGGCGGGTTGCGCTTCGAGGCACGGACGGGCGGCCGTCTGGACCACGGTCGGGACTGCTACGCACCCGCCGTGCTCCAGGAGCGGGACCGCGCCCTCATGTGGGGCTGGTCCTGGGAGGCGCGCGGGCAGGACGAGGTCGACGCCGCCGGCTGGGCGGGCGTCCTCACCGCGCCCAGGGTGGTCGACGTACACCCGGACGGGACGCTGCGCGTCACCCCTGCCCCGGAGCTGGAACGGCTGCGCGCGTCCTCGCCGTTCGTGACCGCCCCCGGCACCGCGCCCCTCCCCCGGGCCTACGACCTGACCGTCACCGCGGCCGGCCCCACCTCGGTGAGCCTGCTGCGCGCCGCCTCGGGCGCCGAGCTGACCATCCGGCTGGACCCCGCAGCGGGCACCGCCCTCCTCGACCGCACCGACTGGCCCCGCACGGGGCGGGAAGGTTCCGCCCCCGTCGAGGTTCGCGTGCCGGCCGCACCGCACCTGGAGATACGCGTCCTCGTCGACGGCTCCCTGCTGGAGCTGTACGTCGCCGACCGGGCCACGGTCACCGAGCGCGTCTACCGACGCCCGGACGACGTGCCCGAGCTGACGGTGACCGGCGCGGGGGCGGCCGTAGCGGGATGGGAGCTGACCCAGGAGCGCTGAACCGCCCCCGCGGTCCCAGCTGGGCGGCGTCCGTGCGACCTGGGTCGGCCGGACGCCGCCTCGGTCGCGGGGCGGCACGCCGGCGCTCCGCTGGGAGTGCCGTGGAGTGTCGTGGAGTGCCGTGAAGTGTCGTCCTTCGGCTGCGGGCTCGTCGTGGTCGGTCGCGCAGTTCCCCGCGCCCCTGTGGGCGCTGCCGAACCGCCGTCGAACGCGCCAGGTCCGCTTGGCACCGGCACGGCCCTCTGTCACCGGCCGGGAACCGGTCCCACCGACGCACGGTTGACCACCTCGCAGGCCAGGCGGCGGGTCGTGGCCGGTGGGGTGCGGCCCGTGTCGATGGCGTCCAGCAGGAGGCGGGCGGCGGTCTCGCCCATGGCTCGGTGCGGAAGGGCGATGGTGGTGAGGGGCGGGGCGAGGAACTCGGCCATGTGTTCCTGGTCGTCGTAGCCGACCACCGAGAGGTCGTCGGGAACGGTGATTCCGAGGCGGGCCGAGGCGTGCAGGACGCCAGCGGCGACACGGTCGTTGTAGCAGAAGACGCCGGTGGGGCGCCGGTCGGCGGGCGTGTCGGCGAAGACGCGCAGGGCGCCCTCGTAACCGCCGGAGATTTCGCCGCCGGTCCTGACCACCCACTCCTTGGGGACGGTGACGCCCTCGGCCCGCAGTGCGTCGCGGAAGCCACGCAGTCGCTCGACGGAGGCGATGTCGTCGTGGCCTCCGATGTGGGCGATCCGGTGGTGCCCCTGGTCGAGGAGGAGTCGGGCGGCCGTACGGCCGCCGGCGCGCTCGGCCGGGATGACGGCGGGCAGGGAGTCGTCCTCGGGCAGGCAGTTGGCCAGGACGGAGTGGGTGCGGTGCAGTCCCTCGGGGACGCGGACGCGGCGCAGGGACATGGCGGCGTAGATGATGCCGTCCACGCGGCGGTCGAGGAGCTCGGCGACCGCCGCGTCCTCCTTGGCCGGGTCGCCCCCGGAATCCACGGTCACCACGAGGTGGTCGCTGCCCCAGGCCGTCTCCATGGCCCCGCGCAGCAGCCGGCCGGCGAAGGGGGACGAGGCGATCTCGTCCGTGACCAGGCCGATCACCGCCGTGCGGCGGCGGCGCAGACCGCGGGCGACGGGGTCGGGGCGGTAGCCGAGCTGGGCGGCGGCCTGCCGGATGCGCTCCTGGGTGGCGGGCGAGAGGTTGCCCTCGGCCCGCCCGTTGAACACGAAGGACACGGCCGTGTGCGAGACGCCCGCCAGCCGTGCCACGTCCCGCGACGTGGGACGCCCGGTTCCCGTCGCCCGCTTCTCCTCGGCTGTGCCCATGTCCGTCCGCCGCCCTCGTCCCCGCCCCGCCGCTTGATCACTCCCACCCTAGCCGCGCGGGGCGCGGCCGGGGCATCCGGCCGCGTGGCGTGCTGTGCCCGCGGGGGCACCCGCGGCGCGCGTCAGTGGACCGTTCCGGTGCCCTCTCGGATGAACCGCTCGGCGACGGCCCGTTTGGCGGGTTCCAGCTCCCGCTCCACCGTCCCTGCGGTCGCGTGGTCGAGCGTCACCATGGCCGGGTACTGCGCGGCCTCCCTCAGCATGCCGATCCGTGCCCGCACGTCATCGTGGGGGGACTCCCTCCCGGAGACGTTCGCGGCGTAGGCGGCGAGCTTCCTCCACAGTCCCTCAGCCGCATTCGTCCGGCTGAACGTCCGGGCCTCAACCGCCAGTCGACGCGACTCGGCGGTTACGGCACCGGACAGGCCACGGCACTCCAGTGCCTGCACGGCTGCCTCCGTGGACGCTACGCGGGCGGCGAGCCCATCCGAGCGGAACTCGGCCTCCTCGGCCGCAGACGCGGCAAGGCGTTGGACCAGCCGGGCCATCTGCTTCTGCGGCCAGGTGACAAGCCATGCACCCCAGCGTGACAGGGCGCTGTCCACCCGGAAGCGAGCGGCGGCCTGGGCCATTTCGTCTGCGCGCCGGCTCACCGGCGAGGCGGCCAGGGCCTGTTCCCTCATCGCTCCCGAGTGGTCGGACGGCGCAGCGGCACCGTGCAGGAGTGGGAGCACGGTGCGCACCATCAGGTTGTGCCTCACGTCACCGGTGGTGAATCGCCCCACTTCATGGGTCAGACAGGCGATGCGTTGCTGCGGCGTGAGCGTCTCCCACAGGGCGAGGCCGATATCGAGCCGTCTCCCGCGCAGGCCGAAGGGCACCGCGCTGATCGCAAAGTCCTGGGTGAGCTGAACGGCATCGAAACCCCGGGTGCCGACGGACTCCGCGATCTCGTCCAGAAGCGCGAACAACCGAGGTGCGTCGGCTCGTCGCAGGAGCCGCTCCTCGTCCACCTTGTCACGGTGGGGTCGCAGTGTCGCAGCCAGGCAGATCAGGAAGAGCCCCATGACGGGCTGGACGATCGTTTCCCATCCGAAGACGATCAACAGTGTGCCACCCGCCGCCAGACCACCGGTCATGAGGTGCACCAGAGCGGAAACGGCCACAGCGAGCGCCGCCTTCACCCGATGGCCCCGGACGGGAGGAGACGCATGACTGACCGCTCGTGGACCCGTCGTCCCACTCTCTCTTGCCAGGCGCACCCGCTCTGCTCCCCCGATTCCGGTACCGAACTCACCTGCCGATTCACCGACTCTGGCGGAACGCGTCGACTCACACATTGCCTGAAACCAGCAATCTTGAAGCCGACCTCATGCCTGCCGCTGACACCCGGACCCGATCCCGAAGTCGATCAAGTCGTTCTCGCCAGTCGGTCCGAGCGGCCGGGTGGCCGGGTGGCCGAAGCCGTCAGCGTGCAGCGAGTTGAGGGCGGCGTTGTCGAAGTCACCCCGCCACTCGCACGTGATCGTCACTCCTATTCGGAGGAGTTCGAACAAGGAACGCACGTGGGCCGACCGTGTGGACCGGCGATGTCGCAGCACACACGTGGATGCCGATGGAGCCGCCCGTCAGGGTCCGCCGCAGTGCCCAGGAGATCGGCGTGCGGAGTCGCTGACACACCAGTGCGCGCCCGCCGTCGTGCGGCAGGGCACGCTGAGCCACTTCGACTCCACGTGCGCCAGTGAGCCGAGCGTCTCAGCCCTGCCGGGTACGCAGGGCGGCGAGCGCCCGGTCGGCGTGGGTGTTCATGCGCAGCTCGCTGCGGACGACCTCCAGGACCGTGCGGTCCCGGTCTATGACGAAGGTGCTCCGCTTGGTGGGCGCCAGCGAGAAGCCGCGCTTCACGCCGAACCGCTCGCGGACCGTGCCGTCGCTGTCGGAGAGCAGCGGCATGCCGAGGGTGTGCCGGCCCGCGAACTCCTGCTGGCGTTCCACGGGGTCGCCGCTGACGCCGACGGGCCGGGCGCCCACGGCGGCGAACTCGGCGGCCAGGTCACGGAAGTGGCAGGCCTGGGCGGTGCAGCCGGGGGTCAGGGCGGCCGGGTAGAAGAACAGCACGACCGGTCCTTCAGCGAGCAGTTCGGACAGCCGCCGGGTGGTTCCGGTCTCGTCGGGCAGGGCGAAGTCCTCGACCGTGTCGCCGATCTTCACGGGGGTGCTCATGCCTGTGCCTCTCCGCCGCGGGCGACGCTGCGGGCCCACAGCACGAGGGGTACCTGGAGCGGCAGCCTGCCGAGGGCGGCGGCCCTGGCCGGGGCGGGGCGGTGCCGGTAGTCGACGGCCATCTTCACGTTGGCCGGGAACACTCCGACGAAGAAGGCCGCCGCGGCCCGTGCGGCGGTCTTCCGGGTGCGCGGCAGGGCGATGCCGGCAGCCAGCGCCAGTTCGGCGGCCCCACTGACGTAGGTCCAGGTCCGGGGGGTGCCCGGCAGGGAGCGGGGCACGATCGCGTCGAACTGGCGCGGGGCGGCGAAGTGAGCGACGCCGGCGGTGGCCAGGAGGCCGGCGAGCAGCAGGGGTGAGCGTTCGGACCGTGGCACGGTTCCTCCTCCGGGGTCTGCCGCGCGATGTTACCGGACGGTAGAGCGGAGGTGCACGGCCGGTCGGCCGTCGGCCGGTGCTGCGGCTCCCCGTCGGCCGCGCAGGCGAGGAAGTCGTCGACCGTGCGGGGGAACGGCCCTGCCGGTCGCCGGAGTTCGTCGGGCGACCAGGCGACCAGGCGGCCGGGGCCGACCGTGTGCCCGGAGCGCCTGCGTCCCGGCCGGACTCGGTCGCGTCGATGCACCGGACGCGGCCCTCGTCGGAGGCGGACTCGGTCGCGTCGATGCACCGGACCCGGCGGTCATCGAGGCCGGACTCAGTCGCGTCGATGCACCGGACCCGGCGGTCATCGAGGCCGGACTCGGTCGCGTCGATGCACCGGACCCGGCGGTCATCGAGGCCGGACTCGGTCGCGTCGATGCACCGGACCCGGCGGTCATCGAGGCCGGACTCAGTCGCGTCGATGCACCGGACCCGGCGGTCATCGAGGCCGGACTCAGTCGCGTCGATGCACCGGACCCGGCGGTCGTCGGGGTCGGGTGCGCGGGTGACGTGGCCGGACTGCTCCAGTCGCCGCACCGTGCGCGTGGCGGGCGAGGCCCCCGCGCTCCCCCGGCCGTTGCGGCACGCAGCCGGTGGTCTGCCGCGGCAGCGCGACCGCGGCCCCGCCTGCGCAACGGCGCTCCCGCCGGGCGCACGGGCCGCCGATCAGGCGAAAGGCGGGGTTCGGGTGCGTGGCGCGGGACCGGGGCGTCGACAACTCATCCGTGAGCCTGCCGCTGATCCCTCCGATGCTCGCCACGCCCGGCGCCCTTCCGCCCGCCGCGCAGGACGCGCGCTGGGCGTACGAGACCAAGCAGGACGGCCAGCGGGTGGTGGCCTACCTCCCCGGTGACGGCACCCTGCTGCTGCGGGCCCGCTCCGGGGAGGACGTCACCGCCGCCTATCCTGAGCTGCGCGGCCTGGGCGGCGCGCTCGGCACCCAGGCCGCCGTGCTGGACGGGGAGGTGCTGGCCCTCGACGAACAGGGGCGCGCGGACTTCCAGTTGCTGCAGTCCCGCATGGGGCTCGCCCACGCCCCGGCCAGGGCCGCCCGCCGGGCCGCGCGGGCGCCGGTCCGGCTGGTGCTGTTCGACGTGATGCACCTGGGCGGCCGCCTGCTCACCTCCCTGCCCTACACGCGGCGGCGCGAGCGGTTGACGGGGCTCGGCCTGGACGGTCCGTACTGGTCGACGCCCGCGGCCCTCTTCGGCCACGGCGAGCAGGCGCTGCGGGCCACTCGGGAGCACGGTCTGGAAGGGCTGGTGTGCAAGCGGCTGGACTCGGTGTACGAACCCGGCGTCCGCTCCCGCGCCTGGATCAAGATCCGCAACCTGCACAGCGAGGACGTCGTGGTGGGCGGCTGGCTGCCGGGCAAGGGGCGGCTGACGGGCCTGCCGGGCGCGGTTCTGGTCGGCCAGCGCGCCGGCGGGCGGCTGCGGTACGTCGGCGGGGTGGGCACCGGATGGAGCGAGCGGGAACGCGCGGAACTCGCCGTTCTGCTCGGGGCCGCCGAGACGGGCGTGTGTCCCTTCGACCCGGTGCCGCCGGTCCCGGGCGCGCGCTGGGTGCTCCCCCGGCTGGTCGGCGAGGTGCGGTTCAGCACCCGTACGCGGGCCGGGCTGCTGCGTCAGCCGTCCTGGTTGCGACTGCGGCCCGACCTCACGCCGGAGGATTCGGCGGCCGACCTGCCCGACCCGCCACCTTGATCCAACTGTTGGCGCGGCCGTTACCGGAGCGACGCCTCCCCCCCTCTTGGCGCGGACATGAAAAGTGGGGAAGCTGAACTTCCCTTTCCCCCACAGCCGTTGGGCGCCGCCCGACGAGGAGGACCCGTGTCGTCACCGTCGTTCAAGAAGCACCGCAGGAGATGGCTCACCGGACTCGCCGGTGCCGCCGCGCTCGTCGTCGCCTTCCCCTCCGTGGCCTTCGCCGCCCCGCCGCCCGCCCTGCCCGCCAACGCCGAGGCCGCCGAGTTCACGTACCAGCCGGCCTTCGACTACGACACGGACGGCTGCTACTCCACGCCCGCGATCGGCCCGGACGGAACGGTCAACGGCGGCCTCAAGCCCACCGGTGCCCTCAACGGCAGCTGCCGCGACGCCTCGGACCTCGACAACACCAACACCTACTCCCGCTACAAGTGCAACAACGGCTGGTGCGCCTACCTGTACGGCCTGTACTTCGAGAAGGACCAGGCGCTCGCGGGCAGCAGCATCGGCGGGCACCGGCACGACTGGGAGCACGTCGTGGTCTGGGTGCAGAACGGCGCCGTCCAGTACGTCTCGACGTCCAACCACGGCTCGTTCACGATCTCCGCGGCCTCCCGCGTGCGCTTCGACGGCACGCACGCGAAGATCGTCTACCACAAGGACGGCGTCAGCACGCACTGCTTCCGGCTGGCGAACTCCAACGACGAGCCGCCGGAGAACCACAAGGGCACCTGGCAGTACCCGCCGCTGGTCGGCTGGAACGGCTACCCCGCGGGCGTGCGCGACAAGCTGACCGCGTACGACTTCGGCAGCGCCCACTTCGGCCTGAAGGACGGCAGCTTCACCAACCATCTGGCGAAGGCGAAGCCGTCGGACATCGCCTTCGACCCGTACGCCTGATCCGGCCGTCGGGCCTGGGGACTAGGACCCGCGCAGCGGCGCGCCTACGCCTCGGGCCCGATCCGGTGGCGCGGGCCGCTGCCTACCGTGATCGGCATGAAGACGACAGACACGAGCGGGCAGCTCGAAGAGGCTCTGGAACGCGTGCACGCCTCCGGCCCGGAGTTCGAGGGCTGGCTGACCAATCACGCCCCCATGGTCGTCGAGGCGCTCGCCGCGCACGGGCACGCGGGGGCGGTGCACCGCTGGCTGGACCTCTACCGGGACCGGCTGGACGAGCTGCCCGACCGCGTGGCACCCGTCACGGACGACAACTGGCCCTCGGCGCTGGGGGATCCGCGCCGGATCACCGACTGGAACGACCACTTCGCCCGCTCCCTCGCCGAGCGCCCCTGGCGGGACGTCCTCGCCGAGTGGTGGCCGCGGCTGCTGCCGGGCCTGTACGGCGGCGCGACGCACGTCGTCATCCGGATCGGCCATGCCGTACGCGCCCTGGAGGCCGCCGAGAACGCCCCCCGGCTCGCCGAACTCGCGCACGGGCTGGGCTACTGGGCGGCCCGGCACCAGCCGCTGACCGACCTGGCCGTACTGCCGGGCGCCGCGCCGACCGCCACCGAGGCCCTGGACGCCGTACCCCCCATCGGCAAGGGGCACGTGGGCTTCCGCAGCCGTCTTGCCGCGGTGCGGCAACTGCCGCTGTGGGCGCAGGAGGTGACCGACCCGGACACCGCGCGGCAGCGGCTGGCGGAGCTTGTCCGCGCCTCGACGCACCGCTACGCCACCCACGGCCACGGTGAGCCGACCATGCTGGTCCACGCGGCCACGGCCCCCAACGCCGTGCTGCGGACGCTGGATTCGCTGCCGCGGGAGCTGTGGGTGCCCAGCCTGCACGCGGCCTGGACCGCGTCCGCCGCCGTCACCGCCATGTACGCCCCCGACGAACCGGTCTCCTACGAGCCGCCCGCTCGCCTGACGGCCGGGGAGGTCATGGAGCGCGCGCTGGCCCACGGCGACGAACACGTCATCAAGCTGGCCGACACCGCCCTGGACGTCGGCGACGACCTCGCGCTCGCCGCCGCCGTCCGCGCGGTCGAGATGAGCGAGCCCCTGGTCGCCTGAGTCAGCCCCCGTTCACCACCGCGTCGCCGAGGCCGGTCCGCCCGTACAGGACGAAGTGGCCCCGGCGCCGCGAGGTGAGCAGGCCCGCCTCCCGCAGCACCGACAGGTGGGCCGACACGGTGGACGGGGCCAGGCCGTGCCGGGCGGCGAGTTCGGTGGTCGAGGCGGGGGCGGTCAGCCCGGTGAGGACGGCGGCGCGCTGGTGGCCCAGCAGCCGGGCGAGCCCCTGCGACGGACGCGGCACACCCGTGTCGTGCAGTCGGCCCATCCCGCGGGCCGGGTAGATGACGGTGGGCTGCCAGGGCCGGGCGAACCCGCTGACCACGTCCGGCCACACGAACACGCTCGGCATCAGCAGCACACCCCGTCCGTCGGCCCGCTGCGCCTCGGCGACCTCGCCGTACATGCTCAGCGTGAGCGTCCGGTCGGTCCAGCCGATGCCGGGGTGCAGGTCGGTGAGGAGCGCGTCGAGTCCGCCGTCGGCCGCCTGCCGGGAGCGGTGGGCGATGTCGGCCTCCAGCACGGCACGGTGGCGGGCCCAGTCCGCAGCGAGCAGGGCGTGCCAGGCCCGTTCGGTGAGTTCGGCGAGGTGCCGCACGGCGGCGGCGGGGTCGTCGAGCGCCGCGCGCCCCTGGGGCGACTCGGCGAGCCCCGGGGTGCAGGCGAGCGAGCGGGCCATCTCCGCGTGGGCGAGGACGGGATCGGTGGCCCGCATCCGTGCCAGTTCGTCCTCGAAGGAGGGGTACGGCTCCGGCGGGGGCGCGCCGAGGAAGTCGGGGGTGTAGCCGCCGGGCGGCGGGATGAACATCAGCAGCGGATCGAGGCCGAGTCCGGCGACCGTACGGCGGGCGCGGCGCAGCCAGCCCTGGTGGTAGCCGTGCCGGCCGGGGCGGCGCAGCAAGCGCAGCGCCTCGTGGATCTGGCACAGCGGCGAGATCGCGAACCGGCAGCGCGTCAGGTCGTCGGTGCCCAAGTGGAAGCTCAGGGGCAAGGCGCCTCCCTCGTCGACGCGGCCGGACCGGCGGATGATTCGGCCTGGAACGAAAGAGTAGAAGCCTCCCGCCGGGCCCAGCAGGCTGCCTGCAATGACCGACCAACGATCACCGGTACAGGAACGCACTGTCCCCGCGCGTCCGGCAGCGTGGCGCAGGGCCACCGTCGTCGGGGCCCTGATGCTGGCCGCGTTCACCTTCAACACCGCCGAGAACCTCCCTGTCGGACTGCTGCCCCTCATGGCGGACGACCTCGGGGTCTCGCTCCGGGCGGCGGGCGCACTGGTCACCGGCTACGCGCTCACCGTGGTGGTGGTGTCCCTGCCGCTCGCCCACCTCACCCGGTCCGTGCCCCGCCGGTACCTGCTCACCGCGCTGCTCGCCCTGCTCGCCGCGGGGAGCTGGGTGTCGGCGCTCGACTCCGTCACGTACGGGCCCCTGCTGGCGGCGCGCACCGCGACCGCGCTCGCGCAGGCCCTGTACTGGGCGGTGATGGGCCCGGTCGCGGTGGGCCTGTTCCCGCCCGAGCGGCGGGGCCGGGTGATGGGCCTGCTGTCCATCGGGGGCTCGCTGGCCACGGTGCTCGGGGTGCCCGCCGGCACCTGGCTGGGCGCGCACACCGGCTGGCACACCCCGTTCGCGGTGCTCGGCGCGCTCGCACTGGCGTCCCTCGTCACCGTCGCCGTCCTGCTGCCGACGTCCCGCCCGACGCAGGGCCACGCGGCCTACGGCGTCGCGCCCGACCGGCGCCGCTTCCTCGTCGTCCTCGCCACCACCGCCCTGTCGGTGACGGGCGTGTTCACCGCGTTCACGTACGTCTCCGTCTTCCTCGACGAGGTGAGCGGACTCGGCGAGGAGGCGGTGAGCGGTGTACTGCTGGCGTTCGGTGCGGCGGCGTTCGCCGGGATCACGGTGTACCGGCCGCTGCTGGACCGCTACCCGCGGGCCACCCTCGTCGTCCCCGTCTCGACCCAGGCGGTCGCCCTGCTGGGCCTGTACGCGCTCGGCGACGGCAAGGTCGCGGCGGTCGCGCTGCTGATGCTGCTCGGGGCGTCGGTCGCTCCGGTGTTCATGGCGACGCAGACCCAGGTCCTGCATGTGGCCCCCGGCCGCACGGAGTCGGCGCTCGCCGCCAACTCGGTGGCGTTCAACGTGGGGGTGGGGCTCGGCGCGCTCCTCGGCGGCGCCCTGCTGGCGGTGGTGGACGTGCGCGGGACCGTCCTCGTCGGGGGGCTGCTGACGGTGGGGGCGCTGGCGGTGCTCACCTACCCGGACGGTTCGGCGGCGCGCTGAAGGGCTCGGGGCCTGCGCGACCGGCTCGTGTCGGTGCCGCGGACGACCGACGCGAATCGAGCCGTACGGCACGGATGCCGCGGTCCGAAGGTCTATCGTGGCCGCATGTCCGTCCCGGAACTGATCCGTATCGTCTCCCGCGACTCCCCCATGGCGCTCGCCCAGGTCGAGCGCGTCCGCGCCGAGTTGGCCGCCCTGCACCCCGGTGTGCGCACCGAGGTCGTGCCGGTGCGGACGACCGGGGACAAGTGGCTGGGCGATCTGTCGAAGGTCGAGGGCAAGGGGGCGTTCACCAAGGAGGTGGACGCCGCCCTGCTGGCGGGCGAGGCGGATCTGGCGGTGCACTGCGTCAAGGACGTGCCCGCAGACCGGCCGCTGCCCGCGGGCACGACGTTCGCGGCGTTCCTCAAGCGGGACGACATCCGTGACGCCCTGGTCCATCCGGGCGGGCTCACCCTGGACGAACTCCCGGCCGGAACCCGCGTCGGCACCTCTTCGGTGCGTCGGGTCGCCCAACTGGCCGCCACGCACCCGCACCTTCAGTGCGTGCCGTTCCGCGGGAACGCCAACCGGCGGCTGGCGAAGCTCGCGGCCGGCGAGGCGGACGCGCTGCTGCTCGCCGTCTCCGGCCTGGAGCGCATCGACCGCCGTGACGTGATCAGCGAGGTTCTCTCCCCCGAGACGATGATGCCGCCGATCGGGGCGGGCATCCTCGCCCTGCAGTGCCGGGAGGGCGACACCGCGCTCATCGACGCGGTCAGCGGCCTCGGCGACCCGGACACGCATCGGGAGGCCACCGCCGAGCGCATGTTCCTGCATGTGCTCCAGGGGCACTGCAACAGCCCGATCGCCGGGTACGCGCGCGTGGACCACGGTGGTGAACTGTCGCTGCGGGCGTGCGTGTTCACCCCGGACGGCAAGACGCGGCTGAACGCCCACGAGTGGGCCGGCCGGCTCGACCCGGCCACGCTGGGCACGTCGGTGGCCGTGGCCCTGCTGCGTCAGGGCGCCCGCGAGGTCATCGACGGCATCCCTCACTGAGCGGGCGGCGGGTCAGGCGGTGCCCTCCTCCGCCTGCTCCCGCAGGAAGGTGTCGATCTGGTGCGCCAGGCTCTCCCGCCCGGCGCCGACGGGGGCATGGCCCTGGTCGAGCCCGATGCCGCCCGCCCACAGCCGGCGGTCGGTCCACTCCTCGTCGACGCGCAGCTGAATCTGGACGTCGACCTGGCTCAGGCTCGCCTCCGGCCCGGCCGCGTAGAGCACGGCGGTGGCCCGGCGCAGCGGGTAGACGTCGAAGCCCTCGATGAACTGCGTGCTGCGCCAGTCGAGGAAGGCGCTCTCGCCGTCGGGGCCGATCCGCACGTCGATCTGGCCGTCCTCCAGATGGATCCCGAAGTGCCGCTCACCGCGGTTCTCGACGGTCACGCGGACACTGAAGTACGTCAGTCCCTCGGCGGCGTCGTCACGTCCTCGCGGGGGCTCCGACTTCTCCAGACGGTGGACGCGGACCCGCAGACCGGCATGCTCGTCGTACTCCTGCCAGTCCCCGACCACGTTCGGCTCGCACACACTGCACCTCTTCGACCTCAGAGAGCTGCTTCCTATCTGTGCGCCGAGCGCACTGTCAAATGCGCGGAATGCGCTGTGGCCAGCGCATTCGGCACGTCTGATCGCCGATCAAGCGCTGCCCAGGCACAATCCGGCCGGCCTGCGGGCGGCCCCGCCCCGGAGCGTGCCGCACATCACGTCCACGGCCATGATCGGCGGCATCCCGCGGACGCGGCGCCACGGCGCGGGCGCGCGGCCCGTCGACGCCCCCGCCGAAGGCCGCGCATTTTCACTCACCGAATTCTTCCGATTCCGTTATGTTCCGCCGCCCGGGTTTTCCTCCAGGAAATTCCCCGAATTGTTTCGGAACCTCCGGCGCCGGGAATTCTCCGTTATGTGCTTCGGACAGGAGGCACGTCCGTGGGAGCCGCTTCGGCCGGGCTCCGGACGTTCTCCGCGAGTCCCTGACCGCACGCCTCCCACGATGTCTGTCCATCCAGCATCTGCTGAGGGAGGCGCGCTCGATGCGTACCGCCGGCAGAACCAAGCACCCCCACCACGACGCTCCCGACACCGCCGAGGCCTTCGAACGACTGGCACGGCTGCCGGAGGGCGAGGAACGCAAGGCGCTCCGCGACGAACTGGTCCGGGCGTGGCTGCCCATGGCCGAGCGGATCGCGGTCCGGTTCAAGGGCCGCGGCGAGTCCCTGGAGGATCTCTACCAGGTGGCGGCGCTCGGCCTGGTCAAGGCCGTCGACCACTACGACCCGGCGCGCGGCTGCGCCTTCGAGGCGTACGCCGTGCCCACGGTCACCGGTGAGATCAAACGGCACTTCCGCGACCACATGTGGACGCTGCACGTACCGCGCCGGGTCCAGGACCTGCGCAACCGCGTGCGGCACTCGACCAAGGAGCTGTCCCAGACGACACCGGGACACGCCCCGACCGTGAAGGAGATCGCCCGGCACGCACAGCTGAGCGAGGGCGAGGTACGGACCGGGATGGAGGCGCTGGAGTGCTTCTCCGCGCTGTCCCTGGAGGCCGAGATGCCCGGCACCGACGGCTACGCCCTGGGCGACGCGATCGGCGGGCCCGACCCGGGCTACGACCTCGTCGTCGACCGGGTGGCCGTCCGGCCCTGCCTGGACAAGCTCCCGGAGCGCGAGCGGACCATTCTCTACCTGCGCTTCTTCGGCGGGATGACACAGAGCCGCATCGCCCAGCAGTTGGGCATCTCGCAGATGCATGTCTCCCGGCTGCTCAGCGGCTGCTTCGCGCAGCTGCGGGAGGAGCTGCTCGCCGGGGTCCGCTGAGGTCCCCGGTCGTTCACTCGGGGGCCCCCGGGATCTGCGTCGGGCTGTGGCGGTCCAGGGCCGCCTCCAGTTCGGCGCGGATCTCGGGCGGCATCGCTCCGTCGCGGCCCCAGATCAGGATCAGGTCGGCGACGTTGCGGAGCTTGATGTTGGTGTGCTGCGACACCTCCTTCAGCACCGCCCAGCCCGCGTCCGGGGTGACCCGGCCCATCGCGACGACCATGCCGATCGCCTGGTCCACGACGGCGTGCGAGGTGACGGCCTCCTTGAGCTGCTGGACTTCTTCCTGGAGCTCGGAGATGCGGTCGGTCTCGTCGGCTGGTTCGTGCGGACCCCGGGTCACGACTCCATCGTGTCACTCGTGCGGCGGTATGCCAGCGGGCGCAGGGTGGAATCATCATTGTTTCGGCGCGCCGCGCGGGGTACTCGGCGAGCGCCCGTAGGGGTAACGGCCGGACACTGGGAAGAGAAGCCGGTGGCCGCCGGCCGGCGAGACCAGGACGCGACTTCCATGAACCACGACACGACAGGCCCCAGCGGCACCAAGAGCATCGTCTCCACGCACTCCGTCTTCGGCGCACCGTGCTGGGTGAGTCTGACCAGCCGCGACCTGGAGGCCACCAAGGAGTTCTACGGCGCCGTTCTGGGCTGGCAGTGGCGCACGGGCAAGCTCGGCGAGCGCTTCCGGATCGCCCTGGCGGACGGAGTACCGGTCGCCGGGATCGCCGGCGTGGCCGCGATGTGGCAGATGGCCGTCGCCTGGACGCCGTACTTCGCGGTGCCCAGCGCCGACGAGGCGGTGGCGCGGGTGCAGGAGCGCGGCGGCACGGCCGCGGTCGGACCGCTCTCCTTCCCGCCGGGCCGGGCGGCCCTCCTCGCCGACCGGGACGGCGCGACCTTCGGGATCTGGGAGGGGGAACTGTTCAGCGACTGGGAGTCCTGGCGCCGCTCCACCCCGACCTTCATCAGCCTGCACACCCGCGACGCCTTCGACGCCGCGATCTTCTACGGCGAGGTCCTGGACTGGGCGTCGGAGCGGCCCGGCTGCTGCGAGGTGCACTACGAGGGCGGCGAGGTCGTCCTGCGCAGCCGCGGCGATGTGGTGGCGCGGATCGAGTCGGGGGCGCTGGGAGCCGCCCCCGACCCCACGATCCGGCCGCACTGGCAGGTCCACTTCGCGGTCGCGGACGTGGCGGCCTGCGCCCGGGCGGCGGAGCTGCACGGCGGCAGCGTGCTGACGAAGTCGGGCGACGAGGCGGTGCTGCGGGACCAGGACGGCGCCCAGTTCACGGTGACCTCGCACCGCCAACGCTGATCTCAGCCGCCGCTGCGCGAGGGCCGTGACAGCAGTACCAGGCTCCGCGCCTCCACCGTCATGCCCGTGCCCGCCTTGTGCTCGGCCTCGTCGGGCGCGCCCTGCGTCTCCGCCGTGTCGATCAGCGTCGTCCAGCGCTCGCCGTAGGTGACGTCGGGCAGCAGGAACTCCACCGGCTCCCAGTAGCTGTTGAGCAGCAGCAGGAAGGAGTCGTCCACCAGCGGCCTGCCGCAGGGGTCGGGTTCGGCGATGGCGTCGCCGTTGAGGAAGACCCCGACGCAGTGCGCGTCGGAGCGCTGCCAGTCCTCCTCCGTCATCTCGCGTGCGTCGGGCAGCAGCCACACCAGGTCGGGCAGCGGCTGGCCCGCGTGCGTGACCGTCTCGCCGCGGAAGAAGCGGCGGCGGCGCAGCACGGGGTGGGCGCGGCGCAGGGCGATGACATGCCGGGTGAAGTCGGCGAGTTCGCGCTGCTCGTCGGTCAACCGCCAGTCGATCCAGGAGACTTCGTTGTCCTGGCAGTAGGCGTTGTTGTTGCCGCGCTGGGTGCGGCCGAGTTCGTCGCCGTGGCCGAGCATGGGGATGCCCTGCGAGAGCAGCAGGGTGGCGAGGAAGTTGCGCTGCTGGCGGGCACGGAGTTCGAGGACGGCCTCGTCGGCGGTGTCGCCCTCGGCGCCGCAGTTCCAGGAGCGGTTGGTGCTCTCGCCGTCCCGGTTTCCCTCGCCGTTGGCCTCGTTGTGCTTGTCGTTGTAGGAGACGAGGTCGCGCAGGGTGAACCCGTCGTGCGCGGTGACGAAGTTGACGCTGGCGCGCGGCCGGCGCCTGCTGTGCTGGTACAGGTCGGAGGAGCCGGTGAGCCGGGAGGCGAACTCGCCCAGGGTGTGCGGCTCGGTGCGCCAGAAGTCCCGTACGGCGTCCCGGTACTTGCCGTTCCACTCCGACCACAGCGGCGGGAAGTTGCCCACCTGGTAGCCGCCCTCGCCGACGTCCCAGGGTTCCGCGATCAGCTTGACGCGGCTGATCACCGGGTCCTGCTGGATCAGGTCGAAGAACGCCGACAGCCGGTCCACCTCGTGGAACTGGCGGGCCAGGGTGGCGGCGAGATCGAAGCGGAAGCCGTCGACGTGCATCTCGGTCACCCAGTACCGCAGCGAGTCCATGATCAGCTGGAGGACGTAGGGGTGCCGCATCAGCAGGCTGTTGCCGGTGCCGGTGGTGTCGTAGTAGTGGGACCAGTCGCCGTCCACCAGGCGGTAGTAGGAGGCGTTGTCGATGCCGCGGAAGGAGAGGGTGGGGCCCTTCTCGTTGCCCTCGGCGGTGTGGTTGTAGACGACGTCGAGGATCACTTCGAGGCCGGCCGCGTGCAGCGTCTTCACCATCGACTTGAACTCGGCGACCTGCTGTCCGCGGGTGCCGTGGGCGGCGTAGGCGTTGTGCGGGGCGAAGAAGCCGATCGTGTTGTAGCCCCAGTAGTTGGACAGGCCCCGGTCCTTGAGCACGCCGTCCTGGACGAACTGGTGGACCGGCATCAGCTCCACGGCCGTGACGCCGAGCGAGGTCAGGTGCTCGACGACCGCGGGGTGCGCGAGCCCGGCGTAGGTGCCGCGCAGGTCCTCGGGGACGTCGGGGTGGGTGCGGGTCAGGCCGCGGACGTGGGCCTCGTAGATGACCGTGTCGGCGTACGGCCGCCGCGGCGGGCGGTCGTCGCCCCAGTCGAAGTACGGGTCGGTCACCACGCCGAGCATGGTGTGCCCGGCGCTGTCGGCCGGGGAGGGGCCGCCGGGGGTGCGCTCGAACAGGGAGGCGTGGTTGTCCATCTGACCGTCGACCGCGCGGGTGTACGGGTCCAGGAGCAGCTTCGCCGGATTGCACCGGTGGCCGAGGGCGGGCTGCCAGGGCCCGTGCACCCGGTAGCCGTAGCGCTGTCCCGGGCCCACGCCCGGCAGGAAGCAGTGCCAGACGAAGCCGTCGACCTCGGTCATCGCCACGCCGGTGTGGTTGCCGTCGTCGTCGACGAGGACCAGTTCGACGTGGTCGGCGACCTCGCTGAACAGGGCGAAGTTGATGCCCTGTCCGTCGTAGGCGGCGCCCAACGGGTAGGGGTGCCCGCTCCAGGCGGGCACCCCTTTCCGGTGCTCGGGCGCGGTCACCGCGCCTCCTCCAGCACCCCGTCCGGGGTGCTCGCCGGGTCGGCCAGCAGGGCGGCCGGAACGTCGCGCGGCACCTGGAGCACCTCGCGCAGGCTCGGTGCCGGGGCCGTCGGCACGAGCGGGATGCGCCCGCCGGCACGGGCCCGCTGCGAGAACCAGATGACCTTGCCGCCGGTGTCCGTGGCGCAGCAGCCCCAGCCGTCGCTGGTGGCCGCGAGGTGCTGCAGGCAGCCGCGCAGGTCCTGGTCGGGGCGCAGGTCGCGGTCGTTGCCCCCGATGGCGGTGATGAGGTGCTGGCCGTTCCACCACATCTCGATCGACGTGCTCTTGTCCGTCGCGTGCTCGTCGATGGCCTTCAGCAGCAGTTCGGCGCCGCCGCATACGGGCTGTACGAGGTTGTCCAGGTGCCAGTACTTCAGGTGAGCGGCCAGGATGCGCCTGACCTGTCCGACCCGTTCCGGACTGACTTCCACGTCGAGGTGGTAGTAGCAGGGCACTGCGGTCTTCATCGTCGTTGGCTCCTCACCGGCGAGACTCAGCGCTTCCCCCGTCCCCGCGGGACGGGCCCCGAACGCGAAGCGTGAGCACTGATCGCTTCTGAGTCACCTCAAGCGTGGGAGTGCTACGCCATTCGTGCAACACGAGAGCGACACGCCGGGTCGTTGAAGCTCTAACAAGACGCTGGGTCGTTGCACATGCACCATGAGTGAAGACCTCGACGCCCCGGAGCGGTGTCGTGTGTCCGCACCCGGCCACCGCGCGCCCCTCGGGCCGCGCGCCCACCGACCCGGAAGGTGAACGGCCTCATGCTGCTACCGGCCAAAGCCGAAGTCGCCCGCCAACTGCGGCGCTACCGCGCCTGGGAACGTCTCATGCTCGCGGCTCCGACCGACCGCAATGTGCGGGCCACCTTCGAGGACGCGGGGTACACGCTGTGCGTGCTGATGGGCAAACGGTGCGCGCGCGAGGCCGCGGACGCCGCCGAGCGCTATCTGCGCACCAGCCTCGGCACCTATTTGCGCGAACAGAGTCAGCACGTCGTTCCGGCCGGCGGCCCCCGTCTGGCGGCCACGCGGCGTTCCCCGGCGGGAACGTAGCCCCGTTCGGCGCAGCTTGCATTCCCCCCGGCCGGGCCCCTGGGCCCGGCCACCGGCACGGTGGAGAGGCGAGACCATGAAGGCAACCCCGGGCATCGGCCGTATCCCCGTGCGGGATGTGCGACCGGCCGTGGAGGGCGGCCCGGCGAAGGCGGTCGTGGGTGAGACGTTCGAGGTCTCGGCCACCGTGTTCCGCGAGGGTCATGACGCCGTCGCCGCCAATGTCGTCCTCCGGGACCCGCAGGGGCGTCCGGGCCCCTGGACGCCGATGCGGGAGCTGGCCCCGGGCACCGACCGCTGGGGCGCCGACGTCACCCCGACGGCTCCCGGGCGGTGGACGTTCCACGTCGAGGCCTGGGGCGACCCGGTGACCACCTGGCGGCACCACGCCCGCATCAAGATTCCGGCCGGGATCGACACCGGGCTGGTCCTGGAGGAGGGCGCCGACATCCACGAGCGGGCGGCGGCCTCGGTGCCCCGCAAGGAGCGGCGGGTGATCCGTGCCGCCGTCGAGACGCTGCGCGACGACTCGCTGCCGGTCGCGACCCGGCTGGCGGCCGCCTTCCGGCCCGAGGTGGAGGAGTTGCTGTCGCGGTATCCGCTGCGGGAGCCGGTCACCGCTTCCGAGCCGCTGCCGCTGCTGGTGGAGCGCGAGCGGGCCCTGTACGGCGCCTGGTACGAGTTCTTCCCCCGT
>NZ_JACVWU010000031.1 GCF_014596915.1 Streptomyces sp. TRM68416
CTTCAAAGGGTTGGATCCTGAACTTCGGTTCGGGGTCCAACCCTTTTTTGTTGTGCGTCACTTGAAGTTCACGTTGCGCAACCAGCATCGCTGGTATGGGTACTGCTGCAATGCTCAGGGCCGCCGGCGTCGGAGTCGGTGACGAGGTCGTCGTACCGGCCTTCGGGAACCCCGAGGTCGCCGAGGCCGTGGTTCTGGCGGGGGCGCTTCCGGTGTTCGCCGACATAGATCCGGTGACGTACTGCCTGGATCCAGACGCTGTCGAGACGGTCGTAACCGGCCGGACCGCGGCTGTGGTTGTGGTGCATCGCTTTGGCAGGTCGGCCGATGTTACGCGGTTGCACGGGGTTGGGCAGCGGCACGGGCTCCTTGTGCTGGAGCAGGGCGAGTCGGAGGCGCCGTACGACGAGGTTGCTCAGCGTCGGCAGCGGGCCGCCTATTTGGATGCCAAGTTGAAGGGTGTGGGGACGCCCGACGGGGGCGACGGGCACACCTATCAGCAGTACGTCGTGAGGGTGCCGGGGAACGGGCGGCCGGACCGGGATGCGTTCGCCCGGGCCGTGCGTGCCAGGGGAGTTGACTGTCGGGTGCCGGTGAAGACGCCCGTGCACCGGCTGCCCGAGTTCCGGCGGTGCGTGTCGTTGCCCGAGACCGAGCTGGCCGCCGACGAGACGCTCGCGCTGCCCGTGGACGCCACGCTGACGAGGCGGGACATGCAGCGGGTCGTCTCCGCGTGCAACGCGCTGGGCGGGTTGCTGCAGCCGGCGGTCTAGGGGCTGCGGGTGGTTCGAACCACGCGCGAATTCGGGGTATGATCTATCTCGTTGAAGCGCGGGAGACCGCGAGACAACAGGCCCCTATAGCTCAGTCGGCAGAGCGTCTCCATGGTAAGGAGAAGGTCAACGGTTCGATTCCGTTTGGGGGCTCCAGAAGAAAAGGCCCCCCGCCCTTCCGGGCGGGGGGCCTTTTCTCTTGCCCTGAGTTCCTCTGCTGTCAGTCCTTGTGGAGGCCCGGGACCCGCATCGCCAGGATCGCCATGTCGTCGGACGGGGCGTCCGAGGCGAAGCGTTCCACGGCGCGCATGATGCGGGCGGCGACAGCGCCGGCGGTCAGACCTGTGCAGGTCGTCAGGACGTCGGTGAGGCCGTCGTCGCCCAGCATGCGGCTGCCCTCGCGGCGTTCGGTGACGCCGTCCGTGACGCACAGCAGGACGTCGCCCGGGTCGAGGGTGACGGTCTGCTCGTAGAGCTCGAGGTCCTCCATGACGCCGAGCAGGGGCTGGGGTTCGGCGGCCGGTTCGACCGTGCCGTCCTGGCGGAGGCGGAGCGGGAGGGGGTGGCCGGCGCAGACCACCTTCAACTCGGCGCTGCCGTCCTCCTGGGGGCGCAGTTCGCCGTAGAGGAGGGTCAGGAAGCGGCTGCGGGCGCCCTCGTCGAGGATGGCGGAGTTGAGACGCTCCAGCACGGCGGGGCCGCTGAGGCCTTCGCGGGCCAGGAGGCGGAGGGCGTGGCGGGCGAGGCCGGTGACCGCCGCCGCGTTCGGGCCCGTGCCGCAGACGTCGCCGATGGCGAAGCCGTAGGCGCCGTCGCTGATGGGGAAGAGGTCGTAGAAGTCGCCGCCGACCTCGTTGCCCTCGCCGGCCGCTCGGTAGATGACCTCGACCTCGACGCCGTCGATCTCCGGGAGCTCGGGGGGCAGCAGGCTGCGCTGGAGGGACTGGCTGATGGCCGTGCGCTCCGAGTACAGGCGGGCGTTGTCCAGGGCGAGGGCCGCCCGGCGGGAGAGGTCCTCCGCCAGTTCCAGGATCTCCTGGCGGAAGTGTTCGTCCGTCGGCTTGCCGAGGGTGAGCATGCCGATCACGCGGTTGCGGGCGACCAGGGGGAGGACGACGGTCTCGCCGCCGACCGCCGAGGCGGTGGCGAGGGTGGGGCCGATGCCCGTGCGGATGCGGCCGCCCGGCTGGCCCAGGCCCAGGCTGCGCATGGAGGTGCGCAGCGCTGCCTGGTGGGCGGACTCGGCGGGGGCCGACCAGACGCGGGCGCCCGGGGTGGGGACCGGGTCGGGCGGGGCGATCTTCGAGAGCAACGACTTGATGCCGTCGATGAGTTCCTCGTCCTCGTGCAGGACGTACGACAGGTACGGCTCCGAGGCCTGGTCGGCGATGGTGTAGACGGCGCACCAGGTGGCCAGGGTGGGGACCGTCATCTGGGCCATCAGCGCCAGGGTCTGGTCGCGGTCCAGGGTGCCCGCCAGCAGGTCGGAGGCCTCCACCAGGAAGCTCAGCGAGCCGCGGCGCAGGCGCTCCAGCTCGCCCAGCCGGGCCGACTCGACGGCCAGGGCGATGCGATCGGCCGCGAACTGCAGGCGCAGGGCCTCTTCGTTGGAGTATCTGCCCGGTGCTTCGGCGGCGACGCCGAGGGAGCCGGTGAGGCGGCCCTCGACCTTCAGCGGGACCGTGACGACCGAGCGCATCCCGGTGCCGTTCAGCAGGGGTACGGCTCCGGGGACCATGGTGAGGTCCTCGTGGACGGCGGGCATGCGGGCGGAGCCGTAGCGGCCGGGGCCGGCCTCGACGGGGACGCGCGCGAAGCGCTGGCGGGCGGAGGGCAGGCCGGTGGAGGCGCGGACCTCCAGCTCCGTTTCGTCGTCGGTGGCGAGGAGCAGGAAGGCGGAGTCGCCGTCGAGCATGTCGCGGGCGCGTTCCACCGTGCGCTGCAGGAGGCCGTCCAGGTCGTCCGGGGCGGGCGAGCCGATGAACACCTCGAAGGGATCGGTGTTCTGGCCCTCGGCGGAGGAGGCGTCGGAGGACGGGACGCGCACGGGGGTCTGGAGTACGGCGCGTTCGTGGTCGCGTACGAGGAGGCAGACGGTGGAGGGCTCGCCGCCGGTGTCGCGGACGCGGAGGTGGGAGGCGTACACGGGGGTCACCCGGCCGTTGGCGTCGCGGATGCCGTAGCTGCCCTCCCAGCGGGAGAGTTGGAGCGCTTCCGCGATGCCGGTGCCGGTGCCGGGGGTGTGCGGCCAGGCCGCCAGGTCGGTCAGGGGTTTGCCGATGACCTGTTCGGCCGTATAGCCGAAGAGATGGTCGGCGTCCTCGTTCCAGGACGTGATGGCGCCGGTGCGGTCGATCTGGACGACGGCGACCCGGACGCGTCCGTCGGCGAGCGGGAGGAGGTTGGCGGGAAGCGACGGACCGGCGGCGCGGGTGCCCACGGGGCGCGCGGGGAGGTCGAGTTGGAACCAGACTTGCTTGTGCGTGGGCGTGTACTCCACGCCCCAGCGGCCGGCCAGGGCCGCGCACAACTGGAGGCCGCGGCCGCCCTCGCGATCGGGGCTGCCCATGTTGACGGCCGCGGCCTGGAGGGGGATCTCGCGCTCCGGGTAGCGGTCGGCGACCTCGATGCGTACGCCGTCCTCGCTGCGCAGGCAGAGCACCTCGGCGGACGTGCCGGCGTGGACCACGGCGTTGGTCACCAGTTCGCTGGTGAGTACCACGGCGTCGTCGACGATGTCGGCGAAGCCCCAGCCCTGGAGGGTGTCGCGGACGAAGGAGCGGGCGCTCGCGACCGATCGCCCGACGGGCTCGAAGCTGGCTGCCGCGCGCGCGGTGATCACAGAACTCCTCGACCGGTTGTCGACGTGCAGGGCTCCATGGCCGACCGGCTCGTGCCGCTGATGCGGCAGACCGCCCGTCGGCCGGGGGTCCGAGGGCTGTCCCCCCGGAATCAGTCCGGTGGTCATGTGTGCGGCCGCCCCTCCGATGCCCGCTCGTATTCGTGCCACCGCCCAGGCCGGACGGACCGGTGCGGCTGGACAGCCGCATGCAAGGTTACTTACCTTCGCGGTCCATGCGGATGCCGGTCCGCAGTGTTTCCGTCCGGAGGGTGTGCGGACGATGTGCGAAGCTGCCGAACTGTTATGGCCGGGTTCGGCCGGGGTGAAACACTGGGCAAGCTTCTTGTGAAGGTCCGGGCAGGCTGAGTGTCTTCCGCGTACGGCGGGCAGCAGCCCGTGGTGCAGCCTGGTACGGCCGGCAGAAATACGCAGCAGTAACCGGTACGCCGAGCGGTGGGTACCGGAGCACGACAGTAATGGTCGACCCCTGCGGGAGGGACACAGTGGAGTCTGGCGCAGCGACGCGGAGCACGAAGACGCGCGCGAAAGGCGGACAGTCCCTGACAAATCAGCGCAAACCGAAAGGCGGGACGACGGCGGTGGACACCGCCGCGCTGAACCGGTTGCTGGCGGCTCTGGTGTCGATGCGCGACGGGAACTTCCGCAAGCGGCTCACGGTGTCCGGCGACGGCGTGATGTCCGAGATCGCGGCCGTTTTCAACGAGGTGGCCGACCGGAATCTGCATCTGACGGGCGAGCTGTCCCGGGTGCGGCGCATGGTGGGCCGTGAGGGCAAGCTCACGGAGCGGCTGGAGACCGGCGCCTGTGAGGGGTCCTGGGCGGTCGCCGTGGACAACTGCAACGCCCTGGTCGACGATCTCGTACGGCCTGTCTCCGAGGTCAGCCGGGTGCTGTCCGCGGTGGCGGAGGGTGATCTGTCGCCGCGTATGGAGCTGCGGACGCAGGCGCCGGACGGGACCGGGCATCCGCTGCGGGGCGAGTTCCTGAAGGTCGGGCGGACCGTCAACAATCTGGTCGACCAGCTGTCGACGTTCACCGACGAGGTCACGCGGGTGGCCAGCGAGGTGGGCACCGAGGGCAAGCTGGGCGGGCAGGCGCGCGTGCGGGGCATGTCGGGTTCGTGGAAGGACCTCACGGACTCGGTCAACACGATGGCGTACCGGCTGACGGCCCAGGTGCGGGACATCGCGCTGGTGACCACGGCCGTCGCCAAGGGCGATCTGTCCCGTAAGGTCACGGTTCACGTGGCCGGCGAGATGCTGGAGCTGAAGAACACCGTCAACACGATGGTGGACCAGCTGTCGTCGTTCTCCTCCGAGGTGACCCGCGTCGCGCGCGAGGTGGGCACCGAGGGCGAGCTCGGCGGGCAGGCTCAGGTGCCCGGTGTGGCCGGTGTGTGGAAGGACCTCACCGACTCGGTGAACCTGATGGCCGGCAACCTGACCGCCCAGGTGCGCGGTATCGCGGAGGTCACCACCGCGGTCGCCAGCGGTGACCTGTCGCGGAAGGTGACGGTGTCGGCGCGCGGCGAGGTCGCGCAGCTCGCCGAGACGATCAACCAGATGACCGAGACGCTGCGGATCTTCGCCGACGAGGTCACGCGCGTGGCCAACGAGGTCGGCGCCGAGGGCAGGCTCGGCGGGCAGGCGAACGTGCCGGGCGCCGCGGGGACGTGGAAGGACCTGACGGACTCCGTCAACACCGTCTTCCGGAACCTGACCACGCAGGTGCGGGACATCGCGGCGGTCACCACGGCCGTGGCCAGCGGTGATCTCTCGCAGAAGGTCACCGTCGACGTGGCCGGCGAGATGCTGGAGCTGAAGAACACCGTCAACGGCATGGTCGACCAGCTGTCGTCGTTCGGTTCCGAGGTCACCCGGGTGGCCCGGGAGGTCGGTGTCGAGGGCGAGCTGGGCGGGCAGGCGCAGGTGCCGGGCGCCGCGGGGACGTGGAAGGACCTGACGGACTCCGTCAACACCGCGTTCCGCAACCTCACCGGGCAGGTGCGCAACATCGCCCAGGTGACGACGGCGGTGGCCAACGGCGACCTGTCGCAGAAGGTCACCGTGGACGTCTCCGGCGAGATGCTCCAGCTGAAGAACACCGTGAACACGATGGTCGACCAGCTGTCGTCCTTCGCCGACCAGGTCACGCGGATGGCCAGGGACGTGGGCACGGAGGGCCGGCTGGGCGGTCAGGCCGTGGTGCCGGGCGTGTCCGGTACGTGGAAGGAGCTCACGGACTCCGTCAACTTCATGGCCGGCAACCTGACCTCGCAAGTGCGCCAGATCGCCCAGGTGACCACCGCCGTGGCCCGGGGCGACCTCTCCCAGAAGATCGACGTCGACGCGCGCGGGGAGATCCTGGAGCTGAAGAACACCATCAACACGATGGTCGACCAGCTCTCCGGCTTCGCCGACCAGGTGACCCGGGTGGCCCGCGAGGTGGGCACCGAGGGCCGCCTCGGCGGGCAGGCGCAGGTACCCGGCGTGGCCGGTGTGTGGCGGGACCTGACCGACTCGGTGAACGGCATGGCCGGGAACCTCACCGCCCAGGTGCGCAACATCGCGCAGGTCGCCACCGCCGTCGCCCGCGGTGACCTGTCCCAGAAGATCACCGTGGACGCGCGCGGGGAGATCCTGGAGCTGAAGAACACCCTGAACACGATGGTGGACCAGCTGTCGTCGTTCGCGGAGGAGGTCACCCGGGTCGCCCGCGAGGTGGGTACGGAGGGCATCCTGGGCGGTCAGGCCGAGGTGCAGGGGGTCTCCGGCACCTGGAAGGACCTCACCCAGTCCGTGAACGGCATGGCGAACAACCTGACCATGCAGGTCCGCAACATCGCCGAGGTCACGACGGCGGTCGCCAAGGGCGACCTGTCGAAGAAGATCACCGTCGACGCCAAGGGCGAGATCCTCGAACTGGTCACCACCGTGAACACGATGGTGGACCAGCTGTCGTCGTTCGCCGAGCAGGTGACCCGGGTGGCCCGCGAGGTGGGCACCGAGGGCATCCTGGGCGGCCAGGCGCACGTGCCGGGAGTCACCGGCATCTGGAAGGACCTCAGCGACAACGTCAACCTGATGGCCAAGAACCTGACCGTGCAGGTGCGGAACATCTCCCAGGTCGCGGCGGCCGTCGCCAACGGTGATCTGACGCGGACGGTGACGATCGAGGCGCGCGGCGAGGTCGCGCAGCTCGCCGACACCTTCAACACCATGGTGAAGACGCTGAGTTCGTTCGCCGACCAGGTCACCAAGGTGGCCCGCGAGGTGGGCACGGACGGCATCCTGGGCGGCCAGGCGCGGGTGCCCGGGGTGGCGGGCACCTGGAAGGACCTCACCGAGTCGGTGAACCAGATGGCGTCCAACCTGACCGGTCAGGTGCGCAACATCGCCATGGTGACCACCGCCATCGCCAAGGGCGACCTGACCAAGAAGATCGACATCGACGCGCGCGGGGAGATCCTGGAGCTCAAGACCACGATCAACACGATGGTCGACCAGCTCTCGTCGTTCGCCGAGGAGGTCACCCGGGTCGCCCGCGAAGTGGGCACCGAGGGGCAGCTCGGCGGCCAGGCACGCGTGCGTGACGTCGACGGCACCTGGCGCGACCTCACCGAGTCCGTGAACGAGATGGCCGGGAACCTGACCCGGCAGGTGCGTGCCATCGCGCGCGTGGCGACCGCGGTGACCCGCGGCGACCTGAACCTGAAGATCGACGTCGACGCCTCCGGCGAGATCCAGGAACTCCAGGACTACATCAACAAGATGATCGCCAACCTGCGCGACACCACGATCGCCAACAAGGAGCAGGACTGGCTCAAGGGCAACCTGGCCCGTATCTCCGCGCTGATGCAGGGCCGCCGCGACCTCCAGGACGTGGCCTCGCTGATCATGAGCGAGCTGACGCCGGTGGTCTCCGCGCAGCACGGCGCCTTCTTCCTGGCGATGCCCGACGCCGGCCACAACGGCGAGGACCAGTACGAGCTGCGGATGCTGGGCTCGTACGGCTACTCGATGGGGTCCATGCCGACCTCGTTCCGGCCCGGTGAGGCGCTGGTCGGGACGGCCGCCCAGGAGAAGCGCACGATCCTGGTGGAGAACGCGCCCAGCGGCTATCTGAAGATCTCCTCCGGGCTCGGCGAGGCGCCGCCCGCACAGGTGATCGTGCTGCCGGTGCTGTTCGAGGGCAAGGTGCTCGGCGTTATCGAGCTGGCCTCCTTCACCCCGTTCACGCAGATCCAGAAGGACTTCCTGAACCAGATCGCCGAGATGATCGCGACCAGCGTCAACACCATCTCCGTCAACACCAAGACCGAGGTGCTGCTGAAGCAGTCGCAGGAGCTGACCGAGCAACTGCGGGAGCGGTCGGCGGAGTTGGAGAACCGGCAGAAGGCCCTCCAGGCGTCCAACGCCGAACTGGAGGAGAAGGCCGAGCTGCTGGCCCAGCAGAACCGTGACATCGAGGTGAAGAACACCGAGATCGAGGAGGCGCGGCAGGTCCTGGAGGAGCGCGCCGAGCAGCTCGCCGTGTCGATGCGCTACAAGAGCGAGTTCCTCGCCAACATGTCGCACGAGCTGCGTACGCCGCTCAACTCGCTGCTGATCCTGGCCAAGCTGCTCGCCGACAACGCCGAGGGCAACCTCTCGCCGAAGCAGGTCGAGTTCGCCGAGACCATCCACGGCGCCGGCTCGGACCTGCTCCAGCTGATCAACGACATCCTCGACCTGTCGAAGGTCGAGGCGGGCAAGATGGACGTCTCCCCGACGCGTATCGCCCTCGTCCAGCTCGTCGACTACGTCGAGGCCACCTTCCGGCCGCTGACCGCGGAGAAGGGCCTGGACCTGTCCGTACGGGTCTCGCCCGAACTGCCCGCGACCCTGCACACCGACGAGCAGCGGCTGCTTCAGGTGCTGCGCAACCTGCTGTCCAACGCGGTGAAGTTCACCGACTCCGGATCGGTGGAACTGGTCATCCGGGCGGCCGGCGTGGAGGTGCCGGTGCAGATCCGGGAGCAGTTGCTGGAGGCCGGGTCCCTGACCGACGCGGACGCGCCGCTGATCGCGTTCTCCGTGACCGACACCGGTATCGGGATCGCGGCCAGCAAGATGCGGGTGATCTTCGAGGCGTTCAAGCAGGCGGACGGCACGACCAGCCGCAAGTACGGCGGTACGGGCCTGGGGCTGTCGATCTCGCGGGAGATCGCGCAGTTGCTCGGCGGTGAGATCCACGCGCAGAGCGAGCCGGGACGCGGTTCGACCTTCACCCTGTACTTGCCGCTGCACCCGAGCGAACTGCCGCCGCAGGGCTATCACCAGCAGCCCGTGCCCGTACTGGAGGCCGGCGAGCTCGCGGGGCCCGACGCGGACCTGTCCGAGTCGGTGGACCCGCGGGTCGAGACGCCGGCCGAGGTGGCGTCGTACCGCGAGACGCAGAACGGTGCCGCCGCGCTCTTCCGGCGTCGCCGCAGGGCCGTCGGCGAGCTCGAACAGCGGTCCGTGCAGGACCAGTGGCCGACCGTGGAGCAGACACCGACGCCGCAGACGCGCCCCGGGATCCGCTTCGGCGGGGAGAAGGTGCTGATCGTCGACGATGACATCCGCAACGTCTTCGCGCTGACCAGCGTCCTGGAGCAGCACGGCCTGTCCGTGCTGTACGCGGAGAACGGCCGCGAGGGCATCGAGGTCCTGGAGCAGCACGACGACGTGGCGGTCGTCCTGATGGACATCATGATGCCGGAGATGGACGGGTACGCGACGACCACGGCGATCCGCAGGATGCCGCAGTTCGCCGGGCTGCCGATCATCGCGCTGACGGCGAAGGCGATGAAGGGCGACCGGGAGAAGGCGATCGAGTCGGGCGCCTCCGACTACGTGACGAAGCCGGTCGACCCCGATCACCTGCTGTCGGTGATGGAGCAGTGGATGCGGGAGGAGTGACCGGAACGGTCGGAGCTTGTACGGGCTTCGTACGGGCCCGGTGTTCGGGCTGGGGTCGGCCCGCGCGGGAACCTACGGTGTTCACACGGAGTTGTTGACTCAGTGTGCTCGACACGGTGTAGGGGCACGGGATTCGGGGAACCTTCTGGTCTCCCGCTGCGTTTCTGCTACGTGCACAGTGACATCGCGGTGACAGGGTGTGGCGACAGGCGGGGTGCGGCTACCATGACCGGCACGAGGACGGGCGGCGAAAGGGAGTCGTCCCCTGGGGCGGCACCCACCGGTGCTTCCCCAAGTCCTGCGGACAGGGGAGGCCCCATGCCGGGGCGAGGAGGGCGGGCCATGGTGCAGAAGGCCAAGATCCTCCTGGTCGATGACCGGCCGGAGAATCTGCTGGCGCTGGAGGCGATCCTCTCTGCGCTCGATCAGACCCTGGTGCGGGCATCGTCCGGGGAGGAAGCGCTGAAGGCGCTGCTCACGGACGACTTCGCGGTCATCCTGCTGGACGTCCAGATGCCGGGAATGGACGGTTTCGAAACCGCCGCGCACATCAAGCGGCGGGAGCGGACCAGGGACATCCCGATCATCTTCCTCACCGCGATCAACCATGGGCCTCACCACACCTTCCGCGGGTACGCCGCGGGTGCGGTGGACTACATCTCCAAGCCGTTCGACCCCTGGGTGCTGCGGGCGAAGGTCTCCGTTTTCGTCGAGCTGTACATGAAGAACTGCCAGCTCAGAGAGCAGGCGGCGCTGCTGCGACTCCAGTTGGAGGGCGGTGGCGGCAGGGCCGCGGGCGCGGACACCAAGGAACCGGCGGGGCTGCTGGCCGAGCTGTCGGCGCGGCTCGCGGCGGTCGAGGAGCAGGCCGAGGCGCTGTCCAAGCAGCTCGACGACGAGTCGGCGGACGCGGCCGCCGTCGCCACGGCGGCCCATCTCGAACGCAAACTCACGGGGTTGCGGCGAGCGCTGGACGCCTTGGAGCCGGGGGCCGGGAACACGTCTTCGGTGCCGTCGCAGAACTGAGTTCCGGGCAAGGGGCGTTGGGACGGCGCCCTGCGTCGGTCCGACGTGGGGTGGGCGCAGCTACGGCTGTGTGAGATGGCGTCAGCTTCCTTCTCCGTAGCGGCGACACGAATGGGTGAAGCAGTGGGCACACGTGTCCCTTGCCGTCTCCGACGGTAACCTCACACCCATGGCCTCACGTCCCTCCGCTGCCAAGAAGCAGCCCGCGAAGAAGGCGGCGGCTCCGGCGAAGAAGGCCGCTGCGAAGAAGGCCCCGGCCAAGAAGGCGCCCGCCAAGAAGGCCGCGGCGAAGAAGTCCGCGCCGCCGCCCAAGCCGGCCCCCAACCCCACCGGCGGCATCTACCGTCTCGTCCGCGCCGTCTGGCTCGGGCTGGCGCACGCCGTCGGCGCGGTGTTCCGCGGGATAGGGCAGGGCGCCAAGAACCTCGACCCGGCGCACCGCAAGGACGGCGTCGCCCTGCTGCTGCTCGGCCTCGCCCTGATCGTCGCCGCCGGCACCTGGTCCAATCTGCGCGGTCCGGTCGGCGACCTGGTCGAGATGCTGGTGACCGGCGCCTTCGGCCGGCTCGACCTGCTCCTGCCGATCCTGCTCGCGGTGATCGCCGTACGGTTCATCCGGCACCCGGAGAAGCCCGACGCCAACGGCCGCATCGTGATCGGCCTGTCCGCGCTCGTGGTCGGTGTCCTCGGCCAGGTGCACATCGCCTGCGGCTCGCCCGCCCGCAGCGACGGCATGCAGGCCATAAGGGACGCCGGCGGGCTCATCGGCTGGAGCGCGGCGACTCCGCTGACGTACACCATGGGCGAGGTCCTCGCCGTACCCCTGCTGGTGCTGCTCACGGTCTTCGGGCTGCTGGTCGTCACGGCCACCCCGGTCAACGCCATCCCGCAGCGGCTGCGGCTGCTCGGGGTGAAGCTCGGGATCGTCCAGGACCCGGAGGCGGAGGAGTACACCGAGGACGACGAGCGGTACGACGAGCAGTGGCGTGAGGCGCTGCCCGCGCGGACCCGCCGACGCGGGCCGGCGCCCGAGACGTACGACCCCGACAGCGCGGAGCAGGACGCCCTCTCGCGGCGTCGTGGCCGCCCGAGGCGGTCCGCGGTGCCGCAGCCCGAGATGAACCGTCCCATGGATGCCGTGGACGTCGCAGCGGCCGCCGCCGCCGCGCTCGACGGGGCCGTGCTGCACGGGATGCCCCCCTCGCCGATCGTCGCCGACCTCACCCAGGGGGTGAGCGTGGGCGACCGCGAGGAGACCACCCCGACGCCGGCCCCCGTCCCGGCCGCCCGCCCCAAGCAGGAGAAGCTCAAGGTCCAGGTCGCCGACCTCACCAAGCCCGCGCCCGAGACGCCCGGCGACCTGCCCGCGCGCGCGGAGCAGCTCCAGCTGTCCGGCGACATCACCTACGCGCTGCCCTCGCTCGACCTCCTCGCGCGCGGGGGCCCCGGCAAGGCGCGCAGCGCGGCCAACGACGCGGTCGTCGCCTCGCTCACCAACGTCTTCACCGAGTTCAAGGTCGACGCCGCCGTCACCGGCTTCACGCGCGGGCCGACGGTCACGCGCTACGAGGTCGAGCTCGGGCCGGCCGTGAAGGTCGAGCGGATCACCGCGCTCACCAAGAACATCGCGTACGCCGTCGCCAGCCCGGACGTGCGGATCATCTCGCCGATCCCCGGCAAGTCCGCGGTCGGCATCGAGATCCCGAACACCGACCGCGAGATGGTCAACCTCGGTGACGTGCTGCGCCTGGCCGCGGCCGCCGAGGACGACCATCCGATGCTGGTGGCGCTCGGCAAGGACGTCGAGGGCGGCTACGTGATGGCCAACCTCGCGAAGATGCCGCACGTCCTGGTCGCCGGAGCCACCGGTTCCGGCAAGTCCTCGTGCATCAACTGCCTGATCACGTCGATCATGGTCCGCGCGACCCCCGAGGACGTGCGCATGGTCCTCGTCGACCCCAAGCGCGTCGAGCTGACCGCCTACGAGGGCATCCCGCACCTGATCACCCCGATCATCACCAACCCCAAGCGGGCCGCCGAGGCGCTCCAGTGGGTCGTACGCGAGATGGACCTGCGCTACGACGACCTGGCCGCGTTCGGCTACCGGCACATCGACGACTTCAACCAGGCCATAAGGGACGGCAAGGTGAAGGCGCCGGAGGGCAGCGAGCGCGAGCTGCAGCCGTACCCCTATCTGCTGGTGATCGTTGACGAGCTGGCCGACCTGATGATGGTCGCGCCCCGGGACGTCGAGGACGCGATCGTGCGCATCACGCAGCTCGCGCGCGCGGCCGGCATCCACCTGGTGCTCGCCACGCAGCGCCCCTCCGTCGACGTCGTCACCGGCCTGATCAAGGCCAACGTGCCCTCGCGGCTCGCCTTCGCCACCTCCTCGCTCGCCGACTCCCGGGTCATCCTCGACCAGCCCGGCGCCGAGAAGCTGATCGGCAAGGGCGACGGGCTCTTCCTGCCGATGGGGGCCAACAAACCCACCCGTATGCAGGGTGCCTTCGTGACCGAGGACGAGGTCGCGGCCGTCGTCCAGCACTGCAAGGACCAGATGGCGCCCGTCTTCCGGGACGACGTCGTCGTGGGCACGAAGCAGAAGAAGGAGATCGACGAGGAGATCGGCGACGACCTGGACCTGCTGTGCCAGGCGGCCGAGCTGGTGGTCTCCACGCAGTTCGGGTCGACGTCCATGCTCCAGCGGAAGCTGCGGGTCGGGTTCGCCAAGGCGGGGCGCCTGATGGACCTGATGGAGTCCCGGGGGATCGTCGGACCGAGCGAGGGGTCCAAGGCTCGTGACGTTCTTGTGAAGGCTGACGAGCTGGACGGAGTGCTCGCGGTGATCCGCGGGGAGGCTTGAGGAGAGCCCGCGCGCGGGGGCAGCCGTGTGCGGGCGGAGGGCCATCCGTGTCCTCTCCGTGACTCACTCGTAAGGGATCATTGAGCAACCGTTTCCCTTCGGCGTACGTCAAGTTGAGAGAAGCGAAAAGCTTGTGCCCCACCATCGGCGTGTCCGGCCATACCGATGGCGTACAAAGTCCTACCGCCCGGTTGCCCCACCCTTTCGTACCCCCCCTAGACTGAACCTCCAGCACAGGTGGCTACACGCTCGAAAGGCGCCCCCGTGTCCATCGGCAACTCTCCTGAAGACGAGCGTCCGTTCGAAGACGTTTCCGAGGAAGCCCACCTCTCCGTCGGCCGTGCGCTCCAGCAGGCGCGTATCGCCGCCGGGCTGACCGTAGACGACGTCAGCAACGCCACCAGGGTCCGTATCGCCATCGTGCACGCCATCGAGGCCGACGACTTCGCCCCCTGCGGCGGGGACGTCTACGCCCGCGGGCACATCAGGACCCTGGCCAAGGCCGTGCGCCTCGATCCGGCCCCGCTGATCGCCCAGTACGACGCGGACCACGGCGGGCGCCCGGCGCCGACCCCCGCGGCCCCGCTGTTCGAGGCGGAACGCATCCGTCCGGAGCGGCGCGGGCCGAACTGGACCGCGGCCATGGTCGCCGCGATCGTCGCCGTCGTCGGCTTCGTCGGCTTCACCGCCTTCAAGGGGGGCGACGAGGGCGGCAAGACCTCCGTCGCGGAGGGCGCCACGCCCACGGCCGACAAGCCCGCGCCGACCAAGCCGAAGAGCGAGAAGCCCCGGGCCCCGAAGCCCGAGCCGTCCGACAGCGCGATCGCCGCCGCGCCGCAGGACAAGGTGACCGTCCAGGTCAGCGCCTCCGAGGGCAAGAGCTGGATCTCCGCCAAGGACCACAACGGCCGGCTCCTCTTCGACGGCCTCCTCCTCCAGGGCGAGTCCAAGACCTTCCAGGACAGCGAGAAGATCAACCTCGTCCTCGGCGACGCCGGCATGATCCAGCTCTACGTCAACGGCAAGAAGATCGACGACGACTGGCAGCCGGGCGCGGTGGAACGCCTCACGTACACGAAGGGCGACCCTCAGATCGGCTGAGACGCCCCGGCTGGGAGGGGGCGCATTTCACACGGGGTTGGCCCAGATCGGCCAACCCCGTCGACGTGGGGTGTCAGTCGGACGAAGTAGTCTTGAGTCCATGCCTGAACGCCGTACCGTCGCACTCGTCACTCTTGGCTGCGCCCGCAACGAGGTGGACTCGGAGGAGCTCGCAGGCCGTTTGGAGGCGGACGGCTGGGATCTCGTGGAGGACGCCTCCGAAGCGGACGTCGCCGTCGTCAACACCTGCGGCTTCGTCGAAGCCGCCAAGAAGGACTCCGTCGACGCCCTCCTGGAGGCGAACGACCTCAAGGGACACGGCAGAACCCAGGCCGTCGTGGCGGTGGGCTGCATGGCCGAGCGGTACGGCAAGGACCTCGCCGAGGCCCTCCCCGAGGCCGACGGCGTGCTCGGCTTCGACGACTACGCCGACATCTCCGACCGCCTGCAGACCATCCTGAACGGCGGCATCCACGCCTCGCACACCCCGCGCGACCGGCGCAAGCTGCTGCCGATCAGCCCGGCCGAGCGCCAGGAGTCGGCCGCCGAGGTCGCGCTTCCCGGACACGGGCCGGTGGACCTCCCGGACGGCCTCGCGCCCGCCTCGGGACCCCGTGCACCCCTGCGCCGCCGGCTCGACGGCGCCCCGGTGGCCTCGGTCAAGCTCGCTTCGGGCTGCGACCGGCGCTGCTCGTTCTGCGCCATCCCCTCCTTCCGCGGCTCCTTCATCTCGCGCCGCCCCTCGGACGTCCTCAACGAGGCCCGCTGGCTGGCCGAGCAGGGCGTCAAGGAGATCATGCTGGTCTCCGAGAACAACACGTCCTACGGCAAGGACCTGGGCGACATCCGGCTGCTGGAGTCCCTGCTGCCCGAGCTCGCCGACGTCGACGGCCTCGAACGGGTGCGCGTCAGTTACCTCCAGCCGGCCGAGATGCGGCCCGGCCTCATCGACGTGCTGACCTCGACGCCCAAGGTCGCCCCGTACTTCGACCTCTCCTTCCAGCACTCCGCCCCCGGCGTGCTGCGCGCGATGCGCCGCTTCGGCGACACCGACCGCTTCCTGGAGCTGCTGGACACCATCCGGAGCAAGGCCCCCCAGGCGGGCGTGCGCTCCAACTTCATCGTCGGCTTCCCCGGCGAGAGCGAGGCCGACCTGGCCGAGCTGGAGCGTTTCCTGGGCGGCGCGCGGCTGGACGCCATCGGCGTCTTCGGCTACTCCGACGAGGAGGGCACGGAGGCGGCGACGTACGACAACAAGCTCGACGAGGACGTCGTCGCCGAGCGGCTGGCGCGGGTCTCCCGGCTCGCCGAGGAGCTCGTCTCACAGCGGGCCGAGGAGCGCCTGGGCGAAACCGTGCACGTTCTCGTGGAGTCGATCGACGAGGACGGCGTGTACGGCCGTGCGGAGCACCAGGCGCCGGAGACGGACGGCCAGGTGCTGCTCACGAGCGGCGAAGGCCTGAGCATCGGCCGTATGGTCGAGGCGAAGGTGGTCGGCACCGAGGGCGTCGACCTGGTGGCCGAGCCGTTGCAGGGCACGCTCGCACGGAGTGAGGAGGCCGGCAGATGACCGGAGTCCCGGCGTCCGCCGCGGGCGGCTCCGCCAAGGCGACGCCGACGGGACAGGCATCCGGCGAGGCCGGGGGCGTGAAGCCCGCCAGGGGCGGGAAGATCGCGGCGGCGGCCGTCAACCAGGCCAGCGTCTGGAACATCGCCAACCTGCTGACCATGCTCCGGCTGCTCCTCGTCCCCGCGTTCGTCGCGCTGATGCTCGCCGACGGCGGGTACGACCCGGCGTGGCGTTCGTTCGCCTGGGCGGCCTTCGCCATCGCCATGATCACCGACCTGTTCGACGGGCATCTGGCCCGCACCTACAACCTGGTCACCGACTTCGGGAAGATCGCCGACCCCATCGCCGACAAGGCGATCATGGGTGCGGCGCTCATCTGTCTGTCGGCGCTCGGCGATCTGCCGTGGTGGGTGACGGCCGTGATCCTCGGCAGGGAACTCGGGATCACGCTGCTTCGTTTTCTCGTCATCCGGTACGGCGTCATCCCGGCGAGCCGCGGCGGCAAGCTGAAGACCCTCACCCAGGGCGTGGCCGTCGGGATGTACATCCTGGCGCTGACGGGGTGGCTGGCCACTCTGAGGTGGTGGGTGATGGCCGCGGCGGTCGTCCTGACCGTGGCGACCGGGCTCGACTATGTAAGACAGGCCATTGTGCTGCGCAGGCAGGGAATCGCCGAGCGCAAGGCGGCGTTGGAGGAGACGGAAGCGTGAATTCCCCGGCCGCTGACGTGGTGCGACTACTGACGGTGAAGGGCGAGACCGTCGCCGTCGCCGAGTCACTGACCGGCGGTTTGGTTGCGGCGGAGATCACAGCGGCGCCCGGAGCCTCCAAGGCATTCCGGGGTTCGGTGACCGCCTACGCCACGGAACTCAAGCACGAACTGCTCGGCGTCGACGCCACCCTGCTGGCGCAGCGCGGAGCGGTGGATCCGCAGGTCGCAGCCCAGATGGCGGCCGGAGTGCGCAAGGCTCTCGGCGCCGACTGGGGCATCGCGACGACCGGCGTCGCCGGGCCGGAGGAGCAGGACGGGCAGCCCGTGGGAACGGTCTTCGTGGCCGTCGACGGGCCCCGCACCGCGGATTCCGGCGTCTCGGGTGGCGGGAAAGTGACCTCGCTGCGGTTGAACGGCGACCGGGCGGAAATCCGTATGGAGAGTGTACGGAGCGTACTCGCACTGCTCCTTCAGGAGCTTGCGGACGAACAGACCGGGAATGAGCGGGCACAGGATACGGAACAGAACGGGGGGTTTTGATGTTTGCAGCCCTGAGTGAACACGACATCGCTCCCCGCACGGCCGCGGCGCAAGGCGGTACGGTGGGGCGTGAAGGATGCGGCTACGCGGTCCGAGGAGGGAGCCACCGATGATTCTGCTCCGTCGCCTGCTGGGTGACGTGCTGCGTCGGCAGCGCCAGCGCCAGGGCCGTACTCTGCGCGAAGTCTCCTCGTCCGCCCGAGTTTCACTCGGCTATCTCTCCGAGGTGGAGCGGGGGCAGAAGGAGGCTTCCTCCGAGCTGCTCGCCGCCATCTGCGACGCGTTGGACGTACGGATGTCCGAGCTCATGCGGGAAGTGAGCGACGAGCTCGCCCTCGCGGAGCTGGCCCAGTCTGCTGCGGCCACACCCAGCGAACCCGTACCCACGTCGGTGCGTCCGATGCTGGGTTCCGTATCGGTGACCGGTGTGCCACCGGAACGGGTGACCATCAAGGCGCCCGCGGAGGCCGTGGACGTGGTCGCCGCGTGAGCCTCACGTGCGCTGGTGCATGAGCTGATCGTGCGCTGAGAAGTGCGCGAAGCCCCGGCCGGGGTCTCTCCAGGCGAACTGGAGAGGCGACGGCCGGGGCTTTCGTGCATCGTGGAGGGCGTGGCACTCGGGGCCGAGCACAGCGATCGGAGCATGTGGATGTACGTCGTGAAGAGCCCGTTGTCCGAGGCCGACCTCAAGACCGTGTCCGGGGCGCTGCAGGGCGCGCTGGTCGACCTGGTGGACCTCGCCCTGGTGGCGAAGCAGATCCACTGGAACGTGGTCGGGCCGCGCTTCCGCTCCGTCCACCTCCAGCTCGACGAGGTCGTCGACATCGCCCGGACGCACTCCGACACGGTGGCGGAGCGCGCCTCGGCCCTGGGCGTCCCGCCCGACGGGCGCGCCGCCACGGTGGCCGCCGGCAGCGGCATCGGGGCGGTTTCCGACGGCTGGGTGAAGGACACGGAGGCGGTGGGCACGCTCGTGGACGCGCTCGGAGCGGTGATCGGCCGGATGCGCGAACGGGTGGCGGCGACCGGGGACGCGGATCCGGTCAGCCAGGATCTCTTCATCGGGATCACCGCGGATCTGGAGAAGCATCACTGGATGTTCCAGGCCGAGAACGGCTGAGGGGGCGGGGGCCGGGCCGGTTCCGGGCGGGGTCGGGCTGGCTGGGCTGCTTCGGTGTGCCGCTCGTGCGCCCTTTCGGTCGCGGGGGGTGTGGATCAGCATCGGGTGCAGTGGGCTCGTGGGGTGCATTGGGCGCATTGGGCGCATTGGGCGTCTCGGGCGCATCGGGCGCATCGCGCTCGCCGGGCGCGTCAGGCTCATCGGGCCGGAGGAGGTGGGCCATGGCGGGGCGGATAGTGCGCTGGGGGGCTGCTCTCGCGTGCGGGGCGGTGTGGTGGTGGGCCGTGCTGCGGCTCGCGGTGGCGCCGGACGCGGGGGTGCTGGAGGGGGCGGTTGCCGCCGGCGGCTGGGGGCTGAGCCTGCTGCCGGTGCACTGCGTGCCCAAGGCGCGGGCGGCGGGTGCCCTGGCCGAGGGGCGGTGGGGACAGGCCTGGCGGGCGGCCGGGGTCACCACGGCATCGCCACACCGCCGTTCGGACGCAGGATCTGACCTGTCGTGAAGGCCGAGGCGTCGCTGGCCAGATGCAGTACGGCGTGGGCGACGTCCTCCGGTTCGCCGACCCGGCCCAGGGGTGACATACGGGCCATGAGCGCCTCGGTCCGCGCCTGCGCCTCGCCGTGGCGGTCGGTCATGGGGGTGCGGATCCAGCCCGGCGCGACCGCGTTGACGCGGATGCCGTGGCGGCCGACCTCGGCCGCCAGGGTCTTCGTCAGCTGGACCACGGCTGCCTTGGCGGCGCCGTAGCAGAGCAGGCCCGGGCCGCCGGTGTCCACGGCGCCCGAGGCCATGGTGACGATGCTGCCCCTCACACGCCGGGCGAGCATCAGGCGGGCGGCCGCCTGGCAGGCGTAGAGCACGCCCTTGAAGTTGACGCTCAGGACGCGGTCGAGGTCCTCGTCACGAGTCTCCAGGACGGGGCTGCTGTGCATGATCCCGGCGACGGCGGCCAATACGTGCAGGGTGCCGCAGCTTTCGACCGCCTGCTGGAGCTGGACGCGGTCCGTGACGTCGAGGGGGTGGGTGCGGGCGGCGCCGCCCCGGTCCTTGATCAGGGTCGCCGTCTCGTGCAGGCCCTGTGCGTCGCGGTCCGCGCAGTGCACGGTGGCGCCCGCCTCGGCGAGGAGGACGGCCGAGGCGCGGCCGATGCCGCTCGCCGCGCCGGTGACGAATGCGGTGCGTCCGCTGAGGTCGTACGCGCTGACGGCCATGGAGGGACCGTACGAGAGTTTCTGACGGATCGTCAATTGGCGGAGTGGTGTGAGCTTCTGCGCGAGGGGGCCGGGCCGGTCTGGCAGGTGGGGCACCAGTACGTGGGGCGCTCGCGGGAGCCGTCGCCCTGGTCGGCGGCGCGGATCGGGGTGCGGCAGCGCAGGCAGGGGCGGGGTGCGCGGCCGTAGACGAACAGGTCCTGGCCCCGGCGGCCCGTGGTGCTGCGGACCGGGCGGTCCCGGTTGGCCTCCAGGAGCTTCTTGGCCAGTACGGGGAGCTTCGCTGCGCGGTCGGACGGGAGGGCGCCGGCCGGGAGCCAGGGGGTGACCCCGAGCAGGAAGCAGAGCTCGCTCTTGTAGATGTTGCCGATGCCGGCGAGGTTGCGCTGGTCGAGGAGGGCCTCGCCGAGGGGGCGGGCGGGGTCCTTGAGCAGGTTCGCGAGGGCCAGTTCGGGGTCCCAGTCCGGGCCCAGGAGGTCGGGGCCGAGGTGGCCGACGGCTCTGGATTCCTCGCTGGTGCGCAGGAGTTCGAGGACGGGGAGGCGGTAGCCGACGGCTGTGCGGTCGGCGGTGGAGAGGACGGCGCGGATCTGGTGGGTGGGGCCACCGGTCCAGCGCCGGCGGGCGGCGTAGATCTTCCAGGAGCCTTCCATGCCGAGGTGGGAGTGGAGGGTCAGGCCGCCCTCGACGCGGGCGAGGAGATGCTTGCCCCGCGGGGTGACGTCCAGGACCGTGCGGCCCGCGAGGTCGGCCGTGGCGTACTTGGGCACCCGCAGGTCGCTGCCGGTCAGCACCTTGCCGGCGAGGGCGCCGTGCAGGCGCTGCGCGGCCTGCCAGACCGTGTCTCCTTCGGGCATGGGTCAAGGGTGGCACGGGGGCTGGTGCGGGGCAGGGGGAGGCACGGGCCTCGGAGGGCCTGGGTCAGGCGCGTAGGCGTAGTCCGCGTGGGGTGGCGATGAATCCCGCCGCTTCCAGAAGGGTGCCGATGGGGGAGGTCAGGGCCGAGGCGCCGTTGACGCGTTCGACCGTGACCGTGCCGAGGGAACCCGCGCGTGCGGCCGCCGCGAGTGCTTCGGCGGCTGCCGACAGGCGGGGGTCGTCGGCGGGGGTGTCGTCGGTCGCGGTGGGCCAGGCCAGCAGCGTCTTGCCGCCGCGCTCCATGTAGAGGGTCAGCTCGCCGTCGACCAGGACCACCAGCGAGCCAGCCTTGCGGCCCGGCTTGTGTCCGGCGCCGGTCGGCGGCTCGGGCCAGGGCAGGGCGGCGCCGTACGCGTTCGCGGGGTCGGCGGCGGCGAGCACCACGGCTCGGGAGTCGGGGGTGGGGCGTGGCCGGCGGCCGGCGGGGTGGGTGGGGTCGTGGGGGGCGGGCGCGTGGTCGCGCGGGGAGATGTACTCGTCGGGCCTGGTGGGGGTGTGGGGTGCGGGCGAGGGGGACCAGTTTTCGGCCGGGTCGAAGGGATCGAAGACGCGCGTGTTCGCGAAGGGGTCGTCGGAGGGGGCCGGGAGGCTCTCGCCGCGGTCCCGGGCGTTCGCCACCGCGCGCAGCCGGTCCACCGCGCCGTCCATCGCGAACTGGGCGGCCCCCAGGCCCTCCACCACATAACCGCGCCTGGCCTGGCCGCTCTCCTCGAACACGGACAGGATGCGGTACGTCGCCGAGAAGCCGCCCTCGACGCCCTCCGCGGAGACCGCTCCCCGCGTCACCACGCCGTGCCGGTCGAGGAGGGTGCGGGCCAGGGCGTGGGCGCGGACGGTGGGGTCGGTCTCGTGCGCAGGGAGCAGCGACCAGCGGCCGGCGACCGTCGGCGGGCCCGTGCGCGAGGCGGAGCGGGCGGCGGCCGTGAGGGAGCCGTAGCGCCCGCGCGGGACGGTGCGCTTGGCGCGGTGGGCCGTGGAGCCCGCGGTGCGGCCCGAGCCGAGCAGGGAGCGCAGGGGGGCCAGGGTGTCGTTCGTCAGCCGGCCCGACCAGGCCAGGTCCCAGACGGCGTCGGCGAGCTGCGGGTCGGTGGCCTCCGGGTGCGTGGTCGCGCGGACCTGGTCGGCGATCTGCCGGAAGAACAGGCCGTAGCCGCCGGACAGCGCGTTCAGGACGGACTGGTGGAGCGGGGTCAGTTCCAGGGGGTGGGGCGGGGGCAGCAGCAGGGGAGCGGCGTCCGCCATGTAGAGGGAGACCCAACCGTCCTTGCCAGGCAGGGAACCGGCTCCGGCCCACACCACCTCTCCGGCCGCGGTGAGCTCGTCGAGCATGGCGGGCGTGTAGCCCGCGACACGGGACGGCAGGACGAGCTTCTCCAGGGCGGACGCGGGCACCGAGGCGCCCTGCAACTGCTCGACGGCGCGCACGAGCCCGTCGATGCCGCGCAGTCCGTGGCCCTTGCCGATGTGCTGCCACTGGGGCAGGAACTGGGCGAGGGCGGCCGGGGGCACCGGTTCGAGCTCATGGCGCAGGGCGGCGAGGGATCGGCGGCGCAGTCGGCGCAGGACGGCCGCGTCGCACCACTCCTGGCCGATGCCGGCCGGATGGAACTCGCCCTGGACGACCCTGCCCGACGCGGTCAGCCGCTGGAGCGCCCCCTCGGTGACGGCGACGCCGAGGCCGAAGCGGGCCGCCGCCGTGACCGACGTGAACGGGCCGTGGGTGCGGGCGTAGCGCGCGAGGAGGTCGCCCAGGGGGTCCTTCACCGGTTCCGTGAAGGCCTCCGGGACACCGACCGGCAGTGCGGTGCCGAGGGCGTCGCGCAGGCGGCCCGCGTCCTCGATCGCCGCCCAGTGGTCGACGCCGGCGATCCGGACCCGGATGGTGCGGCGGGCGGCGGCCAGCTCCCGGGCCCACTGCGGTTCGGCGCCCCGCTCGGCCAGCTCGGCGTCGGTCAGCGGGCCGAGCAGGCGGAGGATGTCCGCCACGGCCTCCGGGTCCTTGACCCGGCGGTCCTCGGTGAGCCACTGGAGTTCTCGTTCCAGCTCGGTCAGGACCTCGGCGTCCAGCAGCTCGCGCAGTTCCGCCTGGCCGAGCAGTTCGGCCAGCAGCCGGGAGTCGAGGGACAGGGCCGCGGCGCGGCGTTCGGCGAGCGGGGAGTCGCCCTCGTAGAGGAACTGGGCGACGTATCCGAACAGGAGGGAGCGGGCGAAGGGGGACGGCTCGGGGGTGGTGACCTCGACCAGGCGCACCTTGCGGGACTCCAGATCGCCCATGAGCTCGGTGAGCCCGGGGACGTCGAAGACGTCCTGGAGGCATTCGCGGACCGCCTCCAGGACGATCGGGAACGAGCCGAACTCGCTCGCCACCTGAAGCAGTTGGGCGGCCCGCTGGCGCTGCTGCCACAGCGGGGTGCGCTTGCCGGGGTTGCGGCGCGGCAGCAGCAGGGCGCGGGCCGCGCACTCGCGGAAGCGGGAGGCGAACAGGGCCGAGCCGCCCACCTGGTCGGTGACGATCTGGTCGACGTCGCCCTTGTCGAAGACGACGTCGGCCGCTCCGACGGGGGCCTGGTCCGCGTCGTACTCCGTGCCGGCTTTCGCCGGTTCCCGGTCGAGCAGGTCCAGGCTCATCAGGTCGGCGTCGGGCAGCCGCAGGACGATGCCGTCGTCGGCGTGCATGACCTGCGCGTCCATGCCGTACCGCTCGGAGAGGCGGGCGCCGAGCGCGAGCGCCCACGGGGCGTGCACCTGAGCACCGAAGGGGGAGTGCACGACGACCCGCCAGTCGCCGAGCTCGTCCCGGAAGCGCTCCACGACGATGGTGCGGTCGTCCGGGATGTGGCCGCAGGCCTCGCGCTGTTCGTCCAGGTAGGACAGGACGTTGTCCGCGGCCCAGGCGTCCAGGCCCGCGGCGAGCAGGCGCAGACGGGCGTCCTCCTGGGTGAGCGAACCGACCTCGCGCAGGAACGCGCCCACCGCGCGGCCCAGTTCGAGCGGGCGGCCCAGTTGGTCGCCCTTCCAGAAGGGCAGCCTGCCGGGGACTCCCGGAGCGGGGGAGACCAGGACGCGGTCGCGGGTGATGTCCTCGATGCGCCAGGAGCTGGTGCCGAGCGTGAACACGTCGCCGACCCGGGACTCGTAGACCATCTCCTCGTCGAGTTCGCCGACCCGGCCGCCGCCCTTCTTGGGGTCGGAACCGGCGAGGAAGACCCCGAACAGGCCGCGGTCGGGGATCGTGCCCCCGGAGGTGACGGCGAGGCGCTGCGCTCCGGGGCGGCCCGTGATCGTGCCCGCGACCCGGTCCCACACCACGCGCGGGCGCAGCTCCGCGAAGGCGTCGGAGGGGTAGCGGCCGGCGAGCATGTCGAGGACCGCCGTGAACGCGGATTCGGGGAGGGAGGCGAAGGGCGCCGCCCGGCGTACGGCGGCCAGGAGGTCGTCGAACTGCCAGGTGTCCATCGCCGTCATGGCCACCAGCTGCTGGGCCAGCACGTCCAGGGGGTTGGCGGGGATGCGCAGGGATTCGATGGCCCCGGTGCGCATGCGCTCGGTGACCACGGCCGCCTGGACGAGGTCGCCCCGGTACTTCGGGAAGACCACGCCGGTGGAGACCGCGCCCACCTGGTGTCCGGCGCGGCCCACGCGTTGGAGGCCCGAAGCCACCGAGGGCGGGGACTCGACCTGGACCACGAGGTCCACCGCGCCCATGTCGATGCCCAGTTCGAGGCTGGAGGTGGCCACGACGGCGGGGAGGCGGCCCGCCTTGAGATCCTCCTCGACGAGTGCGCGCTGCTCCTTGGAGACCGAGCCGTGGTGGGCGCGGGCGATGACCTGGGGAGCGCCCTGAGCGGCGCCCGAACCGCCCATCAGCTCGGCGGGGGCGTGGTGTTCGTCCAGCGGCTCGCCCGTCGCCCGCTCGTAGGCGATCTCGTTCAGGCGGTTGCACAGGCGCTCCGCCAGGCGGCGGGAGTTCGCGAAGACGATCGTGGAGCGGTGGGACTGGACGAGGTCGGTGATGCGCTCCTCGACGTGCGGCCAGATCGACGGGCGGTCCGCGCCTTCGTTGCCGTTGCTGCTCTCGGACACGGGGGAGCCGCCCAGTTCGCCGAGGTCCTCGACGGGGACCACCACGGAGAGGTCGAACTCCTTGCCCGACTTCGGCTGGACGATCTCCACCTTGCGGCGGGGAGAGAGGTAGCGGGCCACCTCGTCGACCGGGCGGACGGTCGCGGAGAGGCCGATGCGGCGGGCCGGCCTCGGCAGGAGCTCGTCCAGGCGCTCCAGGGTGAGCGCCAGGTGGGCGCCGCGCTTGGTGCCCGCGACCGCGTGCACCTCGTCCAGGATCACCGTCTCGATGCCGGTCAGCGCGTCCCGGGTGGCCGACGTCAGCATGAGGAACAGGGACTCGGGGGTGGTGATCAGGATGTCCGGGGGGCGCGTGGACAGGGCGCGGCGCTCGGCCGCGGGGGTGTCACCCGAGCGGATGCCGACCTTCACCTCGGGCTCGGGCAGGCCCAGGCGTACGGATTCCTGGCGGATGCCGGTCAGGGGGCTGCGGAGGTTGCGCTCGACGTCCACCGCGAGGGCCTTGAGCGGGGAGACGTACAGGACGCGGCAGCGCTTCTTGGGGTCGGCGGGCGGGGGTGTGGAGGCGAGCTGGTCGAGGGCGGCGAGGAAGGCGGCCAGGGTCTTGCCCGAGCCGGTGGGGGCGACCACCAGGACGTCCGAGCCCTCGCGGATGGCCTGCCATGCGCCGGCCTGGGCCGTGGTGGGCGCGTCGAAGGCACCCGTGAACCAGCCGCGGGTCGCGGGGGAGAAGCCGTCCAGGGCTCGGTGGGCGTAGTTGGCCATGCGTCCATCCTGCATCGGGGCACTGACAATGCCTTCTGTGGTGCGTCCGAGGGTGGTGCTTGCGGCTGTCTGTGGTGGTGCGGTGCCTGCGGCGGCCTGTTGCGGTGGTGCGGGGTGCGCGTAGCGCCTTTGGTGCGGTTGTGGGGCGGGGCCGCGCCGGGGGGTGTCCGTCCTCGGTCCGCCGGGCCGGGTGTTTGTGGGGTGCCGATTCTTTGCGGCGGCCGCTGCGGGCGGACACCCCCCGGCACGTCCCCTTGCCGCCGTGCGCGGGTGCGGCTCCGTTCATCTCGGTCGTGGTGACCGGGCCCCCTTCTTGCGCCCATGCTGACGAGCGTGCGGTCGCCGGGGGAGCTGTGGCGCTCGGGCTGTTGTCCGTTCTGCCGGGCGGGAGCTGGTTCTGGAGGTGCGGGCGGCCGGGGGCGTGACCGCGGGGGTGCGGGTTCTGGGTGGGCGAGGGCTCAGCCGATGGGGCGGCCGTAGGACCGCAGAGTGCACAGGGCCTCGATCGTCACCATGGGGCGTGCCTCCAGGGCGGTGGTCGGGGCCCACTGGCGCCAGCGGACCGGCCAGCCGCCGTCCTCCTGTTGCTCGCCGGCGAGGAAGTCCAGCGAGCGCGTCATCTCGTCGTCGGTGAACCACGCGCGCGCGAGGGAGTGCGGGTTCTTCGCGTAGTCGTGCGGGAAGTGGTGCTCGGCGGGGGCGTAGCCGGGGGCGACCGGGTACGCGTCGAGGTCGCCGGGGTCCAGGGCCGTGAGGCGGTTCTCGCGTACCAGGCGGCCGAGACGGTCGGCGGCCGCCTCCGCGCGCGGGCGGTCGGGGGCGGAGTCCAGGAAGGCCACCGCGGCCTCGATCTCGTAGGGGTGGGACTCCTCCAGGGACTCCACCGCCTGCCAGCAGAAGTCCGTGGCGCGGAACAGCCAGGCGTGCCACACCTCGTTGCGGTGCAGCAGGCCGACCACCGGACCGGTGGCCAGTAGTTCACTGGGCGGGTCGTCCAGGATCGGGATGAACGGCGCCGCCGGGTAGCCGCGCTGGCTGGGATCGACCGCCGGCAGGGCGCCGTCGGGAGTGGAGACCGAGGTCAGATAGCGGCACACGCGCTCCACGCGTTGTCCGCCGCAGCGTCCGACGGCGTCCAGTACGCGCAGGGCGTGGGCGGTGTGCAGCGGCTGGCTGACAGGGCCGCGCAGATCGGGCTCCAGGGCGTGGCCGTAGCCGCCGTCCTCGTTGCGGTAGGCGTCCAGCGCGGTCTCCACCGGATCGGCGCCGCCGTGCAGGAAGTGGTACGCGAAGAGGCGCTGTTCCAGCACGCGCGCGGTGAGCCACACGAACTGCTCGGCGCGGAAGAGCGGGGAGTGCGCCGGGGGCGTCGGGGGGAGTGGGGAAGCTCCTGTTTCGGCCATGCGTCAGACCGTAGGGCGGAAAGCGTTCTCGGCAAGCGGTCCCGGCTCGGGCCCACTCTCAGGGGCGGGATACTGATGGCATGAGGTTGACGGTCTTCTGGGAGCGGATGGCGGAGCACTTCGGCACGGGCTACGCCGAGACGTTCGCGCGCGATCACGTCATGTCGGAGCTCGGCGGACGCACCGTGCACGAGGCGCTGAACGCGGGCTGGGAGGCCAAGGACGTGTGGCGGGTCGTCTGCCACGTCATGAACGTGCCACGGGAACAGCGCTGACAGGTCACGAAGATCGCAGGACGGCGCCGCCGACCGGCCAGGTGGGCGAGACTTGCTCCGTGGCACCCACTGACGACACCGGGCAGCTCGCCCAGCAGGCACCCGCGCGCGGCACTACGCCGCCCCACCGGCCCCCGATCGACGGCGCCGCCGTGCCGAACGCCCGCATGCCGCGCTGGCTGCCGCGCGCCATGGTGCTCGCCCTCGCGCTCGTCGGCGCGTTCCAGCTGGGCAGCTGGGCCTTCCACCAGCTCACCGGGCTGCTGATCAACGTCCTGATCGCGTTCTTCCTGGCGCTGGCCATCGAGCCCGCGGTCAGCTGGATGGCCGCCCGGGGCATGCGCCGAGGGCTGGCCACCGCGTTGGTCTTCCTCGCCGTGATGGTCGCGTCGGCCGGATTCGTCACCCTGCTCGGCTCGATGCTCGCCGGCCAGATCATCACGATGATCGAGGACTTCCCGGAGTATCTCGACTCCGTCATCAACTGGATCAACACGCACTTCCAGACCGAGCTGAAGCGGGTCGACATCCAGGAGGGGCTGCTGCGCTCCGACTGGCTGCGCAACTACGTGCAGAACAGTGCCACGGGAGTGCTGGACGTGTCCGCCCAGGTCATCGGCGGCCTCTTCCAGCTCCTGACGATCACGCTGTTCTCGTTCTACTTCGCCGCCGACGGTCCGCGGCTGCGTCGCGCCCTGTGCTCCGTGCTGCCGCCCGCCAGGCAGGCGGAGGTGCTGCGCGCGTGGGAGATCGCGGTGAACAAGACCGGTGGCTATCTGTACTCGCGCGGTCTGATGGCGCTCGTCTCCGGGGTGGCGCACTACATCCTGCTGGAGTTCCTGGGCGTGCCCTACGCGCCCGTGCTCGCCGTCTGGGTGGGCCTGGTCTCGCAGTTCATCCCCACCATCGGCACCTATCTCGCGGGCGCCCTGCCCATGCTGATCGCCTTCACGGTCGACCCCTGGTACGCGCTGTGGGTGCTGGCCTTCGTGGTGGTCTACCAGCAGTTCGAGAACTATGTGCTCCAGCCCAAGCTGACCGCGAAGACCGTCGACGTGCATCCCGCGGTCGCCTTCGGCTCCGTCATCGCGGGCACGGCCCTGCTCGGTGCGGTGGGTGCCCTGATCGCGATCCCGGCCGTCGCCACGCTGCAGGCGTTCCTCGGGGCGTACGTGAGGCGCTACGACGTCACGGACGACCCCCGGGTCCACGGGCACCGGGGGCCGGGAGCCGGTGCGGGTGCGGGTGCGGGGCGGTTCGCGCGAGTGCGGCGGCTGTGGGAGCGGGGGCCCGAGGCGGTTCCTGCGGAGGGTGCGGGGGCCCGTGCCGATGTGGCGGAGGGCTCGGCCGCGGGTGAGTGAACCGGTGCCTTGAGGGCACCGTCGGCTGGTTCGGTCGTATGTGAAAGCAGTCTTCGGGATGCCGCGTGGTGCGCTTGACACGAAAATCGAACATCCATTCTCATGGAGGCTCCGGCGAGGCTTTCGGTGGGTGTTTTGCCATGGTTCTGGTGGAGAAGTGCCCTAGTTATCCACAGGCCGGACGGGCGTCGGGGCGCATTGTCAGTGGCAGGCGTTAGCGTCTTTGACGTGAAGCGATCGACTCAAGCAAATCGGGTGGAACCCATGGCAGGAACCGACCGCGAGAAGGCCCTGGACGCCGCTCTCGCACAGATTGAACGGCAATTCGGCAAGGGCGCGGTCATGCGCATGGGCGAGCGCTCGAAGGAGCCCATCGAGGTCATCCCGACCGGGTCGACCGCGCTCGACGTGGCCCTCGGCGTCGGCGGCCTGCCGCGCGGCCGTGTCGTCGAGATCTACGGGCCGGAGTCCTCCGGTAAGACGACCCTGACCCTGCACGCGGTGGCGAACGCGCAGAAGGCCGGCGGCCAGGTGGCCTTCGTGGACGCCGAGCACGCCCTCGACCCCGAGTACGCGGAGAAGCTCGGCGTCGACATCGACAACCTGATCCTCTCCCAGCCCGACAACGGCGAGCAGGCCCTGGAGATCGTGGACATGCTGGTCCGCTCCGGCGCCCTCGACCTCATCGTCATCGACTCCGTCGCCGCGCTCGTCCCGCGCGCGGAGATCGAGGGCGAGATGGGCGACAGCCACGTGGGCCTCCAGGCCCGTCTGATGAGCCAGGCCCTGCGGAAGATCACCAGCGCGCTCAACCAGTCCAAGACCACCGCGATCTTCATCAACCAGCTCCGCGAGAAGATCGGCGTGATGTTCGGCTCCCCGGAGACCACGACCGGTGGCCGGGCGCTGAAGTTCTACGCCTCGGTGCGTATCGACATCCGTCGCATCGAGACCCTGAAGGACGGCACGGAGGCGGTCGGCAACCGCACCCGCTGCAAGGTCGTCAAGAACAAGGTCGCACCGCCCTTCAAGCAGGCCGAGTTCGACATCCTCTACGGCCACGGCATCAGCCGCGAGGGCGGCCTGATCGACATGGGCGTGGAGCACGGCTTCGTCCGCAAGGCCGGCGCCTGGTACACGTACGAGGGCGACCAGCTCGGCCAGGGCAAGGAGAACGCGCGCAACTTCCTGAAGGACAACCCCGACCTGGCCAACGAGATCGAGAAGAAGATCAAGGAGAAGCTGGGCGTGGGCGTGCGTCCGGAGGAGCCGGCCGCCGAACCGGGTGCGGACGCCGCGGGGGCCGCCGCCGACGACGCGGCGAAGACGGTGCCGGCGCCGGCGGCCAAGGCCGCCAAGTCCAAGGCCGCGGTGGCCAAGAGCTGACCCGTGACGCGACGAACCGACTGGGCCGAGTACACCTACCCGGAACCGCCGCCGCGCGCGGCCGGCACCGGTGACGGTGGCTACGGCGATGACACGGCCCAGGGCACGGACGAACCGTACGGCGGGGGGAGCCGTACGGGCGGTGGTCCGGCGTTCGGGGCCGAAGGGCTCGCCGGCGGTGCGCGCCGGAGAGCCGGCGGGGCCGGTGGCGCGGGCGGCGCCCGGGGGCGTCGTCGGCGCGGTCGCGAGGCGCCGTTCGGTGAGGACGGAGGCGCCTCCGCCTCGTCGAGGGCCGAGAAGGAGGAGCCTCCGGCGGACCCGGTGGAGCGGGCACGGGCGATCTGCCTGCGCCTGCTCACCGGGACTCCGCGCACGCGCAAACAGCTCGCGGACGCCCTGCGCAAGCGGGAGATCCCGGACGAGGCCGCCGAGGAGGTGCTGTCGCGGTTCGAGGAGGTCGGACTGATCAACGACAGTGCCTTCGCGGACGCCTGGGTGGAGTCCCGGCACCACGGGCGAGGGCTGGCCCGCCGCGCACTCGCCCGGGAGCTGCGGACCAAGGGCGTCGACTCCTCACTGATCGACGCGGCCGTCGGGCAGCTCGACTCCGAGCAGGAGGAGGAGACCGCGCGCGAACTCGTCGCCCGCAAACTCCGGGCCACCCGCGGCCTCGACCGCGACAGGAGAATCCGCCGCCTCGCCGGCATGCTCGCCCGTAAGGGCTACCCCGAAGGCATGGCCCTCCGGGTGGTCCGCCAGGCGCTGGAGTCCGAGGGCGAGGACGCGGAGTTCCTCGGGGACGAGGGGTTTTGAGCCGACGCGAGGTACTGGGCTGGGGGTGTGTCCCTGGGCGGGTGACGCGTCGGGCTCGGGCCAGGGCAGGGACTGAGCGGAGAGTGGGCGGGGACTGAGCAGGGCGTGGCTCAGGCGCGCGGGCCCGGACGAGGGCCGGAGCGACGGCTCTCCCAGCCTCGGCTTCGTCAGCGGCGGCACCACGCAGTGCCCTCGTGCCCGGTCACCCAGAGCCACGCGGGCACCGCCCCGCTCTACGGCCCTTTCGGGCTCCTCTGACCCCCCGTCACCGGCAACCCCGCCGCCCGCCAGGCCTGGAACCCTCCGACCAGGTCGGTGGCCCGGTGCAGACCCAGCCGGTGCAGGGACTCCGCCGCCAGGCTGGAGGCGTACCCCTCGTTGCAGATCACCACCATGCGCAGATCGTGACCGGTGGCCTCGGGGGCGCGGTGACTGCCCCGCGGGTCGAGCCGCCACTCCAGTTCGTTGCGTTCGACGACCAGGGCGCCGGGGATCACCCCGTCCCGCTCGCGCAGGGCGGCGTAGCGGATGTCCACCAGCAGCGCCTCACCGGCCCGGGCGGCCTCGTAGGCCTCCCGCGGTGAGACGCGGGTGTAGCCCTCGCGGACGCGCTCCAGCAACTCGTCGATCCCCACCGGACGTTCCCTCACTGCCAGTCCTCCGGGCGTTCGACCTGCTCCAGGCGCAGCACGGGTCCGGTGCGGCTGTAACGGCGGATCCGCGGCAGGGGCGGGTAGTAGGCGTGCACGGAGACCGCATGCCGGTCCTGGGACTCGTTGAGGACCTCGTGGACGTGGTGGCGGCCGAAGGAGCGGCCCCGGCCCGCCGGCAGCCTGCGCTCCCGGTCGACGTCCTCGCTGAGTTCCAGGGTCTTCCAGCCGTCCGTGGGCAGCCGGGCGGCGAGCGAGTTCTCCCTGAGTTCGCCGGCCGCGGTCAGGAACGCACCGACCGAGTCGGCGTGGTCGTGCCAGCCCGTGCCCGAGCCGGGCGGCCAGCCGATCAGCCAGGCCTCGCTGCCACCGGGCCCCTCAAGGCGCACCCAGGTGCGGCCCTCGGGGTCGAGCGGCAGCGAGGCGATCAACTCGGCGTCGGCGGCCGTACGCCGTACGAAGTCCAGAAGGTCGGCCTGCGTGGGAGCGGCCGAAACGGAGGAAGGGGAGGCAGGGGAGACAGACGCAGACACGTGGACCGTCCTGATGAAGGTTCGCGGGAAGCGCGCGGCAGCACGTCGCGGCGCGCGAGGGAGAGGGATGCGAATTCAGCAGGAACGTCGACACATGCAGCCCGCATAGCGGACGAGGTCCACATGGACCTTCCGCCACAGGTGCACACAGGTGTCGGTCACGGTGCGGAGTACACCACGCCCGTCCGGACCGGTCAACTCACGGTGGTGGCAGCCTCCACCGGCCCGCCCAGCGTCGCCTCCGCCGCCGCGTACAGGTCGGCCGGACGCACCCCGCTCAGCGCCGTCACCAGATGGCCGTCGGGCCGGATCAGCAGCACCGAGTGGGCGGGCGCGCCGGGATAGCTCTCGGCGACCAGCAGCTCCGCCGGGTGCGGCAGCGCCGTCACGGCCGCGGCAAGACGGGGCATGATCCCCGCGGTCACCCAGTGCTTGCGGTCCCACACGCCCGTGCCCGGCGCGATCAGCAGTACCAGCAGCGCACCCCGCCCCAGCCGCTCCCGCAGCCGGACGAAGGAACCGTCCTCCGCGGTGACCCGGACGTCGGCGACCGGCGCGCCCACCGGAGTGTCGACGAGGACCTCACCCTCCAGGTGCTTCGGCGCGAGCGGCGAGTCGGCGTACGCCCCCGGCGCACCCAGCGCCCCCTGCCCCAGGTGGCCCTCCGCGAGCAGCGCGTCGTGGTTCCGGCCGGAGCCGGGAACGTAACTGCGCAGCCCTTTGCCGCCGCGCAGCAGCGGCAGCGCCTGGTCCGCTGCGCGCAACCGGGCCGCGACCACCGCCCGCCGCTCCGCCTGGTAGCTGTCGAGCAGCGCCTCGTGCGGCCCGTGATGCCAGGCCAGCGCCAGCTTCCAGGCGAGGTTGTCGGCGTCCCGGAAGCCCTCGTCGAGCCCCTGCGTGCCCAGCGCCCCGAGCAGGTGCGCCGCGTCCCCGGCGAGGAACACCCGCCCGGCCCGCCAGCGCCGGGCCAACCGGTGGTGCACGGTGTGGACGCCGGTGTCGAGGAGTTCGTACGGCGGTGTCGAGCCGCCCGACCAGCCCGCGAGCGTCTCCCGGACGCGGGCCACCAGCAGCTCGGGCGTGACCAGGTCCTTGCCCGGCGGGAGCAGCCAGTCCAGCCGCCAGGCCCCGTCCGGCAGCGGGCGGGCGGAGATCTCGCCGGCCGAGGGGCCGGAGGTCCGCCACGGCGGCATCCGGTGCAGCAACGCCTCGTCGGGCCGGGGCAGTTCGGTGCGCAGCGCGGCGACGGCGTGCCGTTCGACAGCCGTACGGCCGGGGAAGCGGATGTCCTGGAGCTTGCGCACGGTCGAGCGCGGTCCGTCGCAGCCGACCAGATAACTGCCGCGCCACCAGGTGCCCTTGGGGCCGCGGGTGTGGGCGGTGACGCCGGAGCGCTCCTGCTCGATGCCGTCGAGACGGCTGTCGGTGGCGATCCTGACGAGCCGTTCACCGGCGAGCGCCTCGCGCAGCGCGGCGGTCACCACGTGCTGGGCGATGTGGACGGGCGCGGAGTCGTCGAACGTGACCTCACGCATCACCTGCTTGCGCCGCAACGACCGCCATCCGGCCCAGCGGCAGCCGGCCTCCACGGCCGAGAACCCCGTCAGGCGTTCGAGCAGCGCGGCGGTGTCCTCCCGCAGCACGACCGTGCGTGCCAGGCGGGGTTCGTCCTTGCCCGGCCCCTCGTCGAGGACCACGGACGGCACCTCCTGACGCGCCAGGGCCAGGGCGAGCGTGAGCCCGACGGGCCCCGCTCCGACGATGATCACCGGGTCCACGGCGTGGCGCCCCCTGCCCGCAGCGGTGCCCTGAAGGACGTAGGTGAACAGGAGGCTGGAGCAGGGTGCACGATCACAGAACGTATGCAACCCATTGCCGGTGCTTGCGTCAAGTGACGAAGGGCAGTGGTGATCAGACCACTGCCCTCCGTTGGCTCAAGCGATGTGACAAGTGGTCAGATCGTGCCTCCGGCGCCGGTCCCGTAGGTGCCACCCGTCGCCGCGGGGTTCAGTTCCTCCGTGTCCTCGGCGCTGAGCACCGCACCCGTGCTCTTCTTGCTGCGCCGCAGCCGCTGCTCCAGCCAGCTCGCGAAGCTGGTGAGGATGAAGTTCAGGACGATGAAGATGATCGCCACGACGATGAAGCTCGGGATGACGTTGGCGTAGTTCGCCGCGAGCGTGCTGCGCTCGCTGAGCAGCTCGGTGAACCCGATCATGACGCCGCCCAGTGCGGTGTCCTTCACGACGACCACGAGCTGGCTGACGATGGCCGGCAGCATGGCGGTGACGGCCTGCGGCAGCAGGATGGTGCTCATCGTCTGGCCCTTGCGCAGGCCGATCGCCTTGGCTGCCTCCGACTGCCCCTTGGGCAGGGCGAGGATGCCGGCCCGTACGATCTCGGCGAGCACGGCCGCGTTGTAGAGCACCAGGCCGGTGACGACCGCGTAGAGCTGCCGCTCTTCCGTGGTGACGTTCGCCCAGCGGTCGTAGGCCTCGTTGGCGAACAGCATGAGCAGCAGCACCGGGATGGCGCGGAAGAACTCGATCACGGCGCCGGCCGGACCCCGCACCCACCAGTGGTCGGAGAGCCGTGAGATACCGAAGAAGGCGCCCAGGGGAAGAGCGATCAGCATGGCCAGCGCCGCGGCCTTCAGTGTGTTCCCGAGACCCGGCAGCAGATAGGTCGTCCACGCCTGCGACTCGGTGAACGGCTTCCACAGCGCCCACTTCAGCTGCCCCTCCTCGTCCATGGTGTGCCAGACGAACCAGGCGAGCAGGGCGAGCAGGGTGAAGAAGACCACCGAGATGAGCACATTGCGCCGCTTGGCGCGAGGGCCCGGGGCGTCGTAGAGAACGGAACTCATCGCTTCACCGCCAGTCGCTTGCTCAGCCAGCCGAGGATGAGGCCGGTGGGCAGGGTCAGTACCACGAAACCGAAGGCGAAGATCGCGCCGATGAGCAGCGTCTGGGCCTCCTTCTCGATCATGCCCTTCATCAGGTAGGCGGCCTCGGCCACGCCGATCGCGGCGGCCACCGTGGTGTTCTTCGTCAGGGCGATCAGCACGTTGGCCAGCGGGCCGATGACCGAGCGGAAGGCCTGCGGCAGGATGATGAGCCGGAGGGTCTGGCTGAAGGTCAGCCCGATGGCGCGGGCGGCCTCGGCCTGTCCGAGCGGCACCGTGTTGATGCCGGAACGGAGCGCCTCGCAGACGAAGGCCGAGGTGTAGGCGACGAGACCGAGGGTCGCCAGCCGGAAGCCCTGGGTCTTGAAGTCGGAGGCGCCCATCGTCACGCCGAAGATGTCGGCGAGTCCGAGCGAGGTGAAGATGATGATGACCGTCAGGGGGATGTTCCGGACGATGTTCACGTAGGCCGTGCCGAATCCACGCATGAGCGGGACCGGGCTGACCCGCATCGCGGCCAGGAGGGTGCCCCAGACCAGGGAGCCGAGACCGGAGAACAAGGTGAGTTTCACCGTCGTCCAGAAGGCACCCAACAGTGTCGGGTTGTCATAGTCTGAAATGAAGTCGAACACGATCTCCCGCGCTTCCGGGTGGGTGGCGTGCGTGGACAGCGCGGCGCGCCGCCGCCCTGATCGCGGCGGACGGCGGCGCGCCAGTGGGTCCTTGTGCTACTTGAGTTCGCCGATCTTCGGCGCGGGCTCGTTCTTGTAGCCGGCCGGGCCGAAGTTGTCGTCGACGGCCTTCTGCCAGGAGCCGTCGCTGACCATCTTCTCCAGGGCGTCGTTGATCTTGTTGAGGGTCTCGGTGTCACCCTTCTGCACGCCGATGCCGTAGTTCTCGTTGCTCAGCTTGAGGCCGGCGAGCTTGAACTGGCCCTTGTACTGGCTCTGCGAGGCGTAGCCCGCCAGGATCGAGTCGTCCGTCGTCAGGGCGTCGACCGTGCCGCTCTGGAGCGCGGCGATGCACTCCGAGTAGCCGCTGTTCTCCTTGAGGTTGGCCTTCGGCGCGAAGTCGTTCTTGACGTTCTCCGCGGAGGTCGAACCGGTCACCGAGCACAGGTTCTTGCCGTTGAGGTCGGTGGCCTCGGTGATGTCCGAGTCGGACTTGATCAGCAGGTCCTGGTGGGCCAGCAGGTACGGGCCGGCGAAGTCGACCAGCTTCTTGCGCTCGTCGTTGATCGAGTACGTGGCCGCGATGAACTTCACGTCGCCGCGCTTGAGGGCGTTCTCGCGGTCGGGGGTCTTGGTCTCGACGAACTCGATCTGGTCGGCGTCGTAGCCGAGCTCCTTGGCCACGTACGTGGCGACGTCGACGTCGAAGCCGGAGAAGGACCCGTCGGGCTCCTTCAGGCCCAGACCCGGCTGGTCGTACTTGATGCCGATCTTGATCTTGTCGCCGCCGCCCGAGCCGGTGTCGGCGCTGTCGCCGTCGCCGTCGTCGCCGCCACACGCGGTCGCGGTCAGGGAGAGGACGAGCGCAGCGGCGGCCGCGGCGGTGACCTTGCGGAGCTTCATGGTGAACATCCTTTGTCTGGTGAAGAGATGCGAGCCGTGGGTGCGGGTGACGCAGGTTACGCCGGTGCGTCGTCAGTGGTGCAGGATCTTGGACAGGAAGTCCTTGGCGCGGTCGCTGCGCGGGTTGCTGAAGAATTGGTCCGGCACAGCCTCTTCGACGATCCGGCCGTCCGCCATGAACACCACTCGGTTCGCGGCCGAACGGGCGAAGCCCATCTCGTGCGTGACGACGATCATGGTCATGCCGTCGCGGGCGAGCTGCTGCATGACCTCCAGGACCTCGTTGATCATCTCCGGGTCGAGGGCCGACGTCGGCTCGTCGAAGAGCATGACCTTGGGGTCCATCGCCAGGGCGCGGGCGATGGCGACACGCTGCTGCTGGCCACCGGAGAGCTGGGCGGGGTACTTGTCGGCCTGGCTGGCCACGCCCACCCGGTCGAGCAGGGAGCGGGCCTTCTCCTCGGCCTTCTTCTTGTCGGCCTTGCGGACCTTGATCTGGCCCAGCATCACGTTCTCGAGCACGGTCTTGTGCGCGAAGAGGTTGAAGGACTGGAAGACCATGCCGACGTCAGCGCGCAGACGGGCCAGCTCCTTGCCCTCCGCGGGCAGTGGTTTGCCGTCGATGACGATCGTTCCCGAGTCGATCGTCTCCAGGCGGTTGATGGTGCGGCACAGGGTGGACTTCCCGGACCCGGAGGGTCCGATGACCACGACGACTTCGCCGCGGGCGATCGTCAGGTCGATGTCCTGGAGCACGTGCAACGCGCCGAAATGCTTGTTGACGCTCTTCAGGACGACCAGGTCGCCGGTTGCGGCCACATCTTCCTTGGCCACCGATACTTCGGTCATCGCTCTCAGGCTCCGTCCTCCTCGGTTTCGGAGGACAGTAATAACCGTATCCGACCTGCGTCATTAGTCCTGAGGGGAATTTGAGCATCACGATCCGATAGCAATCGGACACGTGTCGTAGCACTTGTGAGCTGGGGACGTACCGGCTGGATAACGACAAGCCCCGTGCAAGCGGAACCCACTTGACGGCATCGTCGTCCATCAGCGTGACTGCCATGATGCACGCGCACGTGTGCACGATCGTGACTGCAAGACCCACCCGTACGGCCGATGAACAGGAGGGGGCCGGGATGAGACTGCTCCTCGTCGAGGACGACAACCATGTCGCCGCCGCTCTCTCCGCGGTGCTGGCGCGGCACGGGTTCGAGGTCACGCATGCCCGGAGCGGCGAGGAGGCCCTCCAGGCGCTCGTCCCGGAGGGCGCCGGCTTCGGCGTCGTCCTGCTCGACCTGGGACTGCCGGACCAGGACGGCTACGAGGTGTGCAGCAAGATCCGCAAGCGCACCAGCACCCCCGTGATCATGGTGACCGCCCGCTCCGACGTACGCTCCCGCATCCACGGCCTCAACCTGGGCGCCGACGACTACGTGGTCAAGCCGTACGACACCGGCGAACTGCTCGCCCGGATCCACGCCGTCAGCCGGCGCACCGCCCACGAGGACCCGGCCGCGGGCGCCGACACCGTGCTGCGGCTGGGCTCGATGCGCATCGAACTGCCCACCCGCCAGGTCAGCGTCGACGGCACGGTCGTGCAGCTGACCCGCAAGGAGTTCGACCTCCTCGCGCTGCTCGCCCAGCGGCCCGGCGTGGTCTTCCGCCGCGAGCAGATCATCAGCGAGGTCTGGCGCACCAGCTGGGAGGGGACCGGGCGCACCCTGGAGGTGCACGTGGCCTCCCTGCGCGCCAAGCTGCGCATGCCCGCCCTGATCGAGACCGTGCGCGGCGTCGGGTACCGGCTCGTCGCCCCGGTCGCCTAGCGGGCACGAGTGCGCGCACGACTGCTCCCGCTGCTCATCGTGCTGATGGCGGCCGTCCTGCTGGCCCTCGGCATCCCGCTCGCCGCCAGCCTGGCGGCCGCCCGGCAGCAGAAGGTGGTCGTCGACCGGATCGACGACACGGCGTACTTCGCGGCCATCACCCGGTCCGTCATGGACACCACCCAGGGGCCCCAGGACGAGGGCCGCACCCTGAGCCGCGCCCTGGAGAGCTACTACGGGATCTACGGCATCCGCGTGGGCGTCTTCCTGCCCGGCGACGCGCCCCTGGCCAACGCTCCGGAGACGTGGCTGCTGCCGGACGAGGGCGAGGTGCGCGACGCCTTCGAGGAGGCGCTGCTCAGCCGGCGCAGCCACGACCCGGAGCAGGTGTGGCCCTGGCAGCGGGGCCGTCTCGTGGTCGCCTCACCGGTCGTCCGGGACGGTGACGTCGTCGCGGTCGTCGTCACCGACTCGCCCACCGGACAGATGCGTTCGCAGATCCTGCGCGGCTGGCTGCTCATCGGCGCGGGCGAGATCGCCGCGATGCTGCTGGCCGTCGGCGCCGCGCTGCGGCTGACCGGCTGGGTGCTCCGACCCGTCCGGGTGCTGGACGCCACCACCCACGCGATCGCCAGCGGCCGGCTGAAGTCCAGGGTCGCGGCGGCCGGCGGGCCGCCGGAACTGAGGCGGCTGGCCCGGTCGTTCAACGAGATGGCGGACAACGTCGAGGACGTGCTGGAGCAGCAGCGCGCCTTCGTCGCCGACGCCTCGCACCAGCTGCGCAACCCCCTCTCGGCGCTGCTGCTGCGCATCGAACTGCTCGCACTGGAACTCCCCGAGGGCAACGAGGAGATCGCCTCCGTCCAGGCCGAGGGCAAACGCCTGGCCCAGGTGCTGGACGACCTGCTCGACCTGGCGCTGGCCGAGCACACCGAGGCCGACCTGAGCATCACCGACATCGGGGCGCTGGCCGCCGAGCGGGTCGCGGCCTGGGCGCCGACCGCCGAGGCCCAGGGGGTGACGCTGGTCGGCGACTGCCCGGCCACCACCGCCTGGGCGGACCCGGTGGCCCTGTCGTCCGCGCTGGACGCGGTGATCGACAACGCGGTGAAGTTCACGCCGCGGGACGAGCGCGTCGAGGTGACCGTCACCGCCGACGGCGACACCGCGACCGTCGTGGTCACCGACCGCGGCCCCGGTCTGACCGACGACGAACTCGCCCGCGTGGGCGACCGCTTCTGGCGCAGCGGCCGCCACCAGAACATCAAGGGCTCCGGCCTCGGCCTGTCCATCTCGCGGGCCCTGCTCGCCGCGGGCGGCGGGTCGATCGCCTACGAGCACCACGAACCGCACGGTCTGAAGGTCACCGTGCGGGTGCCGCGGAGTGCGCCTGCGGCTTGAGGGGCGGGCGGGGAGTGCCGTGATGTGTCGTCGTTCGGCTGCGGGCTCGTTGTGGCTGGTTGCGCCCCACGGCGGAGCCGCATATCGACACAGCCCCGCGCCCCTTTGGCGCGCGCTGCCGTACCGCGGTCGAATGAGCCGAGTCCGCCCGTGGCGCCGTGCGCCCGCGCCTACGGTTTGACGGATCGGTAATAGCGTCGCGCGCCCTGGTGCAGCGGGAGCGGATCCGTGTAGATCGCCGTGCGTACGTCGACCAGCTGCGCGGAGTGGACGTGCGCGCCGATGCCGTCACGGCTGTCGAGCACGGTGCGGGTCAGCCACTCGGTGAGCCGCGGATCCAGGTCCTTCCGGGTCACCAGCAGGTTGGACACCGCCAGCGTCGCCACCGTGGACCCGTCCTGGATGGTCCGGTAGGCCGACTCCGGCATGTTGGTGGCCCGGTAGTAGCGGGTGGCGCCGCCCTGGGCGTGCACCTTGGCGACCAGCTCGGCGTCGATCGGCACGAAGCGGAAGTCCGAGGTCTCGGCGATCTCCCGGAGCCCGCGCGTGGGCAGCCCGCCCGACCAGAAGAACGCGTCGAGCCCGTTCCCCAGTGCCCTGGGCCCGGTGTCGATGCCGTCCGACCGGGCCGTGATGTCCTTCACCGGGTCGATGCCGGCCGCCTCCAGCACCCGGTTGGCGATCAGCCGCACCCCCGAGTGGGGCAGCCCTATGGCCACCCGCTTGCCCCGCAGGTCGGCGACCGACTCGATGTCCGAGTCCGGCGGGACGACGAGCTGCACATAGTCGTCGTACAGACGGGCGACACCGCGCAGCCGGTCGGCGCCGGGCCCGTCGTCGATCTCGTACGTCTCCACCGCGTCGGCGGCGGCGATGGTCAGGTCGGCCTGGCCGGTCGCCACGCGCCGGACGTTCTCCTGGGACCCGGCGCTGGTCTTCAGCTCCACCTTCAGGTCAGGCATGTCCCTGGCGAGCTCGGCGCGCAACCGGTCGCCGTACTCGTGATAGACGCCGGCCCGGGTGCCCGTGCTGAAGACGATCGTCCCCCTCGGGGGGGCCTCGCCCAGGGGCAGCAGCCACCACAGCAGCAGCCCGAGGGCGACGACGCCGGCGGCCGCGCTCTGGAGGGCGCGGCGCCTGCCGATACGGGGGAACACCTTGGACATGCGGGCGATCCTGCCAGGCTCTCCTCCCCGCTGACCAGGGGCGTGGGTGCGGGAGGCATCGATAGGGTCGGGGGATGAGTTCTTCGCCCGCCGACCTGGTCCGTGCCTTCCACCACGCCTTCGGGCTCGACGTCCGCGGTACCCCCACCGAGGTGGCACCGGAACTCGCGGCCCACCGGGGCGAGTTGCTCGCGGAGGAGGCCTCCGAGGTCGCCGAGGTCGCGGTCACCGGCTCCCTCGACAGGCTCGCGCACGAACTGGCGGACGTGGTGTACGTCGCCTACGGCACCGCCCTCGTCCACGGCATCGACCTCGACGAGGTCATCGCCGAGATCCACCGCGCCAACATGACCAAGCTGGGCCCCGACGGCCACGTGGCCCGCCGCGCCGACGGGAAGGTCCTCAAGGGGGACCACTACCGCGCCCCCGACGTGGCGGAGGTGCTGCGGCGCCAGGGGTGGCGGGGCGGGCCTACGGCGTCGTAGGGGCTGCGGTTTCTGCGGGGGTGCCCATGACGCCGTAGAGCCTGGCTTCGCGGCCGTGCCCATGACGCCGTAGAGCCTGGCCTCGCGGCCGTGCCCACGGCGTCGTAGCGGCCGTCGATCCGTGGCTACAGCGGCGCTGTCTCCTCCACCGGCTCGCGGGGCTTCGTCCTGCGGCGTTCCGTCCACCACATCGCCGCCGGCTCCGTGTAGCGGGCGGTGAGGGGGCCGAGGACGACGAGGATGAGGACGTAGGCCGTGGCGAGGGGGCCGAGGGCGGGTTCGATGCCCGCGCTGACGGCGAGGCCCGCGATGACGATGGAGAACTCGCCGCGGGCCACCAGCGCCCCGCCCGCGCGCCAGCGGCCCTTGACGGAGATACCGGCCCGCCGTGCCGCCCAGTACCCCGTGGCGATCTTCGTCGCGGCGGTGACGAGGGCCAGGGCGAGCGCGGGCAGCAGGACCGGCGGGATGCTCGCCGGGTCGGTGTGCAGCCCGAAGAAGACGAAGAAGACGGCGGCGAACAGGTCGCGCAGGGGGCTGAGCAGCGTGTGCGCGCCTTCCGCGACCTCTCCGGACAGCGCGATGCCCACCAGGAAGGCGCCGACCGCGGCCGAGACCTGGAGCTGCTGCGCGACGCCCGCGACCAGGATGGTCAGCCCGAGCACCACCAGCAGCAGCTTCTCCGGGTCGTCGCTGGAGACGAACCGCGAGATGACCCGCCCGTAGCGGATCGCGAGGAACAGCACGAGCCCCGCCGCGCCCAGCGCGATCGACAGGGTCAGGCTGCCGGCCGCCAGCCCGGCCCCGGCCACCAGGGCGGTGATGATGGGCAGGTACACCGCCATCGCCAGGTCCTCGAGGACGAGGACACTCAGGATCACCGGGGTCTCGCGGTTGCCGATCCGGCCCAGGTCGCCGAGGACCTTCGCGATGACCCCGGACGACGAGATCCAGGTGACGCCCGCCAGGACCACCGCGGCCACCGGGCCCCAGCCGAGCAGCAGCGCCGCCGCCGCACCCGGTACGGCGTTGAGCGCCCCGTCGACCAGGCCCGCGGGGTAGTGGGCCTTGAGGTTGGTGACCAGGTCCCCGGCCGTGTACTCCAGGCCGAGCATCAGCAGCAGCAGGATGACGCCGATCTCCGCCCCGGCGGCGATGAACTCCTCGCTCGCGCCGAGCGGCAGCAGCCCGCCCGTGCCGAAGGCCAGACCGGCGAGCAGGTACAGCGGGATCGGCGACAGCCGGAAGCGGGCTGCGGCCCGGCCGAGCAGACCCAGGCCGAGGATGATGGAGCCGAACTCGATCAGCAGGATGCCGGAGTGCAACGGTTCACTCCCGACCGAGTATCGTCGCCGCGCCGTCCACACCCTCCCGGGTGCCGATGACGATCAGCGTGTCCCCGCCCGCCAGCCGGAAGTCCGGCGCGGGGGACGGGATCGCCTCGGCGCGGCGCAGCACCGCCACCACCGACGCGCCCGTCTCGGTGCGCATGCGGGTGTCGCCCAGCAGCCGCCCGTTCCAGTGCGAGGTCGCGGCCACCTCGATCCGCTCGGCGACCAGGCCCAGGTCCGTCGTGTAGAGCAGGCTCGCGCTGTGGTGGGACGGCTTCAGCGCGTCGATCAGCGAGTCCGCCTCGGACTCGGTCAGCCGCAGGGACTGCGCGCAGGCGTCGGGGTCGTCCGCCCGGTACAGGTTCACCGTGCGGCCGCCGTCGCGGTGCGCCACCACGGACAGATGGCGGTGTTCCCGCGTCACGAGGTCGTACTGGACCCCGATGCCCGGCAGCGGTGTCGCCCTCAGACGTGGAGCAGGCACGATTCTTTCCCCTTGCTGTTTTCGATCGAAACGGTCCGGTCGGCATGCTGCCAGCCGCACGTACGGTGGCGACATGGGTGTCATCACGGATATACGCGGCCGCGGCGCGACGGTGAAACTGAGCGTGAGGCGCGCGGGAAGGGGCGCAAACGTGTCGCTGTTCTGGCGTATCTTCTCGCTCAACGCCGCCGGTCCGATCGTAGCCGCCGCCCTGCTGCTCGGCCCGGTCACCGTGTCGACGCCGACCCTGCCCGCCGAGGCGCTGGTCGTCGTCGGCGGACTGGCGCTGCTGCTGGTCGGCAACGCCCTCGTCCTGCGTCTCGGACTCGCCCCGCTGCAACGGCTCGGCCGCGCCATGGCCACCGCCGACCTGCTGCGCCCGGGCGCCCGCGCCGCAGTCGCCGGTCCGGCCGAGACCGCGGAGCTGATCACGACGTACAACACCATGCTCGACCGGCTGGAGAGCGAGCGGGCCGCCGGGGCCGCGCGGGCGCTGTCCGCGCAGGAGCGCGAGCGCCGGCGGATCGCCCAGGAACTGCACGACGAGGTCGGCCAGACCCTCACCGCCGTACTGCTCCAGCTCAAGCGCGTCGCCGACCGGGCGCCCGAGGGGCTGCGCGAGGAGGTGCACCAGGCGCAGGAGGCCACCCGGGCCGGCCTCGACGAGATCCGCCGTATCGCCCGCAGACTGCGACCGGGTGTGCTGGAGGAGCTCGGCCTGGCCAGCGCCCTGCGCGCGCTCGCCACCGAGTTCACCACGCACGGCCTGTCGGTGCGCCACCAGGTCCCCGGCGAACTGCCCCCGCTGACCGAGGAGTCGGAACTCGTGCTCTACCGGGTCGCCCAGGAGGGCCTGACCAACACCGCCCGCCACTCCGGCGCCGACCGCGCGGAACTGCACCTGCGCCCCTGCCCGGACGCCGTCGAACTCGTCGTACGGGACAACGGCAAAGGTCTCGGCGAGGCGCCGGAGGGCGCCGGGATCCGGGGGATGCGGGAGCGGGCGCTGCTGGTGGGGGCGGAGCTCTCGGTCGGGCCGGGGCAGGAGATACGGCTGCGGGTGCCGGCCGGGGGCGGCCGTTGATCCGCGTCCTGCTCGCCGACGACCACACCCTCGTACGCCGCGGGGTGCGGCTGATCCTGGACGGCGAGCCGGACCTCCGGGTCGTCGCCGAGGCCGCCGACGGCGCCGAGGCGGTCGCGCTGGCCCGCGCCACCGAGGTCGACCTGGCCGTCCTGGACGTCTCCATGCCCCGGATGACCGGCCTCCAGGCGGCCCGGGAGCTCTCCCGGCGGCTGCCCGGCCTGCGCATCCTGATCCTGACCATGTACGACAACGAGCAGTACTTCTTCGAGGCGCTCAAGGCGGGCGCCGGCGGCTACGTCCTCAAGTCCGTCGCCGATCGCGACCTGGTCGAGGCCTGCCGGGCGGCCGTGCGCGACGAACCGTTCATCTACCCGGGCGCCGAGCGGGCCCTGGTCCGCGCCTACCTGGAGCGGCTGCACCGCGGGGACGGCGTGCCGGAGCGGCCCGTGACCGAGCGCGAGGAGGAGATCCTCAAGCTGGTCGCCGAGGGCCACACCTCCAAGGAGATCGGCGAGCTGCTCTTCATCAGCGCCAAGACGGTCGAGCGGCATCGCGCCAACCTGTTGCAGAAGCTGGGCATGCGCGACCGGCTGGAGCTGACGCGGTACGCGATCCGGGCCGGCCTGATCGAGCCCTGAGCCCCGCGCCGCGGCCCCGCGGCGGTCACCGGCGGCCGAGGGGCTCCGCGAAACCGCCTACCCTTGACCCATGACCAGCAGCAGCGACCGGAGCCCGGCAGTGGACGTTCAAGGACTCAAGACCTACGAAGTACGCACCTACGGGTGCCAGATGAACGTCCACGACTCCGAGCGATTGTCCGGACTGCTGGAGGACGCCGGGTACGTCCGTGCCCCCGAGGGCTCGGACGGCGACGCCGACGTGGTCGTCTTCAACACCTGCGCGGTCCGGGAGAACGCCGACAACCGGCTGTACGGCAACCTCGGCCGCCTCGCCCCCATGAAGACGAAGCGCCCGGGCATGCAGATCGCGGTCGGCGGCTGCCTCGCGCAGAAGGACCGCGACACCATCGTCAAGAAGGCGCCCTGGGTCGACGTCGTCTTCGGCACGCACAACATCGGCAAGCTGCCGGTCCTGCTGGAACGCGCGCGCGTGCAGGAGGAGGCGCAGGTCGAGATCGCCGAGTCGCTGGAGGCGTTCCCGTCCACGCTGCCGACCCGCCGCGAGAGCGCGTACGCGGCCTGGGTCTCGATCTCGGTGGGCTGCAACAACACCTGCACCTTCTGCATCGTCCCGGCGCTGCGCGGCAAGGAGAAGGACCGTCGCACCGGCGACATCCTCGCCGAGATCGAGGCCCTGGTCGGCGAGGGCGTCTCCGAGATCACGCTGCTCGGCCAGAACGTGAACGCGTACGGCTCCGACATCGGCGACCGCGAGGCGTTCAGCAAGCTGCTGCGGGCCTGCGGGAAGATCGAGGGCCTGGAGCGGGTCCGCTTCACGTCCCCGCATCCGCGCGACTTCACCGACGACGTCATCGCGGCGATGGCCGAGACGCCGAACGTCATGCCGCAGCTGCACATGCCGCTGCAGTCCGGCTCGGACACGGTCCTGAAGGCGATGCGCCGCTCCTACCGGCAGGAACGGTACCTCGGCATCATCGAGAAGGTCCGCGCCGCGATTCCGCACGCGGCGATCACCACCGACATCATCGTGGGCTTCCCCGGCGAGACCGAGGAGGACTTCGAGCAGACCATGCACGTGGTGCGCGAGGCCCGCTTCACGCAGGCGTTCACCTTCCAGTACTCCAAGCGCCCCGGCACCCCGGCCGCCACCATGGAGAACCAGATCCCCAAGGAGGTCGTCCAGGCGCGCTACGAGCGTCTCGTCGCCCTCCAGGAGGAGATCTCCTGGGAGGAGAACAAGAAGCAGGTCGGCCGCACGCTGGAGCTGATGGTCGCCGAGGGCGAGGGCCGCAAGGACGGCGCCACCCACCGCCTCTCCGGCCGCGCCCCCGACAACCGCCTGGTCCACTTCACCAAGCCGGAGCAGGAGGTGCGCCCCGGCGACGTCGTCACCGTCGAGATCACGTACGCCGCCCCGCACCACCTCCTCGCCGAGGGCCCCGTCCTGGACGTGCGCCGCACGCGCGCGGGTGACGCCTGGGAGAAGCGCAACACCGCGGAGCAGGCGAAGCCGGCGGGCGTGCTGCTGGGCCTGCCGAAGGTGGGGGTGCCGGAGGCGTTGCCGGTGGTTACCGGGGGGTGCGCGGTCGACTGACGGGGCGGGTGAGCGGGCGCACGGGCGTGGCGTGCGCGGACTGGCTGGTTGGTCGGTGTGGTGCCGGTGGTTAGCGGGGGTCGCGCGATTCGGCCGATGCGCGGGCGGGCGCCCGCAGGTCGGTGAGGGAGCGGTTAGGCTGCCGATCATGCTTGTCGCCGCTGCCGTCTGCCCGTGTCCGCCGCTGCTCGTGCCGGAGGTCGCCGCCGGGGCGGCGCCGGAGCTCGACGTCGTGCGCGCGGCGTGTCAGGAGGCGCTGGACGCGGTCCGCGCGGCCGAACCCGACCTGCTCGTGGTGGTGGGGGAGGGCGCGGACGACGCGCTGCACGAGGCGGGTGCCCGTGGCTCCTTCCGTCCGTTCGGCGTCGATGTCGACGTGGTCCTCGGTGCGCGAGCCGCCGGTGCCGACAGCACGGTTCTGCCCCCGTCGCTCGCCGTGGGCGCATGGCTGCTCGCGCGCGCGGGCTGGGACGGTCCCGTCCGCGGCTACGAGGTGACCGGCGAGCGCTCCTGGGCGGTCAACGGCGAGGACGGCGTGCGCATCGCGGGCATGGCCGAGCGCGTCGGCCTGCTGGTGATGGGCGACGGCACGGCCTGCCGCACCCTGAAGGCCCCCGGCTACCTGGACGACCGCGCCGAAGGCGTGGACGCCGGCATCGCCGCCGCCCTGCGCGGGCTCGACTCCGACGGCTGGTTCGCGGGACTCGACCGGGGCCTGGCCCGCGAACTCAAGATCTCCGGCTACTCGCCCTGGCAGATCCTCAGCGCGGCCTGGCAGAAGGACCGGGGCACGGGCCGCCTCCTCTACGAGGGTGCCCCCTACGGAGTCGGCTACTTCGTGGCCTCCTGGACATAGCCCCGGCGAGGCGAGCCGCTCGAGCACGGCGGACGGCCGGGAGCGTGGCGTCGCTCCTCGGCCGTCCGTCGGTGTGCCGTGTCGCTGCGGTGTTCAGGAAGCCGGTGGCGGCGTGCTCGGCGGTGTGGAGCCGTCGTCCGTTTCCGGGCCGCCGTCCTTGTGCGCGAGCCGGTCCATGGCGTCCTTGGCCTTGCCGGTGCCCGTCTGGATCTTGTCGCTGTACTTGCCCTTGGTCTTCTCGTCGACGACCTTCGCCGCCTTGTCCAGACCGTGCTGCACCTTGTCCCCGTGCTGCTGTGCGAGCCCGGAGACCTTGTCCTTGGCCGGGGCCAGCTTGGCCTTCAGATTGTCCAGGAGACCCATTCGTTCACCTTCCCGCGCGGAGTCGTCAGGTACGGGCGCCCTCGCCGGCCTCACGGTCGGCCGTTTCCTCGGCGGACTGCTGCTTGTCGGCGGACTGCTGCTTGTCTTCGGATTGCTGCTTGTCGTCGGATTGCTGCTTGTCGGCGGACTGCTGCTGAGGAATCCCGACGCCGTCGGCGGCCTCGGCGTCGGTGGCTTCGCGCGCCGCCGGCTCCTTCGCCTCCGCCGCCTCGGTTTCGGCCGTCACGTTGTCGGCCTGTGTCTCGGCGGTCGACGTCTCGTCCGTCGCCTTCGGCCTCCGAAAAAGTCTTGCCAAAACGCCCATGACCACTCCATACGTTACTCGTGCGGGCGAATTCCCGCGTCGTCCGGTGCGTCCGTTTGCGCCGCCCGGATCGCCGCCTCCGCGAATCGGCGGGGCGAACCACGCAACTGGCAACGACGCCGGACACGCGCCGTCACGTAACTCGTTCGAGGCCACCCCGTGAGGTTTGCGAGACTGGGGCGGTGAGCAGCGCACCCTCCGCCCCCCGTGTCATCGCCGTCGTCGGCCCCACCGCGGCCGGAAAGTCCGATTTGGGAGTCTTTCTTGCTCGGCATCTCGGGGGCGAAGTCGTCAACGCCGACTCCATGCAGCTCTACCGGGGGATGGACATCGGCACCGCCAAGCTGACGCCCGAGGAGCGCGCCGGCGTCCCGCACCACCTGCTGGACATCTGGGACGTGACGGTCACCGCCTCGGTCGCGGAGTACCAGCGACTCGCCCGGCAACGGATCGACGCCCTGCTCGCCGAGGGCCGCTGGCCGATCCTGGTCGGCGGCTCCGGTCTGTACGTCCGCGGGGCCGTCGACAACCTGGAGTTCCCCGGCACCGACCCCGAGGTCCGGGCCCGGCTGGAGGAGGAGCTCACCCTGCGCGGCTCCGGCGCGCTGCACGCCCGCCTCGCCGCCGCCGACCCCGAGGCCGCGCAGGCGATCCTGCCCAGCAACGGTCGCCGTATCGTTCGCGCCCTTGAGGTGATCGAGATCACCGGCAAGCCGTTCACGGCCAACCTCCCCGGACACGACTCGGTCTACGACACCGTGCAGATCGGCGTCGACGTGGCCCGCCCCGAGCTCGACGAGCGCATCGCGCGCCGGGTCGACCGGATGTGGGAGGCCGGCCTCGTGGACGAGGTGCGCGCACTGGAGGCGTGCGGCTTGCGCGAGGGGCGCACGGCGTCGCGCGCGCTCGGCTACCAGCAGGTGCTCGCGGCGCTCGCCGGGGAGTGCACCCTGGAGGAGGCCCGCGCCGAGACCGTACGTGCCACCAAACGCTTCGCGCGCCGCCAGGATTCATGGTTCAGGCGCGATCCGCGGGTGCACTGGTTGAGTGGGGCTGCGGCGGATCTCACAGAACTTCCGCACCTCGCACTGGCGTTGGTCGAACGACCGGTTACAGCCTGATCACGTCATGGCATCGGGACGCTCCGGCCGCCATCGCGGCCTGCGGTGCCGTGCCATCATCGAGCTTCGATCGACCAAGTGGAGTCCGAGTTGGGAGGGCGCGTGGCGATGGAGGCCGGCCCTCGTGACACCGCACAAGGCACCGAGCCCGTCACCGGCGACAGTGGCGAACCGGAGCAGGACGGCGACCGTCTGACCCCGGACGGACCCGACGAGACGCCCGACGGCGTGACCGACGACGGACCCGAGCCCGAGGAGATGTTCGCGGGCGGGCCCGAGGTCGAGGTCGAGCTGCGTCCGCAGCGGCGCATGCGCATCTGGCAGCTCGCGCCCATCGTGGCCCTGGCCGCGGTCGGCTCCCTGATGTTCGCCTTCCCGCTGGCCTTCGACTTCGGCGACAGCGGCGCCGTGATCGCCATGCTGGGCCTGCTGATCTCCTCGTGCGCGGCGGGCTGGGGCATGATGGCCGCCCGCCGCGTCGGCTACACCTGGCCGGGGCTGCCGCAGCGCGGCTCGGGACGCAGACCGGACTGGCGGGTCGTGCTGGCGTACGTGGTGATGGTCGCCGCGGTGGTCGTGCTGGCCGTGTGGCGGGTGGCGCGGCTGCGCTGAGCCGCTGGGGCGGGGCTGCGCCGAGCCGTCGTCTGTACGGCGTGCGGCGCGGCTGCCCTGAGTGGTCTGTACGGCGTGCGGCGCGGCTGCTGGCAGGCGTCCCTTGTCGGGGCTGTCGGTGGCGCACCGTACGATCGAGGAATGAGCACGCGCGCGCGGATCGCCTTCCTCAAGGGCCACGGCACCGAGAACGACTTCGTGATCGTCCCGGACCCCGAGAACGCCGTAGACCTGCCCCCGGCCGCCGTCGCCGCCCTGTGCGACCGCCGCGCCGGCATCGGCGGTGACGGACTGCTGCACGTCGTACGGTCCGCCGCGCACCCCGAGGCCAAGGACATGGCGGCCGAGGCCGAGTGGTTCATGGACTACCGCAACGGCGACGGCTCGATCGCGGAGATGTGCGGCAACGGCGTACGCGTCTTCGCGCGCTACCTGCAGCACGCCGGGCACGTGACCGAGGGCGACCTCGCCGTCGCCACCCGAGGGGGAGTCAAGACCGTGCACCTCGCCAAGGACGGTGACGTCACCGTCGGCATGGGCCGGGCGCGCCTCCCGGAGGGCGAGGTCACGGTCGGCGTCGGCGAGCGCAGCTGGCCCGCGCGCAACGTGAACATGGGCAATCCGCACGCCGTCGCCTTCGTGGACGACCTCGCGCACGCCGGGGACCTGCGCTCCGCGCCCCGGTTCGGCCCGGCCTCCGCCTACCCGGACGGGGTCAACGTCGAGTTCGTGGTCGACCGGGGCCCCGGGCACGTCGCGCTCCGTGTGCACGAGCGCGGAGCCGGCGAGACCCGTTCGTGCGGCACGGGCGCGTGCGCCGTCGCCGTGGCCGCGGCCCGCCGGGACGGCGCCGACCCGGCGGTCACCGGCACCCCCGCGACGTACACCGTCGACGTGCCCGGCGGCACCCTGGTGATCACCGAGCGGCCCGACGGCGAGATCGAGATGACCGGACCCGCGGTGATCGTCGCCGAGGGCGAGATCGACGGTGATTGGCTGGAATCGTTCGCTCGCTGAGCGGGGCGACGGCAGCGCGTCGGCGGGTCGGACAACCGGTCGGCCCAGGTGGGGCCGGTTCGGCAGCCCTCTTGGGAGGCGTGGGAAGCACGACCGGCCGCGGGGCGCATGGCGTGAAACCGTAAACCTGCGAACCTTCGCTCGAATGGGTGATCCGTTTCACGCTCGGCGAGAGGCGGTCGGCCGGGCGTGGTGGGCTCGGTAGCATCAAGCACCGGCCCGGACGGGGGACCGTTGCCAGTCCCCTGAGCCGTGTCCGCCATGGGGCACCCCGTCCGCCGGTCCACGCAGCCGGAGGTGCCCATGAGTGCGGAGGCCACGAACCCCGCGACGCCAGGTCCGGTAGCAGGGGCGCGCTGGCGGGCGCGGATCGACCTGCGCCGACTGGGCCGGGCCGCGCTGCTCGGCCCCGCCGCCCGCGACCGGCTGCCCGACGCCATCGGCCACGTCGTCGAGGCCCACCGCGCCCACCACCCCGACGCCGACCTCGATCCCCTGCGCCGCGCCTATGTGCTGGCCGAGTCCTCGCACCGAGGCCAGATGCGCAAGAGCGGCGAGCCGTACATCACGCACCCGCTCGCGGTGACCCTGATCCTCGCCGAACTCGGCGCCGAGACCACGACCTTGACCGCCTCCCTGCTCCACGACACCGTCGAGGACACGGACGTGACGCTCGATCAGGTCGGCGAGCAGTTCGGCGAGGAGGTGCGCTTCCTCGTGGACGGCGTCACCAAGCTGGAGAAGGTCGACTACGGTGCCGCCGCCGAGCCCGAGACCTTCCGCAAGATGCTCGTCGCCACCGGCAACGACGTCCGCGTGATGTCGATCAAACTCGCCGACCGGCTGCACAACATGCGCACCCTCGGCGTCATGCGCCCCGAGAAACAGGCCCGCATCGCCAAGGTGACCCGGGACGTGCTGATCCCGCTCGCCGAACGGCTCGGCGTCCAGGCCCTGAAGACCGAACTGGAGGACCTGGTCTTCGCGATCCTCCACCCCGAGGAGTACGAGCACACCCGCGAGCTGATCGTCGACAACGCGTCCCGCACCGACGACCCCCTCGCCGAAGTCGCCGACGAGATGCGCACCGTCCTGCGCGACGCCGACATCCAGGCCGAAGTCCTCATCCGGCCACGGCACTTCGTCTCCGTGCACCGCGTGGCCCGCAAGCGCGGCCGGCTGCGCGGCGCCGACTTCGGTCGGCTGCTGGTCCTGGTGGCCGAGGACGCGGACTGCTACGGCGTCCTGGGCGAGCTGCACACCTGCATGACGCCCGTGGTCGCGGAGTTCAAGGACTTCATCGCCGTACCCAAGTTCAACCTGTACCAGTCGCTGCACACCGCGGTCGCCCGCGAGGACGGCCAGGTCGTCGAAGTCCTCATCCGCACCCACCAGATGCACAAGGTCGCCGAGGCCGGCGTCGTCGCGCTGGGCAATCCCTACGCTCCTCCTTCGGAGGAGCAGTCCGCCGCCGGCGAGGGCGAGCGCATCGACCCCACGCGCCCCGGCTGGCTCTCCCGCCTCCTCGACTGGCAGGAGGCCGCGCCCGACCCCGACACCTTCTGGTCCACGCTCCGTGAGGACCTCGCCCAGGACCGCGAGATCACCGTCTTCCGCCCGGACGGCGGCACGCTCGGCCTGCCCGAGGGGGCGACCTGTGTGGACGCCGCCTACGCCCAGTACGGCGAGGACGCGCACGCGTGCATCGGCGCCCGCGTCAACGGCCGGCTGGCGACCCTGAGCACGGTCCTGAAGGACGGTGACACCGTCCAGCTCCTCATGGGGCAGGACCCGGCCTCCGAGCCCTCCAGGGAGTGGCTGGAGCACGCCCACACGCCCGCGGCACGCATCGCCATCCAGCGGTGGCTCGCCTCCCACCCCTCGCCCGAGGGCGGCGAGCAGCGGTCCGAGGAGACCGCGCCGTCACCCCGGCCCGCCGCGGAGGTACCGGCCGTACGCCCCGCCGCCAACGTCGTCGTCGACCAGCCCGGCGCCACCGTACGGCTCGCCGGCTGCTGCACCCCCGTACCGCCCGACGAGGTCACCGGATTCTCCGTCCGCGGGGGAGCGGTGACCGTGCACCGCGTGGAGTGCGCCGCGGTGGCGCGCATGAAGAGCGCGGGGCGCGCGGAGATCGGCGTGCGCTGGGGCGACACCACCGAGTGCCGGGTCACCCTGCTCGCCGAATCGTTCGTCCGCCCGCACCTGCTGGCCGACCTCACCGAGGCGATGGCCCTCGAAGGCGCGGAAATCGTCTCGGCGACGGTCGAACCCCCCACCCAGCAACAGGTCCGCCACACCTACACCGTCGAACTCCCGGACGCGGCACGCCTGCCCGACCTGATGCGCGCGATGCGCAATGTGGCGGGCGTGTACGACGTGAGCAGGGCGCAGCCGCAGACGGGGCAGTTGTAGCGGGGGGCGTGCGCGGGCGGGCGTGGCGCATGCGACTGCGGTTCGGCAGCGCGCCCCAAAGGGGCGCGGGGAACTGCGCGACCAGCCACGACGTGTCCGCAGACGAATGACGACACATCGCGGCACTTCCCGTGGAGCGTCCGACTCGGCGCGACCGCGAGCAGGCGTGCTGCTCGCGGCGTCCGCGGCACTGAACGCCCGCGTCGCCCACCACCGCGGGAGCCGTGAACCGTCCGCCCACCACGACCCCGTTCGGGTGGGCCGGTCGCGCGCCGCCGCGGCCTCGCCCGCCCGCGCTGGTAGCCGTGGTCCATGCCGCACACCCCCCGCCGGAAGGCCCTCGCCCTCCTCGCCTCCGCCTGCGCCGTCTGCCTGCTCGCCGCGAGCGCCCCCGCCGAGCCCCTCGGCATCGGCGACCGCCTCTTCCCCCACCTCGGCAACCCCGGCTACGACGTGGCGTCGTACGACCTCTCCTTCACCTATCCCGGCAGCAACAGCGAGCCCCTGCAGGCCGTCACCACCATCGACGCCTGGACGACGGCCGACCTCGACCGGGTCAACCTCGACTTCGCCCACGGGAAGGTCCAGTCCGTGGAGGTCGACGGGGAGCCCGCCGCCTTCGCCACCGCAGGCGAGGACCTCGTCGTCACCCCCGACGAGCCGCTGCCCGACGGCAGCTGGATGCGGATCACCGTGCGCCACACCAGTGACCCGGTGCCCGCGGAGGACCGCGACGGCGGCTGGGTGCGCACCGCCGACGGACTCGCCATGGCCAACCAGGCCGACGCCGCCCACCTGGTCTTCCCGTGCAACGACCACCCCTCCGACAAGGCGATGTTCACCATCCGGGTCACCGCGCCCAACGGCTACACCGCCGTCGCCAACGGCCTGGCGGCCGGCGCGGACCGCTCGGGCCGGACGACGACATGGACGTACCGCACGCAGCACCCGATGGCCACCGAGCTCGCGCAGGTCTCCATCGGCCGCTCCACGGTCGTACGCCGCACCGGACCGCACGGGCTGCCCCTGCGGGACGTCGTGCCCACCAAGGACCGCGAGCGCCTCGAACCGTGGCTGGAGAAGACGCCCGAGCAGATCGCGTGGATGGAACGGAAGGTCGGCCGGTACCCCTTCGAGACGTACGGCCTGCTCATGGCTGATGTTTCCACCGGCTTCGAGCTGGAGACGCAGACGCTGTCCCTCTTCGAGATGGGGCTGTTCACCGAGCCCGCCTACCCCGCCTGGTACGTCGAGTCGATCATGGTGCACGAGCTGGCCCACCAGTGGTTCGGCGACAGCGTCAGCCCGCGCACCTGGTCCGACCTGTGGCTCAACGAGGGACACGCCACCTGGTACGAGGCCCTCTACGCGGAGGAGACGGCGAACCGGCCCCTGAAGGCGCGGATGAAGGCCGCGTACGGCGCCTCCGACCGCTGGCGCGCCGCCGGCGGACCCCCGGCCGCGCCCAAGGCCCCCGACCCCGGCCACAAGATCAGCATCTTCCGCCCGAACGTCTACGACGGCTCCGCACTCGTCCTGTACGCCCTGCGCCAGGAGATCGGCCGCCCCGCCTTCGAGCGGCTGCAACGGGCCTGGGTGAGCCGCCACGCGGACGGCGTCGCCACCACCGAGGACTTCGTCTCCCTCGCCTCGAAGATCGCCGGACGCGACCTGCGCGGCTTCTTCCAGGACTGGCTGTACGGCGAGAAGACGCCGCCGATGCCCGGCCACCCGGACTGGGAGGCGGTCGCGCCGGTGAAGGCCGCCACCGGGTCCACGGCAGCCGCCACCGCGGAACAGGGGCGGTGAATAAAGCGGTGACGAGACGACTCGTGCCGTGCGACCATCTTCAGGTCGGCGCGGCACGGGACACGGGAATCTCCCGGGGTACTCGTGCGTTGAGAGTGGTGGCGCAGCAGATCAGAGAGCTTCGCTTCCGCTCTGTAGCCGCTCAACGGAACCCAACGACGTAAGGACCCAATGACCTCCTCTTCTTCCCCTTCCCAGGACACTCAGCGCTTCGCGCACACCTACCCCGAAGGTCTTCGGGCCGATGCCCTGATGGAAGAGGACGTCGCCTGGAGCCACGAGATCGACGGAGAGCGGGACGGCGACCAGTTCGACCGCTCCGAGCGCGCGGCCCTGCGTCGCGTCGCGGGCCTCTCCACCGAGCTCGAGGACGTCACCGAGGTCGAGTACCGCCAGCTCCGCCTGGAGCGGGTCGTGCTCGTGGGCGTCTGGACCACGGGGACCGTGCAGGACGCGGACAACTCCCTCGCGGAGCTGGCCGCCCTCGCGGAGACCGCGGGAGCGCTCGTGCTCGACGGCGTGATCCAGCGCCGCGACAAGCCCGACGCCGCCACCTACATCGGCTCCGGCAAGGCCGACGAGCTGCGGGACATCGTGCTGGAGACCGGTGCCGACACCGTCATCTGCGACGGTGAGCTCAGCCCGGGCCAGCTCATCCACCTCGAAGACGTCGTCAAGGTCAAGGTCATCGACCGTACGGCCCTGATCCTCGACATCTTCGCCCAGCACGCCAAGTCCCGAGAGGGCAAGGCGCAGGTCGCGCTCGCGCAGATGCAGTACATGCTGCCGAGGCTGCGCGGCTGGGGTCAGTCGCTGTCCCGGCAGATGGGCGGCGGCAAGGGCGGCGGCCTCGCCACCCGTGGTCCCGGTGAGACCAAGATCGAGACGGACCGGCGCCGGATCCGCGAGAAGATGGCGAAGATGCGCCGGGAGATCGCGGAGATGAAGACCGGCCGCGAGATCAAGCGCCAGGAGCGCAAGCGCCACAAGGTGCCCTCGGTCGCCATCGCCGGGTACACCAACGCGGGCAAGTCCTCCCTGCTCAACCGCCTCACGGGCGCCGGCGTCCTGGTCGAGAACGCCCTGTTCGCGACCCTGGACCCGACCGTCCGCCGGGCGGAGACCCCGAGCGGCCGCCTGTACACGCTGGCCGACACGGTCGGCTTCGTCCGGCACCTGCCGCACCACCTGGTCGAGGCGTTCCGCTCCACGATGGAGGAGGTCGGCGAGTCCGACCTGATCCTGCACGTGGTCGACGGTTCGCACCCGAACCCGGAGGAGCAGCTGGCCGCCGTACGCGAGGTGATCAGGGACGTCGGCGCCACCGACGTACCCGAGATCGTCGTGATCAACAAGGCCGACGCGGCCGACCCGCTGACGCTCCAGCGGCTGATGCGGATCGAGAAGCGCTCCATCGCCGTCTCGGCCCGCACCGGTGAGGGCATCGCCGAGCTGCTCGCGCTGATCGACAACGACCTGCCGAGGCCGTCGGTCGAGATCGAGGCGCTCGTGCCCTACACGCACGGCAAGCTGGTCGCCCGTGCCCACACCGAGGGCGAGGTGATCTCCGAGGAGCACACCCCGGAGGGCACACTGCTCAAGGCGCGGGTGCACGAGGAACTCGCGGCGGACCTCGCGCCGTACGTTCCGGCTCCGGTGGCGTCGTAACAGTGACATGAGAAGGCCCGCCCCTCTGCGGGGGCGGGCCTTCGTCGTACCGGCGTCGTCACCGACCGCCGTACGTCTTGCTCATGTTCTGGTACAGGGCCTCGGCGCTCCTGCCGAGCTGCGGGCCGGCCAGCCAGGTGTTGTCCTCCGGGCCGATCGACGTGTTCGAGACCAGCTTGGTCTCGCCGCCCACCACCCGGAACCAGCCGCCGCCGGAGGAGCCGCCGGTCATCGTGCAGCCGATGCGGTACATCGTGGGCAGCGTCGGGCTCAGCGAGAGGCGGCCCGGCCGGTCGATGCACTTGAACATCTTCAGACCGTTGTACGGCGCCGCCTGCGGGTAGCCCCAGGCGCCCATCGTGCCGGACTCGGCCGCGGACGGGGCCGAGAAGTCGATGTCCAGCGCGGCCCCGACCGTCTCCTCCAACGACTTGGCGCCCTGCTCCGGCTGCACGTGCAGCACCGAGTAGTCGTACGCGGCACCCGCGCCGCCGGTGTCCGAGCCGCCCCGGATCCACTCGTTCGAGGTCGAGGCCCAGTCGGCCCACCAGTTGCCGTAGGGGGCGATCTCCGAGGCGTTCGCGTTGCTCAGCTGCGCCTCGGACTTGCCGAGGTCGTTGTAGGCCGGGACGAAGACGATGTTGCGGTACCAGCCGCCGTTCCCGCCCGCGTGCACACAGTGGCCGGCCGTCCACACCAGGTTGGACTTGCCCGGGTGGTTGACGTCCTTGACGACCGTGCCGGAACAGACCGCCGAACCCTCGGGCGTGTCGAAGAAGACCTTGCCGACCGGGGCCGCGTTGTCGTGGTACGGCGTCTTCTCGGCCTTGGCCTGGACGGGCGCCGGTGCCGGGTCGCTGACGCCCTGGTCGGCGGCGGTGTCCTTGGTCGTGACCGTCTTGTCGGCGGCCTTCGCGGACTGCATCCGCTCCGGCTGCCACAGGCCCTCGATCACCGGGTTGACGAAGTCCTTGGCCTCACTGAGCCACTTGTCCTTGTCCCAGTCCTGCCAGCCGCCGTCGGCCCACGCGTCGACGTCGATGCCGTGCTCCTTGAGCTTGTCGGCGACGTTGCCCGGCAGCTTCACCTTGCCGTCGCCGCCGTCGGCAGCCGCGGAGGCGGTGGCACCGGCCTGATCGCTCGCCGTGTCCTTGCTCGAACCGCCTCCGCAGGCGGTCGCGGTCAGCGCCAGGGCCGCGAGCAGCCCGCCCCCGGCGAGGAGGGTACGGCGGCGCCGGGACGCCGTGGGTGTGGGTGTGGAACGCATGGTGCGGTGACCCCCGTTGGAACTGTGAATGTCATGAGCTTGCCAGGCGTGCGCGGCGGTCGGCCGTTGACGGCTCCCGGCACCGCGCACGCGGCGACACCCCACTATGCCTGTGGAGTTGAGGGCGAACGGCGGTGGGACCGTGAAGGTTTCCCGATCACGTCCCACCACCGCCCGGCGAACTACCCGGCCGTCACTGGCCGGCGAACTTCTGGCTGACCTCGTCGTACACGCCCTTGGCCTCGTCACCGAGACGCGGACCCGCCAGCCACCCGGACTCCACCGGGCCGATCGAGGTGTTGGACACCAGCGCGGGCTTGCCGTCCGAGCCGGTCGCGATCCAGCCACCGCCCGACGAACCGCCGGTCATGGTGCAGCCGATGCGGTACATCGTCGGGTCCGAGGCGCTGAGCGACAGCCGGCCCGGCTTGTCCTGGCACTGGAACAGCTTCTGACCGTCGTACGGCGGCGCGGCCGGGTAACCGATCGCGGTGAGGCTGTCGATCTTCGGCGCGGACGGCGCGGCGAAGTCCACCGGCAGCGCGGCCCCGACCGTCTCCTCCAGCGACTTGCCGCCGCTGCCCTCCTCGGGCGTCACATGGATGACGGCGAAGTCGTACGAGGCGCCGTCCCCGCCGGTCGCACCGCCCTGCTCGATCCACTGGTCAGAGGTCTGCACCCAGTCACCCCACCAGACGCCGTACGGAGCGACCTGCTCCCGCGTGGCGTTCTCCAGCTGCGCGGTCTCCATACCGTCGTTGTTGTACGAGGGCACGAACGCGATGTTGCGGTACCAGCCGCCGCTCTTGCCGGCGTGCACACAGTGGCCGGCCGTCCACACCATGTTGGACTTGCCGGGGTTGGCCGGGTCCGCCACGACCGTCGCCGAGCACACCATCGTGCCCTCGGGGGAGTCGAAGAACACCTTGCCGGCCGTCGGAGCGCTGTCGTGGTACTTGACCGGCACGCCCTTCGCGTCCACCGGGGCGGGCGTCGGGTCGGTCACCCCCTGGTCGTCGGCGATGTCGTCCTCGTCGACACCCTGGTCGGGTTCCTCGGCCTCCCGCATGCGGTCCGGGTCCCACAGGTCCTCGATGATCGGGTTGACGAAGTCCTCGGCCTCGCGCAGCCAGTCGTCCTTGTTCCAGTTCTTCCAGGCACCGTCCTTCCACTTGTCGATGTCGATCCCGTGCTCCTTGAGCCGGTCCTTGATGTCGTCAGGGATCGTGATCTTGTCGTCACCCGCGGCGGCCGTCGCGGAGGCCGCACCGCCGCCACTCGCGTCGGCGTCGCCCGACTCACAGGCGGTGGCGGTGAGGGCGAGCGCCGCGGCGAGGGCAACGGCCGCGGGCACAGGGGAGGTTCTGCGGCGTGCGGCCCTCCCACGCCGGGTGGTGAACGACGGCCGTATCGATCGCATGATCTGACTCCCCCTGGGGTGAACGAACTTGGTGCAGCTGCCGCGGACACACGCCGATCACTCGGATCCCACACGCTGATGCCACGGCGACTCGGAACGGCAACACACACTATGCGCTCGCCGTGGGTGAGTTCCGACGGAACGGCAACGGTTTCGCTACGGGATGTCTGACCTGGCAATTGTCCGGAAGCTGAGCCGGCGGCGACCACGTCGGCCTTGGGGCCGGATCTCCGGTTCCGGTCGACCGGGGATCCGCCGCCGCACTGCCGCGTACACGATGACGGCGCGGCTGCCAGGCCGCCGGAAGGACGTGCAGCTTCTTGCCGTGCAGGGCGAGGACGTGCTTGCCGCTGGCCGGGTAGAGCGTGCCGTTGCCGACGTAGAGCTCAGTGAACCGTGCGAAGAGCAGCCCGAGTTCACGCACAGGTGATCGGCCGCGGTCCGGTACGTTGACCGCCCCAGGGCGGTCGCCGGGACCGCGGACCCGACGGGGACAACGTCGTGAACCGATCGATGCGCTGATCGCGTCGTACGGTCGTACGTGAGGAACTACGGGGGACGGGCGGACATGCCGATGTATCGCGGGGGCGGCCTCAGCCCCTGGAAGCTGGTGCTCGTGGCGCTGCCACTGTTCGTGGCGGGCGTGGCGGTGCCCGCCGCCATGCTGCCGTCGGCGCTGGCGGACGAACGGGCCTATACCGAGGCCGAGCCGTGCCCGAAGAGAGCGGTGGGAGCGGGAGCGGTGGGAGCGGGAACCGTGGGGGCGGACTGTCTGCTGACCCGGCAGGCCTCCGTGGCCGCCAAGGACGTCACCGGCAGCGGCGACAACAAGAAGTACTTCCTCGTCATCGGCTTCCCGGACGGCACCCAGGAGCGGGTGAAACTCCGGAAGAACAACCACGGCAAGGTCGAGACGGGCGAGCCGGTCACCGCCGTCTCCTGGCGCGACGAGATCCGCGAGATCACCACACGCGACGACGAGCGGCTGGCCACCTGGACGTATCCGGTCGGCTCGTACATCCCGCTGTTGATCGTGGCCGTGATCGGGACGCCGTCGGGCGCCTCGATCCTGTGGACGGCCTACTGGTCGCGGAGGCTGCGCCGGGCCGGCCGCAGCCTCGTCTCCACCGGCCGGTGGCGCACCTCGGTCCCGCTCGCGACAGCAGCGCTCTACGGCGTCGCGGCGACGATCGCGATCGCGGTCACGCCAAGCTTCATGGCCGCGGTCGGCGCCGCGAGCGTGGTGGCTGTCGCCGCCGTCCCGCTCGCCGCCCTGGTCTGGCACAGGCAGCGGAAGAACACCGGGGCGAAGGCGGCCGACCTGCTGGCCGCGACCGGCGTCAGCGTCCCCACGGCGGAGACGGTGATTCCCGCGCGGGTGTCGGGCGAGGTTCCGTACAGCCGTGTGGACTGCGACTACCTGGTCCTCGCGCCGGGCGGTCTGGCGGTCACCCCCGATGCGCGGGGCATGAGTTGGCGCCTTCCCCTGCCCTGGTCCCTGACCTTCGTCCGCCTGCACCGCGCGGAGTCGGTCGGTCGCGCCCGCGTCCCCGGTGTCGGCAGCCCGCTGCTGGTGGAGTGCCGCGACGGCGACCGCGAAGTGCTGATCACGGCGAACCGCAACCATGTGCCGTGGATCCTGGGCGCGCTGCGGCCGCAGCCCCAGGGCTCGGCGAGATAACGGCCCTTGGACGAGGCGGCGTTCGACGCCCTCTACGCCGGGAGCGTGGGGCCGCTCATCGGCCGGCTGTACGCCATGACCGGCGACGCAGCCGAGGCGCAGGACGTGCTCCCAGGAGGTTCGGCGGCCACCTGCTTCACCTGCTTCACCTGCGTCGCCTTCGGCGCCGTCGTCCTGACCGGATGCGGCGAGGACGGCAAGGACCTCGCGGCCTCCCTCACACCGGTCGTCGCGACGGCGGATGCGCGGGCGTCGGCGAGCAGCACGTCACCCTCGGCCGACCGCCCCCGTGGGCCGGAACCAAGCAGTTCGTCACCATCGACAGAGCCTGGACCGGGGACGGAGCGCCCCATCTGGCGGTGCGGCCCGCCCAGAAGGAGGACAACACCCAGTTCGACACCCGGGAGATCACCCCCGGCATGGGCGACGTTCACCACCCGATTGAGGCATGCGTCGGTTCACTGATGCAGTTCCCACTCGCCAACTCCCGCCACCGCAAGGTTGCTCAGCGACCGGCAACGTCCCGTTGGAAGGCGAGGGGAGCGGAAGCCGCCGACGTCAAGTACGTGGTGGGGAACTTCCGTCTTGCCCCTGCCCGGTGCCGCTTTGCATACGACCAGGTCACCGCGGTCATGAGAACCGGGATGGCGAACAACGGGGCGAATGCGAGGCCCCAGACGGTCTGTGCCGCACCGCTCGACATGTACGTCCGGCTCTCGACCGTGACGGCGACCACGAGTTGCCACAGCGCCACCAGGATCAGGACGGCCGACGCGGTCCAGGCCAGCGCGGCGAGGGTCCGTGGGCGCAGCGGCCGCCACCGGTCGCTGACGAGGAGCAGCGGGAACAGGGCGGCCAGCTCGCCGAAGACGGAGAGGCCAACGACGTACGCAATGCCCCAGCCCGGGATGTCAAAGACGTCCCGCAGGACCTGGTCGCTGTAGCCGACATAGACCCCGGAGGCCAAGGCGATGCGCCACAGGCCGGACGGAACGGCGCACAGGGCTATGGCGTGGGCGGCGCGACGGGCCCACACAGGCGCCACGGGGACAGGAGCGGTTGCTGTGGTCATGATCTCCATGCTGCCCGCAGACACAGCAGCCGCGCGTCGTCCGTAACGACGGCTCTTCTCCACCGTACGGCTGAGGAGCGGACCCGCCGTGGGAAGGACGGAGCGGGAGTCCAACTGCTGGACAGGCGGGTTCTCCAGCCACCCGGCGATTGGGGACAACACGATCGACACCGGTGAGCGTTCCCGCTCACGGCACTGGGCGGAGCGGGATGCCCGTCACGGCAAGGATCTTGAGGCAACCCGTAACTCCGGGGGCGGTCCGGGGTTGGTAGCGGTTGGGGGCCTGCTGGGTGGGTGCGGTCCCCTGCGCTCAATTCCTCCGAGCTTCGAGTGAAGACTCGCGGGGGTGCGTATGTCGGGAGGGGCCAGGACGGCGAGCGACCTGCTCGCCCCAGGACAGCGGGAGGACGGGGAGCGGTGACGGTGATCGAGTCTGCCCACGGGCGGTTGCCCGGAGCGGCGGGGAGCGAAGCAGGTGCGCATTCGTCGGGCGTGAGTCGAAGGACGAGCGGGGGCCGAGGGCTGGGTGGGAGCCGGTGATCGAGTGTGAGCTGAGGGACGAACGCGGGCCCGTGGCTGGGCGCGAGTCGGTGGGGGAGCGTTCGCTGCAGGACGGGATTCTGCGGCGGCAGTCGGCGCGCGAGCCGGCGGCACGCACCTACGCGCGCGCTCTGCCGATCGTGCCCGTACGCGCGCGTGGACTGACCATCGAGGGTGCGGACGGCCGCCGATACCTGGACTGCCTGTCGGGGGCGGGGGCGCTGGCCCTCGGCCACAATCACCCCGTGGTCCTGGAGGCCATCCGCAAGGTCCTCGACTCCGGCGCACCCCTGCACGTCCTCGACCTCGCGACCCCCGTCAAGGACGCCTTCATCACCGAGCTGCTCCGCACCCTGCCACCGGCGCTCGCCGCACACGCGCGCGTGCAGTTCTGCGGACCGGCCGGAACCGACGCGGTGCAGGCTGCCGGGAGGCTCGTCCGCGCCGCGACGGGCCGCACCGGCCTGCTCGATTTCACCGTCACCCACCACGGGGCGACCGCCACCGCCGACGATCCACCGGTCGTCGGCCTCACCTGCCCGCAGGACGCCCGCAACCCGTTCGGTGCCGACACAGACCACGACCTCGAACTCGCCGCCCGCTGGGTCGAGTCCGTCCTCGACGACCCCGAGCACGGCGTGCCCCGGCCCGCCGGGATGCTCCTGGAGCCCGTACAGGGCCACGGCGGCGTGGTCCCCGCGCCCGACGCCTGGATGCGACGCATACGACAGATCACCGACGACCGGTCCGTCCCACTGATCGTCGACGAGGTGCAGACCGGTGTCGGACGCACCGGCGCCTTCTGGGCGGTGGAGCACAGCGGTGTCACCCCTGACGTGATGGTGCTCTCGCGAGCCATCGGAGGCAGCCTTCCGCTGGCCGTCCTGGTTTACCGCGACGACCTCGACATCGGGGAGCATGGCGTCCGCGCGGACACCTTCCCCGGCAACCAGCTCGCCATGGCCGCCGGCACGGCGACGCTCGCCTACGTCCGCGAGAACGGACTGGCCCGACGAGCGGAACACCTGGGCGCCCGCCTTCTCCACCGACTTCGCCAACTTGCCGCGCAGTTCGAGTGCATCGGGGACGTGCGGGGACGCGGCCTGATGATCGGGGTCGAGATGGTGGACCCGGGTGCGGAGCCGGGCCACGCGGGCGGTGTGGGCGCGGCGGCTGGCTCCGCCCCTCGGCCTGCCGCTTCCGTACTTGCGGCGGCCGTCCAGCGAGAGTGCCTTCGCCGCGGGCTGATCGTCGACATCGGCGGTCACTGCAACAGCGTCGTACGCCTCCTCCCGCCGCTGACCATCAGCGACGAGCAGGCCGCCGCGGTCCTCGACCGGCTGTCCGACGCCGTGGAGGCCGTCGCGCGCGGTCACCGGGATCGCCGGGCTCCCCGGGCCCGCCCGAAGCACACGGACCGGCGCGACGGCTGACGGGCCCACAACGGGCGGCCCCTCCAGCCGATGGCTCGACCACCCGCGAGACCGCACCGCCCGACGGCACCGCTTCAACACCTGCCACCACTTCTCCAACAGAACCACCTCTCTAGGAACAGACGTGAACTCCACCCCCGCATCCGACGACCGGCCCGCCACAGGCCCCCGGGACCTCGCCGAAGCCGGGCTCCCCAACACGACGCCGCACACCACCCCCGCCGCAGCGGTCCCCCGGAAGCCGGGGAGCGGCGGGCGGCGAGGGGACGCGTCGCCTGCGGTACGGGGTGGGGGCGCGGGGGCTGTCGCACGGGGAGGGGACATGGAGGCTTCGGTGCGGGCGAGGGAGGCGGAGTCCGCCGTACGGCGAGAGACGACGGAGCGTTCGGTGAGGGGAGCGCGCGCGGATGCTGATGCAGCACCAGGGAGTGCGCCCTCGTGGGGAGGCGCAGAGAGCGCTCCGATGCCCGGAGCGACGGGACGCGCACCGTCACACGAAGCGGTACCTCCGAGCCGTCCGGAGCGTACTCCGGCGCAGGGCGGCGCCCCGGACGTGGAGCGAGTCCGCCGCCCCTCGGGCGGCCCCCCGGCGTTTGCCGACCCGTACAGCGCAGCTCAGGCCGCCGCGGTGGACAACCTGCTCCGCTGCTGGGTGAGAGAAGCGAACCTTCCCGCTCCCTCCGACGGAACCCTCCGCATCCCCCTCCCCGCCAGCGGCACAGCCCTGCTCGCCCCGGTCCGCTACTGGTCCCCGACGGGCTGGCACCAGTTCGGCCCCCCGCTACTGGCCGACGCACCCGAGCAGTCCCCGTCGGCCGACGCGACGACGATCGCCGCTCTGCTCGCCCGAGAAACAGCCGGCGGGAGTGATGCAGCGGCAACCCCCGCCTCCCGGCCCGCCCACTCCTCGGGAGCGACCGGCGCGCCGGTGAACGCAGGTCCTGCTCCCGCCCATCGAGCCGACCTCGTCGCCCGGGTCGCCGACTCCGTCCGCCGAACCGCCGTGTTCATCAGCGAACGCCGGAACCGCCCCGCCGACGGGCCCGACCTCTTCCTGAACGCCGAGCAGGCTCTCGTCCTGGGCCACCCTCTGCACCCGGCCCCGAAAAGCCGCGAAGGCATCTCCGAGTCCGAAGCACCGCTGTACTCACCTGAGTTGCGCGGCTCCTTTCCCCTGCACTGGATCGCCGTAGCTCCCGCCGTGCTCGCCACCGACTCGGCGTGGACCGAACGCGGCCGACGCATCGCCGCACCCCAGCTCACCACCCGCCTCGCCGGCCCCGATCTACCGTTGCCCGACACATACGCGGCCCTCCCTGTGCACCCCTGGCAGATGCGTGAGGTCCGCCACCGGCCCGCGGTCGCCGCCCTGTTCGACGCAGGGTTGCTTCGAGACCTCGGTCCCCATGGCGTCCCGTGGCACCCCACCTCCTCGGTACGCACCGTCCACCGGTCCGGTGCACCCGCGATGCTCAAGCTGTCGCTGGGCCTGCGTATCACCAACTCCCGTAGAGAGAACCTCCGCAAGGAACTGCACCGCGGTGTCGAGGTGCACCGGCTGCTGCGCAGTGGCCTGTCCAGGCGCTGGCAGGCCGCCCATCCGGGGTTCGACATCGTCCGCGACCCGGCCTGGCTCGCCGTGGACGGACCGGAGGGCGGGCCGCTGCCCGGACTCGACGTGATGATCCGGCACAACCCGTTCGACCCCGCCGACGACGTGTCCTGTGTCGCCGGGCTCGCCGCGCCCCGCCCGTACACCGCCGAGTCGGCCAGGAGCGGGAAGAATCGCCGTCCGGCGGCGCTTACCGTGCGCTCCCGCCTCGCCGACGTCGTCACCCGTCTCGCCGGGCGAACCGGTCGGCCCCGAGGCGCCGTGGCCGCCGAGTGGTTCCTGCGCTACCTCGAACAGGTCGTCAGGCCCGTGCTCTGGCTGGACGCGGAGGCGGGCATCGCGCTGGAGGCCCACCAGCAGAACACGCTGCTCGTGCTGGACGCCGACGGCTGGCCCGCCGGCGGTCGCTACCGCGACAACCAGGGCTACTACTTCCGTGAGTCCCGACGCGAGGAACTCGACGCCCTCCTGCCCGGTATCGGTGAGCACAGCGACACCTTCGTCCCCGACGAGGTCACCGACGAGCGCTTCGCCTACTACCTCGGTATCAACAACGTGCTCGGCCTCATCGGCGCGTTCGGCTCCCAGGGCCTCGCCGACGAACGGCTGCTGCTCGCGGCCTTCCGGCGCTTCCTGGGCGACGTGGCTTCCGGCCCGGGCCGACTGAGCACCCCACTGCCCACCCTTCTGCTCGACTCGCCTGTCCTGCGCTGCAAAGCCAACCTCCTCACCCGCTTGCACGGCCTCGACGAACTCGTCGGCCCGGTCGACACGCAGTCCGTCTACGTCACCATGGCCAACCCACTCCATTCCTGAACGCCGTTCGTGAACCTGGCCCCAGCCTCCGACCACCCGTCCCGCTTCATCTCATCCCAACTCCCTTCATTGCTTGAGGAACATGACCCACCCCGCCTCCTGAGAGGAGCGTCGCCGTGCCTCCCGCCGATGCAAGTGCCGACGCCGGTATTGGTATTGACCCCGCCGCCTCTGCCGGCGCCGACACGCACCCTCGTACCGGCTCCCCCGGGGACGGCGAGGACACGCTGGACCTGCGTCTGCCCGCCGAACTTCTCGCGCTGTTGGCCACGACGGAGGCGGGCACCCACGGGAAAGGCAGCGAAGGCGACGGTCCCGTCCCGCCCGCTGCCGTCCGTACTGTCGGCGACGACCTGCTCGACAGCGTCGGCGACTGGGGTCCCATCGCCACGGCCGTGGGCGTGTTCCACCTCGTCCCGGTGCGCATCGAACGGGATCTCCCCCTCATCAGCGGCTGGATGAACGACCCCGCCGTCGCCGCCTTCTGGGAGCTGGCCGGCCCCCGGAGCGTGACCGAACAGCACGTACGCTCGCAACTCGCCGGCGACGGACGCAGCATGCCCTGCATGGGCGTGCTGGAGGGCACGCCGATGAGCTACTGGGAGATCTACCGGGCAGACCTCGACCCGCTGGCCCGCCACTGTCCCGCCCGACCTCACGACACCGGTATCCACCTCCTCATCGGCCATGCCGCCGACCGAGGACGAGGCCTGGGCACGGCTCTTCTCCGAGCCGTCGCCGACCTCGTACTCGACAGACGCCCCGCCTGTGCGCGCGTCGTCGCGGAACCCGACATCCGCAACACCCCCTCCGTCTCCGCCTTCCTGAGCGCCGGCTTCAGGTTCTCCGCCGAGGTGGACCTGCCCGCCAAGCGGGCCGCCCTCATGGTCAGAGACCGGTCCTTGCGCGATCTGCTGTGACGCCGTGCGACGACATCGTCATTTCTGGTACACCGCTCGGGCCGCGCAGGTTCCCGTTCGCGGCGAACAAATTTCAGGGCGAGTGGAGCGAGGGCGGGGGGAGTCGCGTGGGCCGGAAGCACACCGGGCCGGGCCAGGCCGTTCCGACGCGATCCGCCTCGATTCGATCCGCCCTGACGCGGCATCCCACCCCAACACCTCACACCTCACACCTCACCCCTCACGCCTCCCCTTTTCCGCCCCCACCGCCCGAGGACGTCCGGTCTTGATCCAGACCGCCGCCACCCCCGTGATCACCCGTTTGTCAGTGCCGGGCCGTAGGGTGGTCGCGCTATGACGAAGCCCTCACTCCCCGAACTCCTGCATGCTGCCGTCACTGCTGTCGGCGGTACGGAGCGCCCCGGCCAGGTGACCATGGCCGAAGCCGTCGCGGAGGCGATCGACGACGGTTCCCACCTGCTCGTCCAGGCAGGCACCGGTACCGGAAAGTCGCTCGGCTACCTCGTGCCCGCGCTCGCGCACGGGGAGCGCGTAGTCGTTGCGACGGCCACGCTGGCCCTGCAGCGCCAGCTCGTGGAGCGCGACCTGCCGCGTACGGTCGACGCGCTCCACCCGCTGCTGCGCCGCCGCCCGGAGTTCGCCATGCTCAAGGGCAGATCGAACTACCTGTGTCTGCACCGTCTCCACGAGGGCGTGCCGCAGGACGAGGAAGAGGGGCTGTTCGACCAGTTCGAGGCGGCCGCGCCCACCAGCAAGCTGGGCCAGGACCTGCTGCGGCTGCGCGACTGGTCGGACGAGACGGAGACCGGCGACCGCGACGACCTCACGCCCGGTGTCTCCGACCGTGCCTGGGCCCAGGTCTCCGTCTCCTCGCGGGAGTGCCTGGGCGCCACGAAATGCGCGTACGGGGCCGAGTGCTTCGCCGAGATGGCCCGCGAGCGTGCCAAGCTCGCAGAGGTCGTCGTGACGAACCACGCGCTGCTCGCGATCGACGCCATCGAGGGCGCCCCGGTCCTGCCGCAGCACGAGGTGCTCATCGTCGACGAGGCCCACGAGCTGGTCTCCCGGGTCACCGGCGTCGCCACCGGCGAGCTCACTCCGGGCCAGGTCAACCGTGCCGTGCGCCGCGCGGCCAAGTTGGTCAACGAGAAGGCCGCCGACCAGCTCCAGACCGCCGCCGAGGGCTTCGAGCGGCTGATGGAGCTGGCTCTGCCCGGCCGCTTGGAGGAGATCCCCGAGGATCTCGGCTACGCGCTGATGGCCTTGCGCGACGCCTGCCGCACGGTGATCTCCGCGATCGGGGCGACCCGTGACAAGTCGGTGCAGGACGAGGACGCGGTCCGCAAGCAGGCGCTGGCTTCCGTGGAGACCGTGCACGATGTGGCGGAGCGGATCACGAACGGCTCCGAGTGGGACGTCGTCTGGTACGAGCGGCACGACCGCTTCGGCGCCTCCCTCCGCGTCGCCCCCATGTCGGTTTCGGGGCTGCTGCGCGAGAAGCTGTTCACAGACCGTTCGGTGACCCTGACCTCCGCGACGCTGAAGCTGGGCGGCGACTTCAACGGCGTCGGCGCCTCCCTGGGACTCGCTCCCGAAGGCACCGAGGGCGACGACGTTCCGCAGTGGAAGGGCGTCGACGTCGGCTCGCCCTTCGACTATCCGAAGCAGGGCATCCTGTACGTCGCCAAGCATCTGTCGCGACCCGCGCGGGACGGCGACCGGGCGGACATGCTGGATGAGCTCACCGAGCTGATCCAGGCGGCCGGGGGCCGTACGCTCGGGCTGTTCTCCTCGATGCGGGCCGCCCAGCTCGCCGCCGAGGAGCTGCGCTCCCGCATCCCCGAGTTCCCGATCCTCCTTCAGGGCGAGGAGACGCTCGGCGAGCTGATCAAGAGCTTCGCGGCCGACCCGAGGACCTGTCTCTTCGGCACGCTCTCGCTCTGGCAGGGCGTTGATGTGCCCGGACCCAGCTGCCAACTCGTCGTCATGGACAAGATTCCGTTCCCGCGCCCCGACGATCCGCTGATGAGCGCTCGCCAGAAGGCGGTGGAGGACGCCGGAGGCAACGGTTTCATGGCGGTGGCGGCGACCCACGCGGCGCTGCTCATGGCCCAGGGCGCCGGTCGCCTCGTCCGCGCCTCGGGGGACCGCGGCGTGGTCGCCGTACTGGACCAGCGACTGGCCACGGCTCGGTACGGGAGCTATCTGAAGGCGTCACTGCCCGACTTCTGGTACACCACGGACCGTCAGCAGGTCCGCAGGTCGCTGGCGGCGATCGACGCGGCAGCGAAGCAGGCGGAAACGCAGGCCGGAGACGAGTGAGCGGTGGTGGGCCCCTCCCGGCCCCGGGAGGGGCCCACCACCGCTCAGCAGCGGCCTGTCATCTCAGGCCGGACAGCGCAGGGCCCCGGAACCGGCGCAGGGGTTCCGGGGCCCGGTCGGATGGGCGAGCCTGCCGCGCGCGTTGCGCTCAGACGCGCCGCAGCACCGCGACCACCTTGCCGAGGATGGTCGCGTCGTCGCCGGGGATCGGCTCGTAGGCCGAGTTGTGCGGGAGGAGCCAGACGTGGCCGTCCTCGCGCTTGAAGCGCTTGACCGTGGCCTCGCCGTCGAGCATCGCGGCCACGATGTCGCCGTTCTCGGCGACCGGCTGGCGGCGGACCGTGACCCAGTCGCCGTCACAGATCGCGGCCTCGATCATCGAGTCGCCGACGACCTTCAGGACGAACAGCTCGCCGTCGCCGACGAGCTGCCGGGGGAGAGGAAAGACGTCCTCGACGGACTCCTCCGCGAGGATGGGGCCACCGGCGGCGATGCGGCCGACCAGCGGGACGTACGACGCGGCAGGCTTGCCGGCGGTGTCCGTGGGCTGCACGGAGGCTGCCTGGTCCGAGCCGCGCACCTCGTACGCGCGGGGGCGGTGCGGGTCGCGGCGGAGGAAGCCCTTGCGCTCCAGTGCCATGAGCTGGTGTGCGACCGAGGAAGTGCTGGAGAGGCCGACCGCCTGGCCGATCTCGCGCATCGACGGCGGGTAGCCGCGGCGCTGCACGGAGTCCCTGATGACCTCGATGACCCGGCGCTGCCGGTCGGTGAGCCCGGAGCTGTCGGCCCGGATGCCTGGAGGTCGGCCCGGCAGGGAGCGCTTGTGCCCGTCGGGATTCGCGGCTTCGTTCATCGCATGCACCGGCTCAAGTCGGCCCTGGGAGCGGTCCTGGGCAGTGATGGTGGCACTGTCTGCGGTGGTGGTCACGTCGTCGGCCCCTCTCGATGGTCTCCCTGCTGGACAACGGTAGTTGCTTTCGAAAGGTTGCGCCAAACACACGTTCGAGTGAAAAATCGCGCTTCACCTGACGCGATCATGTGTCTGGGTGTATGGCTGACGCGGCGCCTGACGGACAAAAGGGCCTATTGCTGTACTCTTCACCGCCGGGGTGGCGACCTCGCGGCTGCCGCTCCAGTCTGCCATCCGGCGTCCGGCCGACCGGGACCCGACCCTCATCTGTGCGGGAGTCCCACGTCGCCTCCCTGTCGCGCTCACCGTATCTCCGCATGAGCGGCAGCGGTACGGCTGTGCGCCACCGAGTTGCGCCGTGTCGCGGCGGGGCGCCTGTTGCGGAGGCGTCCGCCCGTACGGGCGCGACACGCGCGCGTGGCGTGTATGTATGAGCCAATCCCCACATCTAGTGGTTGGATTGCTGCAGTGGCCCAGAAGTTGTGGTCCCCCGGGTCTTCGGACCCTCGGCGATCGCCTATGCTTGGGGCTGCTTCGAGGGGCCCGTGAGGTCCAGCGAGGCTATTGAGTCTGCTGTGAGGAGGGTTGGAGTCCATGCACTGCCCCTTCTGCAGGCACCCCGACAGCCGTGTGGTCGACAGCCGTACGACCGACGACGGCACGTCGATCCGCAGGCGCCGCCAGTGCCCTGACTGCTCCCGTCGTTTCACGACCGTGGAGACGTGCTCGCTCATGGTGGTGAAGCGGTCCGGAGTCACCGAGCCCTTCAGCCGTACCAAGGTCATCAACGGTGTGCGCAAGGCATGCCAGGGGCGGCCTGTCACCGAGGACGCGCTCGCCCAGCTCGGCCAGCGGGTCGAGGAGGCGGTACGGGCCACCGGCAGCGCCGAGCTGACCACCCACGACGTGGGGCTGGCCATACTCGGCCCGCTGCAGGAGCTCGACCTCGTCGCCTATCTGCGATTCGCCTCCGTCTACCGGGCGTTCGACTCGCTTGAGGACTTCGAGGCCGCCATCGCGGAACTCAGGGAACAGACGGGACGACCCGCCGCGGACGACGAGGACCGTGGAGCGGCTGTCGCGGGGAGCCAGGAAGACGAGCGCGGGTCCGGAGGGACTGCACAGGTCCCCGTGCCCGCCAACGCCGCCGACTGACCGACGGCGGATCCGGGACCAGGACCCCGGGTCCGGCCGCGCGGCGGCGACCGAAGACCTGTTGCGGGCGGCAGCGTGAGGTGCCCGCAACACCAGACAGAACACCGTGCCACGGGAACATCGGGGCACTTCAGGGCGTTTTAGCCCGTACAGGGAGGCGGCATGACAGAGACGGCGAGCGGTCCGGCACGAGGTTCCCGAGCGAAGGGCGCCAAGGCCACCAAGGGCCTGCGTATCGAGCGCATCCACACCACCCCGGGCGTGCACCCGTACGACGAGGTGCAGTGGGAGCGCCGTGACGTCGTCATGACCAACTGGCGCGACGGCTCGGTCAACTTCGAGCAGCGTGGCGTCGAGTTCCCCGACTTCTGGTCGGTGAACGCGGTCAACATCGTCACCAGCAAGTACTTCCGCGGTGCCGTGGGCACCCCGCAGCGCGAGACCGGCCTCAAGCAGCTGATCGACCGCATCGTGAAGACGTACCGGAAGGCCGGCGAGGACTACAAGTACTTCGCCTCGCCCGCCGACGCGGAGATCTTCGAGCACGAGCTGGCGTACGCCCTCCTGCACCAGATCTTCAGCTTCAACAGCCCCGTCTGGTTCAACGTCGGCACGCCCCAGCCCCAGCAGGTCTCCGCCTGCTTCATCCTCGCCGTCGACGACTCCATGGAGTCGATCCTCGACTGGTACAAGGAAGAGGGCATGATCTTCAAGGGCGGCTCCGGCGCCGGCCTGAACCTCTCCCGCATCCGCTCCTCCAAGGAGCTGCTGTCCTCCGGCGGCAACGCCTCCGGCCCGGTCTCCTTCATGCGCGGTGCCGACGCCTCGGCCGGCACCATCAAGTCCGGCGGTGCCACCCGCCGCGCCGCCAAGATGGTCATTCTCGACGTCGACCACCCCGACATCGAGGACTTCATCGAGACCAAGGTGAAGGAAGAGGAGAAGATCCGCGCCCTGCGTGACGCGGGCTTCGACATGGACCTGGGCGGCGACGACATCACGTCCGTCCAGTACCAGAACGCCAACAACTCGGTCCGCGTGAACGACGAGTTCATGAAGGCGGTCGAGCAGGGCGGCAAGTTCGGCCTCCGCGCGCGGATGACCGGCGAGGTCATCGAAGAGGTCGACGCCAAGGCCCTCTTCCGCAAGATGGCCGAGGCCGCCTGGGCCTGCGCCGACCCGGGCATCCAGTACGACGACACCATCAACCACTGGCACACCTGCCCGGAGTCGGGCCGTATCAACGGCTCGAACCCCTGCAGCGAGTACATGCACCTGGACAACACGTCCTGCAACCTCGCCTCGCTGAACCTGATGAAGTTCCTCAAGGACGACGGCAAGGGCAACCAGTCCTTCGACGTCGAGCGCTTCTCCAAGGTCGTCGAGCTCGTCATCACCGCGATGGACATCTCCATCTGCTTCGCGGACTTCCCGACCCAGAAGATCGGCGAGAACACGCGCGCGTTCCGTCAGCTCGGCATCGGCTACGCCAACCTCGGTGCCCTGCTGATGGCGACCGGCCACGCCTACGACTCCGACGGCGGCCGTGCCCTCGCCGGCGCCATCACCTCCCTGATGACCGGTACGTCGTACAAGCGCTCCGCCGAGCTCGCCGCGGTCGTCGGCCCGTACGACGGCTACGCCCGCAACGCCCAGCCGCACCTGCGTGTCATGAAGCAGCACGCGGACGAGAACACCAAGGCCGTCCGCATGGACGACCTGGACACGCCGATCTGGGCCGCCGCCACCGAGGCCTGGCAGGACGTGCTCCGTCTCGGCGAGAAGAACGGTTTCCGTAACTCCCAGGCGTCCGTCATCGCCCCGACCGGCACCATCGGTCTGGCGATGTCCTGCGACACCACCGGCCTCGAGCCCGACCTCGCGCTGGTCAAGTTCAAGAAGCTGGTCGGCGGCGGCTCGATGCAGATCGTCAACGGCACCGTCCCGCAGGCCCTGCGCCGCCTGGGCTACCAGGAGGAGCAGATCGAGGCGATCGTCGCCCACATCGCCGAGCACGGCAATGTCGTCGACGCCCCCGGCCTCAAGCACGAGCACTACGAGGTGTTCGACTGCGCCATGGGCGAGCGCTCCATCTCGGCGATGGGCCACGTCCGCATGATGGCCGCGATCCAGCCGTGGATCTCCGGCGCCCTGTCCAAGACGGTCAACATGCCGGAGTCGGCGACCGTCGAGGAGGTCGAGGAGATCTACTTCGAGGCCTGGAAGATGGGCGTCAAGGCGCTCGCGATCTACCGCGACAACTGCAAGGTCGGCCAGCCCCTCTCCGCGAAGACCAAGGAGAAGGAGAAGGCCGAGGTCACGGCGAAGGCCGAGGCGACCATCCGCGAGACGGTCGAGAAGGTCGTCGAGTACCGTCCGGTCCGCAAGCGCCTCCCCAAGGGCCGTCCCGGCATCACGACGTCCTTCACGGTCGGCGGCGCCGAGGGCTACATGACCGCGAACTCCTACCCGGACGACGGTCTCGGCGAGGTCTTCCTGAAGATGTCGAAGCAGGGCTCGACCCTCGCGGGCATGATGGACGCCTTCTCCATCGCCGTCTCTGTCGGCCTCCAGTACGGCGTTCCGCTGGAGACGTACGTCTCGAAGTTCACCAACATGCGCTTCGAGCCGGCCGGTATGACGGACGACCCGGACGTGCGGATGGCCCAGTCGATCGTCGACTACATCTTCCGCCGCCTGGCGCTGGACTTCCTGCCCTTCGAGACGCGCTCCGCGCTCGGCATCCACTCCGCCGAGGAGCGCCAGCGCCACCTGGAGACCGGCTCGTACGAGCAGTCCGACGACGTCGAGGTCGACGTCGAGGGACTGGCGCAGTCGGCGCCCCGCGCCCAGGAGCTGAAGGCCGTCGCCACGCCCAAGGCCGAGGTCGAGGCGGCCAAGCCCGCCCCGAAGCAGGCCCACACCAGCGCCGAGCTGGTGGAGATGCAGCTGGGCATCCAGGCCGACGCCCCGCTCTGCTTCTCCTGCGGTACGAAGATGCAGCGCGCCGGTTCCTGCTACATCTGCGAGGGCTGCGGCTCGACCAGCGGCTGCAGCTGACCGTCGGGCCGGGGGTCACCCCGCCTGACGGGTAGTCCCTGACGAGGAGGGGCGCCGACACTCGGTCGGCGCCCCTCTCTGTCGTAGCCGTCGGCAGCGCCCGGGTCAGGGCTGGTGCGTCCTGCCCATGGTCTGCGTGAAGGTCGCGGGGTCGCCCTCGAAACCGTGCACACCGGGGTGGAAGTCCCAGCTGCCGTCCTCCTGCCGCTCGAACTCCGCCACCGTGGCCGCCGTAGCGCCGAGGACGCTGCCGAAGTCGTCCGTGGCCAGTTCGGTGTAGCCCTCGCGGATACGCAGTCCCGGATTGGCCACGCCGACGAACGTACGTGAGGCGGAGCGCTGCTGGATGATGACACCGACCACCACGCGCGCGTACCGGCTGTCGAGCCGGTTGAGTTCCACCGTCATGATCTCGTCCCAGCCGAAGCCCTTGCCGTCGTGGCTGTCGCGGTTGAGATAGATGGTGCCGTCGGGGGAGCGGCTGTCGAAGTGCACCACGAAGGCCGGGGTGCCGTACGGATCGCTCGCCAGGTATGTCGCCGCGACGAGGTCCAGGTCGGTCGGCGGCTGTCCCGCGGGACTGGGGTCCCATCTGAGCGCGATCTCGACCTTCCGGATCCCCTTGTTGAGGCCGTTCACCAGATCCCCTTCCCCGTTCGCCAGGTGCTCGTGGCCTGAACTGCCGGGCAGACCAGGCCGATTGTCCATCCTGCCACGCACGCGCGTGCCTGCGCGGCAGAGCTGTCCGCGCGAGGGTGACCGACGCCACGCTCCGTGGCCTTACCATGGCGCGGTGCTGGTCAAGTGGATTCGCTGCACCGTGGTGGACCGCCGCGGTTTCGAGCGGGGGCAGCGAAAGTGGGCGGGGCTTCTGGGGGAGCCGGGGTTTCGGGGACAGGGAGGCGGCTGGAGCCGGGGGCGGCCCGGAGTGGCGCACATCTTCGCCTTCTGGGAGAGCCGTGCCTTCTACGACTCCTTCATGGCGCGTTCCCACGACCGGCTGGCGGCGTCGCAGTCCGGGACGTTCAAGGACGCGCAGGTCAAACTGTTCGATCACCGTTTCGACGTGAAGACCGGTTTCGAGCCGCGCTTCACCGACGCCGACCTGCTGCGGGTCGCGCACTGCCGGGTGCACGAGGAGCGGGCCGAGCACTTCACCCTCATGCAGGAGAAGGTCTGGAACCCCGCGATGGCCGGTTCGCCCGGCATGGTCCGCGGGCTGTTCGGCGAGGCGCCGGGCCACGAGTTCCTGGTGCTGTCGATGTGGCTCTCGGCAGCCGAGCACGGCAAGTACCGGACCGAGCGGGTGGAGCGACTGGCCCTGCGAGCCCAGACGGAAGCCGACGTCGCCTCCCTTACGGGGGACATCGTGGACCTGGAGTCCACCTGGACGGTTTGACCCGGGAACGGGGCCGCCGGGTGTGGCCCCTGGTGCAGGAATTGTGTGACCTACGCCGTATGGAGCCCGTACGGGTGCTCGAAGGGGCGTCAACCGATCTAGGGTCTTGGCATGGCACGACCACGGCGCATCGTCCTTGTCCGGCACGGAGAGTCAACGGGCAATGTTGATGACAGCGTGTACGAGCGCGAACCCGACCACGCGCTGGCCCTGACCGAACGGGGCTGGCGGCAGGCAGAGGAGACGGGCAAGGGGCTGCGCGAGCTGTTCGGCCACGAGCGCGTCAGTGTGTACGTCTCCCCCTACCGCCGTACGCACGAGACGCTGCGCGCCTTCCACCTCGACCCCGAGCTCATACGCGTGCGGGAGGAGCCCCGCCTGCGCGAGCAGGACTGGGGGAACTGGCAGGACCGCGACGACGTACGTCTTCAGAAGGCCTACCGCGACGCCTACGGACACTTCTTCTACCGCTTCGCCCAGGGCGAGTCCGGCGCCGACGTCTACGACCGGGTCGGCGGCTTCCTGGAGAGCCTGTACCGCAGCTTCGAGGCCCCCGACCATCCGCCGAACGTGCTGCTGGTGACACACGGACTGGCGATGCGGCTGTTCTGCATGCGCTGGTTCCACTGGACGGTCGCGGAATTCGAGTCGCTGTCGAATCCCGGGAACGCGGAGGTGCGGATGCTCGTTCTCGGGGACAACGGCAAGTACGCGCTTGACCGGCCTTTCGAACGCTGGCGAGATCCGGAACCGTACGGAATCACCGGATAGAGTGGCAGAGCGATGACCGCTGATTCCTCCCCCGACGGGCGCCTGGACCGCGCCCTCGCCAGCCTGCGCGGACTGTCGGTGGGCGACGCGCTGGGCTCACAGTTCTTCGTCCCGGTGAACTACCCGCTGCTGAAGCGCCGTGAGCTGCCGGACGGCCCCTGGCAGTGGACGGACGACACGGAAATGGCCTGTTCCGTGGTCGCGGTCCTGGCCGCCCACCACCGCATCGACCAGGACGCGCTCGCCCTCTCCTTCGCCGAGCACCACGACTTCGACCGGGGCTACGGCCCCGCCGTGAACCGCCTGCTGCGGCTGGTCAGGGAGGGTGGCGACTGGCGCGAGCTCGCCGCAGGGCTCTTCAAGGGCCAGGGATCCTGGGGCAACGGCGCGGCGATGCGGATCGCCCCGCTGGGTGCCTGGTACGCGGACGATCCGGAGCAGGCGACCCACCAGGCCGAGATCTCCGCCTACCCCACCCACCAGCACCGAGAGGGCGTCGTGGGTGCCATGGCCGTCGCCGCGGCTGCGGCGCTGGCCGGCGCTCCCGGCGGTCCGCCCAGTGCCGGTGAACTCCTCGACGGCGTGATCGCACTCGTCCCCAAGAGCGCCGTCGGCGCGGGCCTGCGCAGGGCCCGCGACATGCTGGACTACGGTGATGCCGGCACCGTCGCGGCGGTGCTGGGGTGCGGACGACGGACGACGGCCCACGACACCGTGCCCTTCGCCCTCTGGTCCGCCGCGCGTGCCCTCGGTGACTACGAAGAGGCATTCTGGACGACCGCGCAGGCCGGGGGCGACGTGGACACCACGTGCGCCATCGTGGGCGGGGTGCTCGCCGCCGCAAAGAACGGCGTGCCGCCGACGGCATGGGTGGAGCGGACCGAGGCTCTCCCGGAGTGGACCACGGGTGGGTGCGGTGGCTAGCGGAGTTTCCGCTGTTGCGTGACGGCTCCTGGCCCCAGGGTTCCGGCTCGCGGGCGCTGCCCCGTGATCCTTGATCGCCGCAGCGCGACCTCGTCCTCAGTACGCGGTCGGAGCGCCCTTCTCGGCGGAAACTCTCCGTACATATTGGGAACTCTGCGTGACCGTGCGCTCGTTCTCGTGACATGCGCCGTGTGATGCAGGGGCTCACACGGACAGACTTCGCGGGAGGGGGCAGGCGGTGGACGTGCGCGTGGGGCTGGGCCTGTTTCTTGCGTGGGTGGCTTTCGTGCGGGTGCGGTGGGCGCGGATGACCGGGCCGTCGCCCTCGCCGTCGGTTCCCCGGGCGAGGCCTGGCCATCCGCGGTCCTGTGACAGTCCGGCCGGATCAACCGGCCATGGGACCCGCTGTACCCGACAGGGCTTCCAGGTCGCTCTTGCGGACCCGGATCACCAACCAGGCGGTGGCGAGGGCGAGGACGCCCATGGCGGCAGCCGCCACAAAGCCCGTCGAGATGCCCTGGGTGAGCACCTCGTGCCCCCAGGGGCCGGGCAGTTGCTGGGTCTGGGCGAACTCCGCCTTCTGCTCCGGGGAGGCGTCCGCCATGAACTTCGGGACTTGCTTCTCCGCCTCGTCCCTGCTGGCCGAGCCGAACACCGTCGTAAGGATCGAGAGGCCCAGCGAGCCGCCCACCTGCTGGGTGGCGTTCAGCAGTCCGGACGCCGCGCCGGCCTCGTGCTGGGCGACTCCGGAGACCGCGGTGATCGTCAGGGTCACGAAGTTCAGCCCCATGCCGAAACCGAACAGCAGCATCGGTCCCAGAACGCCGCCCACGTACGTGCTGTCGGAGCTGATCAACGACTGCCAGGCCAGTCCGAGCGCTGTCAGGGTCGAGCCGGCGATCATGAAGGGCTTGGGTCCGAGCACCGGCAGGAAACGCTGCGACAGTCCCGCGCCAAGGGCGATCACGACGGTGACCGGCAGGAAGGCGAGGCCCGCCTCGATCGGGCTGTACTCCAGCACGTTCTGCACGAAGAGAACGATGTAGAAGAACATGCCGAACATCGCCGCGGCCAGACTCAGCATGATCACGTACGTGCCGGAGCGGTTGCGGTCGGCGAACATCCTCAGCGGGGTGATCGGCTCTTTGGCTCGGGACTCGATGAAGGCGAAGGCCAGCAGCAGCACCACCGCGGCGACGAAGGACCCGATGGTCAGAGTGTCCCGCCAGCCCTCGTCCGCCGCCCGGATGAACCCGTAGACGAGGGACGCCATGCCGGCCGTCGACGTCAGGGCGCCCGCGATGTCGAAGCGGCCGGAGTGGCGTTCGGACTCGTTGATGTAGAGCGGCGTGAGTACGGCGATCAGGATGCCGATCGGCACGTTGACGAACAGCACCCACCGCCAGTCGAGCCATTCGGTGAGCATGCCGCCGGCGAGCAGGCCGATGGCTCCACCGCCCGCCGACACCGCGGCGAAGACGCCGAAGGCCCGGTTCCGTTCCGGGCCTTCGGGGAACGTGGTGGTGATGAGTGCCAGCGACGTGGGCGACGCGATCGCGCCTCCCACCCCCTGGAGGACGCGTGCAGCCAGCAACTGCCAAGGTTCCTGGGCGAGTCCGCCGAGCAGCGAGGCGAAGGTGAAGAGCAGGATGCCGGTCATGAAGACCCGGCGGCGGCCAAGGATGTCACCTGCGCGGCCACCGAGAAGCAGCAGGCCACCGAAGGTGAGCGTGTAGGAGCTGACGACCCAGGTGAGGTCGGTCGTGCTGAACTTGAGCGCGTCTTGAATGTGCGGGAGTGCGATGTTCACAATCGTCGCGTCGAGTACCACCATGAGTTGGCAGGCCGCGATGACGGTGAGTGCGATGCCGGGGCGTCCCTGTCGGCGGGCCGCACCTGGTTTCTGGTCCTGAATCAACTGAGAGGTTGTCACTATGGGTCCCCCACAAGTGCGTTAGTGAACGCTCGCGTTCACTGTCGCGTCAACGGTAGTGAGTCCCCAGTAGTGAACGCAAGCGTTCACTTAATTTGTTGTCGCGTGGCCTTCCCCCTTTCGCGGCCTCGCGATGTCCGTCCGTTCCCCGCACTTCCGCTTTCCCTGTTCGTTGGAGACGCCGATGGTTACCTCGCGCTGGACGGCCGCCCCCGCTCAGGCGGCCTCGCCCCGCCGGCGGGGCGCCGTGCTCGAACGTGCGATCCTCGATGCCGCGCTGGAGCAGCTCAGTACGGTCGGCTGGAACGGCCTCACGATGGAGGGTGTCGCCGCCGGAGCCCAGACGGGCAAGGCCGCGGTCTATCGCCGCTGGCCGTCCAAGGAGGATCTCGTCGCCGACGCGCTGCGGGCCGGGCTGCCGCGCATGGATGCCGTGCCCGATCTGGGCAGCGTGCGCGAGGACCTGCTCGCGCTGTGCCGTCTGGCGCGTGATGCCATGTACTCCCGCCCCGGTATCGCGCTGCGCGCGGTCATTCACGAGTGCGATCAACTCCAGGCCGAGCGCTTCCACAGTGTGATCTTCGAAGGTGTCGTCGAGCCGACCCTGACACTGCTTCGCGAGGTCATAACCCGTGGAATCCAACGCGGCGAGGTGCGGCCCGATGCGGCGAACAGCTACGTCATCGATGCCATCCCGGCCATGATGATGTATCGCGCCAAGATGTGCGCGAGCGAATGGAACGACCAGGATCTGGCGGAAATGATCGACCAGCTGATGCTGCCGCTGCTCAGGCCGGGCGCGGACTGACCGCGGGGTTCGGAAAGGCGTGGCGTCACTCGGGGAAACCGGGGTATCGCCGGGTGATCCGGGCGGCGTACGCTAAGGGCGCCATGCCGTACGAACCACCTACTCACACCGTCGAGCGCTCTCTTCGCGCAACGACCGGAGCGAAGATCATTGCCGGTGTCGACGAGGTAGGGCGCGGCGCCTGGGCCGGCCCCGTCACCGTCTGTGCAGCGGTCACCGGACTGCGTCGGCCCCCCGATGGCCTCACCGACTCCAAACTGCTCACCGTCAAGCGTCGCAACGAGCTTGCCCTGGAGCTGCAGAAGTGGGTGACGTCCTATGCCCTGGGGCATGCGTCCCCGGAGGAGATCGACGCCCTTGGGATGACGGCCGCGCTGCGGCTGGCTGCCGGGCGGGCTCTTGAGTCGTTGCCGGTCCGTCCCGAGGCGGTGATCCTCGACGGGAAGCACGACTACCTCGGCGCCCCCTGGCGGGTCCGCACGGTGATCAAGGGGGACCAGTCGTGTGTGGCGGTGGCGGCGGCTTCGGTGATCGCCAAGGTTCAGCGCGACAAAATGATGGCCGAACTGGGTATCGACCATGCAGACTTCGGTTTCGCGGACAATGCCGGGTATCCGTCGCCCGTGCACAAGGCCGCACTGGAGGAGCGGGGCCCCACCCCGTACCACCGATTGTCGTGGGCGTATCTTGATGCGCTGCCCCGGTGGCGGCATCTCAAGAAGGTCCGCAGCTGGGCGGAACGGAGTGTTCCGGAGATCGAGGGACAGCTCGGCTTCGATTTCTGACCGTTCCGTTCGCACTCATGTGCCACCCGTTCACGTGAGCCGCACCAACGTTTGATAAATATCAGCCCATGCCTCTCATTCCCGAGGAGCCTCAGATTCACGAGAGTGCCCAGGGTCCCCGCGCCACGCCGGCCAGCGGCCGCACCGCGCCGACCCCCCGCCCCGTACCCGGACCCCGCCCCGCGGCTCCGCCCCGTCCTGGTCGCCCCGGGCCCCTGCGGCCCACGGCACCGGCGCAACGGACGCCCCGTGACGCGACTCCGGCCAAGCCCGGACCCGCCGGTCCGGCTGTCCCCGCCTCCGCTCCGGCCTCGGCGACTCCGCAGATCCAGTTGATCCCGGCCTCGGCCGAGGGTGCGCTCGATGCTGCCGAGGAAGCCGTCGACCTGCTGCTGGAGTCGGGCCGTGCCCCTGGCGACGTACTGGTGATCACTACCGGTGAGCAGCATCCGTGGGCCGCCCACGAGCTGTCCTTCGGCGAAGCCTCCTACTGGGCGCAGCACGACGCCGGTGACGACGTGTTCTACGCGGACGCCGCCGTCGCGGACCGTGCGGCCTCGCGTGCCGTGGTAGTGGTCGCCGTGAACGGTGGACCCGACACCACTGCGGCCGCAGCTCTGCCCCTGGCTCTCGGCCGGGCCGGCGCCCTGCTGATCGTCTGCGGTGACCCGCAGCAGATCAACTCGGTGCTGGGCGCGGGCGTCTGAGCCGTTTCCGGTTCGCCCGGGAGCGCAGGGGGAAGGCGCCGCTGCGGCGGCACCGCACGGTGGGGGTTTCCGCATGCGCGGGTGAGCGCTGAGGGCCTGTGCGCCCAGGCGCCCGGCCGCTTCGGCACGCCCTGTCGAGGTGTCGGCCGGTCGTTCTGCGCCGATGTATCGGCCGGTCGTCGTGGTGCAAGCCCGACGTGCGGGCTGGTCGCTGGGCGTGCGGACACGGTGGTTCGGTGGCGTCGTGCGGGAGACGGTCCTACCGATGGAGGAACGTTCCGTCGGAGGACTGTCGGAACCATGACCGTGGAGTCAGCGGGCGGCCGCCCGGCGCAGGATCTCCGAGGCGGCGCCACCCGTGCGCGGCAGGGGAGGCGGTGACTCGGAGGTGGCGAACGGCTCCGGCGCGGAATCCGCGTGGGGACGGCGTCCGCCCCGGCCCTCGCCGAGGACCTGCCAGCCGTCCCGTGTCAGCGTGATGTACGCACCACAGCGCAGGCCGTGCAAGGTGCAGGCGTCACGCAGGCCCCACATCCACGCTCCGTCCTCCTGCGTCCAACGCGCGTCGCCGTCACGGCAGTAGAGCAGGACGGCGGTGCGCACGGGCGTCCGCCGGCGCAGATCGTGCGGGATGACCCGGCGCAGCTGGGCGAGCAGGGCGTTGCGGAACATCCAGCCGTCGGCCGGAGCCGACCGGCGTGTGAACGAGGCGCTGGCCCGAAGCCGCTCGTCGGAGTCCAGGACGGCCACGACGGCCGTCTCCGGCTTGGGGTGGTGGCGCGCGTGCAGTCCGCTGACCACCTCGCGTGGATTGCGCAGCAGCGGGATCCCGGCAGCGGCCCACTCCGCGGGTTCGAGCATGCGGGCCAGAGGGGCGGCGGACAAGTCGGCAGAGGTCGACGTGGATGCCGCGGGTGACGGAGTGAATCCGAAGGTCACGGTCCTCCCTTCGGCTACACGCCCACACTGCGGGCGGGGTCGGATTCGGGGGAGCGCACACCGCAACGGAGCCCTGCCGGACCACGGACAAGTCGCGCGGGGAGCGGAGTTCAATTCTTCCTGTCGAACTTGGTTGCGGCAACGAGCAATTGGGGCCGCCGACCGGTATCTGGTGATCCGCGACTTATATCCCTACCCCGTGTGCCATCCTGCGATGCGTGGGGCAGCCGCGCTGGACGAGGAGCGCTCGAGGCCACTACCCAACTCTCCCTGAACAACGGCTGTCTGCGGCGGCACGAGCGGTCCGCGGCCAAGACAGCGCGCCATCGCAGTCCGCCATCGCTGTCCGCCATCGCAGTGAGCGGTGAGGGAGTGCGATGACGGTGCGCGACGACGGCGTGCGCTCGCGCGGTACCGGCCTGCGGCGCTCGATCAGCCCTGTACGGCCAGGACCAGAGGCAACACCCCCTGGGCGCCGGCCCGGCGGAGCATGCGGGCCGCGACCGCGAGGGTCCAGCCCGTCTCGGTGAAGTCGTCCACGAGGAGGACCGGGCCGTGCGCCCCCTCGAGGGCGGACACAAGTTCCGGCGGTACGGTCAGCGCCCCGTCGAGGGCCTTCAGCCGCTGTGCGCTGTTGCTCCGCGAGACCGGCGGGGTGTCGCCGGTGTACGTCACCGAGCCGAGCAGCGGCAGTCGGCCGATCTCGGCGATGTGTGCCCCCAGGGAGTCGATCAACCGGGGGCGGGTGCGTGAGGCGATGGTGACGACGCCCACGGGACGCGCCTGGGCGTCCGCCGCCCCCGAGGCCCAGCCGCCGGGTCCCTTGGCCCAGTCCACGAGGACGTCCACGACAGCCTTGGCCACGTCGTCCGGCACGGGACCGTCCGGAGCCTGCGGCGCGAACATCGGCCGTAGCCGATTGCCCCAGCCGATGTCCGAGAGCCGGCCCAGGGCCCGTCCGGGAGCGGCCTGCTCGCCGGGCGGAATGCGGCCCTTGAGCTCGACACCGATCGCCGGAAGCCCCGTCGGCCACATGCGGCGCGGCTCCACCTCGACGCCCGCCCGGCCCAGATCACTGCGTGCGGCGTCCAACGCCGCCGTGGACGTGTCCGCACCGAAGCGCGCGCCCGCGCAGTTGTCGCAGCGGCCGCAGGGCTTGGCGCCCTCGTCGTCCAGTTGGCGCTGCAGGAACTCCATGCGGCAGCCGGTCGTCGACGCGTACTCGCGCATCGCCTGCTGTTCGGCCTTGCGCTGGCGGGCCACCCAGTCGTAGCGCTCCGCCTCGTACGTCCACGGCTGCCCGGTGGCGATCCAGCCACCCTTGACCCGCTGGACGGCGCCGTCGACGTCGAGGACCTTGAGCATGGTCTCCAGGCGTGATCGGCGCAGCTCCACCAGCGGTTCCAGGGCGGGCAGCGACAAGGGCCTGTCCGCGCGCGAGAGGACGTCGAGCGTGCGGCGCACCAAGTCCTCGGAAGGGAAGGCGAGGGAGGCGAAGTACTGCCAGATCGCCTCGTCCTCCGGACCCGGGAGCAGGAGCACCTCGGCGTGCTCGACACCTCGTCCGGCACGGCCGACCTGCTGGTAGTAGGCGATGGGGGAGGAAGGGGAGCCCAGGTGGACGACGAAGCCGAGGTCGGGCTTGTCGAAGCCCATGCCGAGCGCGGACGTGGCGACCAGGGCCTTCACCCGGTTGGCGAGCAGGTCGTCCTCGGCCTGCTGCCGGTCGGCGTTCTCCGTCTTGCCCGTGTACGAGGAGACGGTGTGCCCCCGCTGCCGCAGGAAGGCGGTGACCTCCTCGGCGGCGGCCACGGTGAGCGTGTAGACGATCCCGGAACCCGGCAGTTCGTCGAGGTGATCGGCCAGCCACGCCATGCGGTGCGCGGCGTCCGGGAGCCGCAGCACGCCCAGGCTCAGGCTGTCCCGGTCCAGAGGGCCGCGCAGCACCAGGGCGTCGGACGTACCACCGGTGCCGAGCTGCTCGGCGACATCGGCGGTCACGCGCGCATTGGCGGTGGCGGTGGTCGCGAGCACCGGCACTCCCGGTGCCAGGTCGGCGAGCATGGTGCGCAGCCGCCGGTAGTCCGGGCGGAAGTCGTGGCCCCAGTCGGAGATGCAGTGGGCCTCGTCCACGACGAGGAGGCCGGTCGCGGCGGCGAGCTTGGGCAGGACCTGGTCGCGGAAGTCCGGGTTGTTCAGTCGTTCCGGGCTGACCAGCAGGACGTCGACCTGGCCCGCGGCGATTTCGTCCTGGACGGTGTCCCATTCCTCGGTGTTGGAGGAGTTGATGGTGCGCGCATGGATGCCGGCCCGGGCCGCGGCGTCGACCTGGTTGCGCATGAGCGCGAGGAGCGGGGAGACGATCACGGTCGGGCCGCTGCCCCGGGCCCGGAGCAGTGCCGTGGCCACGAAGTAGACCGCGGACTTGCCCCACCCCGTGCGCTGGACGACCAGGGCCCGACGTCTGTCGGCGACCAGCGCCTCGATCGCCAGCCACTGGTCCTCGCGCAGTCGTGCCGCGCCGGTGGCGTCCCCGACGAGGCGGGCGAGGACCGTATCGGCAGCCGCCCGGAGTTCCGCGTTGTTCGTGTGCTCCATGCGTCCCATACAACAGGAAGGCACCGACAATCCGAGCCTGCTGTGGATTTGACGTGTCCCTGATTGGAGTTATCCACAGGGCAAAGCGGAATCTCGCAATTCGCGAGATCGTCTGCGCATGACGAATCACGGCGAAACCGCTGGAAACCCCGAAAACAGTCACTTCATCCGCCACCACAAGCCCTTCGACCCCACCGACTCCCTCCCGCAGGACACCGACGCCGGGGCCGCCCACCGCACCGATCGCCTCGAGTGCAGTGCCTACGCGGGGCACGGCGCCCCACAGGTCACCCTGCGCACCCCCGCCGAACTGGCCGACGCGCTGCCCTACCTGCTCGGGTACCGCCCGGAGGACAGCATCGTGCTGGTCGCCCTCCACGACCGGGACGGGCGCGGACGCTTCGGAGGCCGGGCCCGGCTCGGCATCCCGACGAACCCGGAGGACTGGCCGCCCGCGGCCCGGCAGCTCGCCCACGGACTGGTGATCGGCAGCGAACGCCGAGGCGCCCGGCCCGAGCAGATGGTCGCCTACCTCTGCCAGGAACCGGCACCGGGCGAGACCGGCCGAGACGTCATGGAGCGGCTGCGGCCCCTGGCCCAGAAGCTGCGCACCGAGTGCGGACACCTCGACGTCCCGGTGATCGAGGCCCTGTGCATCTCGGACGGCCGCTTCTGGTCGTACTGCTGCGCCGACGAACGCTGCTGCCCACCGCAGGGCACCTCGATGGGCCTGCCCGGCACCTCCGTGCTGGCCGCAGCCGCCACCTACGCCGGTCTGCAGGTGCGCGGCACACTGCGGGAGCTGCGCGCCAGGCTGTTTCCCTGGGAGACCGCGGCCGCCCTGGAACAGGAAGTCGCCCTGGACACCGCCAGCATGTCCCTGGTCCCCAGGCTCCTCGACGGCGTCGGCCGCGGCGAAGTGGCCGCGGAAACCATGGAACTGGCGGCGCGGGTCATGAAGCGCCTCGCCGACGCACCCGCTCTCGCCGGCGCGCTCACGTCGGACCTCCGCGACGATGGACTCCTCACCCACGACGAAGCGGCCGCGCTGATCCTCGGCCTGCAGGACCGCGCGACCCGCGATCGCGCCGCGGAGTGGATGGAGGGCGACGAGGCCGCACCTGCCCTCCGGCTCTGGCGGGCGTTGGCGCGCCGCTGCGTCGGCCCGTACGGCGAGCACGCCGCGGCGCCGCTCACCCTCGCCGGCTGGGTCGCCTGGTCCACGGGTGACGACCTGGAGGCCAGGGAGGCGCTCGCGATGGCACTCGGCGCGGATCCCGGCTACCTCTTCGCCCGCCTCCTGCACCAGGCCTGCAACGAGGGCCTGGACCCCGAGTCGATCCGCCGCTGCCTGCGCGCGGAACGCACGGGCCGTGCGGCAACGCCGACCGAGCCACTCGACGCCGTGCAGAGCAACCCTGATGCCGTGGCACCCGCCACCGCATCCACAGCACCGTCGCAGACGTCCGGGCGGCAGGGCGAGCGTGCCCCGACACCGGCCGACGCCGCCGCGGGACCGGCCGCAGCAGAAGGACGGCGCAAGGCAACAAGGGTGCCGCGCCCACGCTCACCCAAGGCAGGCACGCACCCCCTGTCCGCGCGGCCTGCCCGGACACGTCCGCGCCCTTCGGGCAAAGACGTCGTGCGCCGCCGTGGCACCTGCCCCGGAGCGGCCCGCCCGGAGAGCACGGATACCCAGGGGGAGGAGTGAGCACCCGCACAGCACAGACCACGCGGTGCTGTCCGCTCGACGGCGGTCGTCCGATGATCCACGGAGCACCGCGAACCGTGCTCGCGGCGGATTCGGGGAACCGCCGCCATTCGGTCGGGTTACCCGCTCTCGGGCGTGACCCGGAGGAGCGTCACCCCGTTCACCTGAGTGGCGGATCGCCTGGACCGGGCGTGCCGCCGCCCTGCCCAGGTACCTCCGGAACTCCCACCCGGCGCCGCACACGCCCGAGGCGCACAGCGCGCAGAGGAAGCCGCCCCATGCATCAGCCGACTCCGCCCTTCGCCGCCGACGACCACTCGCCCGCCGGCCGGTCCAGGGCACCCGTCGGCCCGGACCACGGCAGGCCGCGCCCCCCGGACGGCACGGACCCGACCGGCCCGGGCTTTCCGCGCCCCGGCCCGGCGCCGCGCGGACGCGAACAAGGCTCTCCCGACTTCGGCATGGGCTCGTTCGGGCACGCCTCGGCCCTGCCGGATCGCGACCAGGGAGCATCTCGCGGACATACCTCGGAATCTGGCGGCTTTCAGCAGGAGCCCACTGAGCGTGCGGCAGGATCCACTGAGCGTGCGGCAAGATCCGGTGTGCGTGCGGCAGGACCCGCTGTGCGTGCCGCAGGGGCCGCCGCACCGGATTTCCGTTCCCGCACCGCAGCACCCCCCGTCCCGGACCCTGCGGGCCCCGACCGAGCATTCCCACCCCGCTCCCACCGCCCGCCACCACCCCCGGCCGGCTCCCCTCCCGTACAGCCGCAGCCACCGGCGCCGCAACCACGCCGCCCCATCGACCTGCCGTCCACCCACACCGCCATGATCTGCATCGCCCTCCCCGGACTCGCGATCTCCACCGATCAGGGGCAGCTGACCGGGCAGGGGCTGGAAGGGTTCTACCGAGCGGGCAAGCGGGTGCTCTCCCGGTGCCAGGTGCGCGTCGCGGGTCGCGAACCGCTCGCGATCCACGCCCGGATGACCGCCGCGGACCAGGCCCGCTTCGTCGGCACCCTGCGGGCCTCCCCGGACTCCGGTCCGGATCCGGACGTCGTGGTCGAGCGGATCCGCCACGCGGAGGGCACCGAGCGGATCACGCTCCGCAGCGCGGCCGTCCGCCCCCTGCGCCTGCCGGTCGAGGTCGCCCTCGGGACGGATCTGGCACCTCTCGGCGCCATCGCCTCCGGCGCCACCGGGCCCGAACTGTCCGCCAGCGTCCACGACTCCGGCCTGCGCTGGTCGAGCGCCGCGGGAAACGCCTGCGTGACTGCCGAGCCGCCGCCTTCCGACGCGCTGGCCTCGGCGGGGCTGCTGCGCTGGGAGTTCGAGCTGCCACCCGGCGGCAGCGCGAGCGTGGAACTACGGGTGCGACCGGACGGGGCGGGGCCCGTCCGGGCCGTGGGCCGGGCGGCGACGACCCCCCTGGCCCCGGCGCGGGCCGCGGGTGACCACCCGGGCGTCCAGGCCCTGCTGCGGACGAGCGTCGAAGACCTCCAGGCCCTGCTGCTGCGCGATCCGGCCCACCCCTCCGACAGCCACCTCGCCGCAGGTGTGCCCTGGCGCTGCGGCCTGGCCCCGGCAGAGGCGCTCGCTGCGGCCCGGATGGCGCTGCCCCTCGGTACCCGGCTCGCCACGGGCACGCTGCGCACCCTGGCCCGCACCCAGCTCCAGGCACCGGCGCCCCGAGCCGGAATGATCCCGGGTCCGCGCCGGGACGCGGGCACGCATCTGCCGCCGAGCTGTACGGGTACGGAGGCGACGCTGCTCTTCCCGGTCCTGCTCGCGGAGGCGCGCCGCTGGGGGCTCCCCGAGCAGGAGGCGGAGGAACTGCTGCCGTCCGCCGAGCAGTGCCTGGCCTGGCTGCGCAACAGCGTGGGCGACGGCACGTATCTGTGCGACCCGCAGCCCGGAGGGCCCGCCCGCTGCGAAACCCAGGCACACGCCCATCGTGCGGCGCTGCTGGGCGCGGATCTGCTCGACTCGTCCGGCAGGCCGGGCGGCGCCTGGCTGCGGGAGTGGGCCAGGAGTCTGCGGGCGTCGTTCCAGCAGGAGTTCTGGATCGACGACCTAGGGGGCGGCCGACCGGCGGCAGCCCGTTTGTCGGACGGGCGCCTCGTGCCGCATCTGGGCGCGAGCGCCGTCCACCTCCTCGACACCGGCCTGCTGGGCGGCGGCGAACAGGCGCCCGGGCTGCTCGACAAGGTGCAGACCGAGCAACTCGCCCGGTTGCTCGGCGGCCCGGCCATGGACTCCGGCTGGGGGCTGCGCGGTCTGGGCGCGAAGGAGGCGGGACACAACCCGTTCGGTCACCGCAGTGGTGCCGTACGGGTCCACGAGACGGCTGTCGCCGTGGCGGGCCTGATCGCCGCCGGATACGAGAAGGAGGCGAACGCGCTGCTGCGCGGCACCCTGGCAGCGGCCGAGGCCTTCGGGCACCGCATGCCGGAGATGTACGCGGGGGAGCAGCGCACCGACGGGAGCGCTCCTCTTCCCCACCCGGCGGCCTGCCGGCCGGCCGCCACCGCGGCGGCGGCCGGGGTGCAGCTTCTGACCGCGCTCGTGGGGATCCGCCCCGATGCCCCGGCAGGGACGGTCACCCTCCGCCCGGCACGCAGCGCACCGCTCGGGGAGATCGTCCTCACCGGTCTGCGGGTCGCCGGAGCACCTTTCTCCGTGCGGGTCGGCCGACTGGGCCTCGCCATGGTCGAGGAGGCGGCCGACGGGCTGCAACTGGGGGTGTGACCTCCGGGGACGGTCCCGGCCACGACCGCCCGGAACGGAAGCGGAGCCATGTCCCGCAGCGCAATGGATCAGCCATCGATGCGACCGACGAGGGGAGTGTTTATCGTCAGGAAGACGACTATGATCGCCGCATGCCCTACGACCCGTCAGCCTTTCCGCCCTTCGCCGTCACCGTGGACCTGGTCGTGCTGACCGTGCGCCGCCATGCCCTGTGCGCGCTGGCGGTACGCAGGGGCGAGCCGCCGTTCCAGGGGCGCTGGGCCCTCCCCGGCGGATTCGTGCGGGCCGATGAAGACCTGGCCCAGGCGGCCGCGCGCGAGCTGGCCGAGGAGACCGGCATGCGCGCCCACGACCCCGCCGTGCCCGTCCAGGACAACGGTGCGCACCTGGAGCAGCTCGCGACGTACGGCGACCCCAAGCGCGACCCGCGCATGCGCGTGGTCAGCGTCGCCCACCTCGCACTCGCCCCCGACCTGCCCGCCCCCCGCGCGGGCGGCGACGCCAGCAACGCCCGCTGGGCACCGGTCGAGGAACTGCTCCAGCAGGGCGGCTACGGCCGTGACGGCGAACCCGTGGCGCCGCTCGCCTTCGACCACGCACAGATCCTGGCGGACGGGGTGGAGCGCGCCCGCTCCAAGATCGAGTACTCGTCGCTTGCCACGGCGTTCTGCCCCACCGAGTTCACCGTCGGCGAGCTGCGACGCGTCTACGAGGCCGTCTGGGGTGTGGCCCTCGATCCGCGCAACTTCCACCGCAAGGTGACCGGCACCCCCGGCTTCCTCGTTCCCACCGGCGGCACCACCACCCGGCAGGGCGGACGCCCCGCCCAACTCTTCCGGGCCGGCGGAGCCACCTTGCTCAACCCTCCGATGCTGCGCCCCGAAGTCTGAGGCGAGGACCGGAAGGGAGGGTGTCCGGACCGGGCCGGGAGAGCGAACGGCGAACCGGGGCCGAGTCGGCCGACTGCCGCCCGGGGAGCGGGCCTTGCGGTACCCGAAAAAACGGACATAGCGCGCTATCTTGCTTCGGGTGATCCAGGCCTTCGGACTGACCAGCAACCCGCGCAAGGAGCTTCCGCCCGCCGTCGACGACGTCTCCTTCGAGGCGCGCGCGGGCCATGTCACCACGCTGCTCGGTGCACCCGCGGCGGGCAAGACGACGGCGCTCAGACTCATGCTCGAACTCCAACAGGGCCGTGGGCTCACCTACTTCAGAGGCCGTCCACTGCACCGGATCGCCCATCCGTCACGTGAGGTCGGTGTGCTCCTGGGCGATGTGCCGGGACATCCGGCCCGCTCGGTCCGCGGTCACCTGCGCATGCTGTGCGCCGCGGCCGGCGTTCCGGTGCGCCGTGCCGACGAAGTCCTGGAGGTCGTCGGCCTGGTCAGCCTGCGCGACGAACGCCTGGGCACGCTCTCACGCGGTATGGACCGCCGCCTCGGACTGGCCTGCGCGCTGCTCGCCGATCCGCACACCCTCGTGCTCGACGATCCCGCCGACGGACTGTCCGCCCGGGAGAGCCGTTGGCTGCACGGTGTGCTGCGCGCCCACGCCACCCAGGGTGGCACGGTGCTGCTGACCACCGCCGACCCCAAGGAGGCGGCGCGCACGGCCGACCGGGTCATCACACTGGAACGGGGCCGACTCGTCGCCGACCAGGAGGCCGCCGACTTCGCCCGCACCCGCCTGCGCCCCCGCGTCGCCGTCCGTACCCCGCACGCCGCCCGCCTCGCGGCACTGCTCGCCAAGGAGGCCCGCACCGCACAGCGCTCCGTCGAGATCGTCCGCGAGGAGGGCAACCGTCTCGCCGTGTACGGCAGCACCTGCGCCGACGTCGGGGAGCTTGCCTTCCGGCACGGCATTCTCGTCCACCAACTCGCGGACGAAATCGGGGACATGGGACCTGGTGCCCCAGCGGCGAAAGAGCCCGATCCCCCGCAGCCGGCAGTTCAGGGCACCGCACCCGCCCACGACACGGCCCGGCCGTTCGTCTATTCGCCCGCAACCGGCCGGCCGTCCGTCTATTCGCCCGCGACCGGCCGGGCGTGCGTCGATTCGCCCGCGACCGGCCGGGCGTGCGTCGATTCGCCCGCGACCGGCCGGGCGTGCGTCGATTCGCCCGCAACCGGCCGGCCGTCCGTCGATTCGGCCACAACGGACCGGACATCCGCCGACGCACCCGCAGCGTCGCCGCCCGCGCAGACCCAGCCGGACGTCCGCCCCCGGCAGCCGCCCCGCCCCTCCGGCCCCCGCCCCCTCGCCCCCCTCCCCTCCCTCCCGCCGCCCATCTCCGTACGCCCCGCCCCCAGCCCGCTGCGTCCGCTCCGCTACGAACTTCGCCGGGCCGCCGGAGTCGGCACGGGGTTCCTCATCGGGGCCGCCGTGCTCGTGGTGTCCGCCCTCACCGCCGTACTGCTGGCCCGCATCGGGCACACCCCGCAGCCGCGCCTGCTGGCCGCGTGGCCTCGGGAACTGCCGCTGCCGCCCGCGGCGCTCGGCGCGGGGCTGCTCGGCGCGCTCGCCTTCGGCGACGAGTTCCGCCACCCCGCCCTGGCGGCGGACCGCGGTACCGTGCCCCGTCGGCTGGGACTGCTCGCCGCCAAGCTCCTGGTCTCCGGGGGCACCGCGCTGCTCCTGGCCCTTCTCACGCTGGGATGCGACGCCGAAGTGCTCTATCTCGTCTACGGACGGGAGCTCGCGCAGGTTCCCGCGGACTGGCTCGCGCTGAGCGCGAGTTGGATCGGACTGGTGGTCGGCTGTGCCTGGGCCGGGGTGCTGGCCGCCGGAGTCTTCCGGTCCGCCTCGGCCGGGTTCGCCGCGGTGGTCGCCGTACCTGTGATCGTCGTACCCCTCGTACAGAAGGCCGTGGAGGGAGCTGCCGTGCGAACGGCGGCCGGGTTTCCGCTGCGGGTGCGTGAGGTGCTGCTGACGCAGTGGCCCTTCGGCGGTGAGCGCTGGCTGGCGGCCGCCGCGCGCCTGGTCGCCCAACCCGTCGGCGGCGCACTGACGTTGTCGCTGACCGCCCTGCTCTGCGCGTATCTGCTCACAACCCTGCGCTCCCGGGCCCGATGACGACCGTCCGCGCCCTTTCCGGATCCGGCGTGTGCGCAACTCCCCGTGGAAAGCCCATTTCTTTCCGATAAGGCGTCAATTGCGACGGGGTGAGCGATCACCCTTTCGTGTGCTTTTCACCAAAGACCTCAAGGCAGTTGGAGAGGGCGCCGACAAAGGATCCGTGAGTACCCTTGCGCACACCATGATGACCGCCGCCCGCGCCGCCGATTCCGGTCTGGCCGGCCCGGGCGAACTCGACCGCTACCCCTACGCCGAGGCCCCTGTCGCCGACCGCGTCGGAGCCCCCTCCTGGGAGGGCGCGGAGCCGGAGCTGGGCCGCGTGGGCCGGCGCGCCGCGGGCAGCCGCGGGCGCGGGCTGCACGGCCAACTCGTCCAGCAACTCGGCCAGATGATCGTCTCCGGCGACCTGGGAGCGGACCGCCCGCTGGTGCCCGAGGAGATCGGCCAGCGTTTCGAGGTCTCCCGTACCGTCGTGCGTGAGTCGCTGCGCGTGCTGGAGGCCAAGGGGCTGGTCAGCGCCCGGCCGAACGTCGGCACGCGCGTGCGTCCCGTCAGCGACTGGAATCTTCTCGACCCGGACATCATCGAATGGCGGGCTTTCGGGCCGCAGCGCGACGACCAGCGTCGCGAGCTGACCGAGCTGCGCTGGACGATCGAGCCGCTGGCCGCGCGGCTCGCCGCCGGGCACGGGCGCGAGGACGTGCAGCAGCGCCTGGCCGACATGGTGGAGATCATGGGCCACGCCATGGGGCAGGGCGACGCGCTCACCTTCTCCCGCGCGGACGCCGAGTTCCACTCCCTGCTCATCCAGGTCGCCGGCAACCGCATGCTGGAGCACCTTTCCGGGATCGTGTCCGCCGCGCTTCAGGTCTCCGGCGGCCCGGTCACGGGCTGTGACCGGCCGAACGAGGCGTCCCTGGCGCACCACGCGAGGATCGTCGACGCCCTCGCCGCCGGAGACGGCGCGGGGGCCGAGGCGGCCACGCGGCAGCTGCTCACCGTCCACCCCGAGGTGGAGCGCGTGGTGCCCGCCCCGCGCGAGCACTGACCGCGCACCCGCGGGCGGCGCGGCCCTGGGATGCCTCCCCCCTCCTGTGGCATCGCCGGGCCGGCGAGCCGCCTCCCGTCGGACCCCGCAGGATCCCGGGTGATCCTGCGGGGTCCGACGGTGCGACCAGGCGGCGACACCCGTGCCCTGCCTCGGGCGCAAGCCCTCATTGCCCTTATCCGACCGTGTCTGACAGGTTTTGAACGCTTACGGGGTGTGACTCGGGACACGCAGATTGGGCGTAACGCTCGTGGGAACAACGCGATGACCTAAGAGGTGACAGCCGCGGAGGGAATACGGACGCCATACAAGGCGCTGTGCATCTTCCCGGCCCCCGCCCGCGCCGTCGGCCCATCCCCAAGGCCGGTGGTCGGCTCCTGTCCGCCGTGGACGGGGCCGGAAGCCGTTTTCCAACGTTCCGAGAGGTTGTTCGTGTCGGCCAGCACATCCCGTACGCTCCCGCCGGAGATCGCCGAGTCCGTCTCTGTCATGGCGCTCATTGAGCGGGGAAAGGCTGAGGGGCAGATCGCCGGCGATGACGTGCGTCGGGCCTTCGAAGCTGACCAGATTCCGGCCACTCAGTGGAAGAACGTACTGCGCAGCCTCAACCAGATCCTCGAGGAAGAGGGTGTGACGCTGATGGTCAGTGCCGCGGAGCCCAAGCGCACCCGAAAGAGCGTCGCAGCGAAGAGTCCGGCCAAGCGCACCGCCACCAAGACGGTCGCGGCGAAGGCGGTGACCACCAGGAAGGCCACCGCCACCGCCACGCCGGCGGCTCCTGCCGCCGACGCCGCCGCCGTCGAGGACGAGGCGCCCGTGAAGAAGGCCGCCGCCAAGAAGACGACCGCCAAGAAGGCGGCCACGAAGAAGACCGCCGCCAAGAAGACGGCGGCGAAGAAGACCGCCGCCAAGAAGGACGACGTCGAGATCGTCGAGGACGAGGTCCTCGAGGAGGCCAAGCCCGGCGAGGGCGAGCCCGAGGGCGCCGAGAGCGCCGGATTCGTGCTCTCCGACGAGGACGAGGACGACGCGCCCGCGCAGCAGGTCGCCGCGGCCGGTGCCACCGCCGACCCGGTCAAGGACTACCTGAAGCAGATCGGCAAGGTCCCCCTGCTCAACGCCGAGCAGGAGGTCGAGCTCGCCAAGCGCATCGAGGCGGGCCTGTTCGCCGAGGACAAGCTGGCCAACGCCGACAAGCTCGCCCCGAAGCTCAAGCGCGAGCTGGAGATCATCGCCGAGGACGGGCGCCGCGCCAAGAACCACCTCCTGGAGGCCAACCTCCGTCTGGTGGTCTCCCTGGCCAAGCGCTACACCGGCCGCGGCATGCTTTTCCTGGACCTCATCCAGGAGGGCAACCTCGGTCTGATCCGCGCGGTCGAGAAGTTCGACTACACCAAGGGCTACAAGTTCTCCACGTACGCCACCTGGTGGATCCGTCAGGCCATCACCCGCGCCATGGCCGACCAGGCCCGCACCATCCGTATCCCGGTGCACATGGTCGAGGTCATCAACAAGCTCGCGCGCGTGCAGCGCCAGATGCTCCAGGACCTGGGCCGCGAGCCCACCCCGGAGGAGCTGGCCAAGGAACTCGACATGACCCCCGAGAAGGTCATCGAGGTCCAGAAGTACGGCCGCGAGCCCATCTCGCTGCACACCCCGCTGGGCGAGGACGGCGACAGCGAGTTCGGTGACCTCATCGAGGACTCCGAGGCCGTCGTCCCGGCCGACGCGGTCAGCTTCACGCTCCTCCAGGAGCAGCTGCACTCGGTCCTCGACACCCTGTCCGAGCGCGAGGCGGGCGTCGTCTCCATGCGGTTCGGTCTCACCGACGGTCAGCCGAAGACCCTCGACGAGATCGGCAAGGTGTACGGCGTGACGCGCGAGCGCATCCGCCAGATCGAGTCCAAGACCATGTCGAAGCTGCGCCACCCGTCGCGTTCCCAGGTGCTGCGCGACTACCTCGACTAGGTCGCGGCCCTACGACGCCGAAGGCCCGGTTCCCCGAGAGGGAGCCGGGCCTTCGTGTGCTCGCGCGCGGGTGCGCGGCGGGGCGCGCTGGATCACTCTGGGTCTCCCACGACCACCTGTGAGTGAGGAGCATCCATGCGTCGTCCCTTCGTCCGGCTGCTGGCGGGACCGCTGGTCCTGGCGGCAGCCGTGGCCGCCATACCGCGCGCGTCCGCCGCCCCCGTCGCCCCCGACAGTGTCGTCGTGGGCGGCTTCCCGGTGGACGTGTCGGACAGTCCCTGGACCGTCGCGCTGTCCAGCCGTGACCGGTTCGGAGGTATGCGCGCGGGCCAGTTCTGCGGCGGTGCGGCCGTCGGCCCGCACACCGTGCTCACCGCGGCCCACTGTCTGCGCGAGGACGTCCTGGGCTCCCCGCCGGACCAGGTCGGCGACCTGAAGGTCATCGCGGGCCGCACGGATCTGCGCTCGGACGAGGGCAAGGAGATCGCCGTACGCGAGACGTGGGTGAACCCGGAGTACGACGACGTCACCAACGCCGGGGACTTCGCCGTACTCAAGCTGGCCGAGCCCCTCCCGGAGGGGTCGGTCATCGCGATGGCGCCCGCCGGTGACCCGGCCTACGGGGCGGGAGCACCCGCCATGGTCTACGGATGGGGAGACGTCACCGGGCGAGGTGACTACGCGCGGAGTCTGCGGGCGGCACGCCTGCACGTGCTGTCCGACCGGCAGTGCGAGAGGGCCTACCCGAACACCGGCGGGGACGCGTACCTCGCCGAGAGCATGCTGTGCGCCGGAGAGGTGACCGGCGGCCGGGACGCCTGTCAGGGTGACAGCGGAGGGCCGCTGGTCGCCGAGGGCCGGCTGGTCGGGCTCGTGTCCTGGGGGCGCGGCTGCGCACTCCCAGGAAGCCCCGGGGTCTATGCGCGCGTCTCCCACATCCTCGCGGCCCTGCGCTGGGACGTCCGGGGCGCGGGAGGGCCGCTGACAGCCTTCTGAGGCGGCCCGAGCGGCTCGGCCACAACGCGTACGGGCGGCTGCCCCTGAAAGGTCAGGGGCAGCCGCCCGTACGCCGGCCTATGCCTGGAGCTGGCTCGTCGTGGACGCGATCGGTCAGCGGTCTTCTTCGGAGGCGGTCGCGGGAACGGCCGTCAGCCGCTCCGTCTCGTCCTGTATCTCAGCGGCGATCTTCTTGAGTTCCGGCTCGAACTTGCGGCCGTGGTGGGCGCAGAAGAGCAGTTCTCCGCCGCTCAGCAGGACGACGCGCACGTACGCCTGGGCGCCGCAGCGGTCGCAGCGGTCAGCGGCCGTCAGCGGGCTCGCGGGGGTCAGAACAGTAGTCACGTCGCCTCTTCTCTAGCTCGACGAGCTGTCGTACCAGGGTCAACATCCAACCAGCCTCAAAACGTTCCCGCTCGCGGCTTCTCCCAGAGAGAAATTTTTCCGGGGTGGCTGGCTGCTGCCGGGTTTGGCGGCGAATGTGCCGTATTGCGTGTCTGTGGTGCTTACGGTTTCGCGCTGTCGGTCATGGTCGGGTCCCTCCGGCCGGCTTGCCGGTTTGTTCATGAGGACGTGCCCGGAGCCTAAATGGTTCATGCCTGTAAGGGAACGTGATATGTACTTCACCCCATCGAGGGATCGAACACTCATGCGACTCTGGACTAGTCTGTGTTCCACACGAGGGTGGCGTTACACCGGCTCTACCAGGCCTCGGTACCCTCTTGGCGGCGACCGAAGCCGTGCCCTTACCCAGAAGGGCCCCACCTGAAATTCAGCGAGGAGCGAACCGCGTGACCGCCGAGACGTCCGTGCCGTCCACAGCGCTGCTGGCAGGAGCAGACCGGGACGGTTCCAACTACACCGCGCGGCACCTGCTCGTCCTCGAAGGGCTTGAGGCCGTACGCAAGCGCCCGGGCATGTACATCGGCTCGACCGACAGCCGTGGCCTGATGCACTGCCTGTGGGAGATCATCGACAACTCCGTCGACGAAGCCCTGGGCGGATACTGCGACCACATCGAGGTGATCCTGCACGACGACGGCTCCGTCGAGGTGCGGGACAACGGCCGGGGCATCCCGGTCGACGTCGAGCCCAAGACCGGCCTCTCCGGCGTCGAGGTCGTCATGACCAAGCTGCACGCCGGCGGCAAGTTCGGCGGCGGCTCCTACGCGGCCTCCGGCGGCCTGCACGGCGTCGGTGCCTCCGTGGTGAACGCCCTGTCCGCCCGGCTCGACGTCGAGGTGGACCGCGGCGGCCACACCCACGCCGTCAGCTTCCGGCGCGGCGTCCCGGGCGCCTTCGCCGCCATCGGGCCCGACGCCAAGTTCGACGCCACGGGCGGTCTGCGCAAGGCCAAGAAGATCCCCAAGAGCCGCACCGGCACGCGCGTGCGTTACTGGGCCGACCGCCAGATCTTCCTCAAGGACGCCAAGCTCTCGCTGGACACGCTCCACCAGCGCGCCCGCCAGACCGCGTTCCTCGTCCCCGGCCTGACCATCGTCGTCCGCGACGAGTACGGCCTCGGCGAGGGCGGCAGCAAGGGCGAGGAGTCCTTCCGCTTCGACGGCGGAATCAGCGAGTTCTGCGAGTACCTGGCCACCGACAAGGCCGTCTGCGACGTCCTCCGCTTCACCGGTCAGGGCACCTTCAAGGAGACCGTCCCGGTCCTGGACGACCACGGTCAGATGACCCCCACCGAGGTCACCCGCGAACTCGGCGTCGACGTCGCGCTGCGCTGGGGCACCGGCTACGACACGACGCTGAAGTCCTTCGTCAACATCATCGCCACGCCCAAGGGCGGCACCCATGTCGCCGGCTTCGAGCAGGCGGTCACCAAGACGATGAACGAGGTGCTGCGCACCAAGAAGCTGCTGCGCGTCGCCGAGGACGACATCGTCAAGGACGACGCCCTGGAGGGCCTCACCGCGGTCGTCACCGTGCGCCTGGCCGAGCCGCAGTTCGAGGGGCAGACCAAGGAGGTCCTCGGCACCTCGGCGGCCCGCCGCATCGTGAACACCGTGATCAGCAAGGAACTCAAGGCGTTCCTGACGTCCACGAAGCGCGACGCCGCCGCCCAGGCCCGCGTGGTCATGGAGAAGGCCGTCGCCGCCGCCCGTACGCGCATCGCGGCCCGCCAGCACAAGGACGCACAGCGCCGGAAGACCGCCCTGGAGTCCTCCTCCCTGCCCGCCAAGCTCGCCGACTGCCGCAGCGACGACGTCGACCGCAGTGAGCTGTTCATCGTCGAGGGGGACTCCGCGCTCGGTACCGCCAAGCTCGCCCGGAACTCCGAGTTCCAGGCGCTGCTGCCGATCCGCGGCAAGATCCTCAACGTCCAGAAGTCGTCCGTCACGGACATGCTGAAGAACGCCGAGTGCGGCGCGATCATCCAGGTCATAGGAGCGGGGTCGGGCCGTACTTTCGACATCGACGCGGCCCGCTACGGCAAGATCATCATGATGACCGACGCCGATGTGGACGGCTCCCACATCCGCTGTCTGCTGCTGACGCTGTTCCAGCGCTACATGCGCCCCATGGTCGAGGCCGGCCGGGTCTTCGCCGCGGTGCCGCCGCTGCACCGCATCGAGGTCGTCCAGCCCAAGAAGGGCCAGGACAAGTACGTGTACACGTACTCGGACCGCGAGCTGCGGGACACGCTCATGGAGTTCCAGAGCAAGGGCATCCGGTACAAGGACTCGATCCAGCGCTACAAGGGCCTCGGCGAGATGGACGCCGACCAGCTGGCCGAGACGACGATGGACCCGCGCCACCGCACCCTGCGCCGTATCAACCTCTCCGACCTGGAGGCCGCCGAGCAGGTCTTCGACCTGCTGATGGGCAACGACGTGGCGCCGCGCAAGGAGTTCATCTCCAGCTCGGCGGCGACGCTGGACCGCTCCCGCATCG
>NZ_JACVWU010000032.1 GCF_014596915.1 Streptomyces sp. TRM68416
CCTCACGGAGTACCCCCTTGGAAACCTTTGGGGCTGGAGCCGGGGTGGAGAGGGACGAAGGGGCACCGAGAATAGTGGTCGTAATTTCGAACGAAGTTCGTGATCTCGGCCAGAAGATAAGTTCCTCACGTAACCCAGTCAACGCTTCTGTCGCAGGTAATTTCCGGCGCTGGTCACAGACCAGGTCCGGAGGCGGCTCGGGCGTTCCCGCGGCGCGCGGTCGGCGCGCGGGGGCGTCGCCGACCCAACGATGGTGGCGTCCGCGGGCGTCGAGCCGATGGTCGGGGTGCGGCGGGCGCCTTGCTTGCAGACCTCGTTCATCGCGGGGGGCCCGCTGCGCCCCGGCTTGAGCTCGGCCCGTCATGGCCGCCCTCGGGTTCTCGTCGTCGGCCCGCAGTGCCTGCTGTTCCGCACGATGCCGACGCACGGGGAGAATCCGCCCACCGGGAGGAGTACGCCGTCGCTGGTCGAACCGGTTCGGAGAAGTTACCAGCGGGCAAAAAATGCACAGCAATACCCCGAACCAGGTTTCTGATTCGTTAAAACAGCTCGGTTCCAGGCGTTGACAGCCGTCCGAGGACCCTCCTAACTTCACTTCACGCGAACCGGTTCGACAATCGGTACGCCTCAGCCCCTTCTCCCACCCCGGGGCTGTCGGACTGCTTGAAGCGGTTCGAGCGCTTCATGCAGTCCGAGCAAGGAGTCGCCGTGAACATCGGTGAGATCGCCAAGCGGGCCGGTGTGTCCCGCAGCACCGTGTCCGTCGCGTTGAGCGGCAAGCGTCCGGTGTCGGAGGACACCCGCCTGAAGATCCAGCGGGTGATCGACGAGCTGGGCTACCGGCCCAACGCCAGTGCGCGGGCCCTTGCCAACGGCCGGACCAGCACCCTTGGTCTGGTCTTCCCGCCGGCTGGCAACCACTACACCGGCATGCAGCTGGACTTCATCGGCAGCGTGGTCGAGGCCGCCGCGGCCCACGACTACGACGTACTGCTCTCTCCGAGCGGTGTGGACAGCGACCGCTCGTTCCAGCGGCTGCTGGGGGAGCGGCGGGTCGACGGCGCGATCCTGATGGAGATCCGCCTGGAGGACGACCGGGTGGAACACCTGAACGCGGTGGGCTTCCCCTGCGTCGCCATCGGACGCACCGCGCACCCGGAAGGCACCTGGTCGGTAGGCCTGGACCACACCGCGCTGGTGGAGGCCTGTGTCCACCACCTCGCGGACATGGGCCACCGCAGGATCGCCTTCGTCAACCGGCCCGAGCAGCTGCTGAGGGCCGGATACGAGTCAGCCCACCGCGGTCTGGACGGGTTCACCAAGGCCGCGGCGGAACGCGGGCTCACCGTGCGGACGTACTGCTGCGGGGACGACGCCGCCTCCGGCCAGGCCTGCCTGGAGCAGATCCTGTACGACGATCCCGCCACCAGCGCCCTCGTCACCATGAACGAGGCCGCGCTCGGCGGTCTCTACCGGGGGCTCGCGCAGGCGGGCCGCCATGTGCCGCGCGACTTCTCCGTCACCGGAGTCGCGGCCGGCCGGTGGGCGGAGACGGTGACCCCGCAGCTCACCGCGGCGGACGTACCGGCGGAACAGATGGGCCGGCTCGCCGTCGACCTGCTCATCGAGCGGCTGGACCACCCGGACGCCGCCCCTCGACACCACCTGCTCGCACCACCGATCTCACTGCGGTCCAGCACCGGACCCGCCGCCACCGGCCCCGCCCACTAGCCGCACTCACCCACGCCACCTCATTCCGGCCCCCTCATCCCGGCCCACTCCACCGCAGCTCTTTTCAACAGGCTCAGCCATCGCTGATCGCCCCTCCCACGGCACCCCCTTGCCCGAAACACAGAGGAACACGCAATGAACAGAACCACCAGACGGCGCCTGACCGCCGCAGCCATGACCGTCGTCGCCGTCGCCACCGGCACCACCGCGTGCTCCTCCGGTTCGGGCAGCACCTCCACCGAAGGGGCGGACAGCGGCACCTACACCATCTGGGACCCCTACCCGCAGTTCGACAAGAGCTCGGCCTGGGCGAAGCTGCTGGACGACTGCGGCACCACGGCGGGCGTGAAGATCAAGCGGACCGCCTTCGACACCAGCGACCTGACGAACAAGGCGCTGCTCGCGGCCCAGCAGGACAACTCCGCGGACGTCCTCATCGTCGACAACCCCGTCGTGTCCACCCTGGCCGAGGCGGGCGTACTGACCACGACCGACGACAACAAGCTGGACACCTCGAAGGTCGACCCCAACCTCCTCGCCGCCGGCCAGGCGGGCGCGAAGACCTACGGCACGCCCATCGGCGCCAACACCCTTGCCCTCTACTACAACAAGGAGGTGCTGAAGGAAGCCGGGGTGGACATCGCCTCCGTCAAGGACTGGACGTCGCTGACCGCGGCGCTCGCGAAGGTGGAGAAGGCCGGCAAGAAGGGCATCACGTTCTCCGCGATCGGGACCGAGGAGGGCAGCTTCCAGTTCCTGCCGTGGTTCTGGGGCTCGGGCGCTCAGCTCACCGACATCGCCTCGGGCGAGGCGGTGTCCGCGCTGTCGCTGTGGAAGGAGTGGCTGGACAAGGGGTACGCGCCCAACTCGGTCATCAACAACACCCAGACGACCAGCTGGCAGGAGTTCTCGAGCGGCGACTACGCCTTCGCGGAGAACGGCACCTGGCAGCTGGCGGGCGCCGAGAAGATCGGCTTCGACTACGGGGTCATCCCTGTCCCCGCCGCCTCGGGCGGCAACGCCGCGGCCCCGACGGGCGGCGAGTTCGTCACCATCCCGGTCCAGGGCGACACCGGCCGCTACACCACCTCGCAGAAGCTCGTGTCCTGCCTGACCAGCACCGAGAACCTCCTCACCACCGACACCACGCTCTCCTACGTGGCCCCCACCACCGAGGTCCAGGACAAGCAGGTGGCGACGAACGCCAAGCTGAAGCCCTGGGTGGACGCGGTCAAGGCGGCCAAGGGCCGCACCAGCGACGACCTCGGCACCAAGTACCCGAAGATCTCCGAGCAGTTGTGGAAGGCCGTCCAGTCCGCCCTGAGCGGGTCCGCCTCGCCGAAGGACGCGCTCTCCTCGGCCGAGTCGGCCGTCAAGTAACCAGTGTCAGAGGCCCGTTGATGAAGCACACGACACAGGTGCCGGACCGGGCACCGGTGCGCGAGGGGGACGGGGCGGTCACCGCCGCCCCGCCCTCGCCCCCGGCCGTCGCCGGGACCGGACGTCGGCGCACGTCCCCGCAGTGGGCCGCCTGGGGCTTCCTCGCCCCGGTCACCCTCTACCTCGTCCTCTTCTACGCCTATCCGCTCTACCGCAACCTCGACCTGAGCCTGCGCAACTACACGGTCCGCTCCTTCGTCCAGGGCGACGCCCCCTTCACCGGCCTGGCCAACTACCGCACCGTCCTCGACGACCCCACCTTCGCCCCGGCCCTCCTTCACACCGTGGTCTTCACCGCGGCGTGCCTGGTCTTCCAGTACGCCATCGGCCTGGCCCTCGCGGTCTTCTTCCACCAGCACTTCCGGCTCTCCGCCACCCTGCGCGCTCTGTTCCTGGTGCCCTGGCTGCTGCCGCTGATCGTGTCCGCCTCCACCTGGTCGTGGATGCTCAACAGCGACTCCGGTGTCGTCAACGCTGCTCTGCACGCCGTCGGTATCGGGCCGGTGAACTGGCTGACCTCACCGTCGTGGTCGCTGACCTCGGTGATCGTCGCGAACATCTGGATCGGCGTCCCCTTCAACCTGGTCGTGCTCTACAGCGGCCTCCAGTCCATCCCCACCAGCCTGTACGAGGCCGCCGCCCTCGACGGCGCGAACGCCTGGCGGCGGTTCTGGAGCATCACTTTCCCGCTGCTGCGCCCGGTGTCCGCGATCACCCTGCTGCTCGGGCTGGTCTACACGCTCAAGGTCTTCGACATCATCTGGATCATGACCAAGGGCGGCCCGGCGGACTCGTCCACCACCTTCGCCACCTGGTCCTACCAGCTCGGCTTCGGCAACCTGCTGCCCGCCTTCGGCCCCGGCGCGGCCGTCGGCAACCTGCTCGTCGTCGCCGCCCTGGTCTTCGGCCTGATCTATCTGCGGGCCGAGCGAAAGCAGAGGATGTCATGACAGCCGTCGCCGTACGCGGACGCACCCGTACAGGGTGGAAGACAGCCCTCGGGCTCCTCCTGACCGCGATCATGCTCTTCCCGGTCTACTGGATGCTGAACGTGTCCTTCACCCGCGATCAGGACATGCGCAAGAGCCCGCCGGACCTGTTCCCGGTCCAGGGCACACTGGACGGCTACCGTGCCGTGTTCGACCAGCAGTTGCCCTACCTCGGCACCAGTCTCGTCATCGGGCTGGGCACCGTCGCGCTGACCGTGGCGCTGGCCGCCCCGGCCGGCTACGCGCTGGCCAAGCTGCGCCCGCGCGGCGGGGGGCTGCTCAGCTTCCTGTTCCTGGTCGCCCAGATGATCCCCGGCATCATCATGGCGATGGGCTTCTACGCCATCTACCTCCAACTCGGCCTGCTCCAGTCCGTCCCCGGCCTGATCGTCGCCGACTCCACCCTGGCCGTCCCCTTCGCGGTGCTGATCTTCACCGCGTTCATGTCCGGCATCCCCGGCGAACTGCTCCAGGCCGCGCAGATGGACGGAGCCGGGCCGCTGCGCACCTTCCGGTCCATCGTCCTGCCCATGAGCCGCAACTCGATCGTCACGGTGTCGCTGTTCGCGTTCCTGTGGTCCTGGTCCGACTTCGTCTTCGCCAGCACCCTCGCGAGCGGCGGTGCCCACGAGCCGATCACGCTCGGCATCTACCACTACATCGGCAACAACAACCAGGAGTGGAACGCCATCATGGCCACCGCCGTCGTGGCCTCGCTGCCCGCCGCGGTCATCCTCGTCCTCGCCCAGCGCTACGTCGCCGCCGGCGTGACCGCCGGAGCTGTCAAGGACTGAGCTTCCCCCGCCACCGTTTCCCGCCGATCCGGTCCTCACGGCCGGGACCCGTACCCGGCGGCCGGTGTACCGCCGTCACAGCCACACGGCGGACCGCCGATCGCCGACCGCCACTGCCCAAGAAACGAGTAACGCCCCATGACCGCCGCCCCGTCCGGCCCGGCCTTCTCCGTCCACGACATCCCGTTCAGCACCTACGGATCCTGGTTCGGCATCTCGTCCGTACTCGCGGAGAAGACGCGCGCCGAGGACCTCCACCTCGTCTCGCACCAGAACGGCATGCACGCCGTCCTGCGCCTGGTTCCCTCCGACGCGTCGACGGGCGAGCGGGCCGAGACCCGCGTCGTGGCGACATCGAGCCTGCTCAGCTGGGTCCACGAAGCCGGGCGCATCGACCTGGCCTACGAGTCGCCCGACACCGTACGGGTCCGTGGCGAGGGCCTGGCCCTGCGCATCACCGCGGCGGCGCGGGCGCTCACCCCCTTCAGCGGCACCTACCTCTACGACGACCCGGTCTCCGGCGCCCATGTCTTCACGTCGTACGAGACCGGGCGCCGCTGCCGGATCACCTTGCTGTCCGGAGCCGTGACCGGCGCGTCCGGCGCCCAGGCCCTCGGCAGCGCCGAGCGCGGCCTCACCGTCGCCGCGGGCCCGGACGGAGCCTGGGAGATCGCGGTGGAGGAACTCGACACGGCGCGGGCGCCCTACGTCTCGTCCGCGACCTTCGGCAAGGTCGCGGAGGCCGCCCGGAACGCCTTCGCGGACTTCGTCGACGAGGTGGCCCCCTGGCGCTCGTCCGCCACCCCGGCCGCCGAACTCGCCGCGTACGTGCTGTGGTCCGCGACAGTGCGCCCGGTCGGCCTGGTAACCCGGCCGGCGGTGCTGATGTCGAAGCACTGGATGGACAAGGTGTGGAGCTGGGACCACTGCTTCAACGCCCTGGCCCTGGCCCCGGGACACCCGGAACTGGCCTGGGACCAGTTCTCCCTGCCCTTCGACCACCAGGACGAGAGCGGGGCCCTGCCCGACTCGGTCACCCACTCCGAGGTGCTGCACAACTTCGTCAAACCCCCCATCCACGGCTGGACCCTGAGACACCTGCGCCGACGGCTCTCCCTCACCCCGGAACAACTGGCCGAGGCCTACGACAGGCTGTCCCGCTGGACGGACTTCTGGCTCACCGCACGGCGTGCGCCCGGTGCCACCCTGTCCCACTACCAGCACGGCAACGACAGCGGCTGGGACAACGCCACCACCTTCGACCCCGAGCGCGTCGTCGTCACCGCCGACCTGGCCGCCTTTCTCACCCTGCAACTGCATGAACTCGCCGCACTCGCGGACGAGTTGGGGCTGCCGGACGACGCCCGCTGGTGGACGCGGACGGCCGAGGCGACGCAGGCGGCGATGCTGGAGGAGCTGTGGACCGGCGGCCGGTTCGTCGCCCGCTCGGTCGGCAGCGGGGACACCTGGACCAGTGCCAGCCTCCTCGACCTGATGCCCATCGCGCTGGGCGAGCACCTGCCGGAGGACGTCAGCGCCGTTCTGGCCGACCGGATCGAGGCCCACCTGACCCCGCACGGCCTGGCCACCGAGCAGCTCAGCTCACCGCACTACCTTTCCGACGGCTACTGGCGCGGCCCGATCTGGGCGCCGTCCACCGTCCTCGTCGAGGACGGTCTGCGCCGCGCCGGCCACCAGCGGCTGGCCGACGACATCAGCGCCCGCTTCCGTGCCCTGTGCGAGACGTACGGCTTCGCCGAGAACTTCGACGCCGTCACCGGCACGGGCCTGCGCGACCGCGCCTACACCTGGACCGCCAGCAGCTATCTCCTCCTCGCCGAAGCCCACGCTCTCCGGCACACCGCTCCCGCCGCGCACACCGGCGGATGAAAGACCCCCTGGGCCGTCCCCGCCCAGGCAGCACCCACACCGGGAGACCCGCAATGCCCGCACCCCGCATCCTTCCCGACCCGCCCGGCGACACCGGCAGACCGGCCCGCGCGGGAACCCGCCTGCGCGCCGCCACCGCCGTCACCGCGCTGCTCGGCTCACTCGCGGCCGTCGCCCTGCCCGCGGGCACGGCGCAGGCCGCCGACACCACCGTCACCGTCGACTTCGCCACCGCCGGTGGCGCCCCCGGCTACGGGGCCTCGGGCACGCTCTACGGCATGAGCCCCGACGGCTCGCTGCCCCAGGAGCACTTCTACAAGGACATCAAGTGGAAGTTCATGCGGGCCGGCGGCGCCCAGCTCAACAGCGGTGGCTACGGCACCAGCCTCGCCGCCTACCAGACCCGCTGGAACTCCACCCTGGCGCAGTACAACCGCACCAGGACGCTGGGCGGCACTTTCGTCCTCCTGCCGCACGACCTGTGGGGAGCCGACAGCACCACAAGCCAGGGCTGGCCGGGTGACAACGGCGACTGGACCCGGTTCAACGACTTCCTCGACCAGCTGATCGGGGACGTACAGGCCAACAACATGACCGTCCAGTGGGACATCTGGAACGAGCCGGACAACCGTCCGTTCTGGGGGCCGTCGCAGACCCAGTACCTGGAGATGTGGAAGAGGGCCCACCAGAAGATCCGGGCGGCCTTCCCGAACGCGGTCGTCGTCGGCCCCAGCACCTACCGCAGCCCCGCCGGGACCGCCTCGTCCTGGTGGAACACGTACCTGGACTACGTCAAGGCCAACAACGTCGAACCGGACATCTACAGCTGGCACACCCTGCCCGGCGACCCCGTCAACGACGCGACCGCCGTCAGGTCCAAGCTGGCGGCCCGGTCGATGACCACCAGCCGCTCCTTCCAGGTCAACGAGTACGGCAACACCAACGAGCAGAACCCGGGCCGTGGCGGCTGGTACATCTCCCGCCTGGAGCGGGCCGGAGCCGACGGGGTGCGGGCCAACTGGGCCTCCGCCGGCAACCTGCACGACTTCGCGGCGAACCTGCTGACCAGGACCGGCAGCCAGTACCTGCCGCTGGGGGAGTGGTTCCTGTACCGCTACTACGGCTCTCAGACGGGCAACATCGTCAAGTTCACCCCGGGTACCGGCACTGACGGCTTCGCCACCAAGGACAACACCGCCAAGAACGCCAAGATCCTGCTCGGCAGCAACGGCAACACCGGCAACGTCACCGTCAATCTCGACCGCCTCGACACCACGTCCCTCGTCGAGAACGGCCGGGTCCGCGCGGTCGTCCAGCGCGTCCCCAACAACGGCGGCGGCGCCGTGACCGGCCCGGTCACCGTCTCCGACCAGCTTCTGACCGTCGGCGGCAACTCCGCCTCCGTCACCGTCCCCTGGACGAACGCCTCCGACGGTTACACCGTCACCCTGCTCCCGCCGTCGAACACGACCGTCTCCACGGTCGCCGTCGCCCAGCACAGCGGCCAGTGCCTGGACGACACCAATCTGTCCACGGCCAACGGCACGCAGTATCAGCAGTACCACTGCGAGGGCGGTTACCAGCAGATGTTCGACTTCAAGCCGGTGGCCGGCAAGGCGAACACCTACACCGTGGTGAACCAGTACAGCGGCAAGTGCCTTGACGTCAACAACGCCTCCACCGCCGACGGTGCCTCCGTCATCCAGTGGACCTGCACCGGCGGCACCAACCAGCAGTTCGTCCTGCGCCCGGTGACGGCGCTCGGCAACAGCAAGGACTACCAGCTGGCCGCCGCCCACAGCGGCAAATGCCTCGACGTCAGCGAGATCTCGACCGCGCCCGGCGCGAAGATCCACCAGTGGACCTGCGACAGCGCGAGCGAACTGACCAACAAGCGCAACCAGATCTGGCGCCTGCAGGGTATGGGCTGACCTCAAAGCGCGCCGGGCGGGGACTCCGGTCCCCGCCCGCACCGCGTACCTCCGAGAGACCAGACCTGCCCCGTCGGCGCACAACGTCCCGGCCGTGAGGTCCTGCACCGCAACGGCGAACTCCTCGTCGCCTTGCCACGAGCCCACCTGTCTCTTCCGCAGCCGCAGCCGCAGCAGAAGCAGAAGCCAGGACGACCGGCGGCCGAAGACCTCCTGGGCCGAGCCGTGCCCAGGAAGCACCCACCTTCTCGGGAGACCACATGCGTATGTCCCGTGTTAGCTCACCGTCCACAAGCATCGGCGGACCAGCCTCCCCCGGAGGCCGCCACCTCCGCCGGACCACCGGGCTCGTCGCGCTGCTCGCATCGCTCGCGGCCGTCGGCCTTCCCGGAACCACCGCGCAGGCCGCCGACACCACCGTCGCGGTCGACTTCGCCACCGCCGGGGGCGCCCCCACCTATCGGGCCTCGGGCACGATCTACGGAATGTCCGAGAACGGCTCGCTGCCCCAGGAGCACTTCTACAGGGACATCAAGTGGAAGTTCATGCGGGCCGGCGGCGCCCAGCTGGACAAGCCCGGCGGCTGGGTCGCCGGCAAGTACGACCGCCGGTGGAACTCCACCCGCGCCCAGTACCAGCGCACCAAGTCGCTGGGCGGAACCTTCGTCATCCTGCCCCACGACCTCTGGGGCGCCGACGGAACCACCAGCCCCAGCTTCCCGGGCGACAACGGCGACTGGTCCGCCTTCGACGCCTTCTACGACCGCCTCATCGCCGACGCACAGGCGGCCGGCATGTCCGACATCGAGTGGGACATCTGGAACGAGCCCGACATCAACGCCTTCTGGGGACGGTCGCAGTCCCAGTACCTGGAGATGTGGAAGCGGGCCTACCAGAAGATCCGGGCGGCCTTCCCGAACGCGGTCGTCGTCGGCCCCAGCAGCGCCTTCAAGCCCGGGTCGAACGGTTCGTCGTGGTGGGACACGTACCTGGACTACGTCAAGGCCAACAACGTCGAACCGGACATCTACAGCTGGCACAACCTGCCCGGCGACCCCGTGGCGGACGCGAGTGCGGTCAAGGCGAAGCTGGCGGCCCGGTCGATGACCACGAGCCGCCCGTTCCAGGTCAACGAGTACGGCAACACCAATGAGCAGAACCCGGGCCGTGGCGGCTGGTACATCTCCCGTCTGGAGCGGGCGGGAGCCGACGGTCTGCGCGCCAACTGGGCTTCCGCCGGCAACCTGCACGACTTCCAGGCGAACCTGCTAACCAAGAACAGCACGGGCCAGTACCTGCCGCTGGGGGAGTGGTTCCTGTACCGCTACTACGGCTCCCAGACCGGCAACATCGTCAAGGTCACCGCGGGCACCAACACCGACGGTCTGGCGACGAAGGACAACACCGCCAAGAACGCCAAGATCCTGCTCGGCAGCAATGGCAACACCGGGAACGTCACCGTCAATCTCGACCGCCTCGACACCACCTCCGTGGTGGAGAACGGCCGGGTCCGCGCGGTCGTCCAGCGCGTCCCCAACAACGGCGGCGGCGCCGTGACCGGCCCGGTCACCGTCTCCGACCAGCTTCTGACCGTCGGCGGCAACTCCGCCTCTGTGACCGTCCCCTGGACGAACGCGTCGGACGGTTACACCGTCACCCTGCTCCCGCCGTCGAACACGACCGTCTCCACGGTCGCCGTCGCCCAGCACAGCAACCAGTGCCTGGACGACACCGGCCTCTCCACCGCCAACGGCACGCAGTATCAGCAGTACCACTGCGAGGGCGGTTACCAGCAGATGTTCGACTTCAAGCCGGTGGCCGGCAAGGCGGATACGTTCACGGTCGTCAACCAGCACAGCGGCAAGTGTCTGGACGTGTCCGGCGCCTCCACCGCCGACGGTGCCGCCGTCATCCAGTGGACCTGCACCGGCGGCACCAACCAGCAGTTCGTCCTGCGCCCGGTGACGGCGCTCGGCAACAGCAAGGACTACCAGCTGGCCGCCGCCCACAGCGGCAAGTGCGTCGACGTCAGCACCATATCCACCGCGCCCGGCGCGAAGATCCACCAGTGGACCTGCGACAGCGCGAGCGAACTGACCAACAAGCGCAACCAGATCTGGCGCCTGCTCGGCAAGAGCTGACGGGCGGCGGACTGCTCGCCCACCAGCACACACATTGACGAACGTCGGCCGCCGGTCGTGGGACCTCGCCGGGTCCCACGACCACCAGGTCCTGGCGGTCGACCTCGCGAGGGCGACCGCAGATTCGCCGCCCCGGCCCCGACGCATACCACCCCTCTGAGACCACCGTTCACGAGCCGCAGACAGCCCGACAGCCACCTTCGCCACACCGGAGAGGGCCACAGCGAGCCGTCTGAACAGCGGCTGCCACGGCAGCCCGTCCCGAGAGGAAGACAATGTTCCGCTCCTGTCCCACCCGCACCCCCCGCGATACCCGCTCCGAAAGACGCCCCGGGCAACGGCGTGTGCTGCGCCGGGTGTTAGCGGCGACACTGACCGCGCTGTTCGCCATACCCGCCGGCGTGCTGTCCGGCGCGTCGCCAGCCGGCGCGGCCGATCCGCTGAACTCCGCCCAGTTCGGCGGCGTCAACTGGGCCCGCCCCGGAGACAGCTTCGTCAACGCCCCCGTCGTCCCCGAGGGCCTGAGCGTGTCCGACAGCTACGCGACCGTCAGGGCGAAGGCCGACGCCATCCTCACGGGGTTCCAGCACGACGGTGCCAACACCGTCCGGTTGCCGATCAACAAGTACTCCGTGCCCGGTACGACATGGGGCGACGCCTACACCGGAGCCGTCGACGCCGCAACCGCCAAGGGCATGAAGGTGATCCTGGGCTACTGGGAAGAGGTCCCTAACGGCAAGGTCGACGACACCGCCGCCTTCAACGCGATGTGGGACCCGGTCGTCGCCAAGTACGCGTCCAACCCCCTGGTCTCCTTCGAGTCGTTCAACGAACCCCGCGGCTACACAGCCGCCCAGTGGGCCGACGTCGCCGCCGCCTGGATCGCGCGCTACCCGTCGGTCCCCAGGAACCGGATCGTCGTCAGCGGCAGTGGCTTCAACGATGACGTCACGACCGTGTGCGGCGACAGCCGTCTGGACGGGACGTACGTGTCGCTCCACTTCTACGCGTTCAGCCACACGCCCAGGTCCTACGCCGAGTGGGTGACCCTGTTCAAGAGCAGGATCGGCTCCTGCGGTTCGCGCACCATCCTGGACGAGTTCGGCGGCCCGATGGACGACGGCCGCGACTACAACCAGGCGGGCAGCTCGGACAACTTCGTCCTCTACATGCGCGCGGTCATCGACACGGCCCACGACCTCGGCATGGGCTCGACCTACTGGCCGGCCCTCGGCGGCAAGCACACCATGCGGCCGGACTACGACTGGTACTCCCTCTACGCCCTGCACGGCACCGGTACCGACCTGACCCTGAGCGTGCGCAACCCCACCCAGATGGACCGGCTCAAGTACCTCTGGGGCCTCGCTCCCCGCACGCCGCTCACCGCGCTGAAGAGCGTCGGCGTCCCGGGCTGCCTCGACATCCCCGGAGGCACCCAGCAGAACATCACCCAGGTCCAGATCTGGAACTGCACCGGCGCGACACACCAGCAGTGGACCAGAACCGCCACCGGACAGATCACCGTCTTCGGCGGAGCCAAGTGCCTGGACGCCCTGGGCAACGGCACGGCCAACGGCACCAAGGTCGTCATCTACGACTGCAACGGCCAGGACAACCAGAAGTGGACCTTCTACTCCGACGGCACGGTCCGCGGCGTGGAGTCCGGCCTCTGCTTGGACGTGAACCAGTCCACGTCCAAGGTGCAGCTCTGGTCCTGCTGGGGCGGCACCAACCAGAAGTGGCAGATCGCCTGATCCGCCCGGGGCCGCCAAGGGCCTCACCAGGCCGTGGGCGCCCATATGGGTCGGCCAGGCCGAATCCGGCGGGGCCGGTGCCGAGCAGGCCCCGGCCCCGCTCCTCTGGTCCGCGGTCAGCCGTCCGGCGCCGCCTGGTCCGTCCGGTGCACGGCGGCACACCCGGACACTCGCCGGGAGACGGGGCGGCCTCCGCGACGGCCGAGCGCCGCCCCGGCCGTAGCTCGGCGGCGGACAACCGAGTCAGCGTCGGTTGTCCGCCGTGCTTCGGGCGCGCCGCACGCCGAAGCGCCGGGGAGAGAAGGGGAGCGCCGTGCCCGCCGAGTCGGCTCGCCGTCGGCCTCCGGCTACCTCCGCGGCGATGATGTCCGCGGTGACCGGCGCGAGGGTGACTCCGAGCATGCTGTGTCCGCTCGCGACGAGCACGTTGTCCTTGCCCGGCAGCGGGCCGATGACCGGCAGCCCGTCCGGTGTCATCGGACGCAGACCGGTCCAGCCCTGCGGCTGTGCCGCCGCGGGGAAGTCGGGCAGGTAGGCGTGGGCGGAGCGCGCGATGCCGCGCAGCCGATGCGGGTCGATGGCCGCGTCGGAGCTGCCGAACTCCATCGTCCCGGCGAACCGGAGCCGGTCCGACAGGGGAGTGACGGCCACCTTGGCCTCGCCGAGGTACACCGAGTGCCGCAGCGTGACCGAGCCGCTGGTGTCGTCGAAACCGTATCCCTTGCCGGGCCGGATGGGCAGGGCGTGTCCGGCCAGCCGCGCGAGCGGGCCGGTACGCACTCCGGCGGCGAGGACGAACAGATCGCCCGGGACCTCCTCGCCCGCGGCGAGCACCGAGGTCACGCTGCGGCCGTTCGATCGGACGCCGGTGACCGGGCTGCCGTGCAGGAAGCGGACGCCGAGTTCCCGGCAGCGCTCTTCCAGGCCCCTGACCAGACTCGCGGGATCCACGTGTCGTTCCTGCGGGCAGCGCAGACCGGTCAGTACCCGTCGGATGAGCGCCGGTTCCAGGTCGCGGAGCTCGTCGCCGGAGAGCGGGATCGCGGTGTGGCTGATCCGTTCCATGGGCGCCGAGGCCGACCGGTACTCCTCCATGGTGTGCCGGGTGGTGAAGACCAGGAGCTGGCCCACGCGGTGGTGCTCGAAGCGCACGCCGTCCTTGTCGTACTCGTCGAACAGCTGAAGCGTGCGCTCGTTGAGGGAGGTGAGCGCCTCGACACCGGACGCGAAGTCCCGGGGATTGCAGTGGCGCAGCATGTTGATCATGAAGCGCACGTGTTCGGGACGGGGGGAGGGGCGTACGTACAGGGGGCTGTCCCTGCGGGCCATCCACCGCAGGGCCTGTCCGAGCATCCCGGGGGCGGGCACGGGAGTCGACATGATCGGGACGATCCATCCGGCGTTGTGCTCCGATGCCCCCGCCGTCCCGCCCGGCGCCGCGTCCACGACGGTGACGGCCAGGCCGTCCAGGGCGAGCCGGTACGCGGTGGCGAGCCCGATCACGCCCGCACCGACGATCACTGCGCTGTCTGTCATCGCTGTCCTTCTCGCGGTTCGCGGCCGTGCCGTGTCAGGCGAGGAACTTGTCGGCCAGGAGGCGGGCGAGGGCCCAGTCCTGCACGGCGACACCGACGGACTTGAACACGGTCCGCTTGCCGTACTCGGCGCCGGGGGCGCTCAGCGCGGTGCCCAGTTCCGTGAGCGCGTCCTTGGTGATGGCGCCGGCGTCGAGGGCGTGGATGATCTCGCCGGACTCCTCCAGGACGGCGTCCAGTTCGTCGATGACGACCGTGCTGTCGGCGAGCAGTTCGTCGGGCAGTTCCCGCATGGTGGGGCGGTACGCGCCGATGGCGTTGACGTGCACCTGCGCGGGCAGCGCCGACTCGGGGAAGAGCGGGCTGGTCGCGTTGGTCGCGCAGCAGACGATCTCGGCCTGCCGGACAGCGGCCACCGCGTCGGTCGAGGTGAGCAGGTCCACCCCGGCCAGTTCGGGTGCCAGGCGTTCGGCGAGGTCCCGCGCGCGGGCCGGTTCGGCGTCCACCACGGTCAGCTGCCGCAGGGGCCGGATCGCCTGGACGGCGCGGACCTGGTCGGCGGCCTGTCCGCCCGCGCCGATCAGGGTCAGCCGCCCGGCTTCGGGCGGGGCGAGCAGGTCGGTGGCGACCCCGACGACGGCGCCGGTGCGCAGGGCCGTCACCGCTCCGGCGTCGGCGATCAGCTGGTCCAGGCGGCCGGTCTCGCACCAGGTCACGGTGCCCGCGATGGCGGGCTTGCGCGCGAAGTCCAGGCTCAGTGTCTTGATCATGGCGGAGGCGGTCGACCGGTGGTGGGCCGACATCACCAGGAACTGGCCGTCCCGCAGCGCGGTGCGGGTGGGCATCTCGAACTCCCCGCCGGCCAGATCGACGAAGGCCTGCCGTACGGCGTCGATCGCCTCTTTCATGGTCACGGCCTCGCGGATCTCGGGCTCGCCGACGGTCATCGCCTTCATGGCACTCCACTTCCTCGTCGCGCTCTTCGCTTCCTCGCGGGTCCGCGGGAGGAGAGCTTCAGTAAGGTATTACACCTTACGCACTACGGCAAGCGGCACGGCTTACGGGCCCGGTGTTCTGTGTTATGCATGGCGTATGACTACTTCTCGCCCGGTGGGGGCGCCCGCGCGCGGTGCGCAGCTCAAGTCGGTCAGTCTCCGTCAGCAGGCACGCGAGGCGCTGCGCACCCGGATCGTGCTGGGCCAGATCGAGCCCGGGAGCGTGGAGAGCGTCATCAACATCGCCTCCGAGCTGGGGGTCTCGGTCACGCCGGTCCGCGAGGCCGTCATGGACCTGGCCAATCTGGGCATGGTGGAGGTCATCAGGAACCGGGGCTTCAGGGTCCCGGTGCTCACGGACCACGACCTCGAGGAGATCTTCCGGGTGCGCACCATGCTGGAGGTCCCGGCGATGGTCGAGCTCGCCGAGCAGGCCGATCGGGGGGCGGTGGAGCGGTTCCGGGAACTCGCCGAACAGATCACCGACGCCGCCCGCGAGGGGGACCTGTTCGCCTTCCTGGACCGGGACCGGCAGTTCCACCTCGGGCTGCTGGAGCTGCTGGGCAACCGCCGCCTGGTGGCCATGGTCGGTCAGCTGCGCGACCAGGCGCGCATGGAGGGCCTGCAGAAGCTGGCGGACCAGGGTGAGCTCACCCAGTCCGGCGAGGAGCACATCGCCATCGTGGACGCCATCACCTCGGGCGACGCGGAGCTGACGGCCGAGCTCATGCGCAAGCACCTCACCCACAGTCGCGGCATCTGGGCCGGCCGGGCGGAAGAACAGGTCTGACCCTTTCGGGGCCGGCGGCGGCGCCCCATCGCCGTCGCGCGGCGGGCCCACTTGGATGTACCCGCCCGTTATGTGACTCCGCTGTGATCGCAACACGATGGTGATCCGAGCGCGGGATCCGGACCCTTGACAGTCACCGGCCCGCCCCTGATGCTCAGTGAGGTATTACACCTCAAGGCCCGAGTGGTTCGGCCTGTCCGCCAAGCCCGCGCCTGCGCCGAGCCCGGCCATCCGGTCGACGGGTGGCCCAAATCGGGGACAAGAACCTTGGCAAGCAAGAAGAAGGCCATCGAGCTCACTGATGTCGTGAAGAAATTCGGTGACCACACCGTCGTCGACCATGTGTCGCTGTCCGTGGCCCAGGGTGAGGTCGCCGCGATCATCGGGCCGAGCGGTGCAGGGAAGAGCACGCTGCTGCGCTGTGTCAATCTGCTTGAGACGCCTGACAGCGGAACCATCGTCGTCGCGGGCACGAGCATCGACGCGGGCAGCCAGATCAAGTCCAGGGACCTCGCGAAGCTGCGCAGCGTCGTGGGCATGGTCTTCCAGTCGTTCAACCTCTCCCCGCATCTGACCGTGCTGCGCAACATCACCCTCCCCCAGGAACAGGTGCTCGGCCGCAGCCCGGCACAGGCCCGGGAGCGCGCGCTCGCGCTGCTGGAGCGTGTGGGCCTCGCGGCCAAGGCCGAGCAGTACCCGAACCGCTGCTCAGGCGGACAGCAGCAGCGCATCGCCATCGCGCGCGCCCTGGCCCTCGACCCCGAGGTGATGCTCTTCGACGAGCCCACCTCCGCGCTCGACCCCGAACTGGGCCTGGAGGTGCTGAACGTGATGCGGGAACTCGCCGACGACGGCATGACCATGGTCGTGGTGACGCACGAGATGGAGTTCGCGCGAGACGTCTCCGACCACCTCGTCGTCATGGCCGACGGAGCCGTCCTGGAAGAGGGCAAGCCCGCCGACATCTTCGCGGCGCCCGCGCACGCCCGGACCCGGCAGTTCCTCAGGGCGGTGGACCGCGATGGGGTCGGACCTGTTTCTCGCGGTACTCAAGGGGGTGCCGACGACGCTGCTGCTGACCGGCGCCAGCCTCGGGATCGGTATCGTCGGCGGCCTGCCGTTCGTCGCGGCCCGTGTCTCGAACCGGCGGCTGCTGCGCGCGCTGTCCCGCTCGGTCATCGAGGTCTGCCGGGGCATCCCGCCACTGGTGTGGCTGTTCATCATCTACTTCGGCCTGGGCGAGTCGTTGCCAGGGATCGATCCGCTGCAGGCGTCGATCGTCGGCATGGGAGTGATCTCCTGCGCCTACATGGCCGAGATCTACCGCGGCGGACTCACTGCGGTGCACCACGGACAGTGGGAGGCGGGCCGGGCTCTGGGCATGAGCGGCCTGGCCATCGTCCGCAAGATCATCGCCCCGCAGGTCTTCCGGATCTCCGTGCCGGCGACCGCCAACTACGGCATCGGCCTGTTCAAGGACTCCTCGGTGGCCTTCACCCTCGGGGTCCAGGAGATCCTCTTCTACGCCAACCAGGAGTCGCGCACGACCGGTGACGCGATCAGGCCGTTCCTGGTGGCGGCCGTCCTCTACATCGTGCTGTCGACGGTGTGCGCGGTGCTGTCGCGCTCCCTCGACCGGCGCCTGCAGCGAAGGGTGGCCCGATGAGCTTCCTCACCGACTGGTCGGATGCCTTCCCCCCAGCTTCTGGACGGGCTCAAGATCAGTGCCAAGCTGGTCGCGGGGGCTCTCGCCCTCGGTCTGCCGCTGGGTCTGCTGCTGGCCCTCGGCTCGGCGTCACGCGTCGTACCGGTCCGCTACGCCGTCATCGGCCTCGTGGAGATCGGACGCGGCACCCCGGCTCTGGTCATGCTGCAGATCGTCTACTTCGGCCTGCCCGAACAGGGACTGTCACTGACCTCTTTCGTCTCCGCGACGCTCGCCCTCGCCCTGACCACCGGCGCCTACGCCAGCGAGATCATCCGCGGCGGCCTGCAGTCCGTTCCGCAGGGCCAGCTCGAAGCGGCGGACGCCCTCGGCATGAGCCGGCTGTCCGTGTTGCGCTTCATCGTGATCCCGCAGGGACTGCGTGTCGCCGTCCCGGCCCTCATGGGCCTGTCCATCCTGATCTTCCAGGCCACCTCGCTCGCCTACTCGATCGCCGTGCCCGAACTGCTGGGGGCCGCGTACTCGTACGGGTCCTCCACGTTCAAGTACCTGAGCGTCCTCTCCCTCGCGGGCCTCATGTACCTCGCCGTCACCATCCCCGCCAGCTGGCTGTCGGAGCGCGTCGAGCGCCGTCTGGCCCGGCACGTCTGAGCACCCGTCCCGGGGCACGAAAACACTAGGGAGAAACATGAACAGCGGTTCCCGGCAGCCATGGCCGCCGTCTCGCTCCTGGCCGTGGCCACGCTCTCGGGCTGTGGCGGCGACTCGTCCACGACCACCGTCGCCGCCGACTGCAAGCCCCAGCACGAGTTCAAGACGCTGACGGACGGCACCCTCACCGTGGTGAGCTTCGACCTTCCGCCCTTCAGCAAGGTCCAGGGCAACGACATCACCGGCGTCGACGGGGACATCGTCAAGGCGATCGCGAAGATGGAATGCCTCACCGTGACCGTCAAGGCCGCCGGCGCCGCCGCCGTCATCCCGACCGCGCAGGCCGGACGGGCGGACCTGGCGGCCGGCGACTGGTACCGCACCGCGGAACGGGCGAAGGTGCTCGACCTGTCCGACCCGCTCTACCTGGACGACATGGGCCTGGTGTCGGAAGAGGGCGTGACCGCCATCCCGGACCTCAAGTCGAAGGGGTACACGGTCGGGACGGTGGAGGGCTACCTGTGGGTCGCCGACCTCAAGGACTACCTCGGCGGCAAGCTGAAGACGTACCCCTCGGGCGTGAACTGCTACCAGGACCTTGAGGCCGGCCGCGTCGACGTGTGCGTCGACGCCTACGGTGGCGCCGTGTACGCGACCAAGGGCAAGGACCTGAAGGTCGAGAAGGCCGAACCCTTCGACAAGGTCGCCGCCTCCATCGAGGCCGCCCAGGCCACCTTCCCGATGCCCAAGGGACACGAGGACATGCTCAAGGCCGTCAACGAGGACATCGCCGCCCTGCGCAGCAGCGGCGAACTGGCGAAGATCCTCACCAAGAACGGCTTGGAGGCCGGCGCGGCCGAGGTCGGAGAGCCGCGTCTGATCGGCTGACCGTATCCGTCCCGGGACGACCGCCGGAGGGCCGATGCGCTCACCGGCGGTCACCGGTTCGGGAGGACGACGAGTTGAAGGTGGCGGTCGCCGACTGCTCGGGCCGCGACTACGCGTCACGCCCGCGCGCGATGAGTACGTCATGCCGCACGGCGGCTTCCGGGATCGGCACGCTCGTTCACCCAGGCGCGAGCCGCCCGGCCGGGCCTGCGGGAAGCCGGTCGCCGTCGGAACGGGTCAGCGCAGGAGCATCAGTGTCGTCGCGGCGGCCGTCGCCGCCCCGCCCGCCCGGGCGAACGTGCGCGGAGGGGAGGCCCGGGGCACTGCCCCCGAACCGGGCCACGGCCCACGGCGCGACCACGGGGAAGGCGCCCGCCGCCCAGCCGTCCGACGCCAGGTGCTGGTGACCGTGGGTACTGGCGCGATCCACCCGCCACCGCACGAACAGCAGCCCAGCCATGCCCAGCAGGTCGTCGTCCCAGGCGGCCCAGCTCATCGTGGCGGCCGGCACGGCTGGCTCCCCGTCGCCAAGGGCGTTCTCGAATCATGTCGCCCGCACTCACAGCCGTGCGTGGTCGAGGTTGTGGTGGCCGGGACCGGGCCGGTGATAACCGCCGCTGATAAGTGGAGTAGGAACCGTGGACTTCTCGGGATGTCGACGCCGACCTAACCTGACGAAAACCCGATGCCAGAGGGTGTCGCCGCGTGGCCGCGTGCGACTGCGTCCAGCAATTCGGAAGGAAGTGCAGGTCCTATGTCCCAAACCGCCGAATGGTCGGTCGCGATTGCCGGCGAGTGCATGGTGACCAGGCCGTTCTCGATGCACTCCGAGAAGGAATTCCTGGGTATTCGCGAGCTGTTCAGCGGAGCCGACGTCGCTTACGCGCATCTGGAGATGAACTTCGGGCGCTTCTCGGAAGTCCACCCGGGCCGCGGCGACTGGTACGGCAGTTACATGCTGGCCGATCCCGGCATCGCGCGGGAATTGCGCTGGCTCGGCGTAGACGTGATGTCGACGGCGAACAACCACAGTCTGGATTTCGGCGCGAAAGGCGTGCTTTCCACGGCCGAGGCACTGCGGGGCGCGGACCTGGCGTGCGCGGGCACCGGCCGGGACCTGGACGAGGCACGGACCCCGTCCTTCGTCGAGACGCCCCGCGGCCGCATGGCGTTGATCTCCACGACCTCCGGCAACCGCCCGCACGAGTGGGCGGGGCGTCCCAAGGAGACCATGGCGGGCCGCCCGGGGATCAACCCACTGCGGGTCACCACGACGTACGTGGTCCCGCCGGACGCCGCCCAGCACCTCAGGTCGGTGGCGGACCGGCTGAACATCCTGCGTACGAGCAAGGACTGCAAACCGGGCAAGACCGGCCGGAAGCTCACGCCGGACGAGTTCCAGTACAACCTGCCCGGAGGTCAGTCGGCCGCCGGCGAGATGGTCTTCCGCGAGGGCGACACGTACGAGATCCTCACCGAGTGCCACCTGGGCGATCTGGACGGGAACCTGCGCTCGATCCGGTCGGCGGCCGCCATGGCCGACCTGGTCATGGTCGCCCACCACTTCAACATCTCCGAGGGCCCGCGCGGCGACCGGCCGCCGCGCTTCGTCAGGGAGTTCGCCCACCGTGCCATCGAGGCCGGCGCGGACATCTTCGTCGGGCACGGGTGGCACAAGACACTCGGCATCGAGATCTACCAGGGCAAGCCCATCTTCTACGGACTGGGCAACTTCTTCGCCCAGTCGGAGTTCCTGGAGCGCGTTCCGTACGACAGCTACGAGACCTGGGGCCACGACGTCGACGCCCTGCCGACGCTCACCCCCGATCTGCACCCCCTGCACCCAGGGCTCGACACGCCCTCCACCACGTGGTGGAGTTCGGCCGTGATCGATGTGCGCTTCACGGACGGCCGGCTCATCGACGTCACCCTGCACCCCGTCGAACTCGGCCGCGAGGTCTCCAAGGAGGCGAAGATCACCCGCGGTACCGGAAAGGCGGCGCAGCACCCACTCACCGAGGGGCGGCCGCTGATCGCGGACCTGGTCAACGGCGCCCGCGTGCTGGAGCGTTACCGGCAGCTGTCCGCCGAGTACGGCACGCCGGTCGAGATCGACGGCAATGTCGGCCGGATACGGCTCGGGGACTGACAGGGCACGGTCACGGATCAGGAGGCTGCGCGACGCATGGTGACGCTCACTCAGCAGGAGACCTCCCCGCCCCGCGAGAACAGGATGCCGGCCAGGGGGCAGTGGGCCCCCCGGGTCCTGGTGGCCCTGGTGGTCCTGCTCCTCGCCGTCCTGGTCTTCCTTCCGACCGCGCTGGTGTTCGTCCGCGCCGTCTCCGAGGACCCCCGCAACCCGCTGTCCACGTTCACCCTCGAAGCCCTGGCCGACTCATACGGCTCGGCCCGGATCTGGCGTGTCCTGGCCGAGACCATGGCCATGTCGTTGACGTGCGGAATCCTGGCCACGGCTCTGGGCGGGGTCCTGGCCTGGATCCTGGCCCGCACCGACGTACCCGCCAGGCGCACCTTCGAACTCGTCGTGATCGCGCCGCTGTTCCTGTCGCCGTTCATCGGGGCGCTGGCGTTCCTGGAACTGGGCGCGCCACGCACCGGCCTGCTCAACCAGCTCGCCCGGGACATCGGCCTGCCCGGATGGGTGTCGATCGACGTCATGACCTTCCAATGGCTCATCGTCATCCTGGCCCTGCACTACGTGCCGTACGGCTATCTCCTGGTCTCCGGAAGCCTCCAGAACATGGACGCGAGCCTGGAGGAGGCCTCGCACATGAACGGGCGGGGGACTATCCAGACGGCACTGCGCGTCTCCCTGCCGGCCGTACGGCACGCGATGCTCTCGTCCGTCATGTTCGTCACCATCAGCGCCACCGGCATGTTCTCCGTGCCGGCGCTGCTGGGCGCCAAGATGTCCTTCCACCCGCTGGCCGTGACGGTCTACCGGGCCACGAATGGCTACCCGAGCGACTACGCCCTCGCCGCCGCCCTGGGCACGATGATGGTGCTGCTCAGCGTGGTCGGCCTGTGGCTGTACCAGCGGGGCCTCAGGCAGGCGTCGAGGTTCGTCACCGTCACGGGCAAGTCCCAGAACAGGAAGCGGATACGCCTCGGCCGCCGGGCCAGGTACGCGGTGATCTTCCTCCTCGTCGGCTACGCCCTCGTCACCACCGTGCTGCCCTACGCCGCGCTGTGCCTGCGCGCCTTCAGCACCTCCACCAACCTCGACGACATCCACCCCACCACCCGGATCGTCAGGGACGTGCTGGCCACACCCGAGCTGAAGAACGCGCTGGCCAACACGGTGCTGGTGTCCGTGGCCACGGCCCTGTGCACGGTCGCCGTGGGAATCCTGACCGCGTACGTCACCGAGCGGATGCGGCACCGCGGTTCCGGCCTGCTGAACGCCGTGGCGATGTCACCGCTGGCCGTTCCGGGCATCGTCTTCGCCACCGGGGTGTTCGCCCTGTACCTCGGCACACCGCTCTACGGCTCGCTCACCATCATGGTGGTGGCCTATGTGGCGTCGTACCTGCCGCACGCGACCCGCGTCATGGGCAACGGCTTCGCGCAGATAGACAAGTCCCTGGAGGAGGCGTCCCGGATGTGCGGCGCCGGCCAGGCGCGCATGATGACCACCATCCTGCTGCCACTGCTCCGGCCGTCGATGGCCGCCGGCGTGATCATGGTGTTCCTGTTCACGGTCCGCGAGATCAACACCGCGATCCTGCTCTACACGCCCGACACCATGCTGCTGTCCATCCTGTCCTTCAACTACGCCCAGCAGGCTTCGCTGCCGGCGGCGGCCGTGGTCGGCCTCTTGGAGACGGTGCTCATGATCGCGTGGATCGTCGTGATGCGGGCCCTGCTCCGGCCCGGCAAGCTGCACCAGCGCGCCTGACCCGCACGGACAACGCCGTAGACACACGAACGAGGTGAACAGATCGATGAACGAGCCGCACCGCAACCCGGCGCCGGACCAAGGCCTGGTGGTGAGGGGACTCTTCGCCGACTACGGCCGTACGACGGCGGTTTCGGACCTCGGTCTGGAGATCGGCCGGTCCGAGTTCGTCACGCTCCTGGGCCCCAGCGGCTGCGGGAAGACGACGACACTGCGCTGTGTCGCAGGCCTGCACACCCCGCGCTCCGGGGAGATCACCCTGGGCGGTCAACCGCTCTACTCCCGAGGCGTCAACGTCCCGCCGCACAAACGGGACATCAACATGGTGTTCCAGTCCTACGCCGTGTGGCCGCACATGACGACCCTGCAGAACGTGATGTACGGCCTGCGGGCGCAGAAACTGCCGAAGGCGCAGGCGCGGGCCAGGGCCCAGCAGATGCTGGAACTGGTCGGCCTCGCGGAGTTCACCGGGCGCAACGCGACCGACCTCAGCGGCGGACAGCAGCAACGCGTCGCCCTCGCACGGGCGTTGGCCACCGAGCCGGGCCTGGTCCTCATGGACGAGCCGCTGAGCAACCTCGACGCCCAGCTCCGTGCCCGGATGCGTGACGAGATACGGCAGATCCAGCGCCGTACAGGGATCACGGTGCTCTACGTGACGCACGACCAGTCCGAGGCCCTGTCGATGTCCGACCGGGTGGTCGTGATGAACCGGGGTGTCATCCAGCAGGTCGGCGACCCCTGGGCGCTGTACCACCGGCCCGCCAACGGATTCGTGGCGACGTTCGTCGGCGAGGCCAACGTCGTTCCGGGCGTCGTCGCCGGGATCGGCACCCGGACCTTCTCGGTGCGGGTCCCTACGCTCGGGCCGGAGACGGTGCTCGACGTCGTCCGCGCCGAGGGGGACGACCGCCCGGCCGTGGGCGCGGCGGTCTCCCTCGTCTTCCGCCCCGAATGGGCGCGGGTGTCGAGGGAGACGGAGCCGCTTCCGGCCGCCGTCGACGGCAACGAGTTCCGGGCCCGCCTGGTGGCCAGCGAGTTCCTCGGCGACCACTTCGAGCGCACCTACGAGGCCGGGGAGCACCGGCTGCGCGTCCAGGCCGTCACCGGACCCACCTCCCGGCCCCCGCGGATCGGGGCCGAACAGGCCCTGACGGTGACACCGGAGAACCTGACCTGGTTCCCCGCGGAGGACGCCGAGCCGCGCGAGACGGGGGACGTTGAGGCGTCCGCGGACGAGGAGTCCTCCTCCGCGGTGCCGACCGAGGTCATCGGCGGCTGACCCCGGATCAGGCCGGTACCGGCGCCGCGGCGCGGGGTGACGGGCTCAGCGAGGACTCGACCTTGGCCGGCAGCAGGCCGAGGAACACCCGCGCCGCCTGGGCGACCGCGCGCTCGGGCGGGGCCAGGATGACCGCACCCCGCAGGAGGGGAAGTCCCGGCGCGGTCACCACCCGCAGGAGCCCGGCGCGCAGATCCTCCCGCACACAGAACTCCGGCAGCACGGCCAGGGCCAGCCCCCGGGTGACGTAGGTGCGCATCGCCTCAAGGCCACGTGATTCGAGTACGACGTGCAGTGAGGCGCCGACCTTCTCGGCCCAGCGTTCCACCAGCTCGCGGCTGCGCATCCCGTCCGCGAAGGTCGCGAAGTCCGTGTGCGCGAGGTGGGCGATCCGGTCGATCTGGGGAAGGGCGTGGATGCGGTCCTCGGGACGGGCGTAGAGGTACATCCGCTCCTCGATCGTGCCGAGCGCGGGGAACTCGCTCGGTGCCGGATAGCGGCAGATGCCGAGGTCCGCGCGTCCCTCGGACAGAGCCTGTGTGCAGGCCTGCCGCGACGGCTCGTGCTTGATGACGACGCGGACGGACGGCGCCGTCTCCTTCATGGCCATGACGGCCTCGACGAGCAGGTGCTTGATGTGGTCGGAGTCGCTGACGACCGTGAGGGTCGAGTTCTCCGGCAGGTCCTTCATCTGCTCCAGCCGCTGGTGGAACAGGTCGGTGCGCGTCAGCACCTCCTCGGCGAAGGCCAGGAACTCCCGCCCGGCGGCGGTCAGTTCTGACCGGGAACCCTGGCGGCGTTCGAGCAGGGTGCAGCCCAGCAGACGTTCGAGGTGGCGTATCCGCTGGGAGACGGCGGGCTGGGTGAGCGCCAGCTCGGCGGCCGCGGCCCGGAAGGACCCGGCCCGGGCGAGGGTCTGGAAGGTGAACAAATGGTCGAACGTCAAGCCCGAGACCAGCCTTTGACGGCTGGTGTGACGCCAGTTGCCGCCGGGGAACGCCATCTTCTCCTCCTGTCGCCGGGCACGCCGCGAACCCGGAAGTGGGCGCCTCCCGCAGGGCCCACTCCCGGGTTCGCGGATCTCCGGAAGGTGAGTTGGTGGTCACTTGCCGAGAGTGGCGTTGACCTTGCTGACGAAGTCGGCGAACCCGTCGCCCTGCAGCTCGGACTGGGTGGCCATGCCGTACCAGACCTCGGACTTGGCGTACCACGGCTCCTTGGCGATGGCCCGCTCGTCCGTCCAGCCGGTCCGGGTGCCGGTACCCGTGCCGTATTCGGCCATGAGGTCGTGCCCTTCGTCGGACGTCGCCCACTCCATGAACAGACGGGCGGCGTACGGGTGGGGGGTCGCCGTCGGCAGCCCGATCATCCACAGGGCGGCGTTGGTGGGTTTGGGATACGCGTACTCGATGGGGGCGCCCTCGGCGATGTAGTCGTTGTAGAGGGTGTCCGTGCCGAACGTCACCGCGTACTCGCCCTTCACCAGTTGCTCGGCGATGGGGATCTGACTCTCGAAGAGGGCCGGATCGTTGTCGGCGACTCCTTCCAGCCACTTCCACCCGTACTTGTCGGCCTGGTGAAGGACGACGTTGGCGTAGTTGCCCGCCGTGGTCGCCCCGCCCGTGTCGCCCAGTGCCATTTGGCCCTTGAACGAGGGATCGGTCATGGCCGCCACCGGATCTTCGCGCAGCAGCTTCTCCTGCTCGGGGGTGGTGACGTCGGTGTTCCACACCACGGCCCCGATGCTCTGGTGCAGTGGGTAGACGCGCCCCGCGAGCCCGGTGCCCGGCAGGACCTTGGCGAAGTCGTAACCACCGTAGTTCGCCGTCTTGTAGTCCGTGATCCAGCCCTTGTCCTCGGCGTCCTGCCAGAGCTGGTACACGTTCTGGATGACGATGTCGGCGTTGTCGACCCCACCGCTCACTTCCTGGGCCCATTTCTGGAAGAGGGTCGTGCTGCCGTCCCGGTAGAGCTTGACCTGGATGCCGTACTTCTTCTCGAAGTGCTCCACCCAGGCGGTGGTCGACTTCTCCGTCGTGGCGGCGTACAGACTGACTTCGCCCTCGTCCTTCGCCCTTTCCACCAGGGCGTCCATTCCGCCCGCGTCGGCGGCGTTCTTCGGCAAGTTCTCGGAGCTGCCGCTCCCCGAGCCGCCGCAGCCCGCCGAGAGCAGGCAGAGCGCGGCCGTGATCCCGACGAGCACACTTCTGAATTTCATGCTGACCAGCCTCCAGATCCGGGCCATGACCGGGGAAAAGCCGCAGATGCCTGTAACCCGCCAGAAACAGTAGGGGGGGTGCTTCAAGGCTGGTAAGCGTCGGGTTTCTACTCGACCGATAACGCCGGTCTTATCGCCGCGGCGGGCGCGGGACGGCGGGTGTCCTATGGTCGGCTCCAAGGATCGTCGACAATATTGTCCGCAGCTGTCGATGTGGGGGACAGTACACGGAAGTACCGCGCGCGCGGAACGGTGCGGACGCAACGACCTGGATCCGTACCCGACCTCCACGGAGGAGACTGATGGACGCGCCACGGCCGACCGTTCCCTGGCGGGATCTGCTGCCGACCGCGCTGATCCCCAACGTCCTCCACGGCTCCGGCCAGGGCGCCGCCGTGCCCGTCACCCTGCTGGCCGCGATGGGGCTGACCGAGTCCTCGGCCGCCGCGGCCGTGGTCGCCGCCATGCTTACCGTCGGACAGCTGCTGCTGGCGCTGCCGGCCGGGTGGCTGGTCTCCCGGCTCGGGGAACGGCCCGTCATGCTCGGGTCGACGGCGGTCACGGGTCTGGGTGGTCTGGCGGCCCACCTCGCCTCGACCATGTGGAGCCTCGCGGCCGGTGCGCTGCTGATCGGGAGCGGGGCAGCCGTCTTCATCATGGCCCGCCACACATGGGTCACCATGGCCGTACCCACCGAGGTGCGCGGGCGCTCCCTCTCGGCCCTGGCCGGTGCCACCCGGCTGGGGCTGTTCACCGGGCCGATGCTCGCGGGCGGTGCCATACGGCTCACGGGCGATGTCCGGGGCGGCTTCCTGGTCGTCGTGGGGACGTCCGCTCTTCTCGCGGCCGTCGTCGCCCTGGCACCCTTTCCCGCTGCCGAGACGGACGAGGGCGACCCCGGGGAGCGGCCACGCGTCTTCCAAGTCATCCGGGAACGCCGGGACGTTCTGCTGACGCTCGGTCTGACCGTCTCGGTCGTCAGCACGATGCGCACGGCCAGGCGCATCCTCGTTCCGCTCGTCGGCGCCGGTGTGGGCTTGGACGACGTGACCGTGACACTCGTCGTGGGGCTCGCCGCCGGGCTCGACTTCTCCCTGTTCTACCTGGGCGGGGTCGTGACCGATCGCTGGGGACGACTCGCGGTCGCCGTTCCGGCCCTCGTGGCCTTCGCCGTTTCCCATCTCGGACTCGCGCTGGCACCCCGACTGCCCATCGCCACAGGGTGGTTCCTGGCCTGCACCGCGCTGATGGCCATGGCCAACGGCTGGAGCGGCGGTGTCGTCGCCACCATGGGGTCGGACCTCGCCGACCCGCGATCGCCCGCCCCCTTCCTCGGCTCCTGGCGCCTGACGACGGAACTGGGGCCCTCCGCCGCGCCGTTCGTCATCGCCGCGCTGGCCGGCGTGCTCTCACTGTCCGCGGCGTGCGTGGCACTCGCCGTCCTCGCCGGGGCCGCCGCCGCGATGCTGCCGCCTCATGTCCACCGACATCTTCCACGCGCGCGGCGCTGAGCGCTCCGCTGGTCGTGCCGTGACACGCCGCCGCTCATCCGCGACGCCGTCGTGGCCCACGCGGCGGAGCCGCATATCGATACGGCCCCGCGCCCCTTCGGGGCGTTGCCGAACCGCACCGGGCTTCGCCGGAGCTGCGCCGCCTTATCGGCCCATCACGAACGCTTTCGTGCGCGGCATTGCACTTCTTCCCGCGGACTTCCGACCATGGCGGGGAGCCGGAAGGAGCGCGAATCGATGAGACCGACAGGACCGAGAAACGCCATCAGGGAACGGGCCGTGGCGGCATCGCTGGCCGGAATTCTCGTCGTGATGTCCCTGGGTGCGGCGTCTGGGCCGGGCACAAGCCCCGGTCGGGACTCGACGGTGGTCCGGACGGCTTCGGAATCGAAGGGAACCGTGCTGCGATTGCACGTGCACGCGAAATCGCTGGAAGGAAATCTGGAAGGGGACTCGCCGGACCGGGACGTCTCGGTTTACCTGCCTCCCTCCTACAATTCGGACCCGCATCGGCGCTACCCGGTCCTTTACATGCTGCACGCGTTCACGAACACGGACCTGAGCTATTTCGGTGACGGGGTGTCGACACACATTCCCACCATCGCCGACCGCGCGATCGGCGCCGGCACTGCACGAGAGATGATCATCGTCACGCCAAACGCGATGACCGTCTACGGCGGCAGTAACTACTCCAGCGGGGCGACCACCGGCGACTGGGAGACCTTCGTCTCGCAGGAACTGGTGTCCTATGTCGACCGGCGTTTCCGTACCGTCCCGAAGGCGAAGGCGCGCGGTCTCGCGGGCCACTCCATGGGCGGCTACGGCGCGATGCGGATCGGGATGAAGCACCCCGAGGTGTTCTCGTCCCTCTACATCCTCAGCTCGTGCTGCATTTCACCGACGAGCAACATCCCGGACACGCCCGAGGAGATGGCGGCGTTCGAAGCCTTCCAGGAGCGCCCCGAGGACTACACCGAGGTCCCGCAGAGCATCCGCACCGCGGTCGCCGCGGCAGCGGCATGGGCGCCCAACCCCGACAATCCGCCGCTGTACTACGACTCCCCGGTCAAGAACGGTGAGCTGCAGGAGTCGGTGATCGCACGGATGACGACCAACCGGCCGCTGGCCATGGTCGACCAGTACATCAACAACCTGCGCAAGCAGCCCATCGCGTTCGACGTCGGTGACCAGGACACCAACATCCGCGCCAACCTCACCGAGTTCGACCGCATCCTGACTTCGTACGACGTGCCGCACACGTTCGAGGTGTACCAGGGAAACCACGGCAACCGGATCCCGCAGCGGTTCGAGGAAGAGGTACTCCCCTTGTTCTCCGAGCACTTGACTTCCCCCTCATCTAAGGAGTCTTCTTGAGCGAGGCGAACCAGGCCGCCGGAACAGAGACCGAAGTCCGCACCCACGCCCAGGAGTTCGCCGACGCGGTGGCACGGACCGGGTGCACCCACGTCTTCGGTCTCATGGGCGACGGCAACATGCATCTGTTCCTCGCGCTCGAAGCCCAAGGCGTGCGAGTGGTCGAAGTCCGGCACGAGAGCGCCGCGGTGGCGATGGCCGAGGGATACGGCTGGTCCTCGGGCCGCACCGGTATCTGCTCGGTCACCCATGGCCCGGGGCTCAGTCATGTGGCGACCTCGCTGCTGGTGGCGGCCCGCAACCGGTCCCCGCTCGTCGTCATCGCGGCCGAGACCCCGACCGGTTACCAGGGAGCCCAGACCTTCGACCAGGCCGCCTTCGTCGCCTCCTGCGAGGCCGTGTACCGTGCCATGACACCGGGGGAGAGCCCAGTGGACGTACTCGCCGAGGTCATCGCCCTGGCACAGGCAAAGTCGAGGCCCGTCGTCCTCGGCGTCGCGGCCGACCTTCTCACCGCTCCCGTCACCGGGCGGCCCGCGACCGGCCCCCTGTACCGGCTGCGCGAGGCGCCCCCGGACGGTGACGATATCGCCGCGGCCGAACGGCTCACCCGGCTCCTGGCGGAGGCGCAACGGCCCGTGCTGATCGCCGGCCGGGGCGCCGCGGACGGAGCCACGCCGGATCTGATGCGGACCCTCGCGGACCACTCCGGCGCCGGGCTGGCGACGACACTGCCCGCCAAGGGGCTGTTCGACGGGCACCCGCTGGACCTCGGCATCGCCGGAGGGCTGGCCCATCCGGCGGCCGAACGCGTCCTCGGCCGCGCGGACCTGGTCGTGGCAATGGGTGCCGCTATGGGCAAGAGCACCACGCAGTCGGGCCGGCTGTTCGCCCAGGCGCACGTCGTCAAAGTCGTCCACGACGACCCCGGCACGGGGAAGGCGGAAACGCTCCGGGGCGACGCCGCGGGCACGCTGAAGCACACGGTGTCCCTCACCCGCGCCACCACCGGCGCCCGTCGGCCCTGGTTCACCCCGGTCGGCCCGGCCGCCGACTGCTGGCTCGAAGACCTGAGGGACTTCTCCCCACCCGTCCCCGACGGCACCGTCGATCCGCGGCGCGCGGTCGCGGAGATCAGCGAGCGCCTTCCCGAGGGCGCGACCGTGGTCATCAGCAACGGGCACTGCTCGGGCTTCGCCGCGGCCTTCGTCACCGTTCCCGCGCGGGGGCGCTTCTTCGCCGCCCAGGGCTTCGGATCCATCGGCCAGGCGCTCACGACGGCCATCGGCGTGGCACTGGGCGCGCCAGGCCGCAAGACCGTCGTCTTCGAAGGCGACGCCGCGTTCATGATGCACGTGCAGGAACTGGACACCGCGGCCCGGGCCGGTGCGGATCTGACCGTGTTCGTCCTCAACGACCAGGCACTCGGCACCGAGTACCAGCGGCTCAGGAAAGACGGCGAGAACGCCGGGGCGGCCCTCGTGCCGTCACCTCCTCTCGCCCCGCTCGCGGCCGCGTTCGGCGCTCACTCCTCGACGATGGACACCCCCGGCGCGCACACCCTCGCCGAGGCGGCACTGCGCCCCGGCCTCGCGGTCGTCGACGTACGCACCGCACGTTCGGTGCTCAGCCGGCACATGAGGCTGCCGCACACCCAGCCCACGCCGGAAGAAGGAGTCCGACAGTGACGGACGAAGCGACGGCGGACGTTTGCGACAGGCTGGAGGGCACGGCCCGCACCTGCACCGCCCAACTGCGCCTCTACGGCGGCCGGGTCCGGTTCGGCGGAGTGATCGACACCGTGCGCTGCCGCGAGGACAACGTCCTCGTGCGCACGGCACTGTCCAGGCCCGGACAAGGCCGGGTGCTGGTGGTCGACGGAGCGGGCTCGCTGCGCACGGCCCTCCTCGGCGATGCCCTGGCGCTCCTGGCGAGGGACAACGGCTGGTCCGGTGTGATTGTCCACGGCGCGGTGCGTGACGTGGCGCGGTTGCGTGAACTCGACTTCGGAATGGCCGCCCTGGGCTCGAACCCGCACCGCAGCGGCAAGGCCGGTACCGGCACAGCGGGAGAACCGGTGTCATTCGGCGAGGTCGTGTTCACTCCCGGGGACACGGTCCATGTGGACGAGGACGGCGTGGTGCTGGTGCCCCGTGGAGCGGACTGAGCATGGGCGGTGTGGGGGCGGAACACTGGAGTTCGCCATGCAGTTCACCGTCGTCGAACCCGTCTTCACCCGTCAGCACGCCCGCAGGCTGACCGAACTGGCCCGGATGGCGGACGACTTCGGCCTGCACTCGATCGGCGTCGGTGACACCGGTTTCCGGCTGAACGAGGCGGCGGCCCGGGTTACCCTCCTGGCACTCGGCACCACCCGGACGTACGTCGGCATGCGCCCGACGAATCCCTGGACCCGCGACCCGCAGATCACCGCCGCGTTCCTCGCGACGATCGACTCCATGACCGAGGGCCGCGCCTTCATGGAGATCGCCACGGGCGACTCCGCCGTCCGCAGCGTCGGCCGCAGGCCGGCGACCCGAGCGCGGCTGGAGGAGTATGTCACCTGTGTCCGCGACGTCCTGGCGACCGGGCACGGACGCTTCGCGGGGCGCGACATCCGCACCTTCGCGGACAGCCGCGGACCGGTCCGCATCTCGGTCGGCGCCGAGGGCCCCCGCATGCTGGAACTCGCCGGCGCGATCGGTGACGCGGTCTCCATCGGCACCGGGCTCACGCCCGACGTCGTGGCCTGGTCGCTGGAGCGCGTTGAGCACGGCGCGCGTCAGCGGGGGAGGGATCCCGCCCGGGTCGAACCTTGGTTCACCGTCCGCAGCGTCCTGGACGACGACGGGGAGACCGCACGCAAGCGGGTGCTCCCGTCACTGGCCTCGATCCTGCACCACAGCATGCGAGGCGGGGTCGAGGGCCGTCTGGTGCCCGAGCGCCATCACGACGCCGTGCGGGAGTATGTACGGAGGTACAGCCTGGCGGATCACCAGCAATCCGGCGGAAGCAACGAACTCCTCATGGAACGCCTCGGCCTCACCGAGTTCGCCATGGCCCGATGGGGCATGGCGGGAAACCCGGCGGACTGGGTCCGGCGCATCTCGGACCTCGCGGCCTCGGGTGTCCGCCGGATGTGGCTGGCCAACCGAGGGGACCTGTCCCGACTCGAACGGACACTGCGCGCTTTCGGCGAACACGTGCTGACTCTTGTTCGTTGAGTTGAGCACACCGGTGCCGCACCCCCTCCCTCCGAGGGGGTGCGGCACCGGTGCGTGGTGGCCCACAGAGGTCAGGACAGCAGGTCCTCCCAGAAGCCGAGGTTGTGGTCCTCGGCGAAGTCCCCGCTCACCTTCGAGCAGGGCGCCGGCATCGCGCTGCTCGCCGGTGAGGTGTCGCAGGCGGACAGGGACATCAACTTGCCCGTCTGCGCACGGTACTTGGGCCAGGACGGCGTACCGGGGCCGTTCGGGTCGCCGAACGCGGCGAACCGGTCCCAGTAGGTGATCATCTGCCGGGACAGCTCCAGCTGGTCGTCGTCGTACGGCAGGGTCTGGCCGAGGTAGTCCCAGAGGTAGCCCAGGTCGTCGACGTGGATGGCGCCGCCGAAGGGGAAGTTGCGGGCCGCCTGGCTCTGTTGTTGGATGAGGTGGATGGACGTGAAGTGCGGGGTGTCGCTCTCGGCGAACTCGTACGCATAGGTGGGCACCCACCGCGAGAACGTGGCCATCAGCTGCTGACGGGTGTACGACGTCGAGCCGTTCTGGGCGTCGGTCCAGGCCTCGCCCGGCGTCTTGTGGGCGCTGAGTGGGTACTCGGCGAGGACCTTGTCGGCGTTCGCGCCGTAGGCCGAGCGGACGGAGGCCTCGTACTGGGCGGCCGTCATCGGCGTGCCGAGATAGTCGTAGTTTTGGAAGGTGGACAGGCCCCGCTCGCTGTTCGTCTGGCCCAGCATCACCGGGACCCGGTTGAAGTCACCGGTCTGCACGGCGGTCGCCGGGTTGACCGGGAAGGCCCGGCCGCCGACGGAGGGGGAGACGCCCGACTTCTTCTGGGCGGCGAGCAGTTCGGCCGCCGGTTTGGCGCGCAGACAGGCGAGGACCGAGGAGGCGGTCTCGCAGCCCACGGCCTTGACGAAGGCGGCGCTCTGCGCCTGGCCGGAGGCCGCGGACTGGAGGTTGCAGCCGCCGCTCATGATGACCGCCCGCGCGAACAGGCCCTTGGCGGTGGGCGAGGCGAGGTGGTCGCAGACCGAACCGGCGCCGGCGGACTGCCCCGCGATGGTCACGTTCTTCGGGTCGCCGCCGAAGCGGGAGATGTTGGACTGGACCCAGCGCAAGGCCGCCTGCTGGTCGAGGAGGCCGTAGTTGCCGGGGCCGGCCTTGCTCTCGGCCTGCAACTCGGGGAGGTTGAGGGTGCCGAGCACGCCGAGGCGGTAGTTGATCGTGACGACGACCGCGTCGGTCTGTGTGACGAACTTGCGCGGATTGGTGTCCTGGCCCGTGCCGCCGGTGAAGCCGCCGCCGTGGATCCACACGAGCACCGGCGACTTGGCGCGGGCGGAGTCGGGGACGTAGACGTTGAGGTCGAGGCAGTCCTCGGTGGTGACGGTCTTCTCGTAGCCGGGGTCCCAGCCGGTGTTCTGCGCGCACCGGTCGCCGAAGGAGGTGGCGTCGCGGACCCCCGACCACTTCTTGACGGGCCGCGGCGCCTTCCACCGGCCCGCGCCGGAGGCGTCGGCCGCGTAGGGGAGACCGAGCCAGGCGGCGTAACCGGTCCGGTGGGTGCCGCGGACCTTGCCGTCCGTGGTCTGCACGACGTCGGAGACGGGACGGGACCCGGCTGCCGTGGACGACTGGGCCTGGGCGGCGAAGATCGGGGTCAGCCCCAGGGCGAGGAGGGAAAGGGCGGTGAGTGCGGCGCGGCCCCTGCCGCGCGGTCTGATGGCGGGTTTCATGGCTCCCTGCTTTCTGCGTGCGGGTATGCCGGGAAAGGGCGGGACCGGTGTCAGCCGAGCCAGACGTCGCAGTGGTGGTCGGCGGCGTAGCTGGTGATCACCTTGCTGGCGCCCGCGGTGCGCAGCTGCATGACCTGCCAGTCGGAACCCGACTGGTAGCGGGGCCACGACGGCTCGCCCTTGGTGTTCGGGTTGCCGCTGTGCGCGAACGCGCCCCAGTAGCGGATCATCTGGTCGGCCAGCTTCTCCTGCCGCGCGGTCAGCGGCTTCTCGCCGAGCGTGAAGTCGAAGAGGTAGGCGAGTTCGGCGCTGTGGGCGTTCGACATGTCCTTGCCGGGGATGGCGAAGCCGTAGAGCGTCGGCGAGGTCGGGTCGTCGAACTCGTAGCGGTAGACGGTGGTCTTGGCCGACAGGCCCTGTGCGCTCTGCTGGTGGGAGCAGGCGCGCTGGGCGTCCGTCCGCACCTGGGTGATGGCGTCCCACGGGCTGGTGTAGTTCGTCAGCGGGTACGCCTTGAGGACCGCGTCGGCCTTCGCGCCGTAGTCGGCCCGGACCCTCTGCTCGTAGCCCTCCGGGGTGAGGTCGGCGAACGCCTCCGAGGCGAGGCGGTTCTCGGAGCGGGTGTTGCCGGTCAGGACGGGAGCCTTGTTCCAAGTGCCGTCGTCGAAGGCCTGCTTGAGGCTCTTCGGCATGAACGAGCCGCCGATCTTGGAGCCGCCGAGGTACTCGCCCTGGTGCGCGATCAGTGTGTTCGGCCATGCCTTGCGCAGGCAGGCGGCGGCGGTGGCGTCGTCGGTGCAGCCGACGGCCTTGGCGTAGGCGACGCCGCTTGCCTCGCCGGCGGCGAGGGTGGCGGGCGACGAGCCCAGGCACTGGGAGCTCTCCACGATGGCCTTGTCGAACAGGCCCTTGGCGGACGGGACGGCCATCAGATCGCAGACCGCGCCGCCGCCGGCGGACTGGCCGGCGATGGTGACGTTGCCGGTGTCGCCGCCGAAGCGGGCGATGTTGTCCTGGACCCACTCCAGCGAGGCGACCTGGTCCATACGGGCGTAGTTGCCGGAGCCGCCGGGGGTGTCGGCGCTCAGCGCCGGGTGGGCGAGGAAGCCGAGTGCGCCCAGGCGGTAGTTGACGGTGACAACGATGACGCCGGTCTTCGCGGCCATGGAACCGCCGCCGTAGATGACGCCGGTGCCCTGGGTGTTGGCGCCGCCGTGGAACCACACCATCACGGGCAGCTTGGCCCCGGGCCGGATGCCGCTGGGACGGTAGACGTCGAGGTAGAGACAGTCCTCGCTGACCGCCTGCTCCTCCCGGATACCGGAGGGCTGGAACTGCAGACAGGCCGGGGACTGGCGGTCCGCCTCGCGGACGCCCTTCCAGGAGGCGGGCTCCGCGGGCGGAGCGAACCTCAACTCCTTCACGGGCGGCGCCGCGTAGGGCAGTCCGAGGTACCGGTCGGCCCGGTCCGCGGTGACCCCGCGGACCTGTCCGCTGTCCGTCCGGACCACGGGAGCCGCACGGCTGGAAACTGAGTCACCGGCGGAGGCCGCCGTGGTGGCGGAGGCTCCCAGGGCCAGGGCGGGAACGAGTACGACCGCCGTCAGGGCGGCCAGGCGATGGTGCAGGGCACGTCTGAGCAACACGAACCTCCAGTGAATGGGTTGCGCTGAGGGCCGGGGGAGGGAGGGGAGGAGCCGTCGCGATTGCGGGCGGGTCTGTCGTGTGCGAACGTAACCGCCCGCAATATTGTCAGCAATATGCGAGACACGACTTTCTTCGTTTCTTGAAGTCGCTCCCACTGCCGTCGGTCAGGGCGTGACCTGCACAGACAGATGCCTTTCAGGAACTGAAAACCATCGGTGATACCGAGGTAAGCGTCACTTGAAGTGTTGACCACGGGTGCTCCCGCATGCACACTCGGTCCTTATCCGCCCGACGCCCGAGCCGATCTGGCCCGGTGTCAGTTCGGCTCACGTCAGGGGGCGTCGGGTGGTGCGCCGGCGACACTGGCTACCACGGCGGCTGCCAAGAGCGGAGTCCGAGGCGGTCTCGGAGTTTCGGGGATCACGGCGCGGGTGAGGGGCCCGACGGGACGACGATGGGTGGTCCACCGGTTCAGCGGCGCAGCTCCGGTCGCTGCCGGTGTCCGGTCAAGTCGCGTGTCCTGTCCGGAGATACGGCGCGCGGATCGCCCAGGCCGGGGCCGAGGCCCTCGCGGTCCACGCCGCGGCGAGGTCCCGGCCGTCCGTCTGCCGACCGTGTTCACTGGCGTCGCCCCGGACGTCCTGCGCCGCGACGCGATCACGCCTGGTTCCCCGTCAAGGAGAAGAATCCGTTCGTTCAAGGGATTCAGCCGGGCTTTCCCGCGACCGCATCCCAGCCTCCCGGAAGGTGCGGCGGCCATGTCGCCAGCGCAGGGACGTGTGAGCATCGTCCCGGCCTTGGCGGCCACCTGCTCGGCGGTGCCCTTGGAGAGGAAGCCGTCCATGGCCTCGAAGGTGATGTGCTCGTAGTTCCAGGCGTCGGCCATGTTCTTCGCGCCGCCGTCGATGTTCGAGATGACGCTCGCGTGCGGGAACGGCGCGGCCTTCCTGAGGGCGTCGGCCGTGGAGGTGGACAGTTCCGACATCGCGCCGGTGAACGTGCCCTGGCCGATGCGCAGGACCCGGACCGGTAGGTCGATGGTGCCGTCCGGCCTCCACGTGTAGCTCGTTGAAGGGCCGGTCGGGTGTCCTTCGGCGGCCTTGTCCGCGGTCACCGAGCCAGGCGTCCGTCCGGGACCACTCCCGGTCCTTGTCGATGGTGTAACGCACCGCCGGGAACCGATCATCCGTGGCGCCGCCCAGGAAGAAGCCGGTCACGACCTCGTACAGACCCTCGACGTGCGCCACGGTCGAGCCCGCCAGGTCGGAGGTGATCGGCAGTGACCCGTCCGCCATCACCGGCTCCATCATCACCGCGGACTGCACGTCGTAGTTGGCGATGATCGCGGGGACGACACATGGCCGAGCACCGAGGCCGCGCCCGTCGACTGACCGGCGATCGTCACGTTGTCCGGATCGCCGCCGAAGGCCGCGATGTTGCGCCGCACCCACTTCAGCGCCGCGAGCTGGTCCAGGAGGCCGTAGTTGCCGCTGGATCCGTGGCCCGACTTCTCGGTCGGCTCCGGGGTGGACAGGAACCCGTACGACGCGGTCCGGTAGTTCAAGGTCACTACGACGAGACCCTTGCGGGCCGGCCCTGGCCCGTCGAACGGTGCGTTCGACCCGGAGCCCCCGATGAAGCGGCCGCCGTAGATCCACACGAACACCGGCCGGCGATCCCGCGACGACTCCGCGGCGGTCCAGACATTGAGGTTCAGGCAGTTCTCGCTCATGGTGGGGCCGACCCGGCTGCCTTGGGGGCAGCCGGCTCCGAACGTGTCGGCCGCGCGGACCCCGGACCACTCTTCCGTCGGCTGCGGCGGGCGCCAGCGGTTCGCATTGGCGGTGGAGGCCGCGTACGGGATGCCCTTGTGCACGGTGAACCGTCCAGGACCGCCGCCGTTCCGGTCACGAGCCCCGACTCCGTTCACGCCGCCGAGGGGGCGGCCGAGGCATGTCTGTCGGACTCACATGCTCTCCTCACGAGCGTCGGCGGCGCCCCGGGACGGAGATGCGCGAGCGCCGCACGGGACACGCGAGCCTTATCGCCTGATCACGGATGCTTTCCTACCGGGCATTGAGTTCGTCCCCTGGTGTTGTCGACGATGACGGGACGTCTGGAAGGAGCGAGTCCATTGAGATCGACATCGCAGGGAAAAGGCACGAAGAAGCGCACCACAGCGGTCGTTCTGGCCGGCCTGCTCGTCGCGCTGTCGCTGGGTGCGGCGGCTCCCCAGAGCGCCGGTCCCGCCGGCCGGGACAAGCCCGTTGCCCGCGCGGCGGACGACACGACGGGCACTGTCCTGCGCGTCAAGGTCCACGGGAAATCCCTCGAAGGAAACCTCGAAGGGGACTCACCGGACCGCGACGTCTCCGTCTACCTGCCTCCCGGGTACAAGTCGCATCCGCATCGGCGCTACCCGGTGATGTACATGCTGCACGGGTTCACGAACACGGACCTGAGCTACTTCGGTGACGATCCCATCGCGGACCTCGACGCCATCGCCGACCGGACCATCGGCAACGGCACCGCACGGGACATGATCATCGTCACTCCGAACGCGATGACCGTCTACGGCGGCAGCAACTACTCCAGCGGGGCGACCACCGGCGACTGGGAGACCTTCGTCTCGCAGGAGCTGGTGTCCTATGTCGACCGGCGTTTCCGAACCGTCCCGAAGGCGAAGGCGCGCGGTCTCGCGGGCCACTCCATGGGCGGCTACGGCGCGATGCGGATCGGGATGAAGCACCCCGGGGTGTTCTCGTCGCTCTACATCATGAGCTCGTGCTGCATCGACGCCAAGAGCAACATCCCGTCGACCCCGGCGGCCATGGCGGCGTTCGAAGCCTTCCAGGAACGCCCCGACGACTACACCGAGGTCCCGCAGAACATCCGCACCGCGGTCGCCGCGGCAGCGGCATGGGCGCCCAACCCCGACAAGCCGCCGCTGTACTACGACTCCCCGGTCAGGAACGGTGAGCTGCAGGAGCCAGTGATCGCACGGATGACGACCAACCGGCCGCTGGCCATGGTCGACCAGTACGTCAACAACCTGCGCAAGCAGCACATCGCGTTCGACGTCGGTGACCAGGACACCAACATCCGCGCCAACCTCACCGAGTTCGACCGCATCCTGACCTCGTACGACGTGCCACACAGCTTCGAGGTCTATCCCGGCAACCACGTCAGCGGGATCCCCGACAGGCTGGAGCACAACGTCCTTCCCTTCTTTGCGAAGCACCTGGCCAAAGCGTCCGGACGATGAGGGAACGCTCTTGACCGAGTCGGAAGGATCCGACGAAGTCACCGGATCCGGGCGCGCCATGTACGTCGGCCCCGCCGTGGACGTGCCTGTGGCGATGCCGACCAGAACTCCTGCCGCGTTCAGGCGAGTCGACCTGCAAGCGGGCTCACCGTGTCGCGTCAACCTGTACGTCGACGAGCGCCGACTCTCCTACTGGCCCACCGGCGAACAGCGGTGGGTGCTGCCCGCCGGCCGTCGCACCGTCTGGGTCGGTGCCTCGTTCCGCGACATCCGGCTCACCGGATCCGCCGGACTCGGCTGAGACCGGGCGGCCCGGAGCGCGCCCGGCTCACTTCCTGTGCTGGAAGAGCCACCGGCGGACGCGGCCCTTGGCCGTCAACTCCTTCACGGCCGCGGTCGAGGCGGCCCACGTACGCCATCTGCATCTGAGGCGGCGGAGCGTTCTGCCCGGTGTGGGACCTGCTGCGTTGCAGGTTCTCGGTTCCCGTGCACGTGCCGGGGCACAGGCTCCTGTTCCTGCGGTTCCGCATCCGTTCGATCATTATCAGGTTCCTCAAAGGCGAGCCTCAGCGAATACCAAGAGGAGTGTCGACAAAATTGCCCACATGAAGAACCCCACTCTCCCTCGCCGTAGCTTCCTCGCCGCCACGCTCGGGGCGGTCGCCCTCGGCGGTCTCACCGCCTGCGGAAGCTCGACGGACAAGTCGGCCAGTTCCACCGCGAGCACGTCCGGCTCCGCCGCAGCGGCGGCCGCCACCGCCAAGCGGAGCGCCGACGCGTCACCCCCGAGTCTGGAGAGCCTCCAGAGCGACGTGAAGAGCAAGTTCAAGCAGTTCACCTACAACGACTCGGAGACCGGCAAGTCGCTGCCTTACAACCTGTTCATCCCCGAGGACTACGACTCCTCCAAGAAGTACCCGATGGTGCTCTACATCGCCGACTCCAGTCTCGTCGGCAAGGACGTCACGGCGCCGCTGGACCAGTACGGCGCGCTGATCTGGGCCAGCGAGGGTGACCAGGCCCTGCACAAGAGCTTCGTCCTGGTGCCCGAGTTCCCCGAGGTGATCCTCGACGACCACAGCGGCTACACCACCACCGACTACGTCGAGATGACCAAGCGCCTGGTCGACACGGTGGCCAAGAAGTACCGCGTGAACGCCAAGCAGATCTACGGCACCGGTCAGTCGATGGGCGGTATGACGGTGATGTACCTGGCAGCCAAGTACCCCACGCTGTTCGCGGCCGAGCTGTTCGTCTCCTGCCAGTGGGACATCAGCGTGCTGGACAACCTGGCCAAGGAGACGTTCTGTTACTACGCCGCCGCGGGTGACGAGCGCGCCTCGGGCGGTCAGACCGACGTCGAGGCGATGCTCAAGAGCGCCGGGAAGAAGTACCAGACCACGACCGACCTGGATGCGACCGCCGCCGCGTCGGAGCAGAACTCCACCGTGCAGAAGATGCTGGCCAAGGGCTCCGACTACAACTTCGTCACCTTCAAGAAGGGGACCGTCCTCGAGGTGTCCGACGCGGATTCCTCCGACCCCATGGCGAGCAGTGAGCACATGGCGTCCTTCGAGCCCGCGTACAAGATCGCCGCGTCGCGCGACTGGCTGTTCGAGCAGAAGGCCTGACCCGACGTCAGCCTCCGTCTCCGCCGGGCCATCCCGCACAGCGGTGGCCCGGCATTGGCCCGTCGAGGGGACCAGGCATCGGCAGGGATGACGGTTTCCAGAAGGTGTTGCTGGGTGGAGGGTGTTGTTCAGGGGCGGCAGGGCTGTCACTCGGGGAGCGGACCGTGAACAGCGGAACGGGATTCCCAGCCTGATCGCACAGGACTCACAGCAGCTGCTCATCGTGGTCGAGGATCACACTTCTGACCGCTCACCCGGCTCGACGGCGGTCACCATTCAGCCGACGAAGGGGCCGTGTGGCGTCACCAGCCTGCCCTGCTCGCGCGGCAAGCAGAACAGCCCACGGAGGATGTGACCCTCGGGGACGACACCCACCGGGACGTGCATGTCGCAGCAGGGATCGCTGTGCTCAGCGCGCTCCTGTCCTACCGGGAGTTTCCGACAACCGCGGCCGGATGCCGTCAACTCCTCGTATACGCCCGCTCCTTCGGCATCCTGCACCGTGCGGGAGTGGAGTGCACCGGATCGTCGGATCTCACCTACAGCGCGGTGGCCAAGCATTCGAGATCCGGCTCCACCGATGTCTCCGCCTCTGCTGAGAAAGGTGCGAACAGGCAAGGTGAACCGGATCGGCTTCGCTCTCGCCGCTCGGTCATCGGCCTTCGCCGAGCTCCGCGTTGACGGCTTTGGACCCAGGCCGGGCGGTGACGGCGCCCCGGGTCGCGGTCACGGCGGCCGCGCAGAGTGCGATCGCGGCGGCGACGACGAACGCGGTGGTGTAGCCCGATTCCTCCGGCGGCCGTCCGGGCGCGGTCGCCGATGATGCCACGATCACGGCGGCGAGTTCGGAACCGAGAGCGCCGCCGACGGTACGCAGGATGGTGTTGATGCCGGTGACCACGCCCGTCTTCTCCTGGGCGACGGCGCCGACGACCAGGCCGCCGAGCGAGGCCAAGGCAAGGCCGTAGGCCAGCCCCAGGAGAGCACACCAGAGGAGCACCTCCGCGATGTGGTCGTGGAGCAGGCCGAGCCCGCCCAACGCGATCGCCGCGAGGACCGCGCCCCCTGAAGGCGGCCCTCGCGCCCAGGGCGGGCGAAACCCGCACCGCAAGCGGGGCCGCGAGAAGCATGCACACGGCCATCGGCGCCATCAAGAGCCCGGTTTGGGCAGGGGAGTAGCCGAAACCGTAGCCGAGTGCGGTGGGCGTCTGGACGAACAACGGCAGGAGTGTGACTGCGGCGAACATCCCCACGCCCACGACGAGGGTGGCGATGTTCGCGGTGAGCAGGCGCGGCCGATCAGCAGTCGTAGGTCGATCAGCGGTGCCGCGACGCGCCGCTCGACGAACCCGAATGCGGCGGTCTGTGCGACCGCGGTGACGAACAATGCGCTGATCCCCGGCGAGGACCAGCCCCACGCGGGGCCCTGGCTGATGGCGAGCAGGAGGGCGACCAGCGCGCCTGTGAGCAGGGCTGCACCCGCGAGGGCGACGCGCCTTGCGGGAGCAGCGGATGCGGACGGCGTCGGCACACGGTCCATCCCGGCCAGGGCCAGCAGGGCCGGCGTGGCGACGAGCCAGAAGAGCGCTGCGGGACCGGCGACGTCGACGAGGGGACCGGCGACGACCGTGCCGAGCGCCCCGCCGACGCCGAACATCGCGCTGAGCGCCGCGACGACACCTCCCAGCCGCTCGGCGGGAACACTCTGGCGAGCCAACCCGAAGGCGCAAGGGAAGACGCCGCCGGACAGCCCCTGGAGCACTCGGCCTGTCACGGTGCCGCTGTACGAGCCCAGCTGGGTGCTCAACGCGGCCACCACCGAGCCCGCCGGCAGCACAAGACCGGTGACGATGACACGGCGATGGCCGAACAGGTCACCGAGCCGCCCCGCCACTGGCGTGGCCACCGCGGAGGCGCGCATGAAGGCGGTCAGGAGCCAGGTCGCACCCGTCGCGGCGACGTCGAGTTCGCGGGCGAACACCGTCAGCGCGGCGAGCACGATCGTCTGCGCGAGCGCCACACCGAAGGCCGCGAGCAGCAACGCCGGCGCCCCACCGCCGACGGGCAGCCGCGAGCGACCCCGTCGGAGCCTGCGCAGGACAAATACTGCGGCGGCAGTCAGACCGGCCAGAATCCACATCAGTACCCCTCCTCGGTGCCAGGCGCCGCCGCGGCGAGTTGCCGACGGGCCCGCCCCAGGGAGGCGGCCGGGTCGTTCGTGGCCGTGGTCGGGCAGCCCCACGGCTTCGAGTCGGCTCGGGTTGCCTTGCCGTAGGCCTGCTGCGCCTCGGCCGAGACGGCGAACGCGAGATCGGCGCAACCGGTCGCGCAGGCCCGGGCGCAGAGTCTTGACCAGTTCCAGCACGGCCGTCGGTACGGCGCCCACGCGACGGGACGCGGCTGCGGGATCCAGGTCCGACACGTCAGGGACGGCCACGGGCCATGGCGTGAGAGGGGCGTCGGCGGTTCGGCTCGTTCCCACCCCTCCAGGACCTCGCCTGGAGGATGCACGATCAGTTCTCGCCGTACCCGGCTACGCCGCCCATGTGGCGATGCCGTACCGCCACGACCCGCACGCCTTCGGCCGACTGCGCGACCGCGTCATCTTGGCGTTCAAGCCAGCCGGCTCCCCTGACGACATGGACGAGCAGAGCTGGCGCATCTTCGGGCTGGGCATCGTGCAGTGGCTCGGGGCCCTGCAGATGGGGCACTACTGGGCCCGGAAGCGCCCCGCTTCGACCTCTTCCTCGACGTCGTGGGCCGGATTCCGGTGAAGACCCGAATGTGACGACCTGAATGGTCAAGTGCTCCGGAGGGCGACGCACGAGATGGTGGGGGGAAAGAGGCGGCGGCTCCCGCTCACCCAGCCGTGGCGTCCCTCTCACCGCCGCCGCACCGGTGGCAGCTTCGCCCAGAGGCTTCTTCCGCAGGCCCAGGCGGGACGGTCAGCGTGCCCGCCGACGCCCCACCGGCCGCACGACAAGGGCCTGCGGGCGGGAACCGCGTCGACGGGCCGTTCCTGCTGAGCCGCTGCTACCTGCTCTGCTGGAAGATCCAGTCGCGGATGCCCTCGATGGTGTACGCGACGCGCCAGGAGTTGAGGTGGTTGTTGAGGGAGGTCTCCTCCTGGCCCTCCGGCACGACGGTGCCCTTCTTGAAGATGGTGTGGTTGATCGCGGTGCCCTTGGCGGTCATGGCCTTCACGTCCGCGGCGAGCTCGACCTGGGTGGACTTGCCGTCCCAGGTGGCAGTCGTGATCTTGGCGCCCTCGCCCTCAAGGACCTTTACGATCTTGTTCTGGCCGGCGTAGGCGCTGGCGTCGCCGTGGGCGGCGACGAACCACAGGTTCTGGTCGGCCAGGGGCTTGACCTTGCTGGAGTCCCACTGTCCGTCGACGATGAAGGAGGCGGCGAGCAGATCGGGGTGCTGGAAGTTGATGATGATCGTCATGATCGCGCCCATGGACTGCCCGGTGGCGTACAGCCGCTTCTCGTCGACCTTGTAGGAACCGGTGATCTTCTCCAGCAGTCGGACGGTGGTGTCCAGCCAGTTCGTGATCGTGTAGCTGCCGTGGTCGTCGACGACCGTGGTGTCGTACTGCGGAGCGAGCACGAAGGCGGGACGCTTGGCCTGGTCCTCGGGGCTGGCCCAGCTGACGGCGCCGAGACCCTGGGTGAGGGTGGTGAGGGGGTCGCTGCTCAGCACGGCGGCGTCGTGCATGAAGAGCACCAGGGGGTAGGACTCATCGCCGTCGCTGTCGTAGCCCTTGGGGAGGTACAGGTTGTACTTGAGGGTGTTGCCGTTCTCCGGATCCTTGAAGGAGAACTGCTGGAAGTCGTCCACGATCAGGTTGTCGGCCTTGGTCGTCTTGATCTCCGACGAGCCGGCCGCGTAGGAGGAGCCGTCGACGGTGGCGATGTCCGCCTTCTGTACGACCGTCGCGGAGGCGGTCCTGACCGACTTGGCCTGCTGGCCGCCCCCGCCGCCACCGGGCGCGCCGCTCGGCGGGCCGCCCATGCCCCCGCCGCTGGGCGCCCCGCTCGGGGCACCGCTGGGTGCGCCCGAGCCGCCGCCCATCTGGCTCATCGCCGCGGCGGCGCCAGGGTTGATCATGGCGTTGTCGTCATCGGGATCCAGTTCCAGGATCACGTACTTGCCGTCGGTGCCCTTGGAAGCGGTGGCGGCGGAGGTGTTCGCGTAGATTTTGGTGATCTTCCGGCCGCTGACCGAGAAGTCCGATGTGGACAGTCCGGCGTTCTTGATCTCGGCGTCGTACTCCAGGGTGACGCTGGTCAGCTTCTGGCCATCGCCGAACACCTGTGTGATCGCCGTCGCGTTCTTCACATGGTTGGAGCCGCTGTTGCCGCTGCCCGAGCTGCAACCGACGGCGCCCGCCAGCACGGCCACCGCCGTGCCGGCCGAACGCACCAGAAACTTACGACGATCCATGAGATTCCTATCCCCCCGTGCGGGGTTGCTTGCGTGTTCTGACGCCGTGGGGCGAGGCCGGTGGGAGTCCTGGCCGGACGCCGTGGCGATCCGTCGCCTCAGGGAGCGTTCGCCGACGCCTCAGTCCAACGGCGTTGCAGTCGCCCCGAGTTTCGGCGAGGCGACTGCGAGAGATTCCAGCACTGAAAGTTGTGCGGTTGCTGTGGCGGCGCACAGGATGAGGAGATGAGGCCGGTTCATGGGCTCTCTTCGGGCTCACGGGCAGGGCCACGAAACCGGGTGTGAACCTCGAAGGCATACCGAGGACATCTGCCCGGGGCCCCGGGCCGCGCGAGACGGACCGTCGAAGGCGCACGAGCGAGGGGCGGCCCGCGCGGCCATGTGCATGGCAGGGTGACGGCCCCGTCGCCTGTCGCCTTCTTCCCGTGCCCGCTCACCGCGGCCCGGGGCGCGTCCTGTGCACGACGACGCAGACCTCGACCCGCCGAGCGAGTTCGTTGACGGAGCCCGTCGCGCGGTGGGTCTGGCCTGCGTGTCATGGCGGCGGGGTCTGCGGCGGTCTCGGCAGGGCGTTGTGGTGCCCGCCGCCACAGCCATGCATCGAACCCCGCCCAGCCCCTTCTCTTCGACCGTTGTTCCCTCAACGGGACTGGACGCGGCCGGTCCCGGAAGCCGAACTCCTTGAAGGCGGTCAGGCGCCGCGGGCAGGTCGTTTCCGAGCCGAGGTGCTGCTCTTGGAACACATCCTGCCCGACACGCCGGTAAGGTGCGCAGCTGGAACAGGATCCCGCGCAACGCCTGCCGGAACGGAACTCCGGCGATTCTTTTCACCAAGTCCGGTCAAGAGCTTGTGTCAGGGCTTCCGAATCCGGGGCGATTTCAAGTCAGCCGCGCAGGGAGTCGAGCATGTCGTCGATTTTCGCCGCGACCTTTTCCGCCGAACCCTGTGCATAGGTCGAATTCACCGCTTCGTAGGTGATCCGGGCGTAACTGATGGAATCTGCCATGCTCTTCGCCCCGCCGTCGAGCATCGACAGCACGGCCGTGTGCGGGAAGGGGGAGCGTTTTTTGATGCTCAGGCCGGTGGAGGCGGACAATTCCGGCGCCACCCCGGCGAACACTCCGGCCCCGATCCGGAGCACCCAGATGGGTACGTCGGCCGTGCCGTTGGGAGTGAAGGTGTAGGTCTTCACAGGGCCCGTCGGGCGCCCCATGGTGACGGCGTCGACCGTGACGGAGTCGGTGACCAGGTCCAGCGTCGCCGCGGCCGTGGTCTTGACGGTCTGGCTGACCCGGACGGCCTCGGTACCCAGCCGCTCGCCCTGCACGGTCAGCAGCAGCCAGCCGGCGTCGGCGGCGTCGGTCTGGGACCACTTCTTGTCCTTGTCGATGGTGTATCGCTTGGACCGGAAGGCGGGCGACTGGTCGCCGCATGCTCCGACGAGGAAGAAGCCCACGGTGTCGTCGCCGTACTGCTTCTCGATGTGCGCCACCGCCGCGCCCGCGAGGTCGGCCGTGACGGGGTGGTCGCCGTTCGCCATGACGGAGTCCAGCATCACGGAAGACTGCACGGCGTAGTTGACCAGGATGGCGATGGGGTTGCCGGCCGTGTCGTCGAAGCGGGTGACGCCGACGCTCTTGTCGGACGTGCCCGACTCGCCGGTGCCCAGCCACCAGCCGTCGGCGGTGAGGACGTCACGATTGACGTTGACGTCGCACTTGCCGGTGCCGAAACCGACCAGGGCGGGCTGCAGCGCCTTGACCGCGGCCGCGACCGCCGTCGAAGCGGCCTGCGAGACCTGCTTCATGAACGGGGAGTTGGCCGCACTGCCGGGATTGACGTGCGGGGTCGAGAAGGTGTGGGTGACGGTCACGATGATGTCGGCCGACTCGACGCCGGCCGCGTCGGTGACGATCTTCCGCAGTGCGGCGACACCGTCCGAACCGATCGAGGTCATGTCCAGTACGACCAGGGCGACGCGGCGTGAGCCGCTCTCCAGCAGCAGGATCCGGACGTACAGGTCGTCGTGGACCGTGGTGAAGCCGTCCAGGGGCAGAAGCGAGGACGGGATCTCGATCACGGCCTTGCCGGCCCCCGCCCGCAACCCCGATGCCGAGGTGCCTCCGGCGGCCGCCGTCGGAGCCGCCTTCCTGTCGGCGGCCGACGCCTGCGTGGCGCCTATGGACACGGCCGCCACGGCGGCGGCGACGGAGCCACCCAGGAACGACCGCCGATGGACCGGCCCACCGCCTGGCTGGACCTTCTTGCTGTCATTCTTCACCGTCACAGGGGTTCCTCTCGCCGGGAATTCCAGATTGCTTGCTAATGCATTTTTTTGCACGGCTTTGGCGTGCCCCCACTCCAAAGGGAGACTCGGATTATGTGGGCTCATTGATCGTTGCAGTGCGTCGTTCGTGATGTCAATTCCCAGAGGCGTCAGAACAGATTGCATGTTGCGGGACTATGTGTGTCGCGCGCATTTCCATGGATGGGCTGTGGGAATTGTTTGAATGGTTTGAGGGAGTGATGGCGCGTTTTCCGGGAATGGCTGACCGCGCGGCACGGTCATCTCGAACCGTTACGCGAGCGGGGTTCATGGCGGGCTTTCGCGGCCGTCGGCCTGTGCGGGATCCTCGGCGAGGTGCTCCATGCCGCGCCGCTGCCGATGGTGTCGGCCAGTGGATGGCCTGCTCGACATTCTCGACGATGGGCATGCAGTGTTCCGTGCCCTCTGCGTCGAGTTCCGTCACGAGCACGCGCGCGTTCTCCGCGGCGAAGGCCGGGCTGGTCGCAGCCCGATGCCGGAACTCGTTCCGGTGACGAGGACGCCGAGTCCGCCGAGTCCGCTGGTCAAGAGGCGCTCCGATCCGCTCATCGCAGGCGACGCGCCTGGCGCGCCCCATCCTACGAGTTAATGTCTGTGAGCGACATAAACGTTTGATGGAGAATCCCAGGGGATCGATCACCATCGGCGGGAGAAGAGATGACCGTACCGCGCGGACGCACGGGGCGGCCGCCCCTGAGCGAGGAGCGCAAGACCGAGATCCGATGGGAGATCGCCTGGGCGGCGGTGGACCTGTTCGTCGCGCAGGGCGTCACGGCGACCACCGGTGAGCAGATCGGGCGGGCCGTCGGTGTCTCCTCGCGAACGGTATGGCGGTACTTCCCGAGCAAGGAGAGCTGCGTACGGCCGCTGTTGTCGGCGGGCATCGATCTTGCTGTCGCCTGCCTTCGCGACTGGCGTTCCGGGCAGCCCCTTGAACAGCTCTTCGACCAGGAGCCCACGGCCGAACACGGACTCGTCGGCGGCGGCGATCGCGCCACCGTCGGCGCACTGATCCGGCTGACCCGTACCGAACCAGGCCTGCGCGCCGTCTGGCTTCAGATGCACGATGAGGCCGAGCCGGTGTTCGCCCGAGTCCTGGCCGAGCGAGCCGGTCTGCCCGTCGACGACCTACGGCCCATGGTCCGGGCGGCCATGCTCAACGCGACCCTGCGCGCGGCAGTCGAACACTGTGCGTGGCGCACCGCCGACGCGTCATCCGACCCCGCGACGGTGGAGGCCGAACTGAGGGCAGCCCTGCGCTCGGCACTCCGTGTCGCGGCGGAGGGGCTCAGCTGACGGTCTTCCGTTCCGACGTGGAGTCCTCGTGGGCCCGGTCGGGGTTCCGCTCAGGCGACCGTGCTCGCTCGCCTCGCCGGTGCTGTCCGTGGCGGCTACGAGTCCTCACCGGACAGTGACGAGGACAGCACGTGCGAGCCGCGGCTCGTGAGCAGGGGCTGGTCCTGCTCGGCGGACTTCGCGACGGAGTCGGGCTTACGGTCGCAGGTGTGCAGGCCCACGGCGAAGCCGCTACTGCGGCAACAGCCGATCATGACGACCTTCATCTGGCTCACAGGCGTTCAGGAACTCGCCGACGGCCTCCTGCATGTCGGCGGCGGTCACGTTCACCGGTCAGGAGGGCCCCGGAGCCGGGGCCCTCCCGCTCGGCTCAGTGCCCCAGGTCGATCCGGGTCACCTGGTCCGCACCGGCCGCGCCGGCACCGGACTTGTCGACCACGTACGCGCGGCCGTCGGTCACCTCGACATGGTTGGGGTTGGCCGCCGTGGTCACGGTCTCCTCGACAACACCCGCACGAGGGTCGACCACCGTCACGGTCGCCGCCGTGCGGTTGACGACCACCACGTCACCCGAGCGCTCGTCGGTGTCCAGGGACAGCGCCCCCGCCCCTGTGGCCACGGACTTCGTGACGGTCCCCTGCTTCAGGTCGACGACCGAGACCGTGCCGGCCGTCTGGTCGGCGGTGTAGGCCGTACTACCGTTGCCGGACAGCGAGATCGAGATCGGGCCGTCGCCGGTGGGGACGAATACCGGGGTGTCCGACTGCCGGGTGACCGCGATGATTCGGTCGCCCGCGAGGTCGGTCGCGTACACCGTGCCGGTGCGCTCGTTGACCGTGACACCGGCCGGGCTCGCGCCCTCGACGGTGATGCGGCGCTTCTCCTCAAGGGTCTTCGAGTCATAGGCGACCAGGGCCCCCGAGCCGAAGGCCGTCGCCCAGACCGTGTTGTGGCGCTCGTCCACGACGATCTCCCGGGCGTGTGCCACGTCCGGCAGCGTGGCCAGGTGGGAGCCGTCCTTCTGGCTGTAGACGGCGACCGTGTTGTTGCGGGTGTTGGTGACCCACACGGTGTTGTGCTCGTCGTCGACGGCGACACCGTAGACGGCCTCCCGCGCGCCGGTGGTGGCGTCGGTGACCGGCGGGGTGATCGTCCGCTCCACGGCGAGCGTGTCCGGGTCGACCTTGAGCAGGCTGGTCGCGGTGACGGGCGGACGGCCGTTGGAGACGGTGACCCAGAGGGCGTCGTTCCGCTCGGAGTAGGCCGACTGGTAGAGGCCCTTCACCAAGGGGGCCGTGGTGGCGGTGACGGTGGTGGTCGCCTGGGCCGAGGCCGTGCCGGGCAGGGCGACGGTGCCGGCCGCGGCAAGCGCCGCGGCGACGGCCGCACGGTAGGTGATGCGAGTGGACATGCTGATGGAACTCCTTGTGTAGGTGATCAACTGGTGGGAGAGTGGCTCAGTTGGCCGCGCTGCGGCGGCGCACGACGAACAAGGTCGTCGCCGCGGCTCCGCCGGCACCGCCGGCTGCCGCGGCCGCTGCGGACCACGTGATGGTGGCGTAGGAGACCGGAGCCTCGACGGTCGCGGCGGCGAGGCTCTGCGGCTCGGTGTCCTGGGCGGTCGGGGAAGTGGACGGTGTGCCGTCCGCGGCGGTCGTCGTGAACTCGATCTTCAGTGAAGTGGGCGGGTTGGGCGCGAGGAAGCGCAGCCAGTGCGCGCCGACGGAGGTGTCCGCGGGGACCGTCACGTCACCCTCGTACGAACCGTACGCATCGGCCTTCCACTGGCCCAGGATGCTCTCGTCGTCGAGCTTGACGGTGACCGTCTCCCCGGCCGGGAACTTCGTCACCTTGAAGTGGAGCCGCCCGCCGGGCTGCACCTCACTGGCGGTGATCTCGGCCTTCGCGCCGGCGGAGTTGGTGGCGCTCGCGGGTGCGCCGGAGGCGGCGGGGACCGGGGTCGCCGAGGACGAGGAAGAGGAAGAGGAAGACGGCGAGGTCGTCGAGGCGGCGGTGGACGTGCCGCTGGTCACCGTGAAGGCCGCCTTGAGGCTGGTCGCCGGGTCCGGGGCCAGGAAGCGCAGCCAGTGCGAGCCCTTCGTCGTGTCCGACGGCACCGTGACGCTGCCGGAGTACGACCCGTCGGAGCCGAGGGTCCACTGGCCGAGGATCTCGCTGTCGTCCAGCTTGACCGTCAGGCGCTGACCCGCCGGGAACCCGGTCACCCGGAAGGACACCTTGCCGCCCGCGGCCACCTGCGAGCCGGCTGTGATGGAGGCGGCGGCGCCGGACGAGTCGCCGCCGCTGCCCGAACCGCCGCTGTCGGAGCCGGAGCTGCTGCCGCCCGAGCCCGAGCCGGATCCCGAGCCGGATCCCGACCCGGAGTCGCTGCCGTCGTCCTCGCCCGAGGTCGCCGCCTTCACCGTGATGTCGGCCTTGAGGCTGGTCGCCGGTTCAGGGGCGAGGAAGCGCAGCCAATGCGCTCCCGCAGAGGTGGAGGAGGGGATGGTGACCGTCCCCTCGAAGGTGCCGGCCGCGTCCACCGCGTCGGTCCACTGGGCGAGGATCGTGCTGTCGTCCAGCTTGACCGTCACCGTCTGGCCCTCGGCGAATCCGGTGAGGCTGAAGGAGACCTTGCCGCCCGCCGTGACCTTGGCACTGCTGGTCAGCTTCACCGCGGGGGTCGGCGCCGTGGCGGTGGGAGTCGCTGTCGGTGTGGGAGTCGGCGTCGGGGACGGGGTGGGCGCCTCCGCCACCGTCAGCGCCTCGCTCTTCACGCTGGTCTGCGGGGCCAGGAACCGCAGCCAGTGACCGCCGCCCACGCTCGCGTCGGCCGGTATCGTCACCGTCCCCGACACGGTCCCGTCGTCGCCGATCGTGAACTGCTTGAGCAGGGTCGTGTCGTCGAACTTCACACTCAGCGTGGCCGCGGCCGGGAAGCCCGAGACGGTGAACGACACCTCGCCGCCCGGCGCCGCGGAGGCGGTCCCGAGCGTGACTGCGGGCGTCGTCGCGTCCGCCGCCAGGGCCACGCTGCCGTTGGTGTCGAGGACGGTGGAGCCCAGCACGGGCACGGCCAGGGCGCCGAGCCCGAGCGTGGCGCCGGCGGTCAGCGCGAGGACACGGCCACCGAGTGTGGGTCTGTGAGACGTCATGAGAAATGCTCCTGGCAGATGAGAGACATATGCGAGTGATCACAAAAGGAGGTGAGGTTAGGCTGTCCTAACAGGAAGAGCCGCCTCGCCATCGGGAGTCCGCCCCCATGCCCGTGCCCGCGCTGACGCCGCCGGAGGGTGCCCCGCACCACCCGCCCCGCATCCCGCGACCGGACCCGGTACCCCGGCTCTCCGAGCCGGCGTGCGCGCTGCCCGCGCCCGGCGGGACGGAGGCGTTCTGGGCGGACGTCCGCCGCCGCGGCGCCCCCCTTGTCGGCCCGGACCCCCTGGGCCGCGACGACCACCTCGCCGTGACGTTCCTGTGGCGCGGCGCCCCCGGCACCCGAGCCGTCCGGGTCCTGCCGAACAAGCTGGGCGACCCCCGCGACCCCGAGGGCAACCTGATGGCGCACGTCCCCGGCACCGACGTCTGGCACTGGACGCTGCGCCTGCGCCACGACTGGCGCGGCACCTACGATCTGATCGTCGACGACGGCGCGGGCCCGAGCCGTCGTGCGGACCCGTTCAACTCCCGGGCCGTGCCCCATCGCTGGGACGGGAAGCCGGTCCCCTACGCCGAACTCCCCGCCGCGCCGGGAGCGACGGACTGGCAGCCGAGACCCGGTGTCCCGCGCGGATCCGTCACCGAGCACCAGGTCGCCGACCGCCGTGTGTGGCTGTACGAACCCCCCGTCCCCGCACCGGAGTTGCCCGTCCTCGTCCTCCTCGACGGCGAGCACTGGCAACCGCGCCTCGGCCTCGGCCGCCTTCTCGACAACCTGATCGCCGACGGGCGCATCCCCCCGCTCGCCGCCGTGCTGCCCGAGGCCGTGGACGAACCCACCCGCTGGGCGGAGTTGTCCTGCCGTCCCGAGTACCTCGCCTTCCTCGCCGACGAGTTGCTGCCCTGGGCGGCCGGCCGGCTGCCGCTCACCGACGACCCGGCCCGCACCATCATCGCGGGCCAGAGCCTCGGCGGACTCACCGCCGCCTACGCCGCCGTGGCCGCGCCGCATCGCTTTGGCAACGCGCTGGTCCAGTCCGGCTCGTTCTGGTGGCCCGTCGGACCGGACACCGAATGGCTCACCAAGGTCATCGCCGAGGGGCCCCGGCTCCCGGTGCGATTCCGGCTGTCCTTCGGCGAGCAGGAGTGGGTGGCCCTGCCCGCGGCGCGGCGGCTGCGCGACACGCTCGCGGCCGTGGGGTATCACGACTCCTCCTATCGGGAATTCAACGGCGGCCATGACTACCTCTGCTGGCGCACGGAACTGGCCGATGGCCTCGTGGAGCTCCTGGGGCGCTGACCACACAGGCCGCGGACCAGCCGACGGGGACGTCGACATCCGCGAGCCGCCAGCGCGACAGCTGCGCGGGGTCGAAGCCGGCCCCGACATGGACGCCCCGCAGGGCATCGAGGGAAACGCCCTCGCCGGTCGCCTTGAGGTAGGCCTCCTTGCGGGACCAGCAGCGCGCGAAGGCGGCGGCGCGGACCGCGGGGGGCATGTTGGTCAACTGCCGCCGCTCGGACGGATGCAGAGACCGGGAGGCCTCCTCGGCGAGCTTCGGATCGGGCACCCGCTGGACATCGACGCCCACCGGCCGCGAGGCGAGCCCCAGCAGCGCGAGCCCGTCGGTGCGGGAGAGCGAGAAGTGCACCGCGTGCCCGGCCGGCCCCGCCACCGCCGGACGCCCGTGCGGGCCGCCGCAGCCCGGACAGGGCAGCCGCGTCAGCCGCACCGAGGCGGCCGGTACACCCGTGTAGGCGCTCAATGTCCGGCGCAGCGCGCTGTGCGCGGCCACGTACAGGGCCCGCTCGGCCGGCCGCCGCAGCGCCGCCGCCCGTCGCTGTTCCTCCGCGTCCAGCAGGCGGAAGTCGAGCGGGGTGTCCGCCGCCGGGGGCCGCACGACCCACAGCAGCGGCCCCCGCGACAGCGCCCGCGGGGCCAGCCCCGGGCCCCGCACCAGCACCTGCGGAGCGATCGCCGTCGTCATCGCCGCCCCACCTCCACCCGGAGCACGCACTCCTTGTGCGGGGCCGGGCCGAAGCGGACCTCCCAGCCGGGCGGCACCGCCCGCCAGGCCGGCCACAACGACAGCCGTCTCTCGGAGTTCTCCAGCACCAGGTGCCGATGACCGGGATCGAACGGACCCGACTGCCGCGTCATGCGTCGAACTCCTTGAGCCATGCGGTGAGATGGGCCGCGATGTCGTCGAGGTACCGGTCCCGCATCAGCTGCGGATGGGTGCAGTCCAGGTCGTGGTTGTCGATCGCGCCGCTCACGTGCGGCCGCCACGCCTCCCGGGTCAGCCAGTCCTCGGCCCGCGGGGCGGCGGCCGTGAAGAACAGCAAGTCGCCCTCGTAGCGGCGGTGTTGGTGCTCGCGCATCATGCGGGCGTGGTTCGGGACGATGTCGACGATCTGGTTCAGCGTGCGGTCGGAGAGCCCGGCCAGCGGACTGCCCGCCCGGCGCAGCGTGGTCAGCACGTCCGCGCGCGTCCGCTCGTCGGTGCGGTCGAAGCCCGCCATCCGCAGTACCGCGGTGAGCGCGTCGCCCTCCTCGGGCGCGGGCCGGTCCCGCCACTGCTCGGCGGGGAACGCGTCGAGCAGCGCCAGGAGTTCGACCCGCTCTCCGGTCTCCTGGAGCAGCACGGCCACGGTGTGCGCGAGCACTCCGCCGACCGACCAGCCGAGCAGCCGGTACGGCCCGTGCGGCTGCACCTCCCGGATCCGCTCGACGTAGTCCTTGGCCTCCTCCTTCAGGGTGCGCGGCAGCGGTTCGTCACCGACCAGTCCGCGCGCCTGGACGCCGTACACCGGCTGCTGCGGACCGAGGCGCGCGGACAGCCCCGCGTAACACCAGGCGATCCCGCCCGCCGGGTGGATCGCGAACAGCGGCCGTCGCGCTCCCTCCGCGCGCAGCGGCAGTACGACGTCCAGGGCGTCCCCGGCGGCCTGCTGAGCTGTGCCGAGGCGGGCGGCTAGGGCCGCAGGTGTCGGCGCCTCGAACAGGGAGCCGATCGTCAGCTCGGCACCGAACTCCTCCCGCACCCGCGCCACCAGCCGCACCGCGAGCAGGGACGTGCCGCCGAGGTCGAAGAACGCGTCGTCGGGACCGATGCGTTCGACGCCGAGCACCTCGGCGAACAGCCGCATCAGCGTCTCCTCGCGTGGTCCGGACGGGGCGCGCCCGCCGGCCCCGCCCTTGAAGACAGGGGCGGGCAGCTCGCGGCGGTCCAGCTTGCCGTTGGGGCTGAGCGGGAACGCGTCCAGGGCGACGATCGCCGCCGGCACCATGTGCTCGGGCAGCTCGCGGGCCAGCGCGGCCCGTACGGCCTGAGGGTCGACGTCGCCGGTGACGTAGCCGACGAGCCGGTCCTGCGTCACCATCGCGCACGAGCCGTCCACGCCAGGCTGGGTGGCCAACGCGGCCTCGATCTCGCCGAGTTCGATTCGCTGACCGCGCAGCTTCACCTGGTGGTCGGTGCGGCCGAGGTATTCGACCTCGCCGTCGTGCGTCCAGCGCGCCAGGTCGCCCGTGCGGTACATCCGGGTGCCCGCCAGGCCGAACGGGTCGGCCACGAACCGGGTCGCGGTCAGCTCGGCGCGATGGAGGTAGCCGTCGGCCAACTGGGCACCCGCCAGGTACAGTTCGCCCGCCACTCCGGGCGGGCAGGGCTGCAGCGCCGCGTCCAGGACGTACAGGCGGGTGTTCCACACCGGCCGCCCGATCGGCACCGGGCCGGAGCCACCGGGAGCGCAGGCGTGATACGTGACGTCGACCGCGGCCTCGGTCGGCCCGTACTGGTTGTGCAGCTCGACGTCCGGCAGCGTGCGGAAGAACGCGTTGGCCGTCTCGCGGGGCAGCGCCTCTCCGCTGCAGAACACCCGGCGCAGTCCGTCGCAGCCGGCCGCCGACGGGTCCGCCAGGAAGGCCTGGAGCATCGACGGCACGAAGTGGCAGGTGGTGACGGCCTGTTCGCGGATCAGCCGGGCCAGATAGGTGGGGTCCTTGTGCCCGCCCGGCTCGGCGACGACCAGGGCGGCGCCCTCGCGAAGCGGCCAGAAGAACTCCCACACCGACACGTCGAAGGACGACGGTGTCTTCTGCAACACACGGTCCGCCGCGGTCAGTCCGTACTCGTGCTGCATCCAGCGCAGTCGGTTGTCGATCGCCCCGTGCGGGACGACGACCCCCTTCGGCCGGCCCGTGGAACCGGAGGTGTAGATGACGTAGGCGGGATGGGCCGGAGTGAGCGCCCGCGCAGGATCCACCCACGGGTACGCCGTCAGATCGAGCCCGTCCAGGACTACGAGCGGCGTCCCGACGTCGTCCGGCAGCCGGTCCGCGCGGTCGGTGACGGCGCACACCGGCACCGCGTCCTGGAGCATGTGGGTCAGCCGCTGGGTGGGATAGTCCGGGTCGAGCGGCAGATAGGCCGCCCCCGTCTTCAGTACGGCGAGGAGCGCGACGACCAGCTCGACGGAGCGCGGCACCGACACCGCCACCACCGCACCCGGACGCGCGCCCAGCGAGCGGAGGTGGTGGGCCAACCGGTTGGCGCGGACGTTGAGTTGTGCGTAGGTGAGTGTCGTGTCCGCGAAGACCAGCGCCGGCGCGTCCGGGGTGCGGGCCGCCTGGGACTCGATCGGACCGATCAGAGTCGTCGGCGGCAGAGCCCGTTCGGTGTCGTTGAACTTGTCGAGGACCAGGGCCTGTTCCGCCGGGGTCGTGATCGTGTGGACGGCGAGCGGCAGGTGTGGGTCGCCGTCGGCCAGCCGCTCCAGCAGCCGCAGGAACCGCTCCTGGTGCGCGGTGAGTTCGGCTTCGCTGTACACGGCGGGATTGCCGTCGTGGTCGATGCGCAGGCCGCGGCCGTCGGCACGGTCGTAGATGTTGACGGTCAGGTCGTCGACCGGGCCCGCGGACAGGTTGCGGGCGCGGGCGGGCGTGCCCGCGAAGTCGACGCCGTAGTCGAAGGGCATCACGTTGACCAGCGGACCGACCAGACCGCGGTTTTCGCCGAGCAGGCCCAGGTCACGGCGGATGTCCTCGTAGCGGTAGCGCTGGTGGCGGCGCACCTCGCGGATGCCGAGCACGACCTGCCGCAGCAGTTCGGCGAAGGTCGCCTCCGGGGAGACGGTCAGCCTGAGCGGCAGGACGTTCATCACCATGCCGGGCACGCGCAGGGCCACCGAGCCCATCCGCCCCATGATGGGCAGCCCGAGCACCACCTCCGTACGAGCGGTGGCACGGGCGGTGTAGAGCGCCTGAGCGGCGATGAGCACGTCCGGCCAGGTGGCGCGCAGTTGGCCGGCGAGTTCGCGCAGCCGTTCGGTGGACGCCGGCGCCAGGTGGGCCGTACGGCGCAGGAACGAGCGGGAGGGCAGCGCGCCCCGGCCCGCGAGCCGGGGTGCCTCCGGGCGGTCGGCGAGGGCCTGCGTCCAGTGAGCGCGGTCGGCGGCGAAGGCGGGGGAGGAGCGGTAGTCGGCGTCGTCCGCGACGAGGTCGGCCAGGCCGCGGAAGGCGCGCGGCGGAGGTTCCTCGCCGCGGGCGAGCGCCGAGTAGACCTCGGCGGTCCGGCGCACGAGGAGCGAGTAGCCGAAGCCGTCCATCACGAGGTGGTGGATGCGCTGGTACCACAGCCAGCGGTGCTCGCCGACCCGGAACAGGGCGTGCCGGAACAGCGGGCCCGTGGTGAGATCGCACGGCTCGGCGAGGTCGCCGCGCATCCAGGCCTCGGCCTCTTCGGCGGTGTGCCGGTCGCTGACCGTCAGGGGGAGTTCGACGGACTCACGGATGTGCTGGCGGGGTCCGTCGGGGGTGTCTTCGACGACCACGCGCAGTGCCTCGGCCTCATCGGCGACCCGGCGCAGGGCGGCGGCGAAGAGGTCCGCATCGAGCGGGCCGTCGATCTCCAGGCACTCCGCGGTGTTCTGCGCGGGGCTCAGCGGATCGAGGGCCTGGGCGTACCACATGCCCGACTGGGCCGCCGTGAGCGGCAGTACGGTCGACGGTGCCACGACGGTGGTCATGCCGCCCCCAGCAGCAGAGCCCAGGCCTCGATCGCCGGCTGCTCGGCGAGGTCGGCGAAGTCGGCCTTGATGTCGTACGCGCTGCGCCAGCGCTCCAGGAGAGCCATGATGCGAACGGAGTCCAGGCCGTAGTCCACGAGGTTCTCGTCGACGGGTATGTCCGCGGGGTCCTCGCCGAGACAGTCGGCGACGTCGGCGCGGATCTCTTCGATGGTGAGGGCCATCGCTCAGACCTCCTGGAACAGGGCGTCGGTGGTGGTCACGACCGCGCAGCGGCGCGCGGCCCAGCGCAGGGCCATGGCGTGGTCCTCGGAGGAGAAGTCGGCGACGGCGTCGGCGACCACGAACGCCTGGACGTCCCGCTGCCAGGCGTCGGCGGCGGTCATCAGCACCCCGATGTGCGCGTACACGCCGACGATGACCAGCTGGTCACGGCCGGAGGCGTCGAGCAGCTCCTGCAGTCCGGTGCGCACGAAAGCGCTGTACTTCCACTTGGTGAGCACCGTGTCCCCGGGCGCGGGGGCCACGGCGTCCGGCACGGCGAGGGCGGTGGGGTCGTCCTGGACGCCCGGGCCCCAGAAGTCGAGCTGAAGACCGCGCTGTTCGGGGGTCTGGCCGCCGCGCTGCGCCGAGTAGACGACCGGCACACCGAGGCGGCGGGCCTCCTTCAGCAGGTGGGAGACGTTGTGGAGCAGGCCGGCCAGAGGCTGTTCGCCGGCCGGGAAAGCGGACAGGAAGTGCTGCTGCAGGTCGTGCACGAGGAGCACGGCGCGGGCCGGGGCGACGGTCCACGCGACCCGGTTCGCGGGAAGCTCGTCGGCTGCCGGGAGCGGGTAGGAGGAGATGGCGGGAAGTGCCATGGAGCCAGGGGCCTTTCAGGACTGGTCGGCGGAGGCGTTCGTCCGCAGTTGCTTCTTGCTGACCTTGCCGATGCCGGTCTGGGGGAAGGCGTCGACGAACTCGACGAGATCGGGAACCTTGTAGGCGGCGACGCCGTGCTCCCGTACGAACCGTTTGACGGCGACGGACTTCAGCGGTTCGGCGCCCTCGCGGAGGATCACGTAGGCGAGGGAACGCTCGCCCAGATATTCGTCCGGCACCGCGACCACGGACACGTCGTGCACCGACGGATGGCCGAGGATGATGTTCTCGACCTCCTCCGGCGCCACCTTCTCGCCGCCCCGGTTGATCTGGTCCTTGGCCCGGCCCTCGACCACGAGATGGCCGGTGGGCGTGCGGCGCACGATGTCGCCGGTGCGGTAGAAGCCGTCCTCGGTGAACGCGCGCGCGTTGTGCTCGGGCGCCTTCCAGTAGCCGCGGATCGTGTACGGGCCGCGGGTGAGGAGATGCCCGAACTCCCCCTCGGCGACGTCGTTTCCGTGGTCGTCGACGATCCGGATCTCGTCGTCGGGGGAGATGGGTAGGCCCTGCGTGGTGACGATCGTCTCGACGTCGTCGTCCAGCCGCGTGTAGTTGACCAGCCCCTCGGCCATGCCGAAGACCTGCATCAGCCGGCAGCCGAGGGCGGGCTCCAGCCGGCGGGCGGCCTGCTCGCTGTACTTGGCGCCGCCGACCAGGACCAACTCCAGGCTGGAGAGGTCGTGTTGGGTCTGCGCCGCCGCGTCCGTCCATACCAGGGCCAGTGGGGGCACGAGGCCGGTCATCGTGATCCGCTCCCGTTCGATCAGCGGGAAGGCCGTCGCCGGGTCGGGCTTGCGGCACAGCACCGATGTGCCCCCGGCGTACAGCACGCCGAGCCAACCGGGCGAGCTCATCGGGTAGTTGTGAGCGGCGGGGAGGGCGACGAGGAAGCGGGTGTCGGCGTCGACCCGGCAGATGTCGTTCGACCCCCGCAGCGAGTACAGGTAGTCGTCATGGGTGCGCGGGATCAGTTTCGGCACCCCTGTCGTGCCGCCCGACAACTGGAGGAAGGCCAGCTCGTGGGCGGCCGGTCCGGTCAACGGCCGTGGTTGGCACGGCACGTCGGTCAGTGCCGTGTGCTCACCCGGGTCGCCGACCACGAAGACGTGCTTCAGCCCCGGCGTCCGCTTCTTCACCCGGGACGCCAGGTCGCGGTGGTCGTAACCGGCGTGCCGGTCCGGGACGACGTACGCGACGGCCTCGGCGAAGGAGCAGAAGTACTCGATCTCGGAGTCCCGGTGTGCCGGCAGCGCGTACACAGGCAGCGCGCCGACGCGGAACAGCGCGAAGACGACCTCGACGAACTCGCCGATGTTGGGGAGTTGTACGACGACCCGGTCGCCCCGGGTGATCCCGCGCGCCGCGAATCCGGCGGCGAGCCGGTCGGCCCGCTCGTCCAGCTCCCGGTAGGTCCAGGTACGGCGTTCCGGGGCCGGGTCGACGAGGGCGATCCGGTCGGGGTGGGCGGCGGCACACGCGCGCAGCACACCGCCGAAGGTCTCGCCGCGCCAGTACCCGGCTGCGCGGTAGCGGTCCGCGAAGTCGGCGGGCCAGGTGGGGGCGTCCATGCCGGGGGTGAGGCTCACAGCGAGGCTCCCACTGCGTGCAGGAAGGTACGGAACTTGGCCGCCGTTTCCGCCGTCTCGGCCTCCGGTGTCGACGCGGCCACCACCCCGGCGCCCGCGAACAGCCGCAGGGACCGCCCCTCGGCCTCGGCGCAGCGGATCGTCACGACCCACTCGCCGTCCCCGTCCGCGTCCTGCCAGCCGACCATGCCGGTGTAGGGGCCGCGGTCGAAGGGCTCCGACTCGGCGATCACGGTCCGGGCCACATCGGTCGGGGTGCCGCACACCGCCGGGGTGGGGTGCAGCGCGGACGCCAGTTCCAGTGCCGTCGTGTCCGGGGCGGCGAGCTCGCCGGTGACCGTCGTCGACAGGTGCCACATGGCCGCCGTACGCACGAGGGTGGGCCGCTCGGGCACGTCCAGGTCGCGGCAGAAGGGGGCGAGGGCCTCGCGTACGGCGGCCACGACGACGGCGTGCTCGTGCAGGTCCTTGGGGGACTCCAGGAGGGCGACCGCGCGGCGGACGTCCTCGGCGAGGTCGTCACTGCGCGGGATGGAACCGGCCAGCGGGTTGGCGGTGAGGCGGCCGTTTCGGCGGGAGACGAGGAGTTCGGGGCTGGCGCCGATCAGGGTGCGGCCGGGGCCGCTGGGCACGGCGAAGGTGTAGCCGGCCGGGTCGCGCTGGGCCAGTCGGCGCAGCATGGCCATGAGGTCGGGCTCGCGCCGGGATGTGAGTTCCAGGGTGCGGGCGAGGACGACCTTGTCGAACTCACCGGCCCGCATCCGGGCGACCGCTGCGGCGACCGCCTCGCCGTACCGCTCGGGGGCGGGCACCTCCCGCACCCGCCAGTCGGGCCTGCCCTCCTCGTGCGGCACGGGCAGGGCGACGAGCGGGTCCTCGCGCAGCGGGGGCGCCCAGTGGACCGTCTCAGGGACGGTGAGGGCGGCCGGTGCGTCCGGGGCGAAGGGGACCGAGCCGACGACGACCGGGGCCGGGGCGTCCGGGCGGCGCAGGGTCTGAAGCGTGTCGCGCACCCGGTGGCTCAACGGGCCGCTGCCGTGAGGTATTTCGGTCGTGGTGCCGCGGCCCAGGAGGGTGCGGTGGGGCGTGGCGAGGAAGCGGTCCGTGGCGGGGCGGTAGGCCTCCAGGAGGGCCGTGGCCGCGCCGGGGGAGACCAGCGGGACGGTGGTGGTGGGTTCGTGCAGTGAGAGGGACATGGGTGTCTCCAGTGGGGCGGCGCGACGGGGGTGGGTCGGGGCGCGCGGCGTGGGGGCGTCGGCGGACCGGGCGCCCGGATCGGGCGCGGGCTACGGCCGTGGAGCGGCGTGGTCAGGCGCCCAAGGTGGCTCCGCCGTCGACGTACAGGTCGTGCAGGGTGATGTGCCGGGCCCGGTCGGAGACCAGGAAGACGACCGCGTCGGCGATGTCGGCGGGGTCGGCGATCCGGCCGAGCGGGATGCCCGTGCGGTACGTGGCCGGGTCGCCCTCGATGACACGCCGGGGCGCGGCCTGCTCGTCGTCGGCCGTCCACAGGGCGCGCTGCATGTCTGTGAGAGTGGAGCCGGGGGAGACCGTGTTGCAGCGGACGCCGCTGGCCGCCACCTCCAGGCCCAGGCACTTGGTGAACATGACGGCCGCTGCCTTGGAGGCGGCGTAGGCGGCCATGCCCGTACGGGGGATTCCGGCCGCGTTGGAGGCGACGGTGACGATGCTGCCGTGGCCGCGCTCGGCCATCCGGCGGGCGGCGGCGCGCGAGACGTGGAAGACGCCGGAGGCGTTGACGGCGAAGGTGGCCGCCCAGTCCTCGTCGGTGAGGTCCACGACGTGGGCGGGGCGCAGGACTCCGGCGACGTTGACGGCGATATCCAGCGGGCCGAGCGTGGCCTCCGCCTCGTCGACGAGGGCCTCCACGGCGGCGGCGTCGGTCACGTCCAGCGGACGGGCGGTGATCGGGGCGCCGTGCTTGGCGGCGACTTCTTCCACCCCGTCCCGGTCGATGTCGGTGGCGAGGACTCGGGCGCCCTGCTCGACGAGGGCGGTGACGACGGCCTGTCCGATGCCCCGGCCCGCGCCGCTCACGAGGGCGAGCCGGCCCACCAGGTCCGCGCTCACGGGGCGAGCGCCTTGGTCAGGTCGTCCAGGACGATCCGCGCGGCCAGCGGGCCGCCCGCGCTGTTCCAGGCCGAGCCCTCGATGACGACGACATGGCCGTCCTTCTCCGCCTTCAGCTTGTTGAAGTTGGCCACCTTCTGCGCCTCGGCGTACGCCCTCTCGCCGTCCGCCCGGTCGCCGAGGGTGCCGAAGAACAGCCAGTCGCCGTCGATGGTGGACAGCTTCTCCAGGCTCACCGGCTCGCTGTGCCCCGCGCTCGCGCCCTGCTGGTCCTTGGGCCGGGCCAGACCCAGCGTGGAGAGGGTGGAGCCGACATGGCCGACACCCTTGCCGACCACCGACGGCGCCCCGTTCTGCCAGCGGATCACGCTGACGACCGCGCCCGCGTTGTCCCCGAGCTTCTCCTTCGTCGCGGCGACGTCCGCGTCGAAGTCCGTGAGGATCTTCTCGGCCTCCGTCTCCTTGTTCAGCGCGTCGGCCGTCGCGGTGAACGCCTTCTTCCAGTCCTCGTTGAGTTTGGCGGTGACCACGGTCGGGGCGATCGCCTCCAGCTTGGAGACCTCGCTCTTCACCGCGGTCGTCTCGTCCAGCAGGATCAGATCGGGCTGGAGCGCCGCGAGCTTCTCCATGTCCGCCTCCGCGACGGTGGCGACGACCTGCGCCGTGGACGCCTTGTCGGCCAGGTAGGTGGACACGCCGGTCTGGCCGCGGCCCGCGGTGGCGCCGACCGTCTCGATCCCGAGGGCGAGGGCGGCGTCCAGGGTTGGCTCGCTGAGCGTGACAACCTTCTGCGGGGCGCTCGGCACCTCGACCTCGCGGCCCGTGGCGTCGGTGATCCGACGCGTGCTCGACTCCTCGGCGGCGCTGCCGCTCCCGTCGTCACCACCGCAGCCGGTCAGGAACAGCGCTCCCGAGACGACGGCTGCGGCGGAGGTCAGGACTGCCCGGCGGGGGGCACGTGCACGGAACATAAGGGTGCAGCTCCTTGAAAGTGAGGGTGTGTGCGAGCCGGGAAAGCTCTCAGGCGATGAAAGTGTTCAGGTGCCGAACAGGCGCACCAGGCCGTCGGCCAGCGCGCCGTGCCAACAGGCGTAGTCGTGGCCGCCGTTGAACTCGTCGTAGGTGACCGGATAGCCCTTCTTGCACAGCGCCTGGTACAGGGCGCGGCTGTGGTCGACCATGGAGCCCTCGTGCAGTCCGACGTCGAGGTGGACGGTGACGGGTCTGCGTTCCACCCCGGTGAACCGGCTGACGAGCCAAGGGGTGCCGAAGACCGGGGGTTTGGGCCCGCGAAGGGCCGGAAGTCCCGGTCGCCACCACAGCGACGGCGACTGGGCGAGTACATGGCCGAACCGCTCGGGGCGCACATACCCGGCGTACAGTGCGGTGATCGCGCCCAGGCTCTGGCCGGCCACCACCGTCCGCCGGGGGTCCGTGGCGAGCGGCAGGCGTCCCGCCGCCCACGGCAGCAGCTCGTCCGCGAGGAACTCCCCGAACGCGTCCCGCGCCCCGAGTTCACGCCACCGGGTGTGCCGGTCCACCGCGTCCGGTGCCAGCACCGCGAGCGGCGGCAGAGCCCTGTCCGCGATCAGTGCGTCCAGCGTGTGGCCGAACCCGAGCCGGCCGAACCACATGTCACCGTCGCTCAACACCAGCACGGGCAGCGGCTCCGCGCCGCGGGCGTCATGGCCTGGCGGCAGATAGACCCAGGTGTCCCGCTCACCGCCGAGCGACGCGGCGGGCACCCGGTGCCGCTTGACCCGACCGGCCGGCACTGTGCCACGCCGCCCGGCCCAGGGCTGTGCCGGGGCGTGCGGGAGGGTGAACACCGATGCCGACACGGGGTTCCAACGGGTTGGCAGGGAGCGCGGGTTGAGCGGATCCGGCGCCGCGTGCACGGTCAGCGACCGCAGCAGTTGCTGGAGTTCGCCCAGGTGGGCCGGGGGCTCCTTGGGCGAGATGTCGGCGGCCATGCGGTACGACCCGCGATGGTCGGCACGCAGCCTCAGGCCCAGGTGCCAGACGTCGGTGCCGGGCACCCGCTCCAGCAGGGAACCGGCGAGATGCTCGCGGTCGACGATCCGGTTGGCGCACAGCAGCACCTGACGGGTGGCCCGGTGGCCCCGCCACAGGAAGGTGACGGCCCGATGGCCGGGATCATCCTCCAGTTCCTCGACGAGCGGGGTGCCGAGGGACTCGGCCTCGGCCCAGAAGACGTCGGTGAGCGCGGCTCGTCGTGTGTCGTCGGCTTCGGCGAGCTGGGCCACGAGGCGCGCGACGCGCGGTCCGGTGATTCGAGTGGGCCGGACGTCGTGGCGGGGATCCCGCAGGGCTGGTGCAGAGATGGCGGGCATCTCTCCTCTTCTCGTGGCCTGTTTGTAGTCGATGGCAGTGCCTTGTCGTGACTGATGGCGGGTCAGCACGAGGCATCGCGGGCAGTAGGCATGGCAAGATCTGTCGACTAAATCGTCAACACTTAAGGTTAGGTTAGCCTAAGCTAAGTTCATGTCCATGGGAATACGCCCCCGGTCGCGAGGAAATCCCCCCCTCGCCGTCGAGGACCGTCGCCCTGCCCGCTCCCGGGCATCCCTGCGCGTAACGGGGCTACTGCTCGGCCTGGCTCTCCTGACCGCGGCCGCCTGCCTGTCTCTGGCCAACGGCACCAAGCAGATCCCGCTCGACCAGGTCTGGTCAGGACTGTTCGCGCCCTCGGGCACCGAGAACGACGCGATCGTGCGAGAGCTGCGCCTCCCGCGCACCCTCGTCGGCATCACCGTCGGCGCCGCACTCGGCCTCGGTGGCGGCGTCATGCAGACGCTGACCCGCAACCCCCTGGCGGACCCCGGACTCCTCGGCGTGAACGCGGGTGCGTCCGCGGCCGTCGTCACCGCGATCGGCGTCCTCGGCATCACGTCGTTCACCGGCTACCTGTGGTTCGCGCTCGCCGGAGCGGCCTTGGCGGCCGCGGCCGTCAACGCCCTCGGCGGGGGCCGGCGCGCAACCCCGGTCCGTCTCGCCCTCGCCGGAACCGCCGTCAACGCCGCCCTGTTCGGCTACGTCAACGGCCTGCAACTGTGGGACCTGAGCACCCTCGACGAGATGCGGTACTGGTCGGTCGGCACCCTCGCCAAACGCGATCCGTCCCTGCTGCTCACCGTGGCGCCCCTGCTCGCCGCCGGTGCCCTGCTCGCCCTCGCCCTGGCCCGCCCGCTCGGCGCGATCGCGCTCGGCGAGGACCACGCGCGGGCCCTGGGGACCGACATCCGGCGGACCCGGCTGCTGTCCGTCGTCGCCATCACGCTGCTGTGCGGCGGCGCCACCGCCGTGTGCGGGCCCATCGGCTTCATCGGCCTGATGATCCCCCATGCGGCGCGCTCGTTCTGCGGCCCCGACCCGCGCTGGCTGCTGCCCTACTGCGCCCTCTATGCCCCCGTCCTCCTGCTCGTCTCCGACGTGATCGGCCGCGTCGTCGTCCCGCCCTCGGAGATCGAGGTGGGCATCGTCACCGCCTTCCTCGGCGGGCTGCTGTTCATCCATCTCGTACGGAAGCGGAAGGTGGCCCAGCTGTGACCCTCGTGCACCAGGACCGGGCGGCGCTCGTACGCGCCGGGCGCTGGTCCTTCCGCCTCGACGTACGAAGCCTGTTCGTCTGCGCGGTCCTCCTCGTGCTCGCCGCATGTGCCATGGTCCTGGCGGTCGGCACCGGCACCTACCGGCTGTCGCCCCTGGAAGTGCTGCGCACCTTCGCCGGGAACGGTCCGCCCGGCGCCGAGTTCATCGTGCTCGACCTGCGCCTGCCGCGCGCCCTCGTGGCAGTGCTCGTCGGCTTCGGCATGGGCACGGCAGGCGCGATCTTCCAGTCACTGACCCGCAACCCCCTCGGCAGCCCCGACATCATCGGCTTCGGCAACGGCGCCTCGGCGGGCGCGCTCGTCGTGATCATCTTCTTCGACGCGGGCGACACCCAGACGGCCGTCGGCGCGGTGTGCGGCGGCTTCGCCACCGCCGCCGCCGTATACCTCCTGGCGTGGAAGCGCGGGGTGCACGGCTTCCGCCTCATCCTCGTCGGCATCGGCGCCTCGGCCGTGCTCGGCGCCGCGACAGAATTCCTCTACGTCCGTGCCGACATCGGCAAGGCAGCACAGGCCGCGAGCTGGACGATCGGCTCCCTCAACGCCCGCGACTGGGGCGACGTCCGGATCGGCGTCCTCGGCCTGGTACTGCTCGTCCCGGTGGTCCTGGTGTACGCACGCCGCCTGACCATGCTGGAGATGGGCGACGACACGGCGGGCGCCCTCGGTGTACCCCCGGAGCGGACCCGGTTGGTGCTGCTCTGTGCCGGGACCAGTCTCACTGCGATGGCGGTCGCGGCGGCCGGTCCGATCCCGTTCGTGGCGATGGCCGCACCCCAGCTCGCCCGCCGGATCACCCGGGCGGCCGGGCCGAACATCCTGCCCTCCGCCTGGACCGGCGCCCTCCTGGTCTCCGCCGCGGACCTCGCCGTGCAGCGCGTCACCGGCTCGGCCCTGCTGCCGGTGGGCGTGGCCACCGGCGTGGCGGGTGGCGCCTATCTGGCCTGGCTGCTGCGCGGGGAGCGCCGTGCCGAACGGCTGTGAAAGCCGCGGTACGCGGAGGGTCGTACGCGGGTGAACGCCCCGCAGTGGATTACTTGACGGAAGTTTGCCGACAGTGTCGTAGGTGTCCCACAGCACCAGCATGTCCGGCCGCAGCAGATGCAGCGGCCGGTCGGCGTAGCTTGTCTCGCCCTCGGCGGTGGGGCCGAACACCGCGCCACCCAGGGCCCGGGTGCCGGTCTCTTCCAGCAGTCGGCTTCGACCTCGTCGTTCCAGGTCACGCACCAGCGTCCGCTGCGGTCCTGGCGGGCGTCGAGGCGGTGGTGGGTGATCCAGTAGTAGGCGGCGCTGTAGCTGACTCCCAGGATCCGGGCCATGTCGTCGATGCCGATCTCGCCTTCGCGGAAGGGGAGGGTGCGCGGTGCCCGGACGCGGTAGGCGTACCGGGCCCGGCGCACTGCCTTGATGTCGAAGGGCCGCTTCTTGCCGGTGGTCAGGCCGGCGGCGGCGAGCTCGGCGACGAGTTCTTCGTCGGTGTGGGTGGGGCCGAGCCGGGTGATCAGGTCGATGGCGGCCGGGGTGCGCAGGTCGTTCCGCATCACGCTGATCTCGTCGGTGGCTCCGATGCGCCAGCGGACGCCGATCCGCGCCTTGTGGCGGTCGGGTTACTGCCGCAGCGTGGACTCGGTGTTGTCCCTGACCTGCACGAGTGTGGACTGGCGCAGGTATATAACGGCCTGCCGCTCCAGATGGGAACTGCGGATTTTCCCCTGGCCCTTCACGTCCGCCTCCCAGCACGGACTCGACCATGTTGGCCACCGCCATCACTGCCTCAGGACACGCCCCTCTCGCCCTGGCCATGACGCTCCGTCCCTGCCCGCAACTCAACAGCCATGCGGAACTGGTCCCTTGCCATCAGGATCCGCCTTCGTCCGTACCGGCGCGACGGCTGACCAGCGCATCTATCAGAGCACGCGCGGCACTCAGCCCCTCGGCCGAGAGCCGGTGCCCGGCCGGCTCCTCGGCGCGGTCGGTCCACTCCCGGAGCAGCGTCACACTCCGCGATACGCCGCTGGCGCAGACGAACACCGTGGCCCCCGCCCGTCGCTTGGTGAACAACACCACCAGGCGCCGGCCTGCCAGCGGATGAAACGGATGCCTGACCACCAGCGAACCCAAGGAATCACTGGGTGACGCTGCGGTGGATGGCGGCGCCCTCCAGGACCATCCGCCCGTAGACGGGCGCATGAGTGGGGCGCGGACATGCGGAGATCAAGGAATGGGCGTACGACGCGTTCAGTCCACGGGCCCGGGTGCCGGCTTCCCGCACCGTGTCCGTCACCCAGGACAGCGGGATCGGTTCTCCGCTCTCTGCCGCTGTGGCCGGGTGACCGTCGGCGTGGAGCTTGAGCATCGCGGCGTAGAGGGCCGCGTGTATCGGACGGTAGAAGTGATCGGGCCGCAGCCAGGGCGAGAGCTGGTCGAGTTGGCCGGGATCAAGGAAGACCGAGCCCAGCACCGCCTGCTCGGCTTGCATGAGCGGAGTCACGGCTGGTCCTCGCATACGGCCGCGCGCTCGGTGCGCAGCTTCGCGACGGCGCGGTCGGCAGCGGCCATGTCGGCGGCGAAGCGGTCCAGCTCGCCGGTGAGGCCGGGGTCCGAGGCGGGCATGGCGCCGGCCGGGGTGACCAGCCACCAGCGACCGTCTCGGCGTACGGCGGGAGTGCCGGCGAGCCGCTCGGTCGGGCGGACGGATGCCCAGGTTGGTACGGGGTGGGACACGGAAGCACCTCAAGAACAAGGGGGTGGTCGAGCAGCGGCTCGGGGACGCGACGGGGGACGGGGAACGCCCGTGCGTGCGTCTCGTACCCGTGTCGTGCCGGGCCGGGGTGGTCATGCGGCCGGGCCGAAGTCGTCGCGGTGCAACTGCTTGGCCAGGGCCCGCTCGGTGATGGCCGCGGTCGCCTGGGCGGAGGCGGCGCCAAGCCGGTCGGCGTCCGGCTCGCGGTACCAGGGCTTGAGGTCGAGGAGGGCGGGGCGTACACCGGTGGCCAGCAGGAGGGCGGAGCCCTTGGGCAGGGCCCGGATCGCGTCGACCGGCAGTACGCGCTCCTGACGCATCGACACCGACGTGGACTTGCCCGACTCGCTGGTGGACACGGAGACGGTGCGTACGTCGTGGTCGCCGACGAGGCGGGAGAGCTTGTCCGCGAAGTCGGCGTCGTCGATACCGGAGCCAACGAGCTTGATCGTCGCGGCGGACCACAGAGCGTCCATGCCGGCCTCGCCCCAGCCCCGTACGCCCTGGCGGTAGGACTGCAGGATCGTGATCGGGATGACGCCCCGAGACCCGAGGTGGGAGTAGAGGTCCGGCAGGTCGGAGATCTTGCAGACGTTGGCGGCCTCGTCGAGGATCGCGAGCAACGGGGCGTCGAGGCGCCCGCCGTCGCGCTCGGCCTGGATGACGGCCGCGCGCATCACCGCGTCGGCGGCTGCGGCGATGATCGCCGAGGCGGAGCCGCCGCCGTCCTTCGACAGCAGGAACAGGGTGTCCTTGCTGGTCGCGAACGCCTCCGGCTGGAACTCCCGTACCTTCTCCCGGCCGCTGGGAGGGGTGACCCAGGCGGCGATGCCCGGGTCGAGGAGACAGCTGGCGTACTGCCGTGCGGTCTCGAAGACGCCATCGCGGGTCTCGACGGCTCCGGCCACGGTGCCCTGGAGCTGGGCGGCGACGCCGTCGAGGCCAGCGTCCTGGAGAAGGTCGATGGGGGTGCGGTCGGCGGGGGAGGCGAGCCAGGCCAGCACGTCGGTGATCGGCCGGTGGTCGCGCGCCGCGGCGAGGAACAGCGCGGTGAGGGTGTTGGCGGCGGCGGTGGACCAGAAGTCGCCCGCGTTGGACTCGTCCACCGAGGCGGTCACGAAGTGCCCAGCCAGTCGCCGGGCTCCGGCGAGATCGTGGGCGTCGGCGAGGATGTCCCACCACATGGTCTGCGGGGCGTGGGCGATCTGCTGTGGGTCCAGCGTCCATATTGTGCCCACCCGGGAGCGCTCGTCGAGCGTCGCCGTGTAGGCGTCGCGGGCCGCCTTGTTGGAGGTCAGCAACACCGCGCCGGGGGCGCGCAGGATCGCGGGGGTCGCCAGTCCCGAGGTCTTCCCGGAGCGGGGCGCCATGATCGCGAGGAGTACGTCCTCCCAGGAGGAGCGGACCTCGGTGGCACCCGGCTTCACCGTGCCGAGCAGGACGCCGCGGTCGTTCGGGACGACGGCCTTGGGCTTGGTGCCCTTCAGGCTGGGCCGCAGGTCGATGGCCTTCGCGGCGATCTTCTTGGGCAGCAGGTCGGCCAGGTCCAGTCGATCAGCCAGCCCGTTGGGGTTGCGGCGAACGCGCAGCCACAGCCGGGCGCCGAGGACGGCTGCTGCGGTGAGCGTGGCGGAGGGCAGCACGTAGCAGCCGGTGAGGACGGCGGGCCGGGCGAGATGCGGCCAGACGAGTTCGGGATGCAGGAGCGCGTCGGTCGGCCGGAAGGCAACCCACGGGTCGGAGCCGGCCATGGCGTTGGTGAGGTTGCCGAACAGCCAGGCCAGCGAGCCTCCCGCCATGCCGAGACCGGCGATGCCGATCAGGAGGTAGAGCAGGAAGTCGGTGCCGGTGGTGGTCGAGGGCGTGCTGGTACGCGGAGATGGCAAGGCGGGATCCAGAGGGGTGCGGACCTACGGGTGGCGGCGGGGCGGCGAATGGCTCTGGCGATCACGAGCGGGCTCCTGGTGGCTGTGGCGGTGAGCAGGGGAGTTGGACGGAAAGGCGGGGACGGTCAGCGAGACCGGCCCGGCCGGGGCGTGGCGGGTGGTGTGGCGGAGGGTTCTTCGGCGGCGGGTGTGGCCCCGGTGCGGGGGCTCGGGGCCGTCGCGTAGTAGCTGGCGACGCCTTCCTGCCAGCTCCGCTTCCGGGGAGGTTCGAGCCTCTGCATCTGCTGGCCGGCTTCGCGCACGTCCTCGGCGAGAGACGTGAGCGTGGCAGCGGCGTCCTCGCAGAGGTGGGACAGGTCCCAGCCGTCATCGGTGTCGGCGACGTTGGCTTGTACGGCCGCGGCCTCGAAGAACTCACCAAGGCGGACGAGGACACCGTCGTGCGGGTCTACGACGTGCTCTATGAGGTCGGCCGCTCCCGTGTATGTCTCGGCTCCATTGAGCTGGTCGGTCAGGGAGAGGATCTGCTGCCCGTAGACGCGCGTGCCGAGGGGATCGGTGGGCGTGGTGATCCGGGTGACGTCCAGGCCGGGGTCGAGTTTGACCTGGTAGCCGACTGCGGTGAGCATCCGGGCTGCATGGCTGGCCATCTGGTTCTCGCGCTTCTCGCCCATGTCCCAGGGCAGGCGGTACCAGAAGGAGAGCGGGGTGGTCTCGATGACGAAGCCCGCGCGCTTGAGGAGGGTGGCAGCCAACTCGTCTCCGCCCTCGGCGATGACGTTGCCGGTCGGCTCGCGGGCGATGACGACATCGGGCGTGGTGGACATGGAGGCCTCCGCGGGCGGGTCAGAAGTGCGGGTTCTCGGTGGGCCGGTCGCCCCCGGTGGCGGCGGCTAGCAGCTTGGGCAGGTCGGCGGGGTCGGCGTCGCGTTGGTCGATCCACCACCCGGCACGCGTCAGAGGGCGCGCGGCGTCCTCGATGGCGGCCCACTCCTCCTCGCTGGTGGTGCCTTCGGCGACGAGGGCGGTGTACGCGGCGGCCATGAGCTGATGGCGGCAGCGGGTGCCCCAGGCGATGGCGCGGTCGGTGCCCTCCAGCAGAGGCATCCGATACCGCGTCGACCACTCCTCGGCCTCGGCCTGCTCGGCGGCACGCTTCTTCGCCAGCCACTCGGTCTTGGACTCGGCGTCCTCGCCCTGGGCGGCACGCCAGCAGTCGGTGCAGTCGCGCTCGGCGAGCCAGCGGGCGTAGCCGGCACGACGGTCGGCCGGACGGTCGGAGAGATCGACCTGCGTGGTGTCTCCGCAGGTGTGGTTGATGGTCCAGATCTTCTTGACGGCCATGAGCCGGACTCCTTGGTGGGATCGAGAGGAAGGTCAGCGCGTACGACGGGGGCTGGACGGGCGGCAGGTGCACGGGCTGCGTCGTCCGGCGAAGCGGACTGTGTGGTCGGGCGGTTCGGGGAGGAGGCGAGAGCGGCGCGGGCGCGGACGGTGTGCGTGACCGACGGAAGCTCGTACCGGGGCAGCAGCGGTACGTCGGCCAGGGCCGGGGCGTCTTTCGGGGTCACGTCCGGCATGACCGACAGGTCGAGCTGGGCGGTGACGAGCTGATCACCGAGGAACGCGACGTGGTGGGCGATGGTGCGCAGGTGCTGGCCCAGCTCGCGGCCGTTGGCGGTGCCCAGCCGGTCGCACCAGGCGGCGGCCGTGTCGATGAACTCCTCCAAGTCCCCGACAACGCCGTGGTGTTCGTCGAGGATCTGCTCCAGGACGTCGGCGACATCGGCCGAGCGGCGCAGCTCGTGCAGTTCCCCGGTCAGGGCGGTCAGCGACTGCCCCGGCAGCGCCTGGCGTGCGGGCACCCCGTCCGGCGTCGGGATCGGCGGCGGCAGCATGATGCGCGGATCGGCGGCGACCGAGAGGCCGACGTTCTGGAACTCGCGGCTGGCACGAGCCACGGCGCGCACCGCAGTGTTGTGCGGGGTGCCATCGGCCAGCGTGTAGAGATCGAGGGTGCTGTTGTGGCGGAAGTGGTGCTTGCGCAGTACCTCGTCGAGGAACGGGTGATCGTCCGACACGGCGGCGACCACACCGAACTCCGGGTGGACACCGAAGGCGACGTCGGGCTCGAGTTGCAGTTTCATGCTGAAGGATTCCTTCGGGTTCGGATGGCCTAGCGGGCGCGGGCTGGCTGCCGGGGAGCCTGGGCCGGGCGGAAGGCGACGGTGACGTCGGGCCGCTGCGGCACCGAAGTGCTCGCGCGGGCCGGGGAGATGGCAGTGGCGGCCTGGACTCGGCGCTGCGAGGTCGCGGGAGTCGGATCGGGACGTCCGTTGCCGCGAATGTAGGAGAACGCGTCGAACGCGAGGGCCGTGCTGTCCAGCCGCGTCTCGACGTAGCGCAGATCGCCCTCGCCGTGCAGCAGTACGCCGTCGCCGGTGCGGACGTCGGTGGCGACCGCACGCAACGTGCCGTCGGGATCGCGGACCTGGTCGTGCACGACAATCCGGGCGGCCCGGATGTCGGCGTCGAGCCCGCGGGCGGAGGCGGAGACCGCCTCCCCGGCGCCGAGGACCCCTGGGGTCGCCCGCACGTCGAGGGGATGTTGGCCAGGGTCAGGTCGGGTGGCGGCCTTGAGGTCGTACACGGCGTCGGAGGTGACGCTGTACTGCGCGGCACGCAACGACTGAACGGCCTGCTGTCCGCGCCGCGTCAGGTCACGGTCTGGCTCGGTCAAGGCGTACAGGCGGCTACCGGGCAGCCGCTCGAAGCCGACCCGCCGCAGCATGTGATCGGCGACGTGGTTGTCGTGCGACATCGCGGCCACGACGCCGTACTGGGCGTGGTGGGCGACGGTGATGTGAGGGCGTATTTCCGCCACGAGAGGTGCACCTCGCAGAGGTCGGGGCCATGCGGAGGACGAGGATGTGGCCCGAAGACGGGTTTGGCGGGGCCGGGGAATGTGCGCTAGCGCGGTCGTGCGCGAGGAGGCCGGGCATGGGTGGCCTGGACCTGCGCGGACTGCTGCGACGGATCAGGTCGGCCACGAAGGGCTTGATCGGCTAGTGCCACTTCGATGAGCGCGCCGCCGTTCGCCGACTTCGGGGGGCGCACCTTCCTCGTCGACCGCCGCACCCGTACCACCACCCCGGACCTGTGGCCGCCGGAGGCCCGGCCGGCCATCGAGGAGACGCAGGACGTGGACGACTGGCTGAACGTCATCGCCACCGGCCGTTGTGTCGGTATGACGGCGGAGTCGACCGCCGACCAGTACCCGTGGCCCGGTGTCGTCTACCGGCCGGTGCGCGACGGCGAGCCGATCGCCGTGCGGCTCGCCGGGTGGCGGGGTCGATCCACACCCCGCCATGCAGGCCGTGATGGAACTGCTCGCAGTGCTGTACCGCGAGGGCTGAGCTGCGACCATGGGCGGAAAGTGTGCCTGCAAAATGGCAGACAAAATTGTTGACAATGTTGTTTGGCTAGATTTAGGTTCGACAGGCACTCACTCAGGGAGGGCAACGATGCCGAAAGAAGCCCGTCCGAGCACCGGAGAGCAGGCCAAACAGCATGCGCTCGCGCAGCTGAGGCAGGCGATCCTGCACGGCGAGATGGCACCGGCGCAGCGGCTGGTGGAGAACGAACTCGCCGAGCAGTTCGGTGTGACGCGGGCGAGCATCCGCGCGGCACTCATCGATCTGGAGGCCCAGGGCCTCGTCGAGCGGATCCGCAACCGCGGTTCGCGGGTGCGGGTGGTCACCGTCGAGGAGGCGGTCGCCATCACCGAGTGCCGCATGGTCCTCGAAGGGCTGTGCGCTGCGAAGGCGGCCGTCGCGGCCAGCGACGAGCAGCTCGCCGAGCTGACCGAGCTGGGCACGGCGATGACCAAGGCCGTGGCCGACGGTGAGCCCGTCACCTACTCCGACCTCAACCACGAACTGCACACCAGGATCCGGGAGTTCTCCGGCCAGCGGACCGCACGCGAACTGCTGGAGCGGCTCAACGCCCAACTGGTGCGCCACCGTTTCCAGTTGGCGCTGAGGCCGGGCCGTCCGCAGCAGTCCCTGAGCGAGCATCTGGCGATGATCGAGGCGATCAGGGCCAGGGACCCGCAGGCGGCCGAGGCGGCCGTCCGCGCCCACCTCGGCAGCGTGATCGAGGCGCTGCGCGACTGACTCTCGCGCGAGGCGGGCGCGCCTACCTGTCCACCAAGGAGTTTCGAACGATGACTCAGGCCAACGCGCCCGCCCACCCACGCTCCACACTCGTCGTCACCGCACACGCGGGGGACTTCGTGTGGCGGGCGGGCGGCGCCATCGCCCTGGCCGCCGCCCGCGGGGAGAAGGTGACCATCGCCTGTCTCACCTTCGGCGAGCGCGGTGAGTCCGCCAAGGCGTGGCGCGAGGGGAAGAAGCTGGCGGAGATCAAGGCGATACGCCGGGACGAGGCCGAGCGCGCCGCGGCCGCCCTCGGCGCCGAGGTCCGCTTCTTCGACGCCGGTGACTACCCGCTGATCGCCACTCCCGAGCTGACCGACCAGCTCGTCGAGGTCTACCGCGAGACCCAGCCGGACGTCGTCCTCACCCACCCCACCGAGGACCCGTACAACGGCGACCACCCGGCGGCCAACCGCATGGCCCTGGAGGCCCGGGTGCTCGCCCAGGCCATCGGCTACCCGGGCCCCGGAGAGATCATCGGCGCCCCGCCGGTCTTCTTCTTCGAACCGCACCAGCCGGAGATGAGCGGCTTCAGGCCCGAGGTGCTGCTCGACATCACCGAGGTGTGGGAGACCAAGCGCAAGGCGATGGAGTGCCTCGGCGCCCAGCGGCACCTGTGGGACTACTACACCGACCTCGCCGTCCGCCGCGGCGTCCAGCTCAGGCGCAACGCCGGCCCGAACCTGGGCCTGGCCCACAAGACGATGGCCGAGGCCTACATGCGCCCCTACCCGCAGATCGCGAAGGAGCTGGCATGAGCGGCGTCATCGTCACGGGCCCGCCGAAGGCGGAGCTGAAGGACGTCGAGGCGCTGGCGGGCTTCGGCGTGGCTACCGTCAGCGAGGCGATGGGGCGAACGGGCCTGCTGGGCCCGCGGATCCGGCCCGTCCAGCAGGGGGTCCGGGTCGCGGGCACCGCCGTCACCGTGCTGAGCTGGCCCGGCGACAACCTCATGATCCACGCCGCTGTGGAGCAGTGCGGCGAGGGCGACATCCTGGTCGTTACCACCACCTCGCCCTGCACGGACGGCCTGTTCGGCGAGCTGTTCGCGACCGCCCTGCAACGGCGCGGCGTGCGCGGTGTCGTCATGAACACGGGCATCCGCGACACCCAGGAACTGCGGGACATGGGCTTCGCCGCCTGGTCCCGGGCGGTCTCCCCGCAGGGCACGGTCAAGGCCACCGGCGGCTCGGTCAACGTGCCGATCGCCGTCGACGGCCAGGTGATCCACCCCGGCGACGTGATCCTCGCCGACGACGACGGCGTGGTGGTCGTACCGCGTGAGCGCGCCCGCGCGACGGTCGCGAAGGCCCAGGCCCGCGAGGCCAAGGAGGCCGCCACCCGTGCCGCCTTCCTCGACGGCCAACTCGGCCTGGACCGCTACGGGTTGCGCGAGACGCTGGTCCGGCTGGGGGTGACGTACCAGTCCTACGACGAGTACGTCCGGGACGGAGAACGGTCGTGACCGGACCCGAGGAGGTGCCCTGCCTGCTGATGCGCGGCGGCACCTCCAAGGGTGCCTACTTCCTCGCCGAGGACCTGCCCGCCGATGCGGCCGCCCGCGACGAGTTGCTGCTGAGGATCATGGGCAGCCCGGACGAGCGGCAGATCGACGGCCTGGGCGGCGCCCACCCGCTGACGAGCAAGGTGGCCGTCGTCTCTGCGTCCGACGATCCGTTGGCCGACGTCGACTACCTGTTCCTCCAAGTCGTCGTCGACCGGCCCGAGGTGAGCGACCGTCAGAACTGCGGGAACATCCTCGCGGGCGTCGGGCCGTTCGCCGTCGAGCGCGGGCTGGTCCCGGCGGGGGAGGAGCGGACCTCCGTCCGTATCCGCATGGTCAACTCCGGCGACTACGCCACGGCGACCTTCCCCACGCCCGGCGGCCGGGTCGACTATACGGGGGGCGCCGAAATCTCGGGCGTGCCCGGCACAGCCGCTCCGGTCGTGATCGAGTTCCCGGCCGGCGCCGGACCGCTGCTGCCCACCGGCAACGCCCGCGACGAGCTCCACGGCGTGCCGGTCACCTGCGTCGACAACGGCATGCCGACCGTGCTGATCGCCGCGGCCTCCCTCAAGGTCACCGGCCACGAGTCGCCCGAGGAACTGGAGGCCGACCCCCTCCTCGCCGGCCGGCTCCGCGAGATACGGCTCGCGGCCGGGCATCTGATGGGCCTCGGCGACGTGTCGGACACCACCGTGCCCAAGCTCACGCTCCTCACCCCGCCCCGCCAGGGCGGCGCGGTCACCACCCGCACCTTCATACCGGTGCGCTGTCATTCCTCGATCGGTGTGCTCGGCGCGGCGAGTGTAGCCGCGGGTCTGCGGATCGAAGGCAGCGTGGCGGAGGGGATCGCCCGGGTCGATCCCGGAAGTGACCGAATTCGCATAGAACATCCCACGGGATTCCTGGACATCGAGAGTAGCCTCGGCGTCACCGCCGACGGCCTTCCGTCCCCCCGCCGTACCGCCGTGGTCCGTACGGCCCGAAAGATCTTCGACGGCACCGTGTTCCCCAGGGCCGCCGCACAACCCCCAGGAGGTCAACGATGACTCCGCCGCTCGGCGACATCGCACACATCGGCCACGCCCAGCTGTTCACCCCCGACCTGGACGCCAGCGTCGCCTTCTTCACCGACTATCTGGGCCTCACGGTCAACGGCCAGGACGGCGACACGGTCTATCTGCGGACCTTCGACGACTACGAGCACCACAGCCTGGTCCTCACCGCCCGCGCACAGCCCGGCCTCGGCCGCCTCGCCCTGCGCACCGCCGGCGAGGAGGCACTGCACCGCCGTATCGCGGCGGTCGAGGAGGCGGGCGGCACCGGCAGGTGGGCCGAGGACGAACCAGGGCTCGGCAAGCTGTACGTCACCACCGACCCGGACGGCCATGAGCACGCCCTGTACTGGGAGAGCGAACACTACGTCGCCCCCGAGGAGTTGCGGCCCGCGCTGAAGAACCAGCCGCAGGCCAAGCCCAACCGGGGCGTGGGCGTACGACGGCTGGACCACGTCAACTTCCTCGCCGCGGACGTCCTCGCCAACGCCGAGTTCCAGGAACGGGTGCTGGGCGCCCGGCCCACCGAGCAGATCCAGTTGGATTCCGGGAAGATCGCGGCGCGCTGGCTGACGTACACGAACAAGTCGTACGACGTCGTCTACACCTCGGACTGGACCGGCTCGGCGGGACGGCTGCACCACATCGCCTTCGCGACCGACACCCGCGAGGAGATCCTGCGAGCAGCCGATCTCGCCATCGACAGTGGGGTGTTCATCGAGACGGGGCCGCACAAGCACGCCATCCAGCAGACGTTCTTCCTCTACGTCTACGAGCCGGGCGGCAACCGGATCGAGCTGTGCAACCCGCTCACCCGGCTGGTGCTGGCACCGGACTGGCCGCTGATCACCTGGACCGAGGAGGAGCGCAAGAAAGGGCAGGCCTGGGGCCTGAAGACCATCGAGTCGTTCCACACGCACGGGACGCCACCGGTCGCCTGAACTGGGCAAAGGGCCGTCCGCCGAGGATCGTCCGTGATTGTCGATGAGATTGTTGACAAAAGCGTTGACTCTTGGCGGACGGCTCCTTAGCGTCTAGCGCACCAAGCACGAGAGGTAACCAACGATGTCTTCCTCCCCCTCCCCCTCCCCCTCCACCGCTCGCGGCAGCAGACTGGCCCTCCTGGTCATCGGTCTGTGCTGGCTGGCCGTCCTCTTCGACGGCCTCGACATGTTCATCTACGGCTCGGTGCTGCCGCACCTGCTGGAGACGAAGACCTTCGGCCTCACCCCCGACCAGGCCGGCGACCTCGGCTCCTACGCCACCTTCGGCATGCTGGTCGGCGCCCTGACCGCCGGCACCGTCGCCGACCGCATCGGCCGCAAGAAGCTGATGGTCGCCTGCGTGACCCTCTTCTCGCTGGCCTCGGGCCTGTGCGCCATAGCGGGCAGCGTCGAGGTCTTCGGCCTCGGCCGCACCCTCGCCGGCGTCGGCCTCGGCGGTCTGCTGCCCACCGCGATCAGCATGGTCTCCGACTACGCCCCGCGCGGCCGCGCCGCCATCGTCATCGGCCTGCTGATGACCGCCCACCACGCGGGCGGCATCCTCTCCGCCTACGTCGCCAAGTGGCTCATCGACCCCGTCGGCTGGCGCGCCGCCTTCTGGGTCTGCGTCCTGCCGCTGCTCTTCGCCCCGGTGCTCGCCAAGTTCCTGCCGGAGTCGCTGAGTTTCCTGGTCGCCAAGGGCCGCACCGAGGAGGCGCGGGCGCTCGCCACGAAGTACGACGTCGAGCTGCCGGCCGCCAAGTCCGGCAAGAAGACGGCCGCCGACCGCTGGGACGCCCTCGCGAACCTCTTCCGCGGCGGCGAGTGGATCCAGACCCTGCTGTACTGGCTGGCCTCCTTCGGCGGACTGCTCCTGGTCTACGGCGTCGCCACCTGGCTGCCCACCCTGATGCGCGCCGAGGGTTACGCGCTCGGCGACGCCCTGAGCTTCGTGGTCGTCTTCAACCTGGGCGGCATCGTGGGCATGCTGGTCGCCGGGCGGGCCGCCGACCGGTTCGGCGCCCCGCGCATCTCGGCCCTGTGGTTCGCGCTGACCGCCGCGGGTGTCTTCCTGCTCAGCGTCCACATGGCGCAGACCGTCACGATGATCGTCGTCTTCTTCACCGGCGTCTTCCTCAACAGCGCCCAGACGATGATCTACGCGACCGTCTCGATCCGGTCCGCCCCGCAGAACCGCGCCACCAGCGTCGGCTGGACCTCGGGCATGGGCCGCTTCGGCGCCGTCTTCGGCCCGTGGCTCGGCGGCCAACTGCTCGCCTCCGGCAACGGGGAGCTCGGCTTCACCGCCTTCGCGATCGCCGGACTGTCGTCTATGGTCTTCATCGGCATCGCCGCCCTGCGCAGCGCCAGGCGGGGCACGCCGCGTGGCGCGGATCAGGAGCTGGTCAGCGCTCACTGACCTGCCAGGGGGGACGAGGACGGAAGCCGGTCATCGCAGGTGCTGCGGGACCGGCTTCGGCGTGTCAGAGGTGTACGACGAGATACGGGGCGGCGATGTCCGTGGGGCCCGCGAAGGCTGCCGCTCGGAGGGCTGCCGCGGGGTCGGTGCCCGGCCACAGGTGAGTGAGCAACAGCTGTTTCTCACCGGCTTGTCGGGTGTGCCGGCCTGCCAGGCGCGCAGTGGGCAGACAGGGGCGTCGCCGGTTGACGGGACCCGATGGACGTACGTCGCCTCGCACGGGAGAAGATCCGCGCCGTCGGCCAGGCCCGGGATGTCCTCGCTTGGACCGGTGTCGCCGGTGTAGATGGGCACGGCCTCCGGAGTGCTGATCCGGAGGCCGGCGTTGGGGGACGAAGTGCGGCAGGCGCCGGGTGTCGACGGTGAAGGGGACGATTCTGAGCAGGTCGCTGGGGTGGAACTCGTGGAGGCGGTACGCGGCGGCGAGCATGCCCGGCCTGTCGAGGGCGAGGACGGCGTCGAGTGCTTTGTGCGGCGCGTGCACCGGCAGCGGAGTCGGCGGCTCGTTGCTCAACCCCCGTGCGCGGAGCAGCGGGTTGAGGTCCGCGCAGTGGTCGGGGTGACAGTGGCTGAGCAGGACGGCGTCCACCGCGTCGACAGTGAGGCGCCTCAACAGCCGGGGCAGCGTGGCGCATCCGGGATCTACGAGCAGCCGGAACCCTTCGTGCTCGACGATGTAGCCGCTGCATGCCAGTTCTCCGGTGGGCCAGGTGCCGCAACCGCCGAGAACCGTCAATCGCAGGGCACAGAAGCGGAGTTGACGTCAGTCCTTGCCCATCTGGTCGTCGGCCGACAAGTGTTCCACCGTCTTGCCGGTCTCGGTGAACGTCCGGGTCACATGCCCCGACGAGTACACCCACAGGATGCGCAGCGGCGTGTCTCCGATATTGCGGAACAGGTGAGGAATGGGTGACGGGATATAGGTCGTGTCGAACTGCTCCAGCTTCGTCACCTCGCCGTCGACCCACACCTCCGCCTCGCCCTCCAGGATCGTCACGTGCTCGTCGCAGTTGTGCGAGTGCAACGGGGCGCCGGAGCCCACCGGATACACGCTCATCCCGCTGGTGATCCGGTTCTCCCCGCCAGCCGAGGGCGTGGTGATCAGCGGGGTCGTCACGACGGCCCCGCCCCGGTCGAGCAGCGGCACGGACGCGACCTTGATGATCGTGGTCATCCGGAAATTTCCTCTCCGTATCAGGGTGATGCGTTCAGGCGACGGTAGGCCGCGTGCCCGTGCCGCGGTGCCCTCCAACGTGCAGTTTTACCTTGCATACCCGGAGGGGTGAGCTTCTCGGACACCGCTGTACCGTCGGCTCGCATCGCACGGCTCTTGGTTCCGTGACTGAAACGCGCCGGAAAGAAAAGGCAGGTATCGGCCAGATGAGGCTCCCCGTTCTCAACGAAGAGGAAATGGACCAGCGGCAGAAGGAGCTGGCCGCCCGTATCGCCGGCCGCCGCGGGGCGGTCCGCGGCCCCTTCCGGGTCTGGCTGCACAGCCCGGAGATGTGCGAGCGGGCCGAATCGCTCGGCGCCTTCGCCCGCTTCGACTGCTCCCTGCCCAAGCACCTGCGCGAGCTGACCCTGCTGATGGCCGCCCGGAACTGGGACGCCCAGTACTCCTGGAACGCCCATGTGCACCAGGCGATCGAGGCCGGCATCCCGGAGGCCGCCGTCAAGGCGATCGCGGAGAAGCGCGAGGCGGTCTTCGAGGAACCGGCCGACCATGCCTTCTACCAGTTCTGCCGGGAGATCCTCGAAGAGCACTTCGTCACCGACGCCACCTTCGCCGTGGCTCTTGAGCACTTCGGCGCCAAGGGGCTCGTCGACACCATCGGAGCGCTCGGCAACTTCACCATGCTCGGCATGTGCCTGAACACCTTCCAGGTGGACCTCCAGGCCGACAAGAAGCCGCCCTTCCCGGACATCCGCGGCTACGGACGCGTCGCCGACGCGGCCGACCGGACGTCCTCGTGATCACGCCGGCCGTGGTCCGGGTCCGCGGCGTCACCAAGAGCTTCGGCGGCGCCGCCGCGCTGAAGGACGTGGGCCTGGAGCTGCACCCCGGCGAGATCCACGCCCTGATGGGCATGAACGGCGCCGGCAAGTCGACCCTCGTGAACGTCCTTGCCGGCGTCCACCAGCCCGACCAGGGCACCGTGGAGATCGACGGCCACGCCCACGGCTCCCTGACCATGCGGCAGGCCCGGCGGCTCGGCATCTCCTTCGTGCCGCAGCGCCGCGAACTCGTCATGGGGCTCAGCGTCGCCGAGAACATCCTGCTCGGCGTGCTGCCCGTCAAGGGCGGCAGGGTCAGCTGGTCAACCGTGAAGGCGGAGGCCCGCAAGGCCCTGGACGCCCTGGGTATCGACCTCGACGTGGAGCAGTCGGCCGGGGCGCTGACCGTCGCCGAGCAGACCATGGTCGAGGTTGCCCGGGAGGTGCGGCGCGGCGGCCGGGTCCTCATCCTCGACGAACCGACCGCCTGCCTCGGCGCCCACGCCTCCCAGCAGGTGAAGGCGCTGGTGCGCCGGCTGCGCGACGAGGGCATCGCCATCGTCTACATCTCGCACTACATCGACGAGGTCCTGGAGGTCGCCGACCACGTCACCGTGATGCGGGACGGACAGGTCGTGCACACCGCGCCCGCCGCCGACCTCGACGGCCCTGGCCTGGTCAAGCACATGGTCGGCCGGGACGTGGTGTCGAAGCGCCCCACCCGCCCGGCGCCCCAGGACGAGGTCGGGCTGAAGGTCCGCGGCCTGAGCCGAGGCCGTTACATCCGCGACTTCGGCGTCGAGGTGCGCAAGGGTGAGGTCGTCGGCGTGCTGGGCGCCGCGGGCGACGCACAGTCGTACCTCTTCGACCTGCTCTCGGGCCGGGCCCAGGCCGACACGGGAGAACTTCTCGTCGACGGCCGCCCGGTACGGCTCGGCAAGGTGCGGCACTCGCTGCGCAGCGGGCTGCGCTGTGTGACCGGGGACCGCCGCAACCTCGGCATCATCCCCGGCCTGTCCGTCGACGAGAACCTCATGCTCGCCACCGACCGCTTCGCGGGCCGCCGTCTGCACCGCGACGCCGAGCAGTCCCGCCGCGCGGCTCCGCGCCGCGACACCTACGGGGTGGTCACCCTCTCGCGCAACCCCGCGATCAGCACGCTGTCGGGCGGCAACCAGCAGAAGGTGCTCCTCGCCAAGTGGTTGGAGACCGCGCCCTCGGTCGTCTTCCTCGAAGACCCCACCAACGGAGTCGACGTGGCGGCCATGGCCGACATCCACACCATCATCGACGACCTCGCGGGCCGGGGCGTGGCGGTCCTGCTCGCCTCCTCCTCCGCCGAGGAGGTCATGCGCCTGGCCGACCGGGCGGTGGTCGTGCGCTCCGGCCGCGTGGTGGCCGAACACGACATCACCCGCATCACCCGTGACGAACTCGTGGCGACCGCCCTGGGAGGGAACAACTCATGAGCCTCAAGACGACGGCCCCCGAGGCCGAGGGCACGACCGGCCGGGAGCCGTCCGGGCGCCGGGAACGGGCGAGCGGCGGGCTGCTCGCCACCGTGTACCGGATCCCGCACCTCGGCCTGACGCTCGTCCTGCTGCTGGTGGTGCTGTTCACCGCCACCCAGACCGACGCGTTCCTCACCGAGGGCAACCTCATCAACGTGCTGCGACAGGTCAGCATCACCGCCGTGATCGCCGCCGCGCTGACCCTGGTGATGGTCGCCGGCGGCATGGACTTCTCCATGGGCAGCAGCGCCTACATCATCGCCGCGTTCGCCGCGCAGCTCATCGACTCGGGTACGTCCGTCACCGTCACGATCCTCGCCTCGATCGGCCTCGCCATGGGCATCGGCCTGGTGAACGGGCTGGTGGTCACCTACACCAAGGTGGCGCCGTTCGTGGTGACGCTGGCGACCGCCACCATTCTGGACGGCTTCCAGCTCGTCGTGCTCGACGGCAAGACCGTCTCCAGCGGCGACGCCCTGGCGGGCCTGGGCGCCGGCTACTTCCTCGGCCTGCCCAACCTCACCTGCACGGCACTCGTCGTCCTCGCGGTGACCGCGCTGATCATGAAGTACACGACGTACGGCCGGGACCTGTTCGCCATCGGCGGCAACGAGCACGTCGCCCGCCTGAGCGGCATCGGCGTCAACCGCAACAAGCTGCTGCTCTACGCCGGTGCGGGCGCCCTGTCCGGACTGGCCGGCGTGATGCTGCTGTCCCGGCTGGTGTCCAGTAGCCCCAGCCCGGGCGGTGGACTGATGCTCCAGCTCGGCGCGGTCGCGGCGGTCGTCATCGGCGGCACCTCGCTGGAGGGCGGCCGGGGCACCGTCGTCGGCACGATCCTCGGCGTGATCCTGCTCGGCGTCGTCGCCAACGCCCTGAACCTGCTCCAGATCTCCTCCTTCTACCAGCCGGTCTCGGTCGGCACGGTGCTGGTGATCGCAGCGGTCGCCAACCAGCTCCAGAAGTCCCGCCACCAGACCCACTGACCCTCGACGTCCGACACGAAAGGCACCGCACGATGAGAATCCCCGCCCGCCACCGCACCGCCCTCGTCGCCGCCGCTCTGAGCACGGGGCTGATCCTCACCGGCTGCAGCAACGGCGACGAAACGACGGCCGCCGCCGGTGACGGCAAGTACACCATCGGCTTCGTCAACGGAAACAACACCGAGTTCCACACCTGTCTGCAGGGTGCGATAGAGAAGAAGGCCGAGGAACTCGGGGTGGAGCTCTACACCGCCAACTCCACCCAGGACGCGGGCAAGGAGCTGTCCAACATCGAGGACATGATCTCCCGCGGGGTCGACGCCGTGATCGTCCAGACGGTCAACGTCGATGCCGTGGAGGCCGACATCGCCAAGGCCAAGGCGGCCAACGTGCCGATCTACCTGACCTCGGTCCTCCTGGACGACATGGACGACGTGCTCGGTGCCTCCGTGGTGCCGCTCGCTGATGTCGGCAAGATGGACGCTCAGTTGGTCGAGAAGGACGCGGCCGGCAAGCAGGTGGAGGTCGGTGTGGTCGCCGGTGCCCCGGGCGCGGCATCCGATGTCCTGGTGGGCGGCTTCACGGACAACCTCCCGGGGACCGCCAAGGTCGTCGCCAACCAGCCGGGCATGTTCAGCCCCGCCAAGGCGCAGGAGGTGGCCGAGAACATGATCCAGGCCCACCCGGGACTGGACTATGTCTTCGTTGCCAACGAGGAGATGGCCTTCGGCGCCCTGAACGCCTTCAAGGCCGCGAAGTCGAGCGTGAAGATCGTGACGAACAACGGCACTGAGCGAGGCGTCGAGGCCGTCAAGAACGGCACGTTCCTCGGCACGGTCTCCAATCCCGCGCAGACCACCGGCGCCAACGCCCTGGAGAGCGCGGTGAAGCTGCTCGACAAGGACAAGAGCGTCGAGAAGATCACGCGTACCCCGCTCACGCTGGTGACCAAGGACACCGCTGACCAGGCGCCGGCGTACTGCGCGGAGTGACCGGCTGCGGAGTGACCGATCAAAGGTTGACAGAATTGCCGACAATCATTTTGTCTTGAGCAACCCCGTTCCCGATGTCGCGGACGGAAGGGCCCCGGAGGAATCATGGATCGCTTGCTCCTCATGCACAGCTTCGTCACTGTCGCACAGGTCGGAAGCTTCAGTGGAGCTGCCAAGAAGCTGGGCTCTTCCGGCTCGCTGGTGTCACGGCACGTCGCCGAGCTGGAGCGACAGGTGGGCGTCCGCCTGGTGAACCGCACGGCCCGTTCGGTGAGCCTCACCGAACCGGGGCAACGGTACGCGGAATTCTCCGCGCGCATATTGGAGGAGATCGAGGCCGAGGACGCGGGCATTGCGCATCTCCACGACCGGGCCGAAGGCACGCTCAGTGTCATCTGCCCGAAATGGATAGGCAGCCTGGATCTCGGCGACGCGATAGCGGCCTTTTCCGCGGAGCATCCCAAAATCCAGGTCCGTTTCGAACTCGGCGGAATGTCCGACCGCACCTACGACTTCCTCGACAGCGGATTCGACGTCGCCTTCCATACCCGGGATCTGCGCGATTCCAGCGTCCGGCTCAAGAAGATCTCCTCGCTGCCGTTCGTCCTGTGCGCTTCCAAGGCGTACATCGAGCGGCACGGCGAGCTCTCCCACCCCAACGACCTCGCGGCCCACGACTGCCTGGTCCATGTGAACGACCCGGTCTGGCGCATCGGCCACGGCCACGCGAGCACCCTGCACAAGATCCGCAACATCGCCTTCTCGTCCAACTCCTACATCGCGCTGCAGAAGGCGGCCGTGCACGGCCGGGGCCTCGCCCTGTTGCCCCAGCGCCCGGCGTACGACGACCTCGTCTCCGGCGCCCTCCAGGTGCTGCTGCCGGACCTGACGGTCCCCGACCGTCCCCTGTACGCCATCTACGGCCCCGGACAGGACGCGCCCCGCAAGGTCAGCGTGTTCCTGGACTTCCTCGCCGCCTGGTTCGCCCAGAACCCCATCCCGGTGATACGGCCGTAACCGATCCGGCTGCCGTCGCAAGAAACGATTGCGCACCTCGTGCGGCTCGGGCCATTGAGGGTGCCGAGCAGCGAAATCTACGCTCACGAGGCGACCCGGAAACGAGGAATGCATGGGAATCCAGAGAATCGAATCGGCCACCTACAGCATCGACGACCTCGACGAATGCGTCCGCTTCTTCGACGACTTCGGGCTGTTCCTGGTGGAGCGGACCGACGAGCACGCCGTGTTCGAGACCCTCACCGGGCAGACGCTCCACCTGGACACCGACCCCGGCCCGCTGCTGCCGCCCCCGGTGGAGAACGGCCCCACCCTGCGTGAGGTCGTCTGGGGTGTCGACACCCGGCAGGAGCTCGATCGCCTGGTGGCCGCGGCCGGCAAGGACCGTGAGATCCGCGTGAGCGCCGACGGAGTCCACCACACCGTCGACGAGTCGGGCTTCGGCGTCGGCCTGACCCTGGCCCGGCCCCGGCCTGCACCCGTCATCCCCCGCCCCGCCAACGCGCTGGGCAGCGTCGACCGCTGGAACACCGCCCTGGAGCCGCTGGGGCGGGCCTTCCCGCTGCGCATGTGCCATGTCGCCCTGAACATCCGCAAGGAGGGCCGCCAGGAGGCCGTCGCCTTCTACACCGACCGCCTCGGCTTCCGGCCCACCGACGTCGTCGAACCCATGGGCGTCTTCATGCAGGCCCCCGGCGACGACGACCAGCACACCATGCTGCTCTGCCACCGCCCCGACCGGACCGGCGTCAACCACATCGCCTACGAGGTGCCGGGCTTCGACGACGTCATCGAGGGCGGCAACTACATGATCGACAAGGGGTGGCGAGAGGCGCGCCGGCTCGGCCGCCACACCGTCGGCTCAAACGTCTTCCGCTTCGTCCACGCCCCGTGCGGCGGCCGCGTCGAGTACGCCGCCGACATGGACCGGGTCGACGACAGCTACGAGACCCGCCACCACGAGACCACCCCGCCCCACCACATCTGGGCCCTGCGCACCAACCGCGACAACGAAGCCTCTTGAGAGGGCACCCACCCATGACCACCGACCACGGCTATCCCGCCGTCCGTATGTACATAGCGGGCGAGTGGTGCCAGGGCGCAGCCGGCGACTCCGCCCCGATCGTGAACCCGGCCACCGAGGAGACGATCGGCGAAGTACCCCTGGCGACCACCGCCGACCTCGACCGCGCGCTCTCCGCCGCCGAGGAGGGCGTCCGCGTCTGGCGGGCCACGCCGATCGCCCGGCGCACCGCGATCCTGCACGCCGCCGCAGACCTGATCGCCGAGCGCGCCCCCGAGATCGGCCGGGTGATGACCCTGGAGCAGGGCAAGCCGCTCGCCGAGTCCACCGGTGAGGCCCGCCGTACCGCCGACACCCTGCGCTGGCACGCCGACGACGCCCGCCGCGCCTACGGCCGCATCATCCCGACCGCGCCCGGCACCGTACTGACCGTCCGGCGCGAGCCCATCGGCCCGGTCGCCGCCTTCGTCCCGTGGAACTTCCCGGTCGGCGGCCCCAACCGGAAGATCTCCTCGGCCCTGTCGGCCGGCTGCTCGATCATCATCAAGGCGTCCGAGGAGACCCCGGCGACGGCCATGGAACTGGTCCGCTGCTACGCCGACGCGGGACTGCCCGCCGGAGCCCTCAACCTCGTCTTCGGCGAGCCCGCCGAGGTCTCCGCCCACCTCATCGCCTCCCCGGTCACCCGCCTGGTCGCCTTCACCGGCTCGATCCCCGTCGGCAAGCTCCTCGCGGCCGAGTCCGGCAAGGTCATGAAGCCCTCCCTGATGGAACTCGGCGGCCATGCTCCGGTGATCGTCTGCGCCGACGCCGACCCCGTCCAGGCCGCCCGCAAGGCCGCCCAGGCGAAGTTCGCCAACGCCGGCCAGGTGTGCACCTCGCCCAGCCGCTTCCTCGTCCACGAGAGCCTCGTCGAGGAGTTCACCGCAGAGTTCGTGAAGGCCGCCGAGCAGGTGACCGTGGGCGAGGGCCTCGCCGAGGGCACCAAGATGGGGCCGCTCGCCAACGAGCGCAGGCTCAAGGCCATGGAACGGCTCGTCGCCGACGCCGTCGCCCGCGGAGCGAAGCTCCTGACCGGCGGCACCCGCCTGGACCGCCCCGGGTACTTCTTCGCCCCGACCGTCCTGACGGACGTGCCCGAGGACGCGGAACTGCTCCACGAGGAGCCCTTCGGCCCCCTCGCGCCGATCGTCCCCTTCGCCGACCTCGACGAGGCGCTCGCGCTCGCGAACTCCCTGCCGTACGGCCTCGCCGCCTATGGCTTCACCCGGTCCGCCGCCACCGCGGAGAAGCTCTCCGAGGAGCTGGAGGCCGGCATTCTCTCCCTCAACCACTGCGGCGGCTCCGTCCACGAGGCGCCGTCCGGCGGGGTGAAGGACAGCGGCTACGGCCGCGAGGGCGGGCCCGAGGCCCTTGACGCCTACCTGGTCACCAAGCGCGTCTCCCACCTGCTGGCGCCATGAGGTACGCGCGAGTCTCGGTCGGCGGCCGGGCGGTGTGGGCCCGGGTGGGGGAGGAGGACGTCGAGCTGCTGTCCGAGTCTCCGATCGAGGGCCGCCCCGACGCCATCGGCACGATCCCTCTCGCCGAGGCCGACTGGCTGCCGCCGGTCGTCCCGCCCGTCTTCTACGCCGTCGGCTTCAACTATCCGCGGCACATCGCCCACGCTGGCGCCGAGACCCCCGGCCGACCCGAGATCGGCTACCGCGCCAACAACGCGCTGACCGGGCACCTCTCGCCGATCGTCAGGCCGCGCGAGGTCGAGGGCCGCTTCGAGGCCGAGCCCGAACTCGTCGCCGTCATCGGCCGTACGCTGCGGCACGCGACGTACGACGAGGCGCGCAAGTCCGTCTTCGGCTGGACGATCGGCAACGACATCAGCGCCCGCGCCTGGCAGCACGCCGACCGCACCTTCTGGCGCAGCAAGAACAGTGACACGTTCAAGCCGATGGGCCCCTGGATCGAGACCGACGTCGACGCGCTCGCCCAGACGACCACGCTGAAGGTCAACGGCGAGGTCCGGTCCCGGTTCCCCACCGGCGACATGGTGTTCGACCCCTTCGACTACCTGGTCGAGATGACCAAGCACGTCACCGTCCAGCCCGGCGACGTGCTCTGGATGGGCGCCGAGTCGACCTGCCAGCTGGAGCCGGGCGACACCGTGGACGTCGAGATCAGCGGCATCGGCGTGCTCTCCAACTCCGTACAACTCGAAGGGAATCAGCGATGACCGCAGCACCCCGCTACATCCACCACGTCAACTTTCCCACCACCGACCCCGACCGGACCGCCGAGTGGTACGCCAAGGTCTTCGGGATGAAGCGGATCATGCCCAAGTCCAACACCCGCGTGGTGCTGATGACCCGGGGCAACTTCGATCTGCACTTCACGCCGGTCGAGGAGATGGAGCGCATGGCGCCCTATCACTTCGCCGTCGAGGTCGACGACTGGGACGAGTTTCTCGACCACCTCAAGGAGCTCGGCATCCGGCACACCCGCCCGATCCAGCGCCCTGAGAACCAGTCGAAGTTCTGCTACATCCACGACCCCGACCACACCATGATCGAGCTCGTGTACCACGCCAAGCGCCCCAACTGACCTGCCTGCACGGGAGTTCATCAACATGCCTATTGCCGACTCCGACGGCACCTCCATCTACTACGAGCGCCACGGCAGCGGTCCGGCGATCCTGTTCGTGCACGGCAGCGGCGGACACCACGCCGCCTGGTGGCAGCAGGTCGCCGCACTCCGCGACGAGTTCACGGTCGTCACCATCGATCTGCGCGGCTTCGGCAAGTCCGACTCGTCGATGCCCGAGTTCGACGGCCAGGACTTCCCCGGCGATGTCGTCGCCGTCCTGGACCAGGAGGACCTGACCGATGTCATGCTCGTCGGCCAGTCCATCGGCTCCGTCGCCGCCCTGCGTGCCGGACTGCTGCGCCCCGAGCGGGTCTCCTCGGTCGTCCTCGGCCATTCCCTGGGCGGCGTCAGCCACCCGGAGCTGAAGGAACTCGCCGCCGCCGACCGGGCCGAGGCCGTCAAGCTGCCCGTCATCGACCGGCTGCTGACCAAGCCGTTCCAGACCGAGCGCGCCGATCTCACCTTCCTGTTCCAGCAGATGGGCACGTTCAACGTCGCGAAGATGCAGGACCTGCGCAACCTCGACACCAACGGGCCCTCCCTGGAGGAGATCCAGGCCTCGGGCGTGAAGGTCGCCTTCCTCGCCGGCGAGAAGGACGCGGTGCTCAGCGTGAAGACCGTGACCCGCGCCCATGAACTGCTGACCGGCTCGCACCTGGAGATCGTCGAGGGCGCCCCGCACTCCATGTACTGGGAGACCCCGCAGAAGTACAACGCGGCCGTCGCCCATCTGCGCCGCACCCTGACCGCACCGAAGGAAGCCGCATGACCACCCTGACCCTGGACGCCGCCGAGGAGATCATCGACGCCGCCCACAAGCGCGCCCAGTCGATCGGCAAGGCGGTGAGCGTGGCCGTGGTGGACGCCGGCGGCTTCCCCATCGCCATCCGCCGCCCCGACGGCGCCCGTCCGCTCACCCCGGACATCGCCCGCGCCAAGGCCTACACCGCCGCCGTCATGCAGCGCCCCGGCAAGATGCTGAAGAAGTGGCAGGAGAGCCAGCCGGTCTTCTTCTCCCAGCTCTCCCAGCTCCCCGGCGCCGCCATGCCCATCATGGCCACCGAGGGCAGCGTCACCATCAAGAAGGACGGCGAGATCATCGGCGGCCTCGGCATCGCCGGCGGCACCGCCGACGAGGATCATCAGATCGCCGAGGACGTCCTCCAATCCCTCGGCTACGAGCTGGAGTTCGCCGCCTGGGGCGTCGCGGGCAAGCCGGCCTCGTCCGGAAAGGACGCGTGAACCATGGCGGACACCTTCAACTACCGGATCGACCACCACGGCAGCCTGGTCCGCCCCGTCGACCTCGAAGCGATCGGCGCACAGCAGGCCGTCGAGGACGCGGTGGTCTTCCAGCGCAAGCTCCGCTCCACGGTCGTCACCGACGGTGACCTCCCGCGGGAGGACTTCCGCAGCGCGATTCTTGACGGGGTGTCAGGACTCCGTCGTACGGACGAGATCAGCCCCGACGGACTGGTCCGCTGGGTCGCCGAGGCACTGCCCAAGGCCAACGGTCCGCTGGTCGCGGAGTGGGCGGAGAAGCTCGCCGAACTGACGGTGATCGCCCCCAAGGTGTCGCTGCCGTCCCCGGCCTACCTCGCGGCCACCACGTTCCGGCCCGGTCTCGGTGTGAGCTCCGCCCGTGAACTGGGCGAGGCACTCGCGGAGATCATCCAGGCGGAGATCGCGCTGCTGGTGTCCAGGGGCGTTCGGCTCATCCAGCTCAACAACCCCCTCCTGCTGGGCCAGTTGGGCGGCGGCACGGGCGTGCTGTCCTTCGAGGACGCACTGGCCGTCGAAGCGCTCGCCGTACGGCTGGACGAGCGCCCCGAGGGCGTCCGCATCGGAGTCTGCCCCGGATGGGAGGCGCCCGCCGAGGTGGACCGCGCCGCGGCCGAGCACCTCTACGCCGAGGTCCCCGCGGACCGCTGGATCTTGCCGCTGCTCCAGGGCAGCGAGGCCGAACTCGACCTGGTCAGGGCGTTGCCGGAGGACCGGGACGTGTGCCTGGGCGTGGCCGACGCGACCGTGCCCGCTCTGGAGGACCTCGACGCGGTGCTGGCCCGTATCGACGCGGTGGGCGAGCTCAAGGACCTGGAGGACGCGGCCCTGTCGCCGTCCCGCGGGTTCGCCGACGTGGCGAACCGGCCCCTGCTGAGCGCCGAGGAGCAGCGCAAGAAGCTCGTGCTCGTGGAGACTCTCGCCCGCTATGTGTGGGGCAACGAGTTCTGAGCAGTGGGCGAGGGGGCCGGGCGGTCAGGGCCCGACCCCCTCGTTCTTTGTGACGCCTTGAGCAAGGCATCACAAAGAGCTCAGAGAACGTCGGCGAAGGTCACCGAACGGTCTGTGAGCAGGGGCCACACCGTCTCGACGATCAGCTCCTTGAAGTGCTCGGCGACCTTGTGCGCCTCGAAGCCGGCCTGATCGGCGTACTGCTCGTACAGCACGAAACTGCCGGGCTCACCGGCCTCCGCGTGCACCTCGTACGCGAGGTTCGCGGGCTCGGCACGGGTGTGCTCGCGCACCTTCAGCAGCGCGGCGCGCACCGCGGCCTCGTCGGCGGGGTCGCAGTGGTAGCGGGCGATGACGGCGTAGGACATCGGTGTTCTCCTCATGATTCGTCCAGCCCGCCGATTCCAACATGAATGCCCTGATGAGCGGCTCGCACGGAGCGCAACCAATGTCTGCCGCCCCGGAGCTGGTCCCATCACTACCCAGTGAGGTGTCGTGAACGGCATGCGTACTCTGGAAACCCTCTTGGGCGGGGAGTGGGTGACGACGGGCGAGTGGATCGACGTCCACGACCCGGCCGACGTCCGTGCCCCCATCGCCCGCATCCCCGCCCTCACCGCCAAGGACGTCACCAGCGCCTACGACCACGCCGAGCGCGCCTTCGCCGTCTGGAAGCGCACCAGCCCCTTCGAGCGGGCCCGGATCTTCACCGACGCGGCCCGACTGATCCGGGAGCGCGTGGCGGAGATCGCCGCCGACGTCACCGCCGAGAACGGCAAGACGCTGACCGAGGCCACCGGCGAGACGCTCAAGGCCGCCGACTTCCTGGAGTACTACGCCGGTCTCGCCCGCCAGGGCTACGGCACGCTCCTGCACGACGTACGCCCCAACCACCGCGTCCACACCCAGCGCGAGCCCATCGGCACGATCCTCGTGATCAGCCCCTGGAACGACCCGCTGATCACCCCGGCCCGCAAGCTCGCCCCCCTGCTCGCGGCGGGCAACACGGCGGTGTTCAAGCCGGCCACCGAGACACCGTTGTCGGGCCTGCACTTCGCCCGGGCCCTCCACGACGCGGGTCTGCCGGCCGGTGTCCTGAACGTTGTCACGGGCCGGACGTCCGAGCTGGAGGAAGCCCTCCTCGACGACCCGCGGATCGTCGGCATCACCTTCACCGGCTCCAACGCCGTCGGTAACCGCATCCGCCGCCGCCTCGCCGACCGCAACGTCCGCTTCCAGGGCGAACTCGGCGGCAAGAACGCCTCGGTCGTCCTGAGGGACGCCGACCTCCCGGCCGCCGCGAAGGCGGTCGTCGCCGCCTCCTTCGGCCAGGCCGGTCAGCGGTGCACCGCCACCAGCCGGGTCATCGTCGAGCAGCCGGTGTACGAGGAGTTCACCCGGCTGCTGGTCCTGGAGGTCGAGAAGCTCAAGGTCGGCCCCGGCACCGACCCGGCGACGACCCTGTGCCCGCTGTCGAGCCCGAAGCAGCGCGACAGCGTGCTCGCCGATCTCGCCAGGGCGATCCAGCAGGGCGCGGTCGTCCTCACGGGCGGTGACACCGACACCGAGGGTGAGCGTGCGCACGGCTGCTATGTCCAGCCGACCGTCCTCGCCGAGGTCACCCCCGAGACGGCGATCTGGCGCGAGGAGGTCTTCGGCCCGGTCGTCGCGGTCCGCGCGGTCGACGATTTCGACGCGGCGGTCGACGCGGTCAACGACTCCGACTTCGGGCTCGCGGCCGCCGTCTTCACCCGCGACCTGGGCAACGCCTACCGCTTCGCCGACGAGGCCGAGTGCGGCCAGATCGCCGTCAACACGACCACCCCCGGCTGGGACGTCCACCTCCCCTTCGGCGGCTTCCGCGATTCCGGCACGGCGTACAAGGAGCAGGGCGACGAGGTGCTCCGCTTCTCCACCCGGGTCAAGACGGTGGCGATCAACATCGGCGCCCCGGAGCGGGCCCGTGGCTGACGAGACCATCGGCATCGTCGGCGCGGGCATTGTCGGCCTGGCCTCCGGCCGGGACATCGCCCTCCGTCGCCCCGGCACCCGGGTCGTGGTCCTGGAGAAGGAACAGGACGTCGCCGTCCACCAGACCGGCCACAACTCGGGCGTCGTCCACGCCGGGATCTACTACGCGCCGGGCAGCCTCAAGGCCGACCTGTGCGTGCGGGGCGTGTCGATGCTCCGCGAGTACTGCCAGGAACGCTCCTTGCCGTACGACGAGATCGGCAAGCTCGTCATGGCCGTACGCGAGGACGAGCTCGGCCGGATGGAGAACCTCTACGAGCGGGCCAAGAACAACCACGTGCCCGACCTGCGCAAGGTCTCCAAGGACGAGATCAAGGAGATCGAGCCCAACGCCGGCGGCATCGCGGCCCTGCACTCGCCCCGCACCGCGATCACCGACTACAAGGCGATCGCCCGGGAGTTCGCCAAGGACATCGAGGCCTCCGGCGGCGAGGTACGGATCGGCTCCCCGGTCACCTCGATCACGAATGTGCCGGGCGGCATCGAGGTCGCCTCCGGTCAGGAACGGGTCCGCGTCGACCGGCTGATCCTCTGCGCGGGCCTCCAGTCGGACGCCGTCGCCAAGCTCGCCCGGGACAAGCAGGAGCCGAAGATCATCCCGTTCCGGGGCGAGTACATGCTCCTCAAGCCGGACCGCACGCATCTCGTACGCGGCCTCGTCTACCCGGTTCCGGATCCGAGGTACCCCTTCCTCGGCGTGCACTTCACCCCGCGCGTCGACGGCTCGGTCGAGGTCGGTCCCAACGCCGTCCTGGCCCTGGCCAGGGAGGGCTACACCCTGGGGAAGATCTCCCCGAGGGACCTCCTGGGCATCGCCGCCTACCCCGGTACCTGGCGGATGGCGGCCCAGCACTGGCGTACCGGCATCAAGGAGTACCGCGGCGCCCTGTCCGCGGCGGCCTTCATGCGGGACGCGGGGCTGTACGTCCCGGGCGTCGGCGTCCAGGACGTCGTCCGCGGAGGTGCGGGTGTACGCGCCCAGGCGCTGGACCGCGACGGCACGCTCGTCGACGACTTCCGCATCCACAGCGCCGGCCGTGTCACCGCCGTGCGCAACGCGCCCTCGCCCGCCGCGACGGCCTCCATGGCGATCGCCGAGCACGTCGTCGACGCGGTCTTCGGCGACGGCGCCGCAACCTGAAGATGCCCTGCTGAGAGGGCACTTGAGCGCAACAAGTGCTTGCGCTCCCGGGGGCTCCGCAGGGACTCGGAATCCGCCTAGCGTTCCACCCGCACAACCCCTCCTTCGAAGAGAAAGAGTCCGACGATGTTCGTTGTCGACACGCAGATCCACATCTGGCTGGAAGAGTCCGCGGACCGCCCCTGGGTGCCCGGGGCGCGGGAGCGCATCCGCCTCAACGGCCACCGCGAGGACCCCTTCTCGTACGAGGAGGCGCTGGAGCTGATGGACGAGGCCGGCGTGAACCGTGCGCTGATCCTGCCGCCGTCCTGGGAGGGCGACCGCATCGACTACGCCCTGGAGGCGTGTGAGGCGCACCCGGACCGCTTCGGCATCATGGCCCGCGTCCCGCAGAACAAGCCCGAAGAGGGCAAGGCGATGCTCAAGGACTTCGCGCAGAACCCGCATGTGAAGGGCACGCGCCTGACCTTCCACCGGCCGCAGGACCGCAACTGGATGATCGACGGCACCAACGACTGGTATTGGCCGATCGCCGAGGAGCTCGGCATCCCGACGATGGTCCACGCGCCCGTCTGGAAGCGGGAGTTGGGCGAGATCGCCGCCAAGCACCCCGAGCTGAAGATCATCATCGACCACATGGGCATCATGGCCCGCTGTGTCGATGACGCGATCGGCTACTGGGTCCAGGAGACCGCCGACCTGGCCGTCCACCCCAACATCTACGTCAAGGTCTCGGCGCTGCCGGGCTACTCGACGCAGCCCTTCCCGAACAACAACATCCAGAAGTACGTGCGCGAGATGGTCGACAAGATGGGCCCGCAGCGCTGCTTCTACGGCACCGACATCACCCGGCTGCTCGGACACGGCATCACCTACACCGACACGATCGAGCAGTTCACCAAGCACTGGGACTTCACGCCCGAGGAGCTTGAATGGATCATGGGCCGCGGTATCTCCGAGGTCCTGAACTGGCCGATCGAGGGCTGAAGGAACCACGAGAGATGAACGACACCCCCAACACACCGGGCGCCGACGGCGGAGACGCTCTCGTGACCGCCTTCAACGCCGTCGGCGCCGACTACCTCTTCTGCTCCTCGGGGTCCGAATGGGCCCCGGTGTGGGAGTCGCTCGCCCGGCGCCACCGGGACGGGCTGCCCTGCCCCGAGTACCTGGACCTGACCCATGAGACCGTCGCGGTCGGCATGGCAACCGGATACGGCCTAATCAAGCGCCGCCCGCAGGGTGTGCTCCTGCACGCGGCCCCCGGCCTGCTGCAGGGCTCGATGGCCGTCCACGGCGCGCTCCTGGCGGGCGTCCCGATGGTGGTCAGCTCCTCGGAGTCGACCACGTACGGCGATGGCCCCGGCCAGGACCCGGGCGGCCAGTGGTACCGCAACCTGTCGATCGTGGGCGGGCCGCACCAGATCGCCCAGCCGTTCACCAAGTGGTCCAACGAGGCCGCCAGTGTCCACACCCTGCCCACGATGGTGGCCCGCGCGGCGGAACTGGCCTGGCGGGCCCCGGCGGGACCGGCGTACCTCAACATCCCGCTGGAGATCCTTCTGGAGGACTGGGACGGCCGTGAGGCCAAGCCCATCGTGGCGCCCGGCTCCACGCACAGCTCGCCGGAAGAGGTCGACCCGGTCGCGCAGATGATCCGGGAGGCCCGCAACCCCGTGATCGTGACGGAGACGGCAGGTCGTGAGGCGGGCGGCTTCGAGGCTCTCGTCGCCTTCGCCGAGGCCTGGAACATCCCGGTCGTCGAGCCCGACTCGGCGGTCTGCGGCAACTTCCCGCGCACCCACCCGCTGCACGCCGGCAGCGACATCGGCCCGTGGATGGACGAGGCGGACCTCATTCTCCTCGTGAACTGCCGGGCTCCGTTCTACCCGCCGTCGCGCAAGCCCTCGAAGGCGCGGGTCGTCGTGATCGATGAGGTGCCGCAGCGGCCGCATGTGGTCTACCAAGTCCTATACGCAGACAGGTACTTGGAGGGCAACGTCGCCAACAGCCTGCGCCAGCTGGCCAAGCGGGCGAAGGACCTCGACGAGGGGGCCGTGGCTCTTCGCCGGGCGGCTCAGGACGAGCGGCATGCCGCCGAACAGGCCGCCATCGCCGCCGCCGAGACCAAGGCCGCCGATGCCGAGGGCGTCGCCCCGGTGCTGGTCGCCGCGACCCTGCGCAGGCTGCTCGACGGGCAGGACGGAATCGTCGTCGACGAGACCATCACCCACAGCCGGATCGTGAAGCGGCACGTCCAGACCGACGCCCCCGACTCGTACTTCTACGTACAGGGCGGACTCGGCCAGGGCCTCGCGGTCGCGCTCGGCGTCAAACTCGCCGCGCGGGAACGGCCGGTGGTGCTCACGATCGGCGACGGCGCGTTCGCGTACAACCCGGTCATCCAGTCGTACGACGCGTCCAAGGCGTACGAACTCCCGGTGCTGATCGTGGTGTTCAACAACCGCGTCTACAAGTCGATGAACCTCAACCACCGCAGGTTCTACCCCGAAGGCGCCGCCGCCGAGACGGGGGAGTGGCTCGGCACCGACCTGCACCGCCTGCCCCGACTGGCCGCGTTCGCCGAGCCGTTCGGCATGCTCACCGAGACCGTCGACACCCCGGACGCACTCACCCCCGCGCTGGAGCGCGCCCTCAAGGCCGTCGCCGAGGGAACCACCGCAGTCGTCGACGTCCTCGTCACCCGCTGACTCAGGAGACCCCCCAATGTCCAACGCACCTTCGAAGGTCCTGGTCCCCGCAGACGACCTGCGCACCCTCGCCGCCGCCCTCCTGGAGAAAGGCGGCCTGAGCCCAGAGCACGCCCGGACCACCGCCGACGTGTTCGTCTGGGCCGCCCTGCGCGGCGTCGACTCCCACGGCACCGCACGCGTCCCTGCCTACCTGGAACTGCTCGCCAAGGGCGTCGCCAACGCGAGCCCCGACATCAAGATCGAGTCGACGACCCCGGCGGCGGCCGTCGTGGACGCTGACCGAGCCCCCGGCCCCGTGGCGCTGAGCGCCGCCGCCGACGAGGCCGTACGCCGAGCCCATACGACCGGCATTGCCTCCGTCGGCGTACGCCGGACCGTGCACACCGGCGCCATCGGCTACTACGTCTCGAAGATCGCCGAACAGGGCCTGGTCGGGCTCGGGTTCGTCGCCGGCATGCCCAACATGGGCTACACCGGCGTCAAGGGCGCCGCCGTCGCGACCAGCCCCCTCGCCATCGCCGTACCGGCCACCGAACGCGACCCGCTGCTCCTCGACATGGCCACCGCCACCATCGCCCTCGGCAAGATCCGCCAGGCGAAGGCGAGCGGCACCCCGCTGCCCGAGGGCGCCGCGGCCACCGAGGACGGCACCCCGACCACCGACCCGGAACAGGCGGTCATGCCACTGCCGCTCGGCGGCGCCAAGGGGTCCGGCATGTCACTGGCGTTCGAGCTGCTGACCAGCGTGCTGGTCGGGGCGCCGATCTTCGCGTCGTTCCACTCGGACGACCCACAGGGCCGCAAGCACCGCCAGAACGCCCTGCTCATCGCCATCGACCCGGCGGCCTTCGGTGACGCGGACGCCTTCACCGCGGCCGTCGACACCACCCTCGCCACCCTGAAGGGCCTGCCCGCCGCGGACGGTGCCGAGGGCGTGTTCTACCCGGGCGAGCGCAGCGCCGCCGTGGCGGCCGCGCGAGGCGAGCGGGGAGTGCCGGTCGCGCCGAAGGTGTGGCGTGAACTGACCGAGAGCGCAGCCAAGTTGGGGGTCACTCCGCCGACGGTCGCGTAGTTCGCGTCATGGGTCGCCAGTTGTTCCGGGAGACGGCTGGCGACCGTTTCGTCCTTCAGCGTTGTTTCCCCTCTGACCGGCGTACGAGGCGCGCTCCTGGGCGACTATGGGCCAGGAGCCGGGTAGCCGGGCGGCGACTGGGCGAATGCCCTAAGGTCCGCGCGCTAGT
>NZ_JACVWU010000033.1 GCF_014596915.1 Streptomyces sp. TRM68416
CCGAGCCGGGCCGGCCCGGGTGAACAACTGCTCGACCTGCCGCATGGAGGCCCTTGACACGCCGATCCCTTCCCCCAGCCACTGTGCGGACCCCCGCCCGTGCTCGGGATCGGCAGAGGAAACAATGATCAGCAGCGGCACCAGCGTGGAACGGCTGATCATATGGCGCAGCGGCCCGAACCGAGATGAACGGTCCGCGGCACCGGAAGGCTTGATCGGCATGCCTGTCGACTACCACGTTCGGAACCCTTGCCGTGCGAGGGTGCAACGCAGAGATTCCTGGATAACCTGGAAGAACAAAGGGCTACCGGGCTCAGCGGGCTGCGACTGCCCGAGGGGGCGGCTCGTACCGGCCCGGATCAACGGCTCAGGAGGCAAGGCCATGATCCATTCAGCCGATATCCGCGAGTGGCGCAACCGCAGCGTCGTCGACCCGAAGGGCCACAAGATCGGCGTGCTCGAAGCGGTCTACGTCGACACCACCACCGACGAACCGGCCATGGCCACGGTCCGCACCGGACTCCCCACCCGTCATCACCTGGCCTTCGTCCCCCTCGACGAGGCGACCCTCGGACCGGACTACGTCAAGGTCTGCTACACCAAGACGCTGGTGAAGAAGGCGCCCTCGGTCGGCACGGACGACATCCTGCCCGCCGAGTCGGAGGAAGCGATCTTCCAGCACTACGACATGCCCTACCAGACGGGCGCAGGCGGCGAGCGGCAACTCGCGCGCCGCTGATCGCCCACGCTCAGCCACCCAAGGGAGGCGTACGTGTCATGGCCCTCTTCCTGTTTCTCCTTCTGGTCGCCGTCGTGCTGGGAATCATCGGAGTGGCCGCAGAAGGGGTGGGATACCTGCTGATCATCGGCATCGTGATCCTTGTAGCTGCGCTGGGCCTCATCGCCGTCCGCTGGTCCCAGCGCACCGGTCACCGCCCCCTCCGATAACTGACGACACCCTGTTCCCCCGTGGGGGCCCAGCCGTCGGGAGCCGTTCGGGGCCGACCCGCTCCCCGAGCCCCCCACCGCACAAGACCCACCGAACTCAACGCCCTTTGGCCCGTTCCCGAGAACGCCGGAAAAGTACCCTGCCAACCGGTCAGGACAACGCGTAAGGGCAGGTCAGAGGCACAGCAGACGCGCCCCGACCAGGCGCCTTCTAAGCGCTTGGCCGCAGGTTCGAGTCCTGCCGGGGGCGCCCTACTCACGGGCCGTTCGGTCGCCCGGCGGTATTCGGCCCGTCCCGCGGAAAGGAACCCCGTGCCGCTGCGCTGTGCCGTGCTGGACGACTTCCAGAAGGTGGCGACGGAACTCGCCGACTGGACGCCGGTCGCGGACGACGTGGAGGTCGTCTCCTTCACCGAGCACATCGCCGACGAGGACGAGCTGGCCGCCGCGCTCGGCGGGTTCGACATCGTCGTCACCCTGCGCGAACGCGTCGCCTTCCCGGCCTCGCTCCTCACGCGCCTGCCCCGGCTGAAACTGATCGTCGCCTCCGGGATGCGCAACAGCGTCATCGACTACGCCGCCGCCGAGGCGCGCGGCATCACCGTCTGCGGTACGGCCAGTTCCTCGACCCCGCCCGTCGAACTGACCTGGGCCCTCCTGCTGGGCCTGGCCCGCGGCATCGCCCCGGAGAGCAACGCGCTGCGCGCGGGCGGCCCTTGGCAGTCCACCGTGGGCGCCGACCTGCACGGCCGCCGGCTCGGGCTGCTCGGTCTGGGGAAGATCGGCAGCCGGGTGGCGCGCGTCGGCCTCGCCTTCGGCATGGACGTCACGGCCTGGAGCCAGAACCTCACCGCGGAGCGTGCGCGGGAGGTCGGCGTCCACCTGGCCGCCACCAAGGAGGAGTTGCTCGCGGAGAGCGACTTCGTCTCCGTCCACCTCGCCCTCGGCGACCGCACCCGCGGCTTGCTGGGCGCCCCCGAACTCGCCCTCCTCAAGCATACGGCCTACCTGGTCAACACCTCGCGCGCGGCGATCGTCGACCAGGACGCGCTGCTCGCCGCCCTGCGCGAGGGACGCATCGCGGGCGCGGGCCTCGACGTGTTCGACATCGAACCGCTGCCCGCCGACCACCCGCTGCGCACGGCCCCCCGCCTCCTGGCCACCCCCCACCTCGGTTACGTCACCGAGGCCAACTACCGCACGTACTACGGCCAGGCGGTCGAGAACATCCGGGCCTACCTCGCCGGCACCCCCGTACGCCGGCTGCCCTGACACCTCAGAAGCATCCCGGGCGCCCCCGTACGCCCGCCGCCCCGCAGCGCAGACGGTGCAGGCCCGCCTACCGCCTCAAGCAGCCAGCGCAGTCCGATAGACCCCCGCGCTCCGATGCAGATGGTGCAGGTCCACGAGATAGCGCCGCAGCGTCACATGGTCGACCTCCCCGTCCTCCTCGCACCAGGCGCGCAGCCGGTCGTCGACGGCCCGCTCCGGGTACTCCACGCCCGGTTCGAAGCTCTGCTCGGCGATGTGCCGGAGCACGAGCTTCTTACGGGTCCACTGCCGGGGCAGTCGCACCAGCCGGCCGTCCCGCACGAAGGTCCGCAGGGTCGGATCGCCACCGGCGTCCGGGGCAGCCTCCTGCGCCGCCCGCGCCCTGACCCGCTCCCGGAACGCGTCGTAGGCGACGCCCAGGGCCCCGCCGTCCCCGTCGGTCACCACGCCCTGCTCGCGCAGCCGCCGCAGGGCCGTCGCGGCCTCCCGCACCGTCAGGCCGGCCGTCTCGGCGGCCTCGGCCGGGGTGGCCGCCCCGAGCGCCACGGCGGCGAAGACGCGCGCCCGCTTCTCGTCGGTGAACAGGCGGATGAGTTCGTCGGTTGCCATGGCGCGGAGGCTACGGGACACCGCCGCACGGCCTAAAACGAATTTCCGGCCCACCCGCCGCCACCGGCCCGTTGCCGCCCTTCGACGTCCGGCGAGGGTGATCCGCGACCGGCCGCCCGTGACCACCGCTGAGCGGCGGCGTTGAAGGGAAAGTGCGGCGGCACGTCCTGCCGTCGCGCTCACCGATTCAGAAGGAGAACGTGATGTCTCGCATCGCGAAGGCTGCCGCAGTCGCCGTCGGCACCGGTGCCATGGTGGTCGGCGGGGCCGGCCTGGCCCTGGCGGACGCGGGCGCCCAGGGCAAGGCCGTCGGCTCGCCCGGCGTGCTGTCGGGCAATGTCATCCAGGTCCCGATCCACATCCCCGTCAACGTGTGCGGGAACACCGTCAACGTGATCGGTCTGCTGAACCCGGCCTTCGGCAACACCTGCGCCAACGTCAGCGACGGCCAGGACAAGAGCGGCGGCTACGGCTACGGCGACTGACCCTCGTCGACCGCACCCGTGAGCCCCGGCACTCCCCGAGCGCCGGGGCTCACCCCTGTGCCGGTCCCCGCCGGCGAACACCTCAGCCGTATCGGTAGATCCGCCCGACGTCCTCCAGCGCGTCCGGCGTCACGTCCCACGGCGGCAGCCTCTCGTGCCGGGCGACGACCCGGCCCCGCTGCCTGCTGCCCAGGGCGGGCGGTTTCGCGGGCAGATAGCGGGCCTGCGCCCCGTGCCGCCGCTGCCAGCGGCTCCACAGCAGGTCGACGAAGGCGTGGTGCAGCCAGAAGACCGGGTCGTTGACGGAGGCGCCGCCGACCATGTCCCCGCCGACCCAGCGGTGCACCCGGTTGTGGTTGCGCCAGGCGACCGGCCCGCGTCCGGCGCCCCACCCCTCCAGCTTGTTGCGGAACCCGTCGCGGACGGTGGAGTCCCAGGGCTCGGCGTCGTAGAGCGGATCGGCGAGCGCCCACTCCACGTCGTCCTCGGTCGGCAGCTCGATCGGATCGCGCACCCGCCCGAGGTCCCGGGCGAGGAACTTGCCGTCCGTGACGCTCTCCTTGATGGTCCAGTTGCCCTCCGCGTAGGCGAACGGCCCGGTCATCACCTGGCGGTCCGAGCGCCGCCCGGTGCCGCCGAGGAGGTCCGCCGTCCAGGGCGCGGACTTGGTGGTGCGGTCCTTCGTCCAGTCCCAGTACGGCAGGGTCACCGAGGAGTCGACCCGGCGCAGCGCCCGCTCCAGCTCCAGCAGGAACTGCCGGTGCCAGGGCAGGAAGGAGGGCGCCATGTGGGCCGTACGCAGTCCGCCCTCGCCGTCGGAGACGTAGTAGTCGATGTGCATTCGCACGAACTCGTCGTACTCGCCCCGCCGTTTGATCTCCAGCAACGCGTTGACGAAGCGCCGTCGTTCGGCGCGGGTCAGGGTGCTGACGTCCTTACGGATGTAGGCCATGGTCTCCCCCCGAGTGCGGATGTTCCGTTCCCGTCTCGCGCAGCCGCTCCCCCGGCCCGAGTTCGTCGACCGCCGCCCGGACCGCCTCCAGGGGGGTGTCGTACGAGCGGTAGTGGTCGACCATGCTCAGCCAGGTGCCGTCCGCGCGGCGCATCAGATGCAGCCGGCGGCCGTCCACCGTGATGTGCCACTCGGCGGGGCCGAGGGAGCGGGCCGCGGAGCTCTTGACGCCGCGGATGCGGCGGCCCCGGTAGGTCTCGTCGAAGACGAGGATTCCGGGGCTGTCCTGCGGGCGTGCGGGCCGGGAGGCGGCGACGACGGGCGCGAGCGCGAGGGCGCCGACTGCGGCGCCCAGTCCGCGCAACAGGTCCCGCCGCCGGCTGCGCACCGGACCGGGTCTCGCCTGGCCCTGCGCTCCGGGTTCCGCCCCCACTGCCAATCCGCCGACGCTGACGACCATCGTGTGCTCCTCGTCCGGTTCGGGTGTCCGTAGCGGTAACCGCCCGGCGGCCCGGACGGTGACGGAACGTGCTCCGAAAAGCCGACGGGCCCGGGCGTGGCGCCCGGGCCCGGTCCGCCGCCTGGGCCGCTACAGGCCCGGCCCCGTCACCAGCTCGGCGCCCGGCACGGTCTGCAGGACCGGCGTGAGTACGCCCACCTGCGGCAGCTTGGTCTCCGGCAGGCCGAAGCCCTCGGGGTTCGGCGGGGTCAGCGGGGCGTCCAGGGTCAGGCCCGGCGAGAGCGTGCGCAGGTCGGAGGCGGGGGCCTGGAGGCCGACGTGGTCGAAGTCGTCGCCGAGGACGTGCGGCAGCGGGGCGCGCAGCCCGGCGCCGGGCAGACCGCCGCTGACCGGCAGCTGCGGGATCACCCGCTCGGGGAGGAGCCGGCCCTCGACGTACTGCGGGCCCTCGGGCGCGCCGGGCATCGGCACCGGGATCTCGCCGCCCAGCTTGGGCAGTTCGATGTTGAGGGACTTCTCGACCCCGTCCAGCGGCACGGGGACGGGGACCGTGCTGACCGCGGCGGCGGGGGCGGCGGCGGCAACCGCGGCCGCGACGCCCGTGACGACGGCGGCAAGGGTTCCTCGGGTGGTCGGCTTCATCTCAGGTACGGTCCCTTCCAGGGTTCGGTGGATCGACGTCCGTACCGCACAACGACTCCGCAATCGCCACCAGCGCACAATTCGCCCGACTGCCGCAGTAGTACGACCTACGCCGGTCAGCCCGTCCAGAAGTCCCACCAGCGCGTCAGGACCAGCATCCCGACCACGCCGAGGTGCAGCACCGGCGGCACCCAGGTGAACTCGTCGAGGAACGACCGCAGCGGGCCGGGCACGGGCAGGAACCCCTGCCGTACGACGAGCGAGAGGACGTACCAGAACAGGACGATCGTGGCGACCCACGCCAGGCAGCACCACAGGCACGGCGCGTTGATCCGGTACAGCGACTCGAACTGCAGCCAGGAGACGAACCCGACCCCGAACAGGCAGCCGGCCAGGAAGGTGAGCCAGTACCAGCGGGGGAACGCCACCCCGGTGAGCAGGCTCATGCCGACGCAGATGACGATGCCGTAGGCGACCAGGCCCAGCATCGGGTTGGGGAACCCGAACGCCGAGGCCTGGTCGCTCTCCATGACGCTGCCGCAGGACACCACCGGGTTCAGGCTGCAGCCCGGGGTGAAGTCCGGGTCCTGAAGCAGCTTGAACTTGTCGATGGTGATGACCCAGGACGCCAGCAGCCCGGCGGCTCCCGTGATCACCAGCAGTGCGGCGAAGGCGCGACTGCTGCCCGCGGTGCGTGTCATCAGCCGCGCAGGCTGCGGGCGGGCAGGACGATGTGGGCGGCGGCGTCGAGGGTCTCCTCGGCGCCGGCGAAGGCGGCCAGCGCCTCCGGGGCGACCGGCTTGCCGGGCTCGGCCTCGGGCCAGGGGCGGGTGGTGAACACGAAGTAGGCGAAGCCGCGTTCCTCGACGGCGGCGAGCCACTCCGGCGGCGGGCTGCACTGGGCGTTGAAGCCGGGCATGTTGACGACGGCCGAGCCGGACTCGACGAGCAGGCTGACCGGCAGGCTGGGCCGGGCGGCGCCGTCGACGAGTTCGCCGCCGACGGGCAGGCCGTTGTTCTCCAGCAGCGCTTCGACGGCCTGGGCCGAGGCCTCCGGGCCCGCCTCGCCGTCGCCGAGGGTGTAGGCGAGGAGGTAGGGCATGTCGCCGTCGGGGGCCTCACCGCTCCAGGCCATCACGACGAGCGTGCCCAGGTCGGCGGCGCGGTAGGCGCGGGTTTCGCTTGAGGTTGAGGTCACCGCGCGACCGTATCGACTCCCCGGAAGGCCCCCGGGCCCGTTCTCACTCGACCGGGGGAGCGCCCGCGGCCTGTCCACACGAACGAGGGACGCCGCCTCGAACAGCGGCCGGGCCACGACGCCGAGGGCCGATTCCGCGTGTCACGGAATCGGCCCTTTCGGCGCGGGGCGCGGGAATTCGGGAGGAATTCAGCTCTGGAGGGGCAGCCCGCCGAGCAGGCCACCGCTGGAGTTCAGGGCGGTGGTGGCGCCCTTCACGGTGTTGAGCACGGAGTCCTTGTTCTCGGTGTCGAGCGCGTTGGACTGGTTCTGCAGCGGCATCACGTCCAGGGGCCCCTTGGTGAGCGTGTTCACGGCGCCGTTGAGGCTGGTGGGCGTGAGGTCGGCGGTGTTGTAGGCGAACGCGGGTGCGGCGGCACCGGCGATGGCCAGGGAACCGGCAACGACAGCGGCAGCCTTCAGGGACTTCATCGTGGTCCTTTCTTTCCGGCAACTCATGTCACCAGAGGGAATTCTGACGCCGTGCCTAACGACGTTCCCGCTGGCCGGAAACCCCGGGGCGCGTAATTGGGCTTTCATGAAAAAGCGTTGCGCCGGTCTCCGTGGGAGACCGGCGCGACGTTCTTCGCTGACGGCTGCTCAGCGGGTGGGCAGCAGACCGCCCGTGGGCAGGGCGGGCGGTGCCACCGGCAGGGCGGGCGGGGAGACGGGCAGGGCGGGCGGGGAGACCGGGAGGTCCACCGGCAGGCTCGGCAGCGGCGGCAGGCCGGGCAGGTCCGGTACGGGCAGTCCGCCGCCGAGGAGCGTGGCGGCGACGACGTTGACCAGGCCGGTGAGTACGCCCGTCACGGCCGGGACGACCTGGCCGACGTCCCCGGAGGTGACGGCGGCGAGCAGCGTGTCGACCGCCTTCTGGAGGGCGGCGAGGGCGTCGGCGACCAGGTCGGCGGGGAGCGCGGCCGCCGGCGCCTTGGAGTCGCCGCTCTTGGTGAGCGTGGGCAGTGCGGGCAGCGCGGCTACGGGGTCGGCGGGCAGCGCGGCCACCGGGTCGGCCGGCAGGGCGGCGACGGGATCGGCGGGGAGGGCCGGTGTTTCGGGCAGAGCGGGTGTCTCCGGGAGCGCCGGCGTCTCGGGCAGCGCCGGCGTCTCGGGCAGGGCCGGCGTCTCGGGCAGCGCCGGCGTCTCGGGCAGGGCCGGCGTCTCCGGCAGCGTGGGCGGGGTGACCGGTGCGGCCTCGGTGGCCTTGGCGATGGCCTCCTTCACGGCGTCGCCGAGCTCGGCCGCGTCCGCGGCCGGCAGTTGGCCGTCGTCGGCCTTGAGTACGGCTTCCACCAGGTCGGTGACCGGGGTGAGCACGCCGCCGACGTCGCCCAGGGCCTTGGCCTGGGCGAGGAGCGCGTCCGCGCCGGGGACGGGCGCGTTGGCCACCGCCTCGATGCGCTCGCGCTGGGAGTCGGCGGCGACCGCGGCGGGCGCGGCGAGTCCGACGAGGACGGCGGCGCTGAGTGCGGCGGACGCGATACGCCGTGCGGGCAGAGCACGCATGGGACATTACCTTTCGGTGTGGGACAAACCTGTCCCCACCGTGAAAGCGTCCAACGCGCTCCGCAACCGAACGAACCCGCTGAGTGACCATCCGTCGTCCGCGTCGCCGCTGGTGGGACGGCCTGTCAAGCGCCACACGCCCCTTCGGCTCCCCCATCCCCCATTCGGGGCAACGCGAACCGGCCGCTCCGCCGTGATGGAACCACGGGGGAGCGGCCGGGAAAGGGGCTCGCTGCGACGTCAGTCGTTGACGCAGGTGTTGCCGAACGCCGGGTTCAGCAGGCCGATCAGGTTGGCGGTGTTGCCGCAGACGTTGACCGGGACGTGGACCGGGACCTGGGCGACGTTGCCCGACAGCACGCCCGGGGAGTGGGCGGCGGCGGCGTGCGCGTCACTGTCGGCGGCGGCGACACCGGCGCCGCCCGCAACGGCCGCGGCGGCAACGGACGTAAGGACCAGGCCCTTCGCGATACGCGACATGGAGAGGTGCTCCTTGGGGTTGACACAAACACCCGGGCGGGGATGCCCGGCGCTGTGTCAACGCGCGGCGCCCACCGGGGTTGTGCCGCCAATGGGGTGATCTGCCGACGGGCCCGGCTTCACCAATCCGACACACTTGTCATCTTTCGCCGGATTAATACGGATAGCGACTAGAGTTGCGGACCTCCTGACGCACCCCTATTGCAAGCAAATCGCACCTTTTCCGAATCGCCATCCGTTCCGAAAGGGCACCGCCGGTCATGCGCCATTCCCCGGGTCCGCCGTCGCGCCGCGCGACGGCGGACGTCCCGAACTCGACGACCGGCGGGCCGGGAGCGGCTCCGGCGGAGCGTGCGCCCGCGCAGGAGAACATCCCCGGCCACGACCGCGACGTGTTCGAACGGGAACCGGCGCTGCGGTCCGGTGGTGACCAGCCGGCCTTCCGGCTCGTTTCCCAGCAGGACGCGGCGTGGACCGGCGGGCACTTCGTCGCCGTCGACGCCCAGCAGTGAGGCGCGTTCCCGCCCGTCCCGAGCGACATCCGTGAGCGAGGAAACCGCGCAATGCACCTGTCAGCCACCGACCCTCCGCCGCGGGTCCTGCACCTCACCCAGCCCGTGGACGGCGGGGTCGCGCGGGTCGTGACCGATCTGGCCCGGGCCCAGCTCGCGGCCGGTCTGCACGTCACCGTCGCCTGCCCGGACAGCGGTCTGAGCGCCGCGCTGCGGGCTCTGGGCGCCGACGTACGGCACTGGGCCGCGACCCGGTCCCCGGGCCCGACACTCGTTCGAGAGGTACGTCGTCTCGCGCGCGTGATCGAGGACGTGGGGCCCGAGCTGGTGCACGCGCACAGCGCCAAGGCCGGTCTCGCCGGGCGGCTCGCCGTGCGGGGCCGGATCCCGACCGTGTTCCAGCCGCACGCCTGGTCGTTCGAGGCGGTCGGCGGGCCCATGGCGGCCCTCGCCCTGAACTGGGAGCGGCGCGGGGCGCGTTGGGCCTCCCGGACGGTGTGCGTGAGCGAGGCGGAGCGCGCGACCGGGCTGCGCGCCGGGATTCGCACCGAGTGGTCGGTGATCCCCAACGGCATCGACCCGGAGCGCTACCACCCCGCCGCCGACGGCACCGTACGCACCGGGCTGCTGCCGGACGTCGACCCGCGGGCGCCGTTGGTGGTGTGCGTGGGGCGGCTGTGCCGGCAGAAGGGGCAGGACCTGCTGCTCCAGGCGTGGGCCTCGGTGCTGCGCCGGGTTCCCGAAGCCCGTCTGGTACTGGTCGGCGACGGTCCGGACCGGGCCGCGCTGAAGGCCCGCGCGCCCCGGTCGGTGCTGTTCGCGGGGGCCGTCGCCGACGCCGCCCCCTGGTACCAGGCCGCCGACCTGGTCGTCCTGCCCTCGCGCTGGGAGGGCATGGCGCTCGCCCCGTTGGAGGCCATGGCCTGCGGGCGGCCCGTGGTGGTGACGGACGTGGACGGCGCCCGGGAGAGCCTGCCGCCCTCCCTCGCGCCGCACTGCCTGGTGCCGCCGCGGGACCCGGCGCGGCTGGCCGACGCCGTCGCCGGGCTGCTCGGCGATCCGCTGCTGTGCGAGTCGCTCGGCCACCAAGGACGCCGGCACGTCCTGTCCACGCACGACGTGCGGCACACCGCCGAGCGGGTCGCGGGCGTCTACCGCGACCTGCTCGGACGGGAAGTGCCCACCGAGTACAGGGAGTCCATCCACTCGTGACCGCCGAAAGCACCGTCCCCTCGCCCGGCGGGCAGCCACGGGATCTCGGTTTCTCGCCCGTCTCGGTCATGCCGTCGCGCCGCACCGCAGCCGGCTTCCGCTTCCCCGCGCGCAGACCCCGCCCGCGCCCCGCCTCGCCGCTGCCGCTGCTCGCCGCCGACGGCGCCGCCGCCTGCGCCGGCGCCCTGGTCCTGGGCCGCCCGGTCCTGGTCGGCCTGCTGGTGGCCGCGTCGCTGCTGCTGCGCCCGCACCTGCCCCGGCCCACCACCGGCGTGCTCGACGAACTGCCCGCGGTCTGCGGCCGGATCGTCGTCGCCTGGCTGGCGCTGGCGGCCGCGGTGGCCGCGTACGCACCCCAGCAGGCGCTCTCCGCCCGCACCCTGGCCCTCGGCGTCCTGCTCCAGTCGACGGCGAGCTGCACGGGCCGCGGCCTGGTGCACTGGCGGCGGCGCGTCGTCCTGCGGGACCGCCCGCGCGCCGCGCTCGTCGTCGGACCGGCGGCGACCGCGCAGCGCGTGGCCGCCGCGGTGCTGCGCCATCCGCGCTGCGGGGTGCGCCCGGTGGGCGTCGTGGCCGAGGACCCGGACGGCGCCGAGGGCCTGCCCGTGCTGACGACCGGCGGGGAGGTCGAGCGGGCGCTCATCCAGAACGGCGTACGCGACGTGCTGGCCGTGCATCCGTCCGTACGGTCCGAACAGGCGCCGCTGCTGCGGGCGCTGGCCGAGTCGGGCTGCACGGTGTGGGAGGTCGACGCGGACTCCCCCGCCTACGGCAGCCGCGCCCAGCTCGCCGGGTTCGCCTGCCGGCGCCTGGACCTGGGGACGGCACGGCGGCGCGGCAGTGCCGGCAAGCGGCTGCTGGACGTGACCGTCTCGGGGACGCTGCTGCTGCTGGTCAGCCCGCTGCTGCTGGTGTGCGCGCTGGTGCTGCGGCTGACCGGCGGACCCGGCGTGGTCTTCCGGCAGGAGCGCATCGGCAAGGACGGGCGCCCCTTCACGCTGCTGAAGTTCCGCACCCACCGCCCGGTCGACGAGCACGAGGCGGCGACCCGCTGGAGCGTGGCCGGCGAGGTCCGCATGTCGTGGTTCTGCCGCTTCCTGCGCCGCACCTCGCTGGACGAGCTGCTCCAGCTGTGGAACGTCCTGCGCGGCGACATGAGCCTGGTCGGCCCGCGCCCCGAACGCCCGTACTTCGTCGCGCAGTTCGGCCAGACCTACCCCGGCTACGCGGCCCGCCACCGGATGCAGACCGGCATCACCGGCCTGGCCCAGATCCAGGGACTGCGCGGTGACACCTCCATCGAGGACCGGGCGCGGTTCGACAACGCCTACATCGACAACTGGTCGCTGTGGCAGGACGTGTGCATCCTGCTGCGCACGGCGGCCGCGCTCGTGCGCCCGACGGGGAGCTGAACCGATGACCAGCCTCGCACTGACCGCGCCGCGCGCCCGGTCCCTCTCCCCGGTGCTGCCGGTGGCGGCCGTCATCGCCGTGCTCGGGCTGCCGCTCGGGCCCGGCGGCGAGGGCGGCGCCGGCCCGGCCGACGCGCTCTCCGCGCTGGCGGTGCTGTACTGCGCGATCCGGCTGCTGCGGGACCGGCGGCGCCCGCTGTCCCGTACGGCGGCCGTGGTGCTGGGCCTGCCCGTGGTGGGGCTCGCGGTCGCGGCCGTGGGGGCGTCGTCTCCGGGGGCCGGACTGGCCGGGATGGGCCGGTACCTCCAGGTGTTCGTGCTGGTCCCGGCGGCCGTGCTGCTGCTGGTCCGGCACCGCGCCGACTTCCGGCTGCTGGCCTGGACGTTCGTGGGGCTCGCCGGCTGGCAGGGGGCCGTCGGCGTGCACCAGTACGTCACCGGGACCGGCGCCTCCTACCAGGGCGAGACGATCCGCGCGGTCGGCACCTTCGGCGCGCAGGACGTGATGGGGATGGCGACGGTCGTCTCCTTCGGGCTGGTGTGCGCGGTGGGCCTGGCGCTGGGCCACGCGCCGCTGCGGCAGCGCGCGGTCGCCGCCGCCTGCGCGGTGGCGCTGCTGCTGCCGCTCGCGCTGTCCTTCAGCCGGGGCGCGTGGATCGCGACCGCGCTCACGTGCACGGTGCAGCTCGCGCTCGCCGGGATGCGCCGCGCGCTGAAGGTGGGCGCGGTGGTGGCGGCGGCCGGGGTGATCCTGGTGGGCGGGTTCGGGATCGGCACGGCGATGCTCCAGGAGCGGATCAGCAGCATCACCCAGGTCACCGACGCGCCCGACCAGTCCGTCACCGACCGGTACACGATGTGGGCGGCGGCCGTCGGCATGTGGCGCGAACAGCCGCTGACCGGCGTGGGGTTGAAGGGCTTCCCCGAGCACCGGGACGCGCACGCCTCGCTCGCGCTGTCCTCGGGCAGCGACACCGAGGGCGCGGGTGCCGCGTACGTGAAGCAGCCGCTGCTGTCCCCGCACAACATGTACCTGCTGATCCTCGCCGAGCAGGGCCTGATCGGCCTGCTGGCCCTCGCGGGCGGCTGGCTGGCGCTGCTGGTGTGCGCGCTGCGCAAGGTCGTGCGGCGCGCCCCCGGCCTCGACTGCGGCCTCGTCGCCACCGGCCTGCTGACCTGGCTGCTCGTCGACTTCGCCTACGCCGACATCGGCGGCCCCTCCACCGTGCTGACCGCGGTCTGCCTCGGCCTGGCGGGGTGGTGGGGGCTGAGCGGCACCTCGGGCGAGGCCGCGGCACGATGACGGTGACGCCTCCTCGGACCGGCGCCGACGGTGCGGTGACGCTGCCGCCGGCGCGTTCCGGTGACCCGGGGCCGGTCCAGGACCACGCCGAACTCGCCCCCGTGTCGCGCAAGTTCCTCGCCCGCGCCACCCTGGTCACCGCCGTGCTGTCGATCGCCGGCGCGCTGCTCGGGCTCGCCCGGGACCAGGCGCTGGCCCGGCTGTTCGGGGCCGGGAGCGAGACGGACGCGTTCCTCGTGGCGTGGACGGTGCCGGAGTTCGCCTCGACGCTGCTGATCGAGGACGGCCTCGCCTTCGCGCTGGTCCCGGCGTTCAGCCTGGCGCTCGCCCGCCGCGCGCAGGGCGCCCCCGGTGATCCGGTGCGGTCCCTGGTCGCCACCACACTGCCCCGGCTCACGCTCGCCCTGGTCGGCGCCGCAGCCCTGGTCGTCGCGGGCGCCCCCTACCTGGTCGAGGCGCTCGCCCCCGGGCTGCCCGATCCGGCGCTCGCCGTGGACTGCACCCGGCTGACGGCGACCTGCGTGCTCAGCTTCGGTCTCGCCGGGTACTGCAGCGCGGCGCTGCGGGCACACCGGCGGTTCCTGGCGCCGGCCGCGATCTACGTGGCGTACAACACCGGCATCATCACGGCGATGTTCGTCCTCGGCGGCCACTGGGGCGTGCGCTCGGCGGCCGTGGGTGTCGCGGTGGGCGGCGTCCTGATGTTCGCCGTTCAACTCCCCTTCCTGCTGAGGCAGTTGCGGCGCAAGGCGGCCGTGACCGAGCAGCCGGGCCCCGCGGACGGGCAGGCCGTCACCCTCGCCCTGGTCGCGACCGTGCTGCTGTTCGCGCTCTGCCGCCAGTCCCAGGTCCTCATCGAACGCTTCCTCGCCTCCACCCTGCCCGCCGGGTCCATCTCGCACCTGAACTACGCGCAGAAGGTGGCCCAGATCCCGATGACGCTGTCGCTGATGCTGTGCACGGTCACCTTCCCGGTGGTGGCGCGGGCGCTGGCCGAGGGCGACGTGGAGCGGGCCCGCACCCGAGTGGAGCGGGATCTGGCGCTGGCCGCGTGCGTGGTGCTGGTGGGCGCCGCGACGGTGATCGCCTGCGCACCGCAGATCGTCGAAGTCCTCTTCCAGCGCGGCGCGTTCACCGCGAAGGACACCGCCGCGACCGCGGGCGTGATGCGCGTCTACGCCCTCGGCCTGCTCGGCCAGACCCTGGTCGGCGCCCTGGTCCGCTCGTACTTCTCGGCGGGCCGCCCCACCTGGTTCCCGGTCGCGGTGATGACCGTCGGCATCGTGGTGACGTCCTGGGTCGGCGTCTGGACCGTGCGCCCCTGGGGCGTCTGCGGGATCGCCGCCGCCAACGCCGCCGGCATCACCGTCACCGCCGTCCTGCTGCTCGCGGGCATGGGCGAGCGGCGCAGCGTCCCGATCCGCGTCCGTCGGGTGCTGCACGAGCTGAGCCGGCCCGTGCGCGCGGCGGCGGTCGCGACGGTGGCCGGGGCCTTCGTCGCCGCCCGCTTCGACTCCGCCCTGCCCGGTCTCGCCGCCGGTGGAGCGACGGTGGTCGCCGTCTTCGTCCTGCTCGGCCGGGCCCTCGGCGCCCAAGGGCTGGGCTCTGTCACCGCACTCCCGTCCGCCCTGCGACGCCTGGCCCGCACGCTCTCCGCGCTGCCGATCCGTCCGCGCGGCTCCGCCGGGAGAACGGCCCGGCGTCCTGCGGCCGGGCGACGCGGATCCGGCACCCTGCCCCCGCACCCGCCCTCGACTCCGTACGCACCGTCACACGAAGGCTCTGCCATGTCCGTTTCCGTTGAGACCGGCCCCCGCTCCGGGTCCCGTCCCGGCCCGGTCCCCTGGGTGGCGATGTACCACTCCGTGGGCGACTGCTCGGACGACCCGTACCGCATCACCGTCACCCCCGACCGCCTCGACGAACAGCTCGACCGGCTCGGCCGGCGCGGCCTGCGGGGCGTGTCCATGGCCGACCTGCTGGCCGCCCGCGCCCGCGGCGAGGGCCAGGACCTGGTCGGGCTCACCTTCGACGACGGGTACGCCGACTTCGTCGCGGGCGCCCTGCCGGTGCTGCGCCGCCACGGCTGCGGTGCCACCCTCTTCGTCCTGCCCGGCCGCCTCGGCGGCGACAACGACTGGGACCCGCTGGGCCCGCGCAAGCCGCTGCTGACCGCCGACGGCATCCGGCGGGCGGCCGAGGCGGGCATCGAGATCGGCTCGCACGGCCTCACCCACATCGACCTGACTCGGGCGGACGACTCCGCGCTCCGCGCCGAGACCGTCGAAAGCAGAGCACTGCTCTCGGAGTTGACCGGTGCTCCGGTCGAGGGCTTCTGCTACCCCTACGGCCGGGTCGACCAGCGGGCCGTGGACGCCGTGCGCGCCGCCGGATACACCTACGCCTGCGCCATCGACCCCGGCCCGCTCAGCAGCCTGCACGCCCTGCCCCGGGTGCACATCGGCCAGAACGACACCGCCGTACGCCTCTATCTCAAACACCGGCTGCACCGGCTGCGCCGCCGTCCCGTGGCAGGCCTGCGATGAGGGCGCTGCACATCATCACCGGCCTCGGCGTGGGCGGCGCCGAACAGCAACTGCGGCTGCTGATCCGGCACCTGCCCGTCGACTGCGAAGTCGTCACGCTCACCAACCCGGGCGCGGTCGCCGACGGCCTCGCCGCCGACGGGGTGCGCGTCGTCCACCTCGGCATGACCGGCAACCGCGACCTGGCCGCCCTCCCCCGGCTTACCCGCCTGATCCGCGCCGGCGGCTACGACCTGGTCCACACCCACCTCTACCGCGCCTGCCTCTACGGCCGCCTCGCCGCCCGCCTGGCCGGGGTGCGGGCGGTCGTCGCCACCGAACACTCCCTCGGCGACTCGCAGATGGAGGGCCGCAGGCTCAGCCCGGGCGTGCGCGGCCTGTACCTGGCGGGCGAGCGGCTCGGCCGGATGACCGTCGCCGTCTCCCCCACGGTCGCCGACCGCCTCAAGCGCTGGGGCGTGCCCGCGCAGCGCATCGAGGTCGTCCCGAACGGCATCGACCTCGAACGGTTCCGCTTCGACCCGGTGCAGCGCCTGCGTACCCGCCGCCGCCTGGGCCTGCCCGAGGACGCGTACGTCGTCGGCGGCATCGGCCGGCTCACCGCGGGCAAGGACTTCGGCACCGTGATCCGGGCCCTCGCCCAGCTCCCCGCCGACTACTGGCTGCTGCTGGTCGGCGGCGGCCCCGAGGAGAACGTCCTGCGGCGCATCGCGCACGAGGCGGGCGTCGCCGACCGGGTCCTGTTCACCGGCGAGCGCCCCTACGTGCCCGACGGCACCCCCGGCCCCGACCTGCCCGCGCTCACCGCCGCGATGGACCTGCTCGCCTCGCCGTCCCCGGAGGAGGCCTTCGGCCTGGCGGCCGTGGAGGCGCTGGCCTCCGGCCTGCCGGTGCTCTACGTCTCCTGCCCGGCCATCGAGGACCTGCCGCCGCACACCGCGCCCGCCGCGCGCCGGGTGCGGGGCGGCACCGAGGAGTTCGCCCGCGCGCTGGCCGCGGCCCGCGCCGAGGGCCCCCGCCCGCGCACCGCGCCCGAGGCCGCCCTGCACTACGGCATCACCCGCAGCGCCGACCGCCTGATGGACGTGTACACGGCCGTCACGACCGCACCCGCTCTGTCCCCGTCACCCCAGGGAGCCAGTCCGTCATGACCCAGACCCCCCGCCCGCGCACCCCCCTGACCCGCGCCAAGGCCCTGCCGCCCTGGTCCCTGCTCGCCGCCGGTGTCCTCACCGGCGGCATGCTCGGTGGCGCCTACGGCGTCGTCAAGACCCCGACCTACGCGGCCACCAGCTATGTCGTCGCCGTCCCCACGGAGAAGTCCGACCCGGCCTCCGCCCTCGGATTCGCGCAGGCCTACGGCCGGGTCGCCACACAGCTCGCGGTACTCGGGGACGCGCAGGTGTGGGCGGGCGTGCCGGTGAAGACGCTCAAGGAGAGCGTGCAGACCGCGACCTCGCCGGACGCCCCGATGGTCGCCGTCACCGCCACCTCCTCCCGCGCCGACCTCGCCGCCGACATGGCCAACGCCGTCGCCCGCGCCCTGACCCGGCACGCGCAGGACGCCGAGAAGTCCACCAACGTCGAGCTCCAGCAGTTCGCCCGCGCCACCGAGCCCACCGAGCCCTCCTCGGCCGGGCCCGCGGTGACCGGCCTGGTCGGCGCGAGCGCGGGCGGCCTGCTGGGCGGCCTCCTGCTGCTGGTCAGGCCGCGCCGGACCGCCGAGGCGCCCGGCCGCCCGGCCGCCGTGCCCGGCCCGGCCGTCGCCGCCGACGCCCACGGCCAGCTGTGACGTACACGGCGGAACTCGTCCGGGACGACACGGTCTTCGCCGACCTCGCCCCCAACTGGGCGCGGCTGTACGGCAGGTGCGCCACCGCGACCCCGTTCCAGAGCCACGCCTGGCTGCACTCGTGGTGGCTGTCGTACGGCCGTCCGGGCCGGCTGCGGCTGTTCCTGGTGCGCGACGGCGGCGAACTGGTCGCCGCCGCGCCCCTGATGCGCGTCCACCGCCCCGTTCCGTCCCTGGTGCCGCTCGGCGGGGCGATCTCCGACTACGGGGACGTCCTGCTGGACGACGAGCGCGGCGACGAGGCGGCGGCCGCGCTCACCGAGGGGCTCGCCGCCGCGGCCCGCACCGCGCTGGTCGACCTCCGTGAGGTACGGCCGGGCGGCGCGGCCGAGCGGATCTACGACCGCTGGACCGGGCCCCGGCAAGCGGTGGCCGACTCGCTCTGCCTGGAGCTGCCCGCGGTGCCGATGCCGGAGCTGGTGGCCCGGCTGCCGTCGGCCAAGGCACAGCAGCGGGTGCGGGCCAAGCTGCGCAAGCTGACCGCGCTGGGCGTCGAGCGGCACGTCGTGGCCCCGGACGAGGTCGACAAGGCGCTGCGCCGGCTGCTGGAGCTGCACGAGCTCCAGTGGCAGGGACGGAAGGTGACCTCCGAGCATCTACGGCCGCGGTTCCGCGCGCACCTGGTGCGCGCGGTCGAGCCGATGGTGCGCCGCGGCGACGCCGTGGTCACCGAGTTCCGGCTGGCCGACGACGTGGTGGCCGTCGATCTGACGCTGCTGTCGGGGCGACTGACGGGCGGCTACCTGTACGGCGCCCACCCGTGCCTGCGGGAGCGGAAGGCGGACGTGGCGGTGATGCTGCTGGAGGCGTGCACCGAGCATGCGCAAGGGACGTTGAGCCTGCTGCGCGGCAACGAGCCGTACAAGCACCACTGGCGTCCCGAACCGGTCGTCAACCGGCGGCTGCTCCTGGCCCGGCGGCGCACCGCCCCGCTGCTGACGGCGGCGCTGTGCGATGTCGCCGCGCGGCGGCGGGGCAAGGAGCTGGTGCGCCGCTGGAGGGAGCGCGACGGTGGCGGCAGGTCCTGACGGTCCTGCCGCCACCGGGGGTTCACCTGCTGCGCGACCACCAGTCGAAGCGCAGGCACAGCTTCCCGCCGAGCCAGTACTCCACCCAGTCGCCCAGGTCCAGCGGCGAGCAGTTGGGCGGCGTGGTGGGCTCGACCGGCGTCGGAGTCGGCGTCGGTGTGGGTGTCGGAGTCGGTGTGGGTGTCGGAGTCGGCGTAGGTGTCGGGGTCGGTTCGTCGGTACGGCCGAACAGGACCGACCGGTAGACCTCGGACGAGGCGGGGTTGTCCTCGCACTGCCACACACCGTGCGGGCAGTAGTCGGTCAGCGTGTTGTACAGCGGCTTGTGCTCGTCCATCCAGGCGAGCATGCGCCGCATGTACTCGGCGTTGTCACCGTTGCGGAACAGTCCCCATTCGGGATAGGAAATGGGCTTGCCGTGGGATTTGGCGAAGTCCACGTGTTCCTGAAGTCCGTAAGGTTCTTTCACCTGTTCGTCGAACGCCATTCCACGCGGCTGGTCGTACGAGTCCATTCCGATGATGTCGACGGTGTCATCACCCGGATAGCAGCGCGTCCAGGGAACGGCGTCCCGGCCACGGGTCGGCGTGAAATCGAAACGGAATTCCTGGCCCGGCACCGAACGCATGGTGGTGACGATCCTGTTCCAGTACTTCTTCCAGGCCTCCGGGTCCGGCCCGCACCGATGGGTGTACGTGATGCCGTTCATCTCCCAGCCGAGCACGATCACCGTGTCCGGCACCCCCAGCGCCACCAGCCGTTCGGCCAGGGCGCGGTAGTGGTGGTCGAACCGGCCGGCGGCCCCCTGACGCAGCAGCAGCCGGACCTCGGCGTCGGAGACGCGGGCCTCGTTGCGCTCCAGCATGGGGACGTTGAGGACGAGCATCCGGTCGTCCCGCTCGCGCCGCCAGTCCGCCCACACGTCGAGGAACCCGGGGGCGCCCTCGATGTTGCTCCACCGGTCGCCCGGCAGGTAGGTGTGGCCGACGCGCAGTTCGGCGCCGCCCAGCCACTCGCTCAGCTCGGCGATCCGGGCCACGCCCCGGGCGCCGTAGTCGAGGTAGGCGCCGAAGGCCGGGGCGTCCTTCGCCGGCTCCTCGGGGGGCGCGTCGGGGGCCGGTTCGGCCTCCGCGAGGACCGCGGGCGACGGAGCGGGAGGATCGGCGACCCGCGCCACCCCCGCGCCCGCGGCGAATCCAGGACCGGACGCCAGGGCGGCGGACGCGGCGACCATCACCGCGACACATGCCAGCCGCCGCCGGGACCGTGCCGGTCGCTGCTGTGGGGTCATGCCTGCTCCTTTCTCCACTCTCGCTCGGACACCGATGACTGAATTCATTGCCGAGACCTACTGACACTCAGTCATATGAACAGGAATTACGCCACCGCCGTTACGGCTTTCGGGTGGCGCACTCGCCCGACCGAAGGAATGTGAAGACGTGTCACTGTTCGACACCCGGGTCCCCGCGGTGCTGCTGCGGATCGACCGGAACCCCTTTCACCACGGCACGCTGGGTGCCGTGCGTTCCCTCGGCAGGGCGGGCGTGGACGTGCACGTGGTCGCCGACTGCGCGGCAAGTCCCGTCCGCGCGTCCCGGTTCGTGACCCGGCTGCATCCCCCGCCGCCGCCCGGCGCCGCCCTGGACGACATCGCCGTCGCGCTGCTGCGGGTGGCCGCCCGGATCACGCGTCCGGCGGTGCTGATCCCGATGGACGACGCCGGTGCCGTAGCGGTGACCCGGCTGCGTGAGGAGCTGGCGCCCGCCTATCTGCTGCCGCAGCAGCCCGGCCCGCTGCCCGAGCGGGTGGCCGACAAGGCGGAGCTGGCCGAGCTGTGCGCGGCCGCGGGCCTGCCCCAGCCGCGGACCGTCGTCCCGGACAGCGCCGACCGGGCCGCGCGGGCCGCCTGGCGGCTGGGCCTGCCCGTGGTCGCGAAGTGGAGCCGCCCCTGGCTGCTGCCCCCCGGCAGCGGGCTGCGCAGCACGGTCGTCGTGCGCTCGGCACAGGAGGCGCGGGAACTGTACGAGCGGTCCTCGGAGGCGGGCAGCCGGCTGCTGCTCCAGGAATTCCTGCCGCCGACGCCGGACGGCGACTGGTTCCTCCACGGGTACGCCGACCGCTCCGGCGCGCTCCGCGGCGGCGGCACCGGCGTCAAGCAGCTGTCCTGGCCGCGCGGCGCGGGTCTGACGGCGGTGGGCCGGTGGACGCCCAACCCGCAGGTGGGGGCGCTCGCCGAGCGGCTCGTCGGCGAACTCGGCTACCGCGGCATCCTCGACCTGGACTTCCGTCGCTGCGCCACGACCGGCCGGTACCACCTGCTCGACTTCAACCCGCGCCCCGGCGCCCAGTTCCGGCTCTTCACCGACACCGCCGGCCTGGACGTCGTACGCGCCCAGCACCTGGATCTGACCCACCGCCCGCTGCCCGAGGGGGCGCCCCTGTCCGGGCGGGTCTTCGTGGTGGAGAACTACGCGCCGCTGACCGCGCTGCGCCCGGCGCCGGACGGCCGCGAGGCGGCCTGGTACGCGGGGGACGACCGCGCTCCCGGCTGGGCGATGTGGGCCCTGTGGACGGCCCACGTGACCCGTCGGCTGCTGGCCCGGCTGCGCCGCACCCCGGCGCCGGACCGGGCCCACGCGCGCGTGGTCCGCCAGGCCCCGCCCGCCCTCGACACCGACGTGACGACCGACGACGAGAAGGCGAGCAGCCACTGAGGTACGGCCGATGGGCGGCGGTGGCGGCTGCGGGAGGGAGCCGCGCGGTGCGCAAGCGGCGCGGGTGCCGGACACGTGCAGCGTCCGGCACCCGTCGCACAGCTCACCGACGGGACGCGGCTCGGCCTCGTCGGTACAGCACCGCTCCCGCGGCGATCAGCGCGGCACTGGCAGCGGTCGCGGCCAGCATGGCCTCGCCACTGCCGGTGTCGGGCAGGGTGGGCGGCTTCCCGTTGTCCGGCGGCGGGCTCGTCGGGGGCTGCGTGGTCGGGGGCTGCGTGGTCGGGGGCGGCGTCGTGTACGGCGGCGACGTCGGCGGCTGCGACGTGTGGGGCGGATGCGACGTATGCGGCGGCCCTGACGTCGGCGGCTGCGACGTGTGCGGAGGCTGCGACGTGTGCGGCGGCCCCGACGTCGGCGGCTGCGACGTGTGCGGGGGATGCGACGTATGCGGCGGCCCCGACGTCGGCGGCTGCGACGTGTGCGGAGGCTGCGACGTGTGCGGCGGCCCCGACGTCGGCGGCTGCGACGTGTGCGGAGGCTGTGACGTGTGGGGCGGATGCGACGTGTGCGGCGGCTTGGTCGGCGTGTCCCCGTAACCGCCGTGCGAGTCACCGCCGTTGCCGTGTCCGGAGCCGGGCGAGCCGTCGTCGGAGCCGTAGCCGTCGTCCCCGCCGTAGCCGTGCGTCTTGCTCGAACTCGACGCATTGGCACAGGAGTTGCCGAACGCCGGGTCGAGCGCGGCGATCAGGTTGACGGAGTTCCCGCAGGCATTGACCGGTACTTCGATCGGCGCCTGGAGGGTGTTGCCGGACAGGACGCCCGGCGAATCCTTGGCGGCCCCACTCGCGCCGGAGTCGGCGAGGGCAGGACTGCCGCACAGGGACAGAATGCCTGTCGCGGCGGCGGCCGCGACCATTCCCCTACTCAGGGTCTGTCGCAATCTCGTTGTCTTCCTGCTCGAAGAAGTGGGAAAAGCCGGCCTTGAACGGGGAGAAGTTGTCCAAGGCCGGCCGTGACACAGCCGAGCGGCTGGTGCGTTACGTCGTCAGTCGTTGACGCAGGTGTTACCGAACGCCGGGTTCAGCAGGGCGATCACGTTGACGGTGTTGCCGCACACGTTGACCGGAACGTGCACGGGCACCTGGATCACGTTGCCCGACAGAACACCGGGGGAACCGACGGCGGCACCCTGGGCGCCCGCGTCGGCGAACGCCGGCGTGGCCATGCCCATGGCCAGGATCGCGCCCGCGACGACAGCAGCGCTCTTCTTCATGAACTTTCCCTTCTCTGCGGTCATGCCCCTATGTCGGCCGAAACCGAGCGAGCACAGCTTGAACGGCTCGCACCATGACCGGCAGTTGTAGAACGAGGAATAGACAGCCGAAGAAACTACGGAACGTGGGTCGCCGGTTAATTCACTCGAACGCCTTCGCAGAATTGACACCAAAGATCCACAGACACGCTCTCCGCGGAGTTGAAACGCTTCGCCCGGGTGAAGAGAGGCAAATAGAGGTGTCGAAACGTCAGAAAACCGCCCGGGCGGCCCGCTTGGAAGGCGGGCGCGACCCGGACGGTTTCCGAATCGGCGACGGATCAGCCGTTGGCCACACCGTTTCCGGACAGCGCGGAGATGTCGCTGAGGATGTGCGACAGCGGCTCGTCACCCTTGGCCTGGGTGGAGTTGTCCGCACACTGCTGGTTCTGCGCGGCGGACAGGACCGGCACGTCCTGGATGACACCGACGGCGGCGAGGCCGACGATTCCCTGGGCGTTCGCCTTCAGCGGCAGACCGAGGCAGAGCTTGTTGGCCGTGCCCTGGACCAGCGTGGCCTGCGGGCTCATGTGGCCCTTGGTCACGGAGTTGCCGAACTTCGAGTGGGCGTGGTTGCCGCTGGCGGAGGTGGTGCCGCTGTCGTCGCCGATGGCAAGCGCCTGGGGGGCGGCCGCGGCCGAAGCACCGACTACGGACGCGGTGACCGCCGCGGCGGCCATTGCCTTCTTCAGCATTTTCGCTTTCCTTTCCTGGGGCAGGAGGCGTCATGGGGCCGGACGCACCCTGAGTGAGACGCGTGCCCTGCCCTGGCATCAACCCGTAGCGCGGGGATTGGTTTCGACGCTTCACCCGAACGGGCCGTTCGCGGCGGTGAATTCACGGAATCCGCCGGGCCGCCGCTGCGCCGGTCACTCCGCTCCGCCTGTGGGCCATCGGAGTGAATGGCAGCAACCAAGCGGCTCCGCCGCAGTTGACCAGGGCGCTCCGGTGGACGGGGTTTCTCCAGAAGGGACTAGCAAGTGATCAAGAAGGTTTTGGCATCCGCCGCGGTCGCCGCGTCCGTCGTCGGCGCCGCCTCGCCCGCCATGGCTATCGGCAACGACAGCGGCACCACCTCCGCCAGCGGCAACGGCGCGATGCAGTCGTACGGCAACTCGGCCACGTACGGCAACATGAGCCCGCAGATGGCGCTCATCCAGGGCTCCTTCAACAAGCCCTGCATCGGCCTGCCCGCGAAGGCGAACCTCCAGGGTCTCGTCGGCCTCGCCGCCGTCGGCGTGCTGCAGGACGTGCCGATCCTGTCGGCCCCGCAGAACCAGCAGTGCGTCGAGAACTCCACCCAGGCCAAGGGCGACGAGCCGCTGTCGCACATCCTGGACGACATCTCCGTCCTCGCCGGCAACGGAGCGGGCAACCACTGAGGCACCGGGCTGCAATCTGAGCCCCCGTCAGCGGGCCGCCGGATCATCGGCGGCCCGCTGGCTTACGTTTCCTCGCGTGACGAAGAAGAGAGCCCTTTCTTCCCTGACCCTGTCCGGAATCGTCCTGGCCGCCGGGGCCACCCTGCTCGGCAGCTCCGCACTCCCCGGCCGGCCGCAGGCTCCGCACGGTCTGAACATCCTGGTGATGGGCACCGACGGCCGGAGCACCATCACCGCCGAGGAGAAGCGCAAGTTCTACGCGGGCGGCGTCGCCTGCGAGTGCGCGGACATGCTGATGCTGGTCCACCTCTCGGCCCGGCGCGACCGGGTCAGCGTGGTCAGCCTGCCGCGTGACTCCCTCTCCGAGCTCCCCCCGTACCGCGACGAGGCCACCGGCCAGGAGCGGCCGCCGCGCCCCGTCAAACTCAACGGCGCCTACGCCGTGGGCGGCGCCGCGCTCACCGTGCACACGGTCGAGGCAATGACCGGGGTACGCGTCGACCGGTATCTCCAGGTCGACTTCCGGCGCTTCATCGACACCGTGAACCAGGTCGGCGGGGTGGAGGTGTGCACGCCGCGGACCTTGAAGGACGAGGCCACCAAGCTCCATCTGAAGCCCGGCAAGCACCGGCTGCGCGGCGGACCCGCGCTGCAGTACGTGCGCTCGCGGAAGGTGGACCGGGCCGCCGACCTCGGCCGGATCCAGCGTCAGCAGCGGTTCCTGCTGCAGGCGTTGCGCGGCACGAAGGCGAGCGGGCTGCTCACCGACCCGGTGGCGATGGGGCGGGTGGCGGGCACGCTGCTCGGTGCCCCGCGGGTCGACCAGGGCATCGGGGCCCGTGAGCTGGTGGAGCTGGCGGCGGCGCTGAAGCGGGTGCCGGCCAAGTCGACGGAGTTCGCAACCGTCCCGATCGCCGGGTTCAACCCGGTCCGCGAGGGCGTCGGCTCGACGCTGGCCTGGGACTGGCCCAAGGCGCGGGCGATGTTCAAGAAGCTGCGCGAGGACCGGCCGCTGCTCAAGGCCGACGCCCGTCCGCGCCCGTACGACCCGCCGCGCATGACGAAGTCGGTCACGGTGCGCGGGAGCGCCTATGCCTGCAAATGAGGGCGCTCGCGGTGGTGGTGCGCGCTGGGCCGATCGGGGCAAACCCCGCAACCCCGGTGCGGCTGCGGGCGTTGACGATCACGCAGCTCCCCCCGGAGTCCGCCTTTCGAAGGGAACGAACATGAAGAAGCTGTGGGCAACCGCGGCTGTCGCCGCCTCCGTCGCCGGCCTCTCGGCCGCCGCTGCCGCCCCGGCGCTCGCGATCGGTGACGACAACGGCACTACGTCTGCCAGTGGCAACGGCGCCAAGCAGGAGTTCGGCAACTCGGCCACGTTCGGCGACATGAGCCCGCAGCTGTCGCTGGTCCAGGGTTCGCTGAACAAGCCGTGTGTCGGCCTGCCGGCGAAGCTGAACCTCCAGGGTCTCGTCGGCGTCGCCGCCGTCGGTGTCCTGCAGGACGTGCCGATCCTCTCGGCCCCGCAGAACCAGCAGTGTGTCGAGAACTCCACCCAGGCCAAGGGCGACGAGCCGCTGTCGCACATCCTGGACGACATCTCCGTCCTCGCCGGCAACGGTGCGGGCAACGGCTGAGCCTGAGACTCCGCCGCGGCGGGCCACCGGGTTTCCCCCGGTGGCCCGCTTCTTTGCTGTCGTGCCCTCTCCGTGCGTCAGCGGCGGTAGAGCGCCTCGATCCGCTCCTCGTAGGCCCGCAGCACCGCGTGCCGCTTGACCTTCAGGGACGGGGTGAGCAGGCCGTTGTCCTCGGTGAACTCGCCCTCCACCAGGGCGAAGGCGCGGATCGACTCGGCGCGGGAGACGGCCTCGTTGGCGTAGTCCACGGCCTTCTGGACGTCGGCTCGCATGCGGGCGTCGCCGACGATCTCGGACAGGGGGGTGTCCGGTGGCAGTTTGCGGACCGAGAGCCAGTGGGCGACCGCGTCGGGGTCGAGGGTGATCAGGGCGGCCACGAAGGGGCGGTTGTCGCCCACGACAATGCACTGGCCGACGGGCGGGCGGCTGCGCAGCCGGTCCTCCAGGACGGCCGGGGAGACGTTCTTGCCGCCGGAGGTGACGATGATGTCCTTCTTCCGGCCGGTGATCGTGAGGTAACCGTCCTCGTCGAGGGAGCCGAGGTCGCCGGTGGCGAACCAGTCGTCCCGGAGCACGGCATCGGTGGCGGCCGGGTTGTTCCAGTACGCACCGAAGACGATGCCGCCCTTGACGAGCACCTCGCCGTCGTCGGCGATCCGGACGGCGGTGCCCGGCACCGGGGTGCCGACGGTGCCGGGGCGGGGGCCGAGCGGCGGGACGATGGTGGCGGCGGCGGTCGTCTCGGTCAGGCCGTAGCCCTCGTAGACGATGATTCCGGCGGCGTGGAAGAAGAGGTTGAGGTTGCGGTCGAGGGGGGAGCCGCCGCTGATCGCGTAGCGCATGCGGCCGCCGAGTTCCTTGCGGATGCGGCGGTAGACCAGCAGGTCGTACAGGGCCCAGGCGGCGTAGAGGGTGGGGCCGGGGCCCTTGCCCCGGTTCAGGAACTTGTTCAGGTACGCCTCGCCGAAGCGGACGGCGATGCGGTCGGCGCGGTCGAAGGACGCGCCGCGGCCGATCTTCTCCGCGGTGGCCCGGCCGGTGTCGTGGATCTTCTCGAAGAGGTACGGGACGCCGACGAGGAAGGTGGGGCGGAACTCCTTCAGGGCCGGGCGGAGTTCGTCGGGTCTGACGCTCGGGCAGTGGCCGACCTCGATGCGGGCCATCAGGCAGGCGATCTGGAGGGTGCGGCCGAGGATGTGGGCGAGGGGGAGGAAGAGGAGGGTGGACGGTGTCCGGCGGGTGACCTCCCGGAAGATCGGCAGGAGCAGCTCCACGGTGTTGGCGGACTCGGCGTGCAGGTTGGCGTGGGTGAGGACGCAGCCCTTGGGTTGTCCGGTGGTGCCGGAGGTGTAGCAGACGGTCGCGGGGGTGTCGGGGGTGAGGGCCGTGCGGCGCTTGGTGACCTCCTCGTCCGGGACGTTCACCCCCTCGGCGGCGAGGGCGGTGAGCGCGCTGTCGTCCAACTGCCGGATGCGGGGGGCGTGTTCGTGGCCGGCCGTGGCGGTTCTGACCGTCTCCGTGTTCTCGGGTGTCTCCGTGACGACGAGGGCTGCGCCGGAGTCACGGATGATCCACTCGACCTGTTCGGCGGAGGAGGTGGCGTAGATGGGGACGGTCTGGCCGCCGGCGGCCCATACGGCGAAGTCCAGGACCGTCCATTCGTAGCGGGTGCGGGACATCAGCGCGACGCGGCCGCCGGGTTCCAGGCCGGCGGCGATCAAGCCCTTTGCGGTGGCGGTGACTTCGCGGGCGAAGGCGGTGGCGGTGACGGGGTGCCAGGTGTCGCCCCGCTTTCGGCGCAGGACGACCGTGTCGGGGGCCTCGGCCGCGTTGGTGAAGGGGATGTCTGCGGTGGTGCCGGTGGGGTGGAGGGGGGCGAGGGGGGTGGTGCGGGCCTCTCTTACGAAGCCGTTGTCGTCCCTGGTGATCTCGACCCTGGTGCGGTTCATCAGGTCGGTGCGGCGCTTCGCCCGCCGCAGATCCTTGCGTACGCCCATGACGGCTCCCGGTGCCAGTCGGACTTACCGGGGGGTCAACTTACTCATGCGTAGCGTCTGGTCAATGGGTGCGGCAGGATTCGGGGGCGGTGGGGTGGGACGCGCAACCCGGCGCCAACGGGGTGCCGCCTGCGCCCACCCGTGCCGCCCCAGGCGGCACGCATGCCCGCAGGCTGGACGGCTGAGCGCCCCGACAGGGGCGCGGGGAACTGCGCGACCAGCCCCCGCCGGGCCGCAGGTCAGGTCAATGGGGCAGGTGGGAGGCCTGGTTGATGGCCTGGGAGAGGTCGTGGAGGGCTTGGTCCTCGGTTTGGGTGGCCAAGTCGGCCGCTCGGGTGCGGAGTTCTTGCCAGGTGGGGGCCGCGGGCAGGGGCGTTCGGTCCCCGGATCCCGCGCGGAGCGCGTCCGCGAAGTACGCGGCTACCGCTGCTACCTGGAAGCGAGGGGATGCCGACCAGACGGAGTCGCGCAGGGAGGCCGTCTCCAGCCGGCCCGACTCCTCGTGGGGGACGCGGGTTTCGGGGTCCAGCCAGCGGACGCTCGCCGTGGCCAGGCGGCCGGAGGCGCCCGGGACGGTGCGGACGGCGTAGAGGGCGGTGACGGTGTGGCCGGGTCCGACCTCGCCGCCGTCGACGCTGTCGTCACGGAAGTCCTCGTCGGCGACGCGGCGGTTGTCGTAGCCGATCAGGCGGTGCTCCGACACCGTCCGCGGGTCGAAGGCCACCTGGGCCTTGGCGTCGCGGGCCGTCAGGTCGATGTTCCGCGGGAGTTCCTCGACGAAGACCTCACGGCCCTCCTCCTCGTCGGACACGTACACGGTGTGGCCGTCTCCCTTGTCGGCGAGGCGTTCCATCAGGGCGTCGCCGTAGTCGCTGCCGACGCCGACGCCGAAGAGGGTGATGCCGTACTCCTCGCGGGCGCCCGAGATGCGTTCCAGGATGGTGTCGGCGTCGGTGTCGCCGGTGTTGGCGAGCGCGTCGGAGACCAGGACCACGCGGTTGGTGGCGCCCTCGCGGCGGCCCTCGACGGCCGTCGCGTAGCCGGTCTCCACGCCCGCGCCGAGGTTGGTCGACAGGCGCGGTTCCAGTGCGGCGATCGCGCCGTGGATCTCGTCGCGGTTGCCGGCGAGGCGGGTCATCGGCAGGACGGTCTCGGCCTCGTCGCTGAAGGTGACGATCGCCACGGAGTCCTCGTCGCGCAGGCGGTCGGTCATCGCGCCGAGCGACTTGCGGGCGAGGTCGAGGCGGCCCGGTTCGTCCATCGAACCGGAGACGTCGATGACGAACGTCAGGGCGGCGGGCGGGCGTTCGCGGTCGTCGTCGGCGGGGCGCGTGGCCAGGCCCACGCGGACCAGGGACCAGTCCCGCTCGTCCGTGCGGGCGCCGTCGACGGTGACCGTGAAGCCGTTGCCGTCGGGGCGCTCGTAGTCCTGGCGGAAGCTGTTGACGAACTCCTCGGGGCGGATCGTCCGCGGGTCGGGGCGGCGGCCGTCGGCGAGGGCGCGGCGGGCGTAGCCGTAGGAGGCCGTGTCGACGTCGAGGGCGAAGGTGGAGAGGTGGCCGGGTGCGGGGTCCACCTCGCGCGACTCCCCGTCCGGGGCGGCGGAGTATCCGTCGGGCGGGGCCGGAAGGACGTGGTCGCCGCGCCGGCGGTCGGTGGTTTCCTTGGCCCGGCTGTCGGCTCCCTCTCCGCAGCCGGTCAGCAGCAGCCCTGCCGCCGCCGTGAGCGCGAGGATCGCCCCGCGTATGCGGTACCGCTCCATCTTCCGTTCCCCCTTGGACCGTTGACGTCGCCTTCTGCGACTGTGACGGGCGAGGGGGACGGAACGTGCGGCACGGTGCGTTGCGGATGTGTCTCGAAGCGGCCACAACGGGGGGCCGTCGAGACCGGTGGGTGACCCTCCGTTGACCTACGACACCACGTCCTTGCGCAGGAAACCGCGGAAGGCCAGCGCGAACAGCACGAGGGCGTACGTTACCGAGACGGCGGTGCCCTGGATCATGCCGGACCACTCGGGGGTGGGCTGGACGGCGTCCGCCCAGGCGAACTGCCAGTGCGCGGGCAGGAAGTGACGCCAGTCGCCGAGGGCGGTCACCGCGTCCAGGACGTTGCCGACGATGGTCAGGCCGACCGCGCCGCCGACCGCGCCGAGCGGGGCGTCGGTCCTGGTCGACAGCCAGAACGCGAGCCCCGCGGTGACCAGTTGGGAGACGAAGACGTACGCCACCACGATCACGAGCCGCTGCGCCGCCGTACCCGGGCCGAGGGAGCCGCCGGTGGGGAGCTCCAGCGGGCCCCAGCCGTAGGCCGCGGTGCCGACGGCGAGGGCGACGACGGGCAGCAGGATCATCGCGGCCAGGCTGAGGGACAGCCCGACAACGAGCTTGGACCACAGCAGGCGGGCGCGGGGCACGGGCGCCGCGAGCAGATAGCGCAGGGAGGACCAGCTCGCCTCCGAGGCCACCGTGTCCCCGCAGAACAGGGCGACCGGGATGACCAGGAGGAAGCCCGCGGAGACGAAGAGGTTCACCGCGGCGAAGTTGGCGCCGGACGCGGTGGCCGTGTCCATCAGGGTGATCCGGTCGTTGCGCCCGCCCGGCTCGCCGCCGATCGCGAAGGCGGCCAGCAGGACGAAGGGCAGGGCGGCGAGGATGCCGCCCATGACCATCGTGCGGCGGCGCTTGAGCTGGCGGGCCAGCTCCACGCGCAGCGGCAGGGTACCGCCCGCCCGGTAGCCGGAGGCGACCTCGGTGAGGGCACTCATGCGGAACCTCCGATCAGGGTGAGGAAGGCGTCCTCCAGGCGGCGGTGGGGACCGAGCGAGGCGACCGGGACTTCGAGACGCACCAGTTCGACGAGCAGGCGGGCCGCGGCGTCGGGGCTGGAGCCGGCGAGCCGTACCAGCAGGCCGTCGTCCGTGCGCGTCGCGGACTCGACGTCCGGGAGGGCGGCCACCTTGTCCAACAGGGGGTCGGGGACGTCGGTGGTCAGGCCTACGAGGAGGGTGTCGCCGGAGCCGGTGATGTCGGCGGTCGGGCCGGCCTGGACCAGGCGGCCGCGGTCCATGACCACGAGGTGGGTGCAGGTCTGCTCGACCTCCGCCAGCAGGTGGCTGGAGACGATGACCGTGCGTCCGGCGGCCGCGTAGCGGATCATCACCTCGCGCATCTCGCGGATCTGGGGCGGGTCGAGGCCGTTGGTGGGCTCGTCGAGGATCAGCAGGTCCGGCAGGCCGAGCATGGCCTGGGCGATGGCCAGGCGCTGGCGCATGCCCTGGGAGTAGGTGCGGACCGCGCGGGCGAGCGCGTCGCCGAGGCCCGCGATCTCCAGCGCCTCGTCCAGGTGGGCGTCGGCAGCCGGGCGGCCGGTGGCCCGCCAGTACAGGTCCAGGTTCTCGCGGCCGGACAAGTGCGGCAGGAAGCCTGCGCCCTCGACAAAGGCGCCGACGCGGGAGAGCACGGGGGCGCCGGGGCGGATGGCGTGGCCGAAGACGCGGATCTCGCCCTCGTCCGGCTTGATCAGGCCCATCAGCATGCGCAGGGTCGTGGTCTTGCCCGCGCCGTTGGGCCCGAGGAGGCCGAGGACCTGGCCCTTCTCCACGCGGAAGGAGAGCTCGCGGACGCTGTAGCGGTCGCCGCCCGCGTACTTCTTGCTCAGGCCGGTGATCTGGAGCGGGACGTCGGCCAACGCCGGGTCGGGGGCCGGGGCGGCCGTGCGGCGGCGGCCGGTCAGCAGCAGGGCGAGGCCGATCGCGGCGCCCGCGAGGGGCAGCCACCACACCCACGCGGGCAGCGGCGCGGCCGCGGTGCCGACGCCGGGGGCGGTCGGCACCGACAGGTCGCCCTTCAGGGAGACGGTGTACGTCGCCGGCGCGGACGGCGAGGCGTAGCCGAGGTCGGTGGAGGCGACGACCAGGCGCAGCCGGTGACCCTTGTCCACTTCGTGGTCGACGGCCGGGAGCGTGAGCGTCACGTCCTTGCCGGACTCGGCGCCCTCGACGCGGACCGGGGCGACGAGTTGGGCGGGCAGCACCTGCCCGGAACCGTCGGGGCCGACGTCGTAGACCTTGGCGAACAGGACCGCGTCCCGGCTGGTCGACTTCACGTGGACGGTGACCGTCGGGGAGCCGGTGATGCGCAGGTCGTCGGTGAGCGGGGCGGAGTCGAAGCGGGCGTGCTGGCCGGGGAAGTCGAGGGAGACGCCGACGCCGAGCGAGGAGAGCTGGGCGAGGCCGCCGCCGCCGAGGCCGGGCAGGGCGGAGACGGCGGGCGGGCTGGCGCCGGCCGGGTTGGCGAAGCGCTGCTCGCGGCCGGTCAGGGCGATCTTCCGTGGGCCGCTCTCCAGGCCGGGGTAGGTGTCCGCGCTCGCGCCGCGCAACTGGGCTGCGCCGTCGGTGGAGTCGATGCCTCCGGTGCGGGTGACGCGGAACGCGGGGCCGGTGTCGGCGGACTCGTCCTCCTTGAGGTACCGGTCGAACCAGTCCCGTACGCGCGCCTGGACGCGGTCGGACTCCAGGTCGCCGCCGTCGTGGCCGCCCGCGATCCAGTCGACGTCGACGGGTGCGCCGTTGGCCCGGATCGCCCTGGCCGCCCGGTCGGCCTGGTCGAGCGGGAAGAGGGAGTCGGTCTGCCCCTGCACGAGGAGCGTGGGGACCTTGATGCGGTCGGCGACCGCGGACGGCGAACGCTCCTCCAGCAGCCGCCGCGCCTCGGCGTCCGGGGTGCCGGACTCGGCGACCCGGTCGTACATGCGGCACAGCTGCCGCTCGAACCGCTCGCAGCCGCCCGCGGTGTTGACGAAGATGCCGGCCCACAGCTTCTTGAAGACGCCGTTCGGGAAGAGGGCGTCGGCGAGGTTCCAGTACGTGACGGCGGGGGCGATGGCGTCGACGCGGTCGTCGTACCCGGCGCCGAGCAGGCTGATCGCGCCGCCGTAGGAGCCGCCGGCCATGCCCACGCGCGGGTCGCCCGCCTTGTCGAGCCGGACCTCGGGCTGTTTCGCCAGCCAGTCGATCAGCGCGGAGACGTCGGCGACCTCGGCCTTCGGGTCGTTCAGCCCGACCTTGCCGGTCGACCTGCCGAAGCCGCGGGCCGACCAGGTCAGCACCGCGTACCCGTCGGCGGCCAGGTCCTCGGCCTGCTGCCGTACGTCCTCCTTGCTGCCGCCGAAGCCGTGCGCGAGCAGGACGGCGGGGCGGCGGCCGCCGCCGGAGGCGGTGAAGTACGAGGTGTCGATGCGGGCGCCGTCGACGGACATGACCCGTTCGGTGGCACGCACCGCGGGTGCCTCGTCGGAGGCGACGGCCGTCCAGGTGCCGGCACCGGCGAGCACGACGACGGCGGCCCCGGCGGCCAGCAGTCGCCGGGGCCGCCGTGACGGCCCGCGCAGTCGAAGATCCATGGTTCAACGGTACGGGCCGAACCTGTCGACGAGTTATCGACCGGAGGCCGAACCTGCGCCCCTCCCCCGGGCGTACGCGGCCCTTCCCGCATACCGCGGTCGTGGTACGAGGACCGCGGTGCGAGGACCGGAGTGCGAGGACCACCGTTCGCGGACCACCGTTCGCGGACCGCTGCACAGGACCGCTGCACAGGACCGCTGTTCGAGCCGCCACCCGAACCGCTGAAATACCCCACTCGTTCCGCTGAAATACCCGCGGAACAACGGGAAATCGCAGTTCCCGGCGCCGGGCGCGGCGGATCCTCGAAGGTCCGCCCCCTGCGAACGGAGACGCCCTGTGCGTATGACGGACATCCAGCGCTGCGAGGCCCGGCCCGGCCGGCTCGTCGAGTTCACGCTCAGTCCGGCGACCGTGGAGGCGGCCGCGGCACTGCCGGACGACGCCCGGCCACCGGCGTACATCCAGGAGTCGCACATCAGGACGGCCCGTTCCGTGCGGGCGGACGGGCTGACCGTGCCGACCTGGATCGGCACCGTCTTCGACCTGCCAGGACCGGTCGACCTCGACGCGCTGGAGGACGCCCTGCGCGGCTGGACCCTGCGGCACGAGACGCTGCGCAGCGGGTTCCGCCCGGCCGGCGAGGAGCTGCGCCGGTTCACCCTCGCCCCCGAGGCCGTGTCCCTGCACCGCGAGGTGGTCGGGGACTTCACCGACGCGGCGGAGCTGGTCAGCCGTCTCCAGGACCGCTTCGACGTGGCCGCGGACGCGCTCGGCTGGCCGAACCTCATCTACGCGGCGGTCGTCCGGCCCGACTCCACCAGCGTGTACATGGCCTTCGACCACAGCAACGTCGACGCCTACTCCATCCTGCGGATCCCCGCGGAGATCCACGAGCTGTACGCGGGCCGCGCGGTCGGCGGGGCGCCGGTGCAGAGCTACATCGACTTCTGCGCGCTGGAACGGGCGGACGCGGACCGGATCGACGAGAGCCACGAGACGGTCGCCCGCTGGCGGGAGTTCATCCGGCGCTGCGACGGCACGCTGCCGTCGTTCCCCGTCGACCTCGGCCTGGAGCCCGGCGGCCCGCTGCCCGCCCAACGGCTGATGCGCGAGATGCTCGTCGACGCGGAGGACGCCGCCGCCTTCGAGGCGTACTGCCGGCCCTACGGCGGCAGCCTGGTCGGCGTGCTGGCGGCCACGGCGCTGATCGTGGGCGAGATCGGCGGCGCCTCCGTCTACCGCACGGTCGTGCCCTTCCACACCCGGGCGAAGTCGCGGTGGTCGGACTCCGTGGGCTGGTACGTCGGCGGCGCGCCGATCGAGGTGCCGGTCCCGGCGGACTTCCCCGCCGCCCTGAAGGCCGTACGCGCCCAGCTCCAGGCGGCGAGGCCGCTGGCCCGGATGCCGTTGGCCCGCGTGCTGCACCTGCTGGGCGCCGACTTCCGGCCCACGTCGCCCGACCTGTACTCGATCGTCTCCTTCCTCGACGCCCGCGGGATCCCCGGCTCCGCCGACTGGGCCGCACAGTCGGCCTACGGCCTGGTCCGGGTCTCGTACGGCGACCAGGTCTGCGTCTGGCTCAACCGCCTGCACGAGGGCCTGTGGCTCACCGGACGGCACCCGGACACGGACGTCGCCGGCAAGAACATGCGGCTGTACGTGGAACGGCTGCGGGACATCGTGGTGTCGGTGGCCAGGGACAGGCGGTGAGCGCTCCGCCGGAAGTGCCGTGAGGTGTCGTCGTTCGGCTGCGGGCGCGTCGTGGCTGGTCGCGCAGTTCCCCGCGCCCCTTTGGGGCGCTGCCGCACCGGAGTCGCATTCGCCAGGTCCGCTTAGTCCCACTCTCCCTCGGGGACCGACACAAGCCACCGTGTGTCACGCCGCGGACGCAGGTACAGCGCCCAGTACAGGGTGGCTACGAGCGTGATGCCGCCCGTCCACAGCAGGTACCGCGTCTCCTGCTGGGTCAGGATGTAGGCCAGGACCAGGATCAGCAGGACCGGCATGGCGGGCCACAGCGGCATGCGCCAGGCCGGCGCGTGCTGGTGGGCGCCGCGTCGGGAGAGCAGGGCGGCGACCGCGACGAGCAGGTACATGCCGGTCACCGACACGCCCGTCACGCCGTACAGGGTGTCCAGGTTGACGAAGCACAGGGCCGCGCCGGGCACGCCGACGGCCAGGGTGGCGACCCACGGGGAGCCGAAGCGGCCGAGCCGGGCGAAGACGTTGTTGACCGGCTCGGGCCAGGCCTTGTCGCGGGCGGAGGCGAACAGCACCCGGGAGTTCTGGATGACCATGACGATGCCCGCGTTGATGATCGCGAGGGCGACGCAGAGGCTGACGAAGGTGCCGACGGCGGAGTTGGACCAGGCGGTGACCATGGCGCCGATGTCGCCGCCGGTCAGCGCGGCGAGGTCGGAGGCGCCGAGCGTGATGCCGACGACCGGCACCAGGATGATCACGGCGGAGATGCCGAGGGTGGCGAGGACGGTGCGGGCGACGTTGCGGCGCGGGTTCTCCAGTTCCTCGGAGAGGTAGACGGCGGTGGAGAAGCCCTGGGTGACGAAGAGGGCGATGGCGAGGCCGGAGACGATCAGCAGGGCGGTCACGGTGTCGGTGCCGCCGTCGGCGCCGGTGACCTGGAGCGAGGTGAGGCTGGCGGGGCCGCGCTCGGCGTGGGCGAAGCCCAGGACCGCGACGACGGCGGCGGCGACGACCTCCAGGACCAGGAAGACGCCGGTGATCCAGGCGTTGGCGCGCAGGTCGAGCAGTCCGGCGAGGGTGGCCAGCAGCATGACTCCGGCGCCCGTCATCGCGGGGTCGAGGTCGACGATCGGGGCGAGATAGTCGGCCGTGCCCATGGCGATCACCGGCGGCACGATCATGACGACCAGCAGGGAGAGGACGAAGACCAGCCAGCCCGCGAGGCGTCCGGCCAGCGTGGAGACCATCGCGTACTCGCCGCCCGCGCTCGGGACGAGGGTGCCGAGCTCCGAGTAGCAGAAGGCGACGGCGACGCAGAGCAGGGAGCCGATGGCGATCGTCAGGGCGGTGGCCGTGCCGAGCGAGCCGAACAGGTCGGGGACGACCACGAAGAGGGTGGAGGCGGGCGTCACGCAGGAGAGGGTGAGCAGGGTGCCGCCCACGACTCCGATGGACCGCTTCAGCTTCGGCGACGCGGGCGAAGCTGACGAGGCGGGCGAGACGGGCGAGACGGCTGAGACGCCGTCGGTGACGGCGGACTTCTGCAGCGTTTCGGTCATGCGGCGGTTCCGATCGGCTCGTGCGGTGAGGGTGCGGGCGGGAGCGTTATCGCCTCCGGCGGCTTCGGTTGTCGTACGTGCTGTTCCTCACTCCCGGCGCTGCATGAAATCCGACGAAAACCGATGCGTCAATGGCTGAATGTCTTCGGATTTCGTGGTCAAAACGCCTCGCCGATCGCGAACTCGGCAGTACGACGTAAGCCGTTCCGCTTCCTTGCCCTGTGCGGGAACCGCAGCGAGCGGGGCGAAAAAACTGCCGGGGTCCGGCATACGGACGTGTCAGTGCCCCCCAGTAGAGTCACGCGCCACAGCAGAGGCACAGCGAGGGGTGGGAACACACCGCCGCCGCCCAGATGCAGGCGCTCCAGGACGACCCGACGATCCGCACCCTGCTCGTCGACGGCGTGTACTACTACGACGTCGACCCGCAGGCCTCGGGCCCGCTCGCGGGCAAGGAGTGGATGAAGATCGACTCCTCCGCCGTGTTCGGCGACAGCGGCAGCGAGGCGTTCAAGTCGGGCGGCGCCGGCGGCAACCCGGCGGACTCCCTGAAGGGCCTGAAGTACGCCAGTGACGTCGAGGACCTCGGCACGTCGACGGTGAACGGCCGGAAGGCGACCCACTACCGGGCCGTGCTCGACCAGAAGGACATGGGCAAGTTCGAGCACGCCTACAAGGGCGAGGACAGCGCGATCAACTCGCTCACCGGTGGTGCCGACTCCATGACCATGGACATCTGGGTCGACGACAAGGACCTGCCCGTCCGGCTGAAGCAGGTGATGGGCCCGATCAAGGTCACCATGGACTTCGGCAAGTTCGGGGCCACGGCCGGGATCGAGGCCCCGCCGGCCGCCGAGACCGCCGACATGACCGAGGCGATCAAGGAGGCCAACGGGCAGTAGGCACGGCTGAGCCCCGGGCACCTGGACAGGTGCCCGGGGCTCGGTGGTGTCTCAGTGGTTGCGCGGGAAGCCCAGGTCGACGCCCGCGGGGGCCTCGGACGGGTCCGGCCAGCGGGTGGTGACGACCTTGCCGCGGGTGTAGAAGTGCGTGCCGTCGTTGCCGTAGATGTGGTGGTCGCCGAAGAGCGAGTCCTTCCAGCCGCCGAAGCTGTGGTAGCCGACGGGGACCGGGATCGGCACGTTCACGCCGACCATGCCGGCCTCGATCTCCAGCTGGAAGCGGCGGGCGGCGCCGCCGTCCCGGGTGAAGATCGCGGTGCCGTTGCCGAACGGCGAGTTGTTGATGAGGGCGACGCCCTCGTCGTAGGTGTCCACGCGCAGCACGCACAGCACCGGGCCGAAGATCTCGTCCTGGTAGGCCTTGGCGGACGTCGGCACCTTGTCGAGGAGCGAGATGCCGATCCAATGGCCGTTCTCGTGGCCCTCGACCGTGTAGCCGGTGCCGTCGAGGACGACCTCGCAGCCCTCGGCGGCCGCGCCCGTGACGTAGGACGCCACCTTGTCGCGGTGGACGGCGGTGATGAGCGGGCCCATCTCGGAGGCCGGGTCGTTGCCGGGGCCGATCTTGATCTTCTCGGCGCGCTCGCGGATCTTCTCCACCAGCTCGTCGCCGATCGCGCCGACCGCGACGACCGCGGAGATGGCCATGCAGCGCTCGCCGGCGGAGCCGTAGGCGGCCGACACGGCGGCGTCGGCGGCCGCGTCGAGGTCGGCGTCCGGAAGCACCAGCATGTGGTTCTTGGCGCCGCCGAGCGCCTGGACGCGCTTGCCGTTCGCCGACGCGGTGGTGTGGATGTAGCGGGCGATCGGGGTCGAGCCGACGAAGGAGACGGCCTTGACGTCCGGGTGCTCCAGCAGGCGGTCCACGGCCACCTTGTCGCCGTGGACGACGTTGAAGACGCCGTCGGGCAGACCGGCCTCGGCGAGCAGCTCGGCGATCTTGATCGAGGCCGAGGGGTCCTTCTCGGACGGCTTCAGCACGAAGGTGTTGCCGCAGGCGATGGCGATCGGGAACATCCACATCGGGACCATCGCCGGGAAGTTGAACGGCGTGATGCCCGCGACGACACCGAGCGGCTGGCGGATCGAGGAGACGTCCACGCGGCTGGCGACCTGCGTCGACAGCTCGCCCTTCAGCTGCACGGTGATGCCGCACGCCAGGTCGACGATCTCCAGGCCACGCGCGACCTCGCCGAGGGCGTCGGAGTGCACCTTGCCGTGCTCGGCGGTGATCAGCTCGGCGATGGCGTCCCGGTTGGCGTCCAGCAGCGCCCGGAACTTGAACAGGATGGACGTGCGCTGGGCCAGCGAGGACTGGCCCCAGGTGACGTAGGCCTCCTTCGCGGCCTGCACCGCCGCGTCGACCTCGTCGACCGAGGCGAACGCGACCTTGGTGGTGACCGCGCCGGTCGCCGGGTCGGTGACCGGCCCGAACGTGCCCGACGCGCCTTCGACGGTCTTGCCGCCGATCCAGTGGTTGACGATCTTCGTCATGGCTGAACTCCAGTCAATCCTTCACAGAGGGCGGCGTCGGGTCGACACGTGCCGGTCGTACTCATCGCGGGCCTTGACCGCCGACGGGCGGGTCGCGGTCTCGGCCACGGGAACATCCCACCAGGCCTGCGCCGGAGGCGCGCCCGACACTGTGTCTGCGGTTTCGGTCTCCACGTAGACACATGTGGGAGTGTCGGCGGCCCGCGCCTCGGCGAGCGCCTCGCGCAGCTCGCGGACGGTCTTCGCGCGCAGGACGCGCATGCCGAGGCTCGCGGCGTTGGCGGCCAGGTCCACCGGCAGCGGCGCTCCCGTGTAGGTGCCGTCGGCGGCCTGGAAGCGGTACGCGGTGCCGAACCGCTCGCCGCCGACCGACTCCGACAGGCCGCCGATGGACGCGTACCCGTGGTTCTGCACGAGCAACATCTTGACGGCGACGCCCTCCTGCACGGCCGTCACGATCTCGGTCGGCATCATCAGGTAGGTGCCGTCGCCGACCAGCGCCCACACGGGCCGGTCGGGGGCGGCCATCTTCACGCCGATCGCGGCCGGGATCTCGTAGCCCATGCAGGAGTAGCCGTACTCCAGGTGGTACTGGTCGCGGGACCGGGTCCGCCAGAGCTTGTGCAGGTCGCCGGGGAGGGAGCCGGCCGCGTTGATGATCACGTCCGTCTCGTCGACGATTGCGTCCAGGGCGCCGAGGACCTGCGGCTGGGTGGGGCGCACGTCGGGTTCGTCGGCCTCGTAGGCGGCGTCGACGCGCTGCTCCCAGCGCTCCTTGTCCTCGGTGTACTCGGCGCGATAGGCGTCGGTGACCCGGTGGGCGTGCATCAGGAGCGCCTCGGTGAGCTCCGCCAGGCCGCTGCGGGCGTCCGCGACGAGCGGCATGCCGGCCATCTTGTGGCCGTCGTAGGGCGCGATGTTGAGGTTGAGGAAGCGGACGCCCGGCTGCTGGAAGAGCGTGTTGGAGGCGGTGGTGAAGTCGGTGTAGCGGGTGCCGACGCCGATCACCAGGTCGGCCGTGCGGGCGAGTTCGTCGGCGGTCGCGGTGCCGGTGTGGCCGATGCCGCCGACGTCCTGGGGGTGGTCGTAGGTCAGGGAGCCCTTGCCGGCCTGGGTGGAGGCGACCGGGATGCCGGTGGCCTCGGCGAACTCGGCGAGGGCCTCCTCGGCACGGCTGTGGTGGACGCCACCGCCGGCCACGACCAGCGGCCGCCGGGCCGCCCGGACGGCCGTCACGGCCTCGGCCAGCTCGGTCGGGTCGGCGCCCGGTCGGCGTACGACCCAGGTGCGCTCGGCGAAGAACTCCTCGGGCCAGTCGTACGCCTCCGCCTGCACGTCCTGCGGCAGCGCGAGGGTGACCGCGCCCGTCTCGACGGGGTCGGTGAGCACGCGCATGGCGTTCAGGGCCGCCGGGATCAGCGCTTCCGGCCGGGTGACGCGGTCGAAGTACTTCGACACCGGGCGCAGGCAGTCGTTGACGCTGAGGTCGCCCGCGTACGGCAGTTCGAGCTGCTGGAGGACCGGGTCGGCGGGGCGGGTGGCGAAGATGTCGCCGGGCAGCAGCAGGACCGGGAGGTGGTTGATGGTGGCGAGGGCGGCGCCGGTGACCAGGTTGGTGGCGCCCGGGCCGATCGAGGTGGTGACCGCGTGCGTGGACAGGCGGTTCGACTGGCGGGCGTAGCCGACGGCCGCGTGCACCATGGACTGCTCGTTGCGGCCCTGGTGGTACGGCATGACATCGCCGTACTCGACGAGTGCCTGGCCGAGTCCGGCGACGTTGCCGTGGCCGAAGATGCCCCAGGTCGCGCCGATCAGCCGCTGTCGGACGCCGTCGCGTTCGGTGTACTGCGCGGCGAGGAAACGGACCAGCGCCTGTGCGACGGTCAGCCGGGTGGTCATCGGTAACCCTCCGTGTGGTCGGGGTGGAAGCAGATCCGCCACTCCCGGGTCTCGCCCGGTCCTGCCATGACGTTGAGGTAGTACATGTCGTGCCCGGGCTGGGCGATCGACGGACCGTGCCAGCCGTCGGGGACGAGGACGGCGTCGCCGGAGCGGACCTCGGCGAGCACGTCGGCGCCGCCCTCCCGGGAGGGCGACACCCGCTGGTAGCCGAAGCCGTGCGGGCCGTCGATCTCGAAGTAGTAGATCTCCTCCAGCTCCGACTCCTCGCCGGGCCGGTGCTCGTCGTGCTTGTGCGGCGGGTACGAGGACCAGTTGCCGCCGGGCGTGACCACTTCCACGGCGATCAGCTTGGCGCAGTCGAAGGCGTCGGCGGAGGCGAAGTTGCGGACGTGGCGGGTGCGGTTGCCGCTGCCGCGCTGCTCGACGGGGACCTCCGGCGCGGGGCCGTAGCGGGCGGGGAGTCGTCGCTCGCACCTTGCTCCTGCCAAAGCAAAGCGGCCACCCGCGCCGGAGGCGATCTGTGCCCGGGCGTCCCGGGGGACGTACGCGAAGTCGGAGACTCCCGCGAACACGTTCTCCCGGCCCAGGAGTTGGAACTCGTCAGCATCTACTTGCACCGTACAACCGCCGTTGAGGGGCAGCACGATCCATTCGCTGTCCCCCGCGGTGAGGGTATGACTGCCGCCCGCCTCCAGTTCGACGATCCGCAGACTGCTGTGGGTCCAGCCGGCCCGCTCGGGGCCGATGTCGAGGACGTGGTGGGCGTCGGCGGTGGTGCCCTTCGGGATGTACAACTCGTGGCTCATGCGGTCCTCACAGCAGTCCTACGGCGGTGTCCACGGCCGCGGCCACATCGCCGTCCGCCGGGTACAGCAGCGAACGGCCCACGACCAGGCCCCGCACGGTGGGAAGTTGGAGGGCGCCGCGCCACTTCTCGTAGGCGCCCTCCTGGTCCTCGCCCACCTCGCCGCCGAGCAGGACCGCGGGCAGCGTGGAGGTCTCCATCACCTGGGCCATGTCGTCCGGGTTCTCGGTGACCGGGACCTTGAGCCAGGTGTAGGCCGAACTTCCGCCCAGGCCGGAGGCGATGGCGATGGACCGGGTGACGGCCTCGGCGGAGAGGTCGTTGCCGAGTCTGCCCTCCGGAGTGCGGCGGCTGATGAACGGCTCGACGAACACCGGGAGTCTGCGGGCCGCCATGTCGTCGATGGCACGGGCAGTGGACTCCAGGGTGTTCAGGGAGCCCGGGTCGTCGTAGTCGATACGGAGGAGCAGCTTGCCCGCGTCGAAGCCGAGGCGCTCGATGTCCTCGGGGCGGTGGCCGGTGAAGCGGTCGTCGAGTTCGAAGCGGGCGCCTTGCAGGCCGCCGCGGTTCATGGAGCCCATGACGACCTTGTCGTCGAGGACGCCGAGCAGGAGGAGGTCGTCGAGGATGTCGGCGGTGGCGAGGACGCCGTCGACGCCGGGGCGGGAGAGGGCCAGGCAGAGACGTTCCAGGAGGTCGGCGCGGTTGGCCATGGCGAGCTTGCGGTCGCCGACGCCGAGGGCTCCGCGGGCAGGGTGGTCGGCGGCGACGATCATGAGGCGGTCGTTGTCGGCGAGCAGGGGCCTGCGGCGGCGGCGGGCTGCGGCTTCGGCGATCGCCTCGGGGTGGCGGGTGCGGGTGCGGGTCAGCTCCGCGGGGTTGATGGTCACTTCGTCGCCTCGGCTTCGCCTTCGGCGTGTGTGTTCCCACCCGCACCACCCGTGCTGCTTTCGTCGTCGGGTGCGGGTGGCCCCTGTGGGGCGGGAGCGCCGTCGGCGGGTGCGGGTGCGGGTGGGGTTTGGGGGGCGGGGGCGCCGTTGGTGGGTGCGGGTACTGATCCTGTTGTCAGGGCTGTCTTGATTTCGTCGCTTGTCGGCATCGCCGAGCTGCACTCCAGGCGGGAGGCGACGATGGCGCCTGCCGCATTGGCGTGGCGCATGATCGTCTCCAGGTCCCAGTCGTTGAGGAGGCCGTGGCACAGGGAGCCGCCGAAGGCGTCGCCGGCGCCGAGGCCGTTGAGGACGTGCACGGGAAGGGGCGGGACCTCGGCCTGCTCGCCCTTGCGGTTGACGGCCAGGACGCCCTTCGGGCCCTGCTTGACGACCGCGAGTTCGACTCCCGCGTCCAGCAGCGCCCGCGCCGCCGCGTGCGGTTCGCGCAGGCCGGTGGCGACCTCCACCTCGTCGAGGTTGCCGACGGCGACGGTGGTGTGGCGCAGGGCCTCGGCGTAGAAGGGGCGGGCGGCCTCGGGGTCGGCCCAGAACATCGGGCGCCAGTCGAGGTCGAAGACCGTGGTGCCGGACTTGGCCCGGTGGGCGAGGGCGGCGAGGGTCGCGGTACGGCTGGGCTCCTCGCTCAGGCCCGTGCCGGTCACCCAGAAGACGCGGGCGTCACGGACGGCGTCGAGGTCGAGCTCGTGGGCGTCGATCTCCAGGTCGGGGGCCTTGGGCCGACGGTAGAAGTACAGCGGGAAGTCGTCCGGCGGGAAGATCTCGCAGAAGGTGACCGGGGTGGGCAGTCCCCGCACCGGGGTGACCCAGCGGTCGTCGACGCCGAAGTCCCCGAGGGCCTGGCGCAGATAGGTGCCGAAGGGGTCGTCGCCGGTACGGCTGATGAGGGCCGTACGCCGGCCCAGCCGCGCCGCGGCTACCGCGACGTTCGCCGCCGAGCCGCCCAGGAACTTGCCGAAGGATGTGACCTGCGGCAACGGGACGCCCGTCTGCAGCGGATAGAGGTCCACTCCGATCCGCCCCATGGTGATCAGGTCGTACGCCATCGCGTTCCCTTCGTATCGGCTCTCCCGGATTTCTAGCCCCGAGCGTGGAGCCCTGTCAATGTTTTGTCCAGACATTCGGACGAGACCTTGACAGGGGTGCGGCACGCGCCGAAGCTGGCCGCCATGACGCCGTTGTCACCTCAGTCATCCCAGTCCTCACTGTCACGCATCCGGATCGGATCGGCCCCCGACTCCTGGGGCGTGTGGTTCCCCGACGATCCCCAGCAGGTGCCCTGGCAGCGCTTCCTCGACGAGGTCGCCGAGTCCGGCTACGAGTGGATCGAGCTGGGGCCGTACGGGTACCTCCCGACCGATCCGGCCGTGCTCGCCGAGGAGACGGCCCGACGTGGCCTGAAAGTGTCGGCCGGCACGGTCTTCACCGGGCTGCACCACGGCACGGACGTGTGGGACAAGACCTGGGCCCACGTCGCGGACAACGCGGTGCTCGCGCAGGCCATGGGCGCCTCCCACCTCGTCGTCATCCCCTCCTTCTGGCGGGACGACAAGACCGGGGAGGTGCTGGAGCCCTCCTCACTGACGCCGGAACAGTGGCGCAACCTCACCTCGCTGACCGAGCGGCTCGGGCAGCGGGTGCGGGATGAGTACGGCCTGCGGATCGTCGTCCACCCGCACGCCGACACGCACATCGACAGCGAGGAGAACGTGGTGCGGTTCCTGGACGGGACCGACTCCTCGCTCGTCTCGCTGTGCCTGGACACCGGGCACTACGCCTACTGCGGCGGCGACAGCGTCAAGCTCATCGAGACGTACGGGGAGCGGATCGGCTACCTGCACCTGAAGCAGGTGGACCCGGAGATCCTGGCGGACGTGCGGGCGAAGGGGACGCCGTTCGGGCCGGCGGTGGCACAGGGCGTGATGTGCGAGCCGCCGGGTGGCGTGCCCGCGCTGGGGCCCGTCCTGGAGGCCGCGCAGAAGCTGGACGTCGACCTGTTCGCGATCGTCGAGCAGGACATGTACCCGTGCGATCCGGACAAGCCGCTGCCCATCGCCCAGCGGACTCGGGCGTTTCTTAGGTCCTGCGGAGCGTAAGCGCTCCGCAGGGGGCGCGATATTCGTCTGCGGCACCGTTGGGGCTGGTCGCGCCCCGCGGCGGAGCCGCATATCCGACACAGCCCCGCGCCCCTTCGGGGCGCTGTCAATGCGCCGCGCCTTCACTCCCGCGTACGCCTTTGCCTCACCTGTGTCACAAACGCCCCCCTTGTGTCACGCATGTCGCGTGTACGCGGGTCCTGCGTCACACCCGGTGCACAGGCCCTGCCCGGGCGTCGGGCGCCGTCGTTCACGGGGCACAGGCTTTGTGATCGCCAGCGCAGCGCCCGGTACCCCCGACGGCCACCCCCCGGCCGCCGCCGCGGCGCGCGCAGGGAGGTGCCACTCATGACCGACCGACGGCTCTGGTCCTACAAGGAGATCGCGGCGCACATCAGGGTGCAGCCCGACACCGTGCGGTCCTACCGCAAACACGGGCTGCTGCCACCGCCCGACCACGTGGAGGGCGGTAAACCCTTCTGGTACGCCGACACCGTGCGGTCCTGGGTGGCGTCCCGGCCGGGCAACCGGGGGCGCAGGGCGGACTGACCGCCGGGCGGCGCGGCGCCTGTGCCCCCGTCCCCCGGGGCACAGGTCAGCCCCACGGCTCGATGACCGTCACCCCCGAGCCGGGCGCCGTGCCCATCGCCGCCAGGGCGGCCGGGGTCGCGTCCAGGGTGATCGTGGAGGTGACCAGGAGGTCGGGGCGCAGCACGCCGGAGCGGACGAGTTCCATCATCGGCGGGTAGGTGTGCGCGGCCATGCCGTGGCTGCCGAGGAGTTCGAGTTCCAGGGCGACGGCGCGGGCCATGGGGACCGGGGTGGTGCCGTCCGGCGAGGGCAGCAGGCCGACCTGGACGTGTCGGCCGCGGCGGCGCAGGCCGTTCACCGAGGCGGCGCAGGTGGCGGGCGAGCCGAGGGCGTCGAGGGAGAGATGGGCGCCGCCGCCGGTCAGCTCCTGGACCGCCTCGGCCGTGTCCGGCGCATCCGACGCGTCCACGCACTCCGCGGCTCCGAACTTCCGCGCCAGGTCGAGGGCGCGCTGCGATACGTCGACGGCGACCACCCGGGCTCCCGAGGCCGCCGCGATCATCACCGCCGACAGGCCCACCCCGCCGCAGCCGTGCACCGCGACCCACTCCCCCGCCGCGACCCGGCCCTGCTGCACCACCGCGCGGAACGCCGTGGCGAACCGGCAGCCGAGGGAGGCCGCGGTGGCGAAGGACAGGTCGTCGGGGACGGCGACCAGGTTCACATCGGCGTGGTCCAGCGCCACGTACTGGGCGAAGGAGCCCCAGTGGGTGAAGCCGGGCTGGGTCTGGCGCTCGCAGACCTGGTGGTCGCCCGCGGCACAGGACGCGCAGCTTCCGCAGGCGCAGACGAAGGGGACGGTGACCCGGTCGCCGGGGCGCCAGTGGGTCACACGGGCGCCGACCTCCTCCACCACCCCGGCGAGTTCGTGGCCGGGGACGTGCGGGAGCGTGATGTCGGGGTCGTGGCCCTGCCAGCCGTGCCAGTCGCTGCGGCACAGGCCGGTGGCCATGACGCGTACGACCACTCCGTGGTCGGCGGGCCGGGGGTCGGGCAGGTCACGTATCGCGGCCGGCTCGCCGTACCGGTCGAAGACCACAGCTCTCATGTGCGCTCCTGTCGTCGTTGTCCGTGGGTACATCACCATGACTCCGGCTCTTTGGCCACGTCCCGCCGCGCCGCCCTCGCCCCCCTCAGCCGCAGCCCCGCCGACGGGAACAGCAGCACCGACAGCATCGCCGCGCCGACCAGCGCCGCCGCCTCGTCGGTGTGCAGGCTGCCCTCGTCGACGCCGATCGTCGTGATCGCCACGACCAGGGGAAGGGCGGTGGAGGCGAACAGGGCGAGGGCGCGCCGGTCGCGGGTGCCCAGGTCGGGCGGGGCCAGGGCGTACACCGGGAAGCCTCGCACGAGGAGGAACAGCAGGAGGAAGCCGGGCAGGAGCAGCAGGGCGCGGCCGCCGGACAGGAGCGCGTCGAGGTCGAACTCGATGCCGGTGACGACGTAGAAGACCGGCACGAGGAAGCCGAAGCCCATCGCCTCCACGCGTTCCACCACCGATCCCGCGCTCTCGGGGGCCGCGCCGTGCAGGACCAGGCGGGCGAGCATGCCCGCGGCGAAGGCGCCGAGGAGGGTGTCGAGGCCGAGGGCCTGGGAGAGGCCGAGCATGACGGCGAGGAGCAGCACCACCAGACGTACGGCGAACTGGCCACTGCTGTGCAGGGTCGCGGCGATCACCTTGGCGAACCACGGCGGGCGCGGCCGCATCGCCCACCACACCGCGCCCGCCGTCAGCAGGGCGAACGCGGCCAGCAGTGCCGTCGACTCGCCCCACGAACGGCCGCTCAGCAGCAGCGCGATGGCGATGATCGGCCCGAACTCCCCCACCGCGCCGACCGCCGACATCACCGAGCCGAAGCGGGAGCGCAGATCCCCGGCATCCCGCAGCATCGGCAGGACGACGCCGAGGGCGGTGCTGGTCAGCGCCGTACCGATGAAGACGCCGCGGTCGAAGCCCGAGAGGAGGGTGGCCAACCCCAGGCCCGCCGCGAGGGAGACCAGCCAGGCCGCCGCCGAGCGCTTCAGGGTGGCCCCGCGGATCTTGTCGAACTCGATCTCGTAGCCGGCCAGGAAGATCAGCATCGCCAGGCCGAGGTCGGCGAGCGCGTCGATGACCGCTCCGTCGCCCGCCCAGCCCAGCACGTCCGGGCCGACCAGGATGCCCAGGCCGATCTCGAAGATGACGAGCGGAACCGGCAGCCGACGGCTGATCCCGTGGGCGAGCAGCGGCGCGAGCACCGCGATGGTCATGATCAGGATGAGCGTCCCGGCCTGCGACATAGGGGGTGCTTACCATACAGTTCGGTCAAAACCGTCCAACACGAGGGATTTGCCGTGGCCGACTCCCCGTCCTCCCCGCCCTCCTCGTCCTCCCCACCCTCCCCGCCCTCCCCGTCTGCTCCTCCGCCTGCTGGTGCGCGACAGCAGGCGCCGTCGGCGTACCGGAGCGGGCTGTGGCGGCGGTGCCTGTGGGGCGGGCTGGCCCTGTGGACGCTGACCGCGCTCGTCACGTACGCCACGAAGAACACCACCCTGCTGCCCACCCTGATCCTGCTCGGCAGCTTCCTGGTGCCCGTCACCTTCGTGCTCTGGGCGTACGAACGGCACGGCCGCGACCTGGGGGTGGGCGTGATCCTCGGCTGCTTCCTGACCGGCGGCACGCTGGGCGTGCTCGGCGCGTCGGTCATGGAGTACTACCTGCTGCACCCGTCGCTGTGGATGTTCGTCGGCGTCGGGCTCATCGAGGAGGCGGTGAAGCTGGGCGCGCTGATGTTCGTGCTGCGGCGACAGCCCCGGATCCGCGGGATGAGGGCGGGGCTGGTGCTCGGGGCGACCGTCGGGTTCGGGTTCGCCGCCCTGGAGAGCGCCGGGTACGCGTTCAACGCGGCCGTCTCCACCGAGGGCATCGACCTGCGGGCCCTGCTGGAGACGGAGATCCTGCGCGGGGTGCTGGCACCCTTCGGACACGGGCTGTGGACGGCGATCGCCGGCGGCGTGCTGCTCGCCGACCGGCGCGCGGACGGACGCTTCCGGCTCGCCGGTCCGGTGGTCGCGACCTACTTCGGCGTCTCCCTGCTGCACGCCCTGTGGGACTCCACGCACGGCATCGCGGTCTGGCTGGTGGCGCAGCTGACCGCCACGGGCCTGGACCGGGAGCTGTTCGCCCAGGGGTATCTTCCGCACCCGACCGATGAGCAGCAGCACCTGTTCACCCTGTTCTCGGTCGGGGGCCTGGTCCTGGTCGCGCTCCTCGGGCTGGCCTGGGCGCGTTCGCTGGCCCGTAGCGACCCTTCTTGGAGAAATACCCCGTAGGGGTATAGCGTGGTAGGTGCGGGGTTCCCTCCCGGACCCCGTCGGCCCCACACGCCCCGACGAGGAGTAACGACATGAGCGTCAGCGCCACCTACAAGGTCAGCGGAATGAGCTGCGGACACTGCGAAGGTGCCGTCTCCGGCGAGATCTCCGGGATCCCGGGCGTCAGCTCGGTGAAGGCCGTCGCCTCCACGGGCGAGGTCACGGTCGTCTCCGACGCGGCGCTGAGCGAGGAGGACGTGCGGGCAGCCGTGGACGAGGCCGGCTTCGAGCTGGTCGGCGTCGCCTGACCCCGGAGCCCCGACCATGTCCGCCACCCAGGCCCCGACGACCCCCACCTCCGAGGTGGAGCTGCTCATCGGCGGAATGACCTGCGCCTCCTGCGCGGCCCGCGTCGAGAAGAAGCTCAACCGGATGGACGGGGTCACCGCCACGGTGAACTACGCCACGGAGAAGGCCAAGGTCAGCTACCCCGAGGGCGTCGAGGTCGCCGATCTGATCGCGACCGTGGTGAAGACCGGGTACACGGCCGAGGAACCGGCGCCGCCGGAGCCCACCCTCGTCGAGGAGGCGGCGACACCGGAGGACCCCGAGTCGGCGTCCTACCGGCAGCGGTTCACCGTATCCGCCGTCCTCGCGGTCCCCGTCATCCTGCTCTCGATGGTCCCTGCCCTCCAGTTCGACAACTGGCAGTGGCTGGCGCTCACCCTGGCCTCCCCCGTCGTGGTCTGGGGCGGACTGCCCTTCCACCGTGCCGCGTGGACCAACGCGCGGCACGGCGCCGCCACCATGGACACCCTGGTCTCCCTGGGCACGCTGGCCGCGTTCGGCTGGTCGCTGTGGGCGCTGTTCTTCGGCGACGCGGGCATGCCCGGGATGCGGGACAGCTTCCGGCTCACCGTCGGCGGCATGGACGGCGCCTCGACGATCTACCTCGAAGTGGCCGCCGGGGTCATCACCTTCATCCTGCTGGGCCGCTACCTGGAGGCCCGCGCCAAGCGACGCGCGGGCGCGGCCCTGCAGGCCCTGATGGAACTGGGCGCCAAGGACGTCGCCGTCCTCCGGGACGGACGCGAGGTGCGGATCCCGGTGGCGCGGCTGGCCGTCGGGGACCGGTTCGTCGTGCGGCCCGGGGAGAAGATCGCCACCGACGGCACCGTCGTCGAGGGCGTCTCCGCGGTGGACGCCTCCATGCTGACCGGCGAGTCCGTGCCGGTGGACGTGGCCGCCGGGGACGCGGTCACTGGGGCGACCGTCAACGCCGGCGGGCGCCTGGTCGTCGAGGCCACCCGGGTCGGCGCCGACACCCAGCTCGCGCGGATGGCCCGGCTGGTGGAAGAGGCGCAGAACGGCAAGGCCGAGGTGCAGCGGCTGGCCGACCGGATCTCCGCGGTCTTCGTCCCGGTCGTCCTGGTCATCGCCGTCGCCACCTTCGGCGGCTGGCTCGGCGCCACCGGTGACACCGTCGACGCCTTCACCGCCGCCGTCGCCGTCCTCATCATCGCCTGCCCGTGCGCCCTGGGCCTCGCCACCCCGACCGCCCTGATGGTCGGCACCGGCCGCGGCGCCCAGCTCGGCATCCTCATCAAGGGACCCGAGGTCCTGGAATCCACCCGCCGCGTCGACACCGTCGTCCTCGACAAGACCGGCACCGTCACTACCGGCCGCATGACCCTCCAGGAGGTCTACGTCGCCGAAGGCGCCGACGAACGTCAGGTGCTGCGCCTCGCGGGCGCCCTGGAACACGCCTCCGAGCACCCCGTCGCCCGGGCCGTCGCCGCCGGCGCGCAGGAGAGGGCCGGGGAGCTGCCGTCGGCCGAGTCCTTCGAGAACGTCCCCGGCCGGGGCGTACGCGGCCGCGTGGAGGGCCGTGACGTCGCCGTGGGGCGGCTCTTCGACGAGCTGCCGCCGGAGCTGGCCCGCGCCCGGGACAAGGCCGAGAGCAGGGGACGTACGGCTGTCGTCGTCGGCTGGGACGGGGTCGCCCGCGGGGTGCTCGCCGTCGCCGACGCGGTCAAGGACACCAGCGCCGAGGCCGTACGCGAGCTGCGCGCGCTGGGGCTCACTCCGGTGCTGCTGACCGGGGACAACCGGGCGGTGGCCGAGACGGTGGCGCGGGCCGTGGGGATCGAGCAGGTCGTCGCGGAGGTACTGCCCGAGGACAAGGTCGAGGCCGTACGGCAACTGCAGGGCGAGGGACGGGTCGTCGCCATGGTCGGCGACGGCGTCAACGACGCGGCCGCGCTCGCCACCGCCGATCTGGGCCTCGCCATGGGCACCGGCACGGACGCGGCGATCGAGGCCGGCGACCTGACACTGGTACGCGGCGATCTGCGCGTGGCCGCGGACGCGATCCGGCTGTCGCGCCGGACGCTGGCCACGATCAAGGGCAACCTCGTGTGGGCGTTCGCCTACAACGTGGCCGCGCTGCCGCTGGCGGCGGCGGGACTGCTGAACCCGATGATCGCCGGGGCGGCGATGGCCTTCTCGTCGGTCTTCGTGGTGACGAACAGTCTCCGTCTGCGGACGTTCCGTTGAGGTTTGCCGGGGAACCCCCTCTGGAGTCCGACGCGAGCCTCACATAAGCTCTTCACAAGGCTCGCGCATCATCCTTACGCAGAGGCCTCATCGGCTGTATCGGGGCCCTTGCGTATCTAACGGACATATGCAAGAGACGCAGATCACAGTGATGTGAACGTAACCATCGAAGGGGTTCGAAGGTCTAAGTTGACGGTGTCAGGAAGCGTCTTGGGGGGCGCCTACTGACATCTGGGGATGTCTTGGGGGACTTTCCCAGAGATGCGTTGCCGGGGCACGTACACCGGGGAGCTTTGAGCGGCCCTCCCGAGCGTGCGCTGTCCCGGCAGACCGCACACCGAGTAGTACGGCGATTTTTGCTCGTTCTGCTCAACGCAGTACGCAACAACAGCGATTCAGGCGCTGGTCTCCACAGACGCCCGGCCGGATCCCGTGGGGGGAATCCGCACCGGGACATGGGAAGGCGCCCTGGACGTCGGCCCGTGGGGGGACCGGCGCCAGGGCGCCTTCTTCTTTGCCTGTTCGGCGCTGCTTTGCCTGTTCGGCGCTGCATGTTCTTCGTTACATGTTTTTCGTTGCATGTCAGCGCGGGGGCCGCGTGCCGACCCAGGGGCGCGGGGAACTGCGCGACCGGCCACAGCCGTTCCGCAGTCGCCCGCGCGCCTTCAGTCCCGAGCTCTCAGGCGTCGGCGCCCCTCAACGGCAGGTCAACGCTGCTCGACCGGGACGAAGTCCCGCTCCACCACGCCCGTGTAGATCTGCCGCGGGCGGCCGATACGGGAACCCGGCTCCTTGATCATCTCGTGCCACTGGGCGATCCAGCCCGGCAGGCGGCCGAGGGCGAACAGGACCGTGAACATCTCGGTCGGGAAGCCCATGGCGCGGTAGATCAGGCCGGTGTAGAAGTCGACGTTCGGGTAGAGGTTGCGCGAGACGAAGTAGTCGTCGGAGAGCGCGTGCTCCTCCAGCTTGAGCGCGATGTCCAGCAGCTCGTCGGACTTGCCGAGGGCCGAGAGGACGTCGTGCGCCGCCGCCTTGATGATCTTGGCGCGCGGGTCGAAGGACTTGTACACCCGGTGGCCGAAGCCCATCAGGCGGACGCCGTCCTCCTTGTTCTTCACCTTGTTGATGAAGGAGTCGACGTCACCGCCGGCGTCCCGGATGCCCTCCAGCATCTCCAGCACGGACTGGTTGGCACCGCCGTGCAGCGGGCCCCACAGCGCGTTGATGCCGGCCGAGATCGACGCGAACATGTTGGCCTGCGACGAGCCCACCAGACGGACCGTGGAGGTCGAGCAGTTCTGCTCGTGGTCCGCGTGCAGGATGAGCAGCTTGTCCAGGGCGGAAACCACGATCGGGTCGAGGTCGTACTCCTGGGCCGGCACCGAGAAGGTCATGCGCAGGAAGTTCTCGACGTAGCCGAGGTCGTTGCGCGGGTAGACGAACGGGTGACCGATCGACTTCTTGTACGCGTACGCCGCGATCGTCGGGAGCTTGGCGAGCAGGCGGATCGTGGAGAGGTTGCGCTGCTTCTCGTCGAACGGGTTGTGGCTGTCCTGGTAGAAGGTCGACAGCGCGGAGACGACCGACGACAGCATCGCCATCGGGTGGGCGTCGCGCGGGAAGCCCCGGTAGAAGTTCTTGACGTCCTCGTGCAGCAGGGTGTGCTGCGTGATGTCGTTCTTGAACGTGCTCAGCTCGTCGACGGTCGGCAGCTCACCGTTGATCAGCAGGTACGCGACCTCCAGGAAGGTCGAACGCTCGGCCAGCTGTTCGATCGGGTAGCCGCGGTACCGGAGGATGCCCTGCTCGCCGTCGAGGTAGGTGATGGCGGATTTATAGGCGGCCGTGTTGCCGTAGCCGCTGTCCAGGGTGACCAGACCGGTCTGGGCGCGGAGCTTGCCGATGTCGAAGCCCTTGTCGCCGACGGTGCTGTCGATCACCGGGTAGGTGTACTCGCCGTCGCCGTACCGCAGTACTACAGAGTTGTCGCTCACGTCTTCCCTCACCGACGTTGTGCCTCTTCTTCGAGGTTGCCCTGACTGTCTCTACCATCCCCCATTTGGCGCAGGTGAGTGCACTCGGGGTCGACCATTGGGCCTATTGACGGCACTCAGTGCCGCCAACCTGCTCATCCTGCCCCCTCGACAGGGGGCTCCGGAAGAGCTGTGTGACCTTTCCGACTCGTTTGATCGATCAAATTTCACTCACCCCTCCAGGAGGCGTGGTGAGAGCCTGGCATTCAGCCCTCAAGGGGGCGTGGGGCGAGCATGGCGTGGGGCGAGCATGGCGTGGGGCGAGCGTGGCGTGGGGCGAGCGTGGCGTGGGGCGTGCTCGGGTGTCATGCGTCTGTCCTGCGCGGTGCGAGTCTGAAGTCGAGTGCCGTCCAGCGGCGGCCCGCCGACACCGTGCGCACCGCCTGGCCGATCGCCTTGCGCGAACCCACGAGGACGACCAGCTTCTTCGCCCGGGTGACCGCCGTGTACAGCAGGTTCCGCTGAAGCATCATCCACGCGCCCGTGGTCACCGGGATCACCACCGCCGGGTACTCGCTGCCCTGCGAGCGGTGGATCGTCACCGCGTACGCGTGCGCCAGCTCGTCCAGTTCGTCGAAGTCGTACGGCACCTCCTCGTCCTCGTCCGTCAGCACCGTCAGACGCTGGTCGACCGGGTCGAGCGAGGTGACCACGCCCACGGTGCCGTTGAAGACGCCGTTCTCGCCCTTCTCGTAATTGTTGCGAATCTGGGTGACCTTGTCGCCGACCCGGAAGACCCGGCCGCCGAACCGCTTCTCGGGCAGATCGGGGCGGCCGGGGGTGATGGCCTGCTGGAGCAGGCCGTTGAGCGTGCCCGCGCCGGCCGGACCGCGGTGCATGGGCGCGAGCACCTGGACGTCGCGGCGCGGGTCGAGGCCGAACTTGGCCGGAATCCGCCGGGCCGCGACGTCCACCGTGAGCCGGCCGGCCTCCTCCGTGTCGTCCTCGACGAAGAGGAAGAAGTCCTTCATGCCGTCCGTGACCGGGTGCTGCCCGGAGTTGATCCGGTGCGCGTTGGTGACCACGCCGGACTGCTGGGCCTGCCGGAACACGCGCGTGAGGCGGACGGCGGGGACGGGGCTGTCGTCCGCGAGGAGGTCCCTGAGCACCTCGCCCGCGCCGACCGACGGCAGTTGGTCGACGTCCCCCACGAAGAGGAGGTGGGCGCCCGGGGGGACCGCCTTCACCAGCTTGTTGGCCAGCAGCAGGTCCAGCATCGAGGCCTCGTCGACCACCACCAGGTCGGCGTCCAGGGGGCGATCCTTGTCGTAGGCCGCGTCGCCGCCGGGCTTGAGCTCCAGCAGGCGGTGGACGGTGGAGGCCTCGGCGCCGGTGAGTTCCGCGAGGCGCTTGGCGGCCCGGCCGGTGGGGGCGGCGAGCACGACCTTCGCCTTCTTGGCGCGGGCCAGCTCCACGACCGAGCGGACCGTGAAGGACTTGCCGCAGCCGGGGCCGCCGGTGAGGACGGCGACCTTCTCCGTCAGCGCCAGCTTGACGGCGGCCTCCTGCTCGGGGGCGAGGTCGGCGCCCGTGCGGTCCTTCAGCCAGGCCAGCGCCTTGTCCCAGGCGACCTCGCGGAAGCCGGGCATGCGGTCCTCGTCGGTGCGCAGGAGGCGCAGGAGCTGGGCGGAGAGGGAGAGTTCGGCGCGGTGGAAGGGAACGAGGTAGACGGCAGTGACGGGGTCCCCGTCCTTGCCGTCCGGGCCCGGCACCTTCTCCCGTACGACGCCGGGGTCGCCGGAGTCCTCGTCCGGCAGGGCCAGCTCCGCGAGACACTCGATGACCAGGCCGGTGTCGACCTGGAGCAGCTTCACCGCGTCGGCGATCAGGCGTTCCTCCGGGAGGAAGCAGTTGCCCTGGTCGGCGGATTGCGACAGGGCGTACTGCAGGCCCGCCTTGACGCGCTCCGGGCTGTCGTGCGGGATGCCGACGGACTGGGCGATGCGGTCGGCGGTGAGGAAGCCGATGCCCCAGACGTCGGCGGCCAGTCGGTAGGGCTGGTTCTTCACCACGGAGATGGAGGCGTCGCCGTACTTCTTGTAGATGCGTACCGCGATGGAGGTGGAGACCTCGACGGTCTGGAGGAAGAGCATGACCTCCTTGATCGCCTTCTGTTCCTCCCAGGCGTCGGCGATCTTCCTGGTGCGCTTGGGGCCGAGGCCGGGGACCTCGATGAGGCGCTTGGGCTCCTCCTCGATGATCTTCAGGGTGTCCATGCCGAAGTGCTGGGTGATGCGGTCGGCGAAGACCGGGCCGATGCCCTTGACCAGGCCTGAGCCGAGGTAGCGGCGGATGCCCTGGACGGTGGCGGGGAGGACGGTGGTGTAGTTCTCCACGGTGAACTGCTTGCCGTACTGCGGGTGGGAGCCCCAGCGGCCCTCCATCCGCAGGGACTCGCCGACCTGGGCGCCGAGCAGCGCGCCGACGACCGTGAGGAGGTCGCCGCCGCCTCTGCCCGTGTCGACGCGGGCCACCGTGTAGCCGTTCTCCTCGTTGGCGTAGGTGATGCGCTCCAGGACACCTTCGAGCACGGCGAGTCGCCGCTCGCCGCTCCCCGTTCCCCGATCCATGCCCTGACGGTACCGGGGGCCGCTGACAGTCGGGGGGCGGCGGGACGGCCGGGTGCGGTGGGGGTGCGTGTGGGGCGCCTGGGCCCGGGTGGATGCCTGCGGCGGCCTGCCCGGGTGCGGTGGGGGTGCGCGTAGCGCCTGGGGCGGGTGGGTGAGTCGGGGCCGCGCCGGGGGGTATCCGTCCTCGGTCCGGCGCCCCGCACGCCTACAGGTCCCCCACGTCAACGCCGGCCGCTGCGGGCGGACACCCCCCGACACGTCCCCTCCCCGCCGCGGGCGGCTGCGGGCCCGTCCGCCTTCCGGCACAGGACCAACTCGCAGTACAGGCCGACTCGCGACGCGCGGCCGTCTTCCCCCCTTGCCGGCCGTCGGCCACCATCCGCCTTCCGACGCAGGTTCACATCACGCAGCCCGTCACCTTCCGACGCAGGTCCGCATCATTCAGCCCGTCCGGCGTTTGAGGACGAGGCCCCTTCAGGGCCGATGGGGGTCCGGGGGCGGAGCCCCCGGGTGGGGTGCAGGGGCGGAGCCCCGTGGGGGTCTGGGAGCGGAGCCCCCTGGCGGGGTTGAAGGGGCGGCAGCCCCTGGGATGGGACGGGTAGGGGCGGCGGGGGCGGAGGACGTGGAGGGTCACGATCCGGTCTCAGGGGGTGGGTGAGGGGTTGATTAACGGACGTGTAATCGATTCCAATCCTCTCTACACGTCGATGTAATCGATTCCAGCAGTATCCACAAGGAGGTGGAACGGCGATGGCGAGCATCAAGGACGTCGCCCGTGAAGCGGGCGTCTCCGTTGCCACGGTCTCGCGCGTCCTGAACGACCACCCGTCGGTCAGCGCGGACGCACGCGCACGCGTACTGGCCGCCGTCGAGACCCTGGGCTACCGCCCGAACGCCGTCGCCCGTTCCCTGCGCACCGACCAGACCCGCACCCTCGGCCTGGTCATCAGCGACGTACTGAACCCGTACTTCACCGAACTGGCCCGCTCCGTGGAGGAGGAGGCCCGCGCGCTCGGCTACAGCGTCATCATCGGCAACGCCGACGAGCGACCCGATCTTCAGGATCACCACGTGCGGACCCTGTTGGACCGGCGGATCGACGGGCTTCTCGTCTCCCCCACCGACGGCGGCTCCCCGCTGATGCTCGACGCCGCGCGCGCGGGAACCCCGATGGTCTTCGTCGACCGGTGGATCCCGGGCGTGGACGTACCGGTGGTGCGGGCCGACGGGCGGGCGGCGGTGCGGGATCTCGTCGCGCACCTGTACGGGCTGGGGCACCGGCGGCTCGCCATCATCGCGGGCCCCGCGGCCACCACCACCGGACAGGAACGCGTGGAGGCCTTCCGGGACGCCCTCGCCGCCCACGGACTCGAACTCCCCGACGCCTACATCGGCCAGGGCGACTTCCAGGCCGAGAGCGGGCGCCGGGTCACCGAGGGCTTCCTCGACCTGCCCGAGCCGCCCGAGGTCGTCTTCGCGGCCGACAACCTGATGGCGCTCGGCGCCCTGGACGCCGTACGCGCGCGTGGGCTGCGGGTGCCGCAGGACCTCGCGCTCGCCGCGTTCGACGACATCCCGTGGTTCGTGCACACCGATCCGCCGGTCACCGCCATTGCCCAGCCCACGGGCGAGCTGGGGCGCGCCGCCGTACGCGCGCTGGTCGACCGCATCGAGGGGCGGCCCCCCGAGTCCGTCACCCTCCCCGCCCGTCTCGTCGTACGCCGCTCGTGCGGCGAGCCACCGGCTTCCCCGGAGCCGACCCCCGTACAGAACAGGAGCCAGTCGTGAGCAACGCGGACGAGTTGCTGCGCATCGAGGGCATAAGGAAGGTCTTCCCGGGCGTGGTCGCGCTGGACGGCGTCGACTTCGATCTGCGCCGGGGCGAGGTGCACGTCCTCCTCGGTGAGAACGGCGCGGGCAAGAGCACCCTCATCAAGATGCTCTCCGGTGCCTACACGCCCGACGACGGGCGGATCCTGGTGGGCGGTGAGGAGGTGCGCATCCATGGTGCGCAGGACTCCGAGCGCCTCGGGATCGCCACCATCTATCAGGAGTTCAATCTCGTTCCCGATCTGACGGTCGCCGAGAACATCTTCCTGGGGCGGCAGCCGCGCCGGTTCGGGATGATCGACCGCGGGCGGATGGAGGCCGAGGCCGCCGAGCTGTTGAAGCGGGTCGGGGTGAACGTGTCCCCACGCGCGCGGGTGCGTGAACTCGGTATCGCGCGGCTCCAGATGGTCGAGATCGCCAAGGCGCTCAGCCTGGACGCGCGCGTGCTGATCATGGACGAGCCGACCGCGGTGCTCACCTCCGAGGAGGTCGACAAGCTCTTCGCCATCGTGCGCACCCTGCGCGAGGACGGCGTCGGTGTTGTTTTTATTACGCATCACTTGGAGGAGATCGCCGCCCTCGGTGACCGGGTCACCGTCATCCGGGACGGGAAGAGCGTCGGGCAGGTGCCCGCTTCCACGCCCGAGGACGACCTCGTACGGCTCATGGTGGGGCGGTCGATCGAGCAGCAGTACCCGCGTGAGCGCGGCGAGACCGGTGAGCCGCTGCTGAAGGTGGAGGGGCTCGGCCGGGACGGCGTCTTCCACGACGTCTCCTTCGAGGTGCGCGCCGGTGAGGTCGTCGGCATCGCCGGGCTCGTGGGCGCGGGCCGTACGGAGGTCGCACGGGCCGTGTTCGGCGCCGACCCCTACGACCGCGGCACGGTACGGGTGAACGGCTCCGGTCTGCGCGGCAACGATGTCAACGCCGCCATGGCCGCCGGGATCGGCCTCGTCCCCGAGGACCGCAAGGGGCAGGGGCTCGTGCTCGACGCCTCCGTGGCCGAGAACCTGGGCCTGGTGACCCTGCGCACCGCCACGCACGCGGGGCTCGTCGACCTCAAGGGGCAGCGCGAGGCCGCCGCCCGGGTCGCCGAGCAGCTCGGCGTGCGGATGGCGGGCCTCGGCCAGCACGTGCGCACGCTGTCCGGCGGCAACCAGCAGAAGGTCGTCATCGGCAAGTGGCTCCTGGCCGACACCAAGGTGCTGATCCTCGACGAGCCGACCCGCGGCATCGACGTCGGCGCCAAGGTCGAGATCTACCAGCTGATCAACGAACTCACGGCCGCCGGTGCCGCCGTACTGATGATCTCCAGCGATCTGCCCGAGGTGCTCGGCATGAGCGACCGGGTCCTGGTGATGGCCCAGGGCCGGATCGCCGGAGAACTCGCCGCCGACGAGGCGACCCAGGACGCCGTGATGGCGCTCGCCGTAAGCACTTCCCCTACCACTGAGACGGAGGCCCCCCGTGGCCGCTGACACGCTCAAGAGCACGACGGGCGCCACGGGGCTGCGCCGTCTGCTCCTCGACAACGGCGCGCTGACCGCGCTGATCGTCCTGGTCATCGCCATGTCGGCGCTGTCCGGTGACTTCCTGACCACCGACAACCTGCTGAACGTCGGCGTCCAGGCCGCCGTGACCGCCATCCTCGCCTTCGGCGTCACCTTCGTCATCGTCTCGGCCGGCATCGATCTGTCGGTCGGGTCGGTGGCGGCCCTGTCGGCCACCGTGCTCGCCTGGAGCGCCACGCAGGAAGGTGTTCCGGTCGTCCTCGCCGTGCTGCTGGCCGTGGCGACCGGTATCGCCTGCGGTCTGGTCAACGGCTTCCTGATCTCCTACGGCAAGCTGCCCCCGTTCATCGCCACGCTCGCGATGCTCTCGGTCGGCCGCGGCCTGTCCCTGGTCATCTCGCAGGGCTCCCCCATCGCCTTCCCCGACTCCGTCTCGCACCTCGGCGACACGCTCGGCGGCTGGCTGCCGGTGCCCGTGCTCGTGATGGTCGTCATGGGGCTCGTTACGGCCTTCGTGCTGGGCCGGACCTACATCGGGCGCTCGATGTACGCGATCGGCGGCAACGAGGAGGCCGCGCGCCTGTCGGGCCTGCGGGTGAAGAAGCAGAAGCTCGCCATCTACGCGCTGTCCGGCCTCTTCGCGGCGGCCGCGGGCATCGTGCTCGCCTCCCGGCTGTCCTCCGCGCAGCCGCAGGCCGCGCAGGGCTACGAACTGGACGCCATCGCGGCGGTCGTCATCGGCGGCGCCTCCCTGGCGGGCGGCACCGGCAAGGCCTCCGGCACGCTCATCGGCGCGCTGATCCTGGCGGTGCTGCGCAACGGGCTGAACCTGCTGTCCGTGTCCGCCTTCTGGCAGCAGGTGGTCATCGGTGTCGTCATCGCACTGGCGGTGCTGCTGGACACCGTGCGCCGCAAGGCCGGGGCGGCCCCCGTGCCCACCGGCACCGGCAACAAGGGCAAGCAGGCGCTGACGTACGTCCTCGCCGCCGTGGTCGCGGCGGCGGTCATGGGCGCCACCTCGCTGCTGCACAGCGGCTCCTCCAACGCGGCCCAGCAGAAGGTCGGTCTGTCGCTGTCGACCCTCAACAACCCGTTCTTCGTGCAGATCCGGGCCGGCGCGCAGGAGCAGGCGAAGAAGCTGGGCGTGGACCTGACGGTCACCGACGCGCAGAACGACGCCTCCCAGCAGGCCAACCAGTTGCAGAACTTCACCTCTGAGGGCCTCGGGTCCATCATCGTCAACCCGGTCGACTCGGACGCGGCGGGCCCCTCGGTGCGCTCGGCGAACAAGGCCGGCATCCCGGTCGTGGGCGTGGACCGCGGGGTGAACAACGCGGAGACGGCCGCGCTGGTGGCCTCCGACAACGTCGAGGGCGGCCAGTTGGGCGCCAAGGCGCTCGCCGAGAAGCTCGGCGGCAGGGGCACGATCGTCATCCTCCAGGGCCAGCCCGGCACGTCGGCCAGCCGTGAGCGCGGCGCGGGCTTCGCCGAGGGGCTGAAGGACTACCCGGGCATCAAGGTCGTGGCCAAGCAGCCGGCCGACTTCGACCGCACCAAGGGCCTCGACGTGATGACCAACCTGCTCCAGGCCCACCCCGACATCGACGGTGTCTTCGCCGAGAACGACGAGATGGCGCTCGGCGCGATCAAGGCGCTCGGTACCAAGGCCGGCAAGTCCGTACAGGTCGTCGGTTTCGACGGCACGCCGGACGGTCTGAAGGCCGTGGAGGCGGGCACGCTGTACGCGTCGGTGGCGCAGCAGCCCAAGGAACTCGGCAGGATTGCCGTGGACAACGCGGTACGGGCGGCCGAGGGCAAGAAGGTCGAGCAGACCGTGAAGGTGCCGGTGAAGGTGGTCACGAAGGAGAACGTGGCCGGCTTCGGCGGCTGACACAGGCGCAGGGCGGGCGGTCCGAGGACCGCCCGCCCCACGTCACTTACTAGGGGAGCTACTTCATGTACGACTACGACCTCCTGGTCGTAGGGTCGGCCAACGCCGACCTGGTGATCGGCGTCGAGCGCCGACCGGGGGCCGGCGAGACCGTGCTCGGCTCCGACCTGGCCGTCCACCCGGGCGGCAAGGGGGCGAACCAGGCCGTCGCGGCCGCCCGGCTCGGGGCGCGTACGGCCCTGCTGGCCCGGGTCGGCGACGACGCGCACGGCCGACTCCTGCTCGACTCGCAGCGGCACGCCGGGGTGGACACGGTGGGCGTCCTGGTGGGCGGGGCGCCGACCGGGGTCGCCCTGATCACCGTCGACCCGTCCGGGGACAACAGCATCGTGGTCTCCCCGGGCGCGAACGGCCGTCTCACCCCCGGCGACGTGCGGGCCGCCGCAAGCCTCTTCCAGGCCTCCCGCGTGGTCTCCGTACAGCTGGAGATCCCGCTGGAGACGGTGACGGAGGTGGTCCGCAACCTCGCGGACGGCAGCCGCTTCGTCCTCAACCCCTCCCCGCCCCAGCCGCTCCCGGCGGAGGTGCTGGCCGCCTGCGACCCGCTGATCGTCAACGAGCACGAGGCGAAGGTGATCCTCGGCGACGCGGCGATCGGCGACCAGCCCGAGGACTGGGCCCGGGTCCTGCTGGCGAAGGGCCCGCGCTCGGTGGTCGTCACGCTCGGCGCGCAGGGCGCGCTGGTGGCGTCCGCGGAGGGTGTGGCGCGGGTTCCGTCCGTGAAGGTCGCGGCGGTGGACACGACGGGCGCGGGCGACGCCTTCACCGCGGCCCTGGCCTACCGGCTGGGCACCGGCGCCTCCCTCACCGAGGCGGCGACCTACGCGGCCCGGGTCGGGGCGGCGGCGGTCACCAAGGAGGGCGCGCAGGTGTCGTTCCCCACGGCGGCGGAGGTCGAGGCGCTGTGAAGAAGGCGGGCATCCTCAACCGCCACCTGTCGGGTGCGCTGGCTGAGTTGGGCCACGGCGACGGCGTCCTGGTCTGCGACGCGGGCATGCCGATACCCGAGGGCCCGCGCGTGGTCGACCTCGCCTTCCGCGCGGGCGTCCCGTCCTTCGCCGAGGTACTGGACGGGCTGCTGGCGGAGCTGGTGGTGGAGGGCGCGACGGCCGCGGAGGAGGTACGGGAGGCCAACCCGCCGACTTCGACGCTGCTGGAGGGGCATTTTCCGGGGCTGACCCTGGTCCCGCACGACCGTCTGAAGGCCTTGTCGCGGGATGCGCGGCTGGTGGTCCGGACGGGGGAGGCTCGGCCGTACGCGAATGTGCTGCTGAGGTGCGGGGTGTTCTTCTAGCCCCCGCCGCCGCCCATGCTTCGGCCCTGCTTCGCCCCGTACATGCTTCGAGGGGGCCCGGTCCATGGACCGGGCCCCCTCGTGCTGTTCCCCTCCGTATCAGAACCCCCGCGATCCCCCCAGATCCCCCTCCAGAAGTTCTGATGCCTAGTACGACACGGCAGGCGGGGGAAGGGTTGCACGGTTCCGCGAGATTTTTTCACCGGGAGAGATCCGGGGCCACCTCAGCGAGCCGTATCCCCCTGCTCTCCGCGACCCGCTTGACGTCCACCAGGGAGTCGACGAGGCAGACGGCCAGGTAACGCAGTTCGCCGCTGGTCGCCTTCTGCTCGGCGAGGAGTTCGGCAGCGTGGTCGAGAAGGGCACCGGCCATGCCGAGTTGAGCCGACTCCATGCCGTCGGCGAGACGCGAGACGTATCCCGTGCCGTCGCCGACCAGATAACAGGGCTTGCCCTCCGGGCCCGTCCAGGGCAGCAGGCGCGGTCCGCGGTCGGCGCCGGGATCTGTGGGCGGGTGGGAGTGGGGGTGGGGGTGGGAGTGGGGGGTGGTCATGTGGACCTACCTTCTCCGTGACTGCGTTCTGTGGCGAATCCATCACAGAGTGGGGTCGGGGGTGGCTAGGCTTCCAGGGGGGAGAGCTTGACATCGCGATTGTCAAGAAGGGGAGTTGCCGCATGGACGAAGGTCGCGAGCCTCGGACGGCCCGGGAGAAGTTCGGAGCGGAACTGCGACTTCGCCGGAAGGCGGCGGGACTCACCCAGGCGGAGCTGAGCCATCGCGTCATGTGCTCGCCCACGCTGATCAGCCACTACGAAGCGGGCAGGCGCCTGCCCACCTACGACGACGCGCAGCGGATCGACCATGCCTTGGAAACGGGTGAGTTCTTCGCCCGATGGCTGAAGGAGCTGAAGTCCAAGTGGGCCGCGTACTTCGCCGTCATGGCCGACCTGGAGTGGCAAGCGACGCTGATCCAGCAGTTCGCCCTCACGCTGGTTCCCGGGCTGCTCCAGACGCCTGCCTACGCACGAGCGGTGTTCCACGCCTACCGCCCCAACTGCACGGCCGAGGAACTTGACAGGGAGGTTGCCATTCGGATGGGGCGTGCCCAGCTCCTGGACGGACCACTGAAGCCGGTCCTCTGGACGCTCCTTGACGAGTGCGTACTCCGGCGCCGCGTCGGCGGCCCTCAAGTCATGGCCGAACAGCTGCGCAAGATCGCGTACATGGCGGAATCGGGACGGCTACGGCTGCACGTGCTGCCGTACGGCGTCGGGGCCCACGCCCTTCAGCAGAGTCTGCTCACGCTCATGAACTTCGAGGACTCGGCTCCAGTGGCCTACGTCGAGGGCTTCCTCACCGGCAACTTGATGACCGACGCGGCGTTGGTGGCCGAGAGTCAGTCGGCCTACTCTCTTGCCCTGAGCGACGCCTTGTCACAGCGGGAATCCCTGGCCCTCGTCAAGTCAGCAGCGGAGGAGCACGCGCATGGCAAGCAGTGAGCACACCGTCTCCAACGCGTCCAGGCTCACCGGGTGGTACAAGTCCAGCTACAGCGGCGGCGGCCAGAGCGACTGCCTCGAACTCGCCCGTTCCTCCTGCGCCCGCATCCCCATCCGCGACAGCAAGACCCCCACCGGACCGGCCCTGACCTTCTCCCCCCACGGTTGGACGTCATTCGTAGCCGCCCTCAAAGAGGGGGACCTCACGGGCTGATACAGCCAACGCCCGCTGATAACGCACCGTAGGGCCGCCCGCTTCTTGGCCAGTGTCGTGCTTCCGCGACCCGAGTAAAGGGCGCTACGCGTCGCCTTCGGCGATGGGCCTCCGGCCCACCCTTGACTCGGCCCGCTCCAGCACGGAGGAGAAGCGAGCGAGCGGCCCGAAACACGGGTGGCCAGACCGGGGTCCGGGCGAGCGTGACTTGCGGGGCGGACCGGCGTCGGGGGCGCGCTCGCGCCTCGCCAGCACGCCGGGCTGGCATAGCGGCGAACGGCCGGTGGGGGGCGGGGGCGCATCGGCGGGATGAGGGCACGCCGGGCGGGCTCGGCGACGAACAGCCAGTGAGAGTGCGGCATGCGGCATGCATTGGCAGGAGTGGGGCACGCCGGGGCCGGATGGGATTGACGACTTGAGGCCAGCGAGTGAGGGCGTCCCTGCGGTGTGGAGTGGTGGCAAGTGCGGCGCTTGCGGTGCATTCGTCCGCCAGCCAGGCAAACACCGGTGCAATGAAGGCACTTCGCAAACCACAGCGCCCCCAATAGCCGCAACAGCCCTCCATGAAGAGGTAATTGGCAGTTTCGGGCCAGCTACGGACGGCATCTCTCCAGGTCAAGGCGCTTGGCGTGGCCCAAATCTGCCAATTACCTCCTGCCCTGTGACCTGGGAGAGGAATGTGACTCGTGAGGCTCCCCGGCCCACACACCCGAGGCCGGACCGCACCCCACCCACCGACCGCTCGCCAACCGGCATGCCGCCACCACTCCAACGCGCACCACCGACCAGCCGCTCGCCGCTATGCCCGCCCCTCGTGCCACCACTGCGCCGACGCGCCCCCACCACCCACCATCCGGAAGCCGCCGAGCCCTACCCGGCGTGCCGCCGCTGTGCTGGCGCGTGCCACCCACCGGACCCCTTGCCGCCAAGCCGACCCGGCGTGCCGCCACTGCGCCGACGCGCCCCCATCACCCACCGGCCGGAAGCCGCTATGCCAACCCGGCGTGCAGGCGAGGCGCGACCGCGCCCCCGACCCCGGCCCGCCCCGCAAGCCGCCCCAGGGCCCACCCCGGTCTGGCCACCGCTTTCCCCGGGCCGCCCGCACGCTTCTCCCCCGTGCTGGAGCGAGCCGAGTCAAGGGTGGGCCGCAGGCCCATCGGCGCAGCCGACGCGGAGCGCAGCGCAGCGCCCTTTACTCGGCTCGCGGAAGCACGACACTGACCCAGAAGCGGGCGGCCCACACCAAGAAACGGCAACCTGTCAGCCCCGCACCGCCGGGTACTGCAAGATGCCGGAAACCGCCGGTGCCGTACGGCACCGCACCGTCGGGCTGTCTGCCGACACCGGCGTCGACATCACCACACCCACTCCACAGCAGACCTCACCCCTCATCCCTCCCCAGGGGTCACTCACCTCGCGGCACCCCCGTAGACCCCCGCACCATCAGCTCCCCCCGGATCGTCGCGATCCCCCCGGGCGGCTCCTCCTCGCGTCCCATCGCGATGCGCCCGGCCCGCGCTCCCGCCTCCGAAAGCGGCAGTCTCACCGTCGTAAGGGAGGGGACCGCGTCGATGCTGAAGGGGAGGTCGTCGAAGCCGGCTACCGAGATGTCGTCCGGGATGCGGAGGCCGGAGTCGCGTACGGCTGCGCAGGCGCCGAGGGCGACGGAGTCGTTGGCGGCGACGACGGCTGTCAGGGACGGGTCGCGGCGGAGCAGCTCCAGGGTGGCCTCGTAGCCGGACTGGCGGTCGTAGCGGCCGTGGACCGTCCAGCGGGGGTCCTCCTCGATGCCGTGGTCCTGCAGCGCGGCCCGGTGTCCCTCCAGGCGGTGGCGGGTGGTCGTGCGTTCCTCGGGGCCCGCGATGTAGCCGAGGCGGCGGTGGCCGAGGCCGATGAGGTGGTCGGTGAGTTCGCGGCCGCCGCCGCGGTTGTCGAAGGTGAGCGCGATGGCGCCGGCGTCGGGGGCCGGCGGGCGGCCGCACAGGACCACCCGGGTTCCGGCGTCCGCCAGCTTCCGCAGCTTCGCCGAGACCGCGGCGATGTGCGACGGGTTCTCGACGGCTCCGCCGGTGAGGATCACGGCGGCGGCCCGCTGGCGCTGGAGCAGGGTCAGGTACGTCAGTTCGCGTTCCGGGGAGCCGCCGGTGTTGCAGACGACGGCCAGCCGTTCGCCGCCCGCTCGGCCGCCCGGTCCGCCGATCTCCGCCTGGATCGCGCTCGCCATGATCCCGAAGAAGGGGTCGGCGATGTCGTTCACCAGGATCCCGACGAGGTCGGACGTGGCCGCGGCCAGGGCGCTCGCCGGGCCGTTGAGTACGTAGTCCAGCTCGTCCACGGCCCGCAGCACCCGCTCGCGTGTGGACGCGGCCACGGGGTAGTTGCCGTTCAGTACGCGCGACACCGTCGCGGGGGAGACCTGGGCGCGGGCCGCCACGTCCGCCAGGGTCACCGTCATCTCGTCGTCCTCCGGTCGCGCGCAACAGCGCGTTTCAGTCGTACGTCGTCGTACGTCGTCGGTCGTCGTCGGTCGTCGTCGGTCGTCGTACGCCGCCGTACGTAGTCATACGTGGTCGTACACGCGGGCTTCCACGGCCCGGTTCCGAGCCGCCCCAAGCCCCTGCTGCCAGCAGACCCTAAGCCCCCCACGCCCGGTTGTTCGCCCCCTCGAACAACTCAACCCCGTCACGGTCTTGTCCGGACCACTGCACAGAGGCTAGCTTCTTCCTAGATAGAAAGCGCTTGCTGTGACGCTCATCAGTAGAGGCGTACGCGGCGCGCACAACCGCGCACGACTCCTGCGAAGGGAATGACGTGACACGCAAGACGGTGCGAATCGCCATGAACGGCGTGACCGGACGCATGGGCTACCGCCAGCACCTCGTCCGCTCCATCCTGGCCCTCCGTGAGCAGGGCGGACTCGACCTCGGCGACGGCACCGTGCTGTGGCCCGAGCCCATCCTCGTCGGCCGCCGTGAGCACGCGCTGAAGGCGCTTGCCGAGCAGCACGGCCTGGAGCACGTCTCTACCGACCTCGACGCGATCCTCGCCGACCCGACCGTGGACATCTACTTCGACGCCCAGGTCACCTCGGCCCGCGAGGAGGCGATCAAGAAGGCGATCGCGGCCGGCAAGCACATCTACACCGAGAAGCCGACGGCCACCGGCCTTGAGGGCGCCCTGGAGCTGGCGCGGCTCGCGAACGCCGCCGGCATCAAGCACGGCGTCGTCCAGGACAAGCTCTTCCTGCCGGGCCTGCTGAAGCTGAAGCGGCTGATCGACGGCGGCTTCTTCGGCCGCATCCTGTCCGTGCGCGGCGAGTTCGGCTACTGGGTCTTCGAGGGCGACTGGCAGGCGGCGCAGCGCCCGTCGTGGAACTACCGGGCCGAGGACGGCGGTGGCATCGTTGTCGACATGTTCCCGCACTGGGAGTACGTCCTGCACGAGCTCTTCGGCCGGGTGAGGTCCGTCCAGGCCACCGCCACCACCCACATCCCCCAGCGCTGGGACGAGAACGACAAGCCCTACGACGCCACCGCCGACGACGCCGCCTACGGCATCTTCGAGCTGGAGGGCGGCGTGATCGCCCAGATCAACTCCTCCTGGGCCGTCCGCGTCCACCGTGACGAGCTGGTCGAGTTCCAGGTCGACGGCACGGAGGGGTCCGCCGTCGCCGGTCTGCGCAACTGCCGTGTCCAGCACCGGTCGTTGACCCCCAAGCCGGTCTGGAACCCGGACATCCCGGCCACCTACTCCTTCCGCGACCAGTGGCAGGAGGTCCCGGACAACGACGAGTTCGACAACGGCTTCAAGGCCCAGTGGGAGCTGTTCCTCAAGCACGTCTACGCCGGCACCCCCTACCACTGGGACCTCCTCGCCGGCGCCCGCGGCGTCCAGCTCGCCGAGCTGGGCCTGAAGTCCTCGGCCGAGGGCCGCCGCCTCGACGTCCCGGAGATCGCGCTGTGACCCTCCAACTGCCGGACGCGACCGGGGCCCTGCGCACGTACGAGCCCCGCCAGGAGCCCCTCGCCCTCACCCCGGGCGCGCCGCTCGCCTGCCGTACGGTCTTCTCGGCCGCGCACGTCGTCGCCGATCCGTTCGCCGACGTCACCCCCGACTCGCCCGCCGCCGTCGACTGGGACGCCACCCTCGCCTTCCGCCGCCATCTGTGGTCGCACGGGCTCGGGGTCGCCGAGGCCATGGACACCGCCCAGCGCGGCATGGGGCTGGACTGGACGGGCGCGGCCGAGCTGATCCGCCGCAGTGCCGCGGAGGCGAAGGCGGTCGGCGGCCGGATCGCGTGCGGGGTCGGCACCGACCAGATCACCGCCGGTTCCCTCGCCGAGGTACGCGCCGCCTACGAGGAGCAGCTCGCCCTCGTGGAGGAGAGCGGCGCGCAGGCCATCCTCATGGCTTCCCGCGCCCTCGCCGCCGCGGCCAAGGGACCCGAGGACTACCTGGAGGTCTACGGCCATCTCCTGCGCCAGGCCGCCGAGCCGGTGGTCCTGCACTGGCTGGGCCCGATGTTCGACCCGGCGCTGGAGGGCTACTGGGGGTCGGCCGACCTGGACGCGGCCACCGACACCTTCCTGGAGGTGATCGCCGCCCACCCGGACAAGGTCGACGGCATCAAGGTGTCGCTGCTGGACGCGCGGCGGGAGATCGACCTGCGCCGACGGCTGCCCGACGGCGTCCGCTGCTACACGGGCGACGACTTCAACTACCCCGAGCTGATCGCCGGTGACGACCAGGGCTTCAGCCACGCCCTGCTCGGCATCTTCGACCCGCTGGGCCCGCTGGCGGCGGAGGCGGTCCGGGTCCTGGACACGGGTGATGCCGACGGCTTCCGTGCGCTGCTCGACCCCACGGTCGAGCTGTCCCGCCATCTCTTCCAGGCCCCCACCCGCTTCTACAAGACGGGCGTGGTGTTCCTGGCCTGGCTGGCCGGCCACCAGTCGCACTTCACCATGGTGGGCGGCCTGCAGTCGGCCCGCTCCCTGCCGCACTTCGCCCGCGCCTACCGACTCGCCGACGGTCTGGGCCTGTTCCCGGACCCGAAGCTGGCGGAGGAGCGGATGAGGAACCTGCTCGCGCTGTACGGGGTGGACCAGTGACCGGCGACCTGTCCCGCTTCTCCATCAACCAGATGACGGTCAAGCAGCTGTCGCTGCCGGAACTGGTCGACGCCTGTGGCCAGTTGGGTGTCACCAACGTCGGCCTGTGGCGCGAGCCCGTGCAGTCCCACGGCCTGGAGGCGACGGCCAAGCTGGTGCGGGACGCGGGCCTGACCGTCACCACCCTGTGCCGGGGCGGCTTCCTGACGGCCGTCGAGCCGGACGAGCGGGCCCGTGCACTGGACGACAACCGGCGGGCGGTCGACGAGGCGGCCGCGCTGGGCACGGACACGCTGGTCCTGGTCTCCGGCGGTCTCCCGGCCGGGTCGAAGGACCTGCACGGCGCCCGGGAGCGGATCGCGGAGGCGCTGGCGGTGCTGGGCCCGTACGCCGAGGAGCACGGGGTGCGGCTGGCGATCGAGCCGCTGCACCCGATGTTCGCCTCGGACCGCTGCGTGGTCTCCACGCTCGCCCAGGCCCTCGACCTCGCCGAGCGCTTCCCCGCCCACCAGGTCGGCGTCACGGTCGACACGTACCACATCTGGTGGGACGACACCGCGCCCGCGCAGATCGCCCGGGCCGGTGCGGGCGGCCGTATCCACACCTTCCAACTCGCCGACTGGGTCACCCCGTTGCCCGCGGGCGTGCTCACCGGCCGCGGTCAGATCGGGGACGGCTCGATCGACATGCGGGAGTGGAAGGGCTACGTCGAGGCCGCCGGATACGCCGGTGCCATCGAGGTGGAGCTGTTCAACGACGTGCTGTGGGCGCGCGACGGCCGGGAGCTGCTGGCGGAGACGGCGGCGCGGTTCGTGGAGCACGCGGGATAGGTCCGCGCGATGAGCGAGGGGGGCGCCGGAAATCGGCGCCCCCCTTGTTTTCATTGCTCCGGCTTGATGCCGAGCAGGCCGAGGAACGCCGTCGCCGCGGGTGTCCTGCCCCCGTCGCTCCATACGACGTACTCGACCCGCGTGGGGGCGTCCGTGACCTCGATGGTGGTGACGCCGGCGAGGTGCGGGACGTAGGTGGAGGGGAGCATCGCGATGGCGAGGCCCTGGGTGATAAGGCGGGTCATGTTGTAGTCGACGGTGGTCACTTCGAAGGCGACGTCGCGGGTGAGGCCGGCGGCGGTGAAGGCCTGGTCGGACTGGACGCGGCCGGCCGTTCCGGCGGGCAGGTCGACGAAGACCTCGCGGGACAGGCGGTGCAGGTCGGCCGTCGGTTCGGCGGCGAGGGGGTGGTCGGGTGCGACCACGGCGACGAGCCGGTCGCGGGCGAGTTCGCGGGCGGCGACGCCCTGGGGGCGGGCGGTGGGCGGCAGTCCGAGGAAGGCCACGTCCGTGGTCCCGTCACCCGCTCGACTAGGTGCTCGCTGGCGGCCACCCGCAGGCTGATGCGGACGTGCGGGTAGCGTCGGCGGAACTCGCGCAGCGTGCCCGGGATGTTGACCGCGGCGACGGTGGGGATGAGGCCCACGGCGAGCCTGCCGCGTATCTCCCCCACGGCCGCGGCGACTTCGGCGGCGGCGCGTTCGGCGGCGTCCAGGCACTGGCGGGCCGCCGGGAGGAACGCCTCCCCGGCCGGGGTCAACCGGACGCGGCGGCTGGTGCGTTCGAAGAGCTTCGCGCCGAGTTCCCTCTCCAGTTTGGCGATCTGGTGGCTGAGGGCGGACTGGACGACCAGGCAGCGCTCGGCGGCGCGCGTGAAGCTGTTCGTCTCGGCGACGGCGATGACGTAGCGCATCTGCTGGAGCTCCATTGATCCATCGTGAATCGCGATCGATGCAGTGACAAGCATGTGTTGGACTCATTGATCGGTACGGGACGAGACTCGTCGCATGACGAGTCCAGCAGCACAGACAGTCGCGGGCGGAGCCAGTGGCAGCGGTCTGCGCGGCGGGAATCTGCCGCGCACCCTGCTGACGGCGTCCGCACCCGTGGTGTGGGGCACCACCTACGTCGTCACCACCGAGTTGCTACCGCCGGGGCACCCGCTCTTCGCGGGGATGCTGCGCGCCCTGCCCGCCGGGCTGATCGCGCTGGCGTTCACCCGGACGCTGCCGCGCGGGAGTTGGTGGGGGAAGGCGGCGGTGCTCGGGGTGCTGAACATCGGGCTGTTCTTCCCGTTGCTGTTCGTCGCGGCCGAGCGGCTGCCGGGCGGCGTCGCCGCGACCCTGGCCGCGGCGCAGCCGCTCGTGATCGCGCTGTTGGCCGTCCTGATCCTGCGTCAGGGGCTGACCGTCTGGCGGCTGGCCTGGGGGCTGGCGGGCATGGCCGGCGTCGGCCTGGTGGTGATCGGGCCGGCCGCGGGCTTCGACGTCGTCGGCCTCGTGGCGGGCCTGGCGGGCGCGGCCTCGATGGCGCTCGGGGTGACGCTCACCAAGCGCTGGGGGCGTCCCGCCGAGGCCGGTCCGACGACCTTCGCCGCCTGGCAGCTCACCGCCGGGGGTCTGTTCCTGGTCCCCCTCACGGTCCTCTTCGAGGGCGCGCCGCCGGCGATCGACCTCCCCGCCGCTGCCGGGTACCTCTGGCTGGGACTGGTCGGCGGTCTGATCACCTTCGTGCTGTGGTTCCGCGGCATCACCGCCCTGCCCGTCACCTCGGTCGCGGTGCTCGTCCTGCTCTCGCCCCTGGTCGCCGCGGCGCTCGGCGCAATCGTGCTCGGCCAGACCTTCGGGCCGGTCCAGCTCGCCGGTTTCGCGCTCGCGCTGGCGGCGATCGTCGCGGGGCAACTGCCCACACCTTCCCGCTCCCACTGAGGAACTCACCATGCCGAACACCGAACCCATCCTCGTCACCGGCGCGACCGGCGGCCAGGGCGGCGCCGTCACCCGCGCGCTGCTCGCACGTGGCCGCCGGGTACGCGCCCTCGTCCGCACCCCGGACTCTCCGGCGGCCAAGGAGCTTCGGGCCCTCGGCGCCGAGCCGGTCACCGGCGACCTCGACGACCCGCGGTCGCTGCGCGCTGCGGCGCAGGGCGCGTACGGCGTCTTCAGCGTGCAGCCCGCGGACTTCACCGACCCGCGTCCCGATATCGAGGTGCGGCGGGGCCGGAACGTCGCCGACGCGGCCGCGGCCGCGGGCGCCGCGCACCTGGTCTACAGCTCCGTCGGCCCCGCCCGACGCGGTACCGGTGTCGCGCACTTCGAAAGCAAGGCGGAGATAGAGACGTACATCGAGGCACTCGGCGTGCCCGCGACGGTGCTGCGGCCGGTGTACTTCATGGAGAACTGGCAGTACCTGCTGCCGGAGCCGGACGGCAACGGTGAGCGCGTCTGCCCGGTCGCGCTGGCTCCCGACACCCCGCTGCAGATGATCGCGCTGGCCGACATCGGCCGGATCGCCGCGGACGCCTTCGCCGACCCGGCCGCGTTCCTCGGTCGGACGGTCGAGATCGCCGGTGACGAACTGACGGTGCGGCAGATCGCCGAGGTGTTCGCACGGGTCCAGGGCATTCCGACCCGCTTCGAGCAACGACCGGACGGCGTACCCGAGTTCGCCAAGATGTACGACTGGATCAACAAGCACGGATACACCGCCGACCTCCCCACCCTCCGCGAGCGCCACCCAGGACTGCTGACCCTGGAGACATGGCTGAACCAGAACCCGGCATGACCCGTGCCTCGATCGTCCCGTCCGCGTGTGCGCACACCCGCCGGTAGTCGGCGACGATTCGCTCGCGGGTCTCGTCCGGCCTCGCCCACAGGTCCGCGTTCGGCTCGGCGTCCCCGGTGATCCACAACGGCGGCGCCGGGCAGGGCCGTCGGAAGACCGTGCCGAAGTAGAAGGCCTCCGCTCCGGTCAGGTGTTTGACCAGGCCGAGGAGGTTCGTGCCGGTCGGGGTCATGGGGCGGCGGACGTCGTACTCGGACAGGCCCTGGAGCTTCCAGAGGAGGGCGTCGCGGGCGTCCTGGAGGTTCAGGCGGAGGTCTGCCTTGAGGGTCTGTTCGGTCATCGGGACAGTCTGTCGGGCGGGGGGAGATGCCGGGTGGTGGGTTTCGGTCATCAAGATCACTACTGAGTGCCCGGTTCCGCACCGGGGAGTCGCGAGGCAGACTCTCGGGGGAGGCGCCGTCCTGGCACTCCGTGCGTTTCTCGGCTCGCATCGGTCGCGGTACCTGCCGGGTTCGTGGATTCGTCGCCGTAGCGGCGATGAGTTCCGGGGCGTGCCCCGGTCCTAGTACCGACACACACCAACAGGGCACAGAGGAAGGCAGGGAGATCCCATGCGTATCGTCGTCACGGAGTTCATCAGTCTCGACGGTGTCGTCCAGGCGCCGGGGGGTGCCGAGGAGGACACCGACGGCGGGTTCGAGCACGGTGGCTGGTCGCACCCGTACTTCGACCCGGAGGTGCTCGGCCCGGCGTTCGACGAGGGGCTGGAGCGGGCCGAGGCGCTGCTGTACGGGCGTCGTACGTATCTGACGATGGCGGGGGCGTGGCCGGAGCGGGCCGGTGACCCGTTCGCCGACCGGCTGAACTCGCTGAAGAAGTACGTCGTTTCCAGCACGCTGTCCGACGCGGAGCTGACCTGGAACAACTCCGAGCGCATCCCCGGGGACGAGGCCGTCGCGCGGATCCGTGCGCTGCGGGAGAGCGAGGGCGGGGAGCTGGCGATGATGGGCAGCCCCACCCTGGTGCGTACGCTGCTCGCCGAGGGTCTGGTCGACGAGCTGCGGCTCGCCGTGATGCCGGTGCTGCTCGGCGGCGGCAAGTCGATCTTCCCGACGGACGGTGCGAAGCGCCCCTTCGAGCTGGTCTCCTCGACCACCGGGAAGACCGGCGTGCAGCTCTGTGTCTTCCGGCCCGCCGCCGAGGGGTAGCAGCGGCGGGCGCGGGCGTCCTACGCTCGACCCGTTCGGTATCTCTGACTGAGTCAAGTATCGAGAGCGGGTCGAGCATGACCGTCCAGGACATCCGTGCCTTCAACCGCTTCTACACGAACGTCATCGGCGCCCTCGACTACAGCCGCCGCCTGTACGCCCCGTACACCCTCACCGAGTCCCGCGTCCTGTACGAGCTCGCGCACTCGCCGCGCACGGACGCGGCCGACCTGCGGACCGAGCTGTCGCTGGACGCCGGCTACCTGAGCCGGATCCTGAACAGGTTCGAGCAGGACGGGCTGATCGAGCGGACGCCCTCCGAGCAGGATCCGCGGCGGCGGCGGATCGTGCTCACCGCGCGCGGGCGGGAGACCGCCGCGCTGCTGGCCGAGCGGTCGGCGGAATCCGTCGGCTCGCTGCTGGCGGCGGTGCCGGCCGCCGACCGGCCGCGGCTGGCCGAGGCGATGCGGACCGTGCGCGAGATCCTCTCCGACGGCCGGCCCCCGCGCCGCGAGGACGTCGTGCTGCGCGAGCCCCACCCCGGCGACCTGGGCTGGATCGTGCAGCGCAACGCGGCGCTGTACGCGTCCCAGTTCGGCTGGAACACCGACTACGAGGGCCTGGTCGCGCGGATCGTCGCGGACTTCGCCGAGGACCACGATCCGCATCTGGAGCGGGTGTGGATCGCCGAGCTCGACGGCCGGCCGGTCGGGTGCGTGATGTGCGTGCGCGACGAGGCACCCGGCACCGCCCGGCTGCGCCTGCTCCTCGTCGAACCCGACGCGCGCGGCCTGGGCATCGGGGACCGGCTGGTCGGGGCGGTCGTGGAGTTCGCCCGCGAGGTCGGCTACCGCGACCTCGTGCTGTGGACCAACGACGTGCTGGCCGCCGCCCGGCGCATCTACCGGCGACACGGCTTCGTGCTGTGCGCGGAGAAGCCGCACCGCTCCTTCGGCAAGGACCTGGTGGGCCAGGACTGGCGTCTGGACCTGCACGGCACCGCCGAGTGACGCGTAGAGTCGCGACCATGAAGCTGGCGTTCTCCACCCTCGGTGTCCCCGGTCTTCCGCTCCCCGACGTGCTGCGGCTGGCGTCCGCGCACGGCTATCACGGCGTCGAGTTGCGCGCGCATCCGGAGGAGCCCCTGCACCCCGGCGTCGGTCCCGCGGAACGGGCCGAGGCGGCCGCCGCGTTCAAGGCGGCCGGCGTCGAGGTCCTCGCTGTCGCCGGATACACGCGCGTGGCCGCGCCGGGCCCCGACGAGCCCGTGATCGCGGAGATCCGCGGCCTGCTCGACCTCGCCCGCGACCTGGGCGCCGGCTTCGTCCGCGTCTTCCCCGGCGCGGACGCGGCACAGAGCGCCGAGGAGGCCGACGCGGCCGCCGCGCGCAGGCTCGGCACCGCCGCCGAGTACGCCGCCGACCTCGGCGTACGGATCCTGCTGGAGACGCACGACTCGCACCGCACCGGTGCCGCCGCGATCCGTGTGCTCGGGCCGGTCGGGCACCGCAGCGTCGGCTCGGTGTGGGACGTCATGCACACCTGGCTGGGCGGCGAGCAGCCCTCGGAGTCCTACGCCGCGCTCTCCCCGCATCTCGGCTATGTGCAGGTCAAGGACATCACCTCGGCCGAGGACACCACCCCGCTGCCGCTGGGTGCCGGGGTGCTGCCGCTGGCGGAGTGCGTGGAGGTGCTCTCCCGGCACGGCTGGGACGGCTGGCTGTGCTGGGAGTACGAGAAGCGGTGGTACGAGGCCGTGGCGCCGCTTCCCGGGCTGCTCCGGGCCGGGCACGACCATCTCGCCCGGCTGCTGAACGACTCCGCGTAATTCGTTGGCCCGGGGCGGGGGCCACGGGTTAGCGTCCCCGCCATGCCCCAGCAGCCCGCGCGGTACTCCGCCATGCCCTCATGAGCCTCGCCCGCGCCTTCGTCGACGTACGGCCGCTGCGCACCTCCCCCGTCTTCCGGCGGCTGCTGATCGGGCGCACCGCGTCCGTGCTGGGCAGCTTCATGACCATCGTGACCGTCATGTTCCAGGTGTGGGACATGACGCACAGCGCGGTGTGGAGCGGTGCCGTGGGGCTCGCCCAGGCGGTTCCGCTGGTGGTGGTCGGGCTGGTCGCCGGGGCCTGGGTGGACCGCGGGGACCGGCGCCGGATCTTCCTCGTCGCCACCGTCGGCCAGGCGGTCTGCGCCCTGCTGCTGGCGGTGCAGGGCTTCACCGGAGGGCTGCCGGTGCCGGGGATCCTGGTGCTGGTGGCGGCCGGTGCGTGCTTCGGGGCGGTCGGCGGTCCGGCGGCGGGGGTGTTCGTGCCGCGGCTGCTGCCCAAGGACCAGGTGGCCGCCGGGCTGGCCCTCAACCAGGTCACCGCCCAGGCGATGATGCTCCTCGGCCCCGCTCTCGGCGGCCTCCTCCTGGGCTGGTACGGCATCGGCGTCTGCTACCTGATCGACGCGGTCAGCTTCGCCCTGGCCTTCTACGGCGCCTTCGGCCTGCCCGCGCTGCCGCCCGAGGGCGAGCCGTCGCGGACCGGGCTGCACGGCGTGCTGGACGGCCTGCGCTTCCTCGGCGGGAACCGGGTGGTGCGCGGGGCGCTGATCACCGACCTGGCGGCGACCCTGCTGTCGATGCCGGTGAGCCTGTTCCCGCTGGTCAACGAGGAACGGTTCGGGGGCAGTCCCCGCACCCTCGGCCTGTTCCTGTCCGCGTTGGCCGTGGGCGGGGTCGCGGCGACCGCCCTGTCCGGGCCGATCACCCGGATGGCCCGCCCGGGGGCGGTCATGCTCTGCGGGGCGGCGGTCTGGGGCGGGGCGCTCGCCCTGTTCGGTCTGACCACCAGCGCATGGGCGGGCCTCGGGCTGCTGGTGGTGGCCGGGGCCGCCGACTCCGTCTCGGTGCTGTCCCGCACCACGATCGTGCAGACCCGCACCCCGGACGCCCTGCTGGGCCGGGTGACGGCGGCCGAGCTCGTCGTCGGCCAGGCGGGCCCGCACCTCGGCAACCTGCGCGGCGGTCTGGTGGCCGGCTGGACGTCCGGCGCGACCGCCCTGATCACGGGCGGGCTGCTGTGTCTCCTCGCGGTGGCCTACGTCGCCGTCAGCACCCCCGAGCTGCGGCGCGGCGCCGGTCCGGACCGGAAGTGAACCCGGCGGCGGGGTCCAGGCACCAGTCCAGTACGGCGGGCCACGGGCCGTAACCGGCGTCCGGGTCGAGGTGGCCTGCGCCGGGGAGGACGTCGGCCGGCAGGCCGAGGGGGTCGCCGTAGAGGCGGTCGGCGCCCTCCTCGCAGTACGGGTCGTCGTCGCCGGCGACCAGCCGGGTGGGGCAGGGGAGGGTGAACTCCAGGGGCGGCGGGGCGAATCCGGCGACCTCCGGGTGGCTGCGGAGCACCGCGTCGGAGGGCGGGGCGACGAGCAGCACCCGGGTCACGGCGTCGAGGCCCGGCAGTCCGCGCGCGGCGGCGTGCAGCCACAGCACGGCGGACAGGCTGTGCGCTACGACGACCTCGACCGGCCCCGCCGCCAGGTGCCGCTCCAACTCCCCCAGCCACACGTCCGGTTCCGGGTCGTCCGGGTCGGGCAGCTGCGGGTAGGAGACCTGGTGACCGAGTTCGGTCAGACGGTCGGCGAGCCAGTGCTGCCAGTGACCCTCGGGGCGGTGGTTCTGCCAGCCGTGGAGGATGAGGTAGGAGGTCATGGCGTCGATGGTTTCCGATCACCGTTCACCAGGTCCAGTTAATCTTTGGCGATGGAACCGGTAAGCGAGCCCTTCACTGTCGATCTGCGCCGCCTGACCGTCCTGCGCGAACTCCAGCGCCGGGGCAGCCTGGCGCACACGGCCCGCGCCCTGCATCTGACGCCGTCGGCGGTCTCGCAGCAGATCGCGGCACTGGCCCGCGAGGTGGGCGTACCGCTGACCGAGCGGGAGGGCCGAGGCGTACGGCTGACCGGGCAGGCGCGGGTGCTGCTGGCGCACGCCGATCTGATCGCGGCCCAACTGGAGCGGGCGCGGGCCGACTTGGCGGGGTACGGGGAGGGCGGGCGCGGATCGGTGACGATCGGCTGCTTCTCCAGCGCGATCCTGGGGCTGCTGCCGGGGGCGCTGGCGGTGCTGGCCGGGCGGCTGCCGCGGGTGCGGGTGGACGTGGTGGAGGCGGAGCCGCCGGACCTGTTCACGGCGCTGGACGGGGGCCGGGTCGACGTCGCCGTGGCGGTGGACTTCGCGGCGGCGCCGCCGTACACGGACGCCCGCTACCACCGGACCGACCTGTGCACGGACGTCCTGGACGTCATGGTGCCGGAAGGTCACCGGCTGGCCGGGCGGGACCGGGTGGGCCTGCGGGACCTTGCCGCCGAGTCCTGGATCGTGGGCGACCCGCGCAGTTGCTGCGGGGCCGTGGCGCGGTCGGTGTGCGCGGCGGCCGGGTTCACGCCCGACATCCGGCACGCGGTGACCGACTGGGGTGCGCTGGCGGCGCTGGTCGAGGCGGGGCAGGGGGTGGCCCTGGTCCCCCGCCTGGTACGGCCGCTGTACGCACACCGCCGCGTCGCCCTGCTGACGACCCACGGGACCCCGCCGTCCCGCAACGTCTTCACCGCCGTACGGACGGGCTCGGAGGGGGATCCGGTGCTGACGGCCGTACGGGAGGCGCTGCGGGAGGCGGCGGGGGCGGGGACGTAGGCCGCCCGGTGCTTTTCAGGGGGCTTTTCAGGGGGCTTTTCAGGGGGTGGCTGGTCGTCCGGGGAGGTGGCGGGCCACGCGTTCCGCCAGGCGGGTCCGGCACTCGGGCCACTCCTGCGCGGTGATGGAGTAGCTCGCGGAGTCGCGCAGGAGGCCTTCCTCGCCGGGTGCCTTGGAGGCGGACCAGTTGCGCAGGATGCCCTCGAAGGTGGCGCCCACGCGCTCGATAGCCGCGCGGGAGCGGCTGTTGCGGGCGTCCGTCTTCAGGTCCACGCGGCCCACGCCCCAGACCTCGAAGGCGTGCCGGAAGAGGAGGAACTTCGCCTCGGCGTTGACCCCGGTGCCCTGGGCGGAGGCCGCGAGCCAGGTGTGGCCGACCTCGACGGCGTCCAGGTGGTCCTCGTTCAGCCAGCAGCGCGGCTCGCAGTAGGCCGTCGTACCGACCGCGCGGCCCGTGGCCAACGCGACCTGGGCGTACGGCGCCACCTGTCCGGCGGCCGCGCGGGCGAGCTGACGGTCGATGAAGTCGCCGACCTCGGCGGCGGTGGGCACCCAGGTGAAGCCGTACGTTCCGCGGTCCTCCTCGACGGCCGCCGCCAGTTCGGCCGTGTGCCGCCGTTCCAGCGGCTCCAGGCGCACGAGTACGCCCTCAAGGACCGGCCCCCGCAACGTGAACCCCATACTCACCTTCACAGCCGTGCGCGCAGCGCCCCGAACTCCTCGTGGAAACCGGGGAAAGTCTTGCGGACGCAGCCGGGGTCGTCGAACGAAATACCGGGCACGCGCAGGCCGGTGACGGCGAAGGACATGACGATGCGGTGGTCGCCATAGGTCTTGATCTCGGCGCCGGTGGGGGTGGCGCCGGGGTGGATCTCGATCCAGTCGGGCCCGGTCCGCACCGTGACGCCGAGCCGCCGGAGGTTCTCCGCGCAGGCCTCCAGGCGGTCGCACTCCTTGACGCGGGTGTTGGCGACGTCCTCGATGCGGACGGGGCCGGAGGCGAAGGGGGCGAGGGCGGCGAGGGTGGGCATGGTGTCGGAGATGTCCCGCATGTTGACCGTCAGACCGCGCAGTTCGCCGGTGCCGCGCACGATCGTGCGGTCGGCGCCGGTCTCGACGTAGGCGCCCATCCGGCGCAGCACCTCCACGAAGCCCAGGTCGCCCTGGAGCGCACCCCTGCCCAGGCCGGGCACGGTCACCTCGCCGCCGGTGACGGCCGCGGCGGCGAAGAAGTAGCTGGCCGTGGAGGCGTCGGGCTCGACGGCGTAGGTGGTGGCGCGGTAGCCGCCGGGCGGAACGACGAAGACGTTCCCCTCGCGGGTCACCTCCGCCCCGAACGACCGCATCATCGCGAGGGTGATCTCGACGTAGGGCGCGGAGACCAGGTCGGTGACGCGGATGCGCAGGCCGTTGCGGGTGAGCGGGCCGAGGAGCAGCAGCGCGGTCAGGTACTGGGAGGACTGGCCGGCGTCGAGGGTGACCTCGCCGCCCTCGACGCCGTTCGCGGCCACGGTCAGCGGGTGGTGCCCCTCCCGTTCCTCGTGCCGCAGGTCCACGCCCAGGTCGCGCAGGGCACGGGTGAGCGGGAGCAGGGGGCGGCGGCGCATCTGCTCGGAGGCGTCGAAACGGTAGGTGCCGTGGCCCGCGGCGGCCAGGGTCGGCAGGAAGCGGGCGGTCGTGGCCCCGTCACGGCAGTACACGTCCGCCTCGGCCGCCGCGGGGCCCTCCGGGCGTCCGTCCACCTGCCAGGCGTCCGGCGCCCGTCCGACGCGGTAACCGAGCCTCGTCAGCCCTTCCGCGAACCCCTCCGTGTCGTCCGACCGCAACGGCCGTACGAGCGTGGTGACCCCGTCTGCGGCGGCCGCGAGGAAGAGAGCGCGAGCGGTGATGGACTTGGAACCGGGAACGTCGACGACGGGCATGCCGCCCATGATTGCCCGCGACGGCCCGACGGCGCCGGGGAGTCCACGGGGTGGAACACGGCGCCGGGGAGTCGACGGGGAGGAACGCGGCACCGGGGAGTCGACGGGGAGGGCCGGGACTGCGGCGCCGGGGGTCCGTGCGGTAACTCTTCGGCGCCGGGGGTCCGTGCGGCAGCCCTGCGACGTTGGGAGCCCGCGCAGCGGTCGTTGGCGGGGGGGCGGGTGGCTCAGTCTGTGGCCAGGTCGTCCGGGGTGGAGCGGGCCAGGTCGGCCAGGGTGGCGAGGGCCGAGGCGAGGATCTCCGGTTGGGGGGTGGCCAGGCCCAGGCGGATGGCGTTGGGGGCGTGGGCGTCGCCGACGGTGAAGGCGGCGGCAGGGGGGACGCCGATGCCGTAGCGGGCGGCGGTGGCGACGAAGGTGTCGGCGCGCCAGGGCCGGGGCAGCTGCCACCAGCAGTGATAGGCGTGCTGGTCGGTGCGCAGGGTGAACCCGGCGAGGTGCCGGGCCGCGGTGGCCTGTCGTACGGCGGCGTCCTGCTGTTTCGCCCGCACGAGCCGCCGCACGATGCCCTCGCGCTGCCAGCGGGCCGCCGCTTCCAGGGCGAAGCGCTGGGCGGTCCAGCCGCCGGAGCGCAGGGCGGCGGCGAGGTCGCCGAGGAGGGGGGCGGGGGCCACGACCATCCCGAGGGAGAGGCCGGGGGCGATGCGCTTGGACAGGCTGTCCACGAGGACCGTCCGCTCGGGGATGCGGGCGGCCAGGGGCGGCAGCTCGTCGCGCAGGAAGGCCCAGATCGTGTCCTCCACCGCGGGGAGGCCCAGGCGGCCGAGGACCTCGGCCAGCTCGGCCACGCGCCGCGGGGGCATGGTGAGCGTCAGCGGGTTGTGCAGCACCGGCTGGACGTAGACCGCGTGCAGCGGTGCCGTGCGGTGGGCCTCCTCGACGGCCTGCGGGACGAGGCCGTCCTCGTCCATGGCCAGCGGGACGAGGACGATGCCCAGCCGGGCCGCGACGGCCTTGACGACGGGGTACGTCAGTTCCTCCACGCCCAGCCGGGCGCCGGGCGGGACGAGGGCGGCGAAGACGGCCGCGAGCGCCTGCCGGCCGTTCCCGGCGAACAGTACGTGCGCCGGGTCGGGGCGCCAGCCGCCCCGGGCGAGCAGGTCGGCGGCGGACTCCCGGAGGCTCGCGTGACCGGCCGGGCCGACCGGGCGCAGGGCGTCCTGGAGGACGTCGGGGCGCAGCAGTCCGTCCAGGCCGTCGGCGAGCAGTGCGGACTGCTCGGGTACGACCGGGTAGTTGAACTCCAGGTCGATCCGGTCTGCCGTGGGTTCACCGAGGGCGCGCGGGTCGGCGGGGGCGGCGGCGCGGACGTAGGTGCCGCGTCCGACCTCGCCGACGGTCAGCCCGCGGCGGGCGAGTTCCCGGTAGACGCGGGCGGCGGTGGATCCCGCGATGCCGTGGCGGCGGGCGAACACGCGCTGCGGGGGCAGCCGGTCGCCCGGCCCGAGGGCACCGGACCTGATCTCCTCGGCCACCTCGTCGGCGACGCTCCGGTAGTCCCGCACGGCGCGCTCCTCTCTCGTCCGGACGACACCGGCGCCCGCGTGGCATCCGTATCCGTATCGGGCATCGGCAGCGGCATCGGCGCCGCCACCCAACCACAGAATTGCACCGAGTGCAATATCGTCATTGCATCGAGTCAATCCTTCTTCCTACACTCGGCGCATCACCTTGCCCCGACCGGGAAGGAGCTTCTCGCCCCGTGTGCGACAGCCTGCTGTCCCCGCTCCACCGGATCCCGCTCCCCCTGCCCGACTGCGACCGGTGCGGATTCACCGCCCGGACGGCGAGTCGGCCCCAAGTCGCCCATCTGGTAAGGGAGTACGCGGTCCAGTGGCAGCACCTCCTGACGCACCCGGCGCCCGCCCGCGCCCCCCGGCGGACCGGCACCCCCGGCTGGTCGCCCCTGGAGCACGGCTGCCACGCCCGGGACATGTGCCTGCTCTTCCACTCCCGGCTCGATGCAATCCTCGGTATTGCACCGACTTCGACCCCGTCCGCCTCGGACCTCCCCTACCGCGACGAGGACCCGCACCGCGTCTCCCGCGAGCTGGCCGGCGCCGCCGAATCCCTCGCCCGCCGCCTGGCCGCGTGCACCGCCGAGGACTGGGACCGCGCCGACCCCGGCCTCGCCGACCCGCGGCTCACCGTCGGCTTCTTCACCCGTCATCTGCTCCACGACCTCGCCCACGGTCTCGCCGAGGCGGGCGGCGGACCGGCGCACGAGGAGTTGTCATGGTCGAACTGAGCGGCGTGCTCGGCGTGTTCGTCGTGGCCCTCGGCATGGTGCTCACCCCGGGCCCGAACATGCTGTACCTGGTCTCCCGCAGCATCACCCAGGGCAGACGCGCCGGGGTGATCTCGCTGGGCGGTGTCGCCGTCGGGTTCCTGGTGTACCTGACGGCCGCGAACCTCGGCCTGTCGGTCGTCTTCCTCGCCGTACCCGGCCTGTACGCCGCCGTGAAGCTGGCCGGCGCCGGCTATCTGGCGTACCTCGCCTGGACCGCGCTGCGGCCCGGCGGGGTCTCGGTGTTCGCGCCGAAGGAGGTGCCGTACGACTCGCCGCGCAGGCTGTTCACGATGGGTCTGGTGACGAATCTGCTCAACCCGAAGATCGCCATCATGTACCTCTCGCTCATCCCCCAGTTCATCGACCTGGAGGCGGGCCATGTACTGCTCCAGGGGCTGCTGTTGGGGTCGGTGCAGATCGTGGTCGCCGTGACGGTCAACCTCTCCATCGTGCTGGCGGCCGGTTCGATCGCGGTGTTCCTCGCCCGCCGTCCCGGCTGGCTGAAGGTCCAGCGCTATGTCATGGGCACGGTGCTCGGAGGGCTCGCCGTCTCCCTGGCCGCGGACACCTCGGGTCCGGCGAGGGCGAGCTGACGGCGCAACAGCCCCTCCCCGGCAACTGCAGCCCCGTCCGGCACAGGCGTACCGACTTCGCGAAATCCGCCCGGAGGCGGGAACCCGCCGCCACCGCCGCCCGTCCAACTCGCAAGCTGCCGGAGAGTCTCCGCGGTCCGGTGTCGGCCTCGCTGCTGGCTGCGAACGCTGACCACCCTCTCCGCCGCACTGCGGCCGGCAGCGAGCCGCCATCGGCGCGCCCCCCTCCAACAGCGCCGATGGCGGCCCCTCTTTCGGTGAGCGCCCGCTCCGTTCCCTTGACTGGCAGAAACTTCCCGGTTATTCGTGACTCCTCGGAAGTTTCCTTCAGCGGACCTCCTCCGGAAGGAGTGCATGTGCCCTCCAGACGTACCGTCCTCGCCGCGACAGCAGGGGCCACCGCAGCACTGGCGGTCGGGACCGACGCGCGCGCCGACGGCCTCGGCGACAAGAAGCTCCGCTCCCTCATCTCCCGTATGACGCTTCAGGAGAAGGTCGGCCAGCTCTTCGTGATGCGGGTCTACGGCCACTCCGCCACCGCCCCCGACCAGGCCGACATCGACGCCAACCTCAAGGAGATCGGCGTCCGCACAGCCGCCGAGCTGATCGCCAAGTACCGCGTCGGCGGCATCATCTACTTCGCGTGGGCGCACAACACCCGCGACCCGCACCAGATCGCGGACCTGTCCAACGGGATCCAGAAGGCGTCCCTCGGACTCCCCCGCGGTCTGCCCGTCCTCGTCTCCACCGACCAGGAGCACGGCATAGTCGCCCGCGTGGGCAGGCCCGCCACCCTGTTCCCGGGCGCCATGGCCGTCGGGGCGGGAGGTTCCCGCGCCGATGCCCGCACCCTGGGCCGGATCGCCGGCAAGGAGCTGCGCGCGATCGGCATCCGGCAGGACTACACGCCGGTGGCGGACGTCAACGTCAACCCGGCCAACCCGGTCATCGGCGTGCGCTCCTTCGGTGCCGATCCGACGGCGGTGGCGGGTCTGGTCGCCGCGGAGACCGTCGGCTACCAGCGCTCGTCCGTCGCGGCGACCGCCAAGCACTTCCCCGGGCACGGTGACACGGCCGTCGACAGCCACTACGGCTTCCCCGTCATCACCCACACCCGCGCCGAGTGGGACGCGTTGGACGCGCCGCCCTTCCGTGCCGCGATCCGGGCCGGCATCGACTCGATCATGACCGCGCACATCATGGTCCCGGCGCTCGACGACTCCGGCGACCCGGCCACCCTCTCCCGCCCGATCCTCACCGGGATCCTCCGCGAGGAGCTGGGCTACGACGGGGTCGTGGTCACCGACTCGCTGGGCATGGAGGGCGTACGGACCAAGTACGGCGACGACCGGGTGCCGGTGCTGGCCCTCAAGGCGGGCGTGGACCAGCTCCTCAACCCGCCCGACCTGGACCTCGCCTGGAACGCCGTCCTGACGGCCGTACGGGAGGGAGAACTGACCGAGGCCCGGCTGGACGAGTCGATCCTGCGCGTCCTGCGGCTGAAGGCGAAACTGCGGCTGTTCGACGACCCGTACGTGAGCCATCGCGGCGTGGACCGCACGGTCGGCGTCCGGGCACACCTCGCGGCGGCCGACCGGATCGCCGACCGCACGACGACCCTGCTGGTCAACGAGGGCGGCCTGCTGCCCCTGTCCCCGGCCGAGCACCCGAAGCTGCTGGTGGTGGGCGCCGACCCGGCCTCCCCGTCCGGCACCACGGGACCGCCGACGGGCGTGCTCGCCGGGGCGCTCACCGAACTCGGCTTCACCGCCACCGCCCTGTCCACGGGCACGGCTCCCTCCGCCGCGACCATCGCGCGGGCGGTGGCGGCGGCCGAGGGCGCGGACGCGGTCGTGGTGGGGACGTACAACGTCTCGGCGGCCAGCTCCCAGCGGACGCTCGTGCAGCAGTTGCTGGCGACGGGGAAGCCGGTGGTCGCGGTGGCCGTCCGCAACCCCTACGACGTGGCCCAGCTCCCCGACGTCCGCGGCTACCTGGCGTCGTACTCCTGGACCGACGTCGAACTGCGGGCGGCGGCCCGGGTGATCGCCGGGGAGGTGGCGCCGACCGGGCGGCTGCCGGTGCCGGTGCAGCGGGCGGACGATCCGACGCGGGTGCTGTATCCGATCGGGCACGGGCTGTCGTATCCGGCGTAGCGCCCGTACGCCACGACCCCGGTGCGCGACCCCCAACGGGCCCAAAGCGTCCCGTGTACCTGGCGTGCGCCCGCTCCGGCGGGCCACGCTGGGGCGGGGATCACAGGGGGAGCGCGATGCGTGAGAGACATGCCGTGGGGGCGGGCTGTGCACTGCTGGTGCTCGCCGCCGTGGCGCTGACGGGGTGTCAGTCCGGGGGCGAGGGCGGGGCCGAGGAGGGCGACCGGCTCGCCGAGAGTGCCGCGTCGGCGGAGGTCCGGCCCTCCGGCTACGGCGCGGTCTTCCTCGGGGTCGACGAGTGCAGTTCGTTCGGGACGACCAGCTTCACGGAGGTGCCGTGCTCCGGGGAGCGCGCGGCCGCGCGGGTCGTGGCGCGCTTCGACGGCAGGGTCGGCGACGGGCCGCCGTGCCCGGGGACCACGGACTTCGTGCTGCACATCAGCGCGCAGGCCCCGGCCTCCGACGAGGACGGCGACGGCGCGGTCCCGCAGGGCTACGCCTGCATGCGCAACCTCTCTCCGCCGCACCCGGGCGACCCGGGCGGCGGGGGCGGCCCCCGCACCATCGTCGGCGACTGCGTCTACGGCTCCGGCAGGGGCCAGGTCCGGGAGACCGCGTGCGACGGCAAGGGCGAGAAGAAGCCGGAGTACAAGGTGGTGAAGGCAGTGACCGCCCGCGCCGACTGCCCGGCCTCCACGGCCCTGTACGTCCAACTCGGGGGCGAGAAGGTGGGGTGCGCTCGGCGGGTGTGAGCGGGGTGGGGTGCACTCGGCGGGTGTGAGCGGGGTGGGGTGCACTCGGCTTGTGTGAGCGGGGTGGGGTGCGCCCGGCGGGTGTGAACGCGGTGGGCTGCATCGGCCGCGTGAACGCGATGGACCGCACCGGGGGTGTGAACGCGGCGGCGCGCGCCCGGCCGGTGTGAACACGGTGGGCCGCACCGGCGATGTGAACTCAGCGGGGTGCGACCGGCCGGTGTGAACACGGTGGGGTGCGCCGACTCTGTGAACGCCGTGTGCTGCACCGGCGGTGTGAACGCGATGGGCTGCGCCCGGCCCGTGTGGACGCGGGCCGGGCGCAGTCGAGGTGTTACGGGCGCAGGGTGCGTTCGACCGTGCGGCGGTCCAGCTTCGCGTCGTACTTCGCGAGCGGCTTCGCCTTCTTCGGGTCGGCCTGGACCGTCGTCGAGGCCACGCCCGCCCACTTGAGGATCTTCGCCGTGGCCAGCGCCCTCTCGTCGTCGACGAGGCCGGACACGCGGGCGCCGTGGTTGGCGCCGGGGGCGGTGAGGACGTAACTGTCACGCGCGCCCTTGCCGAGGCGGAACGGCTCGGCGCCCCACGGGTCGTTCTCGCCGTAGACGAACAGCATCCGCGTGGCGTTGTGCCGCACCCACCTGTCGATGTCCCGCATCGCGTACGGCTGGAACGTCATCGGGATCGACCTGGGCACGAAGTAGCGCGGCGGCAGGTAGCCGTAGCGGATGTACTTGCGCTCTATGTGCGGGAAGACGATCGTCGGCGCGCCGAGCTGGGTGCCCGCCTGGTAGTAGTACGGCGTGTACGGCTCCAGGCCCTGGTCGGTGTAGAAGGAGAACCCGGCGATCGTGTCGATCGAGTCCCAGATCGCGTCGTCGGTGGCGTTCTTCGCGTCGGCCGGGATCGTGTCGCAGTCGGAGAGCAGGCTGTACTGCCAGAAGCCCCAGACGTAGTCGAGCACGGTCGCCTCGTAGGCCTTGTCGAGGCTGCCGACGGTGTCGAAGGTGTAGCCGTTCTCGGCCGCGTAGTCCGCGTACCGCTGCTTCAGCGGCTCCCGGCGCACCAGGGCCTCGCGCTGGACACCGTTCAGCCGGTCGCGGCACTCCTTGGTGCCGACGGAGGCGAAGAACTCGTCGTAGGCGGAGTCCTCCTTGTTCACCACGTCGTTGGGGGCGACGTAGGCGACCACGCCGTCCATGTCACGCGGGTAGAAGCGCTCGTAGTAGGTGGCGGTCATGCCGCCCTTGGAGCCGCCCGTGGAGAGCCACTTCTTGCCGTAGATCGGCTTGAGGGCCTTGAAGATGCGGTGCTGGTCGCTGGCGGCCTGCCAGATGTCCAGCTTGGTCCAGTCGGCGGGGGCCGGCCGGGACGGGGTGAAGAAGCGGTACTCCATGGAGACCTGGTTGCCGTCCACGATCTGGGTCGGCTCGCGGCGGCTGGGCGTCGTGGAGACGTTGTAGCCGCTGGTGTAGAAGACCATTGGGCGGGTCACGTCCTTGTGCAGCACGGTGATCCGCTGCTGGAAGGTGCCCTTGGCCGGGTTCCGGTGGTCGACCGGCTGGGTGTAGTTCAGGACGAAGAAGCGGTAGCCCGGGTACGGCTTCTCCTCGATCAGGCTCATCCCCGGTACGGAGAGCAGCCTGTCCTTGATGTCGGTGGTGGCGGTGGCCTCCGGCTCGGCGGCGGTGGCCGCCCCTGCCGTGCTCAGCGTGCCTATGAGCACGGTGAACGCCAGCAGCCATCTGAGCGCCTTGCGCATGCACCCTCCCCTGTGAGACAGATGTGCGCCCGGAAGCTATCGGAGCAACTGACGATCACACCAGGGGAGTTACGGAACAATCCGATTACCAGGGTGGCTGATTCAGCACAGAATCCAATCAGAAGTGACCGAACCGCCGCCCACTTTGCCCGTCACCCGGACACAGCGGTGCCCCGCGTACACCGTCACCGAAGGGGTCTTGCGGCGGTGCTTGCCCGCGTACGGGACCGGCCGGTGACCGCGCGCCTGCACACTGACGCCCATCTTCCGCTTCGGGCCGGGGCGCTTGGCGACGGTGAAGGCACACACCTCGCCGCCGAGTTTGTAGACGTGCACGGCACCCGTGGAGAACGGCACCGTCCGCACCTTGCGCCCCGCACAGCCCGAACCGGCGGCCTGTGCCTCCCCCGGCGCCGCGAGCGCCATCAGTACGGACGCGGTCAGCACGGCCAGCCCGGCCGCCAGCCGTCTGCGTATCGCACCACTGCCCACTGTGTCGTCCTCCCCGTACCCCGGCGATGAGCGTACTGGTGTACGGACGCCCCTCGAACACCGGACGGTTGCGCGCCGACCGTCATGAACACTCGACACGCCTGAAACTCGCCTGTGCGCCGGGCCGGGAGGGCTGCTCTGCGGACGGAGGCCCCCCGCACGCTCACGCCACCGCGGACTCCGGTTCCCCCACGAACGTGCGCCACAGGGCGGCGTAGCGGCCGTTGCGGGCCAGGAGTTCGTCGTGGGTGCCGTCCTCGGCGACCCGGCCGTGGTCCATGACCACGACGCGATCCGCGCGGGCGGCGGTGGTCAGGCGGTGGGCGACGACCAGGGTGGTGCGGCGGCCGGCGATGCGGTCGGTGGCCTGGTTGACCTGGGCCTCGGTGGCCAGGTCCAGGGCGGCCGTCGCCTCGTCGAGGAGCAGGATGTCGGGGTCGACGAGTTCGGCGCGGGCGAGTGCGATCAGCTGGCGCTGGCCGGCGGAGAGGTTGCGGCCCTTCTCGGCGACCTCGTGGAGGTAGCCGCCCTCCAGCGTGGCGATCATGTCGTGCGCGCCGACCGCGCGGGCCGCCGCCTCCACCTCGGCGTCGGTGGCGTCGGGGCGGCCGTAGGCGATGGCGTCGCGGACGGTGCCCGGGAAGAGGTACGCCTCCTGCGGGACGACGCCGAGGCGGTGCCGGTAGGCGGTCATGTCCAGGGTCCGCAGATCGCTGCCGTCGACGGTGACCCGGCCGCTGGTCGGGTCGTAGAAGCGGGCGACCAGCTTGACGAGGGTCGACTTGCCGGCGCCGGTCTCGCCGACGAAGGCGACGGTCTGCCCGGCGGGGATGCGCAGGTCGATGCCGGTGAGCGCCTCCTCCTCGCCGTTGTACGCGAAGTGCACGTCCTCGAAGGCGATCTCGCCCCGCAGCGACAGCACGTCCCGCGGCTCGTCGGCGGACTTCGTGGACGTCGGCTCGCGCAGCAGCTCCTGGATGCGGCCCAGGGAGACGCTCGCCTGCTGGTAGCCGTCGAAGACCTGGGAGAGCTGCTGCACGGGCGCGAAGAACAGGTCGATGTACAGCAGGTACGCCACCAGCGCGCCCGTCGTCAGCGTCCCGGCCTCCACCCGGCCCGCGCCGACGATCAGTACGGCGGCCGCGGCCGCCGAGGACAGCAGCTGGACGAAGGGGAAGTACACCGAGATCAGCCACTGGCCGCGGATCCGGGCCTGCCGGTAGCTGTCGCTGCGCTCCGCGAACCGCCGGCCGCCGTCCCGCTCGCGCCGGAAGGCCTGCACGATCCGCAGGCCGGACACCGACTCCTGGAGGTCGGCGTTGACCAGGGACACCCGCTCGCGGGCCAGCTCGTACGCCTTCACGCTCGCCCGGCGGAAGAAGTACGTGGCGACGATCAGCAGCGGCAGCGTGGCGAAGACGACCAGCGCGAGCTGCAGGTCGATCACCAGCAGCGCGACCATGATGCCGAAGAAGGTGACGACCGAGACGAACGCGGTGACCAGGCCCGTCTGCAGGAACGTGGACAGGGCGTCGACGTCCGTCGTCATCCGGGTCATGATCCGGCCGGTCAGCTCGCGCTCGTAGTAGTCGAGCCCGAGCCGCTGGAGCTGGGCGAAGATCTTCAGACGCAGGGAGTACAGGACCCGCTCGCCCGTCCGCCCGGTCATCCGGGTCTCCCCCACCTGCGCCGCCCACTGCACGGCCACGGCGAGCAGGGCCAGCAGGGACGCCGCCCAGACCGCGCCGAGCGCCAGCTCGGAGACGCCGCTGTCGATGCCGTGCCGGATCAGCACGGGCAGCAGCAGGCCCGTGCCCGCGTCCACGGCGACCAGGCCGAGGCTGATGAGAAGGGGCAGCCCGAAGCCGCGCAGCAGCCGGCGCAGGCCGTACGACTCCTCCGGCCTGACCGCGCGTGCCTCGTCCACGTCCGGGGTGTCGGTGGCCGGGGGCAGCGCCTCGACCTGGGCGAGGAGTTCGGGGGTGGCCGGCGTGCCGTCCAGCGCGGTGTCGCGCGGGGTGCGCTCCCCTGCCCAGAGCCGGGGCGTGATGCCGCGCTCGGCGTCGAACTCGGCGTCCAGCTCGTCCCGTACGGAGGTGTCCTCCTGGGGGACGTCCGGCTGGACGTGGCCGGGCGAGACGCCGCCGAGCTCGTCGGGGTCGGTGAGCAGGCGCCGGTAGAGGGCCGACCGCTCCTGGAGCTCCTCGTGGGTGCCGAGGTCGGCGAGCCGGCCGCCGTCGAGGACGGCGATGCGGTCGGCCAGGTTGAGGGTGGAACGCCGGTGGGCGATCAGCAACGTGGTCCGGCCCCGCATGACCTGCTGGAGGGCCTCGTGGATCTCGTGCTCCACGCGCGCGTCCACGGCGGAGGTGGCGTCGTCGAGGACGAGCAGCCGGGGGTCGGTGAGCAGGGCGCGGGCGAGCGCGATGCGCTGGCGCTGGCCGCCGGAGAGGGTGAGGCCGTGTTCGCCGACGGTGGTGTCGTAGCCCTTGGGCAGCTCGGCGATGAACCCGTCGGCGCGGGCGGCGCGGGCGGCCGCCTCGATCTGCTCGTCGGTGGCGTCGGGACGGCCGTAGGCGATGTTGGCGCGGACCGTGTCGGAGAAGAGGAAGGAGTCCTCGGGTACGAGCCCGATCGCGGCCCGCAGGGAGCCCTGGGTCAGTTCGCGGACGTCGTGGCCGCCGATGAGGACGGCGCCGTGGGTGACGTCGTAGAAGCGCGGCAGGAGGAGGGAGACGGTCGACTTGCCGGAGCCGGAGGAGCCGACGACGGCGAGGGTCTCGCCGGGCCGGATCTCGAAGCTGAGCCCGTCGAGAACGGGGCGGCCGTCCTCGTAGCCGAAGGAGACGTCGTCGAACTCGACGGTGGCGGGCGCGTCGGCGGGGAGCGTCTTGGTGCCCTCCGCGATCGACGGTTCGGTGTCGATCAGCTCCAGCACCCGCTCGGTGCCCGCGCGCGCCTGCTGTCCGACCGTGAGGACCATGGCGAGCATCCGCACCGGCCCGACGAGCTGGGCGAGGTAGGTGGAGAACGCGACGAACGTGCCGAGCGTGATCTGCCCGCGTACGGCCAGCCAGCCGCCGAGGGCGAGCATCGCGACCTGGCCGAGGGCGGGGACGGCCTGGAGCGCCGGGGTGTACCGGGAGTTGAAGCGGATGGTGCGCAGGCGGCCGGCGTAGAGCCGTCGGCCGACCTCGCGCAGCTTGCCGGTCTCCTGCTCCTCCTGCCCGAAGCCCTTCACCACCCGGACTCCGCTGACCGCGCCGTCGACCACACCCGCTACGGCGGCGGCCTGGGCCTGGGCGTACCAGGTGGAGGGGTGCAGCCTGGCGCGGCTGCGCCGGGCGATCCACCACAGGGCGGGCGCGACGGCGAGCGCGACGGCGGTCAGCGGCAGGGACAGCCAGGCCATCACGACCAGGGAGATCAGGAACAGGGCGAAGTTCCCGATGGTCATCGGGAGCATGAAGAGCAGGCCCTGGATCAGCTGGAGGTCGCTGGTGGCGCGTCCGACGACCTGCCCGGTGGACAGCTCGTCCTGCCGCCGCCCGTCGAGCCGCACGATCGTCCCGTACATGTCGGTCCGCAGGTCGTGCTGTACGTCGAGGGCGAGCCGGCCGCCGTAGTAGCGGCGGACGTAGGTCAGGACGTAGACGAGGAGGGCCGCGCCGATCAGCAGCCCCGCCCACACCGCCATGCCCCGGCTCTCGGTGCCGATCACATCGTCGATGATCACCTTCGTGACCAGTGGGACCAGCGCCATGACGGCCATGCCGAGGAGCGAGGACCCGAGGGCCAGCACGACGTCCACGGGATGGCGCCAGGCGTATCCCCACAGTCTCCGCGCCCATCCCTGCCGCACTGCCACGTCGCTGCCTCCCCGTGTTGATCGTCCAAGCAAGCCCAACGCGCACCGGGCGGATTTTCATCCCGCGCGGGCTGGAGCGCCGCTCGGGTCAGCCCAGCAGCCGCTGTTCCTTCGCCACCGCCACCGCCCCCGCGCGCGTGTCCACGCCGAGCTTGTCGTAGATGCGGCCCAGGTGGGTCTTGACCGTGGCCTCGCTGATGAACAGCGCCTTGGCGATCTCCCGGTTGCCGAGGCCCTGGGAGAGCTTGCCGAGGATCTCCCGCTCACGGTCGGTGAGTGTGGGGCGCGGGTTGCGCATGTTGGCCATCACACGCCCGGCGATCGGCGCCGAGAGTGCCGTACGGCCCTGGGCGGCGGCGTGGATCGCGGCGAACAGTTCCTCCGGGCGCTCGGCCTTGAGGAGGTAGCCGGTCGCGCCGGCCTCGATCGCTCTGGTGATGTCCGCGTCGGTGTCGTAGGTGGTCAGCACCAGCACGTGCGGGCCGCCGCCGCGGCCCGAGGTCAGCCGCCGGGTGGTCTCCACGCCGTCGATGCCCTCGCCGAGCTGGAGGTCCATCAGCACCACGTCCGGGGCGAGCTTCGCGGCGAGCGCGAGGGCCTCCTCGCCGGTGCCGGCCTCGCCGACGACCTCGATGTCCGGGGCGCTGTCGAGGAGGGCGAGCAGCCCCGCCCGCACGACGGCGTGGTCGTCGCAGAGCAGGATGCGGACGGTCATGGGCGGCTCTCCAGAGGATCACGGCGGGCAGTCATGGGCGGCTCTCCAAGAGGTCGCGGCGAACGGTCACGGGCAGCCCCGAGGGGACCACAGCGGACAGTCATCGGCAGTCCTCCAAGGACTCGCGGGCGTTCCCTCGTCGGCAGCCCCCCGAGAGGTCGCGGCGAACGGTCATCGGCAGCCCCCCAGAGGATCACAGCGGACAGTCATCGGCAGTCCTCCGAGAACTCGCGGGCGTACCGTCGTCGGCGGCGGCCCCCAAGCGGTCGCGGTGATCAGTCATCGGTGGCCCTCCAGCGGAATCGCGGCGGACAGGACGGTGCCCTCCCCGGGCGCCGACTCGACGGTCAGGGTGCCGCCGAGCTGACGGACCCGCGCGCGGATCGCGGGCAGGCCGTGGCCGCGCACACCGGTCGGGGTGTCGGGCAGCGCCGCCGGGTCGAAGCCGTGGCCGTCGTCGGCGACGTCCAGGACGGCCTGGTCGTCGAGGAGGGTCAGGGTGAGCGCGGCGGTCGCGGCACCGGAGTGCTCCCGTACGTTGGCCAGGGCGCCCTGGGCGATGCGCAGCAGCGCGGACTGGACCCGGTCGGGCAGCTCGGGGGCGCGGCCGCCGTCGTCGACGTGCACGCGCACGGTGAGGCGGTCGCCGGACTCGCGGGCGGCGAGCGTGTGCAGCGCCTCGCCGAGGCCGCCGCCGCGGCTGAGGTCGGCAGGGGCCAGGTCGTGGACGAAGCGGCGGGCCTCGGTGAGGTTGTGCTCGGCGACGGACTCGGCGGTACGCACGTGCGCGCGTGCCTTGTCTGGATCGGACTCCCAGACCCGCTCCGCGGCCTGGAGCAGCATCTGCTGGCTGGACAGCCCTTGCGCGAGGGTGTCGTGGATCTCCATGGCGAGGCGCTGGCGCTCGGCGAGGGTGCCCTCGCGGCGCTCGGTGGCGGCCAGTTCGCGGCGGGTGCGCACCAGGTCGTCGATCAGGACACGCTGGCGGGCCGTCTGGCGTTCCATGTAGACGAAGACCGCGGTGGCCAGTGTGGCGACGGCCACCGGGCCGACGACCAGGTCCAGGTCGAAGCGGCTGGCCAGCTGGAGCTGGGCGACGATCACGAAGACGGTGAGCACACCGACGAGGACGTAGGCGGCGCGGGGCGGCAGCTGGCGCAGCGCCACATAGAAGAGCGGTACGGCCACCCAGGCGAAGCTGGGCGCCAGGGCGACGAGGACCTCCCACACCGCGACCGCGGCGCCGAGCCAGAACAGGCGCGGGGCGTTCCTTCGGCCCGCGGTGACGGCGGCCGGCCCGACGATGTAGAGCACGCCGAGGACCACGGCCAGCGTGATCACCCAGGGGGTACGGACGTCGCCCGCGTGGCGCTGGGCGAAGCGGGCCATCGCCGTCGCCAGCAGCACGAAGAAGGTGACGTGCATGACGACGGCCAGCCACCGGCTGTCCGGGTCGCCCGGGATCAGCCCCTCGTCGTCGTGCCGTGGTGTCCGCATTCCTCCAGTCTTCCCCTGCTCCCACAGCCCTGGGATCAACCGATCGGATGACCCCCGCGTCAGCCGTCCGGGCCGCTGTGACCAGCCGGAACGTCGACGGGCGGCGGGTGGGTCCGGGCCCACGATGGATGCACGGCGGACGTCGGCCCCACGACGCCGCACCGAGATCCCAGGAGTTGCTGAGCCATGAAGAAGTTCTCCCGTCGTGCCCGTGTCGCCACCGGCGGCGTCGTCCTCGCGGCCGTGGCCGCCGGCACGTTCGGTGCCGTCTCCGCCAACGCCTCGTCGACGGCCGTGCCCGCCCAGGCACCGGCCGCCGCCAAGTCCTCCGGCACCTTCACCTCCCGGCACCTGACGGTCGACGCCGCGACCGAGGCCGCCGAGGCCGTCCTGGACGCCGCGAAGAAGGAGAACCAGCGGGTGTCCGTCGCGGTCGTCGACCGCAACGGCAACACGATCGTGACGCTGCGCGGCGACGGCGCCGGTCCGCAGTCCTACGAGTCCGCGGTGCGGAAGGCGTTCACGGCCGTGTCGTGGAACGCCCCCACGTCGGAGCTGGCCAAGCGGCTGGAGCAGGCCCCGAACCTCAAGGACATTCCGGGGACCCTGTTCCTGGCGGGCGGCGCCCCGGTGACCGTCGCCAACGCGCCGGTCGCGGGCATAGGTGTCGCGGGAGCGCCCTCCGGTGACCTGGACGAGAAGTTCGCTCGTGCGGGTGTGGCCGCGCTGAACGACTGATCGCTTGCGTCCCGTTCTCGGAAGGGAGACTCCTCATGACCGCCGACCGTGACCTTCTCTCCGCCGCCGGGAGCGGTGACGTGCCCGCCGTGCGCGCGGCCCTCGCCGCCGGCGCCCGCGTCGAGGCGCGTGACGCGCACCGCCGCACGCCTCTCCTCCTCGCCGCCCTCGGTGACCATGTGCCCGCGGCGGAGGTACTGGTCGCCGCGGGCGCCGACCCGGACGCCCAGGACGACCGGGAGGACAGCGCCTGGCTGGTCACGGGCGTCACGGGCAGCGTGCGGATGATGCGCGCCCTGCTTCCGGCCGGACCCGACCTGACGCTGCGCAACCGGTACGGCGGGGTCTCCCTCATCCCCGCCGCCGAGCGCGGGCACGTCGACTATGTGCGAGCCGTTCTGCGCGAGACGGACATCGACGTCGACCATGTCAACCGGCTCGGCTGGACGGCCCTGTTGGAGGCCGTGATACTCGGCGACGGCGGTCGCGCGCACCAGGAAATAGTGGAACTGCTCATCACGGCGGGCGCCACCCCGGACCTGCCGGACGGCGACGGGGTCACCGCCCTGGAGCACGCCGAGCGCCGCGGCTTCACCGAGATCGCGGGCCTGCTGAGGGCCGTGCGGTGAGGCGAGGGGTCCTGGCCGCGGTGGCGGCTGCCGTGCTGCTCACCGGGTGCACGGCGGAGGGCGGCGTCTCCCCTCCTGCGCCGACGGCTTCCGCGGGGGCTTCGGCGCCTTCCGCGGGGGCTTCACCGGATGTCACGGAAGCTTCGGCGCCTTCCGCGGGAGCTTCGGCAGCTTCCGCAGGGGCTCCGCAGGAACCCGCTCTCCTCGTCACCGACTTCGGCGCGGACACCGTCACCTTCGTCGACCCGGCGGAGGGCCCCGTCGGCTCCGTCCGGGTCGGCACCGCCCCCTACGGCCTGGCCGTCGGCGAGGACGGACGCGCCTGGGTCGCCACGGCCGAGGGCGTCGCGGTCGTGGACACGCGGACGCGCCAGCGGCTGGCGGTCGTCCCGTACGGGACGGAGGGCCTGGGCGAGCCGGCCCACGGTGAGTACCGCGGCGGCGGCATGGGCATCGCCCTCTCCCCCGACGGCAAGCAGGTCTACGTGGGCGTCAACGTCCCCGGAGGCAACGGCACATTGGAGGTCATCGACACTCGCACCCTCAAGGTCACCGGCACGGCGGACACCGGCCGCCGCCCGTTCGACGTCGACGTCTCCCGCGACGGCCGGCACGTGTACGCCACCGACCACGACTCCTTCGACGTCACCGTCGTCGACACGGCCACGCTGGACACGCGCCGCATCGAGGTGGCGCCGTACGGCACACAGGGCGGCCTCGGCTCCTGGCTCAAGCCGCACTACACGGCCGTACGGCCCTCCGACGGCAGGCTGCTGCTGCCCTTCGAGGGGGAGAAGCTCGTCGTCGTCGACCCGGCGACCGGTCGATCGACCGTCGAGCCGATGACGGCCGACACCCACCAGCACGGCGTCACCGTCACCGCCGACGGCACGCTTCTGGTGGTGGGCACGGGCGCCGTGGACCCGTCCGACGGCGAGGGCCCCTCCCTGACCGTCCGCCGCCCCGACAGCCGGGAGAAGGTGATCCCCCTCGACGGCCCCCACGAGGACGTCGCCGTCTCCGCCGACGCCCGCACGGCCTACGTCACCGGCGGTTTCACCAGGGAGGGCTACTGGGACGGCATCACGGTCGTGGACCTGGACAGCGGGGAGACCCGTCGACTTCCGGCGGGGGAACGGCCGTTGGGGATAGGGATACTGTCGCCGCCTCGCTAGAGGCGCACGCGGAGGTAGTAGAAGCGGGTCGTCTGCACGCTGTTCTGGTTGTCGTCGCTGGCGAGGAGCACCTTCAGCGCGCCGCCCTTCCCGCGGCCCGTGACCGCCATGGCCTCGATGTTGTCCAGCAGCGGGTTCGGCTGCGGCTGCTTCGCCGTCGCGCCGAGGTCCGGGCAGTCGGCGAGGTCGGCGAGCAGGGTCTTCTTCACCAGGCGTACGCCGTGCTGCCCGGTGAGGTTCTCGACGGAGCGTGTGTCGGTGGCGCGGCGCGGGTCGGCGAGGTAGAGGCGGACCGTGTTGCCGACGCCGGAGGTGAATCCGCGTTCGAGGACGAGGAGTCGGCCGTCGGGCAGGGCCTGGACCTCGGGGACGCCGAGGCCGGTGTCGGTGCGGTAGGCGTACTGGGCGGAGAGCGCGAAGGCACCGTGGCGCCGGTCCCAGGTCTGGAAGCGGACGATGCCGGCCGCGTCGCCGCTCAGCGCGTACTCCATGGCGGCCAGCAGGGTCCGGCCGCCGGGCAGCATGGTCAGGCCCTCGAAGGTGCCGTTGGAGACGGCCCGCCCGGCGGGGGCGACCCGCAGCGCGTCCGGCACCGCAAGGCGCTCCAGGATGCGGCCGTCGGCGGAGTAGCGGCGGACGGCAGGCTCGCCCTCGCTGCTGATCAGCAGGGTGCCGGTGGGACGGTCGACGACCAGGCCCTCGGAGTCGAGGGCGGCGCCGCTTTCGTCGGCGAGCGGGACCACGCCCCGCGGGGCGAGCGTGCGGGCGTCCAGGCTGAACAGCGACGACCGGTCGGAGACGGCGGCGAGCGAGCCGTCGCGGGCCACCGCGAGCCCGGAGAAGTTCCCCACGAACGTGCCCTCGTACGTGGTCTTGTCGAGCGCGTCGGAGAAGCGGTCGATGGAGACGTGCGGAGAGCAGGCGTTGCGCTGCGGGGCGTGGCCGTAGGAGGGGCCGGCGGCGGACAGGCAGGTGGCCGCCGCCAGGGCCGCGGTGGCGGTCGCGAGTACGGTTCTCATGCGCATGGGCGCCACCGTAGGGCGGGTCGGTGACGGGCGGGAGGCCGCCAGGCGTCAACTCGCGGCGAGATCCCGGTGGATGACCTTGGCCACGCCCTGGATGGTCGCGATGCCGTAGTTCATGGTGCTGTTGCCGTGGGTCAGCACGGTGATCACGTAGTCGTGGCCGCCGCCCTTGAAGGTGCCGACGCTGTGCACCCGCCAGCCGTTGGTGGAGCGCTGGAGCCAGCCGTTCTTGACGTGCACGGCGACGTCGGAGGGGGCGCCGTAGGGCGTGCCCCAGCGCTGGGAGGAGACGACGGCGCCCATCAGTTTGCGGATGTACCGGCGGGAGTCGTCGGTGAGTACCGCGTTCCGGGCCGTGATCAGCTTCAGCAGCTTCTGCTCGTCGGTGACGGTGATCTGGGTCAGCCCCCAGTAGCCGTTGGCTCCGGGGACGGTCCGGGTCATGTCGGCCGCGGCGAGGAAGTGCTTCACCTTGGTCACGCCGAGCTGCTTCCACAGCCTGGTCGTGGAGGCGTTGTCCGACTTGGTGATCATGGCCGTGGCGAGGGACTTCTCGCGGCTGGTGAGGGCCCGCCCGGTCTTCTGCGCGTCCCACAGCAGGGTGGCGAGGACGGTGACCTTCACGACGCTCGCGGAGTCGTAGGCCTTGGACGGCCGCAGGGTGCACGTGGTGCCGGTCGTGCGGTCGTGGAGGCCGACCGCGACGGTGCCCTTGCGGGTGGCGAGGGCGGCGGTGATGTCCTTCTTCAGTTTGTCGGCGAGGCCCGCCCTGGTGGACGTACAGCTGACGCTCGGTGTCGTGGCCGCGGCGGCAGGCGTGACACCGGCCGCGCAGGCGACGAGCACCCCGCCCGCCACCCATCCGGCGCGTCTGGATATCCCGTGAATCATGACCTGTTGACTCGCACACGGGGCCGGAAGTTGTACGTACGTTCCAACAGAAGAGGGCCGGGGTAGTGCAGCAGGTATCGGCGGAGGGGGAGGGGGAGGGGTCCATGGCGGGGGACGGACGGAGCAAGGCGTATCTCTGCGGCCGGCTGTACGCGACACTGCACGCGCTGCGCATCCTCGGAACGGGAAGCAGCGAGCTGGCCCGGACGGGCAACCTCGACAAGGCGTCCGGCAACCCGCGCACCGAGTTGCGCAGGCACCTGCAGTCCGCGGGCGAGCACCTGGACGAAGCCGCCAGGAAGGACACCAAGCGGGCGGATGCCGCCGCCGAGGTCTTCCGCGCGATACCCGACCTGATCCCGCCCGGCGGACTCCCAGGCGGCGGCTTCGCCAACGGGGCCTCCGCGGACTTCGCCACCGGCTGGAGCGATCAGCTGTCCGAGTACAAGAAGAAGTTCCCGTCGCTTTTGGAGTAGCGCGGAGCCACACAATGCCGAAGCCGAGAGTCGGCGCACACCCGAAGGCCGGCCCCAT
>NZ_JACVWU010000034.1 GCF_014596915.1 Streptomyces sp. TRM68416
CTAGTCGCAGCCGAAGCCGTCGTTCACCAGGGGCCAGGCCTCCACCCCGTCCGGGGTGCGGACGTACGCCGGCGACCGGTCGTCCTCCGTCAGCCACAACTGCCGGTCGGCGTACCGGTATCCGGTGTCGCGGGCGGCGTCCGGCATGCGCACCTCGCCGTCGTAGGGGGCCGTGAGCATCTCCGGCGGCAGCACCCCTTCGGGGTCGCGGGCGTGGAGCCGGGCGTCCTTGCCGTCGCCCGTCGACAGGAAGTGGGCCGTCTGCCAGTCGCAGTGCTCGGGCCCCTCGTTGCTGTGCACCGTGGTGATCGGCACCCGGCGCCCGTCCCGGTCGGTCCAGATCTCGTACCCCTGGGAGTCGGTGAAGCTCTCGGGAAGTTCGGCCGGGTCGCAGGAGGCGGTGGTCTCCGGACCCCAACCCGGCCGGTTCGGCCGGTCCTCGGCCACCACGACCGCGACCTTCGTGCGGCCGTCCACGTCGAGGGAGAACAGGACGCGCCCGTCCTCCTCGCGCTCCACCCGGTAGCCGGTGCGCGGCACGTCCGGCTGCTCGATGTCGAAGTAGGCCGCCAGCCCCTCCTCCGGCGTGCCGCCCCCGTCGCCCTCGCTCCAGGCGCCGCCCCCGCCGCCCGAGTAGATCTCGCCGTCGCACTCCAGGGCGCGGCCGGCGGCACCGGACTCGATCCGGGTCGCCCTCGGGCTGTCCTCGTCGAGGTTCTTCGCAGGCACGTACAGCGGGCCGCTGTACGGGTCGGGCGGCGCCGAGCCCGTGACGACCGCCGCCCCGCCGACCTCGTCACCGCAGCCCACCGCCGCCACGGCCATGACCGTCACCATCGCCGTCAGTCCTCTGCGCATCGCGCGCTCCTGCTCCCGTTCCCGCGTCCCGCCGTCCCGCTGTCCCTCCTCCGACGCGGCCGGGACGCCGAACGTTCAACCCCGTCGGGACGCCTGGAACGTACGCCGGTACGCCTGGGGGGAGACGCCGATCGCGGCGTGCAGGTGCTGGCGGAGGGAGGCACCCGTGGCGAACCCGACCTCGCCGGCGATGTGGTCCACGGACAGGTCGCTGGCCTCCAGCAGATGGCGGGCGCGGGCGACGCGCTGCTGGACGATCCAGCGGCCGGGGCTGAGGCCGACCTCGTCGTTGAAGCGGCGGGCGAAGGTGCGCAGGCTCATCCGGGCGTGCGCGGCGAGGTCGGCGAGGGTCAGGGGTTCGCCGAGGTGTTCCAGGGCCCAGGCGCGGGTGGCGGCCGTGCTCGCGGCGCCCTGGTCGGGGACCGGCTGTTCGATGTACTGCGCCTGCCCTCCGTCGCGGAACGGCGGGACCACGCAGCGCCGGGCGACGGCGTTGGCCAGGTCGCTGCCGTGGTCCTTGCGCACCAGGTGCAGGCAGACGTCGACGCCGGAGGCGGCGCCGGCCGAGGTGAGGATGCGGCCCTCGTCGACGAAGAGGACGTCCGGGTCGAGGGTGACGTGCGGGTACATCTTCCGGAACACGTCGGCCAGTTGCCAGTGGGTGGTGGCCCGGCGCCCGTCGAGGAGGCCGGCCGCGGCGAGGACGAAGGCGCCGGTGCAGATGGAGACGATGCGGGTGGCCGGGGGAATCAGCTCGACGGCGGCGACCGCCTCCGGAAGGGTCCTGGTGATCTCCTCCGGTGAGATCGGCGCGATCACCACGGTGTCGGCGGTGGCCAGGGCCTGCGGTCCGTGTTCCACGCCAATGGTGAAGTCGGCGTTGCTGCGCACCGGGCGGCCGTCGACCGTGCAGGTCACCACCTCGTAGCGGCCGTCCGCAGCGCCGAAGATACGGGCGGGGATGCCGAGTTCGAAGGGGTAGACCCCGTCGAGCGCCAGGACGACGACGCGCTGCGTGGGCTGCATGGCACGATCCTATCGAAGCTTGGCAATCATGCCATTTCCCGGGCGGGCCGCCCCGGGCAGGCTGGATGACCATGAGCACTGAGAACACCATGCGAGCCATCGGTCAGGACGTCCTCGGCGGCCCCGAGGTCCTCAAGGAAGTACGACGGGAGCGCCCCGCCCCGCGCCCCAACGAGGTGCTGGTCCGGGTGCGTGCGGCCGGGGTCAACCCGACCGACTGGAAGCACCGGGCCACCGGCGGCTTCCTGGGCGCGCCGCCCTTCGTCCTCGGCTGGGACGTCTCCGGCGTCGTCGAGGCGGTCGGGATCGGTGTCGCCCGGTTCCGGCCCGGCGACGAGGTCTTCGGCATGCTGCCCTACCCCTACGGCCACGGCTCGCACGCCGAGTACGTCGCCGGCCCCGCCCGCGCCTTCGCGCCCAAGCCGTCCGTGATCGACCACGCCGAGGCGGGCGCGCTGCCCCTGGTCTCCCTCACCGCGTGGCAGGCGCTGGTGGAGACGGCCGACGTCCGCCCCGGGCAGCGGGTGCTGATCCACGCGGCGGCCGGCGGCGTCGGACACGTCGCCGTGCAGATCGCCAAGGCGCGCGGCGCCTACGTCATCGGCACGGCGAGCGCGGGCAAGCACGGCTTCCTGCGGGAGCTGGGCGTGGACGAGCCGGTCGACTACCGGTCGGTCGACTTCGCCGAGGCCGTGCGGGACGCGGACGTCGTGCTGGACACGATCGGCGGCGACTACAGCCTCCGTTCGCTGCGCGTGCTGCGCCCGGGCGGGCTGCTGGTGTCGATCCTGCCGGTCGGCTCGGACGAGCTGTACGCGGAGGCGGAGCGGCTCGGCGTCCGGGCGGTGCGGATGCTCGTGGACGCCTCGCACAGCGGGATGCGGGCGATCGCCGACCTCGTCGAGAAGGGCGAGCTGCGTCCCACGATCGCCGGGACCTTCCCGCTGGCCGATGCCGCCAAGGCGCACGAGCTGGGCGACACCGGCCGGACCGCGGGCAAGCTGGTGCTGCTGGTGGACTGACCCGGGTCAGAACACGAGCACCGGTTTGACGGCCTTGCCCTCCCGCATGTCCCGCGCCGCCCGGTCGATGTCCGCGAACGGATAGGTGCTGATCAGGCGGTGCAGCGGGAGACGCCCCTCCTTCACCAGCCGCACCAGGGCCGGGACGAAGGTCCGCGTCTCGGCGTCGCCGAGGGTGAGGCCGACGATCCGCTTGCCGCCGAGCAACCCGTTGACGTCCAGGGCGACTTCGGTGCCGAACGCCGGGGCTCCTACGACGACCAGGGTGCCGCGGGCGGCGAGCGCGTCGACGCCCTGGCGCAGGACGGCGGTGTTGCCCGTGGTCTCCACGATGCCGTCGGCGGCGAAGTCGGCGAGGCCCGCGGTGCTGTCCAGGGTGTGTGTGGCGCCCAACTCCCTTGCGAGCTTGAGGCGTTCGGGCACCCGGTCGACGGCGACGACGGTGGTGGCCGGGGTGAGCGAGGCCGCCATCACCGCCGACAGGCCCACGGCCCCGGCGCCGAGGACGACGACGGTGCTGCCGGTCTCGGGCTTCAGGACGTTCCACACCGCGCCGACGCCGGTCAGCACTCCGCAGCCGAGCGGAGCGATCGACTCCGGCGGCACCTCGGGGTCGACCTTGACCAGGCTGCGTTCGTCGACCAGCGCACGCTCGGCGAAGGAGGACTGGCCGAAGAAGTGGCCGCCGAGCCGGGTGCCGTTGCGGCTGATGGTGCCGGTGCCGTCGGCGCGAGTTCCGCCGATCAGGTTCAACGGCAGCCAGGTCGCGCAGTACGCGGGGTGACCGGCACGGCAGTTGCGGCAGTCGCCGCAGGAGGTGAAGGACAGCACCACGTGGTCGCCGGGGGCGACGCCGGTGACGGCCGTGCCGACGGTCTCGACGACTCCGGCGCCCTCGTGGCCCAGAACTCCCGGCAGCGGGAAGGGCAGTCCGCCGCTCGCGACGCCGAGGTCGGTGTGGCACAGGCCGGTTGCGGCGAGGCGGACGAGCACCTCGTGGGGGCCCGGGTCGTCGAGGGTGACCTCGGAGAGGGTGAAGGGTGCGCCGCCGGACTCGACCACGGCGGCTCGGGTGGTGATGGGCATCGTAGGAACTCCCTGGGGGGCGCGCTCAGTCGAGCGAGACGACGACGGACTTGACCTGGGTGTAGGCGGCGAGCGCCTCGGGGCCGTACTCGCGGCCGAACCCGGAGTCCTTCACCCCGCCGAAGGGGACGGCGGGGTCGAGCATCGCCCAGTCGTTGATCCACACGATGCCCGCCTTGAGTCGGCCGGCGACCCGGTGGGCGCGGGCGAGGTCACGGGTCTGGATGCCCGAGGCGAGGCCGTAGGGGGTGGAGTTGGCCAGGGCGACGGCCTCGTCCTCGGAGTCGAAGGGCTGCACGGTGAGGACCGGGCCGAAGATCTCCTCCTGGACCACCCGGGAGTCGTTCGGCAGGCCGGCGATCACGGTGGGCCGGTAGTAGTAGCCGCCGTCCAGGTCGAGGCGCTCGCCGCCGCAGACGATGCGGCCGCCCTCCTTGCGGGCCAGCTCGACGTACTCCTCGACCTTCTTCAGGTGCTTCTCCCCCGCCATCGGGCCGACGACGGTCTCGGGCCGCCGGGGGTCGCCGACCGGTACGCCGGGGACCGCGTCGGCGAGGATGGAGAGCAGGGTGTCGTGGACCGGGCGGGCCACCAGCAGGCGCGGGCCGCCCATGCAGAACTGGCCGGTGTTGAAGACGAAGGCCTTGATGACCGCGCCGACCGTCTTCTCCAGGTCGGCATCGGCGAAGACGAGGTGGGCGGCGTTGCCGCCGAGTTCCATGGTGACGGGCTTGAGTGCCTCGCCCGCGACGCTCGCGGCGTGCCGGCCGACCGCGGTCGACCCGGTGAAGGCGATCTTGTCGACGCCGGGGTGGCGCAGCAGGGCCTCGCCCGCCACCGGGCCGGTGCCGGTGACGACGTTGACGACGCCGTCGGGGACGCCCGCCTCGGTGAGCAGGCGGGCCATGTACAGGGCGCTGAGCGGGGTCTCGTCGGCCGGTTTGTGGACCACGGTGTTACCGGCCGCGAGTGCGGGGCCGATCTTCGAACCGGCCAGGATCAGCGGGAAGTTGAAGGGCGTGATGGCCGCAACCACGCCGAGCGGCTCGCGCCGGGTGTAGGCGAGGGCGTTCAGGGGGGTGTCGCGCTGGGCGCCGTGCAGGGAGTGGGCCAGGGCGGCGCAGTGCTCGTAGTCGTTGGCCGCGTTGGTGACGTCGACCGCGCGGCACAGGGTGATCGGCTTGCCGACGTCGAGGCTCTCCAGGGCGGCGAGTTCGTCGGCGTTGGCCCGGATCAGTTCGGCGACCCGGTGCAGGATCCGGCCGCGTTCGCGGCCGCTGAGCCCGGACCAGGCGCCGTCGTCGTAGGCCTGGCGCGCGGCGCGGACGGCGGCGTCGACGTCGGCGGGGCCCGCCTCGGCGACGGTGGTGACGACCGCGCCGCGGGACGGGTCGACCACGTCGGCGCGCGCTCCGTCGGCGGCCTCGCGCCAGCGGCCTCCGATGAACAGTCGGCCGGGTTCGGTCTCGTACGCGGTCATCGCCACTCCTCAGCCTCGTTGCCAAGAGTTCAACAAACAGGATTCCTGTTGGTTGGCAGTCTCGTTACAGACAGGAATCCTGTCAATGCTCTAGGCTGCGTCCATGGTCGGCACGCAGGGAACCAAGGCTCCTCCGTCGCTCCTCTACATGGTGAAGCAGGTGGAGCTCGTGGTCCGCTCCCATCTGGACGAGCTGGTCAGGCCCTCGGGGATCACCGCGCTGCAGTACACCGCGCTGACCGTGCTGGAGCGGCACGACGGGCTGTCGGCCGCCCAGCTGGCCCGGGACTCGTTCGTGACGGCGCAGTCCATCGCCGATCTCGTCCGGTCACTGGAGGGGCGGGGCCTGGTCCGCCGGGAGCGCAATCCGCGCAACCGCCGGGAGCTGCTCATCCTGCTCACCGACGCGGGGCGCGAGGTGCTCGCCCGGCACGAAGGGCCGGTGCGGGAGCTGGAGGAGCGGATGGTCCGCGATCTCACGGCACACCAGTCCGAGCAGTTCCGCCAGGCCCTGTCGAAGGCCTGGCACGCCCTGTCGTAGACCCGGCACAGGCTGTCGTAGCCTCACCCCGGTCACCTCCGGAAGACTCCGGCCGAATTCGAAGACATATGTCAATCGAACATGCTCAAGTTCATCCCATCGGGGGTAACTTGCTGGACGAGGAACGGTTTTGCACTCACTCGGTGTCCGGTGACATCCCCGCACTCGTAGGCTCGCTGCACGATGTCACCCCGGCCCCCGGTGACCTGCAACCCACCGCCGTATCAGCCGGCTGGAGGCGACATCGACGTGCAGCAGGAACCCGCGCCGCTCAGCCGTCACCTGTGCGTCCGCCAGGACCGGGGGCACACGGTGCTGGAGTTCCGCGGCGAGATCGACATCGCCGCGGCGGTCGAGATCGTCGCCCACCTGGACCGGGTGACGGCGCGTGCCGAGCCGCGGATCGTGATCGACCTCCGGCCGGTGGAGTTCTTCGACTGCTCCGGCCTGCGCCTGCTGTACCGGGCGCGGATCCGGGTCCTCGACCACGGCGGAGAGCTCCACCTGGTCTGCACGCACCCGCTCACCCTGCGCATGCTGCGGATCACCGGTCTGGCCCGGCTGCTGCCTCCGCATCCGACGCTGGACGCGGCGCTCGGGCAGAGCCGCCCCGAGGCCACGTCCGGCTCGCTGTGACCCGTGCCGTGTGCGCCGGACCGCGCTACTTCACGATCCTGGTGACCTGACCGGCCCCGACGGTCCGGCCGCCCTCACGGATCGCGAACTTCAGCCCCTCCTCCATCGCGATCGGCTGGATCAACTGCACGAACATGGTGGTGTTGTCGCCCGGCATCACCATCTCGGTGCCCTTGGGCAGGGTCACCACGCCCGTGACGTCGGTCGTGCGGAAGTAGAACTGGGGACGGTAGTTGTCGAAGAACGGGGTGTGCCGGCCGCCCTCGTCCTTGGACAGGATGTACGCGCGCGCCTCGAACTCCGTGTGCGGGGTGACCGATCCGGGCTTGATGACGACCTGCCCGCGCTCGACGTCCTCGCGCTTGACCCCGCGCAGCAGCAGTCCGACGTTCTCCCCGGCCCGGCCCTCGTCCAGGAGCTTGCGGAACATCTCGATGCCGGTGACGGTCGTCTTCGTCCTCTGCTCGTGGATGCCGATGATCTCGACCTCACTGTTGACGTGCAGCGTGCCGCGCTCGATCCGGCCGGTGACCACGGTGCCGCGGCCGGTGATGGTGAACACGTCCTCGATCGGCATCAGGAACGGCTTGTCCACGTCACGCTGCGGTTCCGGCACCGCCGTGTCGACCGCGTCGAGGAGGTCGAGCACCGACCGGGTCCACTGCTCGTCCCCCTCCAGCGCCTTGAGGGCCGAGACCTTGACCACCGGCACGTCGTCGCCCGGGAACTCGTACTCGGTGAGCAGCTCGCGCACCTCCAGCTCGACCAGCTCCAGGATCTCCTCGTCGTCCACCATGTCCGTCTTGTTGAGCGCGACGACGATGTACGGCACGCCCACCTGCCGGGCCAGCAGCACGTGTTCCTTGGTCTGCGGCATCGGCCCGTCGGTCGCGGCGACGACGAGGATCGCGCCGTCCATCTGGGCCGCACCGGTGATCATGTTCTTGATGTAGTCGGCGTGCCCCGGGCAGTCGACGTGGGCGTAGTGCCGGCGTTCCGTCTGGTACTCCACGTGGGCGATGGAGATGGTGATGCCGCGCTGCCGCTCCTCGGGCGCCTTGTCGATCTGGTCGAACGGCGTGTACGGGTTCAGGTCGGGGTACCGGTCGTGCAGCACCTTGGTGATGGCCGCGGTGAGCGTGGTCTTGCCGTGGTCGATGTGACCGATGGTGCCGATGTTCACGTGCGGCTTGGTGCGTTCGAACTTCGCCTTCGCCACTGGGCCCTCCAGGTCACGTGAGTGAGGCCGGGCCTTGCCCGGATGTTTCCTGTCTATTCGCTCCGCGGCGCGTCGAACAGGGCGCTGACCGACTCACCGTTGTGAATGCGGCGCACGGCCTCGGCGAGCTGGGGGGCGACGGTGAGGACCCGCAGCTTCTCGGTGCGCTCCTCCTCCGGCACCGGGACCGTGTTGGTGCACACGATCTCCAGTACGTCCGGCTGCTCGCCGATCCGCTTGAGCGCACCGGAGGTGAACAGACCGTGCGTACAGGCGACCCGGATCGAGCGCGGGCCCAACTCCCGTAGACGGTCGAGGAGTTCGAGGACGGTGCTGCCCTTGGCGATCTCGTCGTCCAGCACGATGACATCGCGTCCGGCGACCTCGCCGATGACGGAGTTGATGCTCACCCGGTCGTCCGCGAACCGCTGCTTGGCGCCGGCGGCCACCTGGGCGCCGAGCATCCGGGCGAAGGCGGCGGCCTCCTTGGCGTTGCCCAGGTCGGGCGAGACGACGGTGGCCCGGGACAGGTCGTACTGCCGGAAGTGCGTGGCCAGTTCGCGCAGCGCGTGCAGATGGTCCACCGGTACCGAGAAGAAGCCGTGCACCTGCGGCGAGTGCAGCGTCATGGCGAGGACCCGGCTCGCCCCGGCCGCGACCATCAGATCGGCCACCAGGCGCCCGCCCAGGGAGATCCGGGGCGCGTCCTTCTTGTCGGAGCGGGCGTAGGAATAGTGCGGCATGACGACGGTGATCCGGCCGGCGGACGCCCCGCGGGCCGCGTCGCACATCAGCAGCAGCTCGACCAGGTTCTCCTGGACGGGGGCGACCAGCGGCTGGATCAGGAAGACGTCCCGCTCCCGGCAGTTGGCCTGAAGCTGCACCTCCAGGCAGTCGTTGGCGAACCGGCTGATCCGGGTGGGGCTGAGGGGCACGTCGAGATGCGCGCAGACCTCGGCCGCCAGTTCGGGGTGGGCACTACCACTGAAGACGGCGATGTCTCGCACGATCCGCTCCTCGCATGATCATTCCGGCTGTCGGCCACATGCTACTGACCGCCCGAAAACCGGCGGCGAACGCACCGCGGTGGCCGCGGCGGTGCGGCTCGCGCTGCCGTACCGGGAGGTCCCTGCCACGCGGTTGCGCCCCCGTGTGCTTCCGCCAGGGGCGCCAATCGGCCAACCGGGCGGTCTCACGCGGCTCTTGGGGGGCATTCGAACAGTAGGAAGGAGGGCCGTCGCCATGACGACTCCCATCAGACGCATGTCCAGAAGCCTCCCCGGCTGGGCGAAGGCGGTGAGCGCCGTCGCGCTGGTGCTCGCGCTGCTGTTCGCCGGGCTCGCGCTGAGTGCGATCACGGGTCTGAAGGACCTGTTCGGCACGGAGACCCACGACCGCTCCGGCCCCGCCCTGCTGGAGTCCATCCAGGACATCAGCCGTTACGACGCCGCCTCCGGCAACTTCCAGGTGGTCGTGGATCTGGAGAAGGACGCCAAGTACCTGCCCGACGCGATCCGCGGCTCCCGCACGCTGTACGTCGGCGCGGGCACCGTGGACGCCTACGTCGACCTCGGCAAGGTCGGCAAGGACGACGTGCAGGTCGACGAGGACCGTACGTCCGCCACGATCGAACTGCCGCACGCGGCACTCGGCGAGCCCGCGCTCGACCCGGACCGCTCCTACGCCGTCTCCAAGCAGCGCGGGCTGCTCGACCGGCTCGGCGACCTCTTCTCGGACAACCCCAACAGCGAGCAGGCCGTACAGAAGCTCGCCGCCCGGCACATCGGCGAGGCCGCGAAGGAGAGCGAGCTGACCAAGCGGGCCGAGAGCAACACCACGGACATGCTCAAGGGGCTGCTGCGCTCACTCGGCTTCAAGGAGGTGGAGGTCCGCTACGGAACAGCGTGATCAGGGGGCCGTGGGGGTAACCGCCTTACCACGAAGGGAAGTTGAAGACTGGAGGACCCCCATGGCCCGTGCCGTCCCACGCGTGCGCAACCCCCTTCGGTTCCTGGCCCGCCTGACGGCCGTACTCGCCGCGTTCGCCCTCATGGTCGCGTTCGCCGTCGTCCTGGCCCGGCTCACGCTCCAGCCCTCCCCCGCCTCGGAGTCGCTGACCCACACCAACATGCGGCCCGGCCGGTCCCTGCGCGCCTACCTCGACCAGCCCGCCCTGCGCGACGCCGTCAAGCAGATCGGCGGGAACGTGCTGCTCGGTGTGCCGTTCGGCGTGCTCGCCCCGGTCCTCGCGCCGAAGGCCCGGGGTGCGCTGCGGGTGCTGCTGCTGACGGCGACCGTGATGCTGTTGGTCGAGTTCGCCCAGGGCGCCCTGGTCACCGGGCGCGCCTTCGACGTCGACGACGTCATCCTCAACACCACGGGGGCGCTGCTCGGCTACCTGCTGCTGGGCCGGCGCATCGGGCGGGCGGTGCACGCGCGGGAAGGGAGCGTTTAGGCGGCTCCGTCCTTCGGGCGGGCCAGCCAGAGGGCGAGGGCGGCGGAGATCGGCTGCTCGGTCTCCAGTTCCACGAAGCCGAACTGGCCGCCCTGGTTGCATTCCAGGAACCACCAGACGCCGTCCTCGTCCTCGGCGAAGTCGAAGGCGGCGAACGCCAGCGAGGCCAGGCGCATGTAGTCGCGCACGGCGCCCGCGATGCGTCCGGGTACGGCGACCGGTTCCCAGCCGTGCCCGGTGTCGCCGTAGCGCCCGTCGACCTGGTCCGGTGCTGCCGTCTTGCGCGCCGCGAACTGCTGTACGCCGACGCAGGTCAGCCGGATGTCGGCCCGCTTGGGCACATAGCGCTGGAGCAGGGCCGGACCGGCCGCTACGGCGGAGAAGTCCGTGTCGGGGCCGATCAGCGTCGTCGGCAGGGCCGTGCCCGGTGCGTCGGGCGGCGGCCCCGAGGCGGACTTCACCACCACGTTCCGGTGCTCCTCGGCGAACTCCCGCGCCAGCCGCGGCGAGGTCGTGAACACGGTCGGCGGCACGGCGAAGCCGCTGAGGTGGGCGACCCTCAGCTGCCAGGGCTTCAGGCGGGCGCGTTCCGCGTCGCGCGGGTGGTTCATCCACCGCGCGGAGGCGGAGAAGAGCATGCCGAAGAGCGCCTGCCGGGTCTCGGCGGTCAGCCACGGCGAGGGCTGGGCCGCGTGCGCCGCCGGTTCGCCGGGCCTGCGCATCCACACGGAACGCAGGCCGCCCATGCTGAGCACGTGCCCGTTGACCGACAGATGGCCGACGAAGTCGCCGTGCGCGTAGTCGGCGGACAGCACGGCCTTGCCGGGCAGGTCGGCGGGGTCGAGGCGCATCACGGGGGTCCCCGTCCCGTGGAGCCTGGCCACCACCATGTCGGCGGTCACGTCCTCCTCGGACGTGAGGATCAGTACGGTCATACGGTGGCGGTTCCTCAGTCGTCGAAGTGCGTCTGGGAACCCGCGGTGGACGCCGTCGTGCCGGCCGCGAGGAGCAGTTCCCGGTCCATGACGGCCGGGCGGCCGTCGGCCAGCACGTTGAGCTGCCGCGCGGCGTCGTAGTGGTACGGCGTCACCGTGGTCGTAAGCCCGCCGGAACAGACGTAGTTGAGGGTGAACGGTCGCACTCGGAGAACCTCCATGGTCGCGCGTGATCTGCGTACAGTCCCTTACGCGCCTGTTGCGTAAGGAATTCATCACTTTCGGCTACATGGGGGGTGAAGGTCGTCACATCACCTGCATCATCTGCACCAGAAGCACCAGACACGCCAGGGGGACGCTTCGGTGGGGCGCGGGCACGGCGAAGGCGCCCGGGTGCAGCGCCGGACCCGCGCCGGCGCCGGTCAGTGGCGGACCGTGGGCTGAGCGGTCCTAGTGTCGGGTCCAGGTGAACTTGTCCCCGCCGACCCACCTGACCACGTCCGGGTCGTCCAGATCGTGGACGGTGATGCCGTATGCCGCGGCGGCTTCCAGTACGTCGACGACGGCTTTCGCCTCGCCGACCACCATTCCGTCGATCTCCACGATGCGGAACGGAGGCGTGCCCGGCTGCACCCCGAGCACCATGATCCGGGGGTGGGAGATGTAGGGGCTCGCGATTTCGGTCATGCAATAGAGCGTAGAACGCATCCGGCGATTGCCAACCGGACGGCTCATCCGGCCAGCAGGTCCAGGACGGCCGCCTCGACCGCTCCCTGCGTGGCCGGACGGCCGAAGACCCCGTGCTCGCCCAGCCGGGTGAGGGCGGGGGCGACGGTCCTGCCCCGCTCGAAGAGCTCGAAGACCTCGGGGTCGATGTAGGAGGCCCGGCAGACGGCGGGGGTGTTGCCCAGGTAGTGGCTGACCTCGCGGACGGCGCGGCTCGCCTGGCGGCGCCGGGCGGCCGGTGTGTCGCGGGCGTCCCCGGCGGTGACGGCGAGCGCGACGGCGGCCAGCACCGTGGCGTGCCAGGTGCGGAAGTCCTTGGCGGTGATCTCCGTCCCGGACAGCCTGCGCAGGGCCTCGTTCACGTCCTCGCCGCGCAGGTCGTGCCAGGCGCGCCCCTCCCAGAAGGCCAGCAGTCGCTGCCCGCCCCGCGGCCGACGCAGAAGCGCTCCTACGGCGGCGTGCGCCTGCTCGTCCACGAGCGCCCGCACCGTTTCGGTGCCGCCCTTGGCCGGATAGCCGAACGTGATCTCGTCCCGGCCGAGGGTGACGTGCTCGCGCAGCATCGTCGTCAGGCCGTACGTTTCGCTCGCCCGGGTGTGCCGATCGCTGCCGACGCGGAAGAAGCCGAGGTCGAGCAGGCGCACCGCGCAGGCGGTGACCCGGGACCGGCTCAGCCCGCGGCCCGCGAGGTCCTCGGCGACCCGGGCCCGCAGTTCGGGCAGCGAACGGGCCACCTCGCGCACGTGTGCGTGCTTGGCCCGCTCCTGCTCGGCGCGGAAGTGCTCGTGGTAGAGGTACTGGCGGCGCCCGGCGTCGTCGGTGCCGACGGCCTGGAGGTGTCCGTTGGGCCAGCGGCAGATCCACACGTCGGCCCAGGCGGGCGGGATGGCCAGCGCCCGGATCCGGGCGAGCTGCTCGGCGTCGGTGAGCGGCTTGCCGTCCACGTCGCGGTAGCGGAAGCCCCGTCCGCAGCGCACGCGGCTGAAGCCGGGGCTCTCCCACGAGCTGGTGCGCAGTCTCACGGGCGCCGCCAGTCGTTGCTGCCCAGGTGGGAGCCGGCCTGCGGTCCCATCCGCAGCATGCCGCCGTCCACGGCCCAGGAGGCACCGGTGACGTACGAGGCGTCGGGGCCGGCCAGGAAGGCGATCACGGCGGCGACCTCCCGTGCGTCGCCGGGACGGCCGAGCGGCACGCCGGGGCGTTCCTGGGCGTGCACGTCGACGTCCTCCTGGCCGGTCATCGGCGTGGCGATCTCGCCGGGGGCGACGGCGTTGACGGTGATGCCGTGCTCGGCGAGTTCCAGGGCCATCACCTGGGTGAGCAGGCCGAGTCCGCCCTTGGCCGCGCAGTAGGGTGCGGCGCCCACCCGCGGCTGGTGCTCGTGGACGGAGGTGACGTTGACGATCCGGCCCCCGTCGCCCTGCCGGATCATGTGCCGGGCGGCCCGCTGACCGCACAGGAACGGGCCGATCAGGTCGACTTCGACGACTTCGCGCACCACGTCCGGTTCCAGGTCGAGGAAGGGCGTCCTGGTGCCCGTACCGGCGTTGTTGACCAGGACGTCCACGCGGCCGAGCCGGTCGCACAGCTCGTCGACCGTGTCGGCGGCGACGGGCAGCCGGGTGAGGTCCATCCGGGCCACGGCGGCCCGCTGCCCGTGGGCGCGGACCTCCTCGGCGGTCTCCTCGGCACCCTCGAGGTCGCTGTGCCAGGTGATCCCGACGTCCATCCCCGCCCGGGCCAGGCGGACCGCCGTCGCCCGTCCGATGCCGGAGTCGGCGCCGGTGATCACGGCCACCTTGGTGCGGGGAGCGGTGGGGTCGGACATGGCGGGCCTCCTCCTCGGGGCAACGGCGGGACGCGCATCGCAGTACCCGGGCGCGTCGCGGACAAACGGTCCGCCCGTCGTGCGGCGCGCGCGGCCCTGGGGAACCCTGGAGGTGGAGGTGGCGATGGATCCCGTCGAGGCACTGGACCGGATCGCCTTCCTGCTGGAGCGGTCCCTGGCGCCGTCCTATCGGGTACGGGCCTTCCGCACCGCGTCCCGGGTGCTGGCGGAGCTGCCGGCGGCGGAGCTGCGGGAGCGGGCGGCGGCCGGGACGCTGGAGGCGCTGCGCGGGGTCGGTCCGAAGACGGCGCAGGTGGTGCGCGAGGCGCTGGACGGTGAGGTGCCGGGCTATCTGCGGAAGCTGGAGGGCGAGGCCGGGCGGCCGTACGACGGGGCCGGTGCCGGGCTGCGGGCGCTGCTGCGCGGGGACTGCCATCTGCACTCCGACTGGTCGGACGGCGGCAGCCCGATCGAGGAGATGGGCCGGACGGCCGCCGCGCTCGGTCACGAGTGGGCGGTGCTCACCGACCACTCCCCCCGGCTCACGGTGGCCCGCGGCCTGTCGCCCGAGCGGCTGCGCGAGCAGCTGGAGGTGGTGGCGGCGCTGAACGAGACCTGGGCGCCGTTCCGGCTGCTGACCGGGATCGAGTGCGACATCCTCGACGACGGCTCGCTGGACCAGGAGCCCGAGCTGCTGGACCGGCTGGACCTCGTGGTGGTCTCGGTCCACTCCAAGCTGCGCATGGACGCCCGGTCGATGACCCGCCGCATGGTGGCCGCCGTCCGCGATCCGCACTCCGACGTGCTCGGGCACTGCACCGGGCGGCTGGTCACCGGGCGGGGTCGGCCCGAGTCCGCGTTCGACGCGGAGGAGGTGTTCGCCGCGTGCGCCGAGACCGGTACCGCCGTGGAGATCAACAGTCGGCCCGAGCGGCTGGACCCGCCGCGCCGGCTGCTGCGCCGGGCGGTCGCGGCGGGCGCGCTGTTCTCGATCGACACCGACGCGCACGCTCCGGGCCAGCTGGACTGGCAGGTCCTCGGCTGCGCCCGGGCGGAGGAGTGCGGGGTGCCGGCCGAGCGCGTCGTCACGACCTGGTCGTTGGAGGAGCTGCTGGCCTGGACCCGGGAGCGCCGGACGCCCGCGCGCGTGGCGGGGACGTGACGTGGTACTCGGGCGGGACGGACGACGAACGAGAGGAGCGGGTTCATGGGACGCGCGGCCGTGTTCGACGTCGACGGCACGCTCGTCGACACCAACCACCTCCATGTCGTGACCTGGTGGGAGGCCTTCCGCCAGGCGGGCCACCGGGTGCCCATGCACGCCGTGCACCGGGCTGTGGGGCTGGGTTCCGACGATCTGGTCGCCCACCTGCTGGGCGAGGACCGGGACAAGGACCTCGACGCGGAGCTGAGCGCCGCCCACAAGGCCCTGTACGGGCAGTACTTCGACCGCCTTCCCGCGCTGGAGGACGCCGGGCGGCTGCTGCGCCGGCTGGACCGCGAGGGCTGGACGGTGGTGCTCGCCACCTCGGCCGGCGGCGCGGAGCTGGGCGCGCTGCGCCGGGCGATCTCCGCGGACGACGCCATCACGGCCACGGCGAGCGCGGACGACGTCGAGGAGGGCAAGCCCGCGCCCGAGCCCGTGGAGCACGCCCTGGAGCTGGCCGGCGTCCCCGCCGAGCGGGCCGTGTTCGTCGGGGACACCGTGTGGGACATGCGGGCGGGCACCCGGGCCGGGGTGCGCTGTGCCGCCGTGCTGTGCGGGGGCATTCCGCGGGCCGACCTGGAGGAGGCCGGCGCGGACGCGGTGTACGACGGTCCGGCGGAGCTGCTCGCCTCGCTCGCGCAGAGTCCGTTCGCCCTGATCGACCCGTGACGCAGATCACCCCAAAACGGGTTGGCCTCCTGGAACACCCGCGAGTGGTTGCCCGTTGAACCAGGCGTGGGTACGGATGGGACAGTGTCCCCGGGCCTCACCTTTCGCCCACAGGGAAGATCGTTCGGCTGAAGCCCTGTGGAGCCTTTCGCCGAGAGGCGACCGCCATCCGTACCCGCCTTCGGTCCGCCCCGACCGCGAATCCCCCGTCGCGGTCGGGGCTTCTTTCTGCCCGCTGTGCGAAGCCTCGCGTGCATCCCCGCCCGCCGGGTACTCGGGACGCCCCCACAGCGGCCGAGAGGAGCCGAAGGTGAGCAGCGCAGCGGGCAGCAGGATCGTCGTCACGGGTGCCACCGGCAACGTCGGTACGAGCGTGGTGCGGCTCCTCTCCGAGGATCCCGAGGTCGGATCCGTGCTGGGTCTGGCCCGCAGGGTGCCCGGCTGGTCGCCCCCGAAGACGGAGTGGTCCGCGGTCGACCTGGCCTCCGACCGGGCGGACCTCGCCAAGGAGTTCGCGGGCGCGTCCGCCGTCGTGCACCTGGCCTGGGCGTTCCAGCCGACCCATGATCCGGCGGCGACGTGGCGCACGAACGTGCTCGGCGCGATCCGGGTGTTCGACGCGGTGGCCGCGGCCGGGGTGCCGGCCCTGATCCACGCGTCCTCGGTCGGGGCGTACTCGCCCGGCCCGAAGGACCGCTCCGTGGACGAGTCGTGGCCGACGCACGGCTGGCCGGACGCCGCGTACTGCCGGGAGAAGGCCTACCTGGAGCGGACCCTGGACACCTTCGAGCGCGAGCATCCGGACGTGCGGGTGGTCCGCATGCGGCCCGCGTTCCTCTTCAAGCGGGAGTCCGCGAGCGAGCAGCGCCGGATCTTCGGCGGACGCTTCCTGCCCGGCCCCCTGGTGCGGCCGCAGTTGCTGCCCTTCCTGCCCGACATCCCCGGGCTGCGGGTGCAGGCGCTGCACACCGACGACGCGGCCGAGGCCTACCGGCTCGCGGTCCACGCCGATGTGCGCGGCGCCTTCAATCTGGCCGCCGAGCCGCCGGTCGACGCGGAGCTGCTGGGCGAGATGTTCGGCGCCCGCCCGGTCCGGCTGCCGCGGACGGCGGCCCGCTCGGCGATCGCCGCCGCGTGGGGGCTGCACCTCCTGCCGGCCTCGCCCCACCTGTTCGACGCCGTGCTCCGGCTGCCCCTGATGGACTGCACCCGCGCCCGCTCGGAACTGCGCTGGCGCCCCGAGCGCACGGCACCGCAGGTACTGGAGGAGTTCCTGCTCGGCATGCGGCAGGGGGAGGGCGCCGACACCGACCCGCTGCGCGGCCGGAAGGCGAGCTGAGCCGACCGGGCCGACGGGCCCCCGAGGTGCGGCTTGCGCGGACGCAAGGCTCAGCCGATCGGGCCGAAGGACCCCCGAGGTGCGGCTTGCACGGACACGAGACTGACCCGACCGGGCCGGCGGACCGCTGAAGTGCGGCTTGCGCGGACGCGAGACAGGTCGGCGGGATCAGGTCGAACGGCCCTTCGGCGCCCCCGCCCCGCGTGCGGGGCGGGGGCGCCGACCGATGCGGTCGGGCCCTGCGGCGGGCGGGATCAGGCGGAGGACTCGTCCGGTACCGGCTGTTCGGGGTGGACGGAGGCCGACCGGGGACCCGACCTGCGGCCTGCTCCGGCCTCGTCGGCGTCGGGGACGTCGGCGTCGTCCTCCTCGTCCCCGGAGTCCACGTCCTTCGGGTCCACGTCCCACGGGTCCTTGCCGTCACCGACCTGCTGGTCCGGCATGTCCCTGGGGACGGCGTCGCCGTTCTCGCCGGGTCCTTCGAATCGACGGTCGTCCACGGCGTCCTCCTTCCCACGCGTTCCCCGTGCGGTCCACGTGCGGGTCACGGGCGCCCCGAGGCCACACGCGAGTACCTCCCGGGCGGGCGGCGAAACGTCAGGGGGGGCGCCGGGCGGACGGCTCAGGCGGTGCGGCTCAGCGCCTCGATCTCGTCGAGCGCCGCGGTCAGCTCCGGGGCGACCGCTTCCTGCACCCAGCGGTCGCGTCCGGGGTCGGGTCCGCGCGGTATCGTCTCGGTGATCATGATCAGGTAGAGGTAGGCGCGGTAGAGGGCCAGCCGGAGCCGGGTCGGGGTGTCGAAGTCGACCCGGCCGTCGGCCTCCCGGTAGCCCGCGAGGAACGCCTCGTCCTTCTCGATGTCCCCCAGCAGGGCCAGGGAGACGAAGTCGGCGACCGGGTCGCCCCAGAACATGCGCTCGCCGTCGATGAGGCCGCCGATGCGGGGCGTGCCGGTGGAGCGGTCGACCAGGATGTTGCCCGGCCACAGGTCGAAGTGGACCAGGCGCGGGACGGTGATGTCGTCGAGGGCCGGGTGGGCGGCCCGGAGCGTGCGGGCCGTGTCGTCGGCGGAGCGGGGCAGCCGGGCGCCGTAATGCCGGGCGTCGTCGAGGACGGCGTCGAGCAGGGCGGTGAAGGCGGTGCGCCAGTCGGGGGCGAGGGGCCCCAGGGCGCCGGACGGATAGCCGAAGCCCGGACCGGTGACACGGTGCAGCCGGGCCACCTGGCGGCCCAACTCGCCGCGCAGTTCCTCCTGTTCGGCGTCCGTGAGCGAGTCGTCCCAGGGGTCGCCCGGGCAGGCGGTCATCAGCAGTTGCCGCTCCGCGAGGGCCACCACGCGCGGCGCGGGCACACCGACGGTGGTGGCCGCGCGGTAGAACTCCGCCTCGGACACGAGCAGTTCACGTTCGTGCCGCAGTCCCGGGACGGTCGCGGCGGGCGGCACCTTCAGCACGTAGCGGCTGCCGTCGGTGAGGCGGAGCTCCTCGACGGTGTTGTACGTGCCCCCCGCCAACAGGCGTACCTGGGCGAGGCTTTCGGACGGCAGGCCCGCCCTCGCGAGCATCCGCCGGGCCCGTTCCCAGGAGTCCGTCACCGTCGCTCGCCCTCCCCGTACCGATTCGCGTCGCCAGGCACTCTACGGACCCGGCGTGCCGTACGACCACGGGTGGTGCCGGTCGGCTCAGCGGCCCACGGCGTGCTGCTGCTGCATCCGCAGCAGTTTCTCGGGGTTGCGCACGAAGTAGATCCCGGTGACGAGGTCTTCGTCGATCCGCAGCGTGACGACGGAGTGGAGGTCGTCCTCCTGCCACAGGAGCAGCGCCGGGGCGCCGTTGACCTGCGCCGCCTCGGCCGACAGCGCGGAGCCGGCCTTGACCAGGCCGCCGGCCAGCAGGCGCACCACCTTGTCCAGGCCCACGACGGGCCGCGGGACGGCCTTGCGGATGCCGCCGCCGTCGGCGAGGACGACGACGTCCGGGGCGAGGATGTCGAACAGGCCTTGCAGTTCGCCGGTTTCGACGGCCCGTTGGAAGGCGTCGAGGGCCGCGCGGCTCTGGGCGGCGGAGGTGGTTCCGCGGGGGCGGCGGGCCGCGACGTGCACCCGCGCGCGGTGGGCGATCTGGCGGACCGCGGCGGGGGTCTTCTCGACGGCGTCGGCGATCTCCTCGTAGGGCACGTCGAAGACCTCGCGCAGGACGAACACCGCGCGCTCGACGGGCGCGAGGGTCTCCAGCACCAGCAGCATCGCCATCGAGACGCTGTCGGCCAGTTCGGCGTCGTCGGCCACGTCGGGCGCGGTCAGCAGCGGCTCGGGCAGCCAGGAGCCGACGTAGGACTCCTTGCGGCGGCTGAGCGTGCGCATCCGGTTGAGCGCCTGGCGGGTGGCGATCCGCACCAGGTAGGCGCGGTGGTCCCGTACCGTGTCGAGGTCGACGTCCGTCCAGCGCAGCCAGGTCTCCTGGACGACGTCCTCCGCGTCGGCCGCCGAGCCGAGCATCTCGTAGGCGACGGTGAACAGGAGTCTGCGGTGGTCGACGAAGACCCGGGTGGCGAGGTCCGGGTCTCCGTTCCGGTCCATGACCCCGCCGTCGCTGCCGACTTGGCCCCCCATGGCCAGCTCCTGTCCTCTCGGCTCGCATCGCATGCGGACCGGCCCATGATCACACCTCGGGTACAGGCGGTCACAGTGCCGTGTGGCTCACCTCACACGGGTGGCCGCGCGGTGGGCCGTCCCCGCACCCTCCGGCGCGCCGAACCGGGCGAGGGTGTGCCAGACCGTCTTCAGGTCCTGGAGTGCGTGGCGGCCGGAGCGGGCGGCGTCCCCGATGGCACTCGGGTCGATCAGGCCGTCGCGTGCGATACGGGCGCCCAGGTCGGCGTACTCCCGGCCGCGGTAGTCGGCGTGGCGGTGCAGTTCGGGGACGGTGAGCCGGTAGCCGGGGTGCCACTCGACGGGACAGGGCAGCCCCCGGGCCGCGACCTCGACGGGCGTGCCGCGGTAGCAGGCGTCCAGGACGAGCGCCTCCACGCCGCGGGCGAGGTCGACGCCGCCGTGGATGTGCGCCTCCACGTAGTCGTTGAGCGCGTCCTGCTCGTCGGCTTCGGCCAGTGCGACGAGCGGCAGGGCGGCGGCGACCCCGAAGTCGGTGGGCTCGGCCGCGCTGTCGGGGTAGCAGAAGGTGGCGCGGGCGAGGGTCGCGGCGGTGAGCCGGAAGTGCGGAGCCGAACCGCGGGGCGGCGCCGACGACCTGGTGACGGAAGTTCAGGGCGCCGTACACGGGCCGCTCGTGCGGGTCGGCGTCGTCGTAGGCGCCGCCGAAGATGCGGCTCTCCCAGCGGTGGCGGTCGCCGCCGGGGTGGGCGGTGAGGCCGCCGTTGCTGGTGCCGGTGACGAACTGGGAGTAGTAGACGCCGTCCCGGGTCAGCGCGTGCAGCACGGAGACGCCGCTCGACTGCCGGTCGGGGTGGAAATTCAGCGTGATGCGCAGTGCGGGATCGACGGCCGGTCCGTCGGACGCGGCCGCGACATGCCGCAGAGCAGCTCTCGCGCGCGCGGAGCCGTCGGCGTCGTAATTCACTGGCCTCCCCCTCGCGAAGCTTCTTAACCTAGTCAAATGCCTAGTCCCCCTAGGTTTCGCGACGCACATCCCGGGAGCCCCTCATGAGACCACTCGACGAGCAGGACATCCGCAAGTCGTTCATCAACTGCTCGAAGGGGGAGGCCAAGCGCCTTTCCGTGCCCCGGGACCTCGGTGAACGCCCTTGGGACGACCTGGACTTCCTGGGCTGGCGGGATCCCGGCGCGCCGGACCGCAGCTATCTGGTCACCGAGCGGGAGGGGCGGCCGGTCGGCATCGCCCTGCGCTTCCCGCCCGCGCGGCGCAGCCTGATGCGCACCAGCATGTGCTCCCTGTGCCTGACGTCCCATCCGCGCGGCGGCGTCTCCCTGATGACCGCCCGCAAGACGGGCGCCGCGGGGCGCGAGGGGAACTCGGTCGGCCTGTACATGTGCACCGACCTCGCCTGTTCGCTCTATCTCCGCGGCAGGAAGGTCCCCCAGGCGGGCCCGCGGATCGAGGAGAGCCTGACGCTGGAGGAGCAGATCGCCCGCACAACAGGAAATCTCATGGCTTTCCTGGACACACTGGATGCATGACGGCATCCGTCCCCGCCTCTTGCCAGTGATCCCGTTGTCGATCAACCTGAGCCTTCATGCGGACATGTGCGTTCCGCTTGAGAGGGGAACACCGCAAGGATGCGTGATGTACAGGAGTGGCAGGAGTTCCGTGCCTGGGTGACCAAGCTCGGGCGGGACCCGGTGATCGTCCAGACGCTGCGGTCGGCGGTCGCGGCGACGGTCGCGTACGTCATCGCCCTGCAGTTGAGCCCCGAGCAGGCGCCGCTCACCGCGCCGCTGACCGCGCTGCTGGTCGTCCAGGTCACCCTCTACGCCACGCTCACCAACGGTGTGCGCCGGGTGAACTCCGTGGTGGCCGGCGTCCTCGTCGCCGTCGCCTTCAGCCTCCTGGTGGGTCTGACCTGGTGGAGCCTGGCGCTGCTGATCGTGGCCTCGCTGGCCGTCGGCCATCTGGTGCGGGTCAACGAGTACGTCCCCGAGGTGGCGATCAGCGCGATGCTGGTGCTCGGTGTGACGACCGTCGGGGACACGGCCTGGGCCCGGGTGCTGGAGACGCTGATCGGCGCGGTCGTCGGGCTCGGCTGCAACCTGCTGCTCGCGCCGCCGGTGTGGGTGGGCGAGGCGGGCGAGTCCGTCGAGGGCCTCGCCCGCCGGATCCGGCAGTTGATGCTGAGCATGGGCGAGGAGGCCGCGGGACGTACGCCGGTGGAGCACGCGGCGGCCCGGCTGCACGAGGCGCGCCGCCTCGACCACGACATCGTCGAGGTGGACGCCGCGCTCAGACAGGCGGAGGACAGCCTGCGGCTCAATCCGCGGGTGCGCGAGGGTCTGCTGCACCGCGTGGTGCTGCGCACCGGGCTGGACACCCTGGAGATCTGCACGGTCGTCCTGCGCGTACTGGCCCGTACGGTCACCGACCTGGCGAAGGAACGCGAGGCCGAGCCGCTGTTCCCCGACCGGACGGGCGCCGTGGTGGAGCAGTTGCTGTCCGAGCTGGCGGACGCCGTGGTGAGCTTCGCGGTGCTGGTCACCGCCCATGCCAGCCGGAGCGCGGAGTCGGCGGAGGAGCGGCTCGCCGCCGAGCTGCGCCAGGCGGCCGCGACCCGCGACAAGCTCGCCGGGCTGCTGCTGGAGGAGGTCCGGCGCGACGCCCGCCAGTGGCAGCTGCACGGCGCGGTGCTCACCGAGGTCAACCGCATCCTGGACGAGCTGGACACCGAGCACCGCTCCCGCCGACTGCTGGAGGAGCTCGACCGCGTCTCGCGCGAGGAGCGCGAGCGCATGCCGCGGCTGACCCGGCTGCGGGAGACCATGCCTCGGCCGTCCCGGCTGCGGGAGGGCCTGCGGGTCCCGGAGCGGCTGCGCCGGAACCGTCTCGTGGCCGCGCGTCGTTCTAGGTGACGAAGTCACCGAGCAAGGGGGTCCACGTATGAGCGGCGTACGCATCGACGGAAACACACTGCGGCTGCCGGGCGGTGTGGCGGTGCGGTTCGTCCGCACGCTGCGGCTGCCCGAGTCGGGCACGCATCCGCTGCCGCCGGGTCTTGGCGAGTTCCCGGTGCGGCGGGTGTCGGACTTCCCCGACACCGTTCCGGAGGCGTGGCGGGCGCGCGGCGGCGTGATGCTGCCGATGTATCTGCGCGAGGCGATGTGGCTGAGCTTCGCGGGCACCACCGAGCCCGCCGCCCTCCAGGTCGGCGTGGGCAAGGTGTGCGCGGTCTCGGGCAGGCCGTGGAGCGACCGGCTGACCCGCGATCCGCAGAACTACGTGGTGCTGCCCCGCCAGCCGTGGCTGGACGGCATCAACTCCGGCAAGGGCACGGTCCGCCAGTTCGTGGCCGTGCCGCTGGGGCTCGGGGCGACGGTGGAGGGCCAGGTCACCGGCGAGGAGGTGTGGGGCGGGGTGCAGCTCCAGTCGTTCCCGCTGACCGAGGAGGCCCGGGAGCGCTGGCGCGAGCAGGAGCGGCTCCGGGCGGAGCGGCAGCGGTCGGTCACCGCGACGGGCGGCTACGGCGTGGCGATGCCGATGGCGATGTCGGCGCCGCCCGCTCCGGGCGCGGCCCCGGCTCCGGCCGGTGCACCGGGCCGCGGGGCGCCCCGGGCGGCTGCCGCGATGGGACTGGGCGTGGGCGGTTCGATGCGCCAGGAGGTCTACCGGGACGACCGCCCGGCGGCCGACTGGTCCGACACGCCGGCCGGGCGGGTCTTCGTCCATCTGGTGACGCCCCCGGAATGGCGCCGCATCACCGGCGAGGAGCCGCCGCCGTCCCCCGTGGACCGGGCGGCGTACACGCGCGCGGGACTGCCCTGGTTCGACTACTACGACGACGAGGCGCAGGACCTGGCGCCGACGGACACCCTGGAGGCCGTGAAGCCGGTCGGCGACTGGATCGGGGACGACCACGAGCCCTGGCAGCAGCCGGCCCCGGGCCAGGTGAAGCCGCTCAAGGACGCGCCGGGCAGCCCGGTGGAGGACGGCGACTGGTAGGCCTCGGTTGCACCGGCCGGGTGATCCACGCGAGGGTGGCTGTCGCAGCAGTACAGCAGGACGAGCGACGACCCGAGGTGGAACATGGGCAGTGGTGGCGTGAGCAGGCGCCGGTTCGTCGGCGCCCTCGCGGGGACGGCCGCCGCGGTGGCCCTCCCGGCGGCGAGCGCCTGCGACGACGCCCCGGCTCCGGCGGACGCGGCGTCCGCCGAGGCGAGCGCGAGCCCCTCGCGCGCGGCCCGCAGCCCCTCCGGGCCGCGCCCGCTCCACCTGGGCACCTACGCCTCGGTCGAGGGCGGCGGCAAGGGCATCGGGCTGGCCTCCTACGACCCCGTCACGGGGCGCGTCACCGGTGAGGGCGTGATCACCGGCGTGGGCGATCCGTCGTATCTGGCGGTGCATCCGGACGGCCGCACCCTGTACGCCGTCGACGAGCGGGCGGAGGGGGCCGTCACCGCGGTCCGGCTCGCCGACCGCACGGTGTTGGGCAGCCGGAGCACCGGCGGCGGTGCGCCGTGCCATCTGTCGGTGCATCCGGGTGGGCGCTGGCTGCTCAGCGCGAACTACGGCTCGGGCAGTGTGGCCGTGCACCCCGTCGAGGACTCGGGCGCGCTCGGGGAGCGCACCGACCTGGTCAGACACACGTCTCCCGCCCCCGGCCCCGGTCAACAGGGCCCCCACGCCCACCAGTTCGCCACCAGCCCGGACGGCGGCCACGTCCTCGCGGTCGACCTGGGGACCGACACGGTGTACACCTACCGCCTCGACGAGACGAAGGGCAAGCTCACCGAGGTCTCCCGCGCGCGGACCCGGCCGGGTGCCGGTCCGCGCCATCTGACCTTCCATCCCGGCGGCCGATACGCGTACCTCGCCAACGAGGTCGACAACACCGTGGCCGTCTGCGCCTACGACCCCGGGACCGGCCGGTTGTCGGTCGGTGAGCCGCAGTCGACCGGCACCGGCTCGGGCACCAGCTATCCGGCGCAGCTCCTGGTGACGTCGAACGGCGCCTACGCCTATCTCGCCAACCGGGGCCACAACAGCCTCACCCGGTACGCGGTGGAGGCGGACGGGGCCCGGCTCAGGCTCCTGGACACAGTGCCGGTGGCCGGTGACTTCCCGCGCCAGATCGCCTTCTCGCCGGACGGCGGGCTGCTGTTCGCCGCCAACCAGCGGTCGAGCAACGTGAGTGTGTTCCACGTCGACGGGGCGAGCGGCGAACTGCGGCTCGCGGGCGAGCCGTTCGCGTCACCCGTCGCCGTCTGTGCGCTGCCGCTGTAGGGCGCGGGGGCAGGCGGCGGCGCTCGCCTGCGAGAGCAGCACGTGCATGCGCTCGGTGAGCTGTGCGACGTCGTCGGCGGGCCGGTGGAAGGGCAGGCGTACGTCGCCGTGGGCGCGGGCGCGTTCGATGCGCAGCGTCAGTCCGTGCCGGTCGACGGCGAGGGGCTGGACGCGCACGGCGCCGTGCAGGCTGTCGGGTTCGACGAGCCGGGTGAGCCGTTCGACGGCGTCCGAGTGGCAGTCGGCGAGGTGCGTCAGCAGCCGGGCCTCTGCCAGGGCCAGCGGGTCGGGTGCGGCGGCGGCGAACTCGTCGAGGTCGACGACCACGGCGCCGTCCGGGCGGCGCAGCACCACGCGCGTGGGCCGGAAGGCGAGGTGGTCCCCCTCGGCGGCGAACCAGCCGGCGAGCCACAGGCGGGCGCGGATCCGGTTGCGTACCGGGACGGGTGCGACGTCCGCGAACTCCAGTACGGCGGTCGGTTCACCGCGGGGCGCGCAGATCGCCGCCGTGACCAGGGGGCTGTCCTCGGGCACGCTCAGGAGCACCCGGCCGTCCTCGGCCACGGTGTGCGCGCCGACGAACTCCTCGCGGCCGCCGTCCGCGGTCACCGCGCAGGACCAGGCGGCGGCGAGCACCGTCCGTGCCCGCTGCGCCGCGTCGGGCGCGGCCGTCCAGCTCTGGGTGTCACCCATCCCGTACCTCCCGTATTAGGTAAGCCTTGCCTAACCTATCGAAGATCGGGGCGCACGCCAACCGGCACCGCGGACCTGTTCCTGCGGTTCGACGGAGCCCTTACCGGGCCTTCAGGGTGAGATGACGCCGAGCAGCGCCCGCGCGCACAGCTCGCGAACCTGCTCGCGGGTCAGGTCGAAGCCGCGCAGCCACTCCAGGCAGACGGCCGTGGTGAACGCCAGCCAGCCGCGTACCGCGAGCCGCAGGTCGGGGCGGGCGTCGAGGGCCGCGCCGAACTCCGGGTCGGCCGCCAACGCCGCCAGGATCTGCTGCTCCTGGGCGGCCAGGGCCCGCTGGTAGACCCTGCGCACGGCCTGGTCGCCCGCCGCGTCGGCGCGGTGGAAGGCGCGGAAGCCGTGGGCGTGCGCCTCGACGTACTCCAGGTAGGTGTCGAGGCTCGCGGTGAGCTGTTCGCGGACCGGGACGCCGGGGACGGCGGCCGTCATCCGCAGCATGCGCTCGCTCTCCCGCTCGACGACCGCCGCGAAGAAATCACGCTTGGTCGGGAAGTAGTGGTAGAGCAGCCCGCGCGAGACACCGGCGATCTCGGCGACCTGCTCGATCCACACCTCGTCGTACGGACTCTCGGAGAACAGCCTGGCCCCGACCGCCAGGAGCTGCTCCCGGCGTTCCTCGGTGCTGAGCCTGCGCCGGGTGCGCTCGCCCTGGTTCGCGCTCATCCCCGCACCTTACTTGACGTCGGTTCAACGAGCGGACCAGACTGATTGCCGTTATTGAACCCACGTACAACACGCATGGGTTCGATGAGGTGCCGCAGGATCGAGGGAGATCGCGTCATGGCCGAGACGACGACGCAGGCCGGACTGCCGAGGGGATTCCGCAGCGCCGAACAGGGCTGGCCGGAGCTGCACCGCATCCCGCACCCGCCGCACCGGCTCCCGCTGCTCGGCGACGTCCTCGGCGCCAGCAGGACCACCCCGCTCCAGGACTCCCTGCGGTACGCCCGCATGCTCGGCCCGATCTTCCGACGCAGGGCGTTCAACAGGGAGTTCGTCTTCGTGTGGGGTGCCGGGCTGACGGCCGACCTCGCGGACGAGACGCGGTTCGCCAAGCATGTGGGGCTCGGCATCGCCAACCTGCGCCCGGTCGTCGGGGACGCGCTGTTCACGGCGTACAACCACGAGCCCAACTGGCAGCTCGCGCACGATGTCCTGGCGCCCGGATTCAGCCGGGAGGCCATGGAGGGCTACCACGGGATGATGCTGGACGTGGCCGGGCGGCTCACCGACCACTGGGACGGGGCGCTCGCCGCGGGCCGGACCGTGGACGTGCCCGGCGACATGACCAAGCTGACCCTGGAGACCATCGCGCGCACCGGGTTCGGGCACGACTTCGGATCCTTCGAGCGGGCCCGGCCGCACCCCTTCGTGACCGCGATGGTGGGCACGCTCGCCTACGCGCAACGGCTCAACACCGTGCCGACGCCCTTCCTGCTGCGCCGGGCCGCACGGCGCAACGACGCCGACATCGCCTACCTCAACCGCACGGTCGACGACATCGTCCGCGAACGCCGCACGAAGAGCGGGGACGGCGACCTGCTGGACCGGATGCTGGAGACGGCCCACCCCGGGACCGGGGAACGACTGTCGGCGCAGAACGTCCGGCGGCAGGTCATCACGTTCCTGGTGGCGGGCCACGAGACGACCTCCGGCGCCCTGTCCTTCGCCCTCCACTACCTCGCCCGGCACCCGGAGGTCGCGGCGCGGGCCCGCGCCGAGGTGGACCGGGTGTGGGGCCGCGCCCCCCGGCCCGGCTACGACCAGGTGGCCAAGCTCCGCTACGTACGCCGGGTGCTGGACGAGTCGCTACGGCTGTGGCCGACCGCGCCCGCCTTCGCCAGGGAGGCCCGCGAGGACACCGTGCTGGCCGGGGACCACCCGATGCGGCGCGGCGCGTGGGCGCTGGTGCTCACGCCGATGCTGCACCGCGACCCGGCGGCCTGGGGCGAGGACGCGGAGCGGTTCGACCCCGACCGCTTCGACCCCAAGGCGGTACGGTCCCGTCCCCCGCACACCTTCAAGCCCTTCGGCACCGGGGCCCGCGCGTGCATCGGCCGCCAGTTCGCCCTCCACGAGGCCACCCTCGTACTCGGCCTCCTCCTGCGCCGCTACGAGCTCCTCCCCGACCCGGCGTACCGACTGCGGGTGACCGAGCGCCTGACGCTGATGCCGCGGGGACTGCGCCTGGGGCTCGCGCGACGCTCTCCCACGGTGGCGACCGGGCCGACGGAGACCGACGCGGCGTCGTCGGGGCCGCGCTGCCCCGTGCACGGCAAGGGCGACTGACGCGTCGGGCCCACTCCAGCACCCCACGCGCGCGTTCAGGTGACAGCACCTCACCTGTGCGGGGATGACGACGTCGAGGGTGCCGGTCCCGGGAACGACGACGGTCCGTTCGTCGAGCGCGTCGAAGATCTCGTCGGTCAGCCGCCGGGCCGTGTGCGGGCCCGGGTACGGCACACCCGGACGGAGTCCGTGGCGGCCGGCGTTCCGCAGGACGGCCGGGAGTCGTGGCGTTCCAGCAGCCACGTGACGGCGGGGTGGTCCGGCCGCGGAGGGCCTGCGCTCCAGCGGGGGGACCGGGTGAGCAGGCCGCGCATTCGGTCGGAAGTGCCGGTCGCCTCGGCGGCGGGGTGCCGGTCGAAGCCGACCAGCACGGTCGATTCGGCGGTGTTCTCGCCGGCGGACCTGAGCGGGCGCAGCGTGCGGCCCCCTCCGGGCGGCACCGGCGATGTCGTCGAACACCCTGGTTCCCCCTGCTTCGCCGCGGTGCCGGCCGGGGAGCCGAGGCCGTACGCGCACATCCACGTCAAGTGGACCCGCCGCCCGCAAGCGGCCGGGCATCGCGCTCTGCCAGGCGGTAACCGGACAGCCGGACCACGTCTCAACGGCACCCCTCGGGCCCGGTGCAACCGCCTCCACGCCATGCGTCAGGGGGGGGAACGGTCGTACCGGGCCCGGATGCCGGCAGCCCTCTCGCAGGACCGCGCAGAACACAGCGGAGGCCGAGCGGGGTCCGCGCTCCTCATGCGCCGATCGGTATCCGCAGGACCTGGCCGGGGAAGATCACGTCCGGATCGTCGATCCGGGTCGGGTTGGCGCGCACGATCCGGGTGTACAAGGACGCGTCGCCGTAGTGCGTATCGGCGATGGCCGACAGGGTGTCCCCCGGCTTCACGGTGTACTCGCGGTAGCCGACGTAGTCCTCCACGATCCGCGGTGCGTAGACCACGGGGACCGTCACCTTGCGGATCTCGCTGCCGTCCTTGGGACTGACCTCGAAGATCTCCACATGGAGGCGGTCCCGGTGGAAGGCGGCTCCGGCGGCGTCCACCTGGAGCTGGAAGTGCGCGTACTCGCCGGTTCCGCCGCCCACCACGAAGTGGCCGGTCACCTCGTCGTGTCCGTCACTGACGCGGTAGTGGAGCATCGCCTCGAAGCCGGTGCCGGTCCCGCCGATCAGGACGGGGTTGCCCACCAGGTCGAACTCACGGGGCTGTTCGATACTGTTGGCCATTTCATATCCCTTATTGAGGTCTTCTTCCCTTTCACTCCACACTGTCCGTCCCCTCCGGGGCGTGCAAGCCCCTCCTCCGGACAATCCGGGCCGGGACGGCGGGCACCGACGCCCGAAGTGGCGACGACGGTGCCCGCCGTGAACCGGTTCCCGGGCGTTTCCTCAGTCGAGCGTGTAGGCGCGGTACACGGTCTGGGTGACGGTGTTTCCGCCGGCGTCGGTCAACCCGGCCCGCAGGGACACGGCTTCGGCACCCGCGCGGTTACGGACCCAGAAGTGGTCGTCCGCCGTGCGCCGGACGCGTTCCCAGGTCTCTCCGCCGTCGTAGGAGACGTCGAACACGATCCGCTCGACGGCCGTGCCGGAGGCGCTTCCCTGCACGGAGAACGGCACCTTCGTCCAAGCGCCTGCCCTCGCACTGCTGGTCAGGTCCAGTGCCGGGGAGTAGCGCACGACCGAGGCCGGCAGCGGGACGGTCTCCGCTCCTTCGGGGCGTTCGGAGGTGAACGTCCATTCCATGCGCACCCGGGTGCTCACATCCGTGACGGTGGCGGGCCGGTAGACGTCGGTGGTCAGGCGGTACGCGCCGGCCTCCGCCGGGACGCGGATGCGCTGCCCGCGCAGCCTCACGCGCTCCTCCCAGATCTTCTCGCCGTCCCGGTACAGGGCCGACAGCGGGTTGCTGACCGTCCAGAAGCCCCGATGGCCGGCGCCGTCGGCGAACAGCGGAACATCGGCCGACAGGGAGTTGCCGCTACGGCGGATGCCGGACTCCTCGCTGCCGAGCGAGGGGCCGAAGACGCCGGTGTTGAAGCGCTCGCGGTAGCGCTCGCCGGCCGTGTAGGACCGGAACGGAGTTTCGTAGGCGGCCCCGAACCCGCCTCCGGTGTCGGTCTGACGGAAGGCCAGTTGCCAGCGCACGCCCTCGGCGAGCAGGTGCTCGGTGGCACGCCCCGGAAGCGGCTGTTCGAGGTCTATGGACGGCGCGAAGACGACCCGCAGCTCCGGTGTCGCCCGCAGCTGTCCCGTCTTGCCCGGCACCGACGCGCCGAGCCCGACGTCCACCCGGGCGAGTTCCGCGGGCGCGGTGTGGTGCGTGAAGCCGGTGTAGAGCGAACCGGTGCGCCTGAATGCCAGCCGGTAGTGGTCGGGCACGCCGCCGCGGCCGGGGCTGCGCCAGGTGCCTGACAGCTGCGCGGTCAACCGCTGTTCAGGGAGCTCGGGTCCCAGGTGCGCGGTGCGGAAGCCCGCGAAGGAATCGAGGATCTGCGAGGCCTGGTAGACCTGTGCCCCGTACAGCCCCTGGTAGCCGACCGATCCCTGTTCCTGTTCGGCCCGTGGGTCGGGCACGGTCACGTCGACCGGCCTGGCCCGCCGTGCGTCGATGTCGACGGTCGTGTCCTGATCGAGCGTCAGCAGCGGCTGGTTCAGCCAGTCGGTGCCGGTGATCTCGCCGCCCTCGGTGGTCAGGACGGTGGAGTCCAGGGCGAAGACGCCGCGCTCCAGGCGCAGGGTCACCGTGCCGTCGCTGTCGTACGGCATGCGGTGGGAGAAGTCGTCCAGTCCTCTCAGGGCCGTGGTGTAGTCGGCCGTGGGGTTGCCGTCCCGCCCGGTGTGCCGCAGCGTCAGGTCGTAGGACTCCGGCTCCCGGTAGACGCCGAGCGCGCTGCGCACGGTCTGTCCACCGCCCTCGGCGGTGACGATGCCGGAGTAGTGACCGTACGCCTCGCCGACGCCGGTGTCGGCGGTGACGTCCACGGAGGCGGTACCGCCCGCCGGTACCGTCACGCTCTCCTGTGCCGTGGCGAAGGTCTCCGCCGGGCTGGGGGCCCCTCCCGGGCCGTAGACCCGCGTGGACAGGGCGAGTGTGACCGGTTCGTCCCCCGTGTTGCGGTAGGTGAGCCGTCGGGTGTCCGGCTCACCGGTGCCGTGCGGCCAGCGGTGCACACCGAAGTTCAGGGGCGCGTTCACGTGGGTGAGGGTCTGCTCGACGACCTGCGCGACGTCCACCCGGCCGGTTCCCTGCTGGTAGGGCGACACCCGGAGCGGGGAGGTCACCGAGGAGGTCAGGGCGTCCTTGATGCGCTCGCCCGACCAGTCCGGATGCTGCTGGGCCAGCATCGCCGCCGCTGCGGCGACGTGCGGGGTGGCCATCGAGGTGCCGGACAACTCGACGTAGCCCTCGGTGACCGGGTCGCCGATCACGCCGTTCTCGGCCGCGGCCGCCGTGATGTTCACGCCGGGAGCGGTGAGGTCCGGCTTGATCGCGCCACCGGCCGCGGGGCCGCGGCTGGAGAAGTCGGCGAGCCGGTCGGACTTGTCCACCGCGCCGACCGTGAGCGCGGCGCGGGCGCTGCCGGGCGAGTTGACCGTGGTCCGGCCGGGACCGCTGTTGCCCGCGGCGATGACGAACACGGTGTCGGAGTCCTCCGACAGCGAGTCCACCGCCGCTTCCAGCGGGTCGGTCTCCTCGGTGTCCGGTCCGCCGAGGCTCATGTTGACCACGTCGGCGCCCTGACCGACGGCCCATTCCATTCCGGCGATGATCCAGGACGCCTGGCCGAAGCCGGTGTCGTCGAGCACCTTGCCGTCCAGGATCCGCGCGCCGGGCGCGGCCCCCCGGTAACGGCCGCCCGACTGCTCGCCGCTGCCCGCCGCGATGGAGGCGACGTGCGTGCCGTGCCCGAAACGGTCCACGGCGTCCTCGGCGGAGGAGAAGTTGCGCTGGGCGGTCTCGCGGCCGTCCAGGTCGGGGTGGGTCTCGTCGACGCCCGTGTCCAGGACCGCGATCGTGGTACCGGTGCCGTCGTAGCCGGCCTCCCAGGCGGCGGGCGCGCCGATCTGCGGCACGCTCTCGTCGAGAACGGTGCGGTACCGGGCGTCGAGCCAGATCTTCCGGGTACCGGGCTCCGCGACGAGCGTGCCCGCGCTGTTCGTCTCCGTGAGCGCGGACCAGACCTTGCCCAGGGACGACTTGGCCGCGCTGACCGCGTCACCCCCGATGCTGGGCAACTGCCGCGTGACACGGGCGCCGGAGTCACGCATCAGGCCGCGCAGGCGGGCGGCGGACCGTTCGTAGGTCACGATGAGGGGAAGGTCCGCGCGGTCGGTGTCGCCGTATCCGGAGCGGTGCAGTTCGCGCACGTCGAACAGGCGGCGGTCCAGCGTCCCGGCCCGGATCAGGTGTGCGGCGTCCGCGGGTATCACATAGGTCCGGTCTCCGGACTGCCGCACGGCCACGGGAACGCCGGAACGCCCCTTTCCCGGGCGGAAGCCGAGTACTCGTCCCTCGTCGTCCACCGCCACCCGGTCGCCGGTGAGCAACGTGACCGATCTGCCGCCCGTGAGACCGTCCCCCGCTGCGCTCGCCGCCCGTGGTTCGTCGGCGGCGGCCGACGGCAGCGGAGAGAGCACGGCGGCGGCCAGCGCCGCCGAGAGAACGGCGGGGCGCCATCTTGTCGCATGCATGAAGTCCGACCTTCCGTTGGCTGGACCGGAACGGCGCCGGGCGAGCACGGATCACGGTCGCCGTCCCCGTTCCTTGCGGTGCCAGGCAACCAACTTCGTCCGCTCCGCGCCACGGTCCGTCGTGGGGATCGGGAACAACAAGCCAGTCCGCTCCGGGCGACGGCTGCCCCCCGCACGACGACGAAGGCGCGCCGGTCGTCCATCTGTCCGGCGCAGACCGTCGGACCGAGACCCCGAAGCCGAACCACGCCAAAAGGGACAGGAAGGAACAATGCACGACCTGAATGTGACGCATACCGAAGTCAACAGGTCTGGCGGGGGTCGTGACGGTCATGAAGAACTCCTGACGCGAGGATCGCCGAGAAGATCGGTTCACTCCGCACCGGTGATGGAGGAGGCGGGCATCGGGGTGGAGAACGTCGAACGCAGCCCCGCACGGACCGGGTCCGTAGCCGTTCCCGAGCGGTCGTGGAGTGCCCCTACGGAAATCCTGCTGGTGCACCGCAGGCCGGGGCACGACCACGATCGCCTGCCGAAGTCTCGGGCGTACCGCGCGACGGCCGCCGGGCCGGCGCAGCAGCCCTGCCGCACGACCGAAGCAGGGCTCGCCCACCAACTGCGGCCGTAAGCCGCCGGGCAGCGTCACAGCCTGTTCGTACGCCTCCTCGAAAGCGGGAAACAGACATGTCTCACACGGCGCCCTGTCAGAGCCGTGCCGCCCAGTGCGCGGGTCGCGCGAGTGACCCGGGCAGCCGGGTACCGGCGCTGCCCCGTGCCGCGTTGAGCTGCGGCTGGGTGAGGAAGAACGCCCCGGTCAGGTCGGCGTCCGTGAGGTCGGCGTCGCGCAGGTCCGCGCCGATGAGGTCGGTGACGCGCAGATCGGCTCCGGTCAGGTCGGCGGCGATGAGGTAGGCGCCGCGCAGGCTGGTGCCGCGGAGGTCGGCGCCCTTCAGGCGGGCGCCGATGAGGTCGGCTCCGCGGCGGTCCTTCCTGCGCCCTCGGACGCCGGCCCGCGCCAGCTCGCTGGACTTGAGCAGGAGCACGTTGACCTCCTGGCGGTGGGTGGCCTCGTCCAGTGCGCCGAGTTCCTCCGGGGTGCCCTCGGCGAGTTCCTCGGTCCGCTCCAGCGCCCGGCGCAGGTCGGCGTGGACCGGCCGCGCGGCGGGGAGGGTGAGCGCCTCGGTGAGGTACCAGAGCAGTTCGTGCAGCCGGCGGACGACCGGGAAGACGTCGAACATGGCGCGGGCGTGCTCACGCGGACCGGTGCGCCAGTCCCGCCCGCCGAAGGTCACCTGGGAGACCCGCTGGCCCGCGCCGAAGCAGTCGTAGACGGTGCAGCCGGTGAAGCCCTCGTCGCGCAGCCGTGCGTGGATCCCGCAGCGGTGGTCGTCGCGGAGGTTGCGGCAGGGCGTTCCGGCCTTCTTGTCGACGGCGAAGTCGGCGGAGGCCGCGAAGGGCAGGGCGACACAGCACAGCCCGAAGCAGTGGGCGCAGTCGCCGCGCAGGCCGGCCGGGGCCGTCGTGTGATCTTGCATGACGGAAAGCCTACGGCCGGAAACTCACCGATGAGTTTCCGGCCGTGTGGGGGTCTCCTCATCCAACGGAAAACAAGCTCGGCTACCACTGGAGTACGACCCGACAGAAGCTGGAGCCGTTCGACCGAGGAGAGACGTCATGTGCAGCCACCGGCCCGCCTGCCCGACCGCCGACAGCCCCGACCACCACGCCGCCGTCATCGTCGCGTCCCACCCCGAACAGGGCTGGAACCTGCTGTGCAACGGCACCATCGCCTTCGACGACACCGGTGAACTCCTGCCCGACGGACGGGTGGTGGCCCCGGACCGCACCCTGGGCCGACTGACCGTGGCCGCCTGAGCCTCAGCCGTTGAGGCTCAGTCCTCGAAGCGGGCGGCGAGCGGCGGTGCGTTCCGCGTCATCGGGCGAACAGCTCGAAGGAGACCGCCGGCTTCCCGCCGAACCGCTGCCCCGTCTCTTCGGCGTGCGCGGTCAGGAACTCCCGGACGTAATGCTCGGTGTCCTGGTCCGTCAACGCCTCGATGTAGGTGCGGTGTTCGAGCAGGGAGCGCACCGCGCGCTCCAGGCCGGGCGTGGCGTCCACGGCGTGCGTGGGCGTGCTGGAGCCGGCGACGGCGACCCAGCGGACGCCGTTCCACGGCTCGAGGCCCTGCTCGGTCAGTTCGGGGAAGATCCAGCGGTTGCCCGCGTCGGCCGCCGCGTCGAGGGTGGCCCGTCCCACGGCGACGTGGTCGGGGGTGTTCCAGGCGACGCCGCCCCAGGTGTCCCGGTGGTTGAGGGTGATGACCAGTTCGGGCCGGTGGCGGCGGATCGCGGCGGCGATGTCGCGGCGCAGGGCGGTGCCGTACTCGATCACGCCGTCGCGGTGGTCGAGGAACTCGACCACGGAGACGCCGACGACCGCCGCACTGGCCCGCTGCTCCCGCTCGCGCAGCGGGCCGCACTCGGCGGGCTCCAGGGTGTCGATGCCGGCCTCGCCGCGGGAGGCGAGGACGTAGGCGATCTCGCGTCCCGCGTCCGTCCACGCGGCGATGGCGGCCGAGCAGCCGTACTCCAGGTCGTCCGGGTGCGCCACGACCGCGAGCGCGCGGTGCCAGTCCTCGGGCATGGGCTGCAATGGCATGATCGTCGGATCGCTCATGCCCGCAGACTAGTTCGACTGCCCGGTGCCGTCCTCAGATTTCGTCGCGCGCCAGGCCGAGCAGGCGGTCCAGCACGCGGGGGCCGCCGGCGCGGACGCCGTCGTGCTCGAACTCGTCGGTGACCCAGGTGCGCAGACCGCGGATCGCTCGGGCGGTGGCGAGCGAGTGGGCCGTGTCCACGTACATGTCGTCGTGGTAGACGGCCGCCGCGACCGGGACCTCGTTGGCGGCGAGCCGGGCCGGGTCGTACAGGGGGGTCCAGTCGGTGCGGGCGGCGAGCAGTTCGGCGGTCTCGCGCAGCGGGCGCAGCGCCGGGTCGCAGTCGAACATCCAGGGGTGGACCGATTCGCCGGTGAACAGCAGCGGTCCGTCGCCGGCGAGTGCCTTGGCGGCGTCGAACTGGGGGAACTCGGTGCGGACGCGCTCGGCGGACCAGGCGGTGGGGCGGGCGTCCTGGCCGTAGATCGCCTCGTGGACCAGGGCGTAGAGGGGGTGGCTCGCGTAGGAGAGCAGGCCCTGGACCTCTTCCTGGAAGGCGTCGGACAGGCGCATGCCCTGCGGAGTGCGCACGAAGGCGTGTTCCAGGAGGAAGTGCAGGCGGTGGCTGCCCTCGCCGCCGCCGAGGAGGATGCCGAGGGACTGGAAGGCCTCGGCGGTGAGCCGGTAGCCGTTGGGGAGCACCACGTCGTGGCTCAGCAGGTGGTCGGCGATTCGGCGGGCGCGCTCGACGTCCTGCGGGTAGCGGGCGTAGTGGGCGGCGACCTTGCGCTCGATACGGGGGTAGGCGGCCCGGTAGACGTCGTCGGCGTGGGCGTCGAGCGAGGGCAGGCCGCCGGTGACGAGCGCGGCGGTGAGGCCCTCGGGGGCGGTGGAGAGGTAGGTGACCGTGCAGAAGCCGCCGAAGCTCTGGCCGAGGACGGTCCAGGGGGCGCCGCCGGTGACCCGGGGGCGGACGGCCTCGCAGTCGCGGACGATGGAGTCGGCGCGGAAGCGGGTCAGGTAGCCGGCCTGCTCGGCGGGGCCGCCGCGCAGCGGGAGCGTCTGGCGGTTGGCGGGGGTGGAGTGGCCGGTGCCGCGCTGGTCGAGGAGGAGGACCCGGTACTCCTTCAGGGCGCGCCCGAGCCAGGCCGGCCTGCCGACGAAACGGTTGGCCCCGAAGCCGGGTCCGCCCTGGAGGTACACCAGCCACGGCAGGTTCTGCCGCACCCGGTCGGCGGCGACGACCTCCCGGGCGTAGAGCTCGATCGTCTCCCCCGCCGGGTCGTCGTGGTCGAGGGGCACGGTGAAGGTGCGGTCGGTGAGGACGACGCCGGGCTGGCGGTAGGTGGCGGTCAACAGGGCTCCCGGGACGGACGGATGTTGTCGGCGCGTCCCAGTTCAGCACATGCCCGTCCGATATCCGATCCCCGGGATCATGAAATCGTACTGAACGCGGGGTCAGCGGGCGGCCAGGCTGGAGCGTCGCACCACCAGTTCGGGCTGGAGCACGACCCGCCGGTGCTGGTGTCCCCGTCCGCCCTTCCCGCCGTTGTTGTCCTCCGTCTCCTCCAGCAGCAGCTCCGCGGCCAGGGCGCCCATGGTGACGGCGGGCTGGCGTACCGAGGTGAGGGGTACGGCCGCGGCGGCGGCGAACTCGATGTCGTCGTAGCCGACGATGGCGAGGTCGTCGGGGACGCTGATGCCGGCGGCGTACATGGCCTGGAGGACGCCGAGGGCGAGCAGGTCGTTGGCGCAGAACACGGCGGTCGGGCGGTCGGCGAGGCCGAGCAGGCGGGCACCGGCGTCCCGGCCGGCGGCGACGTCGAGCCGTTCGGTGGGCAGCTCGCGCAGCGCCTCGGGGCCGAGGCCGGCCTCGGCGAGGGCGTTCAGGGCGCCGGTGCGGCGGTCGCGCACCTGGTTGAAGCCGGGCGGGCCGCTGACGTAGGCGATGGAGCGGTGGCCGAGGTCGACCAGGTGGCGCACGGCGAGGGCGCCGCCCGCGACGTCGTCGACGGAGACCGAGCACTCGGTGGTGCCCTCGGCGACCCGGTCGACCAGGACGAAGGGGATGTTGTGGCGCCGGAACGTCTCGATGTTGCGGCCGGTGGCGTCGGCGGGGGTGAGCAGGACGCCGCGCACCCGCTGCTCGGCGAAGAGCGAGAGGTACTCGGCCTCCTCCCCCGGGCTCTGCGCGCTGTTGCAGACCATCACGCCGAGCCCGGCCTCGCGGGCGGCCCGCTCGGCGCCGCGCGCGACGTCGACGAAGAAGGGGTTGCCCATGTCGAGCACGAGCAGCCCCATGATCCGGCTGCGGCCCGCGCGCAACTGGCGCGCGGACTCGCTGCGGACGTAGCCCAGCCGGTCGATGGCGGACAGCACCCGCGCCCGGGTCTCGGTGGCGACCGAGTCCGGACGGTTGATGACGTTCGACACCGTGCCGACGGAGACGCCGGCGGCGCGGGCCACGTCCTTGATACCCACCGACTGAGCCATCGGGCAGGAACCTCCAGGTGGACGAGGGGCGGCGGGGGCCTTCACAGTACCGTCAGGCCGCCCCCGGGCGGCATCGGTCAGGCGGGCAGCCGGAAGTCGACGACGCGCAGCGCCGACGGTGTCGTACCGGTGGACTTCTCCTGGTACATCACCGACAGGACGTTGTCCTGCGCGATACGGGTCTCGTCGACGACGACCTCGCCGAAGGCGTTCAGCCCGCCGCCGTCGTACAGCAGCCGCCAGTCGGTGTACCCGGAGGCCTTGGAGGCACCGGCGATCCGGCCGAAGGGGAAGATCGCGTAGGCGTTGTCGTACTTGTCCAGGACCAGCTTGGTGCGCTGGCTGGAGTTGAGCGGGACCGGGATCTCGGTCTTCTGCCAGGTGCCGGAGGCGTTCTTGCGTACGTGGAAGGCCCGGCCGTTGGCGGTGCGGTTGGCGACGTAGTTCGTGGTGCACTGCCCGAAGCGGCCGGGGACGTAGGAGATGATCGCGTGCGGCAGGCCGGCGGAGTCGGTGAACTGGCTCTCCTGGTTCATCAGGGAGTGGTCCGCGTTGAGCGGGTCGACGACCAGGCCGGGGTCGGTGACGGCGACCCGGTCCGCGCCGCCGGTGGTGCCGACGACCGTGCCGGCGTTGTTGCGCCAGGTGCGGCCGCGGTCGTCGGAGTAGACGTAGCCGGTGTCGTGGTTGGTGAGGCCGCCGCCGTTGCACATCACGGCGCCGTTCTGCTCGCGCCAGGTGAAGAACGAGTGCAGCCGGCCGTTGCGGTCGTAGTCGATGCCGTGCAGGTACATGTTGCGGGCCGTGGAGGAGCCGTGCTCGCTGGTGTAGGTGCCGGTGGAGCTGGACCACTCGCCGAGCGCGGTCCAGGTCGAACCGTCGTACTCCGCGAGGGCGTTGCGGCCGTTGCCGGAGACGGCGACCCGGTAGCTGAGCTGGAGCCGGCCCTCGGGGGTGGAGACGAACTGCGGGTAGGTGAACTGGCTGGTGAGTGCCAGGCCGTCCAGGGTGGACTGCGGGGCGCCGAAGCGGCTCGCGGTCCAGCTCAGTCCGGCCGGGTTGTCCATGAGCCCGGCGACGGACTTGACGTAGGTGAAGCCGTCGCTGTGGGAGTCCATGTTGAGGTGGAGCCGGCCGTCGATCCTGGAGACGCCCATGGAGATGACGTTGTGGGAGTCGTTGTAGCGCAGGGTGTGGCCGACCTTGACGGTGGACCAGGTGCTCGCGCCGAGCGGGCGGCGGCCGACGACGGCGTTGCGGTCGGCGGTGTACCAGACGGCGTACTGGTAGCCCTTGTAGGTCAGCAGGCCGTTCTTCTGGAAGGAGTTGTTGTTGACCAGGCCGTCGTAGGAGACGAAGAAGATGGCCTGGCTGTCGAGGGTGGTGGTGCCGGCCGGGGTGACCGAGGGGCCTGGGTCGGCCGCGCGGGCGGTGCCGCCGGTGAGCGCGGAGGTGGACATGGCGGTCACGATCGCACCCGTCAGCAGCGTGCGTCTTCTCATGATGCGGCTCCGGTTGGTCCTGATGGGGAGGGTCAGGCGAGGTGGAACACTTCGGTGAGCGGCTTCATCGCCTCGTCGGGGCGGGCCCCGTCGAGGGATTCGAAGAACGGGGACATCTCGGCCTGCCAGCGGGCGTTGACCTCGGTGGCCTCCATGCCGGCGAGGGCGGCCTCGAAGTCCTCGGTCTCCAGGTAGCCGACGAGCAGGCCGTCGTCGCGCAGGAAGAGCGAGTAGTTGTGCCAGCCGGTGGCCGAGAGCGCCTGGAGCATCTCCGGCCACACGGCGGCGTGGCGTTCGCGGTACTCGGCGAGCCGGTCCTCGCGGACCTTGAGGAGGAAACAGACGCGCTGCATGAAGTACCAGCTCCCGTGGGGAAGGAGGGGCTCAGAAGTTGAACCGGTCGATGTTCTCGGCGTTGAACACGGTCGGCTTGCCGAGGCTGATCACGCCGTCCTTGCCGATCGTGTACTCGCCCATGTCGCCGGCGGTGAAGGTCTCGCCCTCCTTGCCGGTGATCTGGCCGGAGACCAGGGCGACCGAGGTGCGCGCGGCGAGCTCGCCGAGCTTGGCCGGGTCCCACAGCTCGAACGCCTCGACGGTGCCGTTCTTGACGTACTTGCGCATGTCGTTGGGGGTGCCGAGGCCGGTCAGCTTGACCTTGCCCTTGTACTTGGAGCCCGACAGGTACTGGGCGGCGGCCTTGATGCCGACGGTGGTCGGGGAGATGATCCCCTTCAGGTTCGGGTACTCCTGGAGCAGGCCCTGGGTCTGCTGGAAGGACTGCTGGGCGTCGTCGTTGCCGTAGGCGATCTTGACGAGCTTGATGTCCTTGTACTTGGGGTCCTTCAGCTCGTCCTTCATGAAGTCGATCCAGATGTTCTGGTTCGTCGCCGTCTGCGCGGCGGACAGGATCGCGATCTCGCCCTTGTAGCCGATCTGTTCGGCGAGCAGCTGCACCTCGGTGCGGCCGAGGTCCTCGGCGGAGGCCTGGGAGACGAAGGCGTTGCGGCACTCGGGCTTGGTGTCGGAGTCGTAGGTGACGACCTTGATGTCGTTGCTCATGGCCTGCTTGAGCGCGGTGCACAGGGCGCCCGGGTCCTGCGCGGAGACGGCGATGGCGTCGACCTGCTGCTGGGTGAGCGTGTTGACGTAGGAGACCTGTCCCGCGGTGTCGGTGGCGCTGGACGGGCCGACCTCCTTGTAGTTGGAGCCCAGCTCCTTCAGCGCGGCCTCGCCGCCCTTGTCGGCGGAGGTGAAGTAGGGGTTGTTGACCTGCTTGGGCAGGAAGCCGACGGTCAGGCCCTTCTTCAGTTCGGCGTTCGGGTCGGCCTTGCCGGCCGCGGCGGCGGAGCCGCCCTCGTTCTTCACGTCCTCCTTGGTGGTGCCGCCGCAGGCGGTCGCGGCGAGGGACAGGGAGGAGACAACGGCCACGGCCACACAGGCACGGCGGAGGGATGACTTGCGCATGGCGACTCTTTCTTGGAGGGCGAGGTGAGGGGGTCTACGGGGTGGGCGTGGGCGCCTCGGACACCGGCGCCGCGGCCGCTCTGCGCCCGGCTCAGGCGACGGCGATCTGCCGGGCGACCCGGGGGCCGAGGACGGACAGGACGAGCAGGACGCCGGTGACGACGATCTGCGACTGGGCGGAGACGTCCTGGAGGCTCATCACGTTCTGGAGCGCGCCGAGGAGGAAGACACCGGCGATCGCGCCGCCGAGCGTCCCCTTGCCGCCGTCGAAGTCGATGCCACCGAGCAGCACGGCCGCGACGACGGAGAGTTCGAGCCCGGTGGCGTTGTCGTAGCGGGCGCTGGCGTAGTGCAGGGCCCAGAAGACACCGGTGAGGGAGGCCATCAGGCCGGTCACCGTGAACAGGATCAGCTTCTGCCGCTTGACGCGGATGCCGGCGAAGCGGGCCGCCTCCTCGCCGGCGCCGATCGCGAACAGCGACCGGCCGAACGGGGTGGCGTGCAGCACGATCACGGCGATCGTGAGCAGCACCAGGAAGGGCAGGAATGCCTGCGGAATGAAGGTGTCGCCGATGCGTCCGGCCGCGAACTCCAGGTACGGGGCGGGGAAGTCGGTCACCGCGTCGGAGCCGAGCACGATCTGGGCGATGCCCCGGTAGGCGGCGAGGGTGCCGATGGTGACGGCGAGGGACGGCAGCCCCAGCCGGGTCACCAGCAGGCCGTTGATCAGTCCGCAGACCACGCCGAGCAGCAGGCAGATCGGAATGATCGTCTCGATCGTCATGCCCTGGTTCCACAGCGCGCCCATCACGGCGCCGGAGAGGCCTGCGGTGGAGGCGACCGAGAGATCGATCTCGCCCGAGACGACCAGGAGGGTCATGGGCAGGGCGATCAGGGCGATCGGCAGGGTGTTCCCGATCAGGAACGACAGGTTGAGGGCGTTTCCGAAGCCGTCGACCGTACTGAACGACAGCAGGAGTACGACGATCAGCAGCGCGCCGACCACCGTGTCCCAGCGGATGGCTCGAATCGCCGAATGGGCGGAGAAGTCAGCCATGGCGGGCGTTCCTCTTCTTCAGGGCGGTGGCCACGCGCAGCGCGACGATCCGGTCGACCGCGATGGCGAGGATGAGCAGGATGCCGTTGATGGCGAGCACCCAGACGGAGCTGACGCCGAGGGCGGGCAGGACGCTGTTGACGGAGGTCAGCAGCAGCGCGCCGAGCGCCGCGCCGTAGACGCTGCCGGAGCCGCCGGTGAAGACGACACCGCCCACCACCACCGCGCTGACGACGGTGAGTTCGTAGCCGCTGCCGGTGCCGGAGTCGACATTGCCGAAACGGGCCAGGTACAGGGCGCCCGCGAGGCCGGCCAGCGCGCCGCAGAAGGTGTAGGCGGCCAGGATCCGCTTGCGGACCGGGATGCCGGCCAGGCGGGCGGCCTCCGGGTTGGAGCCGAGGGCGTACAGCTCGCGCCCGCTGCCGTAGTGCTTGAGGTAGTACGCGGTCGCCACCAGGACGGCCAGGGCGATGAGCGCCAGCCACGGTACGGCGGAGAGGCCGCCGGAGCCGAAGTCGACGAAGCCGTCCGGGAGGTCGGCGGCGGTGATCTGGCGGGAGCCGACCCAGATCGAGTCGATGCCGCGGATGATGTAGAGCGTGCCGAGGGTCACCACGAGCGCGGGCACCTGGCCGAGGCTGACGAGCAGGCCGTTGAGGAGCCCGAAGGCGATGCCCATCAGGACGGCGAGGAGGACGGCCACGACGGAGTTGCCGCCGCCCTGGAGGTAGCTGCCTGCCGCGAAGGCGCTGATGCCGAGGGTGGAGCCGACGGACAGGTCGACGTTGCGGGTGATGACGACGAGGGACTGGCCGGTGGCGACCAGCACCAGGATGGTCGCGTTGAGCAGCAGGTCCTTGATGCCCTGTTCGGACAGGAACTCGCTGTTGCCCGCCTGGGTGACGGCGATCATCACCAGGAAGACGAACAGGATGGCCAGTTCGCGCACCTTGAAGACGCGGTCGACGAGCCGGGTCGCGCCGGCCTTGGGCACCTCGGCGACGGGGGTCGGCTGAGGGGTGGTCACCGTCATGCGGCGGCCCTCCCGGTGGCTGCGGCCATCACGGTTTCCTCGGTGGCGTCGGAACGCGCGATCTCCGCGGTGAGCCGGCCCTCGTGCATCACCAGCACGCGGTCGGCCATGCCGAGGATCTCGGGCAGGTCGGAGGAGATCATCAGGACGGCGACGCCGTCGGCGGCGAGCTGGGAGAGCAGCCGGTGGACCTCCGCCTTGGTGCCGACGTCGATGCCGCGGGTGGGCTCGTCGACGATCAGCACCTTGGGGCCGGTGGCAAGCCACTTGGCGAGGACGACCTTCTGCTGGTTGCCGCCGGAGAGCGTGTTGACGGTGTCGGCGATCCGCGCGTACTTCACCTGGAGCCTGACGGCCCAGTCGAGGGAGCGGCTGCGTTCGGCACCGCGGTCCATCAGGCCCGCCCTGACGGTCGTCCGCAGTCCGGTGAGGCCGATGTTGCGCTCGATGGACATGTCCATCACCAGGCCCTGGGCGCGCCGGTCCTCGGGGACCAGGGCGAGGCCGGAGGCCATCGCGGTGGAGGGGGCTCCGTTGACGAGGGCCTTGCCGTCCACGGAGACCTCGCCCGCGTCCCAGCGGTCGATGCCGAACACGGCCCGGGCGACCTCGGTGCGGCCGGCGCCGACGAGGCCGGCGAGGCCGACGATCTCGCCGCGGCGGACGTCGAAGGAGACGTCGGTGAAGACGCCCTCGCGGGTCAGCCGGCGCACGCTGAGGGCCACTTCGCCCGGCCGTACGTCCTGTTTGGGGTAGAGCTCGTCGAGGTCGCGGCCGACCATTCGGCGCACCAGGTCGTCCTCGGTCATGCCGTCCAGTGGCTCGCTGGAGATCCAGGCGCCGTCGCGCAGGGTGGTCACCCGCCGGCAGATCTGGAAGATCTCCTCCAGCCGGTGGGAGATGAAGAGGACGGCGGCGCCCTGTTCGCGCAGCGTGCGCACGACGCCGAAGAGGCGGGCGACCTCGCTGCCGGTGAGGGCGGCGGTGGGCTCGTCCATGATCAGGACCCGGGCGTCGAAGGACAGCGCCTTGGCGATCTCCACGATCTGCTGGTCGGCGATGGACAGGCCGCGCGCCGGGCGGTCGGGGTCGAGTTCGACGCCGAGGCGCTGCATCAGGGCCAGGGTCGCCCGGTGCGTGGCCTTGTGGTCGATGCGGCCGAGGACGCGGCGCGGCTGGCGGCCCATGAAGATGTTCTCGGCGATCGACAGGTCCGGGAAGAGGGTCGGCTCCTGGTAGATCACGGCGATGCCGGCGTCCCGGGCGTCTCCGGGGCCGTGGAAGACCACGGGCGCGCCGTCGAGCAGCACGCGGCCGGTGTCCGGCCGGTGCACTCCGGCGAGTGTCTTGATGAGGGTCGACTTGCCCGCACCGTTCTCTCCGGCGAGGGCGTGCACCTCCCCGGGAAACAGCTCCAGGGAGACGTCCCGCAGGGCGCGGACCGCGCCGAAGGACTTCGAGATGTCCTTGAGCGCCAGAACCGGGGCCGGACCCGTGGTGGACGGGTGGGTCATGGGGGCTCCTCGACGACGTCGGCGGGACGGCCCTCTCGACGTCGTGAAAGGTTTCAACTTGGTTGCCGGGACGTTAGACACGGAGCGCATGTCACGTCAATGGGTTCGTATCGAAAAAGTTTCGATGAACAAAGGTCACGGCGGAGTCACGAGCATCGACCTGGGGCGGAGGGCTTGACACCCCTTCGGTGGACTCATAGCTTCCCGTCTTGAATCGTTTCACAGAGATGGTTTCAGCGCTGGCTTCAACGATGCGATTCAGCGATGCGCTTCAGAAGACTTTCCGACCGACGTCACAGGAGCCCCGAAGTGACCGACCTCGCCGCGGTGAAGGCCGCGCTCAAGACACAGGCCGTAGAGACGCCGTCGTGGGCGTACGGGAACTCGGGCACGCGATTCAAGGTGTTCGCGCAACAGGGTGTCCCGCGCACTCCGCAGGAGAAGTTGGAGGACGCGGCGCAGGTGCACGCGTTCACGGGGGTCGCACCGACCGTCGCGCTGCACATTCCGTGGGACAGGGTCGAGGACTACGCCGCGCTGGCGAAGTTCGCCGAGGAGCGGGGGGTGAAGCTCGGCGCGATCAACTCCAACACCTTCCAGGACGACGACTACAAGCTCGGCAGCATCTGCCATCCGGATGCGGCGGTGCGCCGAAAGGCCGTCGATCATCTGCTGGAGTGCGTCGACATCATGGACGCGACCGGCTCGCAGGATCTGAAGCTGTGGTTCGCCGACGGCACGAACTATCCCGGGCAGGACGACATCGGCGAGCGGCAGGACCGGCTCGCCGAGGGCCTGGCCGAGGTGTACGAGCGGCTGGGCGAGGGCCAGCGGATGCTGCTGGAGTACAAGTTCTTCGAGCCGGCGTTCTACACGACCGACGTCCCGGACTGGGGGACGGCGTACGCGCACTGTCTGAAGCTGGGTCCGAGGGCGCAGGTCGTCGTCGACACCGGGCATCACGCGCCGGGGACCAACATCGAGTTCATCGTGGCCACGCTGCTGCGGGAGGGGAAGCTCGGCGGGTTCGACTTCAACTCCCGCTTCTACGCGGATGACGACCTGATGGTCGGGGCCGCGGATCCGTTCCAGTTGTTCCGGATCATGTACGAGGTGGTGCGCGGGGGCGGGTTCTCGCCCGAGGTCGCGTTCATGCTCGACCAGTGCCACAACATCGAGGCGAAGATCCCGGCGATCATCCGGTCGGTGATGAACGTGCAGGAGGCCACGGCGAAGGCGCTGCTGGTGGACCGGGAGGCGTTGGCCGCCGCGCAGGCTTCGGGGGACGTGCTCGGGGCGAACGCCGTGATCATGGACGCGTACAACACCGACGTACGGCCGCTGCTTGCCGAGGTGCGCGAGGAGATGGGGCTGGATGCCGACCCCATGGGCGCGTACGCCCGGTCCGGGTGGGCCGAGAGGATCGTGGCCGAGCGAGTCGGAGGTGAGCAGGCCGGTTGGGGCGCGTGAGCGTCTGCCGGGTTCTGTTGTGTCGCGGGGTGCGGGCCGGATGTGGCTGGTCGCGCCGTTCCCCGCGCCCCCAGGGAAACGTACTCACCCTCTCTCTTCTAAGGAACCGAACGTCATGGCAACCCATCCCTCCGCCGCCGATCTCCTCGCCCGGTCTCATCGGCTGGGCGCTGATCCTCGTAATACGAACTACGCCGGCGGCAACGCGTCCGCGAAAGGCATCGACACCGATCCCGTGACCGGGGGTGATGTGGAGCTGATGTGGGTCAAGGGCTCCGGTGGTGATCTGGGCACCCTGGCCGAGAGCGGTCTTGCCGTGCTGCGTCTTGACCGGATGCGGGCGCTGGTCGACGTGTATCCGGGGGTGGAGCGCGAGGACGAGATGGTCGCCGCGTTCGACTACTGCCTGCACGGCAAGGGCGGAGCGGCCCCGTCCATCGACACGGCCATGCACGGACTGGTCGAAGCCGCTCACGTCGATCATCTGCACCCCGACTCCGGGATCGCGCTGGCCTGCGCGGCGGACGGGGAGAAGCTGACCGCCGAGTGCTTCGGCGACAGCGTGGTGTGGGTGCCGTGGCGGCGACCCGGGTTCCAGCTGGGGCTGGACATCGCCGCGGTGAAGAAGGCCAACCCGCAGGCGATCGGGTGCATCCTCGGCGGGCACGGGATCACCGCGTGGGGCGACACCTCCGAGGAGTGCGAGCGCAACTCGCTGCACATCATCCGCACCGCGGAGGAGTTCCTGGCGGAGCACGGCAAGGCGGAGCCCTTCGGGCCCGTCGTCGAGGGGTACGAGGCGCTCGGCGACGCCGACCGCAAGGAGCGGGCGGCCGCGCTCGCACCGTACATCCGTGCGATCGCCTCCCAGGACCGGGCCCAGGTCGGTCACTTCACCGACTCCGAGGTCGTCCTCGACTTCCTGGCGCGCGCCGCGCACCCGCGCCTCGCCGCCCTCGGCACCTCCTGCCCGGACCACTTCCTGCGCACGAAGGTGCGGCCGCTGGTGCTGGACCTGCCGCCCACCGCGCCCCTGGAGGAGGCGATCGCCCGGCTGACGGAGCTGCACGCCGCCTACCGCGAGGAGTACGCCGCCTACTACGAGCGCAACGCCGAGCCGGACTCCCCCACGATGCGCGGCGCCGACCCGGCGATCGTGCTGGTGCCGGGGGTCGGCATGTTCTCCTTCGGCAAGGACAAGCAGACCGCCCGGGTGGCCGGCGAGTTCTACGTCAATGCCATCAATGTGATGCGCGGGGCCGAGGCGGTCTCCACCTACGCGCCGATCGAGGAGTCGGAGAAGTTCCGCATCGAGTACTGGGCCCTTGAGGAGGCCAAGCTCCAGCGGATGCCGAAGCCGAAGCCGCTGGCCACGCGGGTGGCGCTGGTGACCGGCGCGGGCAGCGGGATCGGCCGGGCGATCGCGCGGCGGCTGGTGGCCGAGGGCGCGTGTGTGGTCGTGGCGGACCTGAACGCTGAGAACGCGGCGGCCGTCGCCGAGGAGCTCGGCGGGTCCGACAGGGCCGTCGCCGTGACCGTCGACGTCACCTCCGAGGAGCAGATCACCGACGCCTTCAAGGCGGCCGTACTGGCCTTCGGCGGAGTCGACCTGGTCGTCAACAACGCCGGCATCTCCATCTCCAAGCCCCTGCTGGAGACCTCGGCCAAGGACTGGGACCTCCAGCACGACATCATGGCCCGCGGTTCCTTCCTGGTCTCGCGGGAGGCGGCGCGGGTGATGATCGCGCAGAAGCTGGGCGGTGACATCGTCTACATCGCCTCCAAGAACGCCGTCTTCGCCGGTCCGAACAACATCGCCTACTCCGCCACCAAGGCCGACCAGGCGCACCAGGTGCGGCTGCTGGCCGCCGAGCTGGGCGAGCACGGCATCCGGGTCAACGGCGTCAACCCCGACGGGGTGGTGCGCGGGTCGGGGATCTTCGCCGGCGGCTGGGGCGCGCAGCGCGCGGCCGTGTACGGGGTGGAGGAGGAGAAGCTGGGCGAGTTCTACGCGCAGCGGACCATCCTCAAGCGGGAGGTGCTGCCCGAGCACGTGGCGAACGCGGTCTTCGCGCTCACCGGCGGGGAGCTGACGCACACCACCGGGCTGCACGTCCCGGTCGACGCCGGCGTCGCGGCCGCCTTCCTGCGGTGAGCGCGCTCGTGAAGTCGTACGCCGCGGTCGACCTGGGCGCCTCCAGCGGGCGTGTCATGGTCGGCCGCGTCGGCCCCGACAGCCTGGAGCTGGCCGAGGCGCACCGGTTCGCCAACCGGCCGGTACGGGTGCCGGAGGGGCTGCGCTGGGACGTCCTCGGGCTCTACGCCGGTGTGCTGGAGGGGCTGAAGGCGGCGCGGCAGGTCGACTCCGTCGGCATCGACAGCTGGGCCGTGGACTACGGTCTGCTGGACGCCGGCGGCGCGCTGCTGGGCAACCCCGTGCACTACCGGGACTCCCGGACGGACGGGATCGCGGAGAAGGTGTGGGCGACCGTGCCGGCCGAGGAGCTGTACGCCGCGACCGGCTTGCAGTACGCGCCCTTCAACACGCTGTACCAGTTGATCGCCGCCAAGGACCAACTCGCCTGCGCCCGACGCCTGTTGCTCATCCCGGATCTGCTGACGTACTGGCTCACCGGCGAGCAGGGCACCGAGCTGACCAACGCCTCGACCACCCAGCTGATCGACCCGCGCACCCGTGACTGGTCGTCAGATGTCGCCGCGCGTCTCGGCATTGACCTGGGTCTGTTCGCCGCGCTGCGCCGGCCGGGTGATCCGGCGGGCCTCCTGCGCCCGGAGGTGCTGGAGGAGACCGGCCTCGCCGGGCCGGTGCCGGTGACGGCGGTCGGCTCGCACGACACCGCCTCCGCGGTGGCCGCCGTACCGGCCGCGCCCGGCGAACGGTTCGCGTACATCTGTACGGGCACCTGGTCGCTGGCCGGCCTGGAGCTGGACGCGCCGGTGCTGACCGAGGAGAGCCGGGCCGCCAACTTCACCAATGAGCTGGGGCTGGACGGCACGGTCCGCTATCTGCGCAACATCATGGGCCTGTGGCTGCTCCAGGAATGCGTACGCGCCTGGGGCGAGCCGGAGCTGGGCGGGCTGCTGCTGGAGGCGGCCAAGGCACCGGCGCTGCGGTCGGTGGTGGACGCGGGCGACGCGGCGTTCCTCGCGCCGGGCCGGATGCCGGAGCGGATCGCCCAGGCCTGCCGGGCCTCGGGCCAGCCGGTGCCGGACTCGCCCGCCGAAATCACGCGCTGCATCCTCGACTCCCTCGCGCTCGCCCACCGTCGGGCCGTCGCCGAAGCGCAGCGGCTGGCCGACCGGCCGGTCGACGTCGTGCACGTCGTCGGGGGCGGCACCCGCAACGCGCTGCTGTGCCAGCTGACCGCCGACGCCTGCGGGCTGCCGGTGGTGGCCGGCCCGACGGAAGGGGCGGCCCTCGGCAACGTCCTGGTCCAGGCCCGGACGCACGGTCTCGTCCGTGATCTCGCGGACGGGCGGCGACTGCTCACCCGTACCCTGCCGCTCACGCGGTACGAGCCGCGGGGCGGCACCGCCCGGTGGCAGGAGGCGGAGGCCCGGCTCGCCGTGGGGTGAGCCGGGGTCTCCCCGGGCCGCCGAAACCGCACTAGGCTGCATTCATCCGATGATCAACCCCAAGGAGCCGCGATGCGTGTCGCTCTGTTCCTGACCTGTGTCAACGACACGCTCTATCCGGACACCGGCCGCGCTGTGGTGAAGCTCCTGACCAGGCTGGGCGTCGAGGTCGACTTCCCGATGGCCCAGACCTGTTGCGGGCAGGCCCACTACAACACCGGCTACCGCCGGGAGGCGGAGCCGCTGGCCCGGCACTTCTCCGATGTCTTCGGGGAGTACGAGGCGATCGTCACGCCGTCCGGGTCGTGCGGGGCGATGGTGCGGGAGCTGTATCCCCGGATGGGCGAACGGGCGCGGGCCGAGGGCCGCGGGGGCACCCTGGCGGCCGCCCTCGCGCCGGTGGTGCCGAAGACGTACGAGCTGACGGAGTTCCTGGTGGACGTGCTGGGGGTGACCGACGTCGGGGCGTACTACCCGCACAGGGTGACCTATCACCCGACCTGTCACGGACTGCGCGGGCTGGGGCTCGGTGACCGGCCCCGGCGGCTGCTCGCGGCCGTCAAGGGGCTGGAGTTGGCCGAACTGCCGGGGGCGGAGGAGTGCTGCGGGTTCGGCGGCACCTTCGCCCTGAAGAACGCGGACGTCTCGGCGGCGATGGGCGCGGACAAGGTGCGCAACGCCGAATCGACGGGCGCCGAGGTGCTGTGCGCGGCCGACAACTCCTGTCTGATGCACATCGGGGGGACGATGACGCGGCTCAGGACCGGCATGCGGCCGGTGCACATCGCCGAGATCCTGGCCAGCACCGAGGAGGAACCGGCGGTATGAGCGGAACGTATCTGGGGATGCCGGCCTTCCCCGAGGCCGCGCGCGAGGCGGTCCACAACCGGACCCTGCGCGGCAATCTGCGCCACGCCACCCACACCATCCGCGACAAGCGGGCCAAGGCCGTCGCCGAGGTGTCCGACTGGGCGGAGCTGCGCGAGGCCGGGAAGCGGATCAAGGACCGTACGCTGCGTCATCTCGACCGCTATCTCGTGCAGTTGGAGGAGTCGGTCACGGCGGCCGGCGGTACGGTCCACTGGGCGGCCGACGCCGACGAGGCCAACCGGATCGTCGCCGATCTGGTGAAGGCGACCGGCGAGTCGGAGGTCGTCAAGGTCAAGTCGATGGCCACGCAGGAGATCGGCCTCAACGAAGCGCTGGAGGCGGAGGGCATCCGCGCCTACGAGACCGATCTCGCCGAGCTGATCGTGCAGTTGGGCAAGGACCGGCCCTCGCACATCCTCGTCCCGGCGATCCACCGCAACCGCGGCGAGATCCGGGACATCTTCGCCCGCGAGATGAGCGAGTGGGGCCGCCCGGCCCCGGAGGGGCTCACCGACACGCCCGCTGAGCTGGCGGAGGCGGCACGGCTGCATCTGCGGGAGAAGTTCCTGCGGGCCAAGGTCGGGATCTCCGGCGCCAACTTCATGGTCGCCGAGACCGGCACCCTGGTCGTCGTGGAGTCCGAGGGCAACGGACGGATGTGCCTGACCCTGCCCGAGACCCTGATCTCGGTCGTCGGCATCGAGAAGACCGTGCCGACCTGGCAGGACCTGGAGGTGTTCCTGCAAACCCTCCCCCGCTCCTCGACGGCCGAGCGCATGAACCCGTACACCTCCACCTGGACCGGCACGGCGGACGGAGACGGGCCGCGGAACTTCCACCTCGTCCTGCTCGACAACGGCCGCACCGACACCCTCGCCGACGAGGTCGGCCGCCAGGCCCTGCGCTGCATCCGCTGCTCGGCGTGCCTGAACGTGTGCCCGGTGTACGAGCGGGCCGGCGGCCACGCGTACGGCTCGGTCTACCCCGGGCCGATCGGCGCCATCCTCAGCCCTCAACTGCGGGGCACCGGAAGCGAGATCGACGCCTCCCTGCCGTACGCGTCCTCGCTCTGCGGGGCCTGCTACGAGGTGTGCCCGGTGGCCATCGACATCCCCGAGGTGCTGGTGCACCTGCGGGAACGGGTCGTGGCGGGCGGCGAGGTCACCCGGCGGGGCAACAAGGTCGTGCTCAAGCCCGCCAAGGGACACGCGGCCGAGCGGGCGGCCATGCGGGCGGCCCGCTGGGCGTTCGCGCACCCCGGCGCCCTGCGCACCGGCCAGCGGCTCGCCTCCCGCACCCGCCGCTTCCACCCGCGCACCCTGCCGGGGCCCGGCCGGGCGTGGAGCGGGACGCGGGACCTGCCGCCGGTGCCCGCGGAGCCGTTCCGGGACTGGTGGCAGCGGAGGAACGGCGGAAGGGACGGCGCCAAGTGAGCAGCAGGGAAAGGGTCCTGGGCCGGGTGCGGCGCGCCCTGGCGGACGTACCGCGGGACGAGGACGTACCGATCGAGCGGACGTATCTGCGGAAGCACGGGCAGCGCAGTGTCGAGGAGACGGTGGATCTGCTGGCGGAGAACCTGGCGGACTACCGGGCGGTGGTACATCGCACGGACGCCGCGGAACTGCCGGATCTGATCATGCGGCTGCTCGCCGAGCGTGGCTCTCAGGAGGTGCTCGTGCCCCCCGGCCTGCCGCCGGAGTGGCTGTCGCTCGCCGATGCCACTCGGGTGCACGACCGCGCGGTCAGCACCCCGCATGAGCTGGACGAGGTGGCGAGCGTGGTCACCGGCTGCGCGCTCGCGATCGCCGAGACCGGCACGCTCGTCCTGGACGGCTCCCCCGACCAGGGTCGTCGCCGCATCACTCTCGTCCCCGACCACCACATCTGTGTCGTACGCGTGCCGGACCAGGTCGTCTCCTCGGTTCCGCAGGCCCTCGAACGCCTCGACCCGGCCCGCCCGTTGACCTGGATCTCGGGGCCGTCGGCGACCAGCGACATCGAGCTGGACCGGGTGGAGGGGGTGCACGGTCCGCGCACCCTTGAGGTGGTGCTGGTGAGCGGTCGGGCGGGCGCGGACGTCACCGGGTAGCGGCCGGAGGGCGGTTGGCGGGAGGCGGTGACGCTCGATCCGGTCCTGGACGAGAACGCGGCCCTGTGTTGTCGCCTCCCGGCCGTGGGCCTCAGCCGCTCTTGCCCGTCCGGCGGGTCGCCTCCCGGCCGAGGATGCCGAAGGCCCAGCGCTCGTTGAATCCGGCCACGAAGCCGATCGCGCACCAGAAGCCCCAGAAGTCGGTGCCCTTGGCGGGTGAGCCGGGGTTTCCCGGGGACGGGCAGATCTCGGCGGCGGTGGCCGGTACCTCGAAGACGGGCACGAGGCCGCCGCTGAGCAGGAAGTAGACGGCCAGCGCGAGGATCCAGCCGACGAACACCCGGTACACGCCCTCGTGGCGCATGCTGCGGGCCATCTGGCCGGGCACGATCATCCCCTCCCGGCCGTTGGTCTGACGCCGCGTCAGCTGTTCGGCGTTGCCGCGCAGTCGGACCAGCACGCTGAGCACCGCCCCGAACGCGCCGACGCCACCGCAGACGAACGCGCCCAACAGGTGCCAGCGGTCGGTGCAGTTGAGCGTCACCCCCAGCGCCTGGAGCAGGTCCGCGCCCCACAGCAGCGGCACGGCGAGCAGGACGAGGCTGGCGGCGGCGCCCAGCGTGAGACCGACGTTCAGGCCCCGGCTGACGGCGGTCGCGCTGTCCTGCACGAGCCGGCCCCGCAGGTCGGCTATCTCCGCGTCCAGGTACTTGAGCAGGTCGTCGTTGGGCTTGGCGTCGCCGAGCCGGCGGTCGCTCAGCGTGTTGCCGAGGACCCGCTGCACGCTGACGCGCGTAGCGACTCTGGTGTTGCGCTCGAACGCGCGCTGCGAGGCGCCGTACAAGAGCTGCAACTCAAGCTGCTGTTCGGGATACAGGTCTCCGAACTTCACATAGAGCGGATCGAGCCCGGCCGGTACCAGATGCATCAGCCCTTCGGGCTTCAGCTCGGTGTCCGCCCCCTCGACCGACTCACGCATGATCTGCCACACACTGTGGCGGCGTCCCCCGTCGACCGTCATGAAGTACCTGTACTCCTGGGGAAGTCGGCCGGGAAGACGGCTCGCCGTACCAGGGGCGTCAGGTACGTCACAGGTCCGTCACGTGGTGTCGCTGGGTACACCCCGGGATACGGGTTCTGCGCCCCGTGTGCCGCGCCCGCCGTCTCCGTAGCTTCTCGGTCAGGGCACAGGGAGTGCCGGACGGGGAGTGATGACGATGTTTCGCACGGGCTCACGAGAGGGTCACGGCACCGGACCCGCCGCGGAGGCGCTCCGACTGGTCAAGGTCACCAAGGTCTATGGGACGGCCGAGAACGCCGTGACCGCGTTGCACGAGGTGACGCTGGGGCTCGGGCGCGGCACGTTCACCGCGGTGATGGGTCCGTCGGGTTCGGGGAAGACCACGCTGCTGCACTGCGCCGCGGGGCTCGACCGGCCCGACAGCGGGATCGTGCGGGTGGACGGCACGGAGCTGACCGGGGGTGACGAGACGGCGCTGACGAAGTTCCGGCGGGGGCGGATCGGGTTCGTGTTCCAGCAGTACAACCTGCTGGAGACGCTGACGGTCGCGCAGAACACGGTGCTGCCGCTGAAGCTCGCCGGACGTCGGGTGGACCGCAAGCGGGTGCGCGAGGTGCTGGCGTCCGTCGGGCTCGGCGACCGGCTCGGCCACCGTCCCGGCGAGCTGTCCGGCGGGCAGCGCCAGCGGGTCGCCATCGCGCGCGCCCTGGTCGCCGACCCCCCGGTGATCTTCGCGGACGAGCCGACGGGCGCGCTGGACACGCGCAGCGCCCGCGATGTGCTGAGGCTGCTCCAGCAGGCGGTGCGGGTACATGGGCGGACGGTGGTGATGGTGACGCACGACCCGGTGGCCGCCTCCTACGCGGACGCGGTGCTGTTCCTGGCGGACGGCAGGCTCGCGGGCCGCCTGGACGCGCCGACGCCGGACGCGGTGGCCGAACGCCTCGCGCACCTGGGCGACGCCGTGGCGACGGAGGTGTGAGCGATGCTCGTACTGGCGATGCGGTCGATCCGGCAGCGGCCCGGACGGTTCCTGGCGACGCTGCTGGCCGCCTTCCTGGGCGCGGCGATCGTCATGACGTTCAACTCGCTGCACGACACGGCGGGGCAGCCGGGCGTCGATGCGACGAGCGCGGACACGCTGACCGTGGCGGCGAGTGTGGTCGGCGGCTACGGCACCCTCCTGGTGTTCTTCGCGGTGGCCTCGACGCTGACCGTCAACGTCCGTCAGCGGACGGCCGAGTTGGAGCTGCTGCGCTGCTCGGGGGCAACGCCGGCGCAGATCAGACGGATGGTCGTGGGTGAGGCGGTGGCCGTGGCCCTGCTGGGTGCGGCGTCGGCGATCGGACCGGCGGTGCTCGGCGGGCGGGTGCTGCTGGGGATCTTCCACGACAGCGGTCAGGTCTCCGAGTCCGTGGAGCACTCCTTCGGTCCCGTCGCGCTGATGACGGGCATCGGCATCACCCTGCTCGCCGCGGCGGGCGCCGCGTTCCTCGCCGTACGGCGTGCGAGGCGCGGTACCGCACGGCACGGCGGGGCCAGGACGTTCCTCGCGTACGCGGCGCTGGCGGCCGGGGCACTGTCGGTGTGCGCCACGTTCGCGTTCTCCGCGACCGACGAGGCGCTGATGGCGCCGCCCGCGTACGGGGCGATCCTGTTGTCGGTGGGCTGCGCGCTGCTGGCTCCGCGGCTGCTGACGGGGGTGCTGGACCGGTTGCCGCTGAGCGGTGCGCGCGGCTGGCTGGCCGTGCGGAACCTGCGGGAGCGGGCCGGGCAGCTGGCCGGGATCCTCATGTCGCTGATCCTGTTCACGGCGGTGTCCACGGCCACGCTGACCATGCAGGCGGTGGAGAGCGACGCCCTCGCGGCCTCGGGCGCGGTGAAGTCGGTCGACGCCAAGAACCTGGAGACCCTCAACTTCACGGTCGTCGGCATCATCGTGGTGTTCGTCTGCGTGATGCTCGTCAACTCCCTGTACGCGGCGACGATTTACCGCGGCCGCGAGTTCGGGCAGCAGCGGCTGGCGGGCGCGACGCCGGACCAGGTGCTCGGCACGGTCGGCGTCGAGGCGCTGATCCTCACGCTCACCGGGCTCGCCTTCGGCGCGCTGACGGCACTGGCCGGGATCGTCCCGTTCACCATGGTCCGCACGGACGGCGTGCTGCCCGGCGAGGTCTACGGCATCGGCGCCACGGTGGCCGCCGTCGCGGCGGCGACGACGCTGGGCACGAGCCTGATCACGGCGCGGCGGGCGCTGCGGACGCCTGCGGTGCGGGCGGTGGCGGTGGCGTCGTAAGCCGTGAGCCGGGCCGCCTCCGGCCGGGAGGGCGATCGGTGACGCACGTGGCCCACGCCCTTCCCGAACACTTCACGGAGCCCCTTCGCACTTATCACCCGGCAAGGGGCTCCTGGTCGAAGCAGTCCCACGTCGATCAGTCCGGGGAGGCCGAGCCCGCCCCGGAACCGGCGGACCTCGCCGGCCTCCTGCCACGTGCCCCGCCGGCGGCCGTCACCCGTCCTCCCCCGCCGGGGCGGTCGCGTACTCCGTGAAGCGGTGCACGCTCTGCGGGTTCAGCCGGTAGCCGGGGCGGCCCTGGAGGACGGCGTCCTGGATGAGGCTGTAGTCGGCGACGTCCCGGAACCGCTCCTGGCAGGCGATGCGGAATCTGCGCACGGTCTGCGCCAGCGCGGCGGAGGTGCGCATCGTGCGCTCGGCCAGTTCGGCGGCGGAGAGGAACGGCGGTTCCGAGCCGGACGCGAGGTGCCGGGCGAAGTCGTGGCCGAGCACACGCAGGATGTCGATGAGCGGCTGCGGGGTGTTCTCGTACACGGTGATGCCCTCGATGGACAGCAGGGGGCCGTAGAGGGTGACCTCCAGCCGGTTGGGCTCCGGCAGCTTCTCGTCGTCCAGGTCGAGGGAGAGGAACTCGGGCGCGAGGTGTCCGGCGCGCAGCCCGATGTAGCGGCTGAGCAGCTGGCCACGGTCCGCGGTGCGGGGCGCCTGCAGGTAGTCGACGACGGCGCTCAGGGCGTCCGGCAGGGCGGGCCGCAGGTCCCGCAGATAGCGGGTGATCCATTCCACCGAGGCGTCGCGGCCGTGCAGCCGGGCGTGCAGGACGGCGGTGTCCAGCAGGACGAGGGAGGCGCAGGAGTCCAGTTCGGCGTAGCCCAGCCGGTCGTGCAGGGTCGCGGCCGTGTCGATGAGCGCGCCCGGCTTCACCCGGATCCGGTAGCTGCGCAGCATCCGGTGCCAGGTCTCGTACGCCGTGAGGTGCACGTTCCACTTGTCGGCGGCCTCCAGGTAGCGGTCGCCGAGGCGGCGGAAGATGCGCGGGTACGGCGACTGCTGGTAGGTGGCCCAGCCGAAGGAGAAGATGTCGAGTGCCGCGTCGAAGTCGCGCTGGGCGCCGTAGCGGCAGGCGGAGATGAGGAACTCGCTGGTGCGGACGTAGCGCAGGAGCAGGGAGCGGTCCCGTTCGGTCAGTTCGGTGGGGCGCAGCGCGGAGGACTCCACGAAGGTGCTGTACTGGCCGCTCTGCACGTCTCCCAGGTGGAAGGCGTAGGAGCGCCCCGCGCCGGACGCGGCCGTCGGGTGGTCGGCGAGCACCTTCTCCACGTAGGTGCGCTGGGTCTCCAGTTCGGCAGCGGCCTCCTCCTGCCGACCGGCGAGCAGATGGGCGACGACCAGGTCGGTGTGCAGCCAGGAGGCGTCCGCGAAGTAGCGGTACCGGCGGTAGCGGTCGAGGGAGGCCTGGAAGAGCGGCACGGCCCGCTCCGCGTCGCCTGCGGCGGCCGCCGCGAGGCCCTTCTGCCACAGGACGAAGGAGACCTGGGCGAACGCCTCGGGCCCGGCGTCGTACCCGGCGTCGCGGGCCAGCCGGGCGAACGCCGAGGGGAACATGGAGTCGGCGTATCCGGCCCACCCCTGGCTGAGGTGGTCGGCCACCTCGGCCAGCAGGTCGAGGGACCGCTCGTGCACGGCCCGGCCGAGGAGGTCGATCAGCTCCCGGGTCCTCGGCAGGATCCGGCCGGTGTAGAAGAAGGACGTGTCGACGTACTTCTCGGCGGTCGCCAGCAGCGTGGGCGCGGCCGAGGTCCCGTCGTCCATCCGGGCGCACAGCTCGCCGAGGAGCAGCAGCAGCGCGACGTCGTGCTCGTCGGCCTGCCGCAGATCGGACGCGGGCACGTCCACCACGTCGGTCACCACGACCCGGCGGCCGCCGGCCACGTGCTCCTCCAGCGCCCGGTAACGCTCGACTACGCTGCTCATCTTCGCTGTCCCATCGTTGCTCGCCCATGCGCCACGGCGTCCCCGCCGACCGGACCTCGTAGGCGGTGTCGGCAACCGGTCGGTGACGCTTGTCCGGAGCAGCCCCACGTAGGGCCACCCGGCTCCGACCAGACATGTTTCGGGCGGCCCACTGCTGCGTGAGTGTGCCACGGGTGCCGGTTCCCCCACGGCACCCGCAAGTATCTCGGTGTCATCTTAGACATGCCGGATGACTCACCCGTCCCGGCTGTGGCACCCCCGTCCCGCGCACCCGTGGCGCCCCCGCCTCCACACACCGAAGCGGCCCCGGACGGCGGGGAGGGCCGGCTTTCCGGCTTCCCCGCCGTCCGGGGCCGTGGTGCGGGCCCGCGGCGGCTCAGACGCAGCGACTGTCGGCCAGGGTGCCCTCCTCCCGGCGAAGCGCCCGGTCCGCTGCCGAGCCCACAACGTTGCGGTGGATCTCGGTCGTCGCGGTGGACCTGTTCAGGGTGATGTAGTGCAGGCCGGGGGCGCCCTCGGCGAGCAGCCGTTCGGCCAGGGCGGTGGCGTGCTCGACGCCGATGCGGTGGCCCTCGCCGGGCCGGTCGCGGACGGCTTCGAGCCGGTGCGCCAGTTCCTCCGGGAAAGAGGCGCCGCTGAGTTCCGCGAAGCGGCTGATCTGGCGGACGTCGGTGGCGGGCATGATCTCGGGGATGATCGGCGTGTCGCAGCCCGCGGCCGCCACCCGGTCCCGCAGGCGCAGATAGTCCTCGGCGTGGAAGAACATCTGCGTGATCGCGTAGTCGGCCCCCGCCCGGCACTTGGCCACGAAGTGCCGGATCTCGCTCTCCCAGTCCGGCGAGCGCGGGTGCCGTTCCGGGAACGCGGCCACGCCGATGGTGAAGCCGCCCAGCGAGCGGATGAGCTCGACCAGTTCGCGGGCGTGGGTGAAGCCGTGCGGATGCGGTGTCCAGGCGCCGAGCGGGTCGCCGGGCGGGTCGCCGCGCAGCGCCAGGACGTCACGGATGCCGGCGTCGGCGTACTGCCCGATGATCTGCCGCAGTTCGGCGACCGAGTGCCCGACCGCGGTGAGGTGTGCGACCGGGCGCAGGGTCGTCTCGGCCGCGATGCGCCGGGTCAGGGCGACGGTGCGGTCCCGGGAGGAGCCGCCGGCCCCGTAGGTGATGGAGACGAAGTCGGGGCGCAGCGCCTCGACCCGGCGCAGGGCGTGCCACAGCGTGCGCTCGCCGGCCTGCGTCTTCGGCGGGAAGAACTCGAAGGAGAACGTGCGGGTATCGGCGGTCATGACACCACCGTCAGACACGCGGCGATCTCCTCGGCGGGCCGCCGGCCGTAGACGGTGCCGATCCGGTCCAGCAGGTCGGAGGCGAGCAGCTTGTACTCCTGCGTGCCCAGGGACTCGATGACCACGGTGGCCAGGGCGCAGCCGAGCTGGGCCGCGCGTTCGTACGGCAGACGCCGGGCCAGGCCCGCGAGGAAACCGGCGCGGAAGGCGTCGCCCACCCCGGTCGGGTCGACGACGTCCCGCGTCGGCACGGCCGGTACGTCCTGCCGGTGCCCGTCGGCGGTCTCGAGGGTGACGCCGTCGGCGCCGCGGGTGACGATCCAGGCGCCCACCCGGCCGAGCGCCTCCGCTCGGCTCCAGCCGGTCCGCTCCAGCAGGAGGGCCTGCTCGTACTCGTTGGTGAACAGCAGCCGGGCGCAGTCCACCAGGCGCCGGGTCTGCCCGGTGTCCAGGCGGGCCAGCTGCTGGGACGGGTCGGCCGCGACCGGGACTCCCAGGGCATGCGCGGCGGCCGTGTGGCGCAGCATCGCCTCGGGGTCGTCGGCGCCGACAAGGACGAGGTCGAAGGGCCCCGCCCGCCGGTGCGCGGCGGCGAGGTCGATACGGCTCGCCTCGGCCATGGCACCGGCGTAGAAGGTGGCGATCTGGTTCTGGTCGGCGTCGGTGGTGCACACGAAGCGCGCGGTGTGCAGGGTGTCGCTCACCCGCACCGACGCGGTGTCGACGCCGTGCCGGGTGAGCCAGGCGTCGTACTCGGGGAAGTCGGTGCCCGCGGCGCCCACCAGCACGGGGCGCAGGCCGAACCTGCCGAGCCCGAGGGCGATGTTCGCGCCGACACCGCCGCGCCGGACGTCGAGACGGTCCGCGAGGAAGGACAGCGAGACCCTGTCGAGCCGGTCGGTGATCAGCTGGTCCCGGAAACGGCCGGGGAAGACCATCAGATGGTCGGTGGCTATCGACCCGGCGACTGCGATGCGCACGGCGATCTCCCTTCTCGGCTGCCGCGAAGGCCGTTGTCAGGCCCGGCCGGCGGCCGTGCGGAGGGCGTCGGCGCGGTCGGTGCGCTCCCAGGTGAACTCGGGCAGCTCCCGGCCGAAGTGGCCGTAGGCGGCGGTCCGGCCGTAGATCGGGCGCAGCAGGTCGAGGTCGCGGATGATCGCGGCCGGGCGCAGGTCGAAGACTTCCCGTACGGCCTTCTCCAGGGCCGCGTGGGGCACCGTCGCCGTGCCGAAGGTCTCGATGAACAGCCCGACCGGGGCGGCCTTGCCGATCGCGTACGCGACCTGTACCTCGCAGCGCGCGGCCAGGCCCGCCGCGACGACGTTCTTCGCGACCCAGCGCATCGCGTATGCCGCCGAACGGTCCACCTTGGAGGGGTCCTTGCCGGAGAAGGCGCCGCCGCCGTGCCGGGCCATGCCGCCGTAGGTGTCCACGATGATCTTGCGGCCGGTGAGGCTGGCGTCGCCCATCGGGCCGCCGATCTCGAAACGGCCGGTGGGGTTCACCAGCAGGCGGTAGCCGTCGGTGTCGAGGGAAATGCCGTCCTCGGCCAGCTGCTTGAGGACGACGTCGACGACGTACTCCTGGACGTCGGGTGCGAGCAGCGACTCCAGGTCGACGTCGGCGGCGTGCTGTGCGGAGACGACGACGGTGTCCAGCCGGGCCGGACGGCTGCCGAGATACTCGATGGTGACCTGCGTCTTGCCGTCGGGGCGCAGGTAGGGGAGGGTGCCGTCCTTGCGCACCTGGGCGAGCCGTTCGGACATGCGGTGCGCGAGGTGGATCGGCAGCGGCATCAGCGTCGGCGTCTCGTCGGTGGCGTAGCCGAACATCAGGCCCTGGTCGCCTGCGCCCTGCCGGTCCAGTGCGTCCGCCTCTCCCCCGGCGACGCCCTCCGACCGGGCCTCGTAGGCGGTGTCCACGCCCTGCGCGATGTCCGGGGACTGCGCGCCGATCGACAGGGAGACGCCGCAGGAGGCGCCGTCGAAGCCCTTCGCCGAGGCGTCGTAGCCGATCTCGAGGATCTTCTCGCGCACCAGCTGCGCGATCGGCACGTAGGCCTGGGTGGTGACCTCGCCGGCCACGTGCACCAGGCCGGTCGTGATCAGGGTCTCGACGGCGACCCGGGAGGCCGGGTCCTCGCGCAGCAGCGCGTCGAGGACGGTGTCGCTGATCTGGTCGGCGATCTTGTCAGGATGTCCCTCGGTCACGGACTCCGAGGTGAACAGTCGACGGGACAACGCCGTTTCTCCTCTGTTGCGTCGGGAAGTGCGGGACGGCCGGCCGTGCCGGGTGAAGGGCCGAACGGTGAGGGTCAGGAAGTGCATGCGAAGCCGGGCACGGACACGACGCCCTCCGCGTCGCGCGACCGGTCCAGGACGAGCTGGGCGAGGGCGATGTCCAGGGAGCCGAGGCCGAAGGGCGAGTAGACGGCGCGCCGTTCCCGGTCGGGCTTGGCCGCGCCGCGCAGGAAGTCGCCGACGGGGAGGATGCCGTCCCGCTCCACGGTGCCCTGCTCGACGGCGAGGGCCAGGGAGGTCTTCTCGCGCAGGGCGTGTGCCACGTCGTCGACGACGTGCACGGCGCCTGCCATCGCCTCGGGCGTCAGGTCGCGCAGGGACATGTGCAGGACGACCGCGTTGTGCTTGAACCAGCGGGATTCGCTCAGGTGCGGCACTACGGCGGTGGTGGCGAACAGCACCACGTCGGCGTCCTCCACGGCCTCCCGCAGGGAACCGGCCGCGACCGCGTCCCCGGCCAGACCCGCCGCGAACTGCCCGCTGCGCGCGGCGAAGTCGCGGGCGCGCTCCTGGTCGACGTCGAACACCACCAGGTGGTCGCAGCTCCAGCCGAGGCCGGCGAACACCTCCAGGGTGGTGCGGGAGATGTAACCGGTGCCGATGACCGCGATCCTGGCCGGTGCGCGGTCGCCGGCGCGCAGCGCCTCGGCGCCGACGGCGGCGGACAGCGCGGTGCGGTGGCCGCTGATCTGGGCGCCTTCGAGGACGGCCGTGGGGAAACCGGTGCGCGGGTCGTTCAGCGCGATCAGCGCGGAGGCGCGGGGCAGTCCGAGGCCGAGGTTCTCGGGGAAGCTGGAGATCCACTTCACGCCCATGGCCTCGGACTCGCCGGCGACGTACGCGGGCAGCGCGATGATGCGCTCGCGGCGGGTGTCGTCGGGACGCAGGAACAGGCTGTCGGGGTTGACCAGTTGTCCCAGCGCCGCCTTGACGTAGATGTCCTCGACGATCTCCTTCGACGCCGTGCCCAAGGACCGCAGCGCTTCGGCGACCGCTGCCGCGGGAACGATGGTGAGACTGTGGTCGGCGTGATTCATGTGTTCCTCACTGTCGGTGTGGTGTCGGGGCGTTGCCGGTGCGGTGTGCCGGCGGTCGAGGGAATTAGCCGGGCTAGGGCCTGTCCGGCGGATCATGCCGCAGACGCGGGGCCTGGCACGCCCATCTGCCGCGTTGTCGTCGGTTGCCGACGCTCCGCGTCGACGCCCTCCTCCGCCTTGCAGCTGCACGCACCAGGCCCCGCTCACCGGCATCGATGAGTCACCACCGCTTTCCTGCGACCTGATCCGCCGGACAGGCCCTAGCGCAGCAGGGAGAACTTCTTGGTGAGCGGGTCGACGACGTCGCGCGGGCCGAAGAGGGCCACGCCGTAGTAGTCGAGTTCGGCCTCCGGCGTCCGCCGCATCCGCTCCAGCTGGTCGAGGTGGCTGCCGCCGGTCATCTGGGCGGTGAAGTCGGTGCTCAGCAGCCCGGCCGCGGCCGCCTCGCCCCGCAGCCGGCGCAGCCAGGCGGGGCGTCCCTCCAGTACGACGAGCGAGAGCCCGGAGACGGGCGCATGGCTGCCCGCGTCGGCGTCGGGGAAGTCGAGGAAGGCCATGTGCGGGAGGAGTTCGGGGCGTTCGGTGGCCGCCTTCGCGAGCAGGCCGAGGCAGAGGTGGCCGGCGGCGTTGGTGGCCACGCCGGGTTCCAGCTTGGCCTTGAGGGCGACGACGAACTTGTACTGGGTGTCGACGTCTTCGGGGGCGACGACGAGGCGACCGTTGTGCTGCATGGGCATTACCTGTGGTTCCTTTTTCTCGGCACGTACGGGACGTGGTGGGTGTAGGGCGCTGCGTGTGTCAGGCACTGAGCGAGTAGTCGAGGAAGCGCTGGACCTTCGCCGGGTTGATGCGGTAGCCGGGGCGGCCCTGGATGACGGCGTCCTGGACGATCTCGTGCTCGGCCGTCTCCCGGAGCGTCTCCTGGCAGACGTGCCGGAACCGGCGCACCGCCTGGGCGATCGCCGACGGGGTGCGGTTGACGCGCCGCGCGAGTTCCGCCGCGGACAGGAACGGCACCTCGCCGCCGTCCGGCCGGGTCCGGGTGAACTCCTCGCCGAGCGCGCGCAGGATGTCGGCGAGCGGGCGCGGGGTGCTGTCGTACAAGGTGACGCCTTCCAGGGAGAGCAGGGGGCCGTAGAGCACGAACTCGAACCGGTCGGCCTCCGGCAGGGGTGTGTCGCCGAGCCCGGGGCCGGGGAACTCGGGCGCCAGGTGGGCGGGGCGCAGTCCCCGGTAGGTGCCGAGTTGCCAGGGGAACTCGGTGCCCTGCGGCACCTGGAGGTAGCGGGCGGCGGCCTGCACCAGTTCCGGTACGACGGGACGCAGTTCCTGCAGATAGCGGCTGACCCATTCGACGGCGCCGTTGCGGCCGTGCAGCCGGGCCTGCAGGAGGGCCGCGTCCAGCAGGACGGTGGCGGCGCAGGTGGGCAGACCCGCGTAGGTGAACCGGTCGTGCAGCGTGGTCGCGGTGTCGATCAGATGACGTGGCTTGACCCGGATCCGGTACGTGCGCAGCATCCGGTGCCAGCACTCGTAGGCGGTGAGGTGGGGGTTCCAGGGGTGCCGGCCGTCGGTGTAGCGGTCGGCCAGGCGCAGGAAGATCTTCGGGTACGGCGAGGTCTGGAAGGTGGACCAGCCGCAGGTGAAGACGTCGAGCGCCGCGTCGAGTTCCCGTCGTGCCCCGAACCGGCAGGCCGCCAGCAGGTGTTCGCTGGTGCGGGTGTAGCGCCGCAGCAGGGCCGCGTCGCGGTGGGTGAGGGCGGCCGGGCGCAGGGTGGTGGACTCGATGAAGGTGCCGTAGCTGCCGCTGCGCACGTCCCCTAGGTGGAAGGCGCCGACCTCGTCCTCGGTGTCCTCGACCAGCGGGTGGGTGGCGAGGATGTCGTCCACGTAGGCGCGCTGTGCCCGGGCGGTGGCGGCGGCCCGGTCCTCGTGGCCGGCCAGCAGATGGGCGATGACCAGGTCGGTGAAGAGCCAGGCGGCGTCCGCGTAGTAGCGGTAGGCGCGGTAGCGGTCCAGGGACGTCTCGAAGTGGGCCCGCGCCTGTTCGGCGTCGCCGGCGCCGGCCGCGGCCAGCCCGCGCTGCCAGGACACGAACGAGACCTCGAAGAACTGCTCGGCCGTCATGCCGAGGCCGAGTTCGCGGGCGAGCCGGGTGAAGGCGGCGGGGAACCCGGAGTGCGCGTAGCCGGGCCAGCCCTGGCTGAGGTGGTCGGCCGCCTCGGTGAGAAGGGCCGGGGATCGCTCGTCCACCCCGCGGTCGAGGAGTTCGATCAGCTCCCCGGCCCAGGGCAGGATCCGGCCGGTGTACAGGAAGGAGGAGGAGACGTACCGTTCGGCGGCCTTGGCGAGTACGGGCGCGATCGAGGGGCCGCCGCCCATGCGGGCGCACAGGGCGGCGAGCACGAGCGTCAGCATCACGTCGTGCTCGTCGGCCAGGCGCAGGTCGGCGGCCGGTACGTCGGCCACCTCCGCCACGTCCACCCAGGAGCGCCCCGCGGCGTGCTCCTCGAGCGCCTGAAGGCGCCCGGCCAGGTCACTCGTGTGCACCTCGGTCCCATCCTGCGTCGTTCTCGTCCGGGGCAGGCACGGCTGCCCCGGTCTGCCGGTCGTGTCGCCCCGCGCGGCGCGGCGGCTCATGCCTGCCGCGGCAGCGCTCCGATCGAGGTCATCCAGCTGTCGGAGTAGACGGTGCTCTCGTACTTCTCGCCGCCGTCCGCGCAGATGCACAACGCGTCCTGTACGTCGGGGTGTTCACCCAGATAGCGCACGCAGGCCGCGACGACCGCGCCGGAGGAGGCGCCGAGGTGGATGCCGGTCTCCTTCAGGACGGTCCGGCAGTAGTGGGCGGCCTCGCCGACGTCCACATAGGCGTAGTGGTCGATCAGGCCCGCCTTGAGGAAGGAGGACGGCCGGCTGGCGCCGATGCCGGACAGGTAGCGCCGGCCGGGCTGTCCGCCGTAGGCGACGGAGCCGTTGACGTCGACGGCCACCATACGGGTGGCCAGGGCCCGTTCGCGGAAGCACTGGCTGATTCCGGCGAAGGTGCCGCCGGTGGAGACGGCCGCGAAGAGCGCGTCGGGTGCGGCGGGGAGTTGGTCGAGAATTTCCGGGCCGGTCATCCGGCGGTGTATGTCGGGGTTCTCGGGGCTGTTGTACTGGTCCACCCAGACGTAGCCGTCGTCGGCCCGGAGCATCTCCTGGACCTTCGCCAGCCGGGACAGCAGGTAGCCGCCCGCCTCGTCGACCTCGTCGACCATGACGATGGTGGCGCCGAGGTCGGTCAGCCGGCTGCGGACCTCCGCGGTGCTCATCGGGTCCAGCACGGCGGTGAACCCGATGTCCAGGAAGCGGGCCATGCTGGCCAGGGCGACGCCGAGGTTGCCGGAGGTGGATTCCAGCAGACGCACACCGGGGCGGATCCGGCCGTCCCGGACGAGACCGCGCACGAGGCCATAGGCGGTACGGGCCTTGATGGAGCCGGTGAGGTTGTAACCCTCGAGCTTCAGGTGGATCGTCCGCGGCTCACCCTGGACGTCCAGCGTGATGGGCTTGATCGGGGTAAGGCCCAGCAGGGCCTCGAAGCGGTCCAAGTAGTGCTTCATCTTCCCTCGCATGTCATGCGGCCAACGGGTCACCCGTACGCTCACGTGTCATGGCCAAGCATCCTGATGACAAGGGACAGTCATAATCAGTAGCATCCATGACAGTAAAGAGGCGTCTCAGCATCTGGGCCGCTTCGGCCGACGCGATTCGATGGAGGGCTCCTCGTGGTATTCCAGGAGCAAGATCAACTGCCACGCAAGGAGAAAACGAGGCTTGTTCGCGACGCCGTCGGCGTCGGTCTGGCCGTCGGAGCCTATGGACTGTCCTACGGCGCGCTGGCCGTTTCCAGCGGTCTGACCCTCGCGCAGACCCAGTTCCTCTCCCTCGCCCTCTACGGGGGTTCCGCCCAACTCGCCCTGATCGGCACGCTCGCGGCGGGCGGCGGGGGCCTCGCGGCCTCGGCGACCGCGACCCTGCTCGGGGTGCGCAGCCTCTTCTACGGCGTGAGCCTGCGGCCGGTCCTGCGGCCGCGCGGGGCGACCCTGCTGCCGGCGGCCCACCTGCTGAGCGACGAAAGCACCGCGATGGCGATCGCCAAGCCGACACCGCGGGAAGGCCGCTTCGCGTACTGGGCCACCGGAGCCGTGGTGTTCCTGTTCTGGAACCTCGCCACGCTGATCGGCGCCCTGTCCGGTTCGCTGCTGGCCGACCCCGAGGCACTGGGCCTCGACGCGGCCTGCTCCGCCGCCTTCCTGGCGCTGGTGGCACCCCGGCTGCGCGAGCGCGCGGGGCAGTTCGTCTTCCTCCTGGCGGCACTGGTGGCGATAGCCGTGTCCCCGCTGCTCGGCTCCGGGCTGCCCGTCGTCCTGGCCGGACTCACCGCGCTGAGCGTCCTGTTGCTGCCGACGGCGACGCCCGCGGCGGCGCGGGGAGGTGCCTCATGAGCTGGTCGTGGATCCTCCTGGCGACGGCCGGATGCCTCGCGCTGAAACTGGCCGGCCTGCTGGTCCCCGAGAGCGCGCTGGACCGGCCCGCGGTGGCGCGGGTCGCCGGTGTGGTGCCGGTCGCGCTGCTCGCCGCCCTCATCGCGACCCAGACCTTCGTCGCCGACCGTCATCTGGCCGTCGACGCGCGTGCGGCCGGCCTCGCGGTGGCGGCCCTGGCGCTGTGGCGGCGGGCCCCGTTCCTGGTCGTCGTGGTGCTCGCGGCGGCCACGACGGCCCTCCTGAGATGGCTCGAGCTGGGCGGATGACGCGTCGGCTCAGATCCTGAGACACCTCTTTACGTGTCATCAAAGGTCAATACGATGACCTGTGTCAGTCATCCGAGGGAGGTCACATGACAGAGACCGTGGAGTACGCCGAGCTTCAGTACGGTTGGGAGAAGGCCTACCAAGATCAGAACGCAGGTCCGCTCTGGCAAGAAGACCCAATTCCGGTCATTCCCCAGGCGATCGACACCCTCAAGCAGCGCAACACCCACACGGTGGTGGACCTCGGCTGCGGTGACGGCCGCAACCTCGCCGCGCTGGCCGACGCGGGCTTCAACGCCCTCGGCGTCGACATCGCCCCCACCGGTCTCGCCCACGCCCGCCGTGTGATCAAGCAGCGTTCCTTCCTGCTGCGCGCCGACGCCACCAAGCTGCCGCTCATCGACGCCTCGGTCGACGCGGTGACCTGCTTCGACGTGTTCGGCCAGATCCAGGACCCCTCGCACCTGATAGCCGAGGCCCGGCGCATCGTCGCCCCCGGTGGCCTCTTCGTCACCAACGCCTTCACCCTGGAGGACGGCACCTACGGCGAAGGCGACGAGATCGCCCCGCACACCTTCGCCTACAAGGACACCCTGTTCCGCTTCTACAGCGAGGACGAGATGCGCGGGCTGTTCAGCGACTGGACGATCCACGAGATCCGCCGGATCTCCTGGGACGACCCGCCGCACGGCGACTTCCGCCCCTACCCGCACACCCACGACAACTGGGTCGTGTACGCCACGCCCCAGGACTGATCCGGTCCGGGCACGTCCAGGGCGGCCCTGCCCGGTCATCCCCGGTCAGGGCCCGTCCTGGGGCGCCCCACCCGTGCGTCACCGCCCGCGTCCCACCGGCCCGCCCGCGCGGCGACGCCGGATCACGCTCGGGCCCGCCTCGCGGGTCTTCCCGACGCTCACCGAACGGCCCGCCCGGCGCGCCGTGCCTCCCCGCCACCGATCCCTCCGGCCCTCACCCACGAGCGGGCCGGCCGGGCGTCAACGCCCCCGTGCGCCACGTCGGTCGACACCCCGCCCGGCGCGATACGGCCACGTCCCGCGTGCGTGACCGCCCGGCATCCCGGAGCCTCGGCTCCTCCCGGCGCAGCTCGGTGGACCGGACCACCACCCCGCCGTCGAGGAAGAGCGCCCGTCCCGGCCTGCCGCCCCGCACAACGCCCCGGCCCTCGGCCCGGCGGCGGTGGCCGACCCCTCTGCCCGCCCTGTCCGCGCTGCCCGGCCAGGGACCAGTCGAGCACCAACGGATAGGCCTGTGACCAAGCGAATTGTCATCATCGGCGGTGGTGCCACCGCCGTGAGCGCCTTGGCCCACGTGGCCGGCGCGCCCGGCATCGAACGCATCACCCTCGTGGCGCCCGGCCCCATCGGGTTCGGCACCGCGTTCGGCACCACCGACCCCACGCTGCTGTGCAACACCTCCGTGGACGTGACCTCCCTGCTGGCCGAGGGACGGTCCGACTTCCTCGGCTATCTCGCCGCCCACGGACACCCGGTCCACCGCGACGACTTCGTGCCCCGCTACCTGGTCGGGCAGTACTGCCGGACCCGCTACGGGCAGTACCGCGACCGCGCCCTGGCCCGCGGCACCAAGGTCACCCACATCCGGGAACGGGCGGTCGCCATCCACCGCCTCGACGACGACACCTACCGGGTCGAACTGGCCGACGGCGCCACCGTCACCGGCACGGACGTCGTCTTCTGCGCCGGCGCCGAGGAACCCCGGCTGCCCGCCGAGGTCAGCGCCCACCGCGGCGATCCCCGCCTGCACGAATCGCCCTACCCGGCGAGCCGGTTGCGCCGCCTGCCGCACGACGCCCGGGTGCTCGTGCTCGGCGCCAAGCTGTCGGCCGTCGACGCCGCCCTCGTCCTGTCCCGGGAAGGCCACCGCCACACCGTCCTCACCTCGCCGTCCGCCACGCTGCCTGCCGTACGGACCCGGCTGCGCCGCAGCGCCGAGCCCGCCTTCGGCCCCGGCGACTGGGCCGCCCTGGACCCCGACAGCGCCTCCTTCGACCACTCCCTCACCCGGATGCTGTTACGGGCCGTCCGCCGCGGCCATCCTTCGGCCCGCGCCCTGCGCGCCCGCGCCGGAGGGCCCGCGGCCACCCGGCAGCTGAACGAGGAGGCCCGCCTCGCGGAGGAGGGCCGCATCCCCTGGCAGGACATCGTCGCCGAGGTCATCGACGCGCTCAACGAGCAGATACCGCGGTGGCGTCCCGGGGCCGCCGCCGGAGCCCTCACCCGCCACCACACCCTGATGTCGCGGTACATTTCCGCGATCCCGCTGCGCAACGCCAAGCTGCTCGTGGCCCACGCCACGGCGGGCAGACTGCGCGTGGCCCCGCGCTACCCGCGGGAGATCCGGCGCACCGGCACCGGCTGGCGGGTGCACTGGCCGGACGGCTCGGCCGAGAACTTCGACCACGTGGTCGTCGCCGCCGGCTACCGCGCGCGCCGGCTCACCTGCGCGACCGGCCGTCTGCGCATCGGCCACGACGGGGACGGACCGCAGCCCGAACTCCTCCCCGACCTGCGGGTCCGGCTCCCCGACCGGGCCAGGCCCGAACGCGTCTGGGTGCTGGGCTCCGCGGCCGGCGCCCGCCACCCCATCGTCAACTACCTGCGCGCCGCCGCCCAGCACGCGGCCGTGGTCGGCGCGCAGATCGCCCGGCCCCGCACCGGCGAAGTGACCCCGTACGCCGAAAGGACCACCCTGTGATCGCGCTCGTCATCCCGGCCTCCAGCGGCGTCCAGCTCGCCGACGCCCTGCAGGAGGAAGGAGCCACGTTCGTCGAGGTCTACCCGGAGGACCGCGCACCGGCCGCCGGGGCACAGCGTGGCGACGTCAAAACGGTCGTGCACAGCGACCCGGACGCCACCGCCGACCAGTTGCGCGCCCTGGGCGTCCGCACGGTCGTCGCCGGCAGCGAGTTCGGCGTCACCCTCGCCGACGAACTGGCCGAACGCCTCGGGCTGCCGTACCACGACCACGGGCTGCGCACGGCCCGGCGCGACAAGTACGCGATGCAGCAGGCCCTCGCCCGGGCCGGCCTGCCCCACGCCCGCAGCCAGGTCGTCCACGGCGAGGAGGAACTGCGTGACCTCCTCGGGCGGTGGGCGTCGTACCCCGTGGTGATCAAGCCGTTCAACAGCGCGGGCAGCGACGGCTGCCGGATCTGCGCGACGGAGGACGAGGCCCTCGCCACCTACCGGGCGATCGCCGGGCGGCGCAATCTGCTCGGCGAGATCAACGAGGGTGTGCTCGCCCAGGAGTTCCTGGCGGGTTCGCAGTACATCGTGAACACGGTGAGCATGGCCGGCCGGCACCTGCTCGCCGAGCTGTACGCCGAGCGCATCGACCGCGTCGAGGGCAGCCCCGTGCTGCGGCACATCGTCAGCCGGACCACGCCCGACGAGCGCGAGCAGGAGCTGGTGGAGTACACCGGACGCTGCCTCGATGCGCTCGGCTTCCGCGACGGCGCGGCCCACACCGAGGTCATGCTCACCGCGGACGGGCCCCGGCTCGTCGAGGTCAACTCCCGGCTGATGGGCCCCTACCTCTCCGCCGACGCCTACCACTGCGCCTTCGGCTACAGCAGCCCGCACCTGGTCGCCGAGCGGTTCCTGCGCCCGGACGACTTCCACAACCGGTTCGACCTGCCGTACGGCCCCGCCCGCACCCTGGCCATGGTCTTCCTGCGCGCGCCCCGCCCCGGCGTCCTGACCTCCCTCGACGGTCTGCGGACCATGCGCCGGCTGCCCGGCTTCCACAGCGTGGCCCACCTGCCGCGGGTCTCCGACGCGCTGCGCGACACCCGGCTGACCACCGGCTCCTGCGGCATCGCCTTCTTCGTGCACGAGGACGCCGAACTCATCGAGCACAGCCTCGCGGTGCTGCACGAGCTGGAGGACTCCGGCGCCCTCTTCCAGGTCGACGAGGCCGGGGCCTGACCATGCCGGTGCTGTGGATCGCCGCCTCCGTCCTGCTGCAGTCGGGCGTGTACGGCTTCGTGTCGGGCACCCTCGACTCCGGCGACAGCCTCGCCCTGTCCTGCGCCGGATTCGGGGCTGCCGCCGTGCTCTTCAACGCGGTGCTGCTGGTCCGCCGGCTGCGGGGCGCGGGCCGTGGGCCGCACGCCGCCACCGGGCCGCGGGCCACCGGTCTGCTGCTGGCGATGAACGTCGTCACCGCCGTCACCTTCCTCAGCTTCTACGCCTCGCTGACCTGGGTCCCGGCCACGCTGGCGACGGGCGTGGAGACCGCCGTCGGGCCGATGGTGCTCGTGCTGCTCGGCCTCGCCGGGCGCGGCCGACGGGCCTCCCGGCAGGGCTGGTTCGCCGCGGGCGGGCTGGTGCTGCTCGGCATCGCGCTCGCGCGGCGGTTCACCGAGGACGGCGCGTTCGGGCCCGGCCTGGTGGCGGGGCTCGGCCTGGTGCTGGTCGCCGGGATCGGCGCGCCCGTACTGGCCCTGGTGTCGGCCGAGTTGGGGCGGCGCGGCATCGACCCGGTGTACGTCACCGCCCACCGGTTCCACCTCACGTACCTGGCCGGCGGAGTGCTGCTGCTCGCCGTCGGCGGCCCCGGCGTCCTCGACGGGGACGGCACCGGACGGCTGCCGGGACTGCTGCTCACCGGTGTCCTCGCCGTGACGCTGCCGCTGTTCTGGCTGCAGACGGGGCTGCAGCGCTCCGACCCCATGGTGGCGATGGTGCTGCTCACCACCCTGCCCGGCATCACCTACCTCGCGGAGTGCGCCTTCCACGGCTCCTTCGACGCCGTCTCGCTGGCGCTGATCTGCGCGCTGGTCGTGGTCGCGCTGTGGTACGTGCGGGTGTCGGCGAAGACGGCACCGGCGCCGTCGTCTCCCTCACCCACGTCCTCCTCGTCACCCACGTCCTCCTCGTCACCCACGTCCTCCTCGTCACCCGTGTCGTCCGAGACGTTCCGGGCGTGACCCTCCCCCCGCTCTCTCTTTCCCCCCGCACAGGACGGTCGTATGGACACCGCCGCGCAGTTGTACCTGGACCTGATGAAGAAGGTCCTGGCGAACACGATCTACGAGGATCCGCCCGTGCCGGCCAGCTGGGCACCGGCCCACGAGTACGACGAGCTCAACCGCCGACTCGGCGTCGACTGGCCCAGCGTGGCGCACACGATGATCGGCGTACGCCGCCTGGAGAACCTCGAGTTCTGTGTGAGGACGGTCCTCGAAGAGGGCGTGCCCGGGGACCTCATCGAGACCGGGGTCTGGCGCGGCGGGGCCTGCATCTTCATGCGGGCCGTGCTCAAGTCGTACGGGGTGAGCGACCGGCTCGTCTGGGTGGCGGACTCCTTCCAGGGCATGCCGAAGGCGCAGGAGTCCTCCCACGCGGGCGACCGGGAGCTCGCCTCCGACCGCTACAACGCCTTCATGGCGACCGATCTGGCCACGGTCCGCCGCAACTTCCAGCGGTACGACCTGCTGGACGACCAGGTGCGGTTCCTGCCCGGCTGGTTCCGCGACACCCTGCCCACCGCCCCGGTCGAACGTCTCGCCGTCCTGCGCCTGGACAGCGATCTGTACGAGTCGACGTGGGACACCCTGGTCCATCTGTATCCCAAGCTCTCGCCGGGCGGGTTCGTGATCGTGGACGACTACCACATCCCCGTGTGCGCCGAGGCCGTCCACGACTGGCGGCAGAAGTTCGGGGTCGAGGACCCGATCCAGGACATCGACGGTCTGGGCGTCTTCTGGCGGCGCGGGTCCTGAGCCCGTGCCCGTTTCCGTTCTCTCAACGCAACGCAGGCACGTGGATTGGAGCAGTGGTGACCGTAACTGCAGGTGAGGTGCTGGGTTTTGTCTCGGACCGGCTGACCGTCGCGGCCGGTCGGCTCGACCCCGGCCGCTCGTTCGTCGCCGCGGGGGCGGACTCGCTGTCGCTCATGGCGCTGGCCCGGGCGGTGCGGTCGGAGTACGGCGTGACCGTCTCCGTGCGCGAACTCTTCACGGACGCGGACACCCCGGGGAAGCTGGCGGAGCTGGTGAGCGCCCGCGCGGCCGAGCGCCCGGCCGCCACCGCGGCGTCGAGGCCCGCCGCGTGCCTCGCGGCGGATCCGGGTCCGGCGCCGGCCGTCGCGGCTCCGGCCGCGGCGCCGGTCCCGCCCTCGCCCACGCCGTCGGCCGCCCCCGCCGAAGCGTCGCCGGTCACGCCCACCGACGCGTCGCCGGGCCGGCCCGCCCGGGTCCCGCCCGCCGGTGCCTACGAGTCGGCGCTCGCCCTCTTCACCGAGCAGCTGGACCTGGCCGGCACGATGCTGACCCGCTTCAGCGAACTGACGGCCGAGCAGCTCAGGACGCTCGGGGCGCTGCGGGGCGGACCGGTCGCGGACCGCCCGGCCGACGCCCCGGCGGCGGCACCCGAGACGGTGTCGGCCCCCGTCCGCCCGAGCCCCGCCCCCCGAACGGACCCGGCCGGGGAGGCCCCGGTGGCCGTACGCCCCGCCGCGTCCGCGCAGCGCACCGCGGTCTCGCGCCCGGCGTCCCCGCAGCCCCCCTCGCCCTCGTCGCGCACCCCGCCCCGGCCGGCGCCGCGCCCCTCGCCCGACTTCAGCCTCTACTTCTTCGGCGACTACCCCGGGCCCGACACCCCCGCCGCCTATCGGCACCTGCTGCAGGCCGCGCAGTACGCCGACGACAAGGGCTTCCACGCGGTGTGGCTGCCCGAGCGGCACTTCCACTCCTTCGGCGCGCTCTTCCCGAGCCCCTCCGTCCTGGCGAGTGCGCTGGCCACGCAGACCTCCCGCATCCGGCTGCACGCGGGATCCGTGGTGCTCCCCCTGCACCACCCGGTGCGGGTGGCCGAGGAGTGGGCGGTCGTGGACAACCTGTCCGGCGGCCGGGTCGGGCTCGGCTTCGCCAGTGGCTGGCACGCCACCGACTTCGTCCTCGCGCCGGAGAACTACGGCCGCCAGCGGGACGTCCTCTACGACCATCTGGAGACGTTCCGCCGTCTGTGGTCCGGCGATGCGATCACGCTCGGCTCGGGCGACGGCCGACCGGTCGAGGTGAGCCTGCATCCCCGGCCCGTGCAGGGCGACGACGTCCCGCTGTTCGCGGCCGTGCTGTCCAACCCGGAGAGTTACGAACGGGCCGCGCGGGCCGGACTCGGCGTCGTCACCAACCTCATGGCCCAGAGCGTCGAGGACCTCGCCCAGAACATCGCCCGCTACCGTGCCGCCCGCGCGGCGCACGGCCTCGACCCGGCGGCCGGGCGCGTGGTGGTGCTGGTGCACACCTACCTCGGCCCGGACGGCGCACGCGCCCGGCAGGAGGCCCGGAAGCCGTTCTGCGACTATCTGCGCTCCTCGATCGACCTGTTCGACAACGCGGCCAACAGCCTCGGCATCGACGTCGACCTGCGGACCACCGATCCGGACGACCTGGACTACGTCCTGGACCTGGCCTACGAGCGTTACTGCGCGACCCGTGCGCTGATCGGCAGCGCCGACGACGTGCGGCCCGTCCTCGACGCGCTGACGGCGGCGGGAGCGGACGAGATCGGCTGCTTCGTCGACTTCGGCGTGGCGCCGGAGCTCATGCTGGGCGGCCTGCCCGAGCTGGACCGCCTGCGCGTCGCGGCCGCCGCGCCCCGTACCGACACCGTGGGGGCGTACGCGGACTGGCTGTGCCACCTGGTGGCGGCCCGGCACGCGCGCACGTCCGGCTGGCCGGGCGAGGTGCTGTGCCTGACCTCTGCCGACGCCGTGCCCTCCGGCATCGCCCAGGACGCCGGGCGGCGTGCCGAACTGCGGCTGCCCTGCGACCGGTTCGAGCTGCTGCGCTCGGAGGAGGCCCGCGCGGCCGTCCTCGACGCGCTCGGCCCGGCGCGGGAGCCGTACGCGCAGGAGGGATCAGGGCAGTGCCCCAGCGTGTTCTGGAGTTGATCGCCGCGCAGGTGAGGCGCCGTCCGCACGCGCCCGCGCTCGTCGCGCCGGACGGCCGGCTCGACTACGCCGAACTGGACCGGCGTTCGGCCGCGTTGGCCGCCCGGCTGCGGCAGCAGGGGGTACGCGCCGGGGACGCCGTGCTGGTCCAGGCGTCCCGGAGCGTGGCCCTCGGCGTGGCCGTCCTCGGGGTGCTGCGGGCGGGCGGCGCCTTCTGTGTCGTGGACCCGGACTATCCGGCGGACCGCGCGGCGCTCATGTGGCGGCGCAGCCATGCCCGGTTCGCGCTGGTCGCGGCGGAGGTGCGGCCTCCCGCGGTGCCGGACGGCCCGGTCCTCCTTCCCTTGGAGGCGGACCCCGCTCCTGTGGCCGCGCCGACCGGCGTGCCCGACCCGGACGGTGAGGACCCCGCCTACCTGGTCTTCACCTCGGGCTCCACCGGCGTGCCGAAGGCCATCTCCCTGCCGCACCGCTGCCTGGACAACCTGATCGTGTGGACGCTGGCTGCCACGTCGGCGGAGCCGCTGCGCACGCTGATGTTCGCGCCGCTCGGCTTCGACGTGTTCGTGCAGGAGGTGTTCACGGCGTGGTGCAGCGGCGGTTGCCTGTACGCGCCGTCGGAGGCCGAACGCGTCGACGTGCAACGGGTGTGGAGCCTGTGCCGGGAGTGGGGGATCGAGCGGATCTTCCTGCCGCCCGTGGCGCTGCGTCGGCTGGCGGACCTGGCGGCTGAGTTCGGCGTCCTTCCCGGCGCGCTGCGCGAGGTGGCGGTGGCCGGGGAGGCGCTGCACATCACGCCGGCCGTCCGGGAGTTGTTCGGACGGCTGCCTGCCGCCCGGCTGCACAACCACTACGGCCCGTCGGAGACCCATGTCGCCGTGGCCCACACCCTCACCGGCCCGCCGCACTCGTGGCCCGACCTCCCGCCCATCGGGCGGCCGCTGCCGGGGGTCACGGCCCATGTCGCGCCCGGCGAGGAGGGCGATGAGCTGTGGCTGGCCGGGGTGGCGCTCGCCCACGGGTACGTGCGCGACCCGGAGCAGACGGCGCGGCGGTTCCGGCCCCTGCGGGTCGGCGGGCGGACCGTGCGCGCGTACCGCACCGGCGACCTGGTGCGGCAGCGCCCGGACGGGGTGCTGGAGTATCTGGGGCGCGCGGACGGCCAGTTGAAGATCCGCGGGTACCGGGTGGAACCGGGCGACGTCGAGGCGGCGCTGCTGCGCCACCCGGGGGTGCGGGAGTGCGCCGTGGTGGGCTGGACGCCGCCGGACGGCGAGGAACGCCGGCTGGTCGCCCACGTGGTGCCCGCACCCGGCCACCGCCCCTCGGCGGAGGAGCTGCGCGCCCATGCCGCCGGGCTGCTGCCCGCCTACCTGGTCCCACAGCACGTCGTCCTCGCACGGGAGTTGCCGCTCTCGCCGAACGGGAAGATCGACCGCCGCCGTCTTCCCGCCCCCCACGCGGCGAGCTGCGACACGGCCCAGCACCCCGACCCCGCGACCGGCGATGTACGTGCGGCCGTCGCCGCGGTCTGGTCGACGGTGCTCGGCGTCACCGACGTACCGCCCGACCGGCACTTCATGGAGCTGGGCGGCACCTCGCTGTCCGCGGCGCTGGTCGTCACGCGCCTGCACCGGCACCTGCGTGTCGAGGTGTCGGTGCAGGAGTTCCTGCGGGCGCCGACGGTGGACGCGCTCACCGCGCTGATCACGGAACGGACCGCCGCATGACCGACTCCGCCGAGCCCACCGGGCCGCGCGAACGCGACGCCTGGCTGCGTGTCTTCCACGAAGCCCGCGAAGGGGCCCGCCCCTTGGTGTGCTTCCCCCACGCGGGCGGCACCGCGGGCCTGTACTTTCCGCTGTCCGCGGCGCTCGCCCCCGGCGTACGCACGGTCGCCGTGCAGTACCCGGGGCGTCAGGACCGCTGCGCCGAGCCCGTCGTGGAGGACGTCACGCTGCTCGCGGACGAGATCGCGCGGCTGCTCGCCGAGGCACCCTCGGGCCCGGCACCGGTGCTGTTCGGGCACAGCATGGGCGCACTGGTCGCCTTCGAGACGGCGGCCCGGCTGGAGCACCGCCACGGTGCCACGCCCGCGGGACTGATCGTCTCCGGGATGCAGGCGCCGTACCGGAGGCCGGCGCGGTGTCTGCCGGACGGCGACGACGAGGCCGTCCTGGAGGCGCTGTCGGCACTCGGCGGCACCGACCCGGCGGTCCTGACGCACCCCGAGCTGCGGGCGATGATCCTGCCGGCGCTGCGCGGCGACGTGCGCGCGGCCACGGCGTACCGGCCGGGAAGCTGCCCCTCGCTGCTGTCCTGCGCGATCACCGCGTGGGCGGGCCGGGAGGACGAGCTCGCCGGTGCCGACGTCCGGGCCTGGGCCGAGCACACCACCGCGGCGTTCCGCACCCGGCACTTCGCCGGGGGCCACTTCTATCTGCACGGCTTTCCGCCGCCGGTCGTGGAGGCGGTGCGCACGGCGCTCACGCACGTCACCGCCACGCCGGCGCCCTCACCGACCAGGACCCGGACATGACGCTTCTCCTGCTGGCCATGGGAACCTTTCTCATCGGTACCGACGTGTTCGTCATCGCCGGGATGCTGCCCCAGATCGGCGCGTCGCTCGACGTGTCGCTGTCGGCGGCGGGGCAGCTGATGACGGTGTTCTCCGTCGGGTACGCCGTACTCGGCCCGCTGCTCGCGGTGCCGCTGGGCCGCCGGTCGCCGCGCACCGGGCTGACCGCCGCCCTGGTCGCCGTGGCGCTCGGCAACCTGCTGTGCGCGGTCGCCGGTTCGCTGACGACGGCGATGGCCGGGCGGCTGCTGGTGGCGGCCGGGGCCAGCCAGTTCACCCCGCACGCGTGCTCCCTGGCGGCCTCCCTCGCTCCGCGGGGCCGTTCGGGCAAGGCACTCGCACTGGTCACCACCGGCCTGGTGATGGGATCGGTGGTGGGCGTGCCCTCCGGCACCTGGGCGGCGGACGCCTTCGGCTGGCGTCCCACGCTCCTGGGCCTCGCGGCGGCGACGGCGGCGGTGGCCGTGCCGCTCGCGACGGGGCTGCGCGGCGTGCGCGGGGAGCGCGCCGCTTCCTCGCCGCGGGAGCGGCTGGCCGCGCTGCGCAGGCCGGCGGTGCGGATGGTGCTGACGGTGACGGTGTTCGCGGTGATCGCGGAGTACTCGGTACTGACCTACGCCTCTACGGTGTTCGCCGGGGCGACGGGCGGCGACGGCACGCGGCTGGCGGTGCTGCTGTTCGTCTTCGGCGTGGGCGGCCTGGCCGGCAACGCGGTCGCCGGCGCGTACCTGGACCGTCCGGCGGGCCGCCGGCTCGTGCTGGTCTCCGTCACCGGGATGGCGGTCACCTTCCTCGCGATGCCGGGGCTGGCCGCGACGTTCCCAGGGGCACTGACCGCGATGGCCCTGTGGGGCGTCGTCGGCTGGATGTACGCGGCGCCGCAGCAGCACCGCCTGCTCCGGCTGGGCGGACCCGCGGGCGCCCTTGCGGTGTCCCTGAACAGCTCGGTCATCTACGTGGGCGCGGCCCTCGGCGGCGCGACCGGCGGCCTCCTCCTCGACCACGTCGCCCCGCACCGGATCCCCCTGTGGGCGGCCCTCCTCTGCGCCGCGGCCGCCCTGTCCGAACTCCGCCTCCTCCGCCACGACCGCCGCACCGAGCCCGCGCCGACGGCCACCTGACCCCCCGGCAGCGGCGTCGGCGCCGTCGGGGCGCCGATGCGATGCGCCGGGATCACCCGGAATCCGCGCACGGGTCGGCGACCCGCCCGTGCTGGAGTTCGTACGGCGCACAGGCTCACGTCAGGCACGTCGACGGCCGGGAAGGGGACCGCGATGCGGGAGGGCCCTGTCGAGTACGAACAGGCGCTGGACGCCATGGCCGGGATCCTGCACGGCCGGGCCCGCCGGGGGGCGCGGACCGCGGAAGCCGAGGGGCCGGGACACCCCGCGCCGATCCACGGCGAACGCTGACGCCTCCTGGTTGGGCCCCCGGGAGCAGCGCGCGGTGCGGCCCGCACCGGGCTGCACGGTGGTGCGGCCCGCACCGCGGTGCGGGCCGCCCGGATCCGTCGCGGCCCCTCGGGTGCCGTTCCGGAACCCGCACGGCCCCGTCCGGTCACCGTGCCGCGCCCGCCGCGGCGTACTCCGTCCCACCGTCACACCGCGGAGCGCTCGCCGCCCGCTGGACGCGGGAAGCCCGTACGCCTCCGCCGCTGCCACGGCACAGGCGGCGCGCTCCTGCTGCTACTTCTTCGCGTACTCCCTTGCCGTCTGTCCCTGGAAGTCGTAGGCCACGCACGGCTCGTCGCCCACGACCCAGGCGTCGTGTCCGGGCGGGCAGACGAAGACGTCGCCGGGGCCGACCTCGCCCTCACTGCCGTCGTCCATACGGATGTGCAGGCGCCCCTTGAGCACGTAGCCGTTGTGGTGCACCTGGCAGCTCTCGGTGCCCGCGATCGGGCCCACGGACTCGGACCAGCGCCATCCGGGCTCAAAGGTCGCCACGGCGAAGTCGAGGTCCGTCATGTGGACGGCTTCGAGGTGGCCGCGGGGGAAATCGCGCCGCTCGTCCGGCTTGTCGACCGTCTTCACTTCCAACATGTCGCACTTCCTTCCGGCCGCACTTCACTGCGACCGGGGCGGGTCTCCCCCGGCGGCTCTGAGCACCGTCGTCGGTGGCCGGCCCCGTACCACTCCATCGTCCGCCGCTCCACCGGGGTACGCCATTCGGGGGAGGTCCGCTCAGGCGTGGCCCTCCGCCCGCTCCTCCTCCCGGTGCCCGCAGAGCTCGGCGAAGCGGTCGGCGTCGATGTTTCCGCCGGAGACGATCACCCCTACGCGGTCCGGGAGCGGGCCGGCCCGGCCGGTGAGGAGGGCGGCCAGCGGGGTGGCGCCGCTCGGTTCCACGACGATCTTCAGCCGTTCGAAGGCGAACCTCATCGCGTCCCGGATCTCGTCGTCGCTCACCAGCGCGACGGCGTCGACGAGCCGCCGGTTCACGGAGAACGTGAGTTCGCCGGGTGTCTGCAGGGCCTGGCCGTCGGCGATGGTCCGCGGCACCGGGATCTCGATGCGCCGCCCCGCTTCCAGGGAGCGCTTGGTGTCGTCCCCGGCCTCGGGCTCGACGCCGATCAGCCGGATGCCCGGGTGCAGGCCCTTGGCCGCCGTGGCGCTCCCCGCCATCAGGCCACCGCCGCCGACCGGCGTCAACAGCGCCCCCAACTCCCCCACCTCGTCGAGGAGTTCAAGCGCCGCCGTGCCCTGTCCGGCGATGACGTGCGGGTGGTCGTAGGGCGGGACGACGGCGAGGCCCCGCTCGGCGGCGAGGGCCTCGGCGATGGCGGTGCGGTCGCCGGTGTAGCGGTCGTAGGTGACGATCTCGGCGCCGTAGCCCTCGGTGGCCGCCCGCTTGGAGCGCGGCGCGTCCTCGGGCATGACGATCACGGCGGTGGTGCCGAGTTCCCGGGCGGCCAGGGCGACGGCCTGGGCGTGGTTCCCGGAGGAGTAGGCGGCGATGCCACGGGCGAGCTGCTCCGGGGTGAGACGGGAGGCCGCGTTGTAGGCACCGCGGAACTTGAACGCGCCCACACGCTGGAAGTTCTCGCACTTGAGGAACACTTCGGCGCCGACGAGCGCGTCCAGGGTGCGCGAGCGCAGCACCGGCGTGCGGTGGGCGACGACCTTGAGGCGCCGGGCGGCGTCGCGGACGTCGTCGAGGGTGACCGGCGGGGTGGTGGTCGTCACGCGTGTCCTCCATCGGGGTCGGCGGCGGGCGCGGTCGTGGCGCGCGCCTGGGAGAGGTAGCTGTAGGCGGAGGCGCGGGAGATGCCGAGCCGGGCGGCGACCTGCTCGATCGCGCGCCGCACGGCGAAGACGCCCCGCTCGTCCAGGCCGCGGAACAGCTCCAGGCGCTGGGCCCGGTCGAGCCCGGCCCAACTGCCGTTCCCCCGCAACCGATGGGCGTCCAGGATGGCGTCGACGACGGAGTCGATGTCGTTGCCGAAGGCGGTGACCGGCACGTCGGCCGGGGCACCGCCGAGGCCGGCGAGGGCGCCGAGCAGGGCGTGGGCGTCACTCACGGCGGTGACGTCCAGGTTGACGCACAGGGCTCCGAACACCGCGCCCGTGGAGTCCCGCAGCACCATCGTGGACGCCTTGACCAGCTTGCCGTCGCGGGTGCGGGTGACGTAGTTCAGCTCGTCACCGGCCTCGTCCCCGCGGGCGACGATCCGCATGCCGATCTCACTCATCGCCCCGCCCACGGCCCGCCCGGTCACCGCACCGGCCACCGCGACCACGGACTCCTCGGGCCGCCGGTAGTCGTGCAGAACCACCTCGCACATCGGCCCGAACGTCGCCACGAGCCCGTCGACCACCGGTCTCAACGCCCCGACGATCGCGTCCCGCTCCGCCTCCAGCGCCTCTTCGGCCGTCACCGCGCGCTCCTGTCCGTACGCCGCCTCGGGGCTCGGGGGAATGTCCCGCCGAGCCGCTCCTAGACTACACATCTAGAGGCTGTACAAGCAGTCCAAGGGCTGACGGGCGGGGAAGCTCGCCCACCGCGTCGCGTGCGGGCCGGCGCCCGGCGGCGCTCGCACCGCCGGGGGGCGCACGGCGTGGGGCTGTGAACCCTGTACGCGCCCCTGGGGTTGTCAGGACAATGCGGAGCGCACTGAATCAGGCCACTTCGGGAAAGCAGGTCGGCTGCCGTGTTGTTGCGTCTCCCCTCGTCCGTGTCCGAACTGCAGAAGTACCTCGCCGAAGGGGCCGTGCCCATCGGCGGGGCGACGCTCGTGTGGGCCTCCTTCCAGCGGGAGGGGTTCCCCGAACTCGCGGTGTCACTGCGCGAGTTGCCGGAAGCCAATGAGATAGGCGCCGAGACGCTGGGCTCGGCCGTGCTGCTGAGCCGGATCGACGGCCGGGTGCCGGAGGTGCTGCGCCGGGCGGCGTCCACCGTGGGGACGGGCGCGGTGCGCCGCACGGCCACCGTCGGCGGCAACATCGTCGGCAGCACACTGCGCTGCCTGCTGCCCGCGGCCCTGGTGCTGGACGCGCGGGCCACCGTACTGGAGGGGGGCGACGTCTACGAGACCGACCTGGACGACCTCCTGGCCAAGCGCCACCTGCTGCTGAGCCTGCGCTGGCGGACTCCGGTCGTGAGCGGGTACCACAAGGAGGACGCCCCGGCGGGCGGCCCCCCGCCGCTGGTGGTCGCCGCCGCGGTGCACGCGGAGGCCGACGGCGGCAGGCGTCTGCGCCTCGCGGTCCGGGACGGCTACGACGTCCTCACCCACACCACGGCCTGTGACACGGACCCGGACGCCGTCCTGCGCACCCTGGAGGGCACGGACATCGGCGCGCTCCCCGCCGACGCACGGGACGTGGTCCACCGGCAGGTCACCGAGGTGCTGTCCGCCGCCTGACGCGGACGAGAGGGACAGGTCCGGGATCCGCCGCACCGGTCGACGGTGCGGCGGATCAGTCATGTCCGGGTACGGATCGGGCCCGACACGCCCTGCCCGTCGACCTCATGCTCGTTTCTGCTTGCAATTCCAGGTTTTCAAGCACCTATTGACACAAGGCGTTCGCGTGGCCAGAGTCGTGCGGCAGCAAGAGCAGCCGGCCGCCACGCATAAGGGAGCGATCCGCGCCATGCCTGAAACCCCTGCTGTCTCACGCCGTACCCTCATGGGCGGGGCCCTGGCCTCCGGTGCCGCAGTCGCCGGACTCGGCCCCGGGGTCTCCACCGCCGAAGCCGCCCCCGCGGCACCGACCGCCGACGGCACGCCGTCGCGCAGACCGGGCCAGAAGTCCATGGCCAACGTCCCGTTCGACCCGTACCCGACGGTCCGCGTCGGCATGATCGGCCTCGGCAACCGGGGCCACGGCATGTCCTCGGGATGGGCCGCCGTCCCGGGTTGCACCGTGACGGCCGTCTGCGACATCCGCGCCGACCGGGCCGGACGCACCGCCGACCGGCTCGCCGCCGAGGGCCGCCCCCGGCCGGCCGAGTACGGCGGCTCCGCCGACGCCTACGCGCGCATGCTGCGCCGCGAGGACATCGACCTCGTGTACATCGCCACACCCTGGGAGTTCCACTACGAGCAGGGCCGCGCCGCGCTCCTGGCCGGCAAGCACGTCCTGGTCGAACTGCCCATCGCCACACGGCTGGACGAGCTGTGGGACCTCGTCGACACCAGCGAACGCACCCGCCGTCACCTGATCCTGGCCGAGAACTGCTCCTACGGCCGCAACGAGCTGGCGATGCTCAAGATGGCCCACGACGGCCTGTTCGGCGAGGTCACCAACGGCCACGGCGGCTATCTGCACGACCTGCGCGCCCTGCTGTTCTCCGACACCTACTACACCGACGCCTGGCGGAGGTTGTGGCACACCCGCAGCACCGCGTCGTTCTACGCCATGCACGGCCTCGCGCCCGTCGCGGCGGCCATGGACATCAACCGCGGCGACCGGATGACCGTTCTGCGGGCCACCAGCACCGAGCCGAAGGGACTCGCCGACTACCGCGAGCGCTTCGTGCCGAAGTCCCACCCGAGCTGGAAGGAGACCTACATCAACGGTGACCTCGTCACCTGTCTCATCGACACCGCGCGGGGCCGGGTGATCCGCGCCGAGCACGACGTCAGCTCGCCGCGCCCCTACAGCCGTATCAACTCCCTGGCGGGCAGCCGGGGAATCTTCGAGGACTACGCGGGCGTGACGTCCGCGAGCGGGGGACGGGTGTACATCGAGCCGGACCACAGCGGCCACTCCTGGCGGGCGTTCGACGCCTACCGCAAGGAGTTCGACCACTGGCTGTGGCGGAAGATCGGCGACGACGCGGCCAACAACGGCGGCCACGGCGGCATGGACTACGTCCTGCAGTGGCGCACCGTGCAGCAGATGCGCGCCGGGCTCGTCCCCGACATGGACGTCTACGACGGCGCGGTCTGGTGCTCCCCGATCCCCTTGAGCGTCAAGTCCCTTACGGCGGGCGGCCGTCCGGTCGCGGTGCCGGACTTCACCCGCGGCTCGTGGGTCAACCACCGTACGGGCCTGGACTCCCGGCCGAGTGAGATGCCGCCGGTCGTCTGAGGATCGGATCCACGCCGGATGCCGGCCCGGCGCCAGGCATCCGGCGTGCGCCCGGCCCTCCACGCGGCTCGACGACGGCCCGCGCCCGCGGCAGGCCCGCGAGGCGCAGATGTGCCGTCGTACGTACGGATGACGACGCCGGAGGGACCGGTCCTGGAACTCCAGGCGCCCCAGCGCATCCCCCCGCCCGCCCGGGCTCGGCGGCAGCTCCGCTCGCCCGTCCTGCGGCCGGGGGTGTCCACTGGCGTCACGCGTGGCAGTCGACCAGCCACGCCCGAAGATCGCTGCGCTGCTTGATGCCGAGCTTCCGGTAGATGCGGGTCAGGTGCTGCTCAACGGTGCTGACGGTGATGAACAGCTCGCTTGCCGCCTCGCTGTTGGTGTAGCCCTTGCCGACGAGGAGGGCCACCCGCTGCTCGGCCGCGCTCAGGTCGGCGATGCCGCGGACGTCCTCACTGGGCGGAGTCACGGCGGCGCCGTGCAGGTGCTCCGGAGCCGCGGGCGGACGACGGTTGCAGCCAAGCAGGCGCAGGATGCGGGTGCGCTCGCTGTGATCAGGGGTCTCGGTCATGAGCTGGAGCGCCTCTTCGAGAAGCGGCGAGCGCTGTGCGGGTTCCACGGTCTGCGCGAGTACCCGCAGGGTGATCGCGCGCGTACGGCGCTGGGCGGGGACGAGCAGGGCGAGTTGTTCCTCGGCCGCGCCTCGCGCGTCCTCGTGGCGGTCGAGGTCGATCAGGGCCTGCGCCCGGTCGGTGCGCCAGGGGATGAAGGAGGGCGAGTCCACCTTCCAGGCCGTCATTCGCTGACCGCAGGTCGAGAAGTCCCGAAGGGCCAGGTGAGGCTGGCGTCTCGCCAGGTGGTAGTGACCGCGGGCCTGCAGAAGATACAGGCTCTCCCGGCTGTGAGCCGCGGCATCGAAGTTCTCCTGGGAGAGCAGCCGTTGCACGCCGTCCAGATCGCCCGTCTCGACCAGGGCGAGCATCAGCATGGCCCGTGCGATGCCCGCCAGAACGGTAGAGGTCTGGTGCGCCCCGCAGGTCAGGGCGGTGCGGGCGTAGTCGGCGGCCGCTTCGGGCTCGCCCCGGCCGATCGCCACCTCGGCCATGACGGAGGCGAAGGAGGCGACCCACTCGGGGTTGTGGCGGTCGTTGGCCTCCTTGAGCAGCAGCTCACCCCAGTCCTGCGCGGAGCCGTACCGGTCGGCGTAGACCAGGGCCCGCAGGGTGTTGCCCAACGCCTCGACCGTACCCGCGCCCAACCGCATCATCCGCAATCTGTCCTCGGCGAGCTTCAGGCCCGAGTCCGCGAGGTCGCCGCGCAGCACGGAGCCGAGCAGGCGGGCCGAGTCACCTAACTCACCGCCCGGTCGGGGGTGGCACGCACGGCCGGGCGGTTCGGTCCGTTCGGGTACGCCCGGCAGTTCCAGGGCGAGCGGCGGGTAGGTACAGGCAAGCCAGGTCTTGAAGGTGTTCCATTCCTCGCAGTCCGCGTGCTGGATGTCGAAGCCGGACTCGCCGGCCCAGCGCAGGGCTTCCGTGGCCTGTTCCAGCAGGCCTTGTTCGAGCAGCCCGCGGATCATCTGGACCGCCTGCCCGGTTTGCAGCGGCGCTTCGCAGGTGGCCCCGGGGCCGAGGCCGAGATGCCGGGCGACCACCGCCGGGTTGAGCCGCCACTCGGTGCGGGCCAGCATCAGGGTGACGTCGGCGTGCTGCTGCTCGGTGACGGCCTCGCGCTGGGCGAGCCGGACGTACGTGGTGGCCTGGTCCAGGCGGTCGGCCTGCAACTGCTGTTCCGCGGCGTCGATCAGCAGGGGGACCGCCCACGGGTCCTTCGCGCTGTCGGCGGCAAGCAGTTGCGTGCCCACGTCGGCAGCGCGGGCTCCCTCCTGGAAGAGCAGCCGGGCGGCGCCGGTGTGGAGTTCGGCGCGCCGCTCGGGGTGGAGGCTCTCCAGCGCGGCCGCGCGTGCCTCGGGGTGGCGGAACCCCTGCGCGGTGAGCAAGCCGCTGCGGAACAGGATGTGCTCGGAGCGGCGGACCAGCGTGTTGTCGAGCTGGAGCAGCCGGCCGATCAGATGGCGGGATCCGGTCGCCTCCAGGACGGCGTGTCCCTGGGCCACTTGGGTGGATACGCCGTCCATGCGCTGCAGGCAGGTGAGCACGGCGCGGCGGTAGTGGGGCAGTCCCGCGTCCACGCCGGTGCCGTCGTGGCCCTCCAGGCGGTCGGCGACGAGCGCGTTGACGAGGAGGGGGTTTCCGCCGCTGAGCGAGCGGTACAGCGGGGCCAGCCGGGCCGCGTCGGCCTGGCCTCCCGTCGCCTCGCTCAGGATGCGGCCGACATGCCGGACGGAGAGCGGTTCGAGCACGATCCGCCGGCAGTTCGTCTGGGACGACATCTCCATCTGGAAGAGCGGGAAGGCCGGAAGGGGACCCGGCTGGAGGCCGAGCACCACCATGACCCGCTTGTTGAGGATGCGGCGGGCCAGGTAGCACAGGAACTGCAAGGAGATCTGGTCGGCGTGGTGCAGGTCGTCCACAGTGATCACCAGCGGGCGCTGGGCCGCGAGCCGCATCATGGCGGCGTGGAGCTGGGCGAGCACCCGGCCGTGCTCGGGGCTGACCCGCTCGGGGTCGGCGGCACCGGCTGTGGTCAGGCAGGCTGCCGCCTCAATGGCCTCCTGCAATTCGGCGATTCCGGGGACCTGCGCCGAGGCATTGTGCGCCAACTGGTCGACCACACCAAGCGGAATTTCATTCTCCGTTTGCACGGCGAGGGCCGACAGAACGAGCACACCGCCACCGACGGCTTTGTCTGAAAAGCTCTTGATCAACTCCGTCTTTCCACTGGCAACCGTGCCGTCGACGAGGACAACACCGCCCTTTCGGCTCAGGCATGAGCCCAGCATCCTGTTGAGTTGCGCGAATTCTCGATCGTTGTGCGAAAAGCGCATGACAAGCCCCCGTAATGACCCGTTCCTCGCTATATCCACCGTTCAGGTGGTGAAATGCTGGAGAATTTACGCACCGCCGCAGTGACGGCATCGGAAATAAGGTCCGCACGTCAGGTGTACGCGGCGGGAGACAGGGTGACCCCTCCCGGCGCCTGCGCTCCCAGACCGCCCGTGGTCCACAGGCGACGACATGACATCCCCCGATCAAAAGAATGTCTCATTTTTTTTGAAGGTTACATGTCTCCAGAGGCCCGCGCCAGTGGCTTCCGAACCTGCGCACCCCAGCCGGAACGCGCCCGGCCGGTAGCGGCCACCTTGGCTCAGGACAGGCGAAAGGCCCGCACGCCGAGGACGGCGGGCGGGGCATGCCGCGAAGTCGGCTGCCCGTCCGGGGGAAGCGACGGGCAGCCGACGCGGGAGGTGCGCGGCCGCTCAGACGGAGACCGTGAGGAGACAGTCGCGAAGCAGGTCGACCACGTCGTCCGAGCCGGTGAGATAGAAGTGGCCGCCGGAGAAGACCCGCATGTCGAAGTCACCTTTGGTGTGTTCGCGCCAGGCGGCGACGTCCTCCACGTCGGCCCGCGGGTCGCGGTCACCGGTCAGCGCGAGCACGGGACAGTCCACCCGGTCGCCTTCGCGGTGACGGTAGGTCTCAGCCGCTCGGTAGTCGCTGCGCAGGGTCGGCAACACGAGCGCGCGCAGGTCGGGGTCGTCCAACAACGACATGTCGGTGCCGCTCATCTCCTTCAGCTCGGCCAGCAGGCCGCTGTCGGGAAGCTCGTGGATGTGCTCGTTGCGCACCCGGGACGGCGCCCGGCGGCCGGAGGCGAACAGCATGACAGGGCCCCTGCCGGCGGCCTCCAGGCGCAGCGCGACCTCGTAGGCGATGGTGGCGCCCATGCTGTGCCCGAACAGCGCAAGGGGGCCGTCCCGCCAGGGCGACAGTTCGCCGACGATCCGTTCGGCCGCCTCCGCGATGTCCGCGAACGACGGCTCCAGGCGCCGTTCCTGACGGCCCGGGTACTGCACCGCCAGCACCTCGACGTCCGGCGTGAGCGCACGGGACATCGGATGGAACCAGCTCGCCGATCCGCCTGCGTGGGGAAAGCAGACGAGCCTCACCCGTGCCTGCGGAGACGGGTGGAAGACCCGGATCCACGGGCTGCACGGCTCAAGTGAGCTTGCCATCGCCGACAACAACCTCCTCTTCCTCTTCCGCCGGATCCTCGGAGCGGGGTGGCCTCGGCGAGGAGCGCCACGGCGTCCGGGGACCCGGCCCTGCGACAGCAAGCTACCGGTCGCCCCGGTCCGGCACCCCCCTACTCGCCCCCTAGTTGTGTCTTAGGGGCCGCAGAGGCTCACTTCCAGCTCGTCCATGCTCTCGGTCACACAGACCCGCCGCTGCCCGGCCCAGCCCGCCACTCTCAGCGTGTACACCCCCTGCGGGACATCCGGGAAACGGAACCTCCCGTCGATGTCGGTACGTTCACGCAGTGCGAGCCCCGAGCCGTCCGTCAGCGTGACCGGCGTGTCGCCGACGGGCCACCCGTCCGCGTCCAGGACCACTCCCTGGCACGCGAACAGACGGCGCGTCAGGACGGCTTCGGCCAGGACCGGTTCACTGCCGCCGACGCACACCGTGCGCAGCCAGTTCTCGAAGTCCTGGTGGAGCACCAGGAGCGTGTAGCGGCCCGGGTGCAGTCCGGCCACCTCGAAGGAACCGTCGTCCGCGGCCAGGCCCGAACCGACCACCCTTCCGGCGTCGTCCATGAACACCGCGAGGGCGTCCGGCACCGGCATGTAGAGGGTCTCCTCGGTGACCGTGCCACGCGCCGTCAGCACCTCGCGCAGGAGCAGCACCGTCTCCTCGGCCCCGGGGCCCCCCGCCCCTCCCAGGTGTGCCGTGCCCGGGAGGTGCCCGGTGGCACCTCCCAACAGCACGTACGGCGCGGCGTCGGGCACTGCCATTTCGCACGAACCGTCGGATCGCGCCTCACCCTGTCCGAGCAGCCGACCCCCCCGGTCGACGAGAGTCAGTCGCGCCCGGGGCACCGGGCGGCCCTGCATGTCCAGCACCCGCACGGTGACGCAGTCTGTTGCGCGATGGTCGCAGCTCATCGCGTTCCCTCCCCCTCTTCGGATGTCACCCGGAGCAGGACGACGAGAGTCCGCCGGGTCTGGATCACGTCGCTTTCACGGATGACCGGGCGCAGCCGTCACCGCGGGACGACGCTGTCGAACCGGGCGTTGTCCAGATGTGCGAGCATCCGGTCCAGGTCCTCGACGACATCGTGCTCCGGGTCATGGGCCCACCGCAGCATCGTGTTGAGGATGACCCCGAAGATCGCGCCACTGATGGACCGGACCTGGGTGTCGTCCTCCGGGCGCCCGGTACGCTCCGCGACCAGCGACGTGATCATTTGCATCGTCTGGGTGACGTTGCCGAGGCTGGCGGCCCACAGTTCCGGCACGGTCACCATCAGTACGTCGCGGTCGCGCTGCGCCCCGAACTCCTCCGGCGAGAGACTCTCGATGGTCTCCCGGATGGCCTGGCGCAGCGCGCGCAGCACCGGCAGGTCGGGGGACTGTGCGCGCCAGGCATTGATGAAGAAGGCGTCCTGTTCGTCAGAGACGACCAGCTCTTCCTTGGTGGGGAAGTAGCGGAAGACCGTGCTCTGCGAGACCTCGGCGGCCTCCGCGATCTGCTCCATCGTTGTCGCCTCGTACCCCTGCTCGCGGAACAGGCGGAGCGCCTCCTGCTGGATCGCCGCACGAGTCTTGGCCTTCTTGCGCTCCCGCAGGCCGAGGGCCTGTCCGCCCGCTGTCGGCTTTGGTGACCGGGATGGCTTCGCGACACCCATCTGGGAGTTCCCTTCATTCCTGATTCCCGGCGACCGACCGTCCATGCGATCGAGCCCCGGCTACTTTCAGTTCGCCGAACGTAAGAGTACAGTGCACCGTGAACTGACGGTGCACTTGCAAAAGAAGGTTGAATCCTGTGAAGGCCTTTCTGTATCGGACCGGCCGGGAGTCGTTCCGACGACGTCGGCTCGTCACCCTCGTCTGGGTGGTTGTCCTCGTCGCCCTCGGCTTCGGCGCGGCCACACTGTCCAAGCCCACTGTCGAGTCCTTCTCCATCCCGGACACCGAGTCGCAGCGGGCCATCGACCTGCTCACCGAGCGCTTCCCGCAGGCCGCGGCGGACGGGGCCGTCGCGCGCGTGGTGATCGTGGCGCCCGAGGGGCAGAAGGTCACCGACCCCGAGCGCCGCAAGGCCGTCGAGGAAGTGGTGGACCGTCTCACCAAGGCACCGGAGGTCGCGGGCGTCGCCGACCCCTTCGAGGCAGAGAGCATCTCTCCGGACGAACGGATGGCGCTCGTTCAGGTCGACTACCGTGAGCCGAGCAGCGAGCTCACGGACACCGACCGCGAGGCGCTGTTCGACTCCGCCGAGCCGGGCGAGAAGGCGGGGCTCACCGTCGAGTTCGGCGGTGACGCCCCGAAGGGCGCGCCGGAGGAGGGCGGCAGCGAACTCATCGGCGTGGTCGTCGCCGCCGTCGTCCTCGTGATCACCTTCGGTTCGCTCGTCGCCGCCGGACTGCCGTTGCTGACGGCCCTCCTCGGGGTCGGCATCAGCCTGTGCGCCGTCCAGGCCAGCAGCTCCTTCATCGAACTCAACTCCGACACCCCCGCCCTCGCTCTCATGCTGGGCCTGGCGGTGTCCATCGACTACGCCCTGTTCCTCAGCTTCCGCTACCGCGAGGAGCTGCTCTCCGGACGCCCGCCGGAGGAATCCATCGGACGGGCCGTGTCCACCGCGGGTTCGGCGGTCATCTTCGCCGGCGTGACCGTGATCATCGCCCTCGTCGGCCTGTCGGTGGTGGGCATTCCCATCCTGACGCAGATCGGTGTCGCCGCCGCGCTCACCGTCGCCGTGGCCGTGCTGGTCGCCCTGACCCTGCTGCCCGCCCTGCTCGGCTTCGTCGGCGCGCGCGTGCTCGGCCGCCGGGGCCACGCCGAACAGCGGGCCGTCACCGGCCCCGAGGCCGACCGCGCTCCGCTCGCCCCGAAGGAGGGCGGCGGCGAGAGCCGCCGACGCGGCACGGACGCCGACAAGCCGGCCATGGGACTGCGCTGGGTACGGATGGTTGCCCGCAGGCCGGTGCTGTTCCTCGTGGCAGCCTCCGCGGCGCTGCTCGTGCTCGCCCTGCCCGCCGCAGACATTCGCCTCGGCCTGCCGGACGACGGCTCCGAGCCCACTCACACGACGCAACGCAAGGCCTACGATCTCGTGACCGAGGGCTTCGGCCCCGGGCACAACGGCCCGCTGACCGTCGTGGTCGACGCCAAGGACGGCGGCGACGCCCAGGCCGCTGCGCAGCAGGTGAGCGACGGGATCGCCGACCTGCCCGACGTCGAGTCCGTCTCCCCGCCGGTGCCCAACGAATCCGGCGACACCGTGCTGATGCAGGTGACGCCGAAGAGTTCGCCGGCCAGCGCCGCCACAGAGGACCTGGTCGGCGACATCCGCGACCGCGCGGCGACCGTCCACAGCGACACCGGAGCGGCCGTGGCCGTCACCGGCACCACCGCGCTCAACATCGACATCTCCCAGCGCATCGCCGACACTCTCCTGCCGTATCTGGCGGTCGTCGTCGGACTCGCCTTCCTGCTGCTCATGGTGATGTTCCGATCGATCCTGGTGCCGCTGAAGGCGGCTTTGGGCTTCCTGCTCAGCCTGGCCGCCACCTTCGGCATGATGGTGGCAGTCTTCCAATGGGGCTGGGCCGTCGATGTCCTCGGCGTGTCGGCACCTGGGCTCATCGTCAACCTGCTGCCCGTCATCATCATCGGTCTGGTCTTCGGCCTCGCGATGGATTACGAGGTATTCCTGGTCAGCCGAATGCGGGAGGCCTACGTCCATGACGGCCGGCCCCGCGAGGCGGTCGTGGACGGCTTCGCCCACAGCGCCCGGGTGGTCACCGCCGCCGTGCTGATCATGATCAGCGTGTTCAGCGGCTTTGTGCTGTCGGAGTCGACGATGCTCCAGGCGTTCGGACTCTCGCTGGCCGCGGCCGTGTTCTTCGACGCACTCGTCGTCCGCATGACCATCGTGCCCGCGGTCATGGTGCTGCTCGGCCGCCGCGCCTGGTCGCTGCCCGGCCCCCTGGACCGCCTGCTGCCGCACATCGACATCGAGGGCGACGCCGAGGAGACGCGCACCGACCCCGACGTTCACGCCTCAGTGCCCGGCCCGGGCGGAACGCAGCCGACGAGCGACGCCCGGCTGCGCTGACCCCACCACCAGCGGTCGGCCTCCCCGCTCCTCTGAGCGGGGAGGCCGACCGGACACGCGTCCACCACGGCTCAGGTGACCGCATCATGCAACCAGGCGACCTTCTCGAAGAGTTCGGTCTCCGACAGCGCACCGATCTCCTCGTTGCGCTCCTTCGCGGCGACGCCCTCCGGGTGGTAGACCTCGCGGCCCATCGCCCGCGCCACCTGCTGGGTGCGCGCGGTACGAGCGGCACGGGCGCAGTTGTACTCGAGGAACCGCTGCGGCAGCTCCCGCGTACCGCAGTCCAGTACCGAACCCAGGTGCACCGCGTCCTCAAGGGCCATGCACGCCCCCTGAGCCGCGTACTGGAGCATGGGATGGGCGGCGTCACCGGCCAGCACGACCCGGCCGTCGGTCCAGCCGTACACGGGGTCGCGGTCGCACAGCACCCAGCACTTCCACTGCTCACCGAGGCTCAGCAGCCGGGCCGGCAGCGACCCCATCCCGGAGAACTGGGACAGCACGTGGCTGGACGGCGTCGGCCGACCGGCAACGGCCTCGCACGCCCCGTCGTCCCGGGTGACCGCGAGATTGAACTCGCGTCCCCCGCTGATCGGGTAGTGCACGAAGTGCCAGCCCGGCCCCGCCCACAACGTCACCGAGTTGGAGCGCAGTTCCTCCGGCACACGGTCCATCGGAACGACCGATCGGTAGATGGTGTGCCCCGACACCAGCGGCTCGCCGTCCCCGATCATCTGCGCGCGGACCCTCGAACGAATGCCGTCCGCCCCGATCAGAGCGTCACCGCCCACCCGTTCACCGCCCACCAGCACGGCGGCGACACGCTCGTCGTCCTGCTCGTACCCGGCCACGGCGACTCCCGTGCACAGCTCGATGCGCGGTGTGCCCCGACAGGCCTCCAGCAGCGGCCCGTACAAGTCCGTACGGTGCACCACGGCATACGGGTTGCCGAAGCGCTCCCGATAGGAAGCGCCCAACGGCATGGCGTTGATCTCTGCGTCGGTCGTGCCGTCCATGAGGCGCAGCGCGTCGATGAACACCGCTCTCCCCCGCACGTCTTCGCCGACGCCGAGCCGGTCCAGCGCGTGGAAGGCGTTGGGCGCCAGCTGGATGCCCGCCCCCAACTCCGTGAACTCGTCCCGTCGTTCGAGCACCGTCACCCGGTGCCCTCGGCCTGCGGCGGCCAGCGCAACGGCGAGTCCGCCGATGCCCCCTCCGGCCACGAGCAACTCCGCCATCGCGGAACCCCCTCTCAGTGTCGTATCAGCTGTCGCCGAACTCGCGGTCGAGCAATTCGAAGATCTCGTCGTCCGTGACCGCGTCCAGGTCCTCGCCGGCACCGACGTCCGTGGCGACGCCGGACCCCGTCAACTCCTGCCAGCGCCACATCAGCGTCTCCAGCCGCCCGGTGATCTCCTCCCTCAGAGCATCGTCGTCGGGCGCGGACTCCAAGGCCCTCTCCAGCTCCCGCAGCGGCGTCAACAACCCCTCGGACGGGTCGCCCCCGCCCTCGCCGACCAGCCGCTCCAGCAGATGGGCAACGAGCTCGGCCGGGGTCGGGAAGTCGTAGATCAGCGTCGCGGACAGATCGAGGCCGGTGGCCGCCGCCAACCGTGTCTTCAGCTCCACACCCATCAGCGAGTCGAACCCGATCTTCAGGAAGGACAGCTCTTCCTCCAGCTCCGTGGCCCCCGCGTGCCCCAGCACCGAGGCGACCTCGACGCCCAGCGCCTCCAGCAGCACCGCGGTCCGCTGCGCCGGCGCCGCCTCGGCGATCCGGTCCGCCAGCGGGGCAGCGGCCCCGGGCTCCGCCCCCGCGCCGGTCCCGTCGGCGGCCGACGGGAGATCCAGCCGGTCGAGCAGCGGCCGGCGCCGGGCCGCGTTGAAGGCGTCGGCGAACCGGCCCCAGTCCATGTCGGACACCGTCACGCACGTCTCGTCCCGGTCGATCACCGACTCCATCGCGGCCAGCGCCCGGGCCGGGGCCATCGTCCGCATCCCGCTGCGGTTCAGCCAGGCCACGTACTCCTCGTCGTCGGCCATGCCGCCGCCGGCCCAGGCGCCCCAGGCGATCGACGTCGCCGGCAGCCCCTCGGCACGGCGGTGCTCCGCCAGCGCGTCCAGATAGGCGTTGGCCGCGGCGTACCCGGCCTGCCCCGCACTCCCCCACACACCGGAGACCGAGGAGAACATCACGAACTGCGCGAGCGGCACGTCCTTGAGCAGTTCGTGCAGGTTCCACGCCCCGACGGCCTTCGCGTCGAGCACCGGAGCAACCTCGTCCAGCTTCAGCTCGGCCAGCGGCTTCGACTCCCCG
>NZ_JACVWU010000035.1 GCF_014596915.1 Streptomyces sp. TRM68416
CCCCCCCGACCCCACCCACCCCAGCACCACCCACGGGCCGCAAGATCAAAAGCGGCGCCCCCTCCCCTCTGTGGAGGGCCCGGGGGTGCGGGGGCGGAGCCCCCGCATGCCTGAACCCGCACCCACTCCGTCAGCCCCGCCACGAACTCACCTCTTAAGAGGTGAGGCGGCCCAGGGGCCGGACGACCGCCGTGCACGAGGCACGGCGCGGAGCGGCGTTCCTCGAGCACCGCCCCCGCCGGCGTCGCCGCCGTGAACGCCGAAGGGCCCGGCGGACGGGTGTCTCGCCGGGCCCGGGTCGGGCTGGTCGGGTCAGTAGAGCTGCACGCGGGTGAGGACGATGTGCGGCGGATCGGCGTCGGCGGCGATGACGTACTCGGCGATGCCGAGCGAGCCGTCCGCGCCGAGCGGCATGCGCCGCTGCTGCGGCCACTTCGCCGACGCGGTGCTGCCCTGGACCTCGCCGCGCGTCTCGTTGATCACGACCGTGGCGGCCACGATCGCGCCGAACACCGCGCCGGACAGGCTCTTGTCCATGAGGAGTTCGGTGACCTCCTCCGACAGCACGCAGGGCAGGCCCGCCGGCTCCTCGCCGTACGGCTCACTCAACGGGCAGGCCCGCCGCGCGGCGGCGCTCGATCAGCTCGCCGACCGCGGTCGTGGGCAGCGTCCCGTCCAGCGCGGCCACGGTCAGCCGGTCCCCGGCCGGGTCGGTGTCGAGCATCGCCTCGCACCACCAGTGACGCAGGACGCCCTCCGCCTCCTCGGGCGCGGCGGCCAGCAGCTCGCGGTAGAACTCCATGCGGCGCGCGCCGTCCAGCGCGGCCGCGATGCCCTCGGCGTTGCGCGGCACCCGCTCCGGCTCGTGCGGGTGGATCGGCTGTGCGGTCATCGCGTGCCCCCTTCGGTCTGCTCCGAGTCTGCCCGCTCCGGGCGGCCGCCGTCGACCGACTGCACGGGAACCGCGGGCCGCTCCGCCCGGTGGGCAACCGCCGTCTCGGCGACCGCGTCGGCCAGTTCGGCGCACAGCCGCAGGATTGCGCCGGCGTCCGCGTGGTCGATCGACGTCACGTTGACGACCTCGCGGACCTGGCTGAACGCGTCGATGATGCTGAACCCGCCCGGGCTGCGGGTGCAGGCCTTGAAGGTACCCCGGTCCTGCTGCCCCAGCTCGCGCCGGACCCGCTCCAGGCGGGCGACATCGACCGTGGGCTGCTGGGCGGCGCGCTGGGCCTGGATGACGGTGTCCAGGATGGTCCCCATCGCGGGGTATGCCGCGTTCCAGCGATTAGCGATACGCTGAGGCCGGGACGAGGTGACGAACCTGTTCCGTACGTCGGTGGCGATCATGTCGGATTCCCCTTTTCCGCAGGTCAGAAGCCCGTACCGAGGTCGCGGGCGCGGGCGTAGTGGCCCTGGAAGGCGACGGTGACGGTATCCGTCGGCCCCTGCCTGTTCTTGCCGATGATCAAGTCCATCTCCCCCGCCCGCTCGTGCTCCTTGTCGTACGCATCGGGGCGGTGCAGCAGGATCACGGCGTTGGCGTCGGCCTCGATCGAGCCGGACTCGCGCAGGTCGGCCATCATCGGCTTCTTGTCTTCGCGCTTCTCGACCTCCCGGTTGAGCTGGGCCGCCGTGATCACGATGATCCCGAACTCGCCGGCCAGCTCCTTCAAGCCCCGCGAGATCTCGTCCACCTCGCCCGTGCGGTTCTGCCCGCGCTTGCCGGAGGCCTTCATGATCTGGAGGTAGTCCACCACCAGGACGCGCGGGAGCCTGCCCTGCGCCTGGAGCCAGCGCAGCCGCGAGCGGAGCTGCACCGTGGTGGCGGCCGGTCCGTCGTCCACGACCAGCGGCGCCCCTCCGATGGTCAGGGCCGCATCGTGGATGCGCTGGCGGTCGTCGTTCTCGTAGTGCCGGTCCTTGACACGGTTGAGCGGGACGCGGGCCTCGGCGGCGATGATCCGCTCCATGAGCTGCGGGCGGCTCATCTCCATGGACGACATCAGCACCTGCATCCGGTGCTTGATCGCCACGTGCCGGGCGATGTCGAGCAGCACCACGGACTTGCCGATCGCCGGGCGGGCCGCGATGACGACCAGGTCGCCGGGCTCCATCGGCAGCATGGCCTGGAGGTCGGCGTACGGCAGCGGTAGACGCTCGGGCGGCGGCGCGTCCATGCTGACGAGGTACTCCTCCAGCATGTCGTCCAGGTCCGAGACCCGCTCCAGTCCGCCACCGGCGCCGAGCTGGGCCGCCGCCTGCATCTCGGCCTGGGCGGCGTTGACGATGTCGGAGACCTCGCCCTCGGCGGCGTAGCCCATCTGCACGATGCGGGTGCCCGCCTCGATCAGGCGCCGCAGCTTGAATCGCTCGACCACGATCTCCGCGTAGTACGCCGCGTTCGCCGCCGTCGGCACCGCCTGCACCAGGGTGTGCAGGTAGGACGCACCGCCGATCCGCTCGATGTCGCCGGACTTCGTCAGGTACGCCGCGACCGTGATCGGGTCGGCGGGCTGTCCCTTGCCGTACATGTCCATGATCGCGTCATGGATGACGCCGTGGGCCGGGCGGTAGTACGCCTCGTTGGTGACCCCGGCCTCGTTGACCTCGCCGATCGCGTCCTTCGACAGCAGCATGCCGCCGAGCACGCACTGTTCGCCCTCCAGGTCGTTCGGCGGGACACGCTCGAAGGGGACGGTCTCCGGCCCCTCATCGAACAGCGAGCCGCCGCCGTCCTCCATGCCGTCGTGCTGAGTGGGTACGCTCATCGGTGAATCCCTTCTGAACTGGATGATTCGAGCGGCGGCAGGGGCCTTTCCACGGGCTCCCCTGCCGCCGTTGTGCTGCGGAGGGTCTAGGCCAGCACCGACTTCTTGGCGTTGCTGGGGTGGCTCGGGTGGCACTCGCACCGGACCAGGCGGCCGTCGTCGGCCTCGCGCATCCGCTGGCCCGGCTGGCGGGGCTCGATGCCGTCGTTGCACTTGCCGCACCAGTCGGGCAGGGCCGGGCGCTGGCCGGGCACCGCGGTCTTCGGCGGGACGAACTTCTCCAGGTGGCGCTCCAGCGAGTACCAGTTGGCCCGGCTGCCCATGTCGGCGGCCGCGGCGACCAGGTGCTCAACGTCGATGCCCTCGGCGAGCAGCGCGGCCGCGTCGCGGACCATCGCCATCCGACTGCGGGCCGGGACACCGTGGCCGTGCTTCTGGCGGGAGGCGATCCAGGCCTCCGCCACCCGCACGTCGTCGTGGGTGTCCGGCTCCTCGGCGGCAGCCGAGGGGGCGGTGTCGTTCTCCGGCGAAGCCAAAGTCTCCTCTCCTCGTCCCGTCCGGGCCTCGGCCGTGACGGTGGGGTCCGTTGGGGCACCTGGGTCACCAGAGAGAGAGGCTTCTTTGAGAGAGCTTCTTAGAGGGCGATCGTTTTCGCTGGTCAGGGGAAGATCCGTTCCAGAAATCTGGGCTGGCGTTCCAGTTTTCTGGAAGGGCGTTCCAGATTTCTGGAACGAAGGGGTCTCAGGGGCTCCGACCTGCGGCGTTCCAGTTTTCTGGAACGGCTCGCCGTTGGCGTCGACCAGCCGCACCCGGGCCCGGATCTGACCGTTCGGCGTGGTCTCGATGTCGGTGAGGTGGGTGGGCGGCGCCGGCGGGTTCTCCCGCCAGTCCGGCCGGTAGGCGTCGAGCTTGTCCCACGCGTTGCGCCACCCGGTGTAGGCGGCGTCGGGGGGCAGGTCGTTGACGATGAAGCCGCGGGAGATGCCCTTGGCGGCCCGCGCCTTGCCCTTGAGCTGGCTGATGCCCTCCAGCTCCAGCGTGTCCTTGGGCACGACGAGGTTGAGTTCCTCCAGCGTCCCCAAGACCTCGTACATGGTCGAGACGCTGGTGGGCTTGTCCTTCGGGCCGGGCAGCAGCCAGCAGAGCTGGTCGATCGTCATGCGCCGCATGCCGTTCCACGACTGGCGGGAGGCTTCGGCGATCATCGACCGCAGCAGGCTGTAGAGCCGGTACGCGGTGTGCGTCATCCCCGGCATCAGCATCAGGTAGTCGCGGACCTGCGTGTACGACCAGTAGTCGGTGATGGTGCCGGAGAACTCGAACAGCTCCTCGCCGTCCGGCTGAGCGGCGGCGGCCAGGGCCTTCTGCGGGCGCTTCACGGTGCCACCGCCTCGGTGGCTGAGTCCGCAGCGAACGCGACCGTAAGGGTCGGCTCCGCGACGCTGCGTGTCGTCGGGTGGATCTCGAACATCGTCTGGGGTCTCCCCTGGAGGTTTGGGGAGTCGCAGACCGGCAAGTGACAGAAAAGAGACGTTGAGCTGGGACACGCTGCTGCGTGCTGGGCGCTACTCGTTCTATCCTGGGAGTGGTGACCTCGGGCCTGTGGCAGGGCTCGGGCCCCGGCGTCATCGCCGACCTAACGACTCAAGCTGTGGAGGCTGGGAGTCGATCTAGATGGCCGTTCTGCTGGCAGGCAGGGCGGCCATCGGCGTATCAGGGCGCGGGTCCGGCCGGGCGGGCGGCTGCGCTGGCGGATGAACCGGCGACGCGACGGCGCATGTGTACGTGACATCCATCGGTCTTGCCTCGCCCCCTGCCCTCTGGTGAACGCGTTTTCCGCGAGTCGGAGCGGGGCGGCAGCGGACGGACCGCCGCCTGCGACGTGGGGGCGAAGGGCGATGCGGCCGGGGTGCACATCATGTCAGGAGCCTCAATTTCCGTGGGCTTCACCGCGCGCATGCGGTTACTCGGATGCGGTGCCATCATGCCCTCTCCCGTTCGGCGATGGCACCGAAGGGGACATCAGCCGGTGTGTCGCACCGAGACCGGACCGGAACTCGGCCGGTCGTTGCGCTGCCCAGCCCGAGACCACTTCCGGATCGTCGGCGGTCCGGACGTGGGTGAAGCCGTGTTCGAGGTAGTAGGCCTGGAGCCGCCGGTTCGTGCTCCAAGCGTCCAGCCGGAGCCACTTGACCCCCTGCTGGACAGCCTGTTCACCGGCCCAGTCCAGGAGCGCGCTGCCGAGTCCCGTGCCGGCGTAAGCACGGTCCACGGCGAGCTTGTGCACGTACAGGGCAGGCTCTGCGATCTCTTCCGGAGTCCACAGGCGGGTGTCAGCGTCACGGTCCAGGGTGATCGTGGCCGCAGCGTCAGCATGAGGCTTCTCGCGGATCATGAAGACCTCGCCGCGGCGGATTGAGCCAAGAATGTGGTCAGCCGGGAAAGGCTTGGCCCACTGGTCGGTGCCGAGGTTCTGCAACCACGCAGACGCGTCGGTGCGGAACTTGATCAGCCGGGGAAGGTCGGCCTCCTCGGCAGGAGCGATGATCACGGGTTCCCCCACGGGATGCGAGGCGCGTTCGCTTCAGCCCCGCGATGGGTCTCGAACACGATCACGTGCCGGTCGCCGGGGATGAGGTTCACGGTGACCTGAACCGCGTTGCCCTCGCTGTCGAAGGTGGTCGACAGGTGCTCGGCGACAGGGACGCCCGCACCGAGCTGAAGGCGCTGCACCTCGTCAGGCATGGGCATCCGGAGGTAGAACTCGTGGAAGCCGTAGACCAGCTCGTGCCCCAGCTCACCCAGCACTGCGTTCGTACCGCGCGCAACGTCGCCGGGGTGCATGAAGTCGGTCCCCTGAACGAGCGAAAGACGCACGTATGAGTCGTTGAGGTTGTACGGGACGTCATCGAGCTTGCGCACTCGCCGGCGGGCCGCAGCCAGCTCGCCCGGCTCAAGGCCCAGACGCTCGCGGATCACGGGAGACGGGTCCACGATCGAGACCTCGATGTCCTGTGACGGCGTTCGACCGTCCTCCTCTTGGACCAGGTTCGTGAAGATGTCGACCTCGGGCGGCTTCTGCCTCAGCTCCGCCTGGGGGCGGTAGACGAGCCGCTTGCGCTGGATGACGAAGTAGCCCTTCGGGCGGCGAGCCTCGATCAGGCCTTCGTGCACGAGCACGCCCAAGCCTTGCCGGATGGTCTGCCGGGAGCGGACTCCGTGCAGCTCACCGTACTTCTCAAGGAGTTCAGCCTCGGTGGGCATCTGGGAGCCGGGCGGGAACGTGCCGTCGGAAATCTGGCGGCGGAGATCATCAGCGATCTGTTGGTAGACGGGCGTGGGCTTCATGCCGTCATGTGTACAGCCCTGCGCCGCGCATTGTCCAGTCAATGTGTGCGGACTGGTTGATGTGCTTGACGTGGCGCCCGGGGGGTGTCAGAGTCATCCTCGCAACGCATTGTCTGGTCAATGTAATCGGGCCGGATGATCTGTGATGCATGGATGATGCGCACTGCTACGCCGCATAGCGGTTCGGAACCAACGTCGAATGACGGAAGGCCGGTGCGGGAGCGTCCGTTGCTTGAGAACTCAACAGCGTGCCAAAGATGAGTAATTGGGCCGAATTCCGCCGGGCCTCCTCCCCAGGGAGGGGCGCCCGGCGGAATTTAAGGCACAGGTCATGAGGGGCGTGCCCGACTGGTTCGGGCTCTCCGGAGACAGGGGTTCGAGTCCCCGCTCGCCTACCGCGCCGTCCCCCGTACGGCGCGACCCCCGGCACGGCGTTGCAGCGCCATGTGTGCCGGGGGTCCACGGATCTACCAGCAAAGGAACCGATCCGCATGACCATCATGCCCGCCAACGTGCCCCTGTCCGCCACCGGGATCGCCCAGGAGGTCCGGGAGACGGCTATCGAGGTCTTCCCACTCTTCCAGTCGATCCAGAAGCTCGCCCGACTCGGCGTGCGCATCGCCTTTGAGGTGGCGCCCTCGCGCATCGTCGCCACGATCACCGTCACCGCAGACGCGGTGAAGGTCCTGCCGGCGCTGCTGGAGGAGATCGACGACGCCCGCCCCGGCTCGCTCCCGGACGGGAAGCTCGTCGTCACCGGCTCGATGTGCGAGGGCAACGTCACCCTGCGGGTGCTGATCCCGCAGGAGTGGGTGACCCCCGAGGAGCTGGCCGTGCTGACCGGCACTGCCGACGCCGACCCCTCCCACCTGCTGTGAGCGCCGCGTCCGAGGCCGCCGAGGCGGCCCGCAAGGCGGAGGAAGCCCGACAGCAGGCGCAGGCCGACTTGCAGCGCCACGGCCAGACCATGACCAGGATCGGAGGACGACGGTGACGATCAACCTGTCCACCCGGCCGAAGAAGACGGCCGTTCGGCGCTTCCACGACCAGCACGGACCGATGGACGGTTGGTCCGCCGACGACTTCGAGCACCTGCTGGACCTGCTCGTCATCGTGAACACTCCCGGCCCGCTGGCTCGGCTCCGCCTGCGGCTGACGCTGCTGATGTGGACCGGCGCGACCATGCCGTTCTACGTCCTCGGCGAGCTGCTGTGGGAGGTGCAGAACCGCATCCCGGAGTGGCTGGAGAAGGTCATGGACTGGGTGGACGACCGCTGTTCTCCCATCGAGTCCGCGTGCAAGCGGGCCGGTGACCACGCGCTGGTCGAGCGCGCAAGTAGCGCCGTCGAGTGGGTCTCGACCGCGGCCAACTCCGCTGGCCGGATCGCCGCCCGCCGCGTGCGGGGCTGACGGACCGAAACACCGAGGTGGCCGCCGGGAGGCGGCCACCTGCATGAGAGGAGGTCGGTGTGGGGGCCCGAAAGCCAGCCCGCAACGCCAACGCCCGGAAGACGACGACGCCGCGCCGCCCGGCCAAGGCGGCGGCCCCGCCGCCGAAGCCGGAGGCGCGAGAAGACGGCGAGGCCCTGGACGCGGATCTCCGTGACCGCGCCGCCGACGTGATCGACGGCGCCCGGTGGACCGGGGCTCAGGAAGCGGCGGCGCTGATCCAGGCCGCCAAGAGCGAGGTGGACCAGATCCGCCGGGCGGCGGCCGCCGACGCCAAGCGCGTCCTGGTGGAAGCCGCCGAAGAGGTCGGGGAGCGGCTGCGCCGAGCTGAGGGCGACGCGGACACGATCCGCGCCGATGCCCGCAGCGACGCGGAGGCGATCCTCGACCGGGCCCGGGCCGAGGCGGCCGTCGAGACCGAGGAGGTCATGGCGGACGCCGAGGAGCAGGCCAAGAGCCTGCTCGCCGCCGCCGAGAAGCAGGTGAGCGTCGTGCTCGCCGAGGCGGAGGACCGGGCGAACGCCCTGGTGGAGCTGCGCCGCACCTCGGCGGAGGCCGCCTACCGCAAGGCCCTGGAGGACGCCGCCCGCATCGTCGGTGAGGCGCAGGACCAGGCGGTGGAGATCCGGACGGCGCGGGCCGCCCTCGACTCGGAGCTGGACCTGACCCGCCGGTCAGCCCGGCTCGACCTGGACGAGGAACTGAGCGCCCGCCGCGCGGAGATCGACGCCGAACTCACCGCGTACCGGGCGCAGGTGGATGCCGCCCGAGCGGAGATCGAGATCGAGTTCCGTCAGCTCGGCGAGCAGCACGAGCGGGAGCGGCAGGCGCAGCGGGCTCGGCTCGCAGCCGAGTTCGAGGAGCTGCGCCGGGAGGCGGAGAAGGAAGCCCGGACGGCCGCGGGCGCGGTGCGCAGGGAGGCGGACGCCAAGCTCGCGGAAGCCAACCGTGAACTGGACGCCGCCCGCGAGGCCCGCCGCATTGCCGAGAAGCGCGCGGCCAGCCTCAAGAGGACCCGGGACCGGGGGGAGGTCATCAAGCAGGGCAGCATCTGGATCGCGCTCGCGGCCGTGATCGCCCTGACCGCTTCCGGTGAGTGGGCCTTCGCCCGGATGGTCGGACTGGGCAGCACCCCGTTCGGAGACCTGGGGTGGGCAATGCCGGTGGGCCTGGATGTCTACGCGGTCACGGCGTTCCGCATGCGGAAGGACGTGCCGTACGCACTCGGGCTGATGGCCGCCACCAACATCACGTACCACGTGGCCGACATGACGGGCACGGGCGTGACGGTGGTCGACGGCAAGCAGCACCCGAGCATCGGGCTCATCGTCGTCGCGGTCCTCGTCGTCGTCGCCATCGTCTGGCGGGTTCACCGCCTCCTGGAGAACGACCACGAGGAGAAGACGGCGGTGCCCGCTGAGCCCGAGGCGGACGCGGACGCCCCGTCCGCCGGACGGGGCGAGCCGCACCGTACGGCCGACCCGAACCCGGGCCGTACGGACCCCGCCCGTACAGTCCGTACGGACGACCGTACGGACGCACCCCGTACGGACCGTACGGCGGCCCGTACGGCAAAGCCCCGTACGACCCGTACGCCCGCCCCCCGTACGGGCGGCCGTACGCCCGCCCCCCGTACGGGCGGCCGTACGGCGGCTTCCCGTACGGACGCCGAGGCGATTCAGATCCTGAACGACTTGCCCCCCGGGGCCGACGGGTTCGTCACCGTCAACGCCGCCCGTACGGCCGTCGGCTGCAACCGCGACCGGGCCGTACGACTGCTGGACGAGGCGGGGCTCCTGAGCCCCGCGGACCGAGAGAAGCACCTCGCCGCTCGCTGACCCGCGCGGCGCCGTACGTCGCGGGCCGGGCCCGCCACTGCCCCCGAGAGTCGGCGGGCCCCTTCCCCCGAGAGGAGATCCCCCGTGCCCGAGATCGAGCACATGAACAACGAGGTCCTGAACCGGGTGCCGGCGGAGTTCCGGCCCCTGCTCAACTTGGAGCACCTGACCACCTGGACGCTGGACCGGCAGCGCGAGCACAACGCCGACCACGGCGACTACGAGGCGGCCCGGGCGATGTTCCAGGCCGTCCTGCGCTCCCAGGTCGTGGAGGGAGACGGCAGGTGGTCGGCCCGGCGCCGGGCCAGGAAGGTCGAGAAGCACCTGGACCGCCTGGTCAAGGCCTCGCGGGACGCGGCGCAGGCCTCGGAGGGCCTGCGTACCGCGTACGCCGACCACGTCCGCACCGTCGCCGCGCTGCCCGGTCAGCGGGCGGCCAAGGCTAAGGCGAAAGCCGACCGACGCGGCCAGGTGAACGCCTTCGCCACGAAGTCGCTGAACAAGACGGTCGCCGCGATGACCGCCCGGCCCGACAGCGACACCGAGGAGGACGGAGAAACCACAGGTCAGAGCGCCGGTAAGGCGTCCGGGGGCCGTACGGTCCGGGGCGTCAACGACCTGTTCGACCGCAAGGGAGCCTGATCAGTGCAGCAGGTGCCCTCGATCTCCGAGGTCCGCCGGGCCCGCCGCTCCGCCCACTGGAAGGAGCGGCAGGCCCGGCAGGTCGCCGAGCGAGGCGAAGCGGGTCTGGCCGACGCCTGGTGGGACCGGGCTCGCGCGATCTGCAAGGCCAATCCGGAATTGTGGAATGACCTCGCGCGGACGCTGGAGAACTGGACCGGCCGTCACGACGGCAGTCACGGCGCGTAAGCGTCATCACCATCATCATCACCCGGGGGCGGACCGGTTTTGGGGGCCAAGGCGGGCGCGCGGGCGCGCGGGCGCGCGGGCGCGCGAGGATCTCCTATCCGGTCACCCTCTGTCAACCCTGGAGAGCACGTGGCTGATGACCCTCGGGACGACAACCGGAACGGCAACGTCGTCTCTTTCCGATCTCGGGGAGGGGCCCCGCCGGGGCTCCCCCCGATCCCGGGCGCCCCTCCCCCGGCGCCCCCGGCCCCGCCCGCCGAACCCCCTCCCCCGGCCTCCGGGCCGGAGACGGGCGGCGACGACGGGATGGTGGTCCCCGCCCGGCGGCGCCGGTCGGTGGCTGACTCCCTGGCCGACCTGACTCCGACACTCCCGCCGGCGCCCGGGGCGACCGGCACGGCGGGCACCGTCGCTCTCCGCTCGGAGGGGACGGCGCCCGCCCGTCGGGACGACGACGGCGACGGTGAGGCTGACGGCCCCGGCGTCGCCGCCCTCGGTCTCGCGGCGACCCTGGCCATCGCGCTCGCCGCGCTGCGCGGCACCGCGACCGCGCTGACGGACTGGCGCGAGCGGCGCCAGGAGCGAGCGGAGGAGCTGGCCCCGCTGCGCGAGGCCCGCCTCAAGCACCGGCTCGCGGGCGAGGAGGCCGCCGCCAAGCACGCCCTCGCCATGCAGACCATCGGCGACAAGGCGGCGCAGCAGCGCAGCAAGTCCATCCCCTCCAGCCAGGACTACGGCCGCAAGGCCCTCGGCGGCGGCCGCGGCTCCCTGATGGGCGGCGGCGGCAAGGGCAGCGGGCCCGGCGGCAAGGGCGCCGGGGGGACCGGACCCGGCCGCGGTGGCAAGGGCGGCTCCGGCAGCGGGCTGACGCCGGGCGGCAAGAAGACCTCGCCGAAGACGTCGAACGGACTCGGCTCGCTCGGCACTAAGGGCAAGGGCGGCTCGAAGTCGCCGGGGTCCGCGAAGAACGGCGGCTCGGGGTCGGGGATCAAGTCGCCCTCGGGCGGTAAGTCCCCCAGCTCGAAGAAGTCCAGCCCGGCGCTGGTGCGAGCCAGCGGCCGCCAGGAACGGGCCGCCGCCCGGCAGGACGGTAGGAACCAGCGGCGCGCGGATCGGCAGGCGGCCCGGCGAGAGAACCGGGCCAAGGACCGGGACGCCGCCCGCGACCGCAAGACCCGCGCGGCGGACGCCCGGCAGGACACCAAGGACAGGGTCCGCACCGCCCGGGCCGATGCGAAGCAGGCCCGCCGGGAGCAGGTCCGCCAGGACCGGTTCGAGGCCAAGCAGAAGGCGCGCAAGGCCCGGGCCAAGGCCCGCCGGAAGAAGAAGGAGACGGCGGCCGCCGCCGACGCGGACCGTACGACCCTCGGGCAGGCCGTCGCGAAGACTGCGCGGCGCCGGTTGAAGAAGCGCCGCAAGAACCTCTCCCCGCCGATGCTGACCACGGTCAAGCGCAAGAAGTCGAAGAAGAAGGGAGGCAAGGGCGGCGGGTCCACACCGGCCGGGCCGAAGGTCGACCTGACCAAGAAGCCGAAGCCGGGGGCCACGCCGAAGGTCGACCTCACGAAGAAGCCCAAGCCCGCCGGCGGTTCCGCGACGGGCGCCGGGCCGAAGGTCGACCTGACCAAGAAGCCCAAGCCGGGCGGCGGCGCGAAGGCCTCCGGGCCCAGCAGGAAGAAGAAGGTCCGGGTGAAGCCGAAGTCGAAGAAGAAGAGGCGCGGCTCCGCCTCGGGCACCGGCCCCGCCGACCGGCGCAAGGCCAGCCGCAAGGAGCGGGCCCGCCGCGCGAGCGAACGGGCCCGGGCCAGGGCGGAGGGCGGCGGCGACTCCTCCGGGAGCGGCTGGGAGTTCTACACCCCGCCGCCGCGCGAGGAACGCCGCAGTGCCTACGACTCCATGCGGGACACCGACCCGCAGCAACAGGAGGTGTGGGCGGCGGAACAGGTCTTCCCGCCCGGCTACCAGGCCTCCTCGCGCGAGCCCCTGACCACTGGGGCCCGCGGCCTCCCCGCCGGAACCGGCAGCCCCACCATGAACACCCCGAAGGAGGCGCCCGTGGGTAACTCGCCCGCCGTGCAGACCGGAGCCGTCACGACCGCGATGGACGGCAGCATGAACCCCGAGCATGCGACGGAGGTGACGCTTGATGACGTCACCGAGTTCCTGGACGAGGTGGTCTCGGAGGCCTTCGCCGCGCACGACGAATGCCTCCAGCTCGCCGCGAAGGCCAAGGAGCTGATGTACGCGCTGGATGAGGTGGCCGCTCGACTGGCTGCCAAGCACAACATTATCGGCACCATCACGGCCTGGGCGATGCGCAAGCTCGCCGAGTCGATGGAGGTCCTCTCCCGCAAGGCCGAGGAGATGTCCATCAAGTCGCTCCACGCGGCCGAGACCTGCGAGGTCGCGAAGACCGAGCTGGACGACGCGTACCGGCCGCTCACCCAGGCGACCGCGGACGCGGGCCTTCGCACCCCGTCCGCCCGCGTGCACAACGAGAACTAGGAGGTCACCCCTTGTCCGGAGAACTCGTGCCCGGGAAGGTCGTGTCCGGGGAGATCGTCCCCCGCGAGAGCTACGTTCCCGCGGTCCCAGACAGCGGCGACAACCTCCCGTCCATCCCCGACAGCAACCTAGGCTTCCTCAGCCTCGGACTCGCCGTCACTACGCTCGCCGCGCGGGCGCTGTGGCTCAAAGAGAAAGTCTGGATTCTCCAGACGCTCTTTCGCCGCAACGCCGAAAAGGCGAGCAACATGTCGGAGATGTGCGATGCGGCGGAAGTCGAGCCGCGATTCACCGCCCTCATCATGGAGGGCGCCACCTCGCTGCGGGAAGTCGCCGAAGCCTCGGGCGACTTGGTCAGTGCCGCCGACGCGATGCAGATGGACGCGCAGGGCTTCGCGGACGCCCACCAGGGCGAATACGGCGGGATCTACGAAACCGTGCAGTCGATGGGCGTGCAGCAGCCCAAGCCCGGTTTCAACGAAGTCAAGTAACCGAATAACCGCCCGGCCGCGAAAGCGCCGGGGCGGAAAGCCCCCTCGGGAGGGGCCCGGCGAATTCGCCGGGCCCCTCCCCTTCTTTCCTCCCGGAGGGGAAATGACGATGACGACGACCGACGTCGTGAAAGCCGATGCCGCCGCCGGTGAGCGGGGGCTGACGCGCAAGACTGCCCGCCGCCTCGCCTGGGCGGAGCGCACCGTGTACGGCGCCGCCGGTACCTGGGCCGCCGTCGGCCCGCAGATGGACGTTCCGTGGTGGGCGCACGGCGCGGCCCTGGCCACCGGCGCCCTCACCGGCGTCGGCCTGTGGAAGCGCAGCGACACCGACGACTGGACGCGACGGCTCACCTCGTCGCTGCGGGCCTTGCCCGTGCTCGGTTGGACGGCCGCCTACACCGGCGGCCTCCTGGTCCCCGTCTTCGACTACCCCAACGGGTGGCCGATGCTGGGCGCGGCCGCCTGGACGGCCGTGATGATCCCCATGACGCCCTGGACCCGCTCCAAGGGCCTGAAGCGGGCCGTCGACAACCTCCCGGTCCTCGCCGGTGAGCCGGAGGTCGTGGACGCGGAGCCTGTCACCTTCGCCGACCACATGCGGGCCCTGTGGAACCAGTCGCAGGCCACCGGGGACACCACCCTGGAGGGCATCCGCCAGTACGACCCCAACGAGCCGGACTTCGAAGCGATTGTCCTGGCCCCCGCCGGCCACACCGTGCCGCGCACCCTGGACGAGCGGGCCATCGCCGGAGTCTTCGACGTCCCGGTCGACGCGGTCCGCACCGCGGCGGTCGACGGGTACGGCCCGGGCCGCCTCGCTATCCAGGTCGCCCCCCGCCTCGCCGAGGCCCGGCGCGCACGGGAAGCGCTGGAGGTCGAGGCAGAGGACCCGGGCACCGCCCTGGAACGCATCTGGGCGGAACACGTCAACTGCACCGGCGGCGCCGCCCCGGGGGTCGACCTGGTCGCGTACGCGATCGGCGAGGACCAGATCCGGCTGCGGATCGCCGCCCCGCGCGGCAAGACGCTGCGGGTCAACCACGAGGCCTTGTGCTCCGCGCTCGGGATTGACGATATCTCCCGCCTCGTCATGGAGGGTGCGGGCCCGCGCGAAGCGGTCGTCTACATCTACCGGGCCAACCCGCTGCTGCACGTCCGGTCTCCCACGGTCGAGGACTTGACGATGGACGACCGCGGGCGCATCTCGATCGGCGTCGCCCACGATGGCACGGTCGCCCGCATCCAGTTGTTCAACTTCGACACGGGCCGCGCTCAGCACGGCATCACCGCCGGGACCACCGGCGCGGGCAAGTCGGGCCTGATGCGCATCCTCGGCGCCGCTCAGCGGATCTCGGGCGTCATCTCCTGGATGGCCGACGTCCAGGGCGGCATGTCGATGCCGGAGATGGAGGGCCGCATCGACTGGATGGCCAAGGGGCCTGTCGAGACGATGCAGCAACTCCGCGCGCTGCACGCGGTCAAGGAGTACCGCGAGGCGCACTCGCGCGGCCGCGGCGACTTCGACTTCCATGGCCGGTGGCGCCTGATCCAGTGGACCGGCGACGAGATCAACCGCCTGCTCTCCTCCCTGGATCAGGAGGTTCGCAAGGAAGCCGCCTGGATGATCGGCGACCTCCAGAAGACCGGTCAGAAGGTCGGCATCGGCGTCGACCTCGCGGTCCAGTCGCTCCACCTCAAGGAGTTGGGCGACAACCACGAGATCCGCGAGAAGGGCAAGGAGGGCCACGTCTTCCTGCTGCGCACCGCCTCCTCGTCCACACAGGGCATGGGCCTGGACGGCATCGCGCCGGTCGGCGCGCACGTCTCCCCCATCCCGGAGCGGATCTACGAGGGTGCCGGGGCCAAGGAGCTGTTCGAGGGCACCGCCGCCACCGAGGGCGTGCCGACCCCCGGCATGGGCTGGCTGATCACGGAGGGCAAGGCCATCCTCTTCCGGACCTTCGTCCTGAAGAAGGTCGACGGCCTGTACCCCCAGCTCGAAGAACTGATGGACGGCCGCCCGATGCCGACCCTCACCCCGGAGGAAGCTCGCGCCGCTGGCGCCGCGTACGCCCACCGGGGCACCGCGGGCGCCAAGGAAGCAGCAAAGGCCACAGGGGGCCCGTCAGGGCCCTCGCGGGGGCCGGTCGGTAGCGGCGCCATCGGCGCCGAGCCGGAGCCTGCCACGGCCCCCCTGGAGACCGACAGCAAGGCCACGAAGCAGGGCGCCGAGGACCTCCCCGAAGCACCGTCGCCCATGGCGGCCGCCAAGGCGAAGGCCCCGACGATCCGTGAGCGGATTCTCGCCGCGCTCCAAGGCCACCCCGAGGGCCTGGCGCTCAGGGAAATCCGCACCGCCGTCGGCTGCGGCACCGAGGGCGGCCCCGCCACCCGCAGCGTGAACAACGAGGTCAGCACGCTCGCCAACGAAGGCGGCCTCGTCCCGCTCGGCAAGGGCGTCTACCGCCTGCCCTGACCCACGAAACGGCAGGGGACCGGCTACTCCGTCAAGACCGGCCGGTCCCCTGCCCACTCCCCCAACGCATCGAAGGAGCCACCCTAGTGAACCACCCCGAACGCCCCGCCGGCCGCGCGCTCAGCGAAGCCGAAGCGGAGGCCGAAGCCGCCCGCCTCATCGCCGAGGGGTACAGCGCCAACGCCCCGGTCGCCACCTCCTACAAGGACGTGGCGCCCGTGCCGCCCATCGGCTACGCCCTGCCCGTCCAGCAAGACGGCCGGGCGCCGATGAGCCAGCGCGCCACCGATGCCAGCGTCCTGATGCTCGCTGGCGCCGGATCGGTGTCGATGGTCAGCGTGTCCGCCGGAATCCTGATGTACCTGTCCCAGTACGCCGACCCGGTCGTCTGCGGCATCGTCCTCGGGGGCCCCACGGTCGCCGTCCTCGCTCTCTGCCGCCTGGTCCGCCGGGCCAAGGAGGTCGTGGAGGCCGCCCCGCCCGTCATCCACCAGCACTACGAGGGCACGGTCATTCAGGAGACCACCGAGATCAACACCCACACCCGTGGCGTCATCGCCCGCACCCACAACCGCTTCGACCGCTGAGGGGAACCGACCGTGACTCGACCCGGGAACGTCCTGACCACCGTCCTCGAACAGCACGGCGGGCGCTGCGCCTGCAACGGCGCCTGCGGCAAGACGCACACGGGCGACGGCGAGCGCTGCAACGCCACGAGCAGCGGCAAGAACAAGCCCCTGCTGGCCGCTCCGCGAACCCCGCACGCCACCGACGTGCAGAACGCCGCCGCGCCGCTGGAGGAGCTACGGCCCTGGTGCTGGCCCTGCTGGCGCGATGCGCTCGCCGTCGAGCGGGCCCGCGCCAACGATCAGCGCGGCCAGGAACTCATGGACGCGCAGATCGGCCTGTTCGACATCGACACCGACGCCGCGGCGTAGCACCCCGATCCACCGACACAGGAGCGGCCGCGCACCCCACGGGATGCGCGGCGCTCCTGTGCTCCCCCGACCGGCTCAGCAACCACGTAAGGGACTCGATGACCCCGCCCGAAAGTCTCGACGCCCGCCTGGACGCGGCCAACGCCACCGTCCTCGCCGAGATCTCCCGTACGGACGCCAAGTCCGGCGTCCTGCTCACCAGCTTCTCCCTGCCCCTCGCCGCGCTCGTCGCTGTGGTCCCAGGGCACGAGTTACCGCCCATCGTCGGCCTCCTCGTCGGCGCCGGCGCCCTCGGCCTCATCGCCGCCATGCTCGTCGTGCTCGTCGTCGTCCACCCGCGCCTGTCGGGCGCTGCCCGCGGCAGCTTCCTCTACTGGTCGCTCTGCACGCCCCAGGACCTGGTGAAGGACCTCCAGACCCCGGACGACCGCGTGGCCCACGTCATCCACCTCTCGCAGATCGCCCGCCGCAAGTACGCGGGCCTGCGACTCGCCGGGATCATCACCGGCGCATCGCTCGTCACCCTCGGCGTTGCACTGCTCGCCGCCCTCGTTGCCTGACCCGACCCTGGAGACACGCATGACGACCAACCTCGACCCCACCACCGCCGCCCGCCGCGCCGGAGGCTGGGTGATCGGCACCTTCCACGGCGGCCACGACGGCACTCACGTCGTCGCCATCGCCACCCGCGACGACTCCGCCCCGCTCCCGTACGGCTGGGAATGCTCCTGCGGGATCGGCCAGCGCTTCGCCGACGAGGGCGGCATGAGGGCCAGCGCCTGGCGCCACGTCCACCCGCCCCGCTGGCGCGCGTGGGCCCGCCGGGCGCCGATCCTGCGCCGCCTCGTCCAGCCCACGGCGCGACTCCAGCACTCCCGGACGGCCTGACCGGTGACTGGCCGCGCGGTGCCCGCCGACTTGTACGCCGCGCTGCAAGTCTGCTTCCCGCGCGGAGGGCTGCCCGGCTGGCTCACCACCGCTGGCCCCCGCTGCGGAACCGGCGCCGCCCCGATCCGGCTCGACGCCGACCATGCAGACGAACTCGCCGACCCCTGGTCGCCCTCGCCTGGTGGGAACTCCTCCAGGACCCGAGCGACGATCCGTTCACCAAAATGTTCGCCGCGGCCTGCGCACGACATCTGAGCTGACACACGAAGCGGGCCCCGTCCTCGGACGGGGCCCGCTTCTTTGCGTTCAGGGCCGTTTACGCTGCCGCAGGTTCAGGGCTCTCAGTGCCCGGCTCCAGGGCCTTCGGCTGTTCTGTGGCTTCAGCGGTCTGCTCTTGCGCCTCTGTCGCCGCCCCTGAGTCCCGCTTCGGCTTCGTGGGTTCGGTGAGGTGTTCCCGGCACTTCGCGATTTCCGCTTCGAGTGCATCGAGATAGCGCTCAGCGGCTGCCCGGTCCCTCCGCGCCAGGCGTCGCACCCAGGGCACGGAGACCGCCTTCTCTGCCTTGGCGGTGATGTCGACCTCCGCCTCACCCTTCTCGTCGCTCCAGTTGTCCAGGAAGGCCTGGATGGCCGCCCTGGCGGTCTCCCTGTCGAACTCCTCGCCCTTCGGGAGGGCGTCGACCGCTCCTCGAAGGACCTCGGCTGTGACCGGGACGTCCGAAGCGGCCACCGTCGCGTAGACGAAGACGGCGTGCTCCACGTCCCATGTCTCACGTACGGAGACCAGCTCCCACACCTGTGCCTGGTTGGCCTTCTTGGCCTGCTCCAGGGAGAGGCGAGGCGTTCCAATTGGAACTGAATCGTTCGACGCCAAATCGAACAGGGCCTCCGCGACCTGCCATGTGCGGATCAGCTTCCCTGCGTAGTTGGCCTTCATCCCCCAACGGGTCCAGCAGTAGTCCTCGAAGCTGGCGTGCTCCGCGCGGTACAGCCGACTGTCGCGGATGATCTGCAACGCCTTACCGGCCAGCCAGAAGGCCCACTTCAGCGTGTCGACGGCCGCCTCGCATTGGGCAAGCGACTGCCGCTCGTCTGAGGTGAGGGTCTTGGGCTGTCCCGAGATGGGGCGGAAGAGGTTCGGAAGGGCCCGAGCCATGTCGATGGCGCTCTTGAACTCGAAGCGCTCCTGGGCCGACCCGCCGCGCTGGCGTCCCATCAGATCAGTCCTTCCACGGCCAGGGCCAACTTGTAGAAGTCCTCGCGCGCCCGGAGCGCCGTGCCGCTCTCCGGGTACTGGATCACGGTCAGTCCAGCTTCGGGTGCCTTCGCATGGATCTTGTAGCGCCGGATGGCTTGGGGCATGTACGGGTAGCCGCGCACCTCACACCACTCCTGCATGTCCTTGAGGTCGGCCCGTGTGCGGTCTGCCCCAGAATCCCAGTTGTTGATGACCACCCGGAACTTGATCCCGTGCGGGCGTAGTAGGCGCTCGATGGTGTACTCGGCTGGGCCATGGGTCAGGGTTTCCACTGGGACGACTGGCACCAGGGCGAGGTCAGTGAGGCTCAGAATCTCGCGCATCGCTTCGGCCGCCGGTCCGGCGCCCAGAGGGTCCTCTGCGTCCAGGTCCTTCGTCGGGTCGATGTCGGCAAAGCCGGGGGTGTCGACCACGATCCTGGTGACCGCGGGGTCCTTCACGAGGGCGGGCAGTTCGCCCAACTTGCCGCGCGTGATGACGTAGTCGAACGGAAGTCGCGCTTCTGGCACCTTCCGTGCCCACTCGTCAAGGGAGCCCTGGAGGTCGATGCCGGCGGCGACGATTGGGCACGGGCAGTCAGGATCATTTGGGTTGGAAGGGGGGTTGTTTTCGCCCAGAACGGCCGCCACGTTGACGCCGATGGTGGACTTCCCGGCGCCGCCCTTCTGCTGGAAGGTGGTGATGACCTTGGCGCGGTGCTCTGGCTCGGGACTGTCATGGGGGGGCATGTGACCTCCGTGGGCTTCCCCTGGTGGGTACTCGGACGCGGTCATATTGCCAGAGGTCGAGCCGTCGACCGAGCATCGGCTGTCAAGGGTGAGCTGAGCCCGCGAAAGCGCGCCTGTTGTTCTATTTCCAGTCGAACGAAACCGTTCCAATTGGAACGGCGTGGAAACAATTGTTTCCACTCTCAGGGCTGCTCGGGGATTTCGGGCTGGCTTGCTCCCGTCGCCCGGTCGATTGCCGCGCGGAGTAGGTCGCCGGTGGTGAGGACCTTGGCGCGGAGGCGGTCACGGATCTCCAGTGCGGACTGTGGTGCAGAGGGGCGTCCGGCGGCGGACATGAGGGCCAGTTCGGCGGGGATGCCGTCACGCTCGGCCTCCCGGAGGGCGACGTCGACCCCATCGCCCCATCGGTCGGCCCAGTCCTGGAGTGCCTCGACGGCTTCCTTGCTGGTCCAGTACGCGGCGCGGCGGACGGTGTCGCCGAGGTTGTACGGCAGGTTCACCGACACGCGCTCGGTGTACCCGCCCTCACCCATGGGTGCACTCGGTGGGGTACCCCACGGGCGGCCCGGCGCCTCGACCTCGCCCTCCGGGGGCTTGGGCCACTTGCGGTCCAGGCCGCGGGCGCGCAGCTCCTCGCGGACCGCCCGGGTCACGATGTCGTCCCGGGTGCCGCCGAACTCGCCAGTCCGTCGCATCCGTGCGGCCCGGGCCCGGATGTCGCGGCGGACGGCCGCGGCCGTCCGCCGCGACATGCCGGGCAGGATCAGCTCCTTCCGGCGTGCGGCGATCCACTCGTCCTCGCGGTCCCGCTCGTCCTTGCGGCGCGCATTGAGTGCCTTCAGTGCGCTCTCGGTCACCGCCACGTGGAACTTCATGTTCACCCTCGCCATGGTGGAAATGTAGCCAGATAATTGGGCCGCGTGCTGCTGCCGCAGTGACGTGGGGCGCCGTGGGGCGCCCGGCGGTGCGGCAGGGGAAATCCGCTGTTGGTGAGTCGTAGGGTCAAAGAGGATGGATCATGTCCGGCCGCCGTTGAGCATCCGGGCGAGGCCGGGGGAAGCCCCCGGGCCCGTCCGTGGGGACGGTGTGCTGGACCGGGTCGAAGGCCTGTGCCCTACCAGCACCGCGGGGGAGAACGCGTATGAGCATCGGGGGAGTGGAGCCGCCGCTCCGCGAGGACGAGGAGAACCGTAGTGACGCAGCTCAGCAGGCACGGGCAGATGGCTCGGGAGTATTGGGAGACGTACCGGCCGCAGGCCCTGGAGTCGCTGGGGAGCCCGGAGCAGCAGGCAGCGTTCTTCCAGGAGCTGGACCTGCGGGTGACGGAGAGGATCGGGCAGATGACGACCGAACTCCTCCAGAAGCTCCCGATGGAGCAGCGCGCGGCGGCCCGGCGGGCGACCAGGTCGCAGGCGCAGGAGCTGGTGTACGCGGAGGAGATCTGGCTGGAGAAGGAGCCGGGGACGGAGCACCGGGAGATGTAACCCCGCCCCGCTTCCGGCCGGACAGCCAGCGGGACCTCGCGCCGGCCGGGCAGGGCGAGCGGGCCCGCGCCAACCTCGCGGCCCTGGAGACGCTGCGCGTCCTGGAGCGCGAGCAGCGCCCGGCCACCGAGCAGGAACAACGCACCCTCGCGCGCTGGTCCGGCTGGGGCGCCCTGCCCGTCATCTTCAACCCGCGGCCGGCGCGGGCCGCGTTCGACGCGGACGAGCCCTTCGAGCGTGCGGTCGCCCGCTGGGACGCGGTCAGTGACCTGCGCGAGCAGATCCGGGAACTGCTCACCGAGGACGAATGGGCGGCCGCCCGCCGCAACACCATCAACGCGCACTACACCGACGCCGACCTGGTCCGCTCGATCTGGGGCGCGGTCCGCGGTCTCGGCTTCACCGGCGGCCGCGTTCTCGAACCTGGCTCCGGCAGCGGCAACTTCATCGGCTTCGCACCGATCCTGACCTCGACCCCGGTGCAGATGACCGGCGTGGAGGTCGAGCCGACCACTGCGGCCATCGCCCGCCACCTGTACCCGGACGCCGAGATCATCACCAGCGGCCTGGAAGAGGTCCTGCTCGCCGACGGTGGCTTCGACGGCGTCGTCGGCAACGTGCCCTTCGGCCGCTACAAGCGGTTCGACAAGGTCCACAACGCCGACCTGTCGCTCTCGATCCACGACCACTTTGTGCTGAAGTCGCTGTACGCCACCCGGCCGGGCGGCGTCGTCGCGCTCATCACCTCGCGCTACACCATGGACGCGGAGAAACCGGACGCCCGGGAGCGCATGTACCAGCTCGGCGACCTGGTCGGCGCGGTCCGCCTGCCCGCCCGGGCGCACGCGGCGGCGGCCGGGACGGACGTCGTCACCGACGTGCTGTTCCTGCGGCGCCGGATGCCCGGCGAGGAACCGGGGGACAAGACGTGGCTGACCTCCCGCAAGCGGGTGCTGCCCGGCCACGACGACGAACTCGCGGTGAACACCTACTTCGACGCGCACCCCGAGTACGTGCTCGGCGAGCTGCGCGCGGGCTCCCGGGAATGGGGGCCGGAGGTCACCGTCGTCGGCCGTACCGACCAGACGCCGGCGGAATCCCTGACGGCCGCGGCCGCCGCCATCGCGGTGGAGGCCCGGGCCGCCGGGCTCACCGCGGCCGCCGACCAGCGCACCGAGCCGGTGCAGACGATCGTCACCGGCGGCACCGAGGGAGCGCTCGGGCTGGACGCCGAGGGCACCCCCACGATCATCGACGGCGGCCGCCCGGTCCCACTGGAGATCCACCCCGAACAGCACGACCAGCTTGTCCAGCTCATCCGCCTCAAGGGCCTGACCCTGAAGCTGTACGAGACCGAGGCGGACACCCCCGAGCCGGGGGAGACTCCGCAGCTCGCGGCGCTCCGCGCGGAGCTGCGGGTGGCCTGGAGGGACTACCGCAAGAAGCACCCGCCGCTGACCAAGCCGCGCCAGCACTACGTCTTCACGCCTCCCGAGGCCCGCGAGCAGGCCAAGGCGCAGGGCCTGAAGGAGGTCCCGGCCGCGTGGAAGCAGCGCACCGCGTTCGCCTGGATTGACGACGATCCCGACGCCTCGCTGCTGTTCGGCCTGGAGGAGTGGGACGAGCGCACGGGCAAGGGCACCGAGCAGAAGGTGCTGCTGACCCGCGTCCTGGAGCCGCGCATCCTGCCGACCCGGGCCAACAGCCACGAGGACGCCATCGCTCTGGCGATGGAGTACGACGGCGGGCGCCTGGACATGAGCCGGGTCGCCAGCCTCCTGGGGCTGGACGAGGAGAGCGCGGCCGCGCAGTGCGCGGACGCCGGGCTCGCCTACCGCGACCCGCTTCAGGACGATGCATGGGAGCCCCGGCACCGCTACCTGTCCGGCAACGTGCGCGCCAAGCTCGCGGCCGCCCGGGAGCGGGCCGCCGAGGACCCGACGTTCCAGGGCAACGTCTCTGCCCTGGAACGGGTCCAGCCCGCCGACCTGGCGCCCTCCGAGATCAAGGCCAAGATCGGCGCCCCGTGGATTCCGGTCGAGACCTACAACGACTTCCTCGCCCACCTGGGCTTCGAGGACGCCAGCGTGCTGCACGCGGGCGGCACCGTGTGGGAGGTCCGCGGCGCGAAGAACGGGGACCTGGCGCGCACCGAGTGGGGCACCGGCTCGCGGCCGACGCAGGACCTGTTCACCGCGCTGCTGCGGCAGGCCGACTCGACCATCCAGGTCACCTACCGCGACAACGAGGGCCGGACCTACGTCGACAAGGCCGCCACGGACGAGGCGCAGGAGAAGGCCCGGCTGATCGCGGAGGCCTTCGAGGACTGGGTGTGGGCCGACGAGACCCGCGCCGCCAACCTCGCGAAGATCTACAACGAGCAGTTCAACAACCTGGTGCTGCCCGAGTATTCGGGCTCCGCGCTGACCCTTCCTGGTCTGATCAGCGGCTGGACGATGAAGGAGCACCAGAACGCCGCGATCCGCCGGATCGTCAACGAGCCGACGGCGTTGCTCGCCCACGTCGTCGGCGCGGGCAAGACGGCGACCATGGCCGCCGGCGCGATGGAGCTGCGCAGAACCGGCCTGGCGAAGAAGCCGTGCCTGATCGTGCCCAACCACATGCTGAAGCAGTGGTCGCGCGAGTTCCGGCAGCTCTACCCGAACGCGAAGATCCTGGCGATCACCGCGAGCGACCTGAACAAGAAGCGCCGCGCCAAGTTCATGGGCCGGATCGCGGGCGGTGACTGGGACGCCGTGATCCTCACGCACGAGGCGTTCAACCGGGTGCCGCTGCGGCCGGACACCCAGCGCAACTACCTCGACCACGAGATGAAGTCGCTGCGCGACCAGCTCGACATCGCCGCTCAGGCCGGGATGCACCGCAACACGGTCAAGCAGATCGAGGAGAGCTTGGCCAACGCGGAGGCCAAGCTCCAGCAGCAGATCGAGTCCATGGGCGACGACAACGGCGTCTACCTGGAGGACACCGGCGTCGACTACGTGTTCCTGGACGAGGCGCACGAGTACAAGAACCTGCGCACCGTCTCGGCGATCCCCGGCGCCGCGATCCAGGGCTCGGCGAAGGCCACCAAGCTCCACATGGTGCTGGACTACCTGCGCACGACCAACGAGTCCGACCGTGTGGCGACCCTGGCCACCGGCACCCCGATCGCCAACTCGGTGACCGAGGCCTACGTCCTCAAGCGCTACCTCGCCCCTCAGATCCTGGAGGAAATGGGGCTCGACGCCTTCGACAACTGGGCCGCGACGTTCGGCGAGGTCGTCTCCCAACTGGAGCCCGACCCCAAGGGCGACGGGTACAAGTACAAGGCGCGCTTCAGCCGCTTCTTCAACGTGCCGGAGCTGATGGCGGCCTACAGGACGTTCGCCGACGTGCAGATGGCGGAAGACCTGGACCTGCCCACGCCGCCCGTGCTGGAGAACGAGGACGGGCAGCGCGGCGAGACCGTCCTCATCCCGCCGACGCCGGCGCAGCGCCAGTTCATCAAGGAGCTGCCGCACAAGCCCTGGGTGCGCAAGCCCGGCGGCGTCCTCAAGGCCCTCGGCGAGGGCCTGCGCGCCTCCGTCGACCTGGACCTGGTCGACGCCACCGAGGCGCTGCGCAACCTCGGCTTGAGCATCACGGCCGACCAGATCTCCAGCGAGGACCCGGCGGGCGGCGGCCGCGTGCTGGACATGGAGAAGGTCGCCGACCTCGCCGACGCCGCCGCCGTCGACATGCGCAGCATCGGCGGCAGCAAGGAGATGGGCAGCAAGATCCCGTATGCGGCCGAGAAGATCGCGGAGATTTGGCAGGAGACGAAGGACATCGTCTACCCGGTCTCCGGGGACGACCCGACCCCGCAGGAACTGCCCGGCGGCCTCCAGCTCGTCTTCCTGGACGAAGGCACCCCCGGCAGCACCGCCAAGCACGCCGCCGACCTGTACGCGGACCTGCGTGACGAGCTGGTGCAGCGGGGGATGCCGCGCGAGTCCATCCGCTTCATCCACGAGGCGGCCACCGACCGCAAGAAGGAGAAGCTATTCGCCGACTGCCGCTCCGGACGCGTCCGCGTTTTGGTCGGATCTACACAGAAGATGGGCACGGGCACGAACATCCAGGACAGGGCGGTCGCACTGCACCACCTGTCCTACCCGTGGCGGCCGGCGGACATGGCCCAGCGCGACGGCCGTATCGAGCGGCGCGGCAACCTCAACGCCCCGTGGATCGAGAACACCCCCGACCACGTCCGCATCCTGTACTACATCACCGAGCGGACCTTCGATGAGTTCCGGCTGACCACCCTCGCCCGCAAGGCGCGCTTCATCGGCCAGATCCAGCGCAAGGACTTCAGCGCCCGAGAGATCGAGGACATCGGCGCCGATGCGATCAACCTCGGCATGCTCTCCGCCCTGGCCTCCGGTGACCCGGCGATCCTGCAACTGGCGGAGGCCACCGCCGAACGCGCCCGGCTCCAGGGCCTGGCCCGAAGCTGGGACCGCCAGCAGGACACCCGCACGCAGCAGCTCGGCGACATTGACGACTTCCTCGCCCGTGCGGACACCGCCCTGGAAGGCATGCGGGCGGCGGCCCCCAACCGGCGCCCGACCACCGGCGACGACTTCGCCATGACCGTGGGCGACGCCACCTACCGCAGCCGCGACGCGGCCGCGAACGCGCTCGGGGCCGCGATGGTCGCCATCGCCCAGGACCAGTCGCTGCGGCCCGGCGAGCGCGTCCCGGTCGGCACCTTCGGCGGGCAGGACTTCCACGCGGAGGTCGCCTACGGGGCCAGCGGCCGCCGTCAGATGCGCCTGCGCTTCGCCTGGGGGTACGTCGTCCCGCTGGGCCAGCGCGAGGACCGTGCGCAGTGGCAGGCCTCATCCGTCACCCAGTCCAACGGCCGCGGCGCCATCCAGAGCCTGGAGCACTTCCTCAACCACCTGGACGACGACCTCGCCAAGCTGGAGCAGTCGGCCGAGTCCCTGCGTGCCCGCCGCGAGGAGATCGCCTCCAACCTCCGCCCGAAGGACGAGAACCCCTACCGCATCCAGGCCCGTTCCAAGGAACGGGAGGAGAAGGCGCTGGGCAAGCTGGTCGTCGCCAACGAGAAGGAGGCCGCCCTCGCCGAGCGGGTCGAACGGGCCGCGAGCGTCAACGAGGACGCGGCCGAGGAAGTCAACGAGGAACTCGAAGCGCTGCGCGAGCACATCGCCAACCTGCGCAAGACCATTGCCGATGAGCACGAGATCCAGGCCCGGGCCCGGGGCCTGACGCAGGACGAGAGTCGGTCCGACGACGCGCCTGCCCCTGCGGAGAACACCGCGGGGGAAGCGCAGGACATGACCGATGAGGACAGGGCCGAACGGCCGACTGCGCGTCCGTCCGCGGGCGGCGCCGAGCCCGGGCAGGAGGACCCGGCGGCTGAAGCGCAGGATCAGTCCAGCCCGGACGCCGGGCCCGGACAGAGCACCCCTGAGCCCGCTGGTCCCGGTGAAACCGAGGCGGAGCCGTCCCCCGGCCCGGTGACGCCCGAGGCCTCGGGCGACGGTGCGGCCGACGACGAACAGGACCGGGAACAGCGGTTCAGGGAAGCGGTGGACGACCTCTTCTCCGGCGCCGTGCCGGAGCCGGAGGAGCCTGCCTCTCCCGAGGAGACGGCACCGCTCCAGGAATTGGTCGACCTGTTCGGCGACCGGGGCTCGGTCACGCACATCGGCGGCCCGCAGCCCCCGGCGGAGTCTGCCACCGAGGTGCCCGCCGGTGAGCCGGACACCCCTGCCCCGCAGCCGGAGCCGGAGCAACACACCGGCCCCTCGCCGGCCATGGCCCGGTGCGCGGCCGTCCTGCGGTACTACGAGCCGCTGTTGCAGCGCCACAAGCTGTCCGGCCGTGACGTCGTCGCCTACATCGACCAGCCCGGCGTCGGGTTCTCCTACGATCCGGACAACCCGCTGCCCGAGCTGATCCACCAGATCGGCAAGGTCGCCGAACGCGTCGGCGGGTCCTACCGCGTCAGCTACAACGAGTGGGTCAACTACCAGGTCGGCGAGCGCCGCCAGCAGCAGAGCAACGACCTGACCAACCTGAACCTGGACCTGCTCACCCTCTACCAGGGGGAGACCGACCCCCTGTTCATGGTCGACCTGGAGGCGATTCTCGCCGCCCCGCCCGGAACCGTCATCGAGCTGCCGTCCGAGGCGCAGATCGAGGCGGAGGAGGCGGCCGCGGCCCGCATCGTGATCGACCACGACGCGGAGGGCACCGAGGTCCGCAACACCCCACGCGGCGGGGACCAGCGCATCCGGGACGCGCTGAACGACCTGGACTTCCAGTGGTCGCGCCGTCAGCAGAAGTGGTACCAGCGCCGCGCCACTCCCTTCGAGGACCGCGACACGGCGGTACGCGGTCTGCGTGTCGCCTTCGAGCGGCTGGGCGTCGCCTACACCTATAACGGCCCCGACCAGCAGGACACAGAAGAGACCACGGAGGCCGCCCCGCAGGAGACCGAAACCCCGACTGGGCCGGTGCAGACCGAGCCCACTGCGGGCGTCTCCGCCACGCATGACGCGGCCCTCGCCCCCGCCCGCCAGTCCGCCGGATGGGCCATCATGGCGGTCCTCAGCGACGACCAGGTGCGCGGGCTGGTCAGTGCCGTCGCGGTCGACGGCCAGCCGGTCAGCACCCAATCCCGGCGCCTGCCGGGGGGCCGGGTACGGGAGTGGATCGCCGAGCAGCGGCAAACGCCGACGACAGCCTTCTACGCCTCGGACAGCAGCGAGCTGCCCTCAGCCCTGCGCGGCGCCGGCGACGTGCGCCTGTCGACCCACATCAACGGGCTGACCATCGACCAGGGTGACGTGTCCTTCCGGACCCCGTGGGAACACCTCCCTGCCTGGATCGACGCCGCCGTCGCGCACGACACTGCCACCCGCTCCAGTGACCTGCCTGCGTGGCGCTATGGCCGTCTGGACCACGAGATCCATTTCCGGATCGACGAGCGCAACGAGTCCGCGGCCCTGGCGCTTCGCGCCCTGGCCACCGCGCTGCGCGAGATGGCCCCGCCCACCGACGAACAGTTCACCGAAGCACGGGCCAAGTTCGCCCCGGTTGCGGCCGCCGACGCGGAGCCCGAGCCGGGCACAGTCAGCCCTGAGCCCGCCCCGCCGGCCGCCGCCGAATCGCAGACCGAGCCCGCCGCACCCGGTGACACGGGGGTGCCGGAGAACGGGCCGGAGGAGCCGGAGGCCGACGACACCGACACCGTCCCGATCGGTGAGGACGCGGTGGTCGTGCAGACGCCGGACGGGCCCGGCACGGTCATCGGCACCGACGACGGCGACCTGGTGCTGGTCACTACCGAGTCCGGCACACGGGTCTGGGAACGCGGTGAGGTGCAGTGGCCCGACGGTTCGGTCCAGCCGGAGAACACCGCCCGGGCCGTCAAGGAGCGACAGAACGCCGCGGACGCCGCGCAGGCCGCGACCTCCGAGGGCATCGAGCTGCGCTACGGCAACGGCAACCGGCTGGTCGAACTGGACACCGAGGCCGGACACGGCACCGTGGTCGACGCCGACGGAGCGGTGATCGGCTGGGTCCGTGCCCGCATCGGCGACGACGGCCGCCGCTACTGGTGGGCGCAGGACGCACGCGGCGGTTCCCCCGACGACATGCCCTACCACGAGTCGCTGCCGCCCACAGCGGGCGTACCGGCGATCCGGGCGGCCGGGAGCATCCGCTCCGAGCTGCACGCGGTCAAGGAACCGGCACACCGCAGCCCCATCCCTGCCGAGTACGCCGCCCGCGAGGTGCGGCTGACCACGGCTCAGGTCCGGGAGCTGCGCCGCCTGGTACTCGATGCCACCTACTCGGACGGCACCCCGATCGAGCCGCCGGAGTGGGTGGCCTCGCACCGCAAGTACGTCCTGAACACCGCACAGATGCAGGCCCTCGGCGACGCGGCGCAGGCCGCCGCCGACGCCTTCCCCGGCGTCACCGCCGAGGAACGACGCACCGCCCGCGTGCTGCGCAACGCCGCAGAGCGCTTCGAGTTCGAGGTGTACGACACCGCCCGGTGGCGGGCCACCATCCCGCCGATCGGGGAGACGGACCCCTACGCCGGGCCCTACCAGCCTCACCCCCGGCCGGAGGCGCCCGAGGGGGAGCAGCAGACGACGGGGGCGCCCGCCCCGGCCCCTGAACCCGCGGACATCGAGACGCAGGACTCCGTCGCGAACGAGGCGGACCCTGGGGCCCCGGCGGACACCGGCGCCCCGGCACTGACCGAAGCCCCGGAGGAGGCCGCCCCCGCCGACCCGCAGACCGAGGACAGCACTCAGGCGGCACCGGACACCGCGGCAGTGGACGCTCCCGCGCCGGACCCCGCACTCACGGAGGCCGCCGCCCCCGGGCCGCCGACCGACGCAGCACCGGAGAGCGAGGGAGCCGAGGACGACGAGACGCAGCTCGACCTCTTCCCCAGCGAGACGCCGGAGCCCCCGGCGCCCACGCGTCGGCCCGGCGGACGGCGGCGCGTCAGCCGGAGGGAGCCCGCCATCCACCCGCGCGCCGAGGGCGGCCCGGAAGACGGCCGCCTGGGCGTCTACGGGCACGCCGGGCACGGCGAGTGCGACCGGTGCGGCACCCCTGACACCGACCGCTACACGATGGTGTGGACCTGGTACACCGGCACCGAGACCGGCGGCGCCATGGCCGCCGAGTGCGGGAGCTGTGTCGAGCTGACCACCGGCCTGACCTACAAGGAGTACCGGCGCCTGGCCGACGTCGCCGAGGCCCGGCGCGGCGGCCGGCGCATCGTGCCGACCCCGCACGCCGAGGGTGACGTCATCGGCAGCCGCACGGCCGAAAACGAGTGGACCTACGTCCACCAGCCCACCGGCAAGCGGTACCGGCTCGCCGAGGAAACCCCGAGCGGATACCGGGGATTCGTCCTGCGGGACCTGTACGGCATCTCCCAGGGCACGGGCATCTCCACGAGTTCCGGCTATGAACTGGCCGAGCGGGCGGCCCTGGGGCGCACCGCACAGACCCACCCGAACGACAGTGACGACTGGGTGTTCTTCAGCTACCGCTCCGACGCGGGCAAGCTGACGCTCCACGAGGGCGAGAGCATCAACACCGACCACCCCAACGGGCCCCGCCGCAGCGGTGCCCCGTTCGAGTACGGCCCGCGCTGGGGCATCACCGTCGGCGGCTCCGACTACCAGGTGGAGATGGTCTACCAGCAGGGCCAGCCTGGACAGGACGGCCACCGGCTGGAGGTCACCGCGCCTGACGGCACGAGCGCCCGCCACGTGCAATGGGACGGCGTGCTGGAGTGGGCGCGCGAACGTGTCCGCGCCCCCGAGCCGGAGCGGGCGGCCGCAGCACTGGCCGCGCCGCTGGCCGAGGTTGAGGAAGCCCTCACCGCCGCGGAGGGCATCCGTGAAGCCGTCCAGCGCCGCAGCACCACCACGGCCCTGGCTCAGGCGCGCGAGGCCTGGGAGCGGGCACGGTCCCACTACGAGGCCGGTCGGCTCGCCGAGGGAGACGGCCACCTCGCCACGGCGCGCAGTCACGCGATCCTGGCCCGGTACCGGGAGAGCAGTCACGCCGACTTCCAGCCGCTCATGGACGCGGTGCGCCGATTCCACGACGCGGTGGACGAGGTCCTCTACCCGGGCGGCGCGGGCTGGCGGCCGGCGGTGGGCGACTACGTCCGCGCCCGACACCGCTTCGTGCCCGAGTCCGAGGGCTTCTGGATGAAGGTCACCGCGATCGGGGCGGACGGCATCCACGTCGAGTCCGGCTCGACCGGCGACGCCAAGACCGTCGTGCAGCCCACCGACCTCGGGCCGCACGCTGATCTGCCCTGGCAGGAACAGCCCTCCCGCGCCCCTGGCGAGCCGAGGGCGTCGGACCAGGAGCGGCGGGACCTCCTAGGCATGCCGCCGCAGCCGGTGCCCGAGCCCGCCCCCGCGTGGCCGCAGAGCCCGCCCGCCGACCTGGACGAGGAGCAACTGGACCTCTTCGCTGCCGGGGCCCCGGAGCCACCCGCCGCCCCGGAGGGGGCGGCACCGGTGGCCGACCCGGTCGACACCACGGCCTCCGACACCGAGACGCCACGCGAGGGCAGTCTCGGCCTGGTCGACGGTGAGACACTGACGTACCGCGGCCACTGGGACGGCCGCTACGAGATCACCCTCCCGGGCACCAGCTACCTACTGTTCCTGCCCTCCATCGAGTACCGGCGCACGAAGTTCGCCGTCGCATCGAACGAGGACCCGGATGCCATGTCCCCGAAGCGGCTGCGCCGGTTCGAGGAGGCGGAAGAGATCATGCCCTGGCTGCGGGCCCACGCCTCCAGGCAGCAGACCGGCTACGTGTTCCGTGACGGTGCATGGAGTGAAGCCCCGCAGACCGCCACACCGGAGCCGTCGGCAGACATCGCGGCCGCCGAGGACGAACAGCTCCCCCTCCTCGGGAGCGACGACACCGTCCCCGGCCCGGACACGGCGGCCGGAGAGGACCCGACCGCCCCCGAGGCCTCGCCCGCCGAGGAGACCGCCCCCGACGTGTCGCCGGACGACGCCCCCGCGCCGCAGGACGCAGACCAGGAACCCGACCAGCAAGACCAGGAGGAAGTAGTGGCAGACGAGCCGGAGCCCACCTCCGTCGCGACGGACGTCCCGGCCGCCCCCCCGGCCGTGGAAGACCTCCCGGCGGAAGCCGACGCGCAGGAGGAAGCGGAGCCTGCCGTGGACGTCGAAGACCCGCCCGCGCCCCGGGCCTTCATCGAGACGTTCCCGCTGCCCGCCGATGCCCGCTACCGGCTCCGGCTGACCACGGTGGAGGGCGAGGGCCCCCGCGACGGCGAGCTGCTGTACGGCGAGGCCACCGTCGCCACCGTGCGCCTGTCCGCCTCCGGTCGCTGGTTCGCCCGGCTGGCGGTCGACGGCATGCCCGCCGACGTCACCGAACTCAACGGCTCGCCGATGGACGCCGCACGGCAGGGTGCGGTGATGTTCGCGGTCGTCACGGGGGAGCCGTACGGCGACCCACCGGCCGCGGTCAACGTCCGGGGGTCGCAGTCGCGGGCGGACGCGCTGCGCGTCGAACTGCGCACCGCCGCCGAGCAGCACCTGCGCGTCATCACCGTGGCGGCCGCGCGAGCGGGCGAGAACTACGGGCAGAATCCCCTGTTCCAGGCCCTGAGCGTCCAACTCGGACGCCTCGGTGCTGCCGACGTGGAAGACCACGGCTCGCAACAGATGGCCGCGAACCTCCGCGCCGTCCAGGAAGCGGTCAACGCCTGGGGCGCCGCGTTGCCAGCGGACCCCGCCCTCGATGAGCGGCAGCACCTGGCTTTCCCGCTCATGAATCTGCTGCACGAGACCACGCGCATGCAGGTGCGCCTCCAGGCCACCCTGGACGCGATGGTGGCCGACCGCGCCGCCGCCCGGGAGCGGGAGGCCGCAGCCGCCGCGCAGACCGAACCCGTCCGCGACGACACCGCGCAGCAGGCAGGCCCGGCGGCGGAGCCGGAGCCCACTGCGGACTCGGCGGCCGCCGAGACGGCGGAACCGCCCGGGCCTGCCGACACACCCGGCCCGGAGCGGGCTCCCGACCAGCCCGCCCCGCTCCCCGACGCCCCGGAGGACACCGAAATGGCCACGCCCCCCCGACCCGCCACCCCCGAGAGCCCGGCGACCCCCGGCCCGGAGGGCGCCGCCGAACCGGGTAAGGAGCAGGCACCGGCCGACATCACGCAGCGCGAGGGCCGCGTCGAACGCACCGGGCCCGCCGAGCCCGCGCCGCCCGCCCCGGAGTCGGAGGCCGACCTGCCGCTGTGGACCGGCCCAACGGAGGCCTCCGTCCCGGAGTCGGACCGTCCCCTCGACGTCGTCGCCGACTTCGCAGCCGTTCAAGAGGCGTGGGACGAACACGTGCCCGCCGACAAGGGAACGGGCGCGGACCTGTTCGCCACCGTGGAGGACGAACTCCAACGGCTGGAGGCACTGTTCGCCGAGGCCGTGGCCAACCTGACCCCGACCGCCGAGCCACAGCCCGCCCCCGCCCCCGCGCCGACACGGGCCGCCGAGCCGGAGAAGGCACCGGACCGCGACCCGCAGCAGTCGGCGGACGCGGTCAACGCGGCGCTGCGGGAGGCGGACACCCACGCGCCCGCACTCCAGGACCTGCCGGAGTGGCAGCGCATCCAGAGCGTGCGGGGGGCCTTCGGCCACCTGATGCACGTCATGAAGGAGCGGGCGGGCGAGCACTTCGGCAAGCTCATGGCCGACGGGCGCGTTGGAGACTTCGTGCGCCGGGTCTCGATCGCCGCGTGCGAGAAGGTCGCCGGGTGGGCGCAGGCCGCTGCCGACAAGCTGCGCCGCCCCGACGAACGCGGCACGGACCGGCGCGAGGAGCTGCCCACCGCGGAGGCGTTGCTGAGGCTGGGAGACGCGGCCCTTGAGTATCGGGGACCGCGACGGGCGGGCGGCAGCACCCCGCCGCCGTCGGCGAACGGCGCCGCCCCGGTGGACATCCCGGAGATGCGCAAGATGGGGGAGGCGCTGAGCCGGCCGATGCCCGGGGCCAAGCGCGGTGTGTCTGCGGCCGCCGCCCGTGGCCGATCGACCACCACGAAGCGCGGAAAGAAGCCCGCACCCGGCGGCAGCGCCGAGCAGGCCGGGCACCTGCGCCGCGGCGGCGCCGAGCAGACGCAGGCACGCAAGCCCACCCAGCGGTAGGCGATCGGCTCGGCTGGACTCACCCCGCACAACTCCCCTCTTAAGAGGTGAATCGCGCGGGGGAGTGGTCAGGGCAGCAGAGAGAAGGCCCCGGACGGAGTCCGGGGCCTTCGTCGCTTCGTGGCTCAGGCCACCAGGGCCTCGCGCAGCTCGCGCACGGCGGCCTCCTGGTGGTGCTGGGCGGGGATCGACTGGTAGAGGTCGAGCGCGCGACGGCGCACGAGCCCGGTGCGGTAGGCGTCCGGGAGGCCGGACAGGACGGCGACGGTGCGTTCGCATGCCTGCTCGGTGTCGCCGTCGTGGTGGGTGCAGGTGGCTGCGTCGATGGTCAGCAGGGCGCGGGTCATGGTGCTGGTGGGCGCGGAGAGCTGAAGCGCCCGCTGCTGGCTCTCGCGGGCTCGCCGGGTGTCGCCGAGCGCGGTGAGCGCATGGGACAGGTGGACGTGGTGCTTCTGCTCGCCGTGGGTGAGCCAGGTGTCGGCCCGCGCGCCGGCGTCGAGCCGTTCCATGAACGTGTCGGCGGCCGCGAGTGCGCGGCGGGCCTGCTCCGGCCGGTGGGACAGGGCGTAGGCCCGGGACGCGACGGCGGCGGCCAACGTGGCGGCGGCGGTCGGTCGGCCCCCGGCGACCTGGCGGGCCTCCTCGGCGATGGCGGCCGCCGCCTTCGGGGCGCCGTAGTTGAGCGGCACCATCGCCTCCCGGGCCAGCACCCAGGCGTGCAACTGCCGGTCGCCGGACTCCTTTGCGGCGGCGGCTGCGGTGGCGAACCAGCCGCGAGCCTCCTTCCGCACCCCGATGTCGTGCAGCACCACGGCCACCATGCCAGCCATCTGCCCGGCGGTACGGCAGACCCGCATCCGCGTGGCGACGGGCTGCGGGCTGGCCAGATAGGGCTGGAGGTCGGCGAAGTCGCCGACCAGATCCTGAAGGAACCGGGTCGGCGGCTGGCCGTGGTAGCCGTAGCCGTACGTCTCGGCGGCCGCTTCCAGGTCGGACAGATCGGCCGGGGCGCTGTCGGCGATGAGCGCCATGTCCACCGAGCGGCGGGTGTCGGTCAGGGCGGCGAGCGCCGTTCCGGTGAGACCGGCGGCGAGCCCGCCGCGCAGCAGTTGGCGGCGGTTCATGGGGTCGTCTCCATCGTCGGGCTCCGGGAGGGACGTCGGGGAGCTGTACTCCCAGGGTCGCGCAGCAAGGCCGAGAAGGGCACCGGGAACCCGAAGTGCGTCCGCAACGCGCTCGATCGTGTCAAGGGCGGTCACTGACGCCTCGCCCCTCGCAACCTTGGAGACCCGCTCGGGCTTCATGCCGCAGGCCTCACCGATCCGGTAGTAGCTCACCCCTGCCCGGTGAGCCATGGCGAACACGGCCGTGAAGTCACGTTCACGAAGAGCTTGGGCGAACACCGGATCGCGCAGCAGATGGTCCGGAACCTGAGCTGGTGACGGCGCTAAGTCGTCCACAAGTCCCCCTCAGCTCGCACAGCGTGACGGAGCGTCGGCGCAGACGATACCCCCACGGTGGGGGCCCCATGCTGCGGGTTACCGGCCGCGTCGGCGGCGGGTTCACTGGCGGAGCCCTGGCCGAGCCGAAAGGCGCCGGCCGCCCATCGAAGTGGAGGAGGACTCCATGCCGGTTCCCATCCCGCCCCAGTCCGCTCAGGACCCGACGTCCGGCGGCCTGGTGCGCTCCCGGACGCTGATCACCGCCGCCCGGGCGCGGACCGCTTCCGCCGAGTCGGACGGCGGCGGCACCGGCCGCAGCGACGGCAACGACTGACGGAACGGACTGCCACGCGATGACGACGACGTCGATCGCGGCGTGCCTGGGCGAGGACTTCCTCGCCCAGGCACTGCACCGCGACTACCGCCACTTCCCTGCCGCCGTAGACGTTGCCGGGCTGATGACCTGGGACGACCTCAACAAGCTGCTCGCCACGCAGCGGCTGGAGCCGCCCCGGATGCGGCTGCACCGCGACGGCCCGCCCCTGCACGTCGGCGACTACACCGAGCCGGTCACCACTCGCCGGCACACGGTCTGGCGTCGGCTCCGGCCCGCCGACCTGCACGCCCGCCTCGCCGATGGCGCCTCCCTCGTCCTGGACTCCGTGGACGAGATGCACCGCCCGCTCGCCCGCCTCGCCGAGGACATCGAACGCGTCCTGCGGACCCGCATCCAGGCCAACCTGTACGCCTCCTGGACGGGCACCGAGGGCTTCGGAGTCCACTGGGACGACCACGACACCGTCGTCGTCCAGCTCGACGGCAGCAAGCACTGGCGCCTGTACGGCACCACCCGCCCGTACCCCCTCTACCGCGACACCGCCCAACCCGCCGAGCCGCCCGAGGAGCCGGTCGCCGACCTGGTCCTGCACGCGGGCGACGTCCTCTACGTGCCGCGCGGCATCTGGCACGCGGTCGCCGCCGACCAAGGCGCCCGCTCCCTGCACGTCACCTGCGGGCTCCAGACCCACACGGCCACCGACCTGGTCGCGTGGGCGTGCGAGCAGCTCCTCGACCACGAGGAATGGCGCCGGGACCTGCCCCGCCTCGGCGCCCCCGCCGAGCAGGCGGAAGCCCTGCACGGCCTGAGCAAGCTGCTGGCCGAACGGCTCGCCGACCCGCACCTGATCAGCCGCTACACCAAGGCCATGGACGGCCGGGCCCCCGGCCGGATGGTGCCGAGCCTGCCGTACGTCGGCCCCGTCCCCGCCGACGGCGACCTGCGGGTGCGGCTGACGACCGCCCGGGCGGTGTTGGAGGTCTCCAACGATGCGGTGACGCTGGCGGCCGCCGACAACGCGTACGAGTTCGCCCCGGCCGTCGAGCCGGTGCTGCGGCCGCTGGTCGACGGCCAGACCGTGGCCCTGGCCACCCTCGCGGCCGCCGCCGACCTGGACGTTGCGGCCGTCGCAGGGCTGGTCCAGGAAATCGTCACCGGTCAGGCCGCCGTCGTGGGGAACCTGCTGTGACGGAACGGATCGCCCTCGGGACCTACCGGTGCCGGGACATCGCGGAGGCGGCCGCGTACGCGGCCGCCTCCGGTGCCCAGTGGATCGACACCGCCCCCAACTACGGCGCGGGCCGGGCACAGTCCCTGCTGGCCGGTGTGCTGACGGTCCACCCGCACGTCCGGGTGTCCACCAAGGTCGGGTGCTTCACCGCGGCGACCGGCGGCGCCGCCGCCGTGGCAGGAGTGCTGACCGCCGACGAGGCGGTGACCGGCCACAGCCTCGCGCCCGACTATGTGCGCTGGCAGGTCGCGCGCAACCGGCTCGAACTGCGCCGCTCCCGCCTCGACCTGGTCCTGCTGCACAACCCCGAGCGTGCCTACCGGGGCGACCGGGCCGCGCTGTACCGCACGCTGCGGGAGGCCTTCGCCGTTCTGGAGGAGGAGGTGGCGGCCGGACGCGTCGGCGGATACGGGGTGGCCACCTGGAACGGCTTCACGGATGGGGCGTTCTCTGTGCCGCTGCTGGTGGCTCTGGCCACCGAGGCGGCCGGCGGCGCCCGGCACCATCTGACGGCCGTGCAACTGCCGGTGAGCCTGGTCAGCATGGCGCCGATCGAGCAGGTGCTGGACGGGCGCGGCCCGCTGCGGGACGCGGCCAGCACCGGGCTGCGGGTGATGGCGTCCGCACCGCTGCACGGCGGCGAGCTGGCGGAGATGGTCGGCAAGGAGCTGGTCGACCTCATCCGCCCGGGCCTGACACCCGCTCAGGCATGCCTGCTGGCCGTGGCGTCATGCCCAGGGGTGACGAACGTCCTCGTGTCCGCCTCCAGTGCGTCACACTGGCAGCAGGCGGCCGACGCGCTCGCCGAGCCCCCCTTGGACATCGCCCGACTACGGGAGATCACTGGTGTACTCGCCTCCGCCTGACCCGGCCGTAGAGCAGCGCATGCGCGCCCACCACCACCGCGCGGCCAAGGCTCTGACCGCGACGGTCGAAGAGGGCGGCGAGTTCTGGGGATGGGCCGGGCGCACCCTGGGCGCCCCGGCCCGCACCGCCGCCGGCGCACCCGCGTGGCTGCGCCTGGTGGCCGTGCCGGAGGACAAGGCCTCCGGGAAGCTGTGGGAGGGCGCATGGGCTGCCCAGCACACACTGGGCAGCCTCGACGGGCACCGCCCCGCGCTGATCGGCCTGCACGACGTGACCGAGGACGGCATCGCCTACCGGGCGGAGCTGTCGATCCGCGTCGGCGAACCGGTCCTCTCCAGTGACCCGATCCTCCACCAGGACCTCGACCTGCCCGGCCAGTGGTGGACGGACCTCGCGGAGACGCTCCAGAAGCTCGCGGCGGCCGCCACCGACCGCACCGCCGTCCGCACGCAGTACATGCAGCGGGCCATCCCCCAGTTCGTAGGCGTCCCGGCCCCGGAGGCGCCCTGCTGGAGCACGGCCCACGCAGACCTGCACTGGGCCAACCTCACCAACCCGCTGCGCATCCTCGACTGGGAAGGCTGGGGCGCCGCGCCGGTCGGCTTCGACGCCGCGATGCTCTACGCCTACTCCCTGCGCTGCCCGGCCACCGCCGCCCGCGTCCGCGAGACCTTCCCCGCCCTCGGCGGCCCGGAGGCACTCGCCGCCGAAGCGACCGTGTGCGCCATGCTGCTCCAGACCGTCGACCGCGGCGACAACCTCGTCCTGGGCGACCCGCTGCGGCAGTGGGCGCGGGAGATCCGAGACCGCTGCCCGTAACGGGTCGCCGACGGCCCACTCTCCGGCCGGGCGCCCCGTCGGTGGTCTATCTGGCCAGATAACCCGCGCGCTCCCGGCGGGGCGCCGTCGGGGCCACGCACATGCTCGATCACGGTGATCTCCTCGTGGTGGTGGCGTTCCTTGTCGGGGTCGTCCCGGTGCAGGCGCGGGTTCATGCAGTGGGAACGGTCGTACTCCGCGATCACCTGGCGGTAGTCCAGCTTCCGCCCGCTCGGCATGGGCGCGGCCGGGGCCGACTCCGCGGGCTGGGGGCGGCGGCCCCGGAGCGTGACGAGGTGGACGGCAGAGTCGTCCTCCACCCCCTTGCGCCGGTCGCGCCGCAGGTCGGTCGGCTTGCGCGGCTGGACGCGCTGTTGGGTGATCGGCCGCTTGGTGACCTGCTCCTGGGTGATGAAGTCCCAGCACGCGAAGACGACGTGAGCGACCTCGTCGGTGGTGCCGAGCTGCATCGGGCCCGGCGTCTCGGTGGCGCCGATGGTGGTCTCGTTGTCGGCCATCAGCGGCGGTGCCCCGGGCACGGCGTGGGTGGGCCGGGTCCAGAAGGTCAGCCACCACGTCGGATGCTCCCGGCCGTCGAAGGCCTCGATGTGCCGGACGCCGTTGACGCCGAACCAGCGCCAGAACGGCTGACGCGGCCCCGGCACCGGGGTCGGTTGCAGGTGTGCGGGGGCGTGCGCGAAGTCGGCGGCCCACGGCCCCCAGGACACCGCGACCACGTCCGCCGGCCGTTCCTCGCCCTCCGGGACGGTCCGCACGAGTGGCTTGCCGAAGGCGATGAACCCGCGACGGGCGGGCACCCGGTGCGGGGCCAGCGGCCCCTTGCGGCCGCGCTCCGCCTTGCGGATGGCGGCCTCGGTCATCTCCTCGTCCACGTGGTACAGCCGGGCCTTGGCGAGCCGGTCGTTCTCCTGCGCGAGCAGCACCCGGGCGGCGTCGTCGGCGGCGTCCAGGTACGGCACGAGGGTGCCGGTGTTCTCGAACAGCGCGATGGCGAGCCGGTTCACGGCGGGCTTGCCCTGCTGCGCGCTGACCAGCCGGGCGCGCAGATCGGGCAGGCGCCGCGGGTCGATCGGCTCGGTGACGGTCTTCGCGGGGAAGCGGCTGGGCCCCGCTTCGAGCAGCGCGTGCACACCGGCGCTGATCGCGATCAGCTTCTGCGCGTCCTCGGTGGAGGCGGCGCACGCACGCCGGGCCCGGTCCTGGAGCTGGGGGTCGGCGTCGCCGTCGACCGCGGCCTGGAGCAGGCTGGAGAGGGCCGGGGCCACCGACGGCATGTGCCGCGCGACGCTGAAGTGCCCGTAGCCGCCTGCCTGCCAGCGTTCGGCCGCCGCCCGGCACATGCTCAGCACGGCCCCCACGACGGGGCCCTGGCGGTCCAGCAGGGCGATGTGCGTGGTGTGGGCGCGGAGCTGGTCGGCCACCTGTGCGGTCGGCCCGGACAGGGCCTCTCCGGCGAGGGTGACGAGTCGCTCGGCGAGAGCGATGTCCTGCGCGGTTGGCGCGGAACTCGGGAGGTCGGTGATGCCGGACATGCCCGCCAGTATTCCAAGAGCGGCCCTCGTCCACTGACTCTCGGCGCCGGCCGGAGCGGGGTCGCTACGCTGCCGCCCATGACCTACCAGGAACACCCCGGCGCGGCTGATGAGGCTCCCGAACTGCCTGACGCTGTCGTGAAGATCAGCGATGCACTGCGGGCGCTTCACATCGACCCCGATGGGGGCGGCGCCATCGAGCGGCCCGCCATCGCCGCCGGGCGACTGCTCGCCGCCGCCGAGATCCTCGCCCGCAGCGTCATGAGCAGCCCGGGCGACCTGGACGGGGAGAAGTGCCTGGACGACCTGATGCACGGCTTCTACGGCATGGTCGTCGCTTTCGCCGCCGGGATGCCCGCCGGTGCCTCCGCAGCGCTGCGGGGCGCGCTTCTGGAGGACCGGCTCCGCCGCGCAGCACAGCAAGCCGACGTCGCCGGGGAAGAGGCTGACCCGCTCTCCGCCGCGCTGCACCAGGCCCTCGCGGAAGCCGGACGGCTCCGCACGTCGGGCGACGTCCTCTGACCTTGCCGCGCGTACGTACGGCGAAGGCCTCCGGGAACGTCCCGGAGGCCTTCGCCGTGTCAGTCGCCCTTGACCACGTACGCGGATCAGGCAGCCTCGGCGTCGACTTGCCTCGCCATCCCTTTCAGTAGATCCACTACGGCACGGCAGTCCGACAGTGCTCGATGGTCCCCGCCGTACAGGGGCTGCCACGCGTAATCGCCCCAGTAGTCGGACCAGTCGCCGAACCACTCGGAGTACGGCAGCATCACGTCCTCGAACTGCTGTCCGCTGATCCAGGCGGCCGCGGCTGCGGCCGGGTCGGGGGTACCCGCTTGCCGGTGGTGCACGGTCAGCTCGTGGCGCAGCCGACCGACGTCGAAGGACTTGTTGTAGATCAGGCAGCGTCGCCCCTTCAGGACCTCTCCCAGCCGCGGAAGGACATCGGCGAACGAGGGGGCGCCCGTCGTCATCTGGTTGGTGATCCCGTGAATGTCGGTCGACTCGGCGGGGACCGGGACGCCCGGGTCGATGAGCGTGTCCAGGAGGACGTCCCCGCCCATGCTGTACACGGCCAGGTCCACGATCCTGGCGTCCTCCTCCAGGCCGGTGGTCTCCGAATCCAGGATGACGACCGTCGGATCGTCAACCAGGGTCTGTGCCCAGTCGACCAGTTCGGCGACCCGTCGGCGTCGGTGTTCTTCTGCCTGCCGCTGGGCTTCCTCCTGTGCCCGTTGCCGCTCAGCGCGTTCCCGCGCGTCGCGCTCGGCGCAGGGCGGGCACCACCGCGGCACCCAGCCCACCCGGTGGGTGGGGTCCGCCCGGACGGCGGCGATCTCCTCGTCGGTGGCCGTCACCACGTTGCAGTCCCGGCCCGGGCAGGTACGCCGCCACACGGCCAGCCGCTCAGCCTCGAACTGCTTCTGCAACCGCCACAGCACCCAGCACGGCGTGCAGCGGTCCTGCTCCTCGTTCTGTCCACTCCGGAACGGGGCCAGCGATACACGGCGGCATTTCCAGCAGGTCCGGGCTTGCAGAGCCTGCCGTTCCTGCTGCTCCTGCACCTGGCACGGCCCGCACTGCCCGTGCACGACGTGATTGCGCACGGCGCCGCACTTGGGGCACGTTCGGCGGGCGGTCTTCGCAGCCTGCTGCTTCGCCGACAGAGGCCGCATCTTCGCGGCGGCCGCCGGATCGTAGAGCGGGAAGTTCCCCCATCCGTGGCCACGCCGGTACACACGCACGAACGCCACCGGTTCCTGGCCGGGAGCTGGCTTCAACCGCAGACTCTTGAGTTCCGTCATCGTCCGCAGGTGCTGCTGATCCGCTGGGATGTCCCTGCGCTCGTACACGGGCAGGGACTCCGACTTTGCAGGCACAGACGTGGTCACGAGAACCTCCAGACGATCGACGGTCGTAGGCACAGCACAGCGCACGGCACTGACAAGTGGGCTGGGGAGAGTGGTCGCTGGGGGCCTTCGCCGGCCCCCAGACCCCCGCTCCCCGCGGCACCGACCGGCGCGGGCAGGAAGTGGGGGGGTCCGCTGGGTGCGCGCCGGACGGCACCGCGGCCTGTGCCGTCCGGCGGGCGTGATCGGGCGTCAGAGCGGGATGGAGTCGACTTCACAGGCCGATCCCCTCGGTCGCGGCGTCCTCGAACGCCTCCCCTTCGTCCACGTACTCCCAGAACACAGGGGAATTGGGCGACCAGCCGCCCTGGCGGCGCAGCTTCTCGACGCGCTTGCCCTTCTTGCGCCCGGTGGTGACCAGACCGCGCCGGGCGGAGTGCCCGGTGATCCGGCGCCCGGTCAGACCCGCGTACTTCGCGCAGCGTGCGAGCGCCCGGCCGACGCCGTCCGGCGACAGGCGGGCGGTGCCCTGGTTGCCCCACTGGTCGACGGGCAGGAACGCCGGTCCCCCCGGGGCGGCACCGGCGGCCAACTTGGCCTCCTGGTACGCGCGCCAGCAGCGCACCGGGCAGGTGTCGATGTCCTCGCCGTAGGTGACGGGCACGTCCCGCTCAGGACGGCCCTTCACCGAGGGCACGTGCACCATCAGGCCCTCGTCCACGGGCTTGATGTCCGGGTCGTCCAGCTCGGACATCTCCTCGTTGCGGCCCGCGACCGCGAACTTCAGGGAGTTGAGCGCCTTGTCGCGCAGCCGGGTCAGCTCCGGGACCACGATGGTGCGCCGCCGCCGGGCGCCGGGCTGGGGTGCGCGCTCGCGCGGCGCGTTGGCCATCTGCCGCAGGTCCTTCGGGGTGACGGCGGCGGCCTTGCCGCGGCCGCGCTGCTGGCGCCGCTTGTCCAGCTTCAGCGGCTTCAGCGCCCGCCGGGCCGCCTCGGTGGCCTCCTTCGGCACGGTGTAGCCGTGCCTGCGGGCCTCCGAGGTGACGCCGGTGATCCTGCGCTCGATGGTGTTCGGCGGGGCCTCGACCACCTGATCGAGGTAGGTCACGAACGACACGAAGGTGCCCACGGTGATCTTGCTGAGCGGCAGGCGGATGCCGGTCCGCTCGGCGAGCCAGTCGTGGAACTCTCCCCAGATCTCCCAGTCCCGCGCGTAGCCGTCCTTGGTCTTCTTCGGCCGGATGTCGTTCAGGTGCTCCTCGGCGTTCGCGTCCAGGGCCTTGAGGACGGCGTCCACCGGGTCGGGCACGGCGACCGCGTCGGCGCCGGGGGCGTCGTCGTCCTCGACCAGCTCGGCGTCGACCACCTCCACCGGCTCCAGCTCGGTCCCGTGCTCCTGGGTGGTCGTCACTCGGCGACCTCCTCCACCGTGTCGGCGAGCTTGCCGACCCGCTCGGCGGCGTGGGTGATCCGCTTCGCCTCGACCCTGAGCTGGGAACCGTCCTCGTCGTGCTCCGTGCAGTCCGCTGCGACCTCGCCCACCAGGTGGGCCAGCTCCTCCAGGACCTCGGTGACGTCCTTCAGCCCGGCGCGCAGCTCCCCGCGCTCCAGGTGGTAGGCGGCGCGCGGGAGTTCGCCGTACGCGGGGAGGTCGTCGCGGGTGGCGACGGCGGCCTGCTCCTCGTCCTCGGCGGGGAAGGGCACGTACACCTGGGTGAGCATCAGCCCGGGCTGCTTGCTCTCCGCCTCGGTGGCGAGCCCGGAGACCACGGCCACCAGCCGGGGGTGGATGGTGTGCACCTGGTCCGGCTCGCCGGGCATGGCCCGGTGGTGGTCATCCAGGGACAGCGGCATCTCGTCGGGGAGCTGCTCCAGCAGGGCCCGCAGCTCCCCGACGGTGTCGACCATCGGCGCCGCGGCGACCGCCGCCCGCAGCCGGGGCGCCTGCTCCGCGTGGGTGTCGCGGGCGTCGACCGCGGCCTGTCCCAGAGCGAACGCCACCTGGCGCATCACCTCGTGGTACGCGTCGTCGTTCAGCCCGATCCGGTTGTCCGGGTTCTCCGCAAGGAGCTGGTGGTAGAGGGTGCGCTGCCCCTCCGCCCACACCCGCAGGTCGTCCGCCGCCGCGAGTTCGGTGGTGTCGAGCGCGGCCGCCACCTGCTCCCACGTCGCCCCGAGCCGCAACGCCTGCGCGACCGTGCTGCCGCGCTGGCTGCGGACGGTCCGGCGGATCGCCTCGCCCAACGCGAGCTGCGTCAGGGCGTCCCCGGCGTCGCCCCGGTCGACCTGGTGCGGGAAGTCGTCGGGGAGCTGGTTGTTCAGCAGCCGCAGACCGGCCTCGGCGTGCTTCTGCGCGAGGGAGGTGAGCGGCGTGCCGGCCGGAACGTCGCCGGGCCGGTGGATCTCGGCGGCCATGAACGCCTCGTCTGGGGTGGTGTGCTGGTCGTTCATGCCTTCTCTCCGAACGGTGCGGGGACGGTGCGGCCGTGCTCGCGCAGCCACTGGTGGACCGCCTTCTCCTCGGCCCGCAGCCGCTTGAAGGCGGTGTCACCGGCGGGCGTCAGGTCCTTGAAGGCCAAGCGGGCGCTGCGGGTCTGCGCCCACTGGCACAACTCCCACTCCGGCTGACCGGTGTCGCTGTTGTACGTGGCCGGGGGCAGAGAGCCGTCCCGGACGAACGTGTCCCGCTCGGTCTGTCGCTGCTCGACCTTGGCCTCGGCGGCGGCGAGCACGGCCCGGGCATCCTCGACCTCCTTCTCCGCCGCGGCGATCCGGTCCTCGAAGTACGTGGTGACGACGGTCGTGCCGTCGATCTGCTCGGTGGCGCTCACTGCTCCTGGTCCTCCTTCGTCTCGGTCGCGGCGGCCGCGTCCAGCTCCGCCGCCACCCACTTCGCCGCCGCGGTGACGCTGGTGAACGGCTTCTCGCCGCTGTTCTTCGCCCACGTCGCGTAGCCCGTGAGGCCACGGGAGGGCGGGAAGAAGTCGGGCCCGATGGCCGCGTACCAAACGGTGCCGCCGCGCTTGCCTCGGCCCTCGGTGACGGCACCGACGATGTCGTCCTCCGACAGCCGGTCGACCTTCTCCCGGGAGCAGAGGTAGGCGCCGGGCGAGTCGTACCCCCGCAGATCGAGCAGCGGCGGGCCGGGGTAGAGCCACAGCCCGGCCACCCGCTTCGGGGGCTGGCCGTACCCGGTGCGCACCGTGGTGGTCGTCCGGGTGGTGTACTCCTCGCCGCTGATCAGGTGGACGGTGCCGCAGGACCGGCACAGCACCCGCACGGTGATCCGGTCGTAGTGGTCGCGGTGGGCGCACTCCTCGTTGGGGCAGGAGTGCTCCGGGCCCTCCCGGCGGGGGCGCCGCTTGTCGGCCTCGGTCTGCTGGTCGATCTCCCAGACGGGCTTGGCGCAGTCCGCCCGGTGGGCGACCGGCTGCCAGTCCAGGTGGGCGGCGATGGCGTCGGAACTACTCATCGGCCGTCACTTCCCGTCCGCGGTGAGCCAGCGCAGTGCGCCGGTGACGGCGTCGCGGGCGGCCTCGTCGTCGCCCGCGCGGATGGCCTCGACCAGGGCGAGGCCCGGGGTGTCCTCGCGGTAGACGAGGACGAAGGCCTGGTCGTCGTCGGGGAGTTCGGCCGGGAGGGTGTCCACCCGTCGCTCCGGCGCGAGGATGATGCGGGCGGTCCGTACCTCCCCTGCCCGCACGGCGCGGGGCCGGTACCCGGTCCGGTGCACCAGGTCGTGGGCCGCGTCGTCGTCCTCGGTGCATCCGCCCGGGCACGGCCGGGGCTGCGGTTCGGCGCCGTGGCGGCGGGCCAGTTCCGTGCACAGCTCCGCGAGCCGCCGCACGCCGAGGCTGCGGGTCTCGCCCGCAGCGACGGAACGGGCCAGCGTCTCGGTCTCGCGCACCAGGTGCTCAGGCGCCATGTAGCGGGCGTTCGGCAGGTCCAGGTGGGCCCGCCCTTCGGCGGTGAGCCTCGGGGTCATCGACCCCCATGCCGGGCCTGCCCAGTTCGGCATGCTGAGGGCCTGGTCCAGGTCCAGGCGGGGGGCGTTGCCCGGCTTCTCAACGAGCGGGGCCGCGTCGTCGTCGGATGCGACCGGGTACGGAGCCCGGTTCTGCCGGATCAGCCGGTCCAGCTCTCTGCGGACGCCCTCCGGGGACCGGTCGGGGAACAGCCCGGCCTCCCGGAACAGGGCGGCGGCCTCGTCCAGCATCAGGACGACGCGGTCGGTCGCGCCTCCGGTGCGCTCCTGCTGGACGGCCAGCAGCGCGGTGAGCATGTCGGCGGCCGTCTTGCCGGGGGTGGTCCTCTCCAGCTCGGCGCGGAGCTTGAGGAGTTCCACGGTCTGGTCCTGGAGCCGGGCGGCGGCCCACGTGCGGGCGGCCTCGGCCTCGGCGTCCTCGTCGGCGTCGCGGCGGTAGCGCTCGGCGACGGCGGCGCACTCGTCCTCGGTGCACAGCACGCGGGCCACGGCCTCGGCGGAGCCGTCGGGGTTCTCGGTGACTTCGACGTCGGGCTCGGACAGCTCGGCGGCGATGCACTCGGAGACCATCCGCAGGCACCTGCGGGCGTTGGCCTCCAGCGCCTTCAGGTGGTCGGCGGTGAGCCGCCGGGAGACCGCGCCGACGCTCCAGCGCACGCGGTGCAGGTGGACGGTGTAGTGGCGGTCCGGCTCGCCCGGGACCAGCAGCAGGGGAACACTCAGCGGCATGTGGGGATCGGCCTCTCGGCGTTGGGCGCCTGCGGGGCGCCGGGGGCGGTGTAGAAGCGCGCGGCCGCCAGCGCGTCCCGGGCCGCCTGGGCGGCGTCCTGGTAGCAGCTCCAGCCGTCGCGGGGCAGGTCGTACCGGCCGGACGCCTCGTAGGCGGCCATCGCGGCGGTGGCCTCGGAGTGGGCCCGCAGCGCCTTGGCCCGGTGCTCCTCCCGTTCGGCGGCCAGGGCCGTGCCGGTGAGGTGCCCGTCGGCCAGCAGGCGGTCCTGGAGCGCGGCGGCGGCGCGGTAGCCGATGCGCAGGCGGCGCTGCAGTGTCGCCTGGGAGACGTGCCCGCCGGACTGGGCGGCGAGCTGTACGGCCAGGGCGAAGTCCTCGGTGTCCGTCTCCGTGCCGAGGCGGTCAGGGGTGAGCGGTGCGGGCGGCATGGGGGTGACCTCTCGATCTACTTGGCGTTGGGGACGGCGAGCCGGGCGACGCCGTACAGGACGAGGAGCGTTCCGGCGATGACCGCGGGGAACGCCAGGTGGTTGCAGAGGGAGTCGACGTTCGTCCAGATCCACACGTTGATGCTGGTGCCGGGGGAGGTGCCCTCGGGCTTGGTGTAGTCGTACTGGCTCATGGCCCCGCCGGCGGCCGCGCAGACCGCCCCGGCCAGCACGAAGCCGAACGACGCGCGGCGCTGGCGCCGGTCGTGGCCGGTGGCGACGCGCTCCTGCACGACCGTGAGTTCGCCGGGGGCGAGGTCCAGTTCCTTCTGCGCGACCCAGTCGGCGGCGGCCCTGGCCTCGATCGACTCGGCGGCGTCGAAGTGGTGGCGCTGGGCGGCGGTGTGGCAGTCGGCCTCATCGCACAGCACCCGGCCGGTCATCGTCACCGACCCGTCCGGGTGCGCGGCGGTGTCGATGTCCGGCTCGGTGAGCTGGGCGTAGGCGCAGGTGGCGGCGGCCTTGCGGACACCCTCGCGGACCGCCGCCTCCAGCGCGGCGCGGCCGTCGGGCTCGGCGGCGAGCTGCTCGGCGCTCCAGCGCTGGCGTTCGGTGTGCACCGTGAACGACCGGTCTGTCGGCGGCACGGTGAGGGTCACGGGCACGTTCAGCGGCATGCGTCAGTCGCCCTTCCGGGTGGTGGCGGCCCGGGCGATCCGGGCGAGGTGGTCGAAGTCGGCGGCGGTGAGCGGGCCGCCGTCGGGGCGGACGTAGTCGAGGGTGAGGTGCGGGCGGCTCCGCATGCGGAACAGCTCAAGCTGCCCCGGGCACAGGGGAGTTGCCTGCGTCTCGCCGGGCATCAGGCGCTCAACTCATCGCACGAACGAAGGATTTGCAGATGGCGAGCCCCTAGCTTCTCGGCTGCCCAATCCCGGGCGGACTCTGCAGCAGACTCCTCGCCAGCATCACGCTGGTGGCGCGTAGCAGCGAGGGTGCAGGACTCGGACTCGCATAGCACGCGCGCCACGGCCGTGGCCCCGTCGGGGTGGTGGATGACGGCCAGGTCGACATCCATGAGTTCCGCGGAGATACACCCGGAGACGCGGGGCAGGTCCTCGCGGGCAGCATCCTGCAGCGCCACCATGGAGCGGGAGCCGAGTTCCTTGAGCTTGGCGTCATCCCAGCGAACACGGTGGATGTGGACTGTGTAGAAACTGCTCGGCTGTCCAGGGACAAGGATGAGCGGCACGTTCAGCGCCGGCGTCGCGGCGGGGGCGCTCATCGGCCGTGCTCCCGTCGGATCTGGCGGCTCAGGCGGCGGTAGACGATCCGCTGCGGCGTCATCCCCTCGACCACGTTCTTCGCCCGCCCGGAGTGCATCCGCATGAGGCCCACGCAGAACCAGGCCATGAACGCGGCGGCCGCCACGGCGGTGACGATCAGGAAGGTCGGCATCACGCGTTCCTCCCGCGGGCCAGCCGGTAGGTGTCCACGCCGGTCTCGCCGGCGCCGAACGTGTCCGCCCCCGGGTCGGCGGCCGCCGCTTCGGCGTCCAGTTCCGCGGCGACCTCCGCCTTCATCGCGTCGTAGCGCGCGGCGTCCTCGGCGTCGTGGTACTCGACGTGCACCCAGCGGGCGTGGTCGTAGCCCTCCTCGTCCCGCCACGGGAAGACGGCCCGCCACAGCGTGTTCCAGGCGTCCTGGAGGGCGTGGAGGCAGCGCAGCCGCGCGCGGCCGTCGTGGAAGCTGTCCGCGGCCAGCGCCTGGGACTGGTGGCGGACGGTGTGCTCCGCGCTGCGCAGGAGGGCGTCCAGCGCGGAGGCCGTCTTGTGGGTCTCGGTGCCGTAGTGCGCGTCCATCTGGGCGCGCAGGCGCGGCGCGAGGAAGGCGAGGACGGCCTCGCCGTCGGCGGCGGTGAGGTCCACGACGTGGAGCCGCGGCGGTTCGGGAGCGGATGACACAGGCGTTCGATTCCTCTCGTCTCGGCGGGCCGGTGCGCTGACGCGGCGTCATGTCCGGGTTGTCGCCTCGGATATGGCACGTTATCCGAGCCGAGATGCCGACGGCTACCGCATCACCCGAACGTGTCTAGATTTCTGGCCAGATTCTCCGGGGTGTAGACAGGGAGGGGCCGGAGGGGCAGACTCGGTGAGCAGACCCCGGAGAACGGGGTAAGAATTCGTCGGAAGGCTCGCATGAAGATCACCATTGAGGGCGCGAGCGAGGAATTCGCCCGGGAGGTGCTCAGCCTCGCCGCGCAGCAGGGCGCGAACCTGACCATCCGCACGGTCGAGACCGGGTGGACGGCGGAGCGCGCCGAGCGCTACCTCCGCTCCCTGCCCGCCGGCGCCCGGACCTTCGCCCGGCTCGTCGTGGTCGACGGCGACGGCCGCGCCGACGCCGACACCCTGCGCGCGGCCCTCGGCAAGCTCAACGGTCCCACCGTCGCCCTGTCCCGCGCGATGCCGCGCGGGGTGCGCGAGGGGTGGTGGCCGGAGGGCACCCCGGCCCCGATCGAGAAGGTGGACGACCCCGATCACCCGTCCTGGCAGAAGGCCGAGGCGTACGTGATGAGCCGGGACCTCGTGCCCATCTTCCGCTCGGCCTTCGCCCGCCTCGCCTCCACGCAGCAGGCCGCCCGGGCGGCGGGTCTGCACCTCAGCGGCGCGGGCAAGACGTCCATGTCCTGGGCGCCCGACCCGTCGATGCTCAAGGGCCACAACCTCGTTGACCTGGAAGGGGGTTCGCTCCCTGCCCCGGCCGACGACGACCAGAACGAGGAGGGCCAGCAGCCGTGACCACCCGCATCCCGCGCAACGCCAAGCGGGTCTTCTACGCCACTGAGAGCACGACCCGGACCAAGCCGGACGGGGAGGTCATCCGGTGCGCCGGGCGCGAGCAGCGCTCCACCACCTTCCGTGAGGCGCGGAAGTTCCTGGACGACCTCGGTGTCCCGGGCGGCGTCTCCGTGTGGACCGCGAGCAGCCAGCAGACCAACGCCTACGCCGACCGCCGCGCGGACGGCACGTGGGTGGCCCTGGACCGGCTGACCGGCAAGTGGGAGCCGCTGCCCGAGACCGCGAAGGAGGGGCAGGCATGAGCCCCCGCGTGATCCTGCTCGCGGTGCTGCCAGCCGGACTGCTCGGCATCGCCGCGGCGGCCGCCGTGTGGCTGCCCGGCGGCGATGACCTGTCCTGGACGCGCCTCCTGCTCGGGTGCGCGCTCTGGCTGGTCGTCCAGATCAGCGGCAGTGCCGTCCTGGGCTACCTCGTCGGGCGCCGCTGGGGGCTGGGATGACCTACGACATCACCCAAGACCCGGCGTACGTGTGCCTGCCCCGGGGCGAGTTCGAGTGGCTGCGGGCCTGCTACTGGTCGCCGATGACCGGCATGCGCGACGTCGCCGCGAACCTCCTGGCCGAGTGGGGCCACCGTGCCGAGGACCACCCGGAGGTGGTCGACGCGCTGGAGATCGAGCTGTCCGGCGCCCTGATCGAGACCGCGTCCGACGTGATGCGCGAGCACGGTCTTCCCGACCTGCGCGTGCAGCCGGAGGGGGCGCCGACGGAACCCGCCTGGAAGTGCCCCGACTGCGACACCAACAACGCCCGCCGGGCGGACGCCGACTGCCTCGTCTGCGGCCGTGCCCGCCCGGCCTCCCGGGTCCGCATCAACCTGCCTTCCCCCGCCAACTCCGTCCCGAAGGAGAGGACATGACGTTATCGACCGACGCTCTGACCACGGCAGACACGCTGTGGCAGCACCTCATCGAGCACCAGCCCGCCATCGCCGCCGCGCTCGCCATGCAGGTGCGCGCCCTGCCCGAGGACTGGTCCCAGCGCGTCCTCGGCGTTGCCCGGCCGCACGCCGCGCTGGAGCTGCCGCCCACCGGCGACGTGCCCATGGAGATCGAGCCGTACGACGCCGCCGACTGGGAGAACTGCCCGGCCTGTGGCGAACTCGACCGGCTGTGCCGCTACCACGAGGGCTACACCACCGGGTACGAGGCGCTGAACCAGCCGCTCACGGAGGCCGCCCGCGTCGACCCGAAGGTCACCGTCGCGGACGCCTTGCGGCGGCTGACCGAGGCGGAGGAGGCCGCCGAGCGCGGCGAACTGGCGGCCGCCGTGGAACGGATGACCGGAAGGCAGGGGTGACGGCGACCACGGGCTTCCTGTTGTGCCCGACGTCGGCACCTGCATGACCCGGAACGCGCTGCGGCCGGCCAACCGGCGCATGCCCGACGACTTCACCGCCGTGCACCACATCGAACCCACCCCGACAGGAGCCACCGTGTACCCGCCTCCCGCACCGAACGTCCGCTTCGCCTGCGTCACCGACCCGACCCGACGGCACGCCTACTTCCTCGCCACCGCCGAGGAGGACTTCGACCGCCTCGTGGCCGCGTACCAGCGCGAGGACGACCTCACCGTCACACCGTTCGAGACGGAGTTCGCCGACCCCACGATCGACCCCACGGTCTACAACGAGACTCGGGTGTGGATCTCCCACGCCCGGCAGGAGAACGACGGTCCGGTGATGGTGCAGGTCGGCTCGGTCGAGAACGGCCAGTGGGTCAACTGGAACCTCCCCGCCGTTCCGCGTCCGCCCGTCCCCGCCCTGCTCCGGGAGAGCGTCACGCAGGCGGCAACAGCCACTGCCCCCAACGACGCCCTCGCCCCCGAGAGGATCGCAGACGCCGTTGCCGTACTGCGCAAGGCGCAGGAAGGCGACCAGGACGCGCACCAGGACCTCGCCGCCTACTTCCCGGAGTACGAGGGGCTGGTGATGCAGACCGACCACGCCCGCTACCTCGAACTCGCCGCCCGCGCCGGTCTGGTGGCCACGCACCTCCTGCTCCTCCAGAGCGGCGGGAGGTGGCTGGCCTCGGTGGACACCTACACCGCCGACCTCGGCATGCCGCTCGCGTCCGTGGCCCTGGGGGACTACGCCAGCAGGAGCGAGGCGGTCCAGGAGACGGTGCGCGCCGCGACGGACAACGGATGGGCGCTCGCCCCCGAGCACGAGTGGTCCGACTTCGACTGCGGCGGCGGGGAGATCCACATCCCGATCCACGCGCGGCCGACGCACTGACCCTTCCCGCATCTGACCAGCGAAAGGACCGTATCCGATGCGTACCTGCACCCGCATCCAGCGCCGCCGCGACCGCGGCTGGCGCAAGCCTGAACGGTGCATGATCGTGGACCGCACCTCCGGCTTCGGCAACCCGTTCACCGTCGCGCAGCTCATGGACATCGGCTACAAGGAGCCGGAGGCCCGCGCGACGGCCGTCGCCGAGTTCCGTCCGTGGCTGCGCGGAAGCCGCGCCAACTGGACCGCCGACGAGAGCGACCGGCGCCGGGAGAAGATCCTCGCCCGGCTGCCGGAGCTGTCGGGCATGGACCTGGCCTGCCCGTGCGAGCCCGGCGAGCCGTGCCACGGCGACGTGCTGCTGGAGTGGGCCGCGCTCTCCCCGCTCGCCCTGGAGGTGCGCACTGCCTCGGCGCGCGCCCGGGTCGACCGGCAGCGCGTCTTCCACGGCCTGGAGCCGATGTACGACACCAACGACCTGACCGCCGTCCTCACACAGGACGTGCACCTCGACTGCCTGGTCGACTTCGACCCGGGCGACGGCGTCCCCCAGCGCTGCGACAACCGCACCTGGAACCACTACCTGAAGCGTCAGCGGCTGCACGAGGACGCGGTGACGGTCCGGCTGGTGGAGGTGTTCGCGTGAGCGCGCCCGAGGAGAGCCCCACTGACCGCGCCGCGCGCCTGTCCTTCGTCGCCCGGCCCGCCGACGGGGAGCCGGAGTGAGCGCGCCGGACGAACTCCCCCGGCTGGAGCGGGCGGAGACGCACGCGAAGACCGTGCACCGGATCTACGGCGACCGCCGGGCCGCCCCGCCGGCGCGGGAGCTGCTGCTGGCCGTGGCGTACGCCCTCTTCGTCGCCCCGGGCGACCCCGGGCGCGTGCTGAACACCGCCGCCCGGGCCTTGGGCCGGAGCACAGCGACCGGACGCCCCCGGTTCGACGCCCTGGTCGCCGACGACGCGCCCCGCTACGAGCCGCCCCGTACGGCGGCCGACTGGGGCCCCGGGCAGGCGCCGGGCTGCGAGGCGCCGCGCCTGCGGCCGTACGTCTACCGGCCGCGCCGAACCGCCACAAGCGGGGACGCGGCGGCCGCGGTGCCGCTGCGGCCACTGCCCGAGCCGGTCGTGCACGTCGACCCGGGCTACGTCCCTCCGGTCGACGTCCGCAACGAGCGGCAGATCTGCGGCGCCGACTCCCACCACAAGGTGCTGGAGCTGGACCCGCGAACCGGCTGGGTGCTCCCGCACTGGTTCTGCAAGCGGCACGTCGACCACGCCGAACGCGTCGCCGAGCAGGTCCGCGAGCAGAACGCCGCGGCGCCCGAGCCGATCCCGAACCGCGGCGGTCTACTGCCGTCGTACTTCAAGGCGCCGTGGGAGGACGTCTACCGGCACTACGCCCCGGCGAGCTGGAAGCCGCCCACGTACGGCCTCTCCGCCGACGACTGGCCCGACCCGGGCAACCCGCCCCCGGCCCGCTCCCCGCGCCGCCTGCGGGCCGTGTAGCGCGGTTTATCTGGCCAGATAGACCACATTTCAGGGCCGGGACTCCCCCGGCCCGCACGAGAAGGAGATCCATGGGTACCTACGAGACCGACCTTGCCGCCGCGAAGCGCTCGCGCACGGCGTGGGGCTGCACGTGCGGAGCCGACAACCCGGCGACGTACGACGCCTGCCACGACTGCGGCTGCCCGTCGTGGACCTGCGCGGCCTGCGGCACCGTCAACCCCTCCGCCCGCAGCAACTGCAACGAGTGCGACGGCACGATGCCCGCCGAGCTGCTGGGCGACCGCGAGGAGGGGTTCGAGATGACCTACGAGGAGTGGATCGCCACCCAGATCGGCCCCCGCGTCGTCGGCGGCCGGTACAACCACGGCGACGCCGCGAGCGCGTACGAGGTCCTCGCGATCGAGCGCGGCCCGCGCCCGCTCGGCACCTGGCCCGTGTGGGACATCACCGTCCGGTTCGACCAGGACGGCCGGAAGACGACGCACTGCACCGGCTGGGACGCCCGCCGCGACACCGTGGTGGCACAGCCGCCTGCGGGCGAGAAGGGTGCCCCCCTGCCGTAGGCGCTGGACCTGGTGCACCACGGCGGTGAGGAACACGACGACGCGGGCCCCGGCTCCCCCTCGAAAGGGGACCGCCGGGGCCCGCGGGTTATCTGGCCAGATAGACCACCTGTGTCAGCCGGACTCCTCCGGCGCGAACTTCTCCTTGCAGTCGCCGCACATGATGTTGCGGCGCTCCAGCGTCTTCGGGGACACCCGGATGACGGCGGGCGGCTCGCACTGGCAGACCGCCTTGACGTAGTTGCGGTCCTCCTTCTCCTTCTTCCCGGTCGGCGCCTCGCCGTCCCCGCCGGCGTCTGCGGTGTCCGCATCGTCGGTGGTCCCGCCCTTGCTCCCGCCGCCGCCTCGGGTCCGGGTAGCGAAGATGTCGGGGGTGCGGGTGGCGCGCATCGCCTTGTCGAGTGCGGCGATCTCCTTGGCGTACGTCTTCGCCGCCTCGTCCCCCAGCTCCGTACCGGCGAACCCGTACTTCTTCTTCCACTTCTCGCTGACGTCGGGGCGCTGGACGAGCCCCATGGCCTCGGCCGTCTTCCGGAACTCCTTGTTGTGATACTGGCTCGCGGAGCAGTCGTTGACGCCGCGCGCCTCGTTGGCCGCGTGGACGGCCTCGTGCACGAGGTAGCCGAAGACCTTGGGGGCGCCGTCGGCAAGCGACTCGGCGGTGACGAACACCTCGTGGTGGCGCTCGTCGCCCTCGCGCAGCTTCCACCGGCGGGGCGCGAAGTGCGCCAGCTCGACCGCGCTCACGCGGCCGCCGGTGGCCATGCTGATGACCGCCTCGGGGACATCCGGGTGGCGGGCGCGGATCGCGCCCCAGGCGTCCACCAGGGCGGAGGTGACTCCGGCGGCAATCTTGGCGACCGTGACCTCGGCGGGCAGGTCGGGCACGACCTCCAGAGACGGGGCGGGCGCGGGCTCGGGGATGACGGCGACGGCTTCGGTAGACATGGCTCCACCCTAGCCAAAACTCACCTCTTAAGAGGTGAGTTTCTGGGGTGAGTTGGCGGCACACTGCCCCAACTCGGGTCCACTGGGCGGCTGGCCGAGCCGTCACCAGGGGGCGGATAGGGGTGCGTCAACAGACTCCCTGGATCGGTCCCTCCTTGCAGTGACCGGCCGCGCGGTGCCGCCCGCCGGCGCCCGCGGTGGCGCACAGTGGGGCGGTGCGATCACGCCCGCTGGCCTCCCTGCTCCTGGCCCTGCTGAGCGTCACGGGCTGCACCACGGTGACGCCCGGCGCCCCTCCGGCGAACGACCGCCCGCAGGGCGCGCGGGGCCCGGCCGCTCCCGACCGGCCGCAATCGCCTTCACCCCTCCTGCCGGTTGCCCCTCCCTCCGGGGAATCCGCTCTGGTGCGAACCGGGCCCGACCGGCCGCGCAGCAAGCCCAGGCACGCTCGGGACCACGCTCCCGAGCGGCACATCGACGCTCCCCCGCAGCGGCCCCGCGCCGAGGCTCCCCCGCAGCGGCCCGCACCCCGCGTCCGCCCGGCCGTGCCGCAGCGCCCCGCGCAGCCCCGCACACAGCCCCGACCGAAGGCGCAGCGCCCGGCCCCGAAGACGCCGCCGGCCCGACCGCAGCCGCAGCCGCAGCAGATGCGCGATCTATGCCGCCAGGCGGACGGAGTTGCGTCCTCCGAGATCGTGGATCTGTGCCGTCAGACCTGGGGGTAGGCGTGCACACGGGCCTGCCACCCCGATGGCGCCAAGACGAAAGCCCCAAGAAGCGCTGATCAGCTGAGGCTGGTGCCGCAGCCTCGCATGGGTCCACCGCGCAGGCGGTCGAGACCCAACGCCTATCAACCCCAGGGTTGACGGGGACCTGGCTAGGCCCGTCCACCAGCGCCTGCAGATGCTCGGCCTCCCGGGCGCGATACTCCGTCGCGCTGATCTCCGTTGCAGAGAAGTCGTGATGCTCCTGCTCGCGGAGCTGCGGCGCCTCGCGGTACAGGTCCTCCAGGATGCCCGGCACCAGCGACTGCGGCAGTCCCGCGCGCGGTCCCTCGACCTTCCGCAGCCCCGTGGCCGTCATCGCGTCGAACCGCACCGACCAGGCCCAGTACGTCACCGGGTTCGCCTCGTCAGTCATCGGCGTGCCTCCAGGCGCTGGGAACGGTGATGGGCATCCGGTGGCCGATCTGATGCTCTCCCTTGGTGCATCCGCCGAAGGGGCCGCTGGAGCCGCGCAGTTCGCGCACGCAGGGGTCCAGGTGGTCGCGGTGCCAGACGCTGGGGCCGGTGTATCCGCAGGTGGCGGGGTCGGTGAGTTCCTGCCAGGCCAGCCAGCATGCGTGGAGGCGGGCGACGGCGACGGGGTGCTCGAACCAGAGGTGGCACCAGCGGGCATCGGCCGACGGCTCGGCGAGGTAGCCGGGCACGAGGACGCCCTCGACCCATTCGATCAGGGCCCTCAGCTCGTCGTCGTACTGCGGCGGGTCGAGCAGCAGGATGAACGGCGGGTACTGCCACTCGTCCTCGGCGGCGGTCTCCCCGCCGGCCGTCTCCTCCTCGTCGGCCAGGGCCTCGCCCGGCTCTCCCTCCTCTCCCGCGGTGAGCTGGTTGACCAGGGTCTTCAGGCTGGCGACCTGGGCCTTGAGGTCTTCGATGTCCTGGAACATGCCGACGGGCACGTCCAGCTCCGGGATGTCCTCGGCATCATCGGCCACTGCGCGTCGCCTTCCGCAGCTCGTAGGCGCCCACGGCGCGCTTGGTGATGGCGGCCTCCTCCTCGCGCATCTGCGGCCCGATGTGCGCCATCGCCTTCTCCGCGTACCAGGGGCGCAGGCTGATCTGCGCGACCGGCATGCCGGTGGACATCAGCAGGGCCGTGCCCTTGCGCATGGCGCGGATCTCGGCGGGGTCGAGGACCTGCTCGCGCTGCTCGCTCCAGCTCCGGCTGCCGCCGTCCTTGCTCTTGGAGTAGGAGCCGCGCTCGACGTAGTGCGCGCCGGTCAGGCTGCTGATGTCCTGGGCGAACTTGGCGTCGTCGATCCCGACACCGATGACCTTCTTCGTGGCTGCGCTCCACATGGCGTCCATGCCGACCTCGCCCCACGCCTTCACGCCCTGGCGGTAGCTCTGGAGGATCACGAACGGCGTGATGCCGCGCGATCCCAGGTGGCTGTAGAGGTCGGGCAGGTCGGCGATCTTGCAGATGTTGGCGGCCTCGTCGAGGACGGCGCGCATCGGCTCGGGCAGGCGGCCGCCATGGCGCTCGCCTGCCTCGGCGGCGGCGGTGAACACCGCGTCGGCGACCGCGGCGACCAGGGCGCTCGACGGGCCGCCCTTCTTGCTCAGCAGGTAGAGCGTGTCCGTGCTGGTGGCGAAGGCCTCGGGGTCGAAGCGCATCCGGTGCTTGTCCGGGGTGACCCACGCAAGGACCTTCTCGTCGCGCAGCGCGGACATGGCCGTACGCGCGTTCTGGTAGATCCCCGATTGGGTCTCCTCGGCAATGTTGATGGAGGAGTCGACCTGTTCGGCGAGCACCGGTTCGTGCTGGTAGAGCACGCGCAGCGGGGCCTTCTCCTTCGGGTCGGACAGCCAGCGCATCACCTCGCGGACGGTGGCGCCCTCCCACCACGCGGCCCGGTAGAGGCCGGTGAGGAGGTCTCCGGCCGCCTGGCTCCAGAACGGATCGGCCTGCTCGCTGGTGATCTGGTTGACGAAGTGGGAGGCCAGCCGCTCGGCGCCCTCCAGCGTCTCGGCCTGCGCGACCAGGTCGATCCACACGTCCCGCTCGGCCTGCGCGACGCCCTGGGTGTCGAACAGGAAGGTCTGCCCGACCTTCGCGCGGGAGCCGACCGTGGCGGCGTAGACGTCCGCCTTGTTGCTGGTCATCAGCAGGGCGCCGGGCGCTTCCTCCGCCACCGGGATGGCGAGGCTGGTCGACTTGCCTGCGCGGGGCGCCATGATGGCGACGTAGGTGTCCTCGTCGGAGCCGCGCAGCTCGATGCCGGACGGCATGTGGTCGCCGAGCAGGACGCCCCGGTCGCGGGCCGGGAGTTCCTTGGGCTTGGTGCCCTTCAAGGAGGCCCGCAGCCGGGTGGCGGTGCGGGCCGCGTGCTTCGGCGTCAGCTCGCGAACCTGGTGCAGCGTGGCCAGGCTGGAGGGGTTCCGGAACCAGCGAAACGCCCAGCGCAGGCCCCACACGAGGAACACGAGGACGGCCAGGTCCGCGACGGTGGCGCCGACGACGGACGCGGTCTGCGAGTGCGGCCACGCCGTCGACCAGTCGGTGGCCATCTGGAAGGCCCCCACCAGGGAGGTGGGGAACGGGGCGGCCTCGTCCCCGGTCACGACCGCGCCGGCGGCCGCACCGGCCCAGGTCGCCGCGGACAGCGTCACGGCGCCGCCGAGCAGGATGCCCCCGGCCGCCCATGCCCGGTCGTTGTCCGTCATCATCGGCTTCCGCCTCCCGTAGCGGTCATCCGGCGGCGGTTGTGGTCCGTGCGGTACAGCCGCAGCTCCGTGGCCGTCAGCTCCAGCGCGGCCGCGATCCCGGGCCGGGTGCCAATCTTGATCAGGTACTTGCCGCGGCCCGGGTGGCGGGCGCTCTCCTCCTCCACGGGCGCGGCGGTATCGGCGTCGTCGTAGGTCGGGTCGATGTCGAGCCCGGTACTGGTCGCCGACGACCACGAGCCGATCATCATGCGCTCCTGCTCGGTGAGGGACCGCTTGCCGGTCACCCGGCCCAGCTCCTCCTCCGAGGACGCGCCGATCACCCAGGTGTCGCACCGGTCCATCAGGCCGCGCGCCTTGGCCCGGTCCTGCTCGGTCGGCAGCGCCTCGACGTCCAGCAGGGAGTGGGTGACGTAGATCGTCACGTCGTTGGTGGTCCGGTTCAGGCGGCTGATGGCGTCCATGGCGTCCACCAGACCGGGGCCGGAACGCAGGGCCCGCCACATCTCGTCCATCGGCAGCACCAGCGAGCGGTCCATCAGGCCGATGCTGCGGGCGGAGTCGATCGCACTGTAGGTGTACGCCCACGTCGCGATCATGCCTGCGCTGACCACGTCGTTGCCGCGGGCCCGCAGGGCGGAGATGTCTACCGAGACCGCCGGGGCGGCGATGTCCAGGGGGGTTGTCGTGGGCCCGTCGAAAAGCCCCTTGAGCGGACCTCCGATCAAATTATCGAGCCCGGCGATCACCGACCTGGTCAGGTCCTGGTACCGCTCGCCGTCCGCGGCGAGCTTGCTGCGCAGCTCCTCGGGCGCCGCCCGCAGCACCCGCACGACGTCGGCGACCACCGGGTCACTGCCCGACTCCTGGGCGGCGGAGGCGACCTGCACGGCCGTGTCCAGCGCCGAGCGTTCGATCTCGTCGGGGGACCGGCCCAGTCCGTGCTTGGTCGACAGCAGCGCGACCAGCGTCTCCAGGCGCCGGCCGTTGAGGACGTCCAGCAGCGCCTCGCGCCGCTTGGCCGTCAGCGACTGCACGCGCCCCTTCAGCGGGCCGGAGTCCAGCGGGTTCAGGCGGCCGATGCCGTCACCGATCCGCACCACCGACCCGCCGAGCTCACGGATCATCTCGGAGTACTCGCCCTTGACGTCGCCGGGCACGCACGTCATGAACCCGTACGCCGTGTAGACCATGCACACCCGTTTGACCAGCGCTGATTTTCCCGCGCCCGGCTGGGACATGACCCACACGCCCGGGTTGGTCGTCAGCTTGCCGGTCCAGCCGCTGGGGTCGATACACACCAGCTCGCCGGTCAGCAGATCCCTGCCGACGGGCACGCCGCGCGGCGGCAGGCCGCTGCCGAGGAGGAAGGGGTAGATGCCGCCGGCCTGGCTGGTCGGCCCGGTGTAGACGGTGCCGGTGTCCTCGACCGGCGCGCGGCCGCCGAAGCGGCCGCCCCAGCCCAGCCGCGGGGCGTAGCGCTCCTTCAGCTTCTTCTGGGCCCGCCGCTCCTCACGCGTCGGGCCCTGCTCGACCTGCTTGACCACGCGCTTGGGCGTGGTCACCGGCACCGGTTTGGGCTTGCGTGCCATCGCGTCAGTCCTTCACCAGCGGGGAGTAGCCAAGGGGCAGACCGGCCGCGAACACGGCGGCCTGGGCGCCGTAGGCGGGCCGCATCCGGATGCCGCGGGTCGCCTTGACCGCCCGGGCCATCTCCTGGCGGGCGGCGGGCAGGTCGGCGGTGCTGCGGGCTGTGACGGTCACCATCAGCGTCCAGTCGACGACCTGGGCGCCCGCGGCCACCTGGGCGGCGGCCTTCTCCGCCCGCTGGGAGTCGGCCCGCTGGCTCCACTTCGCGCGGCCCTTGACCTCGGCCGTCGCCTGCTCGCGCTGCCGGGCGTGGGAGATCTCGCGCTCCAGCACCGCCTCGCCCTCAAACGGGTCGAGCACGCGGTAGGCGATGGTGATGCGCCGCTGGTAGCGGCCGGGGGCCAGCAGCGGCAGCAGCACGGAGTAGGGGATGGGACGGCGCGGCATCTCCCGCAGCACCCAGCTCACCGACACCCCGCCGTCGTGGGCGTAGGTCTCCCAGTCGTCGTCGGCGGCCTGCGGCCCGCACTCCGACCACGACAGATCGGCGAACTCCGCGTCGCGGGCGTTGAAGACCTCCGGGTCGTAGGCGCTGCGGACGATCCGGCGCAGGTCGACGTCGCTGGCCCTGCGCTCGATGTCCGTGCCCGTGCCGGACAGGTCCAGGGAGTCCACCACCCGCAGCGCCTCGGCCACCTGCTCGGCCAGGCCCTCCGGCGGGTTGGCGGACGCGTTCGGGTCCACCGTGACGCTCATCCACGGCGCCACGCTCGCGGTGGCGTGCGGGGTCGTGCGCACCAGGTCGGCGACGACCTGCTTCGCCAGCGCGGGCGCGCCCGGGTCCGTGCGGGCCTTCACGTCATCCCCGAGCGCCTCTCCGGCGCCGGGGGTGATCTGAATGGTCACGCTCGCCCCCTTGACCTGGTCGTCCGTGCTCATCGCGTCCAGCACGGACGACCAGGTGCGCAGGCTGCTCTGCACCGCCGCGGTGGGCGCCATGAGGCTGCCGCCCGGCGCGAGCAGAGTGGTGACCGTCATGTGGCCGGTCGCCCGGTCGTGGACGACACCGACGGGCCGCCCGCTGGTCGGGTCGTGGGCCCTGATCAGGGTGCTGCTCGCGCCGACGCCGGGGAGGTCCAGGGCATACGGGTGGGGCAGCAGCAGCCGCCGGTAGGAGGTGGCGTCGAAGCGCGCCGCCCGCTTCCAGGCGACCTTGGCCCAGTAGTAGGACAGGGCGGACATGCCGTGGCGGCGGGCGGCGGCCAGTGCGAAGAAGGCGAACGTCAGCGGCAGGGTGACCAGCAGCGACAACGGCATCTGATTGGCGATCAGGCCGTCCGCGGTCAGCACGGCGGCCGCGATCATCGTCGCGGTCCGCGACAGGCCGCCGAAGCCGAAGCTGCGGCGGGCCCGGAAGCCGTCGACCATCAAGGCCTGCGGCACTTCATGGGCTGTCACTGCTGGTTCCCCCCGCTCATCTGGTCACTGGCGCCCTGGACGGTGTCGTTGACGCCGTCCAGGACCTGGATACCGGCAGCGGCCACGCCCGCACCGGCGGTGGCCCGGCCCGGCGTAGCACCGCCCGCGGCCCCTGGGGTGGTGCCGCTCGTGCCAGCCCCGGACGGGGTACCGGCGGCCGCTGCCGCGTCGCCGCCCGGGGCGCCCTGGGCGCCGGTCTGCCCGGGCACGCGGGATCCGGCCGCGTTGCGGGCGGCCTGCGCCTGGGCGTCGCCCCGGCCGCCGTCCTGTCCGGCAGCTCCGTCGCCGCCCTGGCCCTGGCTGCGCATCTGCCGCTCGACGTAGCGGGAGTGGGTCACGGCGTCCGTCGGGCCGTCACCTCCGTCGCTGTCGGCCTCGCCGCCGTTGCTGTCCTTCTGCTTCTTCTTGCCGGCGAAGTAGCCCGCGGCTGCCGACAGTCCGCTGGCGGCTCCGCCTGTGCTCAGTCCCCCGCCGACCGCCGCCCCGAAGGGAGCGAAGATCTTGGTGAGCGGCCCCGGTGCCAGGATCGCCAGGATCAGCGTCGCGCAGCCGCGCAGCCATTCGGCCAGGGTCTTCGAGTGTCCGAACTCGGCGAACCCGGTGCAGATGATCACGGCCAGGATGGGCTTGTAGGCGATCACCACACACACAGCGGTGATCAGCTTGGGCGCCCACTGGCGGGTGGTGTCCCCGCCGGTCCGGCCGCCGCCGGCCACCGGCAGCAGCAGGCACAGGATGGGGATGGCGGACTGCCGCAGGAACACCAGGATCAGCTGGATGAACCCGATCAGCAGCAGGACGCCGACGACGCAGGCCATCGTGATGGGGTTGGAGATCGAGGCGGGCACCAGGACGGCCACGATCGTCTCGTAGGCCTTCCCGTCGTCCTTGAACGTGGCGTTGACCAGCCCGGCCGTCATGGCGTCCCCGGCGGCCAGCAGCAGCGCGACCATGCCGACGCCGAGGGCCGAGAGGAACAGGTTCTCCACCCACCCCAGCGCCGCCCTGCCCAGGTGCTTGCTCTGGCCGGTCAGGGCCATCTTGCCCAGCTGCCACATCGCCCCGGCGGTGGCGATGACCAGCCCGAGCCAGGTGAGCATGCCTGCCAGCGTGGCGTCCCGCCCGAACAGGCCGGTGGCCTCCAGATCCAGCGACGGCCCCAGCAGGGCCACCGTCAGAACCTTCTTGATGATCCACCTGACCGCGTCGGCGGCCGACTCGACGATGTCGCCGAGGATGCTCTCCCAGACCGCCTTCCACGGCTCCTTCATCGACTTCTCGGCGGCGTCACCGATCTCCTGGCACAGATCCGAGCCGGTGATGCTGCCGCTGCCCCCGCCGGGTATGCCGGGCAGCACGTCCAGAATCGAGCTGGACCCCACCCGGCATCCGATCTCGATCGGGTCGCCGGGACCGGGAAGCGCTGCCGCGGGGGCCGGTACGGACAGCGCCAGCCCGAGCACCGCCACCAGCGTGAGCAGCAGGGCGGCCAGCCGACGTCTCACGACGCCTCACGGATGGCGGTCCACCCTGCCCGGTTGAAGGCCTCGTCGCCCGGCGCGGCCATCTCCGGCTCCTCACCGGCCTTCTGCTGGCCCTCGGCCACCGCCGGTCCGGACAGCTTCCAGTCGCCGCCGGTCCATGCCGCACCGGACAGGGTGCGCGTGTACGAGCCGGACTCCTTCACCGTCTCGCCGCCCTTTTGCACCGTCCGGGTCAGCAGCCACACGCTGACCCGGTCGCCGGACTCGGCGATGACCTTGTAGCCCACCACGGTGGCGCGCATGTAGGCGCCGGCCGGCAGCGGCTCGCCGACCGGCACGCCCAGACTCTTGTGCAGCTGCTTGTCCGTCTGCACCGCACGCAGCTCGACGGTCTCGGCGGCCTCGTCGCTCTGGTCGGCCTCGGCGACGTAGGAGCGGTAGAGCCGCACCTGCTCGTCGACCGCGTCGCGCTCCGGCCCGATACGGACCGTGTTGGCGGCCGCCATCATCGCCACCGCGCCCTCGGTGCTCTTCGGGAACCCGACCGGGCTGCCGTGGTCGTCGGTGCGCTTCCCCCGCGGAAGCGCGGCCCACGAGTCCGGCTCGGTCCACTGCTCCGGCGGCGCGTACGTCGCCGACGGGCCCGGGGAGGCGGACGCGCTCGCGCTCGATCCGCCCTTGCCCGGCGCGTCCGTGTCCTCGTCGCCGCCGCCGAGCACCGCGACACCCGTGAGGGCGAGCAGGGCGGCGAGCGCAATGCCCGCGGCCCAGGTGCCCTTGGTGTTCCATGTCCCCCTGGTGCGTCCCACGCCCGCCGCCTAGCCCGCGATGCCGTTGAGGATGGCGATGAGCGAGCTGGACAAGATCACTGCCGCGGCTCCCCCGCCCATCCACTTGAAGGGCTCACTGCCGTTGTTGTTCCGGCTCTTGTCGGAGACGGCGAGCTTGAACACGCCGAAGCCGACCCCGCCCACTCCGGCCAGGACGATCAGCCACAGCCCGTACCCGAAAATCTCGGCCACGGGGCCGTCCATCCCCGGGATGGGCGTGGGCTTCGCTCCCGGGATGAGCGCCGCAAGGTTCGCCATGGTGTTCATTTCCCTTCGATCGTGCGCCGCAGCCTGGCGGCCGCGGCCTGGACGTCCTTGTATTCCAGGGCCTCGTCAGGGCCCTTAACGGCACGCAGCACCGGCAGGTACGGCAGACGCGCGACACCGGCCAGGCGCCCCTCCAGGGCCCGGACCGTGAACCGGGCGTCCTGCACGGGACGCACGGGAGCATCGGACACCCACACCAGCCACGGCTTGGGCAGCGGCCCCCAGCGCAGCAGGGTCTCCTCCAGGCGCGTCACGCCGTACACCGTCGTATCGGTCACCAGCACCGGCACGGTCCCGTAGGGCAGAACCTCCCCCGGCGCCAGGACGCGGGCCTGCGTGCCGCCGGCGCCGTGGTCGAGCATGGCGGCAACCGTCGCCACTGCAATGCCGTTTCCGTCCACGGGCATCAGCGCGTACCGGAGCACAACCGGTGTGCCGGTGCCCGGGGTTGTAATCACCGGTTGGGTGGTCAAGGCCGCAACTCCCCCTGTGTGCCTGTTGCTTAAGTCACGATATTGGGTTCTTGGGACCACTGAGGCTAGCGTGAACCCCTGTCAACACAGGGTGTTCTTTTCGCGCAGCCGGAGGTCAGGTCACCGATGTCGCTCTACGGCAATGCGCGGCAATGCGGGCTTCGCCCACAAAGAAGTGGTTGTAGCAAGAAAGCAGCCCGCTCCCCCGGCCGGACCCCCGCCACCCGGCCCGCCGCCGCATCCGCACCCATCAGCCACACCCCGAACCGCCCACGGCCCTCAAAACGCCCTCAAATTCACCAAACGAAATGAACAGGGCGGCATTTCGCTGCGCGAAGCCCCCTCACGCCAGACCGTCACCGACCCTACGCGAACCGTGATCTCGGGCACGGACCGGGCCCACCCAATGGAGGCGCACACACCGAACAGCTCGTGATCTAGTACGGCAACACGACTGGCACAACAGCAAAGAGAGAACACACGGGGGGAAAGCGCGTGAAGGTGCTCGCTGGAGCTGCCGCCGCGACGATAGGACTCGTCCTGCTGGTGACGCTCGCCGTCATGGGCGTGGTGATCGCCGACGACAACGCCTCGGCCGACGAAGCGACCGACGGGGGCAAAGGCCTGCAAGGCGTCCCCGCCGAGTACCGCGGATGGATCCTCAAGGCAGACCGGGCCTGCACCGAGCCCGCCATGACGCCGTCCCTGCTGGCCGCACAGCTCTACCAGGAGAGCAGATTCCAGCCCACGGCCGAAAGCCACGCCGGCGCGCAGGGACCGGCCCAGTTCATGCCCGGCACCTGGGCCACCTGGGGCCGGGACGACGACGGCAACGGCGAAGCCTCCCCCTGGGACATCGGCGACGCCGTCATGGCACAGGGCCGCATGATGTGCTCCCTGCTCAAGCAGGCCAAGTCCTCCGGCTACAGCGGCGACATCCGCGCCCTGGCCCTGGCCGGATACAACGCCGGATGGGGCGCCGTCGAGCAGTACCAGGGCGTCCCGCCCTACGCCGAGACGCAGCACTACGTAGAGATCATCCTCTCCACCATGCCGCGCTTCGAGGGCCCCGGCCTGCTGGAGGTCTCCGGGTCCGGCACCGGCGCGGACGCCCTGCGCAAGGCCGCCACCCAGATCGGCACCCCCTACGCATGGGGCGGCGGCGGCCCCCAGGGCCCCTCCACCGGGTTCTGCGACGGCACCAACGGCTACCTGGGCGGCCGGTGCTCCGCATCCAGCACGGTCGGCTTCGACTGCTCCAGCCTCGTCCAGTACGCCTACTGGCCCAAGACGAAACTGCCGCGCACCGCGGCCGCGCAGTACGGCGCCACCTCCCACCGCCCCGTCTCCCGCAACGACCTCAAACCCGGCGACCTGCTTTTCTGGTCGCGCGGCGGAAGCGCCGCCATCTACCACGTCGCGATCTACGCAGGCGACGGCAACGTCCTGCACGCACCGCGCACCGGCCGCACCGTGGAAGTCGCCCCCCTGACCTCGGCCATGCCACAGGGAGACTACGTCGGCGCCACCCGCCCCTGAACGCAACGGAAGCGGCGTGCGGGGCCCTTGCCCCTGGAAGACTGAAGTCGACCGGTTCGGGCAGTGGAGAGAGGCACCGTGGGACTGAAGATCCGCATCCGCGCTCGCCGCAGGATGCTCACTCTGGAGGCTGGCAGGCTCTCGCCGCGCCCGCAATCCCCCGAGGGGGTAGCCCTTGCGCCGCACACTGCCGAACTGGCGGCCCTGCTGACGAGCGGCCTGGGCACCAGCGTGCGCCTCAGCCGCGTCGCGGCGCTCAGTGCCACAGCCGTTCATGTGGTCGACCGAGACGGCGACGTGCTGTGCAACTACGGCATCGCGCCAAGGGACGAGGACGGACCGCCGTCGTGCCCCATCACGGTCGCCCTGGTCAAGGACGACCCGGATCAGCCCATCGACCTCTACCTCGAACCGGTGCCGGGCACGCCCGTCACGTACGAGGGCAATCTCGCCCTGTTCCCCGCCGAAGCCGCCGCTCGCCTGACGCGCCACTACGCGCCAGCACTGACAGCCCCGGCCAGCCGTCCCTGACCTCTCCGGCCGAGGGTCTTCAGAACCTATCTCTGCCCCTGGGACTGTTGGTGCAGACCGATACCTTGGGGGCTCTTGAGGAGGCACCGAGTGAACATGGCTATTGCTCACGCACAGATCCGCGCTAATCCAGCCTTTCGCCGGCGGAGGAGCATCCGCCAGGTGCTGGCAGGTGCCATCCACCCCAACACCATCAGGGATGGCAGCACCACGGTTTACACGGTGCGACTCCCGGACGGCACGACGCGCCTGGGGCGCATCCTGCAAGCGCATCAGCTCTGGACACAGGAGCGGGACCCGCACTCCATCCCTTTCCCAGTCGAGAACCCACTCCCGCTTCCCGGGCACCGAGTCGGCTACCTCGCGCTCGTCCTTACCGCGCGGAATCCCAGTGCCGAAGATTGCGCTGCGCTTCGCGCCGAGCCGTGGCCTTCCACGCCTTCCACAGAGCACCCGGACGCGTTCTGGGCCCGTCCCCTGCGGGCCCAGCGCGACATCGTGGATATCTGGTCGCAGGCCCTGTCCCAGCAGGGCGGCCGACTGCGACTATCCGTCGCAGACCCCCACCGTATTTGCGAGTAAGCCAGTCGCTGAGATCTCGAACCAAGCGCCCCCACCGGGGCGCACGTACAAGATCAGCAAAGGTTCAAAGATGGGTTCTCAGCGCGGTCATCAGACTCGCTTCAAACAAGTCTGCGGCACCTGGCCTCCGCGCACGATCTGCCACAGGTTTCCGCCACGGCCGCACTTGGTGTAGGCCGGTCCGCTCTCGGTACGCGCCACAGCGGCATAGCACGAGGTGACCACGTCCCCGCGGTACAGGTAGCGGACAACGCGGGAGTCGGGCCGGGCAACCAGCTGGTTCGCCGCGGGCTTGCGGACCGCGACCTTCTTCCACGTGACCTCCCACTTGGCGGTGCACGAAGCCGCCTTCGCAGCCTCTGGCACCGTCACGGCCTCGCCGACCAACGCGGCCGCCGCAACGGCCGGAACCAGGATCATCACCCATCGCTTCATGCCCCATGCAACCCCGGTCCCTTCCGCCCGGGCACGGCCGCCCGGCGACAACCACCCCGCCGGGCGACCACACCTCCCAGGCGCCTACCGGGTCTTGCCCCGGGCCGAAGCAGGCCCGGCCTGCCGGTGCGGAGCCGCCGCCGACTCGGTAGGCGCCGCCGCCTTGGAAGCGGACGCCTTAGTAGGGCCCACGCTCGGCGACGTCGCCCGGGCCGCCGCCGTGCTCACCTTCGACCCCGGCCCCGCCGGCGTACCGACGGGCTTGCGCAGCGCGTCGTTGACGGCCTGGACCAGTCGCCGCCCCACCTGCGACTGCGGACCTTCCTGCCATGAGGTGTCCTTCGACAGCCGGGCAAGGTGCTCCGCGACCGGCTGCCCCTTGCTCTCCATGTCGGCCATCCGCGCGGCCACCAGCGGCCACTGACGCGCCGACATCAGCAGGTCCGCCTCCCGCTCCGCGCCGGGCATCGCCTCGCGCACCATGCGCGCGAACTTCTGGTTCTCCGAGGGCGAGATCGACAGTTGCCGAAGGGCCCGCTCCCGGTCCCCCAGGTCGAGATCCTTGGGGATGTCCAGGCCGACCGTCAGCGGCCCGTACGACAGCGTCGCGTCCCGGCTCGTGGTCGGCACCTCCGCCGCCGCGAGCACCTTGGCGACCGCCTGGTCGACGCCGACGCCCTCCTCGTGCGCGGCCGCGAGGATCGCCCGCACGTCGACTCCGCGCTCGTTCAGCGTCGCCATCGTCCGGGCCATCTCCGGCCACGCCGGGGAGGACAGGATCGCCTCCCGTACCGGTCCCGCCGGAAGCGTCTCCCGCAGCGCCTTCGCCCACTCCTCGGTGCCCTCGCGCCTGACCTTCTCGGCGTTCGCCGCGACCTGATCCCGCACCGTCACGGTGATCTCGCCGACGCGCGGCAGCATCGTCTCCAGGTCGACCCCGGCCCGCTTAAGCGCCGTGAGCTGTTGGGCGAGCTGGGGCCAGTCGGCTCCCTCCAGCAACGCCGCGGCGATGTCATCCGGGAGGAACTTCTTGACCTCCTCTGAAGCCTCCGCCGCCGCCTTCTCAGCGTCCGGGAGTTCGTCCTCCTTCCCGGCCTTCTTCTGCTGCTGACGGCGCACCGCATCCGCGATGGCCATGACCAGACGGAACGCCATCACGGAGGTCTGCACCGCCTCGGCGGCGGCCTCCGCAAAGGCCTCCCCGGGCCGCTCCTCCGGCGTCGGCATCGTCATGTTCGCTCCCCTCGTTACCGGGCCCGTCGCGGGCCCTTGCGCTGCTCGTCACCCGGCGGCCGACGTGTCGGTCCGGGCGCCCCCGTCTTGCGCGGCCCACCGGTGCGGCCAGTGCCGCCCGTGGACGTCGGCGACGGGCTCTTGCCGGTGGCCGTCGCCGTCTCGCCGCGCTGACGACTCCACCCGTCCAGACGCCATGTAAGCACTTCGGCCACCGAGTCCGCTGAGGTCAACTCCCTTCGCGCGGCGACCGCGGCGAGGACCTCGACCGGGTCGTCCCCTGCCTTCTCGACTGCGGCCAGTCTGGTGCGGAGCGCAGGCCACGCCGGGTCCGCGAGCACCGCCCGCGCATGCTCGGGGACCGCCTCCTGGAGCACGCCCGCCATCGGCCTCTCCCCCGAAACTGCCGGAGTCCGGCGGACCCCCGAGGGGCGATTCGCCGTGCGCTTCGAGCGCGGCCGGAAGTCACGCGCCGCGCTCACGCCGGCGGTCACCTCGACCGCTTCGCGCAACAGTCGACCGGCCCGCCCGGAGGCCTCCGCCTGGGCACGGTGTTCCTGCGCCAGGTGCCAGCGACGGGAGGCCTCGATCGCGGTCACCAGGGCGAGCAGAAAGCCGAGCGCGGCGACCGTGTCACTGCGCCCGGCAGCCGCCGCCGACTGGGACAGCAACTGCGTCGACTCCCGGTAGAGGCTGCGCGCCTGCCCCTCCAGCGCACGGTCTCCCGGCACGCGCGAGGCACGCTCGAACTCGTACGCCGCGTCCCGCAACCGGTCGCGCACCATGCGCGGCGAGATCACCGCGGCGATGACGATGAGGTCGCCGAGCGCGGCGACGTCCCCGGCCCCCTCGTGCAGTCCACCCGCACCGAGTTGGTCCGCGGCCGCGCGCACGCGCCGCTCCGCCTCCTGCCACATCTCCGCCGGCGCGACCGTCGGCACGGACACCGGCGTCGTCCAGCGTTCCCGCACGCGCGGCAGAGACAGATCGGAGGCAAGCCGGGCGCCGGGGAAGAACACCGCGCGCTGCCCGCCGTCGCGGTCGCCGGGCATCGCGACGGAGTACCCGGTGATGTTCCCGTCCGGGGCGACGCGCTTGTTCACCCGGACTCCGGCGGCGGTGAGCCGGGCGAAGAAGTCGTCCTCGCTCGTGGCTGCGGCTGCGGCCTGGCGAACGGTCCGCTGGAGTGTCGCGCGTACCGGCTCCGAGAGTCCGCGCCGGGTCGCCTTCTCCTGCTCTCCGGTCTTCGGCCACTTCCGCGCGGTCTTGTCGCCGTGCTTCAACCGGCGCAGCCCAAACTCGACCTCGAAGTTCCGCGCGGCCGCGTGCATGTTCGGGATGTCCTGCCGCAGTCGCGGTTGCCGACCGTCTTGCCGGGCCTGCGTCGCGACGATGTGGATGTGGTCGTCCGCGTGCCGGATCGCGACCCACCGACAGCCCTGGTCGTCGCCGTGCTTGGCGATGCCGGCGGCGTGCATCATCTCGCGGGCAACCCGCGCCCATTCCTCGTCCGTCAGGAGCCGGTCCTCGGGCGCGTTGCGCACCGCGACGTGATAGACGTGCTTGGCCGGTCGCTTGCCGAGCAGGGCGTACACCGGGGCATCCAGGATGAGCGCCAGGTCGGCGATCGTCATGTGCGGCGAGCGCGCCGGGTCCTCGACAAAGGGGTCGTCCCAGGAAGCGACCATGTGTGGGTTGGTGTGCTCGTCGCGCTTGCCCGGGCCGTACAGGTAGTCCAGCAGTCCCCATGTGTCCGTGCCGTCCCGCGCCTTCTTCGGCATCATGCGCGTGGCCGCCGCTCGCGCATCACCTGGCGCGTCGCCTCGTCCATGCGCTGGATCGTCTTGAGGATCGCATCCAGCGTGGCCGCGAGCTGGTCACCGGTCACGGTACCGTCGGCGTTCAGGGCCTTCGCAATCTGGTTCACGTTGTTGCCGATACGTGAGGCCTGGTTGCGGGCCTGGATGAGTTCGGCGATGAGGTCGCGGGCGTCGACCGAGACGGGCACGACCTTCTCCTTGGCCACCTTCAGGGCGGTGTCGCCGACCCATGCGGCGAGGGCCTGGTTGGCGCGGGCGGCGGCCTCGCGGATGATCGTCAGCTCGGCTTCGGTGTAGGAGACCTTGAGACGGTTCTTCTTGTCACGCGGGCCGTCGGCATCGCGTTCGCGGTAACGCGCGGAGGTTCGGCGCTGGCCGTCCGCTGCTGGCTCTGCCACAGCACCCCCTTTCCACCTCCCGGTCCGTGCTCGGACCAAATCACCGGCCGCCACCCTAGTGGGCGAAAGGCCGATGATCACGCAAAGTGGGCCCACTTTGCACTAACTCGCTTCCGGTGGCTAAGGCCATCCGGAAGCGCACACGGTGCACGCTGCAACCCGTCAAAAACCCCCACGGCCTGCGGTGATGGGCACGCCCCCGCAGCCGCTGTCCGGGCGGTGCCAGTACGATCACGGCATGGCGAGTGCACACGACTTCATGCAGAAGATGAGGGAAGCGCAGGCGGCCCGCGAGAAGGCCTTCGAGCCGCTGGCGGAGATCCTGGGGAAGCGCGAGGAACTTCAGCGCCAGTTGGCGGAGCTGGACGCGCCATACGCCGAGGCGTTCGTCGCCGCGGAGGCAGCGGGCTGGACGGCCGAGGAGCTGAAGGCGATCGGCGCCGAGGAACCGGCGAAGCGTCCGAAGGGGCGCCCGCGTTCCCGGCGGTCGACGGCAAAGAAGACGACACCGGAGGCTTCCGCGCCGGAGTCGTCGGTGCCCTCCTCGGCGGCTTCGATCCCCGGGCAGGACGGCGCCGGGGAGGCCGCCACGGCGGCCGCCGGAAGCCTCTCCGGCTGACCACGACGATCGAAGGGAGAAGGGCCCCGCTGTGCGGGGCCCTTCGCGTTGTGCACACATCCCTCCCCGGCCTCTCCAGTGTCCGGCCGGGCTCCTCCGCATCAAGGTCGTACGTCCACTCCTCGCCGCGTCGCTCGTTCCTCCCGCCGCGCCTGCGGTGCGGGCGCTCCACCTTGACGCTCCGTCCCCCGGCCTACGGAAGGGCCTTGACGGGGAGGGGAGGAAGAGGGTCGGCGCCCCGGGGTCCGGCGGGCGGCTGGGGCCGTCCCGCGAGTGCGGCCTGGAGGGTGGGGCGATCCAGAATTCTGGAACACGCAACGGTGCCCCGGAACCCTCACGGGTGGGTATCCGGGGCACCGTTTCCGGCCGCTGCCCGCGACGGGGGTGGCGCGGGCAGCGGGGTTCGGGGAGCGGGCTACGGCCCGCTGGTACGGCGGGCGCTCACAGGTCGCCCGCCGCGATCATCTCCTTGCGGGTGCGGCGCACGGTGAGCTTGCGCGGCTCCTCCGCCGGCCACTCCGGTCCGCCACCGTGCGGCTTGCGGAGCCAGACGACTCCGCCGCGGATGTCGGTCACGACGGCCCGCGTCTGACCCTCCATTACCTCGTCGCCGACCGACGGCATGGTCTCGGTCTCGGTCATCGGGTCACCTTCATCTCTGCCCACACGCGCTTGCCCCACGGACGCAGTCCGCTGCCCATCAGGTCGTACCCCCAGCGGTCCGCCATCTCCTCGACCAGGGCGAGCCCGCGGCCGCCGGGCTCCTCCGCTCCGGCCTCGCGCAGCTCCGGCAGATGCCGGGGATCGCGGTCGACCACGGCCACGTAGACCCGGTCCTTGTCGCGGCGGTTGATGATGATGCGGACGCGCTCACCGCTGGCGTGCCGAACAGCGTTGGCGACCAGCTCCGTCAGCAGCAGCGCCGCACCGTCCCACGCGTCGTCCATGTCCCAGGCACACAGGGCCTTACGGGCTAAGCGTCGCGCCTTCAGTGCCGTGTCGGGAGTGCGCGTCATCGTCTCGCTATAGCCGGGGCATTCCGCCTCGTCGTCAGGTGTGGTGGTCATGTCGGGCATCGCCGGGCCTCGGGGGTAGCGGATGGTCGAGACACGACCGTAAAAGCCGAAGGGGGTAGCGACAGGTACAGTCGCTACCCCCTTGCGGAGGGGTACAGGTTGTACCCCTAGGCGGCCACACCGAGTTGACGCGCGAGGCCGCGGGCGTCGTCCCGGATGATCGCGCTGCCGTTCTCCGCCAACTCCGCCGCCGCGCCGCGTGCGAACAGGTTGAAGGACGCGGTCTCCGCGCTCGCCTCGTACGCCTTCTTCAGCAGGTGCACGACCGCCACCGACTCCCCCGCGAGGCTGTACGCGCGGGCCGTCTCGATGATGTGGAAGCTTCGACGGGTGGCGCTCTGCATCGAGCCGAGGTCGATGTGCGTGGCCGCGTCGACCGCCGCGCCGGACCGCACCAGGTCGTTGTTCATGGTGATCGCGTACGCGTCGACCATGCCCCGGCCGAACATCAGCCAGGGGTGCACGTAGGCGTCGCCGAGTCGCTTGGCGGCGGAGTCGGCGCGGTCCCAGTGCCGTTCGGCGTTGCCCTTCTGGCCGACCTTGGCGAACGACAGGGCGGCGGCCAGGTGCAGCAGTCCGCCGAGCGCGATGTCCTCCGGCCCGCGCTCCGGATCGAGCAGCCGGATCGACTTCATGGCAAGGTCGACGCGCGCCTCGTGCCGCTCTCCGGCGTCGCGGAAGACGTGGTTGAGGTACCACGCGGAGGCCGCCATGGCGCGCGGGCTGTCGGCGTCCTGAGCCATCGTCATGGACCGGTCGCCCGTGAGCATCACCAGCTCGGGCGCGGGCTGGAAGCTCAGGTAGAGCTGGGCCAAGTGGTAGCCCTGCGCGAGCAGCACCTGGGACCGGCGCCGGTCGGCGCCTTCGTGGGTGCGGGCCGCGTGCTGGAGGTCGGCGAGCAGGGAGGGCAGCACGTTGGCGATACGGCTGCGGTGGTCGCCGAATCCGTGCCACGCCTGCCACGCGTTCTGTACGCGGGTGGCGAGCGCTGCCGCCGGCGCGGGCTCCTCGTCCCGGGTGAGCAGGTCGTAGGTCGTCAGGGACTCCTTCACTCGCAGCAGTGAAGGATGGGCGGCCTTGGTGTAGGTGGCGGCCGCGATACGTTCGTCGCCGGTGAGGGCGGCGAGGTCGTCCACGCCGAGGGACTCCGCGAGGCGCAGGAGTAGCGGCAGGCGTGGCATGCCGAGTCGGTCACTCTCGATTGCCTTGACCCATTCCGTGCTGCGGCCGACCAGACCGGCGAGCACCGGTCGCGTCTGGCCCTTCCGTTCGCGTTCTCGTCGGACCCGCTGGCCGAACGTGAGGGGCGGGCCATTTTCAGCGTCGTGCGTCATGATGGACTCCGTTCTGACGTCGCACTCAGGACGGTACCGGTGCGCGAGCATCCGGGGACACCGGTCTCGGGTCGAGTACCCGAAGGGGACCGGAAAGCCCCGGCGGGCCGCTGATCTCCAGCGGCCCGCCGGGGCTTCGTCGTGAGGGTGGGTCAGGCTGCGGGGAACAGTTCCAGTTGCTCGATCGCCCGGTCTTCGGTGCGCGGGGCGGGCACTGGCGCCGGGTCGGTGTCGGCGGCCTGCTCGTCCAGCCGGTAGAGCGTGGCTTGGTAGCTGGCCGTCGGCTCGTACCAGTCCTCGCCCTGGACGGCGGCGGAGACGGCGGCCCCCATGAAGGGGCTCACCGGGTCGGCGATCATCTGGGCGATGTTCCGCACGCCGCGGGCGTTCTTGCGGGTCGGGATGTAGGTCCACGGGTAGTCCCGGGGGAAGCCGACCAGAACGCCGAGTTCGGGGGCGGTGATGGTGTTGACGCCCTCACCCTGGGGGACGTGCGCGGGGCGGAACTTGATGCCGTACCAGGGGGCGGTGACGCACGGGCCGACGTCGTTGAGCGGGAACGATCCGCCGCCCTTGGGCTTTCCCGTCTCGGGGTTGATGCCGCGCTTGCCGCGGGTGTCGGCCCACCAGTCGGGCGGGAGGTTGAGTGCGGTCGCGACGGTCACCTTCGGCAGGGCGGGGCGGCCCTGGTAGGGCTCGATCCGGCGGTCGAGTTCCGGCGTCCAGTCGGGCAGGGCCCCGGTGCGCTTGAGGACGTGTGCCCACATCGCGCGGGCCGCCTTGTCGCCGTCCACCTCGTCCGCGTATCGGGGCCAGCCGTAGCGGGTGGCGACCATCCACGCGCGCTCGCGGTGGGTGGCCGCGCCGAAATCGGCGGCGTCGGCGACCTGCCACGAGCACCAGGCCCAACCGAACCCCTCGACGGAGGTGATCTCGGACTGGATCGCCTCGGCCAGGGCCGGGGACTGCTTGAGCAGGTTGGCGCTCTGCTCCATCGTGATGGAGATCAGCGGGGCGCCGATCTGGACGAGGCACATCGGCCAGATCAGCATCTCGGCCATGAGTGCCGTACGGTCGTCGCTCACGACGCTGGCCGCCCACTTGCGGAAGTCATCGGGGCTCATGCAGGGGGGCAGGTGGCCGCCGCCGCACAGCTCGCCCCAGCGGTCGGCGTCGGGGTGGTCCTCCATGCCGTCCAGGACGTCGCCGAAGTAGCCGTGGGGGCCGCCGTAGAGGCTGCACAGGTCGTCCACTTCCAGGAAGCCGAAGGCCTCGCTCGCCTGCCACATGATGGACTGGAGCTGAGCGACCTCGTCGGCGTTCCACCCGGCGCGCTTGCCCGCGCCGGAGAGGGTCTGGCACGGCGGGGAGCCGTGGACGCGGCGCACGCCCCGCAGGACCGGGTGGCGGGGGTCGAGCGTGCGGACGTCCGCCTCGACCACCCAGTGACCGGCGGCCCGGGCGGTCGCCGCGGCGTCGCGGTTCCACTCGATCAGGACCCAGTCGCCGCCGTTGTCCACGAGGTTGCGACCGGCGGACATGCCGCCCGGGCCGCCGAACAGCTCGATGCCGCGCTCCGGGTCGCCCTCGGCCCACGGCCTGGCCCAGTGCGGCGGGTAGGGGAAGGCGAAGTCGGTGCAGGCCTGGCAGTCGGCGCACTCGGTGCCGGTGCCGCAGACGATGCAGTCGGCGCACGTCCAGCCGTCCCACTCCAGCACCGCTGGCCGGAAGCCGTTCGCGTACGGGCGGCCGTCCTCGTCCAGCGCCGGTTCGGGGGCGGCGTCGCGCACAGGGGTGCTCACCATGACCGTCCTTGATCGTTGAGGTTTCTCGGTGTGGGGCCCGGGGCCCGGTGGCCGGTTGGGGATTCCCGCCCCCTTCCGACGTAGACAATACTCTCAAGTTTTAGGGCGCGAGTCAACTCCCGACACCTCACAAAAGCGCAGGTCAGAGGGCTTTTTGAAGAGGTTTCCGGGGTCGCTCACCACCCTTCCGGCGGCGCCGTACGACGGGCCGGTCGGGGGGCTCCCTCCTCGGTCGGGCAGGCACAGCCGACCGCGGGCCGTGTCGGGGTGCCAGGCTCGCCGAAGGCGACCGCGTAGCGGCTCGGCCTGGCGGCCCGGCGCGGACTGTGGTCCCCTTCGGGGGCCCGTCCGGGGAGGGAGCCCCCCGACCCCACCCACCGATCCCCCCCCACCGGCCCGCAGTTCGCCGCGCTCCCCCCACCCCCTCCGAGGGAGGGCCAGGGGTGTGGGGGCGGAGCCCCCGCTGTCTGGACCGGTGCGCGCCGACCGGCCGCACCACGAACTCACCTCTTAAGAGGGGAAATTGCGGCGGATCGGCGGCAGGCACGGCGACGGCCCGCGCTCCTCGCGGGTGGCGGGGTGCGCGGGCCGGTGTCGGGCGTGGTGCCTACTGCTGGGTCTGCTTGCGGGCCTGGGTGATGACCCGCTTCCAGGTGTCGACAGACTGGCCGTGGCGCTCGGCGAGGGCGGCGGCCACCTCGCCGGCCTTCCGGTCGGGCATCGCGGCCAGCGCCTCGGCGGCCAGCCGGACGCGCGGGTCGGGCGCCTTCGCCGCACGCTTCTTGGGGTCGGGGCCGGGCGGGCGACCGCCCTTGGTGCCGAACCCGCTGGCCGGGTCGTCGGCGAACGTCCAGAGCTGGGCCCGGGTGCGGTACTCGCGGGTGCGGGTGGCCAGTTCCTCGACGTGGACCGGGTCGGGCCACTCCGGCGGCGGGTTCTTGGTGTACTGGGTGATCCGGGCCGGGTCGACGCCGAGCACGCGGGCCTGCCCCGCCGGCGGGAGCTGCTCGTCCGGGTCGCCGCTGCGGTCGACGCGGGACAGGTCCCGGGGCCGTTCGCGGTGCTGGGCGAACCACGCGTCCCACTCCTCCAGGTCCCAGTGCATGACGCCGTCGATCTCGCGGGCGTCGGGGTGGCCGTTGCCTCGGCGGTCGCGCCACAGCCTCTTCAGCGTGGTGCCGCCGTAGCCGCTGTGCTCGATCAGGTCCTCTCGATTCGCCCACTGGCGGCCGTCGTCGGCGGTCTTCACGGGTGTGCTCCTGGTGGTCTCGGTCGTGGATACGATGGTGACTGGTTCGGTTATGGGTCTGTTGAGGGCCCTCGGTGGCCGGACCGCACGGCCCGGCGGGATTCCCACGCTTTTGCGCCCCGCCGGGCCGCTCGACGTCCGGCTCCGGGTGGCCCGGCCGCTTGTCAGAACAGGGTGTACTGCACCTCGTCCGCGGGCTCGGGGGCACGGCGGCCCTGGCGCGGGAGGGCACTCCGGTCCGTCCGCGCGGCGCTGTCCGCCTCCGCCGGTTCCGGCTCGGGCTTCGCCGCGGCCGACTGCTTCGCCCGCCGCCGGCGCCGGGCGGGTCCGTCGGGGGCCGGGCCGTCCTTGGCGCACGGGCACCGGCACCACCACACGCACGGCGCGCCGTCGGGCCGCAGGATGAACTTGGCGACGCCCCGCCCGCGGGTGTCGTGCACCCAGTCGGTGTTGTCGTCCACGTGCGGTCCGCCCTCCTGGCGGTGGACGCACAGGTCGCAGCGCCTCGCCAGGCAGTTCCAGCAGGTGCCGCGCTCGCACGTCGACCAACGCCAGAAGCCGAACGGGTACTTGCGGTCGATCTCCGTCATGAACTCGGGCCACACCCGCTCTCGGACCCACGCCCCCTCGTCCTCGCTCATCGGCGAGGGGTTGGGCACCGGGTCGATGATGCCCATGATCAAGCCGCCCTGGAAGTTCAGGAGGGCGGTGCCCCGTACGATCTCGTGCTCCTCGCGCGTGAGCGTGCGCTGCGGGCGGCGGATGACGTGGTCCATGCTGCGATCCTTCGCGGATTGAGGGATTCGGTGTGGTGTGCGGCCCCGGCGGGGGAGCGGGATTCCCGCCCCGCTCCCCCGCCGGTCACGGCCGGTCAACTCCGGGCGCGCTCGATGATCGCCCGCAGGCTGATCGACTTCTTGAACTGGTGGCCCATCTCGGCCTCGGCCTCGGCGTACTCCTCGAACAGCTCCGGGTTGAGCTGGGCACTGCGCACGAGGTCGTCGGTGTGCGCGAGCGGGCAGGCCCGGCAGCTCAGCCGCCGCATACCTTGGTCGTAGGCTTCGTGGTGCTCGATGCCGTTCTTCCGGTGGGTCTCCCACACCTGCTCGGTGGTGAGCCGGTGAATCGGGAGCCACGTCGTCACGACCCGCAGCGTGCCCTTGCCGGTCATGCGGTTCAGCTCGATCTCGGGCTTCTTGGCACGGGCCCGGGATTCCTCGGCTCGCATGCCCATCGCGTATCCGGCGCGGATCGGGCGCCCCAGCTTCAGCTCATCGCCGACTTCGTCCACGTAGTCCCGGCCGACCGCGGTCTTTGTGTCGCTCGTGCAGTAGCGCGCGAAGTGCCCGGGCCAGTTGCCGTGCGAGCGAATCCGCTGCCAGAGCGACTTCCACCGCTTGCTGCGGCGGACGGCGAACGGGACGCCGTACTGCTCGGCGTGCGCGCGGGCGACTTCGAGCGCGCCGGGCCACTCGACCAGGTGCCCCTTCTCGGTGCGACCGAGGTCGCAGTGCAGCACGCGGACCTTGTGGAGCTGGCCCGCCTTGTCGGCCTGGGAGCACACCTCGTGCACGGTGGCACCGGAGTCCTTGCCGCCGCTGTCGCCGACGATGACGACGTCATGGGCGTCGAAATCGAACTCGGCGGGCGGCGCGGCCGGCGCGGCGGGCGGCGCGGCGAACAGTTCCATCTGGGCGGCGGCGCATCCGGTGCCGCACGGCGGGGTGAAGGGCTTCCTCGTCACGGTCGTCTCCTGGTTGAGGCTGCTCGGTGTGGTGCTCGGGCCCGGCCGGGGGAGCGGGATTCCCGCCCCGCTCCCCCGGCCTGTTGCGGCCGGTCAGTCGCCGGTCCGGTCGGTCCGGGCGTAGTTGTGGAAGTCGTCGCTGACCGGGAACTCGGTCGGCTCGGTGACGGGCGCGCACACCCAGGTGTCCAGCGGGCCAGGCGTCTCCTGCTGGCCGCTGAGCCACCGGTGGATGTCGGGCTGCACCTCGAAGAGGTCGCCGTCCTCGCCCTCGGCGTAGAACTCGGAGTTGCCGCCGAACCCGTACTCGTCCGCGTACTCCCACACGCAGACCAGGTACGGGCCGCCCTCGTCGTAGATGCGGCCGAAGACGGTGCGGATGCCATCGGCGCTGTAGCCGTCCTCGAACCGGCCGTGCAGGTCGGCGATCTCGCTGAGCACGTCCGGCGCGGCGTCCGTGCCGGTCTCGCCTTCGGCGGCCGGGGCGGGCGGCTCTTGGTTCTCGTGCTCGCCGCCATGCGCGACGATCAGCTCGCGCACGGCCTCGACCGGCACGTCCCCGTAGGTCGTCTCGCCCGAGCCGCCGGTCAGCCAGTCCTCCCACGGGTCTTCGTTCTCCCAGGCCTCCGTGTCGGGGGCGGTCAGGCCCGGGTACAGGAAGACGCTCTCCGCCCAGTCGGCGCCGGGGCTGATCACGAGGGTGAGCATGTGGCCGTCGGCGAGGCGGATGCCGTCGAAGACGCCGTTGGTCCCGTCGGCCGCGAGGCGGTCGAGTCGCGGAGTGCTGGTCATCGTTGCTGTTCCTTCGGTTGAGGTGGTTCGGTGTGGGCTCGGGGCCCGGCGCCGGGAGAGGATTCCCGCCCCCTTCCAGCGTAGACAATACTCTCAAGTTTTAGGGTCCGGGTCAAGCTGATTCGCAGCTCAGACCCCCTCCTCCGGCCCGCCGCTCGTGCGGCGGGCCGGGATGGATGGCGCGTCAGCCGTGGGAGAACTGGGCGAGGTCGGCACGCTTGGCGTGCAGGGCGAACACGGCCTCCAGCAGGGCCAGGGCGACCGTCTCGGTGGCGGCTGCGGCGAGGTGGCTGTGCAGGGTGTTCAGCGCGGCCACAAGCTGGGCGTCCTCGTCGGCGAGGCTCCAGCCGGTCAGGCAGGGGCGGGCCGGGACCGTCAACGGGCGGCGGTCCAGGGCGTGGGTGACGTACTGCCCGAAGCCCACGGGGAAGCCGGTGCCCGGAGTCTCGGCGGCGGTGGCCTCGGCATCGGCCAGGGCGAGCCGGGCGCTCTCGCAGATGCCGCCCGGGCGGGTCGGCTCCTCCTCGTAGAGCGACAGGGTGACGATGTCGAGCAGCTCGGCGACGTTGATCAGCTCGCGGCCGTTCCAGGCGGAGGCGACCAGGGTGCGGCGGCGGGCGATGTCGGCGAGCGTGGCGGCCCGGACGGCGGCGGCGCGGGCGGGTTCGGTCGGCTCGAACATGTGGGTGTCCCTTCCGGGGAGTTGAGGCTTCTCGGCGTGCCCCGGGCGGCGGCGGGATTCCCGCCCCGCCGGCGCCCGGGCGGTCTGGTGCGGCCGGTGCCGCCGGGCCCGGGGAGATCCGGGCCCGGCAGGCGACGGGCTACTTCTGGTAGGCGGGGATCAGTGCGCGGACCTTGTCCTCGCCGATGCATCCGCCTTCGTGGCGGTGGGCGGACGGCGGGTTGCCGTTGCGCCCGCGGTGGTGGCTCCAGTAGCGGACGCCGGACCAGCCGCACAGCTCGCACAGCAGGTACCACGGGTTGTCCGACCCCGGGAAACCATGGAGCACGGCCCGCCAACGGTGCTCGGTCAGACCGGCGAACGCGGTCTTCGCGCCCTCGATGTTGCGCGCGCTGGCGGGCATCCGCGGGTGCAGCAGGGGCACCGGGCCGTTCAGCGGCTGGGACGCCTCGGCGAGCAGCAGGTCCAGCGCGACGGCCGTGACGCGCCCGGCGGCGTACTCCTCGGCGAGGTACGCGGCGGCCATGTCGATGCCCTTGGTGCCCTTGGGCGGGCGGCGGAGGTTGTGCTCGCCCTCGCTGGTGACGACCAGCCAGTCACGGTGCCAGCGGTAGGCCTGCCCGATGACCCGGCCCTCTCCGATGATCACGGGGTAGCGGCACTCGATGTCCGGCTCTCCGATGCGGGTCGTCAGGGTGGTGGCGCTCATGGTTGTGCTCCTTGTTGAGGTTCTTCGGTGGGCCCGGGCTTGGTGAGGGAGCGGGATTCCCGCCCCGCTCCCCCACCCCCGGCGGGAGGTCTTACGGGCGGCAGTCGGCCGCGGAGTGGGCGGTGCAGCCGTCGGGGCAGGCGTGGACTCGCTCGTTCTTCACGAGGGCCCGGACGGCGAGGGCACCTTGGGCGCGGCGCTCGATGCCGCCGTTGCCGTGGATCAGCTCGGCGCGCAGTGCCCTTCCACTGGCCTTGCCGACCTGGATCGTGCCGAAGGAGCCGTGCTTGCCGCCCGCGTTGAGGGTGATCCGGCGGACGCCTCGGTAGGTGCCGCCGTCGGCCGCGCGCAGTCCCTTGCTCTCGGCGAGGCGGATGATGCCGACGGTGTACGGCGTGAGGCCGGTGAGGTCGAGCGGTGCGGGTTCGCCGGTCGGCGCAGGCTCGGCGGGCTGGTTGCACGGGCGGGCAGCGTCGGCGGCCACGGACTCGGCCAGGCGGGCATGCCTCCAGTGCAGGGCGAACGCGGCCTTGAGGTACCCCACGGTCACGCCGTCCCTGGACAGGCGCTTCAGCCGCAGGTGGCCGTGGATCACATGGAGCCGGGCGAACAGGTCCCCCTCCTGTGCGATCAGCGCGGGCCCGGCATCCTCGCCAGGAAGCAGCGACAGGGGAAGGTCGACGTCGTTGCCGAACACGGGGGCGGTGACGTACTGCGTGAACCGGGGCGGGAAGCCGATCGCGGGGTTGTCGGCGGCGATCGTGTCGGCGGTGCGGAGCGCGTGCGAGGCGTCCCAGTCCATCGTGTTCGTGATCACGACGCCGTCCCAGGTGCCGGGTTCGTCGGTCTCCAGCGAGAGCGCTGCGTTGTCCAGCAGGGCGGCGATCTCCAGCAGGGCGGCGCGTCCGTCGGCGTTCAGGATGGCGCGCGGGTTCGCGAAGCGGGTGCGGGCGATGGCGGCGATGGTGCGGGCGCGGTGGGCCGCAGCGCGGGCGTGGGGTGTGGCGCTCATGATCGTGCTCCTTGTTGAGGTGGTTCGGTGGCCGGGCCCTGCGAGCGGGCGGGGATTCCCGCCCCCGCCCGCTCGCGGGGTGTGATGACCGGTCAGAGCTGTTCGGCGGCGGCGAGCTGCATCTGGAAGATCTGCCAGTCCGGGCCGCCCTTGGCGTGGACGAGACCGGCGTACAGCAGCACCGCCTCGTCGCCGGTGAGGGCGCGGACGCCGCGCTCGGCGAGGAAGGCGTCGATGGCCTCCAGCGGCTCGTCGGCGTAGCGGAAGTTGCCGGTCAGGCCGTGGATGCCGCTGGGCTCGCCGTCCTTCCAGAGCTGGACGGAGAAGGACCGCTGCACCCGGTCGTAGACCGGCCGCAGCTCGGCGTAGACCGGCTCGATCGCCTCAAGGTCGTTGACCGGCAGGCGGGTGATGTTGGTGAGGTCCAGCATGGATGTGCCTTTCGTTGAGATTTCTCGGTGCGGGCCCGGGGCCCTGCCGGGAGGGGATTCCCACCCCCTTCCGACGTAGACAATACTCTCAAGTTTTGGGCCGTAGGTCAACTCTCGACACACCAAAAACCGCAGGTCAGAGGCATTCCCGAAGAGAATTCCGAGGAGAATTCCGGCACCTCGGCGGGCCCTGGAATTCCCCGGCGGAACGCCGCACGACGGGCCGGTCGGGGGGTTCCCTCCGCGGTGGGGCAGGCGCAGCCGACCGCGGGCCGTGTCGGGGTGCCAGGCTCGCGCTTGCGCGACCGCGTAGCGGCTTGGCCTGGCGGCCCGGCGCGGGCTGTGGTCCCCTCCGGGGGCCCCGTCGCGGAGGGAACCCCCCCCCCCCCCCCCCCCCCCCCCCCCCCCCCCGCGGGCCACAGAAAAAAACGGCCCCC
>NZ_JACVWU010000036.1 GCF_014596915.1 Streptomyces sp. TRM68416
AGTCCCTTGCACCACCCCCCTCGGTCGTTCGCCGCTGGGCTGACCCGGCGTGCCGCCCTTCTGCTGCCGCGCCTCCCACCCGTGGGCCGTTCGCCGCTGGGCCAGCCCGGCTGCCACCATCCTCCTGCCGCGCCCCCCACCCACTCACCGCTCGCCGCTAAGCCCACCCGGCGTGCCGCCCCCCTGCTGCCGCGCCTCCACTCACCGGCCGTTCGCCGCTAAGCCCACCCGGCGTGCCGCCCCCCTGCTGCCGCGCCTCCACTCACCGGCCGTTCGCCGCTAAGCCCGCCCGGTGTGCCACCACCTTCCTGCCGCGCCCCCCACTCACCAACCGCTCGCCGCTATGCCCACCCGGCGTGCTGGCGAGGCGAGACCGCGCCCCCGACCCCGGCCCGCCCCGCAAGCCGCCCCAGGGCCCACCCCGGCCCGGCCACCCGCTCTCCCCGGGCCGCCCGCACGCTTCTCCCCCGTGCTGGAGCGAGCCGAGTCAAGGGTGGGCCGCAGGCCCATCGGCGCAGCCGACGCGGAGCGCAGCGCAGCGCCCTTTACTCGGGTCGCGGAAGCGCGACACTGGTCAAGAAGCGGGCGGCCCCGACGGTCACTGGAAAACGGGGGTCAGTTGACGTACTTCGCTTCGGCAAGGGTCATGATCTGGGGGCGCCCAGCGCTGAAAGGATCTCCCTGATCATCCGGGCGGGGCGGTGGAAGACGTCCTCGGCGGTGAAGCGCAGGAGGCTGCGGATCTCCGAGCACCGCATGACCTGGTTGAAGCGGTCCACGTCCCGGCGATGGGCATCCCGGGTGCCGTGGTAGGCGTAGCCCTCGATCTCGACGGCCAGTCCCTCGGCGCGGAAGAGGAAGTCGAGGTAGAGGCGGCGCCCGTCGGGAGTGAGCAACTCAGCCTGGGATTCCGGGTGGAGGCCGACGTCGTACATGCGCAGACGGGCGATGGTCTCGGCCGGCGATCCGGAGCGCGGCTCGCTCGTGCCCAGTCGGTTCTGCCCCCGTACTTTCCCCTGCAGCGGTGCCTCCAGCGCGGCGGCGACCGCGTCGAGGCGGGTCAGCGGGGCACGCCGTACGCCGTTCACGCGGCGGTAGGTGAGCGCGGATTCCAGGGCGACGATCGCGACGTCCCGTGGTCCGCTTCGCAGCAGGTCGGCGAGCGTTCGCGGCGGGTTGGTGACCCGCAGTCCGTTGCGCACGGCGACGTCAGCCTCGTCGAGGGGGATCCGGTACACCCGTACGCCCCTGCCCTCCCGGCGGAGGCCGAGCTCGGGGTCCACGAACTCCAGCGCCGCGCCGTCGAGAGAGGTGAGCGTCTCGATGCGCCAGAGCCCGGCCGCCGACAGATGGCTTACGACGAGCTGCGGATGCAGGAGCTGTACGGCCCGTAGATGGGTGGCGAAGCCTGCGGCATGCCCTGGCTGGACCCAGGCCCCGGCCCGCAGCCTGGTCCACCCCTCCCTGCGGACCGCCCGCGTCAGGCTCCGCCGGGGCCACCCGGCATCGAGGGCACGGGAGCTGAGCAGCACCCCTCCCTGCGCGAGCTCCCGCAACGCCTTCCGTTCCGCCATGCACCTCAAGATCCCAGAGCTGGCGGCTCTCCGGATTTGCCTGTGGAAAACGCAGCCCTGCCGGTGTCGGGATGTGGAATTGGCAGATTTGGGCCAGCTGAGGTGCCAAACAGGAGGCCACTTGTGGCAGCGGTGGTCCAGGTCAGGGGGCGGAAGAGGAGTACGGGGCTGTCTGCGGGGTTCGTTGAGTCGCGGACGGCCGGTGTGACGAAGCTGTGGGTCACTTCGTGACGATGGTGATGTGCGTGTTCTGCGGGGTCACCGGCATGGCATTTGTCGGCCGGTACCTGCCTTTGACACGCCGCGGCCGCGGCGGCTCCCCCTCCGCGCCGCCGCGGCCGATCCCCGTGGGATGAGGCTTACTTGTTGCCGTCGCGGCCCAGGGCGGGCGGGGCGGGCATGGCGTTGTCCATCGTCGTGATGGCTTCCTTGGCGGGCTCGCTGGGCATCGCGTTGTCGAGCGTGGTGATCGTCTCGTCAGTGGCCGTGGGCTCACTGGGCATCGCGTTGTCCTGGGTGGTGGCGTTCGAGTCCTTCTTCTGGTCGCTCATGGCTTGAGTTCCTCTGCAGTGGTGACGAGTGAGGAACACCCGCCCGGAAGCTCCCCCGAGGGCCGCCGGACGGGCGTTCGGAGCCGCACACTAGCCGGTTGGGCTCCTGGTCGAACCGTCTGCCCCCCGACGCGACGGTCTGACACGCAAGAGAGTGCCGGGCCGCGATAAACAAATGCTGAACGCCTGCGACGGCCAGGTCGTCAGAGGCATCGGTCACGCCGCTGACGCGGGCGTGAGAAGGGCACGTACGGTGTCCGTCTCCGGGGCGTTGTTCTGCTCGTAGAGGTTGAGCGCCTCGCGCCAGCAGGCTTTGGCCCGGTCCGGCTGTCCCAGCTTCGCGAGCGCTCGGCCGAGAAGCGTCAGCACGTTCCCTCGCATGCGGTCACCGCCGATGCACCCCAGTGCGAGGGATTGCTCGGCGTGCTGGGCCGCTTGCGCCGGACGGTCGGCAGCGAGGTGGACCTGTGCCATGCGGAAGTTGGTCGTTCCCTCCCAGAGCCGTTGGCGATGCTCGCTGAAGATGCACAAGGCGTCGGAGAACTCGCTGAGTGCCTCGGCATGGCGACTGGCCTGCGTCAGCGCGACACCCAGGGCAAAATGGCTGTTGGCGAGACGCACAGTGCGGCCGATTTCGCTGTGCGCAGCGAGGCCGCGCTCCGCGATCTCAACTGCCTTGGCGACGTTGCCCATCCCCAAATAGGCCCGTGACAGGTTGCCCAAACTGGTTGCTTCGAAGGGGCGATTCCCGGCGGCTCGTAGTCCTTCAAGCGCTTGGTGGAAGAAGACCTTGCCGGCCGCGAACCGGCCCTGATGCAGGCAGATGAGCCCTCGGTTGTTGGCTACCCAGCTGACTGCGGTGGAGTCCTGCTCTGACCCTGCCAAGTCCATGGCGACCCGAGCCTCCTCCTCCGCCTGCTGGATACGGCCGGAGACAAGAAGGACGTCTGTGAGAACCGTCCGTGCGCGTCCCTCCGCCCGCTTGTCTCCCGCGGTGCTGGTGGCGTCGCATGTTGCTCTCGCTGTCGTCTCGTACTGGTGGGAGTTCGCCCCCGACTCGGTGAGGTCTTTTGCTGCCCAAAGGAGGTCGACAGCCCGACGCAACCTGTCTGTCCCCGCGGCCTGGCGCACGCACGCCAGTAGGGGGCCTGCTTCGGTGTAAAGCCAGTCCAACGCCTCGGTGCCCTCGGTGAACCGCAGCCCCGGATACTTTGTGGTCTCCAGGTCGTCGACTAGGCGATCCCCTGGTCGTTCGATCGCGTATACCCTCGCCGTCGTCGCCAAGTAGAAGTCCAGCAGCCGAGAAAGCGCCGCCCCCCTCTCCTCCGGCGTCCCTTCATCCCGCTCCGCACAAGCCCGCGCATAAAGCCGGACCAAGTCGTGGAACCGGTACCGCCCGGGCGCCGCCGACTCCAGCAGCGACGTATCGACGAGGGACTCCAGCAAGTCCTCCGTCTCCTCGACCCCCAGGTCCAGTACCGCGGCCGCCGCCGCCAGCGAAATATCCGGCCCGTCCGCCAAGCCCAACAACCGAAACGCCCGAGCCTGCGCCGGCTCCAGTTGCCCGTACCCCAGCTCGAAGGTGGCCTTGACCGCCAGGTCGCCGGCCTGGAGTTCGTCCAGGCGGCGGCGTTCGTCGGCCAGCTTGGCGGCCAGTACGGACACGGTCCACGTCCGCCGGGCGGCCAGGCGCGACGCCGCGATCCGGATGGCCAGGGGCAGGAAGCCGCAGGCTGCTACGACGTCCAGGGCGGCCTCCCGCTCGGAGGCCACGCGTTCCTCGCCCACGATCTTGGTGAAGAGGGCGAGGGCCTCGTCGGGGGACATCACGTCCAGGTCCACCAGGTGGGCGCCGGCGAGGTCCACCATGCGTACCCGGGAGGTGACCAGCGCCGCGCAGCCCGAGGTGCCCGGGAGGAGGGGGCGCACCTGGGCGGCGTCGCGGGCGTTGTCCAGCAGGACCAGGACCCGTCGGCCGTCGAGGACCGAGCGGTACAGCGCCGCCCGTTCCTCCAGGGAGTCCGGGATCGCCGAGTCCGCCGTGCCGAGGGCGCGCAGGAAGGAGCCCAGGACCGTCTCCGGTTCCGCGGCACGGGAGCCGGCGCCTTGCAGGTCGACGTACAGCTGGCCGTCCGGGAAGGCGGAGCGGGCCTGGTGGGCGACGTGGACCGCCAGCGTGGTCTTGCCCACGCCGCCGATTCCGGCGAGAGCGGAGACGGCCATTACCCGGCCCTCGGCCGAGGCCAGTACCTCGCTCAGCTCGGACACGAAGGACGAGCGGCCCGTGAAGTCGGGTACCGTCGCCGGGAGTTGTGCCGGGCGGACCGGGACCACCGGTGGTTCGGCGAGCGGGGCCGAGGGTTCCGCCAGGCCCGGGTCCGCTTGCAGGATGCGCTGCTGGAGTTCCCTCAACCCCGGCCGCGGATCCACCCCCAACTCGTCGGCCAGCAGGCGCCGCGTGTCCGCGTAGACCGCGAGGGCCTCCGCCTGGCGGCCGCTGCGGTACAGGGCCAGCATCAGCAGCTCCCGCAGCCGCTCTCGTAGCGGGTGGGCCGCGGTCAGCGCGGTCAGTTCCGAGACCGCCTCCGCGTGGCAGCCCTGCTCCAGGTCCATGTCCAGGCGGGATTCCAGGAGCTGGAGGCGCCACTCCTCCAGGCGGACGCGCTGCGCCTCCGCGTACGGGCCGGGGACCCCCGCCAGCGGTTCGCCGTCCCACAGGGCCAGCGCACGGTTGAGGGTTTCGCGGGCGTGGGCCAGGTCGCCGGTGCCGCGTGCCTTCTCCGCCTCCGTCGCCAGTTCCTGGGCCTGGGCCAGGTCCAGGGCGCCGTCGCGCAGGCCCCGGACCGCGTATCCGCCCGACTCGCTGACCAGGACGTCGGGGTCCAGCGCCTTCCGCAGCCTCGACGCGTACGTCCGTACCGCCGCCAGCGCCTGCGAGGGGGGTTCCTCGCCCCACAGGGCGTCGATCAGCTCGGCCGCCGTCGCCGTACGGCCCTCGCGGAGCAGCAGGGCGGCCAGCAGGGCGCGTTGTTGGGGGGAGCCGGTGTTGAGGAGTTCGTCGTCGCGCCAGGCGCGCACCGGGCCGAGCACGCCGAAGCGCAGCGCGGTCGACCCCTGTGCGTGCGAGTCCGAGCCCGAGCCCGAGTGCGACTGCGCGTGCGAGCCCGGACGCTTCTGCTCCGGCACACGCGGTACTCCGTCCATCGCCGTCCCCCTGCAGAACGTCATGACAACCAGGCCAGTTTGCCTTGTTCATGGCGGATGCGTCAGCCGTGGGAGACCGCGGTCACAGGCGGACGTGCGGGATACCACCATCCCCTCACAATCCCTCCGCACACCCTCGCGGAGCTGACGGATCGTCAGATCGGCGCTACCGTCACCGGCATGGAGACCAATCCGAGCCCGCGCACGGGCTTCCCGCTGATCATCTCCGTCGACGACCACACGGTCGAGCCGCCGAACGTCTGGCAGGACCGGCTCCCGAAGAAGTACCTGGACACCGGGCCCCGCATCGTCCGGGCCCCGCTGAAGGAGATGTCCTTCCTCGGCGGGCGCTTCAGCCCCGTGATGGGCACACCGGGGAGCGACGACGGCCCCATCGGCGACTGGTGGGTCTACGAGGACCTCCACCGTCCCCTCACCCGCCTCGACACCGCCGTCGGCTACAGCAGGGACGAGATCAAGCTCGAAGTCATCACCTACGAGCAGATGCGGCCCGGTTCGTACGACGTTCCCGCCCGCCTCGCCGACATGGACGTCAACCACGTCCAGTCCGCCCTCTGCTTCCCCACCTTCCCCCGCTTCTGCGGCCAGACCTTCACCGAGGCGAGCGACCACGAGCTGGCGCTGCTGTGCATCCGGGCCTACAACGACTGGATGGTGGAGGAGTGGTGCGGGCCCGACGCGCACGGCCGTCTCATACCCCTCACCCTCATCCCCCTCTGGGACGCCGAGCTCGCCGCCGCCGAAGTGCGCCGCAACGCCGCCCGCGGCGTCCGTGCCGTCGCCTTCTCCGAGATACCCCCGCACCTCGGGCTCCCCTCCGTGCACACCGACGACTGGGACCCCTTCCTCGCCGCCTGCGACGAGACCGGCACGGTCGTCGCGATGCACATCGGCTCCAGCAGCCGGATGCCCTCCACCTCCAAGGACGCGCCGCCCGCCGTCGGTTCCACCATCACCTTCGCCAACTGCTGTTTCTCGATGGTCGACTGGCTGATGAGCGGCAAGTTCGAGCGCTTCCCGAACCTGAAGGTGATGTACGCGGAGGGGCAGATCGGATGGATCCCGTACATCCTTGAGCGCGCCGACGTCGTCTGGGAGGAGAACCGCGGCTGGGGCGGCGTGGCCGACAAGGTGCACCGGCCGCCGTCCGAGCTCTTCGCCGAGCACGTCTACGGCTGCTTCTTCGACGACGCCTTCGGGCTCAGGAACCTGGACGCCATCGGACTCGCCAACGTCCTCTACGAGACCGACTACCCGCACTCCGACTCCACCTGGCCGAAGTCGAGGGAGGTCGGCGAGGCGCAGATGGGGCACCTGGAGGCGGAGGTGGTCGAGAGGATCGTCCGCGGCAACGCCATCGAGCTGCTCCGGCTCAGCCCCGAGGGGCTCTGGTCACCGTGAAGTACGGCATCCAGCTCCCCGTCCAGTCCCAGTCCACCCTCTACGCCGAGCCGTGGGAGGCCGCCGCCGGACCCGACGACCTCCTGCACGTCGCCCGCGCCGCCGACCGCGCCGGTTTCCACTACCTCGCCTCCTGCGACCACGTCGCCGTCCCGCGCCGCCTCGCGCCCGCGATGAGCACGGTCTGGTACGACCCCGTCGCCACCCTCGCCTACCTCGCCGCCGCCACCGAACGCATACGGCTGCTGAGCCATGTCGCCGTCGTGGGACTGCGGCACCCCCTCCTCACCGCCAAGCAGTACGCGACCCTCGACCACCTCTCCGGCGGACGGCTGGTCCTCGGGGTGGGCGCCGGGCACGTGGAGGAGGAGTTCAGGGCGCTGGGCGTCGACTTCGAGCGGCGCGGGGCCGTGCTCGACGAGTCGATCGACGCGCTGCGGGCCTCGCTCGGTCCCGAGGAATTCCCCGAGCACCACGGCAAGTTGTACGACTTCGAAGGGCTCGGCCAGCGGCCCCGCCCCGCGCAGGAACACGTGCCCCTCTGGGTCGGCGGATCCTCCCCCGCCGCCGTGCGCCGGGCCGCCCTCAAGGGGGACGGCTGGCTGCCGCAGGGCGACCCCCGGGAACGGCTGCCCGAGCAGATCGCCCGGATCGGGCGTCTGCGCGAACAGGCGGGCATCGAGGGGCCGTTCGTCATCGGCGCCATCACCGAGCCGCTGTACGTCGGCGACCCCGGATGGCACGTCGGCCGACGCACGATCAGTGGGGCGCCGGAGAGGATCGCCGAGTCGCTGCGGGCGTACCGCGCGATGGGCGTGGACCAGATCCAGGTGCGGTTCCGCAGCCGGAGCCGCGCCGAACTCACCGACCAGATGGCGGCATTCGGCGCCGAGGTGGCGCCGCGGCTCTGAGGAGGGACATGGGCAAGCTGGACGGACGCGTCGTCCTGGTCACCGGGGCGGCGCGCGGGCAGGGGGAGCAGGAGGCGCGGCTGTTCCGGGAGGAGGGCGCCGAGGTCGTCGTGGCGGATGTGCTCGACGAGCAGGGGCGGGCGCTCGCCGAGGAGATCGGGGCGCTGTATGTCCACCTCGACGTCGGCGAGGAACAGCAGTGGCAGTCCGCCGTGACGGCGGCCAAGGACGCCTACGGCCGTCTCGACGGGCTGGTGAACAACGCCGGCATCCTGCGCTTCAACACCCTCGTCGACACACCCCTCGACGAGTTCATGCAGGTCGTCCGGGTCAACCAGGTCGGCTGCTTCCTCGGGATCAAGTCCGCGGCCCCGGAGCTGGAGGACGGCGGCACGATCGTGAACACCGCCTCGTACACCGGGATGACCGGTATGGCGGCCGTGGGCGCGTACGCGGCCAGCAAGCACGCCGTGCTCGGGCTGACCAGGGTCGCCGCGCTGGAGCTGGCGCCCCGCGGGATACGGGTCAACGCCGTCTGTCCGGGCGCGATCGACACCGCCATGTCCAACCCGGCGCACCTGGACCCCGCGGCCGACTCCGAGGGCACCGCGCGGGCCCTGGACGGGCTGTACCGCAAGCTCGTGCCGCTGGGGCGGATCGGGCGGCCGGAGGAGGTGGCGCGGCTGGCCCTCTTCCTGACCTGTGCGGACTCCTCGTACATCACCGGGCAGCCGTTCGTCATCGACGGGGGCTGGCTGGCGGGCGTCTCCGTCATCTGACTGTCCGTCAGCTATTGACGACCCCAGCGGCCGGTGCCAATCTGACGATCCGTCAGTTAACTGAAACCGGGGACGGTGAACCTCCGTGGAATTCGGGCTCTTTGTACAGGGGTACGTGGGCAAACGCGCCGAGACCGACCCGCTCGCCGAGCACAAGGCGCTGATGGAGGAGACCGAGTACGTCATCCAGGCCGACAAGTCCGGCTTCAAGTACGCCTGGGCCTCCGAGCACCACTTCCTGGAGGAGTACTCGCACCTCTCCGCGAACGACGTCTTCCTCGGCTACCTCGCACACGCCACCGAGCGGATCCACCTCGGCTCCGGCATCTTCAACCCCCTCGCCCAGGTCAACCACCCGGTCAAGGTCGCCGAGAAGGTCGCCATGCTCGACCACCTCAGCGGCAACCGCTTCGAGTTCGGCAGCGGACGCGGCGCCGGTTCGCACGAGATCCTCGGCTTCCTGCCCGGCATCACCGACATGAACCACACCAAGGAGATCTGGGAAGAGACCATCGCCGAGTTCCCCAAGATGTGGCTCCAGGACGAGTACGCCGGATTCCAGGGCAAGCACTGGTCACTGCCGCCGCGCAAGGTGCTGCCCAAGCCGTACGGCCCCTCGCACCCCGCCATGTGGTACGCGGCCGGCTCGCCCCCCTCGTACGCCATGGCCGCGAAGAAGGGGCTCGGGGTGCTGGGGTTCAGCGTGCAGAAGGTCTCCGACATGGAGTGGGTGCTGGAGCAGTACAAGACCGCGATCGTGGACGCCGAGCCGATCGGGGACTTCGTCAACGACAACGTGATGGTGACCACGACGGCGATCTGCGCGCCCACGCATGACGAGGCCGTGCGGATCGCCGTGAGCGGCGGGCTGCACTACCTGCCCTCGCTGGTGTTCCGGTACCACGACACGTTTCCTCGGCCCGAGGGGTTCCCGGTGTGGCCGGAGACGCTGCCCGAGTACACCGAGGAGTTCGTCGAGGTCCTCATCGAGGAGGAGCTGCTGATCTGCGGGGATCCGGACGAGGTGCTCACGCAGTGCAAGCGGTGGGAGCAGGCCGGGGCGGACCAGTTGAGCTTCGGGCTGCCGGTGGGGGTGCCGAAGGAGGAGACGTTGCAGACGATTCGGCTGATCGGGGAGCACGTGATTCCGAAGATCGACACGGATCCTGTGCATCGGACTTCGCGGTTCCGGGGGGTTGGCTGAGGTGCGTTGGCGGGTGCGGGTTCGTGGGGGCTGGTCGCGCCCACGCGGCGGAGCCGCACATCGACACAGCCCCGCGCCCCTAGACAAGCCATAGCTCCCCATCTCAGGAGGTGAACCCATGCTCGATCACGTCATCAAAGGGGCGTCCGTCGTTGATGGGACCGGTGCGCCCGCCTATACCGCCGACGTGGGTATCCGGGAAGGGCGGGTCGCGGTGATCGCTCCCGGCGTCACCGAGCCCTCCCGCTCCTCCGAGGACGCCTCCGGCCTCGTCCTCGCCCCGGGCTTCGTAGATCCGCACACGCACTACGACGCCCAGCTGTTCTGGGACCCGTACGCCACCCCCTCCCTCAACCACGGGGTGACCACCGTCGCCGCCGGGAACTGCGGGTTCACCCTGGCGCCGCTGAACCCCGACCGCCCCGAGGACGCCGACTACACGCGGCGGATGATGTCCAAGGTCGAGGGCATGTCGCTGGTGGCGCTGGAGGAGGGGGCGCCCTGGAACTGGCACGGGTTCGGGGAGTACCTGGACGCGCTGGAGGGGCGGATCGCCGTCAACGCCGGGTTCATGGTGGGGCACTGTGCGCTGCGGCGGTACGTGATGGGCCCCGACGCCGTCGGCGGGCAGCCCGGCGAGGAGCAACTGGCCGCGATGGTGCGGCTGTTGCACGAGGCGATGGACGCCGGTGCCTGGGGGTTCTCCACCACGCAGTCCTCCACGCACTCCGACGGGGACGGGCAGCCCGTCGCCTCCCGGCACGCCCGGCCCGAGGAGCTGCTCGCGCTGTCGCGGGCCGTCGGGGAGCACGAGGGGACGCAGATCGAGGCGATCGTGGCCGGGTGCCTCGACCAGTTCAGCGACGCGGAGATCGAGCTGTTCGCGGAGATGAGCGCGGCGGCGGGACGGCCGCTGAACTGGAACGTACTGACCGTCGACGCGGCCGTCCCCGAACGCGTGCCCCGGCAACTGCTCGCCGGCGAGCGGGCCAGGAAGGCGGGCGGCCGGGTCGTCGCCCTGACCATGCCGATCCTCACGCCGATGAACATGTCGCTGGGCACCTTCTGCGCGCTGAACCTGATACCCGGCTGGGGGCCGATTCTGGGGCTTCCCGTGCCCGAGCGCATCGAGAAACTCCGCGACCCCGGCGTCCGCGCCGAGATGCTGCGGCACGCCGAGTCCAAGGAGGCCGGTGTCTTCCGGCGGCTCGCGGACTTCGGGCGGTACGTCATCGGCGACACGTACAGCGAGGCGAACCGGGGGCTGAGCGGGCGCGTGGTGCGGGACATCGCGCGGGAGCGGGGACAGGACCCCTTCGCCTGCCTGGTGGACATCTGCGCCCACGACGAGCTGCGGACCGTGCTGTGGCCGATGCCGACGGACAACGACCCGGCGTCCTGGGCGCTGCGCGCGCAGACCTGGAGCCACGAGGACGTGCTGCTGGGCGGCTCGGACGCCGGGGCGCACCTGGACCGCATGTGCGGGGCGCCGTACACGACCCGCTTCCTCGGGGACTGTCTGCGGGGCCGGAAGCTGGTGGGGCTCGAGCAGGCGGTGCGGATGCTGACGGACGACCCGGCGCGGCTGTTCGGACTGCGCGAGCGGGGGCGGATCCAGGAGGGCTTCCATGCGGATCTCGTGCTCTTCGACCCGGAGCGGATCGACGCGGGCACGGCCACCCTGGTGCACGACCTGCCGGGTGACAGTCCGCGGCTGGACTCCAAGGCCCTCGGGGTGCGTGCCGTGTGGGTCAACGGGGTCGAGGCGATCCGGGACGACGTGGTGACGGGGACGGTGCCGGGGCGGGTGCTGCGGTCCGGGCGGGACACGCGGACGGTGAGCACCCGGTGAGCCGGCGGCTGTTCGTCGGCGGCTCCTGGGTGGTGCCGGAGCACGGGCACTACGAGGTGGTCGACCCGGCGACCGAGGGGACCGTCGGGTGGGCCCCGGAAGCCTCGCGGGATCAGGTGTACGCGGCCTGCGCCGCGGCCCGCGAGGCCCTCGGGCCCTGGTCGCGCACGCCCCCCGAGGAACGGGCGGCGATCCTCGCCCGGGCGGCGGACACCGTACGGGAGCGGCTGGTGCCGTACGCGGAGCTGGCGCAGGCCGAGACCGGGGCGACGACGGCGACCGCCCGCGCCCTGCAGGTCGGGGTGGCCGCGGCCCGGTTCCGGCGCTACGCGCGCGTGGAGAGCGCCGAGTGGGCGATCCCGCCGCAGATCAACGAGGCCGGGGTGATGGGGAAGGCCGCGGTGATGGGGGCGCTCGCCGTGCGCCAGCCCGTCGGGGTCGTCGCCTGCGTCACCTCGTACAACAACCCGTGGGCCAACGCGGCGGGCAAGGTCGCCCCGGCGCTGGCCATGGGCAACACCGTGGTGGTGAAACCGGCCCCGCAGGATCCCCTGTCCGTCTACCGGATGGCGGAGGCGCTGGAGGCGGCGGGCGTGCCGCGGGGGGTCGTGAACGTGGTCTCCGGGACCTCGGTGGAGCTGGGCGAGGCGCTGGTCGGCTGCGCCGACGTCGACATGGTCAGCTTCACCGGCTCCACGGCGGTCGGGCGGCGGATCGCCGAGGTGTGCGGGCGCGACATGCGACGGCAGCTGATGGAGCTGGGCGGAAAGGGCGCGGCCCTCGTCTTCGACGACGCCGACCTCGGCTCGGCGGTGGCGGGCATCGGGACGACGTTCTCCTTCTACAGCGGCCAGATCTGCACGGCCCCGACCCGGGTGCTGGCCCAGCGGGGCGTGTACGAGCGGCTGGTCGAGCGGCTGGCCGCGTACGCGGGGCGGCTGAAGGTCGGCGACCCGCGCGAGCCGGACACGGTCGTCGGGCCGGTGATCTCGGCCGCGCACCGGGAGCGCGTGGAGGCGTACGTCGAACTGGGCCGCAAGGAGGGCGCGACGATCGTCGCGGGCGGCGAGCGGCCGCCCCTGGAGAAGGGCTTCCACGTCGCTCCGACGCTGCTCGCCGACTGCTCCAACGACATGCGGGTGGCCCGCGAGGAGATCTTCGGCCCGGTGGTGTGCGTGATCCCCTTCGACGACGAGGAGGAGGGCATCGCCCTGGCCAACGACTCCGACTACGGCCTCATCGACTACGTCTGGTCCGGCGACGTGGCCCGCGCCTTCCGCGTGGCCCGACGGCTGCGGGCGGGCGGGGTCGGCGTGAACACCGTGGGCCGGAACATGGAGGCACCGTTCGGCGGCTTCAAGGCCAGCGGCGTCGGCCGCGACGTCGGCTCCTACGCGCTGCACGCCTACAGCGAGGTACAGGCGATCGTGTGGCCGGGGTGAGGGGGGCGGCGGCTACAGGTCGAACGCGGCACGGAGGCCGATCTCGACGGCTTCCATGACGCGCTGGTCCACCGGCCCCAGGTCCTGAGCGAAGCGCGGTTCGGACAGTGTGCGGAACTCGCCGAGCACGACGGTGCCGGTCGAGGGCGAGGCTACGGGGATGTCGACGAGTGTGGCCTCACGTACTTGCTGGGGGTACAGCAGTACGCAGGTGGCGCACTTGTTCTGCGCGTTGAGCGCGTCGGACGAGACCACCAGGACGTGCGCGGGGCCTCCGGCGAAGTTCACTTGATAGACGTGCCCACGCTTCACCGGCCTGCCACCCGGCCCCACCGCTCCAGGGTCTCCTCCTCGGTCTCGTCCGGCTTGCCGACCGTCGTCACGATTCCGGCTTCGGCGCGCAGTCGCGCGGATCGTTCCAGCTCCTCGGCGAGCATCTGCTGGCGCAGTATGCGCGCCGTGTAGGCCGAGGCGTTGCCCTTCGACTTCACGAAGGCGGCGACCTCGTCGGGCAGGCTCATCGTCATGTTCACCGTCATGCGAGCATCATACGACCGTCATGCGGGCTGGGTGGCGCATTCGAGTTCACGCACGTTTCGCGCTCCGGCCCACGCGTGGCGGCCCGGGGCCCCTTTAATGGTGCCCTGAGCGAGGGGCGGGTGGTCCGTGCGCGTCGTGACCTGGAATCTGTGGTGGCGGTTCGGCCCCTGGCGTGAGCGGCAGAAGGCGATCCTGGCCGTGCTGCGGGAGCTGCGGCCCGACGTGGTGGGTCTGCAGGAGGTGTGGGCCGCCGACGGCGAGAACCTCGCCGAGTGGCTCGCCGGGGCCCTCGGCATGCACTGCGCCTGGGCCCCGTCCCCGGCCCCCGAACGCTGGCGGCGGCGCATCGACGACCCGACCGCCGACATCGGCACCGCCGTGCTCAGCCGCTGGCCGGTCACCGAGCGGGACGTCCTGCGGCTACCGGCACCGGACGATCTGGACGACGGCCGACTGGCCCTGTACGCGCGCCTGGCGCGTCCCGGAGGCCCCGTCCCCTTCTTCACCACGCACTTCACCTCGGCCCTGCACGCCTCCGCCGTGCGGTGCCAACAGGCCGCCGCCCTCGCCGAGTTCGTCGCGGCACACCGGCACGGCACCGGCTTCCCGCCCGTCGTCACCGGCGACTTCAACGCCCGGCCCGACTCCGACGAGATCCGCCTCTTCAGCGGCACCCGCACCGCGCCCGCCGTCCCCGGCCAGGTCTTCTTCGACGCCTGGGAGTACGCCGACCCGGCCGCCCCCTCCGCCACCTGGGACACCACCAACCCGTACGTCCACGCAGGCCTCGGCCCGAGCGTCCGCGTCGACTACGTCCTCGTCGGCGCACCGGCCGGCCCGGAGGGGGAGGGGACGGTGCTGGACGTACGCCGTGCCGGTCACGGTCCGGCGAACGGTGTATGGCCGTCCGACCACGCGGCGGTGGTGGCGGACCTGGAGGGGTGAGCCACGGCCCGCACCGCCGTCCATCCCGCGGGCCGGTGGGAGCTGGTCGCGCAGTTCCCCGCGCCCCTTCGAGGCGCTCACCCCAAGCAGGCGGTGCCGGGCCGCGCGACCCACCCCACGCCAACCCCGCACCGCCTCACCCGCCGAGGAAGATCGGGTTCGTGAACGCGGCCGGCGCCCCCGGCAGTGGGCCTATCGCTGTCTCGTGCCGCAACTCCGCCCGCACGTAAGCCGCGTAGGACGGCGTGGTCCGCCACTCGACCACCCCCGCTCCCGACACCGGCAGCGGTGCGCTCGTGAACAGTGCGCCCTGGTCGGTCACGAAGCGGACCGTGCAGCGCGGGGCGCCCGTGGCCTCCAGGCGGACGGTGACCGGGGTGTCCGCCGCGGTCTCCAACCGGCCGCCGATGCCCGCCTGTTCGCCGTGCTCGTCCGATGCCGTGAAGGCCAGGGAGACGTGCCGCGACTCGGCCACGTACGAACGCCCCGCCCGGATCCCCTCCAGGATCGCCTCCCGGGTCAGGTCGTCGGCGAGGACGACTGTCTGCGGGGTGCCGACCGGGTCGGGATCCCGGTGGGCGTCGCTGTTGCCCATCGCCGGGATCCAGTCACGGCCGTCCCGTACGGAGGCGACGAGCATGCTGTCCCAGTGGGCCAGCGCCATCTCGTCGTCGGGCGTGCAGGCGCCGTTCCACACCTCGACCGCGTCCGCCTCGCCGTAGCCGAACTTCCAGTTGCAGCCGATGCAGGGGGCGTGCGGATGCGCCGGTACGACCAGGCCGCCCGCCCGCCGGATCTGCCGTGCGAACCGGCCGAAGCGGTGGTCGCGGGCCCGGTAGCGCCAGTCGACGAACGTGCCGGGATCGGTGCCCAGCGCCACGACGTGACCGTTCCGGGTGGTGACCTCCTCGCCCAGCAGCACCAGCAGGTCGTCGCCCGCCACGTCCGCCCAATGGGCGTGCGCGGACTGGGTGTTGTGCTCGGAGCTGTTGATGAAGTCCAGGCCCGCGGCCCGCGCGAGCGCGCCGATCTCGGCCGGGGTGCGTCGGCCGTCGGAGTACCAGGAGTGCAGGTGGCAGTCCCCGCGGTACCAGTCCCGGCCCCGCCCCCGGGCCCGCTGCGGCGGGTACACCGGCTCGGCGACGGCGCCCTGGTCGCCGTAGGAGAGCGTGACCGTCAGCTCGTAGGCCAGGCCCTGCGGGGCGACCGTGTACGGGCCGAGCGCGAGGTGCCAGGTGCCCTCGGGCAGCGGGCCCGGGAGGTACCCGGGCGTCGCGTCGTCGGCGCGGACGAAGAACTCGGTGCGCGCGCCGCCCGACCAGCCCCGGAAGCCCTTGCCGCCGAGGTCGGTGCCCCGTTCGTCGAAGAGGCCGATGTCGAGGGCGTTGCCCGGGGTGCCGGGCGGGACGGCGGGCCGGTCGTAGGTGTAGGAGACCCTGATCTCCCTTACGCCGTCCGGGACTTCGAGGGGTACGTACACGTAGTCGGGGGAGCCGGTGGGCAGCGTGCCTCGGATCGTGCGCGTCTCCGGGTCGAGGGTCACGCCTCCAACGTAGGCGCGGCGGCGGCTCCCGTCACGCCCCCGGGGAGCCGTCGGAAGTCGGCAGGTGCCGACCGGTCGGTATCGACTTCCTTCCCCGGGCGCGGTACAGATGCGGACATGCGTATCGCTGCCACGATCTTCCTCACCGACGAGACGATCACCCCCACCCGGCTCGCCCGCGAACTGGAGCAGCGCGGGTTCGCCGGGCTCTACCTGCCCGAACACACCCACATCCCCGTCGAGCGGACCAGCCCGTACCCGGCGGGCGGCGAGCTGCCGCCCGAGTACGCCCGCACCCTCGACCCCTTCGTCGCCCTCGGCCAGGCCGCCGCGGTCACCGAGCGGCTCGGCCTCGGCACCGGCATCACGCTGGTCGCACAGCACGACCCGATCGACCTCGCCAAGCAGATCGCCACCCTCGACCACCTCTCCCACGGCCGCTTCACCCTCGGCGTCGGCTTCGGCTGGAACGTGGAGGAGGCAGCCGACCACGGCGTGGAGTGGCGCACGCGGCGCGAACTCGTCCGGGACCGGATGGCGCTGATGCGAGCACTCTGGGCGCAGGAACCTGCCGCGTACGAGGGGGAGTTCGGGTCGGTGCGTGCCTCGTACGCGTACCCGAAGCCGGTGCAGAAGCCGCGGGGCCCGGTCAACGGTCCGCGCACCCTGGTCGGCGGGGCCGCAGGGCCGAAGCTGTTCGCCCACATCTGCGCGTACGCCGACGGCTGGCTGCCGATCGGCGGGCGGGGCCTGTCGGAGTCGCTGCCGGTGCTGCGTGCCGCGTGGGCGGAGGCGGGCCGGGCACCGGACGCCCTCCAGATCGTCCCGTACGCCGTCCAGCCCACGCCCGGCAAGCTGGCGCACTACGCGGATCTCGGCATCGAGGAGATCGTGGTGCAGCTGCCCGCGGCGGGGGAGGCGGAGGTGCTTCGCGTACTCGACGACTACGCCCGCTTCCAGTGACACGCTGCAACGCCCGGCGGCCGGAGAAGAACCGGGCAGCGCTTGTCCGTACTGATCAAGCCGCTCGTATGCTCGAAGGATGACGACTTCCGCGACCCCCGGAACCGGCCCGACCGAGAACTCCATGCGTCGCGCCCTCAAACGCGCCCGGGACGGCGTCGCGCTCGACGTCGCCGAGGCGGCCGTCCTGCTCCAGGCCCGCGGCGAGGCGCTCGACGACCTCGCCGCGTCGGCCGCCCGGGTGCGGGACGCGGGCCTGGAGGCGGCAGGCCGGCCGGGCGTCATCACGTACTCGAAGAGCGTCTTCATCCCCCTCACCCGGCTGTGCCGGGACAAGTGCCACTACTGCACGTTCGTCACCGTGCCGGGCAAGCTGCGCCGGGCCGGTCACGGCATGTTCATGTCCCCCGACGAGGTCCTCGACATCGCCCGCAAGGGCGCCGCCCTCGGCTGCAAGGAAGCCCTGATCACCCTCGGCGACAAGCCCGAGGACCGCTGGCCCGAGGCGCGCGAATGGCTCGACGCGCACGGCTACGACGACACCATCGCCTACGTCCGGGCGATCTCGATCCGCATCCTGGAGGAGACCGGGCTCCTGCCGCACCTGAACCCGGGCGTGATGTCGTGGACGGACTTCCAGCGCCTGAAGCCGGTCGCCCCCTCCATGGGCATGATGCTGGAGACGACCGCGACCCGGCTCTGGTCCGAGCCGGGCGGCCCGCACCACGGCTCCCCGGACAAGGAACCCGCCGTACGGCTGCGGGTGCTGGAGGACGCGGGCCGTTCGTCGGTCCCCTTCACCTCCGGGATCCTGATCGGGATCGGCGAGACCTACGAGGAGCGGGCGGAGTCGCTGTTCGGGCTGCGGAAGATCGCGCGGGCGTACCACGGCATCCAGGAACTGATCATCCAGAACTTCCGCGCCAAGCCGGACACGGCGATGCGCGGCATGCCCGACGCCGAACTCGACGAACTGGTCGCCGCCGTGGCCGTCGCCCGCCTCGTCATGGGCCCCAGCGGCTGCATCCAGGCCCCGCCGAACCTCGTCGAGGGCGAGTACGAGCGTCTCATCGGCGCCGGGATCGACGACTGGGGCGGGGTGTCCCCGCTGACCATCGACCACGTGAACCCCGAGCGCCCCTGGCCGCAGATCGAGGAGCTGACCCGGCGCTCGTCCGCCGCCGGGTTCGAGCTGCGCGAACGGCTGTGCGTGTACCCGGAGTTCGTCCGCCGGGGCGAGCCCTGGCTGGACCCGCGGCTGCGCCCGCACGTGGCGGCGCTGGCCGACCCGGCCACGGGCCTCGCCCTGCCGGACGCGGCCGTCGAGGGCCGGCCCTGGCAGGAACCGGAGGAGGCCTTCGAGGCGAGCGGCCGCACCGACCTGCACGCCACCATCGACACCGAGGGCCGCACCTCCGACCGCCGCGACGACTTCGACGAGGTCTACGGCGACTGGGGCGCCCTGCGCGAGGCGGCGGCGCCGGGCATGGCGCCGGAGCGCATCGACACCGACGTACGGGCGGCGCTGGCGACGGCGGCCGACGATCCGACGAAGCTGACGGACGAGGAGGCGCTGGCCCTGCTGCACGCGGACGGGGCCGCGCTCGACGCCCTGTGCCGGATCGCGGACGACGTCCGCAAGGCAGCCGTCGGCGAGGACGTGACGTACATCGTCACGCGGAACATCAACTTCACCAACGTCTGCTACACCGGCTGCCGCTTCTGCGCCTTCGCCCAGCGCCGGACGGACGCGGACGCGTACACGCTCTCCCTGGACCAGGTCGCCGACCGCGCCCAACAGGCCTGGGAGGTGGGCGCGGTGGAGGTCTGCATGCAGGGCGGCATCCATCCGGACCTGCCCGGGACGGCGTACTTCGACATCGCGCGGGCGGTGAAGGAGCGCGTGCCGGGGATGCATGTCCACGCCTTCTCGCCCATGGAGGTCGTGAACGGCGCGACGCGGACCGGCCTTTCGATCCGCGAGTGGCTGACGGTCGCGAAGGAGGCGGGCCTCGACTCGATCCCCGGCACCGCCGCCGAGATCCTCGACGACGAGGTCCGCTGGATCCTCACCAAGGGCAAACTGCCCACGGCCACCTGGATCGAAGTGATCACCACCGCCCACGAGCTGGGCATACGCTCGTCGTCGACGATGATGTACGGCCATGTCGACCAGCCCCGGCACTGGCTCGGCCACCTGCGCACGCTGGCGGGCATCCAGCAGCGGACGGGCGGCTTCACGGAGTTCGTGACCCTGCCGTTCATCCACACCAACGCACCGGTGTACCTGGCGGGCATCGCGCGCCCCGGCCCGACCGTCCGGGACAACCGGGCGGTGACGGCCATGGCCCGGCTCCTGCTCCACCCGTGGATCCCGAACATCCAGACAAGCTGGGTGAAACTGGGCACCGAGGGTGCCGCGGAGATGCTCCGCTCCGGCGCCAACGACCTGGGCGGCACCCTGATGGAGGAGACGATCTCCCGCATGGCGGGCTCCTCCTACGGCTCCTACAAGTCGGTGAAGGACCTGATCGCGGTGGCGGACGCGGCGGGCCGCCCGGCGAAACCCCGCACGACCCTGTACGGCGAGGTCCCCGAGGAACGGCAGCGGGCGGCGACGGCCTCCGACGGGCACTTGCCGGAGCTGCTGCCGGTGCTGGACTGAGGGGGCCGCGCGCGGTGCCGGGCGGAGGGGGCCGCACGCGGTGCCGGCCGAGAGGGCCCGTGCACGGTGCCGGACCGAGAGGGCCTGCGCACAGCAGTACGATGATCGGACCCTGTCGGTGAGCTGAGGAGATGCGTGCCGTGCCTGCCTCGAAGGTCTGGGTGACCGGTCTGACGGTGGGAGCGATAGCCGTGGTCGCCGCCCTCGCCGTACAGGCGGACCGGGGCGACAAGCCCGCCGCCGCTGCCGCCCGCCCGAGCGCCTCCGCCACCACCGGCCCCGAGCCCCAGCCCACGGAGTCCGCCGCCCCGGCCGCCGTACCGGACGGCTCGGGCGCGGGCCGCCGGATCGTCTACTCGCTCGGCCAGGACCGGGTCTGGCTGGTGGACGCGAGCGACTCCCCCCGCCGCACCTTCGCAGTGTGGCCCGGGACGGTCGACCCCGACCCCGGCACGTACACGGTCGGCACCCGGACCGAGGACCCGATCACCGGGTCCGACGGCGTGCGGATCGAACACGTGGTGTACTTCGCGGTGAAGTCCGGCGTGAACGTCGCGTTCTCCAACGCCGTGGACGGCTCCTCGCCCCCGCCCGCCGACGGGGCCCGGACCGGCGGCATCCGGATGACGACGGCGGACGGGTCGGCGCTGTGGACGTTCGGGTCGGCGGGGACGACCGTCGCGGTCGTCGAGTAGACAGCGGGGGTAACCAAAACGTGGGCGTGCTGATCCTTTCCGTACTGCTGGCGCTGGTCGTCGGCGGCTGCGTCTGCGTCGTCTGGGCGAGCCGGGGCACCGCCCCGCGCTGGGCACGCGGGGCGGCAGCCGTGACGCGGGGCGCGGGCGAGGTGGTGGCGGCGCTGGTGAAGTCCAACAAGGGGTCGAACCGGAGCGGCAGCAGCTCGGACGGCTCCTCCGTCGATTAGGACTCGGCCGTGCCCGGCAGGTGGTTCACCAGCAGCACGATCCCGCTGAACACGAACACCCGCGTCGCCGCGTCCAGCCCGTTCCAGTCCCCGGACTGCCACATCGCGAACCACTCACCGCCGATCGCGATGAACCCGGCGCCGAACAGCAGCATCACCATGAGCAGGCCGTACGTGGAGACCCGGCGGGCGCGGGCCGTGTCGTGACGGGCCCAGAGCCAGCTGCCGTAGATCAGCACGAGGGCGGCGAGGGTCTCCCAGACGATGATCGCGACGTACGCCGCATCCTGAAGTCCCTTGCTGGTGACGGCCCGCCACATCAGGTCGTCGTCCTTGAACGTCGTGTCCATCGCCAGCACGTGCCGCACGAACTGCTGGTTCGTCCCGAAGTCCGTGATGTTCCCGAAGGCCACGAGAGCCATGTAGAGCGCGACGGACGCGGTGAGGAGGAGGGCGGTGAGGCGGAGAGCGCTGCGTGGGGGTGTCGATGCCATGAGGGCCATCCTCCCCCGGGCGGGGTGCCGTGATCCACGGTGATCGAGCCAGAATGAGGCATGGCAGAGGCGCGGTTGACGATGCAGGAGCTGATTCGGCAGCGCAGGCGCGCCGGCTTCGTGGGGCGCATCGCCGAACGGGCGGCGTTCCGGCAGAACTTGGACCTCCCGCCCGAGGACGAACGGCATCGCTTCCTCTTCCACGTGCACGGCAACGCGGGGGTTGGGAAGACGTTCCTGGTACGGGAGTTGGAGCAGCTCGCCCGGGAACGGGGCGCGTTCACGGCCTACGTGGACGAGACGGTGGACAGCCTGCCCGAAACCATGGAGCTGATTAGCCGTCAGTTCCGGGACCGAGGGCGGCGGTTCAAGGAGCTGGACCGTCTGCTGGCCGCGCACCGCGAGCGACGGCACGAGGCCGAGGCGGCGGCCGCGGCCCTCGCCCCCGAGGAACCCTCGGCGACGAGCCTGACGTTGACCCGCGCCGGACTCGCGGGCCTGGGCATGGTCCCGGTGGTCGGCCCCTTCGCCGGCGCCCTCGACGCCGACCGGCTCGCCCAGGGCGCCGACCGGCTGCGGGCCGGGGTGAGCGCCCGCCTGCGCAGTCAGGAGGACGTACAACTGGTCCTGGCACCGGAGCGGGTCCTCACCCCGGTGCTGCTCGACGAACTGACGCAGGCGGCATCGGCCGTCCCCTGGATCGTCCTGTTCTTCGACACGTACGAGCGGACGGGGCCGTTCCTCGACGGCTGGCTGCACGAGGTGATGACGACCGAGCGTCACGGCACCCTCCCGGCCACCGTCGTCGTGGTGACCTCCGGACAGCGCCCCCTCGACCCCGCCCGCTGGGGCGGCTTCGCCGACTTCCTCACCCAGATGCCCCTCACGCCGTTCACGGAGGAGGAGTCGAGGGGACTGCTCGCGGCCCGGGGCGTGGTGGCCGAGCCCGTCGTCGAGGAGGTGCTGCGCCTCACGGGCGGACTCCCGGTACTGGTCTCGACCCTGGCCGAGGCCCGGCCCGCCGATCCGCAGGACGTGGGTGACCCCAGCGCCTCCGCCGTCGAGCACTTCCTCAAGTGGGAGCGGGACCCCGTCCGCCGCGCCGTCGCCCTGGCCTGCGCCCTGCCCCGCCGACTGGACGCGGACGTGTTCCGGGCGGTGGTGGAGGACGCGGGCGATGACGTGCTGTACGAGTGGCTGAGGGGGTTGCCCTTCGTCAGCGAGCGGGGGGAGTGGGCGCAGTACCACGACGTCGTACGGGCGCCGATGCTGCGGCTGCAACGCCGACGTTCGCCCCGGGGGTGGGCGGAGCGGCAGCGGCGGTTGGCGGGGGTGTTCGGGCGGTGGCTGGGGGAGGCGGAGGCCGGGTGGGGGGACCGGGAAGGGCGGGAGCTGTGGCAGGACGAGGCATGGCAGGAACTGCGGCTGGCGGAGACCTACCACCTGCTGTGCGCCGGGGAGCGGGACGCCCTTCCGGCGGCGCTGCGGGACTTCGTGGCCGCCTGTGACGCCGGGGAGACCGCCGCCGTGCGCTGGGCCCGGGCGCTCGTGGACGCCGGACAGGACGCCGACGCCCGGGACGCGGGCCGCTGGGGCAGCGACCTGACGGCCGCGCTGGCCGACGGCGGCATACCGGCGGCCCTCGCCCACCTCCTGCGCGGCGCCGTGCTCGACGTACCGGGGCAGGCCCACGCCCGGACGGTACGGGGCAACGCCCTGCGGGACACGGGCGCCCACGGGGAAGCGCTGGCCGAGTTCGACCGCGCCGTCTCCCTGGACCCCGGCCTGGCCCGCGCCTACCAGGGCCGGGCCGAGACCCACGCACGGCTGGACGACTACGACGCGGCCGTCGCCGACCTGGACCGGGCACTCGCGCTGGAACCGGGCAACGCCCTGTGGTGTGCGATCCGGGGCGAATACCACCGCATTCAGGGCCGCTACGAGGAGACGGTCCGGGACTTGGGCAGGGCCCTCGACCTCGACCCGACCCTCGACTTCGCCTGGGCCTCCCGTGGCGCGGCACACCTGCGCCACGGAGACCCGGACGCGGCCCTCCTCGACCTGAACCGTGCCCTCGAACTCAACCCGGACTACCCGTGGGCCCTCGCCCGCCGGGCCCGCGTCTGGCGCGCCCTGGGCGCCCCGGACCGCCAACTGGCCGACCTGGACCGAGCCCTCGCCGTCGACCCCGACTGGGCCTGGGGCCTGTGCGAACGCGGCGACGCGCTACGGGCAATCGGCCGCCACGACGAATCCCTGGCCGACCTCGACCGAGCCCTGACCCTGGCCCCCGAGTACGTCTCGGCCCGCGCCAGCCGAGGCGCCACACTGGCCGCCCTCGGCCGCCCCGAGGAAGCGCTGACGGACCTGAACACCGCACTGAGCCGGAACCCCTCCTACGTATGGGCCCTACTCCAGCGAGCCGCCGTCCACCGCACCCTGGGCGCCCACACGATGGCCTCCACCGACGAAGAAAACGCCGCCTGCCTGTCAGCCGACGCCACGCCATGAGGCGAGGCACCACTGGGTCGACCTCTATTGCGGGGGTGCCGTGTCTCGGTGTGGGCCGCCCGCTTCTGGGTCAGTGTCGTGCTTCCGCGACCCGAGTAAAGGGCGCTGCGCGTCGCCTTCGGCGATGGGCCTGCGGCCCACCCTTGACTCGGCTCGCTCCAGCACGTGGGTGAAGCGTGCGGGCGGCCCGGGGAGAGCGGGTGGCCGGCCGGGGTGCGCCCCGAGGCCGGTTGCGAGGTCAGGCGGGGTGGGGGCGCGGTCGCGCCTCGCCAGCACGCCGGATGGGCTTGGCGGCGAACGGTTGGTGGGTGGGCGCGGTCGCGCCTCGCCTGCACGCCGGGCCGGTTCAGCGGCGAGCGGTGGGTGGTGGTGCGCGTCGGCGGGGTGGCGGGACGCCGGGTGGGCTTGGCGGGGAGCGGTGGGTGGTGGTGCGCGTCGGCGGGGTGGCGGGACGCCGGGCGGGCTTGGCGGGGAGCTGTGAGTGGGTGGGGCGCGCCAGGTGGCGGCACGCCGGGTGGCGCTGGCGGCCTCGGCCTGTGAGTGGGGCGCGGTCGCGAATGGTGGCGGGGGAGGGCTGGCGGCGGGTGGTGCCTGGTCGGCCTCATGGGTCTCATGGGCTTCCTCAGTCACAGGACCAGCCGTAATTGGCAGATCTGGGCCAGTCGAAGGCCCCAAGAAGGCAGGTCAGCAGCAGGTCAGTAGCTCTGAGAGTGGCCCAGATCTGCCAATCACCGGCTGCCAAGTGGCCTGTGGGTCTGGTGTGACGAAGGAAGTGGCTTCCGGATCGCCTCGCCCCTTGCACCACACCACCGGCCGTTTGTCGCTGAGCTGGCCCGGCGTGCCCCCGCCCCCCTGCTGCGCCCCACCCCCCTACCGCTCGCCGCTAAGCCCACCCGGCGTGCTGGCGAGGTGCGACCGCGCCCCTCCACCCCGCCTGCCCCGCAAGCCACCCGAGGGTGCACGCCGGTCTGGCCACCCGCTCTCTCCGGGCCGCTCGCTCGCTTCTCTCACGTGCTGGAGCGGGCCGAGTCAAGGGTGGGCCGTAGGCCCATCGCCGAAGGCGACGCGTAGCGCCCTTTACTCGGCTCGCGGAAGCGCGACACTGGCCAAGAAGCGGGCGGCCCAACGGTCACTTCGTCAGGTGCGTGAGGAAGGCGGACCAAGTTGTTGCGGCGAGGGTGAGGTGTGGATCTGTGGGGTTCTTGGAGTCGCGTACGTGGACCGTCAGTGCGGTGGGGGATATGGCGACTTCGACGCACTCGGGACCTTCATTGCTGCTGTAGCTGCTCTTGAACCACGTAAGGGCAGTCATGTCTCCCACTCCAGTACTTTCTCGATGAAGGCCAACGATTCTTGGGGCGTGAGCGCCTGCGCGCGGATCATTCCATAGTTGATCTCCAGGGTCTGGGCCTCCCGCGGATCACTGATCAGTCGGCTGAGGAACTGGACCTCCAGGTGCCCCAGAGTCTTGCCGTCCCTGAGTTTCATCAGCTGAAGAGAGCCGCCCATGCCTGCGTGGTCCTCACAGTCTGTGGGCATCACCTGAATCACAGCGTGCCGCAATCTACCGATGTCCAATAGGTGTTCGAGCTGTCGCCGCAGCACCACCCTGCCTCCGATCGGCCGCCTAAGTGTCACCTCCTCCTGGACGAAGGTGATCTGCGGGCGAGGGGTGCGGTCGAAGATGGCCTTTCGAGCCATGCGTGCGGCGACGAGGCGGTCCATCTCGTCCTCGGGGTATGGAGGCCGCCGCATCGCGTACAACGCCCGTGTGTACTCCGGTGTTTGCAGGAGGCCGTGGATGTGGTGGCTGGCGTAGGCCCCCAGCTCGACGGCCTCCTCCTCCAGCTTCGCCAGATCCCGCACCTTCTTCGGATACCGGGCCTCCTCCACGTCCTTCGTCATCGCGGCGATCTTCCCGCCCGCCCCCAGCGCCTCATCGGCCTTGGTCAGAAAGTCAGGCTTGGGGACCCTCCGCCCCCGCTCCACCGACGAAACCATCTCTCCGCCGTACCCGATGGCGTCCCCGAGTTCCGGCTGAGTCCACCCGGCAGCCTCCCGCCAGGCCTTGATCTGCCGCCCGACCGCCCTGAGTACGGCCGCAGCCTCCTCGTCCTCCACGTCTTCCCCTCCCGACGTACAAGCCGTACGGCCCCGGCTCCCCGCCGGACAGTCACGTTCCGTACCGGAGTCGTTGCTGTTCAGCGTAGGAACGGACGAGCACGCTGAGTCGCGTGAACCAGGAATCCCTTCCCCAAGTAACCCTCCCTGCGCACCTCTTCATGGTTCAGTTGTCCGCAACTCGAAGAGGTGCTCGACTCGCCCGGCTGCTCACCGAGCGTCAACTCGCCGACTGGGGGCGCCCGTCCGAGCCCGCGGAGCACATCGTGGCCGAACTCGCCGCGAACGCCGTGCTGCACGGCCGCGTCCCGGGCCGTGACTTCCGCCTGACGCTGAGGCTGGACGCGGCCGGTGCCCTCCGTATTGAGGTGACCGACCCCCGGGGCGACCGGATCCCGCGCATCCCCGACCTGGTTGCCGAGGAGGCGGAGTCCGGGCGCGGACTCCGTCTGGTCATGGCGTACGCGGACCGCTGGGGCGTGGACCGGGCGCCACTGCCCTGCAAGACGGTGTGGGCGGAAGTTGCGCCGGATCGCGCAGACCCGTGACCGTGCCTTCCGCTCCGAGGAACCGGGCAGATGCCGCGACTGCCGGGTGGCCCGCACAAGCGGGACACCCGAGCGGCACGTGGCGTAGCCAAGGCTGAAACCCGAACACTCCGGATCACTCCCGACCACTTACCGCACATCCCGCATACCCTTCCGCCCCTGAACCGACCGTTCCCGGTCGATTACAGTGCTGAGCTGTCGTACGTACGGACGGTGTCCGCGGGGAGGTCTTGGTGGGGGCGACAGCCGGTGCCGTCTGGGGCCGTTCCGAGCAGCAGGACTTCCGCAGCCGGGTGCGCGGCACCATGCTCGGCGTCGCCGTCGGGGACGCGCTCGGGGCGCCGGTCGACGGGCTGGACCTCGCCGGGATCCGGGAGGCCTACGGCGTCGAAGGCCTCGTAGATCTCGGGCTCGGGTACGGGCGTCGCGGTGCCGTGACCCACCTGACCCAGCTCACCCTCTTCACCGTCGACGGGCTCATACGCGCCCAGGTCCGCCGGGACACCGGCGCCTGGCATCCGCCCACCGATCTGCACCGGGCGTATCTGCGGTGGGCCGCGACCCAGCGGGACTGGGGCCCGGACGAGCGCCGCAAGGACGACGGCTGGCTCGCGCGGGAGGAGTGGCTGTACGCCCGCCGCGATCCCGCCCGTTCGCTGCTGCTCGGCCTCGGCGACGAGACCATGGGCACCTTGGAAGCCCCGAAGAACCCCGGCGAGGCGGGCCCCGAGGCCGCCGCCCGTTCCGCGCCCTTCGGTCTGCTCGTCGGCTGGGAGCCGCAGCTGGTCGCCCAGCTCGCCGTCGAGTGCGCGGCCCAGACCCACGGCCACCCCGCAGCCTGCCTGTCGGCGGGCGCGTACGCCGTCATCGTGCACGGCCTGGCCTGCGGCGAGAGCCTGGACGGGGCCGTCCAGCGGACCCTCGCGCTGCTCGCCGCCCGCCCGGGGCACGAACCGGTGTCGAGCGCCCTCCAGCACGCGCTGGGCGCGGTACGACAGGGCATGCCGACGCCGGACCGGATCGAGGAACTCGTCGGCGACGGGGCCGCGCAGGGCGTACTGGCCGTCGCCGTGTACTGCGCCCTGGTGGGGGAGGACGTCCGCCACGGTCTCTGCCTCTCCGTGAACCACGACGGCCCCTCCGGCGCGACGGGCGCCCTGACCGGCGGTCTCCTCGGTGCCCTGCACGGCGAGACGGCCCTCCCGCCGGCCTGGCTGGCCGAGCTGGAGGGTCGTCCCACGATCCTGGAACTCGCCGACGACTTCGCGATGGAGATGACCCAGGGCCCGGCGCTGCACGGCCCGACCGGCTCCTCCCCGGGCTGGCTGGCCCGCTACCCGAGGGCCTGAGACGCTCTACCACTCCCGTTCACCGCATCAATTCCCCCGCGTTCACCAGCAGCGACTGCCCCGTGATCGCCCGTGCCCGGTCCGAGGTGAGGAAGACGGCCGCGTTTGCCACGTCGGCGTCCGTCGCCAGTTCCGGCAACGCCATCCGCTCGGTCAGCCGATTCAGTACCTCCGACTCGGGCGCGCCCTCGGTCTCCGCGGTGAACCGGACGTAGGCCTGTACCGGCGGCCCCCACATCCAGCCCGGGAGGACGGAGTTGACGCGGATGCGGTGGGGGCCGAGTTCTCGAGCCAGGGAGTACATCGCGCTGGTCAGGGCCCCCTTGGAGGCCGCGTACGCCGCCTGGCGTACCTGCGTGGGCGCCGCGACCGCCGACTGCGTGCCGATGAACACCACCGCGCCTCCGCGCACCTTGAGCGCCGGCAGGCACGCCCGGGTCATCCGCAGGGTGCCCAGCAGGTTGACGTCGATCACCGAGCGCCAGGTTGTGAAGTCGGCGTCCTCCAGGCCGCCGAAGTAGCTGTCCCAGGCCGCCACATGGACGACGGCGTCGATCCGGCCGAAGCGCTCCCGCGCCAACTCGGCGAGCGCGAGGCACTGTTGCTCGTCGGTGATGTCCGTCGGCCGGTACGCGGTGTGCGCACCGTCCGGATCGATCTCGGCGGCGCTCTTGGCGAGGCTCGACTCGGTGCGCGCCCCGAGGACCGCGTTGCCCCCGTCCCGTACGACCGCCGCCGCGACCTGGTGGCCGAGCCCTGCGCCGACTCCCGACACGACGACGGTCCTTCCCGTGAGTACTGACATCCCGACCCCTCCCGGTTCACAGGCTCTGGCGCGATATCTGACGGAGCGTCAGAGTATGGGTGACCGCAGGAAAGGGGAACCGCATGAGCGACGACACCCGCAGCGAGACGTACGCCGAGCTGGCCGCCGTAGGGCCGTACGGAGTCCGGCCGGGACATGCCCTGATCACCATGGTCGAGCCGCATCCCGGCCACGAGTACGCCTACAACCGCTGGTACGAGGACGACCACTACTACGCCGGCGCGATGGCCATGCCCTGGATGTACGCAGGCCGCCGCTGGGTCGCCACCCGCGACCTGCAACTCCTGCGCACCCCGGAGAAGTCGGCGGTCGCCCGGCCCGTCACCGCCGGCTGCTACCTCTCCACGTACTGGATCACGGCCGGCCGCTACGCCGACCACATGAAGTGGACCGTCGCCATCAACAAGCGTCTCAACCGCGACGCCCGCGTCTACCAGGACCGCACCCACGTCTTCACCGCGTTCCAGGACCACGAGGCGAGCGTGTACCGCGACGGGGCGGCGGGCCCGAGGGACTTCCACGCCCTGGACCACCCGTACGCGGGCCTGGTCCTGGAGGTCATCGACGCGGAGTCGGCCGAGCGGCGCGCCGAGCTGCTGGAGTGGCTGCGCTCGCGCCACCTCCCCAAACGCCTCGCGGGCTCCCCGGCCGCCCTGGTGACGGTCTTCCGCCCGACGCCCCTGCCCCTGGACCGCATGTCGTACGTCAAGCAGGTCGAGGGCGTGGAGACCCGGCTGACCCTGCTGTGGTTCCTGGAGGCCGACCCGAGGGAGTGCTGGGACCCCTACTTCACCGGCCTGGAGGAGGCGGTCACCGAATCGGGGTTGGGGCGGGTGGAGCTGGTGGCGCCGTTCGTGCCGACGGTCCCCGGCACGGACAAGTACGTGGACCAGCTGCGCTGACCGGCGCCGAGGGCGGTCACTTCAGGGCGTCCGGGCACGGCGTGCCGCGCGGCAGGTCGTACGGGGCCGCCAGCCGGTACGTCCCCGCCTTCGGGGCGACCAGCATCGTCCACTTGTCGCCGAGCGCGTCCTCCTCCGTCTCCGTCAGACAGCCGTGGACGTTGTCGTACGTCTTCGGCTCGCCTTCGGCGCGGTCCTTGGACGCCTCCGTCTCCCGCGGCGGGTCCAGCTTCTTGCCCTCGTCGTCGACGATGCTCAGCCAGGGGGAGTAGGGGATGCGGATGAGGATCCGGCCGGGCTTGCTCACCCGCATCGTCCACTCGCCCTGCTCGGCCCGCTCCACCACCGTGTTCGGCTCGGCCAGCGGGGCCGGGTCGAGCACCTCGAACAGCTGCCAGTTCGCGTCGCCCCACACCTGCTTCAGATACGGCATCCCGCGCTGCACCAGCTGCCGCTCGCGCTCGCCGCCGTCCCCGTCCGGCCGGTCCTTGGGCACCACGACGTAGTGCACGGCCCAGCGCCTGAGCCACTCCAGATAGTTCGCCGAGTTCAGGGTGTCGTCGTAGAAGAGCGGGTTGCGCTCCATGTCGGCCTGGCGGTTCCAGCCGCGGGCCAGGTTGACGTACGGGGCGAGGGCGGAGGCCTCGCGGTGGGAGCGGGCCGGTACGACCTCCACGCGGCCCTTCTCGGCGCCGACCTCCTGGAGCTCGTTGACCAGCGGCGCCAGCTCACGCGCCCAGGACGCGGCGGGGGTGGTGTGCACGACGTCGATGACCGACTTCACGCCGATCCACACATTGAATCCGATGACGGACAGCACGAGCGCGTACCACTTGCGCGAGCGCGGCACCGAGAACGGCAGCGCCGCCACCAGCGCCACCCCCGCGAACAGCATCGACAGCCGGGTGATGTTGGAGCCGATCTGCGAGCTGATCAGCCACACCAGCAGCACCGACAGCGCGTACACCGCCGAGGTCAGCCGGACCGTCGTCCACTCCTTGGGGACGAGGAAGAGGACCAGCACCGCCGAGACGAACGGCAGCAGCACCGAGGCGACCGTCATCGGCTGCGTCCCCGAGAACGGGAACAGCCAGGCCGACACCGCCACCACCGCGGTCGGCGCCAGCCCCAGCGCCCAGGCGCCCGGCCGCCGCTTCTGCAGGAACATCGCCACGGCCACCAGACCCACGAACAGCCCGGCGACCGGCGAGGCCATGGTGGCGAGCGCGGCCAGCGGCGCCGCGCACAGCGCCTTCGCCCACCGCTTGTAGCGCCACCTGTACGGCCAGCAGAACACGACCGCGACCGCGCCCAGCGCGAACGCCGTGCCCAGACCGTAGGTGACCCGGCCCGAGGCCGCGTTGCACAGCAGCGCGAACACCCCGGCCAGCGCGGCCCACAGCGGGTTGCGCACGGACCGGCTGCGGATGAGGACCAGCGTGAGCAGCCCGGCGGAGACGGTCCCGGCGATCATCATCGTCGTACGGACGCCCAGCACGGACATCAGATACGGCGACACCACGCTGTACGACACCGGGTGCATGCCGCCGTACCAGGCCAGGTTGTACGCCGAGTCCGGGTGTCGGCCGACGAACTCCGCCCACGCGTCCTGGGCGGCGAGGTCGCCGCCGCTGTTGGCGAAGGTGAAGAACCACACGATGTGCAGCACCCCGGCCAGGCCGGTGATCGACAGGACCGGGTGGCGCAGGAGGCGCTCACGCAGCGCGAGGACGGCGGCCTTCGGGCGCGAGGGGCGCTCCTCGGCGCGCGGACGGTTCGCGTCCTGCGTGTCCTGCGTGTCCTGCGCGTCTTGCGCGTCTTGCGTGTCCTGCGTGTCCCTCGCGTCTTGCGTGTCCTTCGTGGGCGCTGCGGGCACGCGTATTCGCGGGCCCGTTCCCTGGCCCGGATCGGCGTCGTCGGCGCGTGTCGGCTCCGCAGTGGCCACCGTTGAGGCACTCCCGTGCTGTGCTGTCTTCTGTTCTGGCCGCGTACCGTTTCCCGCGTGTTCTCGGCCCTGTCCCCCAGGGTTGTCCGGCCGCGCCTGGTGAGCGGCGGCCTGCCCTGTTTCGTGACGCTAGCACGCAGCCCGCCGACGGGCTCCCGGGCGGGTGCGCCGTCGGTGGGCTGCGGTGACCCGGCAGGTCAGCCGAGGCGGGTGAGCTTGTCCGTGAAGCCGGGCTCCACGAGATCCGTCTCCAGCGCCACCGGCACCTTCACCGCGCCGGCCGTGCCGCCGTCGCCCACGGTGAGCGTGCCGATCTTGGTGCCGGCCTTCGCGGAGTGCGGTACGTCCCCGGCCTTGAAGTCCAGCTCGACCTTCAGCCCGGCCCAGCCGGCCGCCTTGACGTCCTTGGTGGCCACGACCGCGGTACGGCCGCCGAGCCCGTCGTCGACGTAGCCGACGACATCGCCCTTCTTCAGCAGCGTCGCCGACTCCAGCGCGTCCTGAGCGGCGCGCATCAGCTTGTCGCCGGAGTCGAGGGCGGCGGCGAGGATGCCGCCGCCGACGTCCGGCTGGCGCAGCACGGCACCGACGATGGTCCGCGTCTCGCCGCCGACCTCCTGCTTCGCGGCGAACATGAGGTTGCCGAGGGCGGAGGTGGTGGTGCCGGTCTTGATGCCGACGACGTTGTTCTTGCCGACGAGCTGGTTCCAGTTGCCGTGGTTGCGGCCCTTGTAGTCGTCGTACGACATCATCGCCGCGATCTCGCGGAAGGCGGGGTCCTCCATCGCGGCCTTGGCCAGCTTCATCTGGTCCACGGCCGTGCTGACCGTGGTGTTGTTCAGGCCCGAGGGGTCGGTGTACGTCGTGTTCGTCATGCCGAGGTCCTCGGCGGCGGCGTTCATCTTCTCCACGAACGCCTTCTCAGAGCCCGCGTCCCAGCGGGCGAGCAGGCGCGCCACATTGTTCGCGGACGCGATCAGGATGCTCTCCAGGGCCTCGCGCTGGGAGATCTCGTCACCCGCGGTGACCGGGACGGTCGACTCGCCCTCCGCGGTCGCCTCCGACTCGGCCGTCTGGTCGATCTTGAGGTTCGGGCCCTCGGCGCCGCTCTTGAGCGGGTGGTCGCGGAGGATCACGTACGCGGTCATGACCTTGGCGACACTGGCGATCGGTACGGGCTTCTGCTCGCCGGAGGAGCCGAAGCTGCCGATGCCCTGGACGTCGAGGGCGGCCTGGCCGGAGGTCGGCCACGGGATGTCGACCTCGCCGCCTTCGAAGGTGTACGAGGACTTCGCGGTCAGGTCGAGGGTGGGCGTCGGGAGCGGGCGTACGGCCTGCACGATCGCGAACACGACCGCGAGGAGAAGGACCAGGGGGGTCCAGATCTTGACGCGTCGCACCGCCGTGCGGACGGGGGTGTCCGGGGGCGGGGGCGTGTTCGTCAGCTCGGCCAGGAGGTCCAGCGGGGGCTTGGGCGGGAGCGGCTGCTGGGTGGTGCGCTCGGGGCCGACCTGGGGGACGGCGGTGGTGACGTCCGGGGGCGTCGGCCGGTCCTGCTTGGCCGGGATGTCGGGCTTGAGCGCGACGAACTTGCTGGTGGGCTGGTCGACGGCGGGCGGGCGTACGGCGCGGAAGGTGGTCGTGGGGTGGTCGACTGCGGCCTCGGCTTCGCCTTCGGCCTTGTCGTCGTTCCCACCCGCACCACCCGTGCGGCTCTCGTCGTCGGGTGCGGGTGGCCCCTGGGGGGCTTCCTCGCCGTCGGCGGCCTCGGGTTTGGCGTCGGACTTCGCGTCCGTCGCGTCCGGCTTTGCGTCCGTCGCGTCCGGCTTTGCGGCCGCCTCGGGGGCGTTGTCGGCATCGGCCTCGTCGTCGGCCTGGTCCTCGTCCTCGGCCTTGACGTCGGCCTTGTCGTCGGTCGCGGTCGTTGCGGCCCGGTCGGGCGTCCTGGGCGTCTCGGCGGGCTCGGAGTCATCCTCCGGCTCGTCCCGCGCCTCAGCGGGCTCGCCAGGGGCCTTCTCGCCGCCGGAGGTCACCCAGGCGGCCACGGCGGCGCGCAGACGGTCGTCGCCGTCCTTGTCGCCCTCGGGGGTGGTCGCCTCCTCGGCGTCCGTCGATGCCTCGGGTGCCTCGGATTCCTCGGTCGTGGTCGGTTCCGTGTCGTCCTTCGGCTTCTCGGCCGACTCCGGCTCAGGGGCCTCCGGCCGCTGCTCGGAGTTCCTCGGGTCCTCGGTGTCCGCGGTCGCCTCCTCGGCGTCCTCCGGCCCCTCCGCGCCCGTCGGCTCCGCGGCAGCCCTCGGCTCCGCCGTGGCGTTCGCCCTGCGGGCCTCCGCCAGGTCGCTCGCCGACAGGATCCTGGTTGCCGTATCGACGCCGCCGCGGGCCATCACGAGGCGCGGATCGTTCTTTTCGGCCCTCGCTTCGGGAACCGGACCCGCGCTCCCCGACGTCGGTTCTGCCGACGACTCGCGCTGCTTCGACCTGTCGGGGGACTCGCCCGCCACCGATGCCTCCTAAACCGTGAACCGTGTGAACCGCCGCCCGGGACACTGCTCCGCAGCGCTGTCCGAACCATGTACCAGTGTCCTGTGTGAGGGCTAAACCGAACCGGTAGACGAGAACGACATACCTACTGGTTCCACTACAAACAGGTCACGCACCCTCGACAGACCAATGTGAGAGGGGTCACCCTGTCTTTCATCCACGCGGGGAGGCATGGATGGGCAGGAGCCGCAGAACACTTCCGGAGGAGCTTCTGCTGCTGGCACTGGACCCGGCCACGGGTACCACTGCACAGCCGCAGTCGCTCGACCTCGGTCTGGCCGGAGCACAGCTAGTGGAGCTGGCGCTGGCCGGACGGATAGCCCCAGACGGGGATCGTATCGCCGTGGTGGCACCACGGCCGACTGGAGATCCGACATTGGACTGCGCACTGGAGTTGCTGCGAAGGCGTGGCGCTCCCGTTCGTGCTGTCCACTGGATCGGCGGGCCGCGCCTTGGGCTCCGCCAGACCTACCTCTCGCATCTGGAGCGGTGCGGCATGGTCGCCGCCGTGCCGGGTCAGATGTGCGGGGTGCTGCCGACGACTCGCTACCAGGCGACGGACACCGCCATCAGCCGCGAGATCAGGTCACGGCTGGATTCGGCGATCCGCACCGGCGTACCGCCGGACCCGCGGACCGCGGCACTCGCCGCCCTGGCGCACGCGGTCGGCCTCGGCAAGCACCTGTACCCGGGTAACGAGGGCCGTTCCTCGCGCTCCCGGTTGCGGGACCTGATCAGGCACGACCCCATGGGCGGCCTCGTGGCGCACGCCGTGATGGACGTCCAGAACGGCGTGGCGGCCCAGCCGCGCCGCAGCCCCGCCCCCGCAGGCCGCCAGCCGGCCGCCGGAGGCAGGGCCGCAGCGGAACCCGCCCGAGGCGTTCCGATGCAACCGCGCCGCGGACCCATGGCGCGCGTCGTGGCCCACTGAGCCGAGTCCGCGACGGCAGCACACAGAGAGACCCGCACCGCCGAGCGCCGCACCGCAGTCCCCAAGACCCGGTCGGGAGCCGCTGGTCCGCGCGGGGCGGCGGGACCGTATGTGTCCGGACGACGACACGGTCCCGCCGCCCCGCGCGGCCGCATGTCGGGGGGTGGGGCGAGGACCGTGCCGACGGCCGTGCGGCAGGCGCGGGCCAACTGTCGTGTACGCAGCGCATATCCACCGTTTCCCAGCGGTAGTAAGCACCTTGGTGGCAGTCTGCTCAACAGCAGATACGCAAAGTGTCGATGAAGCACGCAGCCGGAGGTGCACGTCCCGTGGCGTCCAATGTCAATCCCACTGTCAGGCGCCGCCGACTGGGCCAGGAGTTGCGCCGCCTCCGCGAAGTCAAGGGCATGACGGCCGAAGAGGTGGCCGAGCGGCTTCTGGTGTCGCAGTCGAAGATCAGCCGCCTGGAGAACGGGCGGCGCAGCATCAGCCAGCGTGACGTCCGCGATCTGTGCGGGGTGTACGAGGTCGAGGACCAGCGGATCGTCGAGTCCCTGATGCAGATGGCCAAGGACTCCCGCCAGCAGGGCTGGTGGCATGCGTTCGGGGATGTCCCGTACAGCGTGTACATCGGCCTGGAGACGGACGCGGCCAGCCTCCGTGTCTACGATCCCCAGGTCGTCCCCGGTCTGTTGCAGACCCCGCAGTACGCCGAGGCGCTCATCGCGGGGGCGTTGCCGGAGACCGCGCCGACGGAGATCGAGAAGCGGGTGCAGGTGCGGATGCGCCGACAGGAACGAATCTCCACCGAGGAGAACCCGCTGCGGCTGTGGACCGTGATGGACGAGGCCGCGCTGCACCGGGTGGTCGGCGGCCCTTCCCTCATGCGCGACCAACTGGAGTACCTGGTCGAGCAGTCCCAGTTGCCGCACGTCACGGTGCAGGTGATCCCCTTCGACATGGGTGCGCACCCGGGGATAAACGGCCAGTACGCGATCCTTGAGTTCCCGGACGCGGCCGACTCCAGCGTCGTGTACATCGAGGGCGTCACCAGCGACCTGTACCTGGAGAAGCCGAACGACGTCCAGAAGTACAGCGTGATGTACGAGCATCTCCGGGCCCAGGCGCTGAACGTGGACCAGTCGCGTCAGTTCATCGCGGACATCGCGAAGAAGTACGCGCGTTGAGGCGGTTCCGGCCGGGAGTGGGCGGACATTACACCTTCCCCCGGCCGGTATGGAAGACCCCAATGGAATATGCCATCCGGTCGAGTGAATAGTCGCTTCGTACGCCGATGTTGGCGAGTAGCGTCGATCACGCCACCAAGCAACAAGGTTGGCGCGAACCGTTCCGTGGGTCCCCGCTGGGGGCACCCGGGGCGGCGACAGCAATTCACCAACGGGTAGTTCGGAGCAGAAATGGCAATTCGTCAGGGCGCCACGGACATGTGGACCAAGTCCTCGTACTCCACCGGGAACGGCGCGTGCGTCGAGGTCCGGTCACCGCTCACGGCCATGGCCGTGCGGGACTCGAAGGTCCCGGAGGGGCCCACGCTGACGTTCCCGGCGCCGTCGTGGAACACCTTCGTGGCCGAGGTCGGCAGGGGTACGTTCGACCTCCACTGATGCACAGACCCTTCCACAACTCCATAAGCAGCACAGCAAGAGCCCTCTCGACCAGCCCGCCGTCCTTGCCGAGGGGGCTCCCTGCTGCGCGCGCCGCGGGGTCGTGCGCCGTTCATCCTGCGGGCATGCGTGCCGCCTGGGGCGGCACGGGTGGGCGCAGGCGGCACCCCGTCAGCGCCGGGCTGCGCGACCCACCCCCGCCCGCGCCCCGTCGGCTCACCTCACCGGAAACGCCACGTCGCACACCGGATCCGACGGCCCCGCCGCGTCCCAGTCGGCGAAGTACACCTCCCGGCAGGGACCGTCGTACTCCAGCCCCTTGTCCCTCATCCACGCCTCCACCGCCTCGAAGGCGGCAAGGATCTGCGGATGAGCCACCTGCGCCTTGGAGATCCGCGTATAGGCCAGCCTCCGCGCCGGCTCCACCCGGACCTTGGTCTCCCACGTCCGCCCGCGCGCCTCGGCCCACGCCCGGGCCGCCGCCTCGTCGGCGACCGGCATGCACGCCTCCGCAGGCCCGTCGCTCTCCATCGACACCTCGGAGTGGTAGATCACGAAGGGCGCCCCCACCACACCCCCGCACTCCCGGGCCGCCGCCTCCAGCCGCCCGAGCGACGCCCCGATCCACGCCGGCAGCTCGTCCGCCAGCGTGTGCCGCGTCTCGGTGAGGAGCACCTGCGCCGGCACCTCCACCGTCTCCACCACGAACTTCTCGTACATCTCCGAACTCCTCCCGGACAGCCGTCCACGGAGGTACTCGGCAAGCGTCCGCTGCGCCGCCACCCGCGTCTCCACGCCCGCCCAGTACGCGGCGAGCAGATCCGCGCCCTCGGCGCCGCCCGCCGCCACCACGTCGGCGATCCGCGCGAGCGGCATGTCGAGCTGGCGCAGCAGCGCCACGAGCCGCGCCTGGTCGACCTGCCCGGCGCGGTAGTAGCGGTAGCCGCTGACCTCGTCGACGTGCGCGGGCGCGAGCAGCCCGAGACGGTCGTACAACCGCAGCGCCTTCGCCGACAGGCGCGAGCGCGCGGCGAACGCACCGATGGTGAGCAGCTCTTCGTCCACCACAGCATCCTCCGTCACCGGGCGGACGGTCCGCCCGGTGACGAGGACGCTCTGCCCTGCCCCAGGGGCAAGGTCAACCGGCGAGCCGACTGGTGATGGCCGCGACGACCTCGTCCGCCTCCGGCTCCGTCTGCGGCGCGAACCGGGCGACGACGTTCCCGTCCCGTCCGATGAGGAACTTCTCGAAGTTCCAGCGGATGTCCCCGGTGTGCCCCTCGGCGTCGGCGAAGGGGGTCAGGCGGTCGTAGAGCTCGTGCCGCCCTTCGCCGTTCACCTCGACCTTCTCCGTCATCGGGAAGGTCACGCCGTACGTCGCGGAGCAGAACTCGGCTATCTCCTCGGCGCTGCCCGGCTCCTGCCCGAGGAACTGGTTGCAGGGCACGCCGAGCACGGTGAAGCCCTGGTCGGCGTAGCGCGCTTGCAGTCGCTCAAGGCCGGCGTACTGCGGGGTGAGCCCGCACTTGGAGGCCACGTTCACGACGAGCACGACCCGGCCGGCGTACTGCTTGAGGTCGGCGGGGCCGCCCTGGAGGGCGCCGATGGAGACGTCGAGGGGGGATGCGTTCGTGTCAGTAGTCATGGGCGGAGCCTAACTCCGGCAGGGGTCGGCCCCTTGAGCCCGTACCGAACTCCGATTGTCGTCGGCCCCCTGCGCCCGTACCAGGACATCCCCCGCCGCCGTCCGCGAGTACAGCACCGCCCGTCCCGCCCGCCGCCGCTCCACCAGCCCCGCGTCCCGCAGCACCCGCAGGTGCCGCCCCACCGAGCCGAGCCCCTGCCCGGTCACGGCGACGAGCTGGGTGGTACTGAGGGGGGAGTCCAGCCGCACGAGCACGCCGGCGCGCGCGCCCCCGAGCAGCGCCCCCAGGCTCGCGGGAACCGCCCGCGCACCGGGATCGGCGAGCGCCCCCGCGCACGGGTACACCACCGCGTACCGCTCGGGCTCCTCCCAGGACACCCACCCGCTCTTCGGTGTCACCGGTACGAAGACCAGCTCGGCCCCGGAGATCTCCCTGGGCGGGTACTCGTGCAGGTTGACCTGGAACCGGCTGCCGCCGAGCCAGCGCGTGCGCCCCGGCCGCAGGGAGTCCAGTACGTCCGCCCAGCCGCCCCGGCTCACCTGTGCGGTCCGCGCGACCACGTCGGCCTCCAGGACCCGTCGGCGCCGGTCCCAGTCCGGCCGTACGGTCTCCTCCCAGACGTACTGGAGGAGCGAGGCCGCCCGCTCGGGCAGGTCGTCCCGGCCCAGCTCTGCGGGGAGCGGGCCGGCGAGGGAGCGGGCGAGGTGGGCGCGGGCGTCCGCGGGGCGGGCCGCACGCACCCGGGCCACGCCCTCCTCGAAGGTCTCCCCGTCGACCGGCGTCGGCGTGAGGAAGTCCGCGATCCAGTCCCGTCCGAGCCCGGCCCGCACCAGCCGCGCGGTCACCGGGTCGGCGGCCAGCCGGGCCCGGTAGCCGGGCAGCCGCGCGTCCAGCCAGGCGCGTTCGCCGGGGTGCGCGGCGACGCCCGAGTGCAGCGGCTTCAGCGCGGCGAAGGTCTCGGCGAGCGGCGAGATCAGGAACCGGCTTCCGGCGAGGGTGTCGGCGTTGATCTGCCACCAGCCCATGAGCGCCCCTCCCGGCGTTTCGCACCTGCGCGAAACAATATCGACCGCCTCCCGGGCCGCCGCAGACTCCGCGCATGCGCAGCTACCGACACCTCTTCCGCACCCCGGAGTTCACGCCCCTCTTCCTCGCCTCCTGTGCCAACGTCGCGGCCCAGACGGTGGGCGGTCTGGCGCTCGCCACGCTGGTGTACCGGGCGACCGGGTCGCCGCTGCTGTCGGCGGTGAGCATGTTCGGCCCGTCGCTGGCGCAGGTGGCCGGGGCGAGCCTCTTCCTGTCGGGCGCCGACCGGCTGCCGCCGAGGGCGGCCTTGACGGGCCTTGCGCTGGCCTTCACGGCGACCACGGCGTTCCTCGCGGTCCCCGGCCTGCCGATCTGGGCGCTCTTCGCCGTCCTGCTCGCCCAGGGCCTGGTGGCCTCGCTCGGCGGGGGCGTGCGCTGGGGTCTGCTGAACGAGATCCTCGCCAAGGACGGCTATCTGCTGGGGCGTTCGCTGTTCAACATGATGAGCGGGGTCATGCAGATCGCCGGTTACGCGACCGGCGGCGTCCTGGTGGCGCTGCTCTCCCCCCGCCTGTGCCTGCTGCTCGCGGCGGCCCTGTACGCGCTGTCCGCCGCCGCCACCCGGTTCGGTCTGAGCCGCCGCGCCCCGCGCGCCGTGGGCCGCCCGTCCGTCGCCGCGACCTGGCGCACCAACGCGCTGCTGTGGTCCTCCCGCCCCCGCAGGACCGTCTACCTGGCCCTGTGGCTCCCCAACGGCCTGGTCGTGGGCTGCGAGTCGCTCTACGTCTCCTACGCCCCGCAGGCGGCCGGCGCCCTGTTCGCCTGCGCGGCCCTCGGCATGCTCGCCGGTGACGTGACGGTCGGCCGCCTGGTCCCGCCCGCGCCGCGCCGACGGCTCGGGGTGCCGCTGCTCTGGCTGCTGGCGGCGCCGTACCTCCTGTTCTTCCTGCGCCCGGCGGTTCCGGTCGCCGCGGCCGCCGTGGCTCTCGCCTCCGTGGGCTTCGGTGCGAGCCTGGTCCAGCAGGAGCGCCTGATGGAGCTGACCCCGGACGAACTGAGCGGCCACGCCCTGGGGCTGCACTCCGCCGGAATGCTCACACTGCAGGGCGTGAGCGCCGCGTTGGCCGGCTCGGTGGCCCAACTGACCTCCCCGGCAACGGCGATGACGGTGCTGGCGGGAGCGTCGCTGGCGGTGACGGCGTGCCTGGCGCCGGGGCTGCGGGCGGGCGGGGTTCAGGGGAAAGAGATTGAAGTTCGTACCACGAACCAATAAAGTTCGTAATGCGAACTACCCGTCCGGGATCCGTGACTACATAATGCGAACTACCCGTCCGGGATCCGTGACTACAGGGGGAGTTGCCCCGTCATGGCAGTGGAAACGACAGCGGCGACCGGCCGTACCGTCGTGATCGTCGGCGGCGGATACGGCGGCTCCACGGCCGCCAAGGCACTGGACGCCGAGGCCGTACGACCGTCTGCTGCAGCGGGGTTCGGTCGTACGGCACCGGGTCGCCTCCGTCGATCCGGCCGGCGTGACCGTCGCCGACGGCCGCCGGATCGAGGCCGACTGCCTGGTCCTCGCCACCGGCTCCGGCTACCCCTTCCCCGCCAAGGCGGACGTGGACGAGGCCGCCGAGGCACTGGCCCGCCTGCGCGAGACGCACGAGGAACTCGCCGGTGCAGAACGGGTGCTGGTGACCGGAGCGGGGCCGGTAGGCCTGGAGCTGGCCGGTGAGATCAAGCACGTATGGCCCGAGAAGTCGGTCGTGATCGTCGACCCGGCGCCGGAACTGCTGCCCGGCTTCGACCCCGCCCTCCGCGCCGACCTGCTGCGCCAACGGGACGCGCTCGGCATCGAGTTGCGGCTGTCCACCGCCCTCGCGGAGGAGTCGCCGTCCGAACCGGGCCGGGCGAAGACGTTCACGGCGGCCACCACGGCCGACGACGAGATCACGGCGGACATCTGGTTCCGCGCCCACGGGGTGCGCACCAACGGCGACCACCTGGCCGACGGCCGCCTGACCGCCCGTACCGCCCAGGGCCGGGTGCGCGTCACGGACCGGCTCACCGTCGACGACTACGGCCAGGTCTACGCCCTTGGCGACATCACCGACGTGCCGGAGGCCAAGACGGCCGGGTACGCGATGCAGCACGCGCAGGTCGTGGCCGCCAACATCGCCACCCAACTGCGCGGGGAGGCCCCGCAGGCCGTCTACCGGCCCGCGCCGGTCCCGTCCGTGCTGCTTCCGCTGGGGCCGGAACACGGCGTCGGCCAGTTCCCGTCCGAGGACGACCCCGCCGTACCGGCCGTGGTGCGGGCGGAGGTGGTGGCGCAGTACAAGGGCGCGGACCTGTTCACCGGGCGGTTCGAGGAACTGTTCGGGACGGCCGACGGCAAGGCATGACGGTCGGCGTCAAGGCGCCAAGGTGTCGAGGCGTCAAGGCGTGACGGCGTCGTCCGGCTCGCCGAAGACCACCGGCACCTCGTTGTCGTCCACGACGCGGGCCAACAGGGCGGCGAGCAGCTCGCGTTCGTCGGCGCCGAGGCCGGCGGGGAGCAGGTCCACCCGTCGGCAGGTGTCGTCGTAGAACTCCTTGGCGAGCGCGGCGCCCTCCTCGGTCAGCCCGACGCGTACCGCCCGCCCGTCCCGCGGGTCCGCCTCGCGGCGCACCAGCCCGCGCTGCGCGGTCCGGTCCACCAGCCCGGTCAGGCTGGACTTGGCCAGCCCGAGCATCGCGCCGAGCTCGCTCATCCCGTACGGCTGGGACATCAGCACACACAGCAGCTGCCCCTGCTGCGGGGTGATCCCGAACTCGCGGCTCGACTCGGCGTACACGGCATTCACCAGGAACGTCGACCGCACCAACGCGGTGACGACTCCCATCTGCCCACCTGCGGCTCCGCCCATTCCGCCAGGGTAGGCCCTCGGGGAGTATCGGAACGGAAATCAGCGGTAGCGGGGTGATCTTGATTCCGGTTCGGTGACATGTCTGACCGCCTTGGCGGACTCGGCGTCGAATCGCTCCCTGCCGACCTCATGCCGGGTGGATGAGGCGGCTTTCGTAGGCGAAGATCACGGCCTGTATCCGGTCGCGGAGTTCGAGCTTTTGCAGGATTCGCCCCAGATGGGACTTCACGGTCGCCTCCGCCAGGTACAGCGTGGCCGCGATCTCGGCGTTGGACAGGCCGCAGCCCACCTTGACGAGCACCTCGTGCTCGCGGGCGCTGAGCCGGCTCAGCCGCTCGTCGCGGTCGGCGCCGCTGCCGTCGGGGATGTGGGGGCGGAGGTTCTCCAGCAGGCGGCGGGTGACCCGCGGGGAGACCACCGCGTCGCCCGCTGCCACGCTGCGTATCGCGGTGAGCAGTTCCTCGGGCCTGGTGTTCTTCAGCAGGAAGCCCGAGGCTCCGGCTTTGAGTGCGGTGAAGGCGTATTCGTCGAGGTCGAAGGTGGTGAGGATCAGTACTTTGCTCCGCGGGGAGATCCGGATGACCTGTCGGGTTGCCTCGATCCCGTCGGTCCCGGGCATTCGGACGTCCATGAGGACGACGTCGGGGCGCAAGTCCCGGGCGAGGCGTACGGCCTGGACGCCGTCTGCGGCTTCGCCGACCGGTGCCATGTCGGGCTGGGTCTCCAGGACCGTGCTGAAGGCCATACGGAGCAGCGCTTCGTCGTCGGCGATCAGGACGCGGATCGTCATGCGGATGCCGCTCCGCTGCTGCCGAGGTCGAGGCGGGTGTGGACTCGCCAGCCGCCGCCCGGGAGCGGTCCGGCCTGCAACGTCCCCCCGTAGGCGGCCGCGCGCTCGCGCATGCCGGGGATGCCGTGGCCGGATGGTGTGGCGCCCGGATGCGGCGGGCGGGGGCCGCTGTCGGTGACGTCCACTGTGACGGTCTCGGTCGAGCACCGTATCCGGACCTTCGCGTGTGTGCCGGGGTGTGTGTGCTTGAGGGTGTTGGTCAAGGCTTCCTGCACCAGGCGGTAGACGGTCAGTTGTGCGGTGGCGGGTATGTGGGTGTGGTCGCCCTGGATCTCGACGCGGGTCGGCAGCCCGGCGGCGCACATCTGGTCGGCGAGGGCTGCCAGTTGTGCGATGCCGGGCAGGGGGTGGCGCTCCGCGTCGGGTTCGTCGGTCCGCAGGATGCCCAAGGAGCGGCGCATGTCGGTCAGGGCCTGCCGGCCCGTCTCGGAGATCTGGAGCATCGCGGTGGTGGCCTTGGCGGGGGACCGGTGCTGTGCGTAGACGGCGGCGTCGGTGAGCGCGACCATGACGGACAGGTTGTGGGTGACGATGTCGTGCATCTCCCGGGTGATACGTGTCCTCTCGTCGGCGACGGCCAGCCGCGCCTGCTGGTCCTGTTGTTGCTCCAGGCGTGCGGCCCGTTCCTCCAAGGCCGCGAGGTAGGCGCGTGTGGTCCGCGCATTCACCCCCAGGACGGCGGCGGAGACGACCGTCGCGGTCACCGCGACGAAGGGGGTCAGGAACGCGCCTTCCGTCGCCCAGCGCAGACAGGCCAGCAGAGCCCCGCCCTCCACAATGGCACCGGCGACAAGCGTGCCGCGCCGGCCCGAGTTCGCGGCCACCGTGTAGAGAGCCACCAACAAAGCGATGTCCGCCGGTAGTTGGACGTCCATCAGCCACTGGACGAGGGCCGCGGCTGCCACGGCTCCGAACACCGTGAGCGGGGCCCGGCGCCGCCACACCAGGGGCAGTGCGAGGGCGGCGGTGAGGGCCACGGACACCGGGAGCTCTTGCGGCGCGTGCGTGGTCATGATGTTGATCAGGAGCAGCGCCGGCAGCAGCGAGTCCCACACGACGGGCGGCAGTCGGGAGCCCCAGCGCCGGGCGGCTCTCGTCGGTCGCGGCGCTCGTGCGGAGGCCGGGTCGGCGTACCTCGTCGGCCGTACGGCTGTCCCGGCCCGCGGCACCCGGTCCCGGTGGCGCAACGGGTGGGCACTGCCGGTTTCCGCGGCCGCCTCGGTCATCACACGTTCCTGTCGATTCAGCGTCATCGCGGCCCCGGCCGGGGCCGCCACCGCGTACAGCCGGAGTCGGGTCGGGTACGGGAGCGTAAGACCCGCGCTGCTCGCAGGTACCGCGGCGCTGTCACGGTAGGCCGCGATCCAGCGGAACCGCATGAGTCCACCGTCTGAAGGAATCGTGCGGAAGTACGACCACAGGAGGAGCCCGGCCACCTCCCACGGTCGCAAGGCCGCTCACACGGGTGTGCCTCGGATTGCGACTCCGGCTGTACACGATGGCGCCCCGGGGACGATGTGGCAGCGCGTGCCCCGCGCCGAGCATGGCCGGGTGACCGAGAACATCGTGGGACTGCACATGTCCTTTCTGGAAGTCCTTGTCCTGCTGGGTGCCGTCGTGCTGGTGGTGGTGCGCTGGCTTCCCTCTGCCGTCCGCCCACGCGTCACGATCGCGGCGGGGGCGGTGTTCGTGCTGTCCGCGATCGTGCTGAGCGTGGTGGGAATCCGTTGGCAGCTGCTGCCAGTACTGGCAGGCGCTGTCGTCGCGTTGCCGTTCGCCCTCTCTCCCCTGCTGCGACGCCGTACCGGCCGGCCGACGTGGCGGGCCCGGTGGTGGCTGGCCCTGCCCGGGTCGGTGGCCTGCGTCGGCCTGATCGCCACGGGTCCGGTGGCCGCCTGGGCCTTTCCCGTACCCGTGTTCCCCGAGCCGTCGGGCCGTTTCGCGGTCGGCACCCGCGTGGTGCAGTGGACCGACCCACGCCGCCCCGAGACCTTCACCGCCGATCCGCACGACCGGCGCACGGTCGTGGCCCAGCTCTGGTACCCCGCGCAGAAGAGCCCCGCCGGCACGCAGCGGGCCCAGTACCTCGGCCGCACAGAGCACGAGGCGCGCACCGTCTCCGACGCCCTCGCCCGCGCGGTCGGCCTGCCCGGCTTCCTGGTCGACGGCATCCCACGTGCCCGCACCCATTCGGTCTTCAACGCCCCGGTGGCCGACGGGGGCGGACGCTTCCCGGTCGTGCTGTTCTCTCCGGGATCGGGCGGGGTGCGCACCCAGAACACCGCCTGGGCGGAGGAACTGGCCAGCCACGGCTATCTGGTCGCCGCCCTCGACCACCCGTACGACTCCGCCGCCGTCGTCCTCACCGACGGCCGAACGATTCACACCAAGACCACCTCCACCGGCGACCGGGACAAGGACAACAAGCTGGCGGCCGACTGGACGACTGTTCGGGGCGCCGACCTCAGCTTCGTCCTCACTCAGCTGGACCGTCTGAGCGGAGGCGAGATCTCCGGCCCGCTGACCGGACGCCTGGACACCGGCCGAGTCGCGGCCGTCGGCCACTCCATGGGCGGTGCCGCCGCCCTGCAGGCAGCCCGGCAGGACCACCGGTTCGACGCCGTCATCGATCTGGACGGCTACCCCCACGGCCCCGCCTCCCCCTCCCTCCACCAGCCGACGCTCGCGCTCACCCAGGCCATCACCCCCGCAACCGACCCGCAGTACGTACCCCGCCTCACCAAGGCCCTCAAGCTCAACACCGCGACGAGCTACCGGCTCACCATCCCCGGCGCCGCACACCTCACCTTCATGGACGGCCCCCTGTACCTGCCGCCTGTGCCCTCGATAGTCGGCTCCCTGGGCCGCACCGAGAGCCCCCGCGTAGTCGCCGCAACCACTCTCGCCTTCCTGGACGCCACCCTGCGGCACAAACCCGGTGACCTGCCCGGCGTCCTGTCGGCCTACGGCGACCTCAGCGTCTACCACCCAAGCAACAACCGCTGACCAGCTGTGCGGCGGCAGCCGACGGCACGGCCGTTCCCCTTCCCGGCCGGAGCGCAGTCCGCGGTGCCGCCCCCCGCCGCGCCCAACGAACCCGTGCCATCCGGGGGTTCGCGGCGGCGCCATCCGTACAGCCGTCGCCGACCTCGTGCCCGAGCACACCGGCGATCGCGAGGAGACCCCGGCACCGGAGATCGCGGTCACCCGTGAGATGCCGGGCAAGGTCGCCGACTTCCGCCGCGCGACTGAACCGGACGTCGTCGGGCGCGGCGCGCTCCCGGCCCAGCGCAAGGCCGGGTGCAGAGCGCACGGAAGCCCGCGCGACGTCTTGACGTGTCCCTGTCCGAGTGGGTTCATGGGAGCGCTCCCATGCTTCTGCCGGTACTCACGTTCCCCGCGCTCACCTTCTGGAGTGGCAGTGAGAAGAGTCGCAGTGAGAAGAGAACGCAAGAGAAAGAGCCCCCCGACCGCCCTGCTGGCCCTGCTGACCGTGCTGGCCGCACTCCTCGGCCTGCCGGCCCTGGGCACGGCCCCCGCGCACGCGGCCGACGAGCCCGGCACCCGGGCCACCGGTCTGCACATCAGCGACGGCCGCCTGCTCGAAGCCAACGGCAACGACTTCGTGATGCGCGGCGTGAATCACGCCCACACCTGGTACACCCACCAGAGGCAGTCCCTCGCCGACATCAAGAGGCTCGGCGCCAACAGCGTCCGCGTCGTCCTGTCCAACGGCCACCGCTGGACCCGGAACGGCCCCGAGGACGTGGCCGCCGTCATCGCCGACTGCAAGGCCAACCGCCTGATCTGCGTCCTGGAAGTGCACGACACCACCGGTTACGGCGAGGAGCCCGCGGCGGCCACCCTCGACTCGGCGGCCGACTACTGGATCGGCCTGAAGGGCGTCCTCGCGGGCCAGGAGGACTACGTCGTGGTCAACATCGGCAACGAGCCCTGGGGCAACACCGATCCGGCCGGCTGGACCGCCCCGACGATCGCCGCGATCAAGAAGCTGCGGGCCGCCGGCCTGGAGCACACGATCATGGTGGACGCCCCCAACTGGGGCCAGGACTGGCAGGGCGTCATGCGCGCCAACGCCCGGACCGTCTACGACGCCGACACCACCGGCAACCTCATCTTCTCCATCCACATGTACAGCGTCTTCGACACGGCGGCGGAGATCACCGACTACCTGAACGCCTTCGTCGCCGCCGAACTCCCCATCCTCATAGGCGAGTTCGGTGGCCCCGCCGACCAGTGGGGCGACCCGGACGAGGACACCATGATGGCCGCCGCCGAGCGGCTCGACCTCGGCTACCTGGCCTGGTCCTGGAGCGGCAACACCGACCCGGTCCTCGACCTGGCGATCGACTTCGACCCGAACCGGCTCAGCTCCTGGGGGCAGCGGATCTTCCACGGCGCCAACGGCATCGCCCAGACCTCGAAGGAGGCCACGGTCTTCGGCGGCACGACCCCCGACACCCGGGCCCCCACGGCCCCCGGCCCCCCGGCCGCCTCCGCGGTGACGGCCACCTCGGCGACGCTGACCTGGGCCGCGTCCTCGGACAACGTCGGAGTGACGGCGTACGACGTGGTGCGGGTCAGCGGCGGTACGGAGACGGCGTCGGCCTCCTCCACCACGACCACCGCGACGGTCACCGGCCTCAACCCGAACACGTCGTACACCTTCGCGGTCTACGCCCGTGACGCGGCCGGCAACCGTTCGCCGCGCTCGGCGACGGTGAACGTCACGACCCGGAGCACGCCCGCCGGCACATGCGCCGTCGGCTACCGCGTGACCGACGAATGGCCGGGCGGCTTCCAGGGCGAACTGACGATCCGCAACACGGGCACGGCCGCCGTCGACGGCTGGACCCTGGACTTCGCCTTCCCCGACTCCCAGACGATCACCAACATGTGGGGCGGCACCCCGACCCAGAACGGCAGCGCGGTCTCGGTCGCCTCCGCACCCTGGACGAGCACGATCCCCGCGGCGGGCTCCGTCACGGTCGGCTTCACCGGCACGAAGGGCGCGACGAACCCCTCCCCGACGGCCTTCACCCTGAACGGCGCGACCTGCACCACGTCCTGACCACCGCACCCGGCCCGGCTCCCCGTACGGCGGTGAGCCGGGCCGGGCCGCGCGGTTCTCCGGTGTTCGCAGTGCTTCCCGTGCGCGTGTGTGCGTCCGGCACGAGACGGTGCGCCGGCAAATACGCCCGCAGGCGTCCGGGATCTCCAGGTCAGGGCCGGCTGTCCACGACGAAGCGGCGATTGAGCGTGATCTCGCGCGAGAGCAGGCCGGGGTCGGCGGTCACCGTCAGCTCGTACTCCCCGTCCCGCAACGCCCCCACCTCGAGCACTCTGTGTTGTCCGACCCAGAGGGTGGGGACGATCTCGCCGTTCAGCCTGGCCTCGATACTGCGCAGGGCCTCATCGCGCAGAGCCCCGTCGTCGTTGTGATCGATCACGTCCACCGTGAGCGTGGTCGTGGAGGACCCGGCGGTGTTCAGCACGCCGTTGCCGGGGATGCCGCGTATCCGAAGCTCCGGCTCGTTCACCGCGTTGGCCACCGCGATGCCGCCGATCACCAGGGCGGCGGCGACAGCGGCGACCAGAAGTGCGATGCGTACCCTCCTCCGGAACCGGGCCCGCACGGGGTCCGACGTCTTCAGAGCCAGCCGCATGGACACATCCTTCGAGGAGTCGCTGTTGGGCGCCGTCGCTCACGGACTCCGACTCGCGGGCGCGGGTGTCCGGCGACCTCGATGGTGCCACCTCGGCCGTCACGTAATCCAGTCCGTCCTCACGTCCGGTGAACGAGTTCGCTGCTCAACGGGCGCTCGGCGCAGGCGAAACGCTCAAGATCCCGTGGCCTCTCCGCCCGACGGCGAATCCGATCCGGAAGACGCTCGCCCTCGTTCCGCACCGGACAGGGCACCAGCCTCGCGCTCGTCGGCGCGTACATGCTCGCCGCTTCCCCGGCCGACCGGGACCACGCCACAGGCTTCGCCGCCTACGAACACACCACCCGCGCGTTTGTGACCGTGCACCAGGACCAGGTCGGCGAGGGCGGCGCCACACCCCCAGCAGCGGGCCGACCGGCCCACTCGGCCCTCACCCTGCCCGAACCCATGCCCACGCCGTAGTCCCGAGCACGCACGCCGACGACGGCCGGTGACGGTGGCCGCGCAAAGCCTGACCGAGCCGCTGCCGCCGCCCGGCCCCAGAAGGCACCGGACCCGCGGTCGGTGCCGGACCAGCCGTGCCTGCCGTACATGCCGCACACGCCGTACATGCTCCGGCGTACGGCCATCGGGCAGTCGGTGCAGCGGCGAGTCCTTGCAGTGAGGTGCGGGCGGTGGGTGTCCCGGCTGCAGTCGCTTCGGTGCGACAGCGTTCGCGGCCGGCGATGGCAGGTGTGGATGTCAGACGGGACGGGGAACGATGCGCACCGCCCGGTAGTCGTAACCGTCCTGCTCGAAGCCGGGTGCTTCCCAGGTGAGGTCGACCAGTTGCCCTGCTGCCAGCGTGCGAAAGCCGGGCGCCTGGATGTCGGAGTAGTGGCCGAAGCACCCTCCGGGAGTCTCGGGCGAGTCGAGGACTCCCCAGCCCTCCTCGTCGTTCCACTCCCGCACGGTCGCAGTCACGACTGCGGCGGCTCATCAATGCGTGCGCTTACCTGCAGACCTGCTGCCTTCAGCATGTCGCGCGCCATGGCGATCTCTTGGTCGTCAGTGTGCATGATGCGGATCCGGGACAGCGTCCGGTTCCACAGTGCCTGCCTCGACGTTGCGCGAGGATCCCGTGCTTCCAGGGTCGTGAGCGCCGAGGTGACGATCGGGATGTCCAGCCGCGGAGCCGTCTTGATCAGCGCAGCCATCTCCCGGTCGCCCTGAACCGCCTTGGAGAGAGCCTCGGAGCCGGACACGAAGACGCGCTGTCGAGGCCGGTGCAGCTTGGCCCGGGCGGTGCGACTCACGCGGCCTCGTCCGAACCCGACCGCTGCTCGTCATGCCGACCGTCAATGGCGGCGATGCGGTCCGGTGCTGCTTGCTGCTCGTCGTCCGTCACGGCGGGCAGTCCGCTCACGCATCGCTCACGCGCCGCCGACTGCTGAGCAGCGTGTGGTCAGATCTGGCCGACAGGGAACGGGGCCGTTGCCTTGAGGACGCCGGTGAACACGTCTCCGTCCCCGGTAGGTCTTCGTCCCCGGTAGGTCTCCGTCCCCGGTAGGTCTCCGTCCCCGGTAGGTCTTCGTCGCGGGGTCGAACACGTAGGTGTACACGAGAGGAACGCCTGTCACGGCCTGCTCGATCCGCCAGCAGAAGCCGATACCTGCCTTGGCGTACTGGTCGACCTTCACGATCCGGTCGGTGGTCTCCGAGCCCGGCGACACCACCTCCGCGACCAGCAGCACGTGCTCAGGGCGCGCCATCTGTCCGGCACGCTGATCTCGCTCACGCGCTCTCTGGAAGCGGCAGGCCTGTTCAGACCGCTCGGCGGCTGATGATGCTGTACACCGACGCCTCGTCCTTGGCCAGCGCCGCGGAGAAGCTGACGGCCATCTCGCGCAGTTCCTCGATCGGGCCGCTCACCCCGTCCGGGAAGTGGCGCTCGATGTTGAGGCGGACCCGGCCGAACCAGTGGATGATCTCGGCGTTGGACGGTGTGATGCGCATGTCCACCAGGGGCAGTTCGTGTTCTTCGAGGACACGGGCGAAGTAGGCGGGGCTCTTGCGGTTGCCGCAGGCCAGTCGGTCGACGGTGTCCGGGAGGGCGGGGCGGTAGGCGGTCAGGTCGGTCTTGTACAGGGTGTCGGAGACGATCAGCAGGCCGCCTGGACGGAGTCGTTTGGACACCGCCTTGACCGAAGTCTCGAACACGTCGTTGAGGAAGTGGGTGTACACCCCGCGGACGACCACGAGGTCGTAGGGGATCTCGGGCTCGGGCAGGAGGTCGACGTCCTGGCCGTCGCACAGATAGAGCCGGATCCTGTACGCGATGTCACCGCCGTGCAGCTTTTCGGCGCAGTATTCGAGCTGCCGCATGCTGATGTTCACGGCATCGATCCGTACCGCCTCGGGGAATCGTTCGGCCAGGTGGCGGCTGATGAAGCCCCAGCCACAGCCCAGGTCGAGGATGCGGTGAAGCCGCGGCCGTGCGGGTCCGGTCAGGCCGGCGATCTCCAGTTGGCGTTCGAAGTGGCGTACTTCGGACGGGCCGACCGAGCCCGGACTCGGTCCTGCGGTGAGCTCCTCCTCGCTGAACAGGCCGAACTGAAAGAGGAGGTTGTCCGGGCCGAGAGCCCTTTCCCACATCCAGGGCGGGTCGTCGTAGGTGTACTCGACCTTGGCGCGGTACGGGTCGGGGCGTGGGCTGTCGATGACGTGGATGGCGGATGCCGGGGAGCGGTGCATGGGGGGCATGGGCGTCCTCCGGTAGCCCGACGGAAAGCGATTACGGCTCCGAGCGTGACGGACGTCGCACTGGGCGGATCTCCATGAAGGCGTCCCATGTCGGGGCCGCACCAGGGCGCATTGGAGTCCGGGGAGTACGTACGCCGACACGTGCAGCGCACATGCGTACGTCCCGCCTTCCTGCGCTCGGCTCTGCATCCGTGCACCGTGCCATGCCGGTGTCACGGGGGCGCCGACGGGAAAGGACAGCGCTTGCCCGGGCCGGACACGGATTCCTGGGGTCCGTCACGTCATCGAGGGGCGAGGATTGAGGAGGGGCGGTGGAGCCGGTTTTCGTCGTCACAGGGCTCGTCGGGTTCGTCTTCGGACTTCTGTGGATCGTTCTCTCGGTGGTGCGGGGGCGCCGGGACGGATGGGTGCCACTGCCGCCCCTGGTCCTGTGCGGGATACTCGCCTGGGACAGCCTGATGCTCTTCGGAGTCACCTCGGCATGGACCCTGACGTACGCCTTCGAGCCGTTCCTGGTGGCCTTCGAGGTCTATCTGTTCCGGCAGTTCATCCGGTACGGAGCCAAGGACTACCCGGGCATTCCCCGACGCCTGCTGATCGCGTCCGTCCTTGCCATGGCCGTCCTGGCGGTTGCCGCGTTCCAGTTCGTGGGCCGCGCGCTCGACGACAGCCACGGCGTCACGACCGGCATGTTCCTTCAGGCGGCGACACCTGCCGCGTGTCTGTCGATGCTCTACCGCCGCGGTTCGGCGGCCGGGCAGTCCGTACCCGCGGCGGTGTGCCTCCTGATCGCCCTGGCATCGCTGGGCACCGGCGCCGCGGTCGCCCCGCCCGACGACCGATACCAGGCCCTCCATGTCTTTCTCGCCGTCACGCAGGTGCTGCTGCAGGCCTGCTACCTGTGGGCGCTGACCGTGTACGGGCGGGCGGAGCGCGAAGGGCGGCCGTACCGGCCAACTGCCGTGTCACCCGCTGTGACCTCGCCCCGGGTTCCTTCGGAGGCATCAGAGGCATCAGGGAAATCGAAGGCATCAAAGACATCAAAGACATCAAAGACATCGGAGACACCCGTGGAGAGCCACTCGTGACCGGCGGCGAACTCGACCTCTTCCCCTCCGAGATCCGCCTCAACTCCGGGGCCGACAAGGCCGAGTGGGACCTGTGGCGATGGCTCGACAGCTTCGGCCTGTGCCGGTCCGAGCGAACCCGCTCCAACGTCCGCGCCTCGCGGGTCGCCTACTGCATCGGCTTGTACTACCCGTCCGCGCCTCTTGAATCCCTCGTCCTCATCAGCCGGTTCACCGGCTGGTCCCTGCTCATCGACGAGGAGTTCGACGCCGGCCCCGCCGGCCGTGACCCAGCGGCCTGTCTGGCCGCGGTCACGGGACTCGTCGACGTGTTCGGCCGTGCTGCCGCTCCGTCACGGGAAGCCATGCCACGTGCGGCCACGGCGCTGTGGGAGCGCCTGGCCCCGCGGCGTTCCGCGGCTTGGAAGGCACGTTTCCGCACCCACATGGCCAACTGGCTGTGGGGGTTCTACACCGAGACCATGGACCGCGCGGTCGGCCGCCTTCCGGATCTGCCGGAGTTTCATGAACGGCGGCGGGAGATGTTCGGGGCTCCCTGGTATCTGGACCTGTGCGAGGTCGCGATCGGGGTGGACCTGCCGGACGCCGTGCATCGGCTGCCCGCTTTCCGTGCTCTGTCCGCCGCGGTGGCCGACACCACCGCTCTGTGCAACGACCGGGTCTCCGCCGACCGCGAACGGGCGGTCGGCTACTTCCACAACGCCGTCTGTCTCCTGGAGCACCATCGCGGCTGGCCCCCCGATAAGGCCGCTGCCCAGGTCGACCGGATGATCACCGAGGGCGTCGACCGGATCACGGCCGCCTACCGCGATCTGCCGCACCAGCTCGACCGTTCGGGACTGCCCGAGCAGGCCGTCGAGGCGGCGCTGCGGTGCGCCGACGCGTACCTGGACGTGGTGCGCGGCAACCACGGCTACCACCGGACCAGCGGCCGCTACACCCGCTCGGAACTGCTCCCGCCAGGAGCCGACCTGGTCGAGGGCTTCGCCCGCCCGGCCGCACAGGGTCTGTCGGCAGCGCCGGAACCGTCATGAACAGGCCACCCGGCCCTGACCCGGCCGACATCCCCGCACTTCCGCCCGCATGTCCGCACCGCCGCGACATGGGCCTGCCCGACGGGCCCCGCCTGACACCGGCGGAGCTGCATGCCATGGAGAACGAGCGGCTGCTTGCCGCGTGGGAGGAGTACGAGCGGACGTACGGGCCCCTCTTCACGCTGCACGGCGACGGCACCGCGCCGCGCGTGTACATCAGCGACCCCAGGGCGATCCGCGGTCTCTTCATCGGCAACCGTACGGTCTGGGGCGCGCGCGGCACGCGCTACTTTCGCCCCGTGATCGGCGCGCAGGCCCTGCCGTACCTCACCGGTGAAGCCCATCGCGCCGTCCGCCTCCTCCTGGCTCCGGCCCTGCACGGTGACCGGGTACGCGCCCTCGGCCCCGCTCTCGACGACATCATCACGTCTGCTCTGGACGCTCTGCGCGGTACGTCCGTGCCGTTGGTCGACCTCACCCGGGACATCACCCTCCGTCTGATCGTCCGGGTCGCCTTCGGTCCCCTCGGCGACGAACGCCGGACGGACTGTGTCCGGCTCCTCACCGAGATCATGGATCTGATGTACGAACCGGCGGCTTCACCGGACGCCGACACCGCCACCGTGCTCCGACGTGTCACCGGACGCGTCCACGAACTGCAGGAGCTCGTCGCGCAGGAGGCCGGTGTCGTGCGGGCCGGTGAGGCACGGCACCGCGACGACCTGCTGTTCCACCTGGCCGCCGGGGAAGCGGCGCAGACCGACGAACAGATCCGGGGCCACATCATGACCCTGCTCATCGCCGGCCACGACACCACCGCCGGCGTCCTGGCCTGGGCTCTGTACCAGCTGGAGCTCCATCCGCGGACACGGCGGCGGGTGCGCGCCGAACTCGATGCCATCGGCGCCGCACCGGCCGCCGCCGAGGTCGTGCGCCTTCCCTACCTCAACGCGGTCTGCGCGGAGGCACTCCGCCACAGCTCGGTCGTCCCGGCCGGGCTGGCCCGCATCGTGCCCGAGGACCTCGAATGGGCCGGGCACCGCTTCCCGGCCGGCACCGAACTCGTCCCCGCCATCCACCTGGTCCACCGCCGCCCGGACCTCTACCCGGACCCGGAGCGCTTCGATCCCGACCGCTTCCTCGACCGCAAACCCACCGGCGCCCACTACCTCCCCTTCGGCACCGGCAGCCGCCGCTGCCCCGGAGCGGAACTCGCCGAGTTCGAACTCCCCCTGGCCCTGGCCCGCCTGCTCCAGACCCCCGGGCTACGGCTCACCGGCGCCGAGCCGGGACTGCACGCACTCAAGAACGGACCGACCATGACCACACCCCCCAGTCTGCGGGTAGCCCTCGACGACCGGGCATCACCACAGCCCCCGCGAGGCCAAGGCAGCCCCTCGTGACCACGAAGGGAGACATCGGACGCTACTACGACGTACTGACACCGCTCCTCGAACAACTCTGGGGCGGCAACTTCCACATCGGCCTCTGGCCCGATGACACGGTCGCCGATCACCCCCATGACGACGGCATCACCGCGGTCGTCGAGGCCGGCGACCGGCTCACCGACCTCCTCGTCGGCGAGCTGCGCCTACACCCCGGCAGTACATTCCTCGACGTCGGCTGCGGTATCGGCGGCCCAGCCCTGCGACTGGCACGCACCACCGGCGCCCACGTCACCGGCATCACCATCAGCACCGCCCAAGTCGGCCATGCCACAGCCCGCTTCGCAGCGGCCGGTCTCGCCGATCGGGCCTGCTTCCGCCACGCGGACGCGACAGCCCTCCCCTTCGCCGACCGCTCCTACGACGCGGCCTGGGCCATCGAGTCCTTGTTGCACATCCGCGACACCCGCCGTGCCCTGACGGAGATCAGCCGCGTCCTCAAACCCGGCAGCCCCTTTGTGATCAGCGACATGGTCCTCCTGTCACCCGACCCAAAGCGGCACGAGCACTCCTCGATCAAACCCCTGCCGACACTCCTCGCACTCCTCGACGGGACCGGCTTCGAGACCATCGAAGTCACCCGCCTCGACCCACACCTCCGCCGCTCGCTGCAACGCCTCCAGGACGATCTCGCCCACGCCGACCACGCCCTTCGAACCGCCTACGGCCCTGAAGCCGTGGCGGCACTGCGCCGCATCCTCCACAAGACCGTTCCAGGCATCGGCTCGACTTACGGCTACATCACCGTCTCGGCCCGCACACGCCAACCGGCAGACCAGCTCCCGCACGCATGAAAACAGCCCCTCCAGGACTCGTCCCGGAGGGGCTGTTCAATACATATCGCCTGTTCGGCCAGTGTGCCCCCGGCAGGATTCGAACCTGCGACACCCGCTTTAGGAGTTCGATCTACGTGCGCCCCTGGGCTCGTCGTCGGCTGGTCCGACGGTCGCGCAGGGGCGCTGCTGTATGCCGCTGTCCGGGCTCGTTGATGTCAGCGTTGGATGTCAGCGGAACAGCTCCGGAGCTGGGCAGACCTCCCATGGTTCCTCGGGCCGGTCCAGCCACTTCCACCAGGTGTGCCGATCGGAGCATCGCCAGAGTGCCCGGCAGGTTCTCTGCCCGTCGTCGTCGCGTCTGGCGAGCACGAGAGCGCCCGACTTCAAGGGCTGACCGCACTCAGGACACGGCGGAGGGTCGTCGGCCATGTGGCGATCCTTAGACGGGGCTATCGGTTGATCGGGATCTCATAGACGATCTCGCAGTGAGCCGCGGGCACCACGATGTCCGCAGTCTCCACGGGCCGTCCCTGATCGCTGTAGTACGTCCGTCGGATGTGCGTGACGAGCGCCGCCTTCTGGATGCCGAGTAGCGAAGCCTCTTCGGCGGTCGCCTGCCTCGGCTCCGGCTGTTCGACGGCGTGGCTGACGGTGACCCCGATCGCGGCCATCCGATTCACGACGCCCGCCCCGGCATGGGGCCCACCCTCGGGGAGGACGACGAGAGTTCCCGCGGTCAGGTCGTACGGCTCCCAACTCGTCGACAGCTGCACCGGCTTACCGTCGGCCAGGAACTCGTACGTCGTCCGGACGCACAAATCGCCCTCGGCGATGCCCAGCCGCGCCGCGATCTCCGCCGGTGCCGGCACCTTGGCGTCGGACCGGCTCTCCCAATCCCCTTGCCTGCCCAAGGCCTTCATGTCCGCCCGGAACGGCGACCCGTCGGGCCGCTCCCGCGCTGAGGAGCGCACCACGCGCACCCGCTGCCGGGGCTCGGCGACGTACGTACCGGATCCGGCGCGTCCCTCCAGCACACCCTGAGAGATCAGCAGCTCCTGCGCACGGCGCACCACGTTCTCGCCCACGCCGCACTCCTGGCCGATCTGGGCGCGGGAGGGGAGCCGGTCTCCTGGCTCCCACACGTGTTCCGCGATCTTCCGCCGGAGTTCGTCAGCGATGCGGAGATAAGGCGGCTGCTCAGGCATATGGAAAATCTAGTCCACTAGCTCTAATCTAGTTAACTAGCTTCACTCAAAGTGATCGCCGGTGACGGAGGCTGCCTGTGCCCGCTTCGGGATTGAGCGCGGCGGCCCTCGCCGCCCGGCTGTCCGCCCTCGGGCTCACCCCACGAGTGGAGGAACACCCCTGGCATACGTCGGTGGAGGCGGAGTTACCGGATTCGCTCTCCACCGAGACCTGGCGGGAGGTCCTGGACGCGGTGGCCCTGGCCGACCGGTTCGGCCTCCTCGCCACCAGCATGAACGGCCGCACCCTCTGGGCGGCCGTACGCAGAACGGCCCCCACGACGGGCGATGTCGGGGGACCGGGCCATCAGCGATAGGAGCTGATCAGCGTGCTCAACCGTATCCGCCGCGCCCTCTGCCTCACCAGGGTGCGGAACTCCTCCAGGGGTAGGCATCGCCGCCCCTTAACGCTCTCTCCGCGCCCGGCGCATCCCGCTGGCGCCTCACCCACACCCGTTGGCGCCCCGACCCTGCCCCGGAGCCGGACTGATGCCGCGGCGTCGGGCCGTCCCTTGCTCGCGGGGGAGGACGTCGCACTCGTCCGCCCGTACGTTCTGGCCTGGGAGCGGCGTACACGAACCCGCACGCTCGTCGTCGCGCCCCACATGCCGGCTCATGCATGGCTCCCCATCCTCGTGGAGGCCCGCTGATGACCCCCGACCAGAAGCCGCACCCCACGGACACCTCGCCCATCCCCTACCGCTCGGCCGCCTGCCGGATCGGCACGCACACCGCCTGCGCGGAGCCTTGCCCGGCGTCAGCACCGATCGACGTGCCAGTGATCTATGAGGTGTGCGACTGCCAGTGCCATTCATCGGTCGGCCCATCCACACCGGTGGAGGTGGCGTCGTGATCGCCCGGATTCCCGCCGGCGCCCTGGTCGCCAACATCGAGATCACCGCGGCCACCGTGCAGCGGGGCGACATCATCCACCTCGGCGGCCGGGCCTGCCAGGTGAGAGACCTGTTCCAGCTTCCCCAGGGGGCGAAGCAACTGGTCTTCGACTCGGGCGAGTTGCTGACGATACACACGCGTACCCGGCTCATCGCCGTGCGGACGCTGAGAAGGCGGTGAACGCTCTCGTGCCTCCCCGCCACCACGACATCGCCGACGACCTCCGGCAACAGATCACGACCGGCCGTCTCCAACTGGGCGAACGGCTGCCGTCCGAAACGGCTCTGGCCGAGCAGTATGCGGTCAGCACGGTGACGCTGCGCCATGCCCTCGCGGTGCTCCAAGGCGAGGGGCTCCTTGAGAAGGTCCACGGCAAGGGCAACTTCGTCCGCCGTCCCCTACGGAAGATCACGTACGTGGGCGGCGGGGGCACCCTGGACCCCTGGACCGCCGCTGAGCCGTCCTTGCGCGTCACGGTTCGCAGCACCACAGTTCAGGCGCCCGCAGACCTGTCGGCGTTGCTGAGCGTCCCCACGGGCAGTCCACTCGCGGAGTTCTCCTGCCTCAGCCTCGAAGGGGAATCACCGCGCGGGCTGGCCCGCATCTATATGCCGCGAGACCTGGCCCCGGCCGGAGTGCTCGACGACGACACCGGTAGTAGCCGAGAGGCAGTCACACGCTTCGCCGTCCTCGCTCCGCCGCCGGCCGCCGTTCGAGAGACGGTGTCTGCTCGTCCCCCGACACCGGACGAGGCAACGGCCCTGCGCATCGGCTCCACGAGGGCCGTACTCGCGATCACGCGCCTCGCAACCGACTCAGCCGGCCGCGTCGTCGAAGCGGCGCTGCTGGCGTTCCCGGGGGATCGCGTCGACGCCGTCTTCACTGCCCACCACGTGACCGACGAGAGGAAGACTCGGGAATGACCACGCCGAACACACTGCGGCTCCTCCCGTGGACAGGTCCCGAGGGCAAGCCCTGCTACCTGAGCACCGACGACCGGGACGGCTATATGTCCCGCCTGGCGGACACTGTGGAAGCGGCTCAGCTTGGAACGGCAACCGAGCTGCTGGAGCAGGCGTCGGAAGTCCTAGGCGACCGGGACGCGAACCCGGCGGAAGTGCAGCGACTAGCGAGAGAACTGACCGGAGCTCTCCGAGACGTCCTCCGCGTGGCTGCCAGCCGCGGCCACCTTCTCGCGGCGGGGGACCTTCAAGGACGCTGAAGGGTGCACTCGAACGGCGCAGCTGCACATGCCAACTCTCCCGAGGGGGAGGGGAGCCAGTAACGCACCCGGGCTCCCCTCCCCCTCGGGTTTCTACCGACCCCGGTACAGGCTGTCTGGCGGGCGATGATGGCTGGCGTCGGGCACTGCCGGTTACTGGGTCGCTGTACTCCGGTGCCGTACACCAGGAGTGTCGGTTTCGCAGGCCACCACAAGCACGTCGTCGCTCTTGGGCGGCCTCGGGGAACCTCGGACGGCCCAGCCGGACCGCAGGCGGCTCCTCCGTTGTCAGTGTCTGCGGCTATGGTGCGTCCGCCATCAAAGGCAAATGCTCTGGGGAGGGGCCTTGGGAGCCAAGACAGGACTGCTGGTGTACGCCGACGGCGACGTGCCCGGGTTGCTGCGGCAAGTGGGGGCGGCTGACCTTGAACGGACGGCCGCCATGATGCGGCGGCTCTATCCGGGCTGCGAGATTGAGGAGTGCGAGGGCTCGAATCTCTGGGACGGCGTGTACCCCTCGAAGGGGACGGTGTACGCAGCCAGCTGGCCGGGTGTGGAGGTCATCGGTGACCAGAGTGTGATGATCGACGCTCCCTCTGAGCTTCCGGGACACCTGGTGGCGGCGAGCGTCGGCCGACGGCTCGTTCTGCACGCCATGCATAGTGTCGTCGACTGGTTGGCGTTCGCCGTGTGGGAGAACGGGCGCCTCGTTCGCTCTCTGAGCCTGTCCCCGGACAGCGGCATCATCGAGAACATCGGCGAACCGCTCGCGTTCGAACAGCCGTACTGGGCCGGAGGCCGCCCGGCCGACATTGTCCCCTGGCCCGGCGAGGAGGACGAGCCGTACGCCCTGCCTTTCCACCCCTTGGACCTGGGCGAAGACGCGCTGCGGGCGCTCTGCGGGTTCATTCAGGAGGGGCGTCCCGAGCCCGATGACGTCGACGCGGACGCCATCGAGCTCTTCGGATTCCACGTGCGCGACCCACGTGGGCCTGATCCCGCCGAGCAGGAAGCGGAGCTGCGCAGAGCCGTGGAAGCCATGGATCCGCCGCGGTTCTACGCACTGAGCCCTGACGGCTCACTGGTCGAGCGCGACGGCCTTTAGCTCGCGACCTCTTCGTCCCGAAGCAACTTGGGCGGGCGCACGACCTTGGGCTCGGTTGCCTCTCACCTGCGGCGACGGTCCGCAGGTGTGCGCGGTTGTCCGCCGTCGTGCGCGGGCGTTGTCACGCAGTTAGACACTCAGCCTGTCGAGGGCGATTTCGGCATGTGCCTGGCCAACGGCTGACTGCGTGCGGCCCTCAAGGGCAAGAAGGCTCGCATTTGCTCGATGGCAGGCTGGACGCCTGAACGCGTGCGGATCACGAGCCCCATGTCTTGGAGTGCGTTCAAGTCCCTGTTGATCATCTTCTGGGTGTGTCCGGCGTACTCCTCTGCGAGCTCAGGATTCAGACGCCTGACATCAGCGGTTGTGGTGATCTCGCCCACTGGAAGGCTCAGTACAAGGTGGCGCCGCCGTCGGGCGGCCGGGCTCGTTTCGTGATGGAACTTCTCGTGAATGAAGTTTTCCCAAGTCACGGCCATCTGCTGCGCCTTGATCATGTCGACCTGCTCACGAAGGCCGTCCAGCAGCCCCTGGAGCGCGTAGCGAATGAAGGGCTTTGTGTCGTACGGCTGCACTTTGCTGGCCCTGTCGAGCACGCTCAGGTACCGGGTGCGCGTTCGGTTGTAGTGGTCACTTAGGAGGTGCGCTGACACGTCGGGCATTCGTGCTTTGGCGAGTAGCTGAAACTCGACCATGCGCGCAGTCCGGCCGTTCCCATCGCCGAAGGGGTGGATCCAGGCCAGGTAGAGGTGAGCAAGGATCGCTGACACGACTGACACCTGGAATTCAAAGCCTGCCGGGGCATCGGCCTCTAGCTGCTTGAGCCACTCGCAGAGCCTGTTGATCAGGTACTCACAGTCTTCGGCTGGTGCCCCTATGTAATTGGCCACTGACACGCCATGTGTGCGAAGTTGTCCCGGAATGGCGTCATCGGCCAGATTGTCCAGATCCTTGCAGATTATGCGATTGAGCTCCAGGATCCGGCCTGGTGTGAGCTCTAGAGACTTCCCCACGGCCACGTCAGACATGATCATGCCGTAAGCCTCCAGGACGTTGTCTACCTCCTGGCCGAGATACTCCTGCGACGGCGGCAACTTCAGTTCGTTCTGGATCCGCTTGCGCACTGCTTCTTCGGAGAGAGTGTTGCCTTCAATGCGGGTGGTCGCGTGGGCGCCCTTGCTCAGGAACACCTGGTTGAAGTGCTCCTGGATCGCGGGGATTAGTGGCACGCCGGCCACGTGCTCACACTTGGAGTGGATCTCGCCCAGTTGCATCCATGTCTCGGCCCCGAGGTCGAGGTCTGGCTTGAACACAAGCCACGGATGTGTCTCCTCGTAGCGTCGCATCTGTCCCGTCTCTCCATCCCCAAAGCCCCAGCTCAAAAGGGGGTAAGGGTCATTATCTCAGATGCGGGAGGCTTTGCCTATGTCCCGTTGAGCGTCCTCTCCAGTGTCCCTACCGTTGGGCTAGCGCTAGGGCCCGAGGTTGACGCTACTCGTTAGTAGTGTGCGAGGTGATCGAGCACCACTTTGGAAGATCGCGTATGGGGATGGGCGCTGATCTGGGGAGAGGCTGACCTCGTGATGTCGGCTACCTCGCTGTCTCTCCCCCCTTGTTTCCCGGCGGACGCCGCCTGATCGGGCACGTGGAGGTCTCTGCCGCGTTCTCAAGCCCGGAGGTGATCTTCCTGGCTCGGGAGCTTTAGGTGGCGCCAACGCGGCACGTGATAGGCCTCAGCTCTGGTCTCTGTCAGCGCCGTCGGCCCCAGGTGTGGGTGCAGGTGTCCTCGACCCCGTGTTGCCCCTTGTGGTGCGCAATGCCACCAGGGCTGTGATCAAACTAGCCACAGCCGTAACCAACCCTGTGACTGCGCTGATGATCCCGATCGTGGCAGTCACCGCAGCGGGTTCACCCCCATCCGACGAACCCGCGGATCGGAACCCTGGCAGGCTGCCGGAGAGGTAGCTGAAAGTCAGGAGTGCAACGGTCAGGAGCAGGAGTCGAATCGCGGTTGGCCACAGAGATCTGCCCTTCATCCCAGGGACGATACAAGGGCGTGGCCGCCGAGGTCGGTAAGTCTCAATGGGCAGCGTCAAGCCGCCTTGCTGTGCGCTCAGTACCCCGAAGAAGTGATGCGCCCAGTCTCCCATGTGGACCGTTTCCCTGTCTCGGCCCTTCTGAGCAGTACGGACGCCGGGATCAGTTGTCATGATCTGTCAACGTCCGTCCACCTCGCACGGCCCCAGACGGCCCGAGCGGAGGTTCCCACTCTAGGGAGCTCAAGCGCCACGCAGCGTACTGATGTGCGATGGCGTGTGAGGGCCCTCGCCAGGTGCATTGGCGAGGGCCCTCACCACGTCAGTTGCCAAGCAGCACCCCGGCCGCCATCTCGGCTGCCCCAGAGGCAACGCCTCCCAGGATGGCCGCCACGAGCGCCCACAGGACCGGGTGGCGATCCCCGCCCCATGGGTCCCCACCGGTTGCGTGTGCTTGGCCATGGTGGACCGTCACGGTCCCGTTCGAACGGATCACGTTGATCCAGGCTTTCATCAATCCCCCTCGCGGGCTGGGCTGTTGACGGTTGGCGTGTCGACACGCTGAAAACCGTAGACCTTCGCGAGCGGTGGATGCGGCACGTGAACTGCGCCATCACGAGGGGGCAAATCAGGGCAGATAGCCACACCCGTTCATGTCTTCGCGCTCCCGCGCGAGCGCGCGCGCGAGACAGTATATCTGTGACGCAGATCACTTGGATTCCGAGCGAGCAGAGGGCTGATTAGCCTCTCTTTGCACCTTTAGTCGCTTTTCGCGGGCGCGCGCCTTCGCCTCATCCCGCACCTGCTGGCTGATTGCGTGAGCCCGGCGGGCAGCGGACGATTCCACCCATTTCGTTAATGTCCCAGCGCTGTAGCCGGTGAGGCGCGCCGCTTCCTCCTGGGCCATTCCTAGCTGGATGGCCCGTACGACCATGTCCTCGGCGGCCGTCTTGATTCTCAACTCGGCTTCTCTGAGCTCGCGGCGCTTATCGCCGACTTCGGCTAGCAACTCCTGGAATTGCTCAGGCCGATCGAATCGAAGCCATGCAGTCGCATCCATGCCAGCAGAATGCCGAAACTGCAGGGTCATGGTGGTGGCTTCCGGCGTTTGGGCCCAGTCCGCCGTTGCCTCGGCGATCTGTTGGTGCACGCACCCACGCGGTCGGCGCAGCGACTTTGGCCGGGAGCTGCTTTGGCGCGAGTGATCATGGCCCATTACGCTGACCCGCGAATCGGGCAGGCTTGTGGACCTGCCCGTTAGTGCCCGATGTTGGGCCATGATCTTCGAGGCTCGCGCCAAAGTGGCTGGCTAAAGTCGCGGAGCCGACCGCCCCAGCCGCGACATGCTCTGACCTCATGCCCTGTGTGCCTACCTCTTGGGCGGGAGCGGGCGGCCGGCGGTGCCGAGCGGGGCGGAGACATGAGCGCGGGCGCCGCCGGCCGCCCGCTCCCGCCCGGAGGAGCGAAGCGACGACGGGTGCTTGATGAAGTAGGGAAAGTCTTATCCCGCTGGGATCAGGTGCTTGCCGTCGTGGCTTCGTACGTGGGGGCCGTTGCCGTCCAGGGCGTCCAGAAGTCGGATCGCGTAGACCTCGGCCATGCGGGCGCTGACCTCATCGGGCGTGAGCCAGGAGACGGCTGTGGACTCGCTTGATGTGCGCTCGGTGCCGCCGGAAGGCTTGCAGCGGAAGACCAGGGCCACGATGCCGCGGGTGGTGTTCTTGTAGACGCCGGTGAGTTCGTCGACCTCGACGTGGATGCCTGTCTCTTCCCAGACCTCGCGGGCTACGCCGGCCTCTGGGGTCTCGTGGAGTTCGAGTACGCCGCCGGGGAGCTCCCAGGTGCCGTTGTCGGCTCGGCGGATCGCCAGGAGGCGTCCGTCTTCGCGCACCACTACTCCGGCTACGGATACGGAGTGCCGGGGTGGCGACGTCGCTTCCTGTGGTTGACTCATGTACAGGAGCATAGGAGGCAGGGAAGGGCTATGGGAACTGCGGTAGAGGGGGGCAGGTCCGGGCCTCGGTACGTGCAGATCGCGGATGAGATCGTGCGGCAGATCCGGGCGGGCGTGCTGAAGCCCGGTGACATGGTGCCGAGTGAGTCGGAGCTGGTGGAGCGCTACGGCGTGTCCGGCGGCACGATTCGTAAGGCCATGGTCGAGGTGCGGGCGAGTGGGCTCGTCGAGACCCGGCACGGCAAGGGCTCGATCGTCAAAGATCGGCCGCCGGTACGGCATCGCTCCTCCGATCGCTTCCGGCGTTCGCTCCGGCAGGGTGGCAAGGCTGCCTACCTTGCGGAGTCCGCACAGTCAGGTGCTACAGCCAGGGTGAGCGTGCTCTACATCGGGCCCATGGAGGCTCCCGGGGATGCCGCGCAGCGGCTGGGCGTTCCCGTCGGCACTCAGGTGCTCGCCCGGCGGCGGCTCTACTTCCGTAACGGCACTCCGGTCGAGACCGCCTCCTCCTATCTCCCGTGGGACGTCGTGAAGGACATCCCGGAGCTGTTCGCCGAGAACCCCGGTGGCGGTGGCATCTACGCCCGACTCGAAGACCACGGTCATGAGTTCGCGGAGTTCGTCGAGACCCTGCAAGCTCGGCCGGCGTCCAAGGCGGAAGCCACCGAGCTGGCGCTCAGTCCTGGTGCGCCAGTGGTTCACCTCATCCGGGAGGCCCGTACGACGGCCGGGCTCGTGGTCGAGGTCTGCGACACGCTCATGGCTGCTGACCAGTTCATTTTCGAGTACCGGATCCCAGCCGCGGACTGACGCCCGCTCAACTTCCCTCAGCCCGTCGTGACTTCGTCGTCGCGACGGGTTGACTCATGTACAGGAGTGGTGCACTCTTCTTCATGTCACTCATGTACATGAGTGACGGAGTCCAGCATCTATAGAGGAGTGTTCCGCTGTGCGTCAGATCCCTGTCGACACCTCCGCCGCGACCGTGATGGTCGCCAAGACCCCGCAGCCGAAGGTGCGCGACCGCCGTACCGGTGAGATCGCCACCGACGCCGAGACCGGCGCGAAGCTGATGACCGTGGACGTGATGTTCGCGGCCAACGACGAGGTCGAGATCCTGTCCGTCACCGTCCCGGAGACAGGGATCTCCGGTGACCTGACCATGGGCACCCCGGCCGCGCTCACGGGGCTGGTCGCCCGGCCGTGGGAGAACGAGTTCAACGGTCAGAAGCGGCACGGCATCGCCTTCCGCGCGGTCGCCGTCACCTCGCTGGCCACCATGGGCACGGGTTCGAAGGCGGCCTGAGCCATGTCGTGGCTGACGGTCTTACTGCTGGTGGTCGTCGCCGCTGCGGGTCTCCTGCGGTGGCGGCGTCCCGCCTGGTACTGGCTGACCTTCGGGGTCACCCTCGCTGTCATACGGGTCCTGGTCCGCTACGCCTCTGTCATGGAAGCCTGCGGGCTCACGGTCCCGCCCTCGCGTTGGCGGCTGATGCTGGCCCGGATGGCCAACCGCCCAGCGCCGGAGTCCCGCGCGCCGCGTATCCTGCGGCTACGGCCCACCCGTACCGGCCTGGTCCTCCGGCTCAAACTCCGCCCGGGACAAGACGCCTTCGACGTCGCCGCCGCCACGGACCGGCTGCGCCACTCCTTCGGGATGTACGGCGTGACCTCCCGTGAGGTGCGCTCCGGTGTGGTCGAGATCCGGATGACCGGTTACGACGTGCTCAAGCGGGTGCAGATGCCGGCCAAGACCGACACCCGGCCTATGCGTATACCGGTCGCTCTGCGGGAGGACGGTTCGGTCCACTACCGCGACTACCGTGCCGTCCCGCACGGTCTGACCCTCGGCGCTACGGAGTCCGGCAAGTCCGTCTATCAGCGCAACCTCGTCGCCGGGCTCGCCTCGCAACACGTCGCGCTGGTCGGTATCGACTGCAAGCAAGGCGTCGAACTCTTCCCGCTGGCTCGCCGGTTCTCCGCTCTCGCCGACAATCCCGATGCCGCGCTGGAGTTGCTGGAGGCGCTGGTGTCCCACATGCAGGACGTGTATCAACTCATCCGCGCCCAGCAGCGGATCAGCGTTGCCGTACCGGATGCGGAGATCGCCGCCGACATCTGGGATCTGCCCGACGACCTGCGGCCGGTGCCGGTCGTCGTCCTGGTCGACGAGGTCGCCGAACTCGCTCTCTACGCAAGCAAGGAGGAAGAGAAGCGCCGCGACCGGGTCATCACCGCCCTGGTCCGCCTCGCCCAGCTCGGCCGCGCGGCCGGCGTCTACCTGGAGATCTGCGGGCAGCGCTTCGGCTCCGAACTCGGCAAGGGCATCACCATGCTCCGCGCCCAGCTCACCGGCCGCACCGCGCACCGCGTCAACGACGAGATGTCCGCGAACATGGCCTTCGGTGACATCGCACCGGACGCCGTCCTCGCCGCCATCCAGATTCCCGCCGAGACGCGCGGTATCGCCATCGCCGGTGACTCCGCAGGCGGCTGGCACCGCATCCGCGCCCCGCACACCTCACTGCGCCAGGCCGTGAACGTCTGCAACCGGTACGCCGAACGCACCCCCGACGTGCCCGCCCTCGCACCCTTCCGGCCCGCGGTCGCCGCGATGCCCTCGGCCCGCGTGCCGCTGTCCAAGACAGCCCCCGCCACCGCCTGACCCACCCCCTCCATCGGTCGGCGCGACCGCCCTTCGCGCCAGGTCCCTACCCCCGCCATGCCTGATCACAGAAGGGAGCCGTGATGGCCCGCCCCGCTCTTCGCATCGACGCCGTACTCATTCAGGCCGTCATCGCCGGGGCGCTGTCCTTCGCCCATCTGCACGACCTCGCCGCCGCTGCCGGGCAGACCGGATGGAAGGCCTGGGCCTACCCGGTCTCGGTGGATCTGCTCCTTGTCGCCGCCTGGCGTCGGCTGCGTGCTGACGGGCCGTCCCGGCTGGCCTGGTGCTGGTTCCTCATCGCCCTGGTCGCCTCACTCGGCGCCAATGTCGCCACCGCCGGACTCCTCGACCTCGGCGACGTCCCGGACTGGCTGTGCATCCTCGTCGCCGCCTGGCCCGCCCTCGCCTTCATGGGCGGCACCCTGCTCGCCCACTCACCGGCGGACCCCTCCCCGGCGCAGACGACCTCCGCCCCGGACCCCGAGGCGGTGTCTGAACCGGCCGCAGCTGAACCGGAGCGACTGCCTGAACCCGTCGCCGCTCCGCAGGCAGAGGAAACCCCTGCCCTGCCCCCAGCCGTGCCGGTCCCGGCCGCGCTCGTCGACCACGCCCGCAAAGTCGCCGACGACCACCACGCCCGCACCGGCGCCCGGATCGACACCGACACCCTCCGCACCCGCCTCGGCGTCCCACCGCACCTCGCCGACGCCATCGCCGCCCAACTCACCTGACCCGGAAGCGAGACACGCCGTGACCCGTGACCCGGCCGACCTGACCGCTGCTGACTACCTCGGCGATGCCCGCGAAATGGCCGCCGCCAACCGGCCCTACCTCGCTCACCTGCTCGCCGAGGAAGCCGCCCAACGCACCACCGACCCGGCCACCGCCGCCGGCATCCGCGCCGCCTTCCCCGACCCGACCGCGAACCGAGAGGAGACCGACTGACATGCCCGCCCGCGACCACTTCCACTCCGTGATGCGGATCGGCCCCGTGCAGATCGGCACCCACCGCGACCGCCACGGCCGCACCAAGCACGCCGCCGTGTGCACCGCCGACCGATGCGGCTGGTCCGCCGACTACTCCAGCCAGTCCGCCGCCCAGCTCGCCGCCCGCACCCACCGCTGCCGCGTCAGCTAGGAGGCCGAACCGATGGACGTTCCGCTCTGGCTCGCGCTGCTCGCCGTCGGCTACCTCGGCGTCAAGCTCATCCGCCCGCCCCTGTGGCTCATCGCCGTCATCCTCCTCGGCGGCTTCCTCCTCGCCGACAGCGTGCTTGCCCCCGTTATCGACGGCTTCGTCAAGTAGCAAGGCCTGAAGGGAGAACACCGATGCTCCGCCCGAAGATCCCGACCAACCCCATGCCGACGGGCAACGTCACGCCGCCCGCGGTCGTGGAGCCGAGCACTGTCATTTCGAGCCCGCAGCTTCCGACCCCCGCCCCGTTCGCCGCCTCGACGCCGACCCGGCCCACGGTCCAGATCACCCCCGGCACCGCCCTCGCCCTCGTCGGCGGCGGAACGGCCGTCGTCTTGGTCGTCGGCGCCGTCCTGGTCTCCCTGCTCCTGGCGGTCGCCATCACCGGGGCCTCGGTCGCCGTCTGCGCCCTGGTGATCCGCTCCCTCGTTCGCGCAGAGGCCAAGCAACGCTGACCGGCCCCCGGGCGGCCTCGATACCGCCAAGCATCCGCCGCCCCGGCGCCGTCCCTGTCCGATCGCAAAACCGGAAGGAAGACCCCAGCATGGCGCATCGCGCCTCGTCCGTACCTGCCCCGCTGCTCGATCCGATCACCCTCGGCGACCTCCTCCGAGTCGCCTCGGCCCCCGACTACACCCGGTGGGAAGACCAGATCCGCCGCACCGGCGGCTGCTCCGACCCGATCCACCTCACCGGCTGGACCCTCCACAAGGACAAGACCACCGGCGAGACCCTGCACCACTACACCACCGCCGACGAGCCGGGCGGACGCCTCCGTCTCGCCTGCGGCAACCGCCGTGCCTCCCGGTGCCCGGCCTGCGCCTGGACGTACGCGGGCGACACCTACCACCTGATCCGCGCGGGCCTCGCCGGAGACGACCGCCGCGACATCCCCACCACCATCCGCGACCATCCACGCGTCTTCGCCACCCTCACAGCCCCCTCCTTCGGCCAGGTCCACAACCGCCCCGACCGTGGCACCTGCCGCTGCGGCGCCCAACACGCCCCCGACGCGCCCGAGCTGGGCACTGCCCTCGACTCGGACACCTACGACTACGCGGGCGCCGTGCTGTTCAACAACCACGCCGGACAGCTCTGGCAGCGCTTCACCACCCGGCTCCGCCGCGAACTCGCCACCCGCGCCGGCCTAACCCGCCGGGAGCTGGCCGACCATCTGCGCGTCTCCTACGGCAAGGTCGCCGAGTTCCAGAAGCGCGGCGCCCTGCACTTCCACGCGGTCGTACGCCTCGACGGCCCTGCCGGGCCCGGCACACCGCCGCCCGGCTGGGCAACGGTCGACCTGCTCACGGACGCGATACGTGCCGCCGCCGCGCACCCCTACACATCCGTCTCGGTCCCCGCCGCCGGTGACGAACCCGCCCGCACCTTCCGCTGGGGCCGACAGCTCGACGTCCGCCCGGTCAAGGTCTTCGGCGACGGCTCCGACATCACCGAGCAGGCCGTCGCCTCCTACGTGGCCAAGTACGCCACCAAGGCGGCCGAGAACACCGGCACCCTGGACCGCCGTATCGGCGAACTCGCCGAACTCGACCGCCACCAGGTCCCCGACCACACCCGGCGGCTCATCAGGGCATGCCGCGACCTGGACGCCTTGTATCCGGACCGACGCCTCTGGGCTTGGGCACACATGCTCGGCTTCCGTGGGCACTTCTCGTCCAAGTCGCGCACCTACTCCACCACCCTCGGCGCCCTCCGCCAGGCACGCGCCGACTACCGAGCCGCACAGGATGCCTTCGGTATCGACGACCGCGAGCCGGACACCGTCCTCGTCCTGGCGGACTGGCAGTACGCCGGCCACGGCCACACCCCAGGTGAAGCGGCCCTCGCCGCCACGATCGCCCGCGACCTCCAGACCAACCGTGAGACCGCCCGCGAAGCCCTACGTGACACGTGCACCGAGGAGGGAGCCGCAGCATGACCACGACCACTGCCACCGCCGAACTCCTCACCGTGCCGGAGGTCATGACCCGGCTCAAGCTCGGACGCTCTAAGGTCTACGACCTGATTCGCTCGCACCGCCTGGTCTCGATCAAGATCGATGGTGCTCGCCGCGTCCCCGCCGACGCTGTCCGGGACTTCATCCTCGGCCAGATCGAGGAGGCTGCCTGATGGCGAGCCAGCGCAAGCGCAACCCCAACGGCGCGGGCACGATCACCAAGCGCAAGGACGGCCGCTACCAGTGCGCGGTCTACGTGCTCCAGCCGGACGGCACCCGGGCGCGCAAGTTCGCCTACGGCAAGACCTGGGCCGAGTGCGACGCGAAGCGTCGTGAGCTGCTCGACAAGGTCGACCAGGGCGTGCCCGTGCCGACCCGGTCGGCCAAGCTCTCCGAGTGGCTGCCGTATTGGCTGGACAACGTCATCAAGCCCCGACGAAAGCTGAGCACCTTCGACAAGTACGAGGCACACGTCCGGCTCTACCTCGTCCCGCTCCTCGGAGCCAAGCGGCTGGAGTCGCTCGGCGTCGCCGACGTCCGCCGCTTCCTCGTCCGGCTGGAGAAGGAGACCACCGCCGCAACTGCCAAGGAGGCGCACCGAGTTCTGCGCTCCGCGCTGACGTCCGCATGCCGGGAGGAACTGATCACGCGCAACGTCGCCAAGCTCGTCGAGCCGCCCCGCACGGACACACCCGAGCTGCGTCCCTGGACCCTCGACGAGACGCTCGACTTCCTCGCAGCCTCCCGTAAGGACCCGCTCTACGCGGCCTTCGTGCTCGCCATAGTCATGGGCCTCCGCCGAGGAGAGATCGTCGGGCTCCGGTGGTCGGACGTCGACCTCGACAACCGCGTGCTCTACGTCCGCCACCAGGTCCAGCGTCGCCGTGGCGTCCTGTACGACGACGATCCCAAGAGCCGTCGCCGTCGGGCCGTGCCTCTGCCTGCCCTCTGCATCGCGCCCCTGCGCTGGCACCGCATGCGGCAGGCGGACGCTCGCGCCAAGGTGGGGGAGAGCTGGCAGGACTCGGACTACGTCTTCGCCACCCGCACCGGCCGTCCCGTCGAGCCGCGCAACCTCTACCGCTCATTCACCCGGGTCGCCGAGTCCGCCGGCCTCCGAGTCATCCGGCTCCACGACGCCCGGCACGGCACTGCCACCCTCCTCACTGCGGCCGGGGTCGCGCCTCGCGTCGTGATGGAGATCCTCGGGCACTCCCAGATCAGCATCACCATGGATGTCTATACGCACGTCGTGCAGGACACCCAGCGCGAAGCCATGAGCCACATGGACCGCCTACTGCGGAAGAGGCGCCCCATCCGCGAGTGACCGCCCGCGTTGATGTCAGAAGTGGATGTCAAAGGCCCCGGACCATGATCGGTCCGGGGCCTTTTGGCTGGTGCCCCCGGCAGGATTCGAACCTGCGACACCCGCTTTAGGAGAGCGGTGCTCTATCCCCTGAGCTACGAAGGCGGGGATCTGTCTGAAAACGTGTCTGAAATTAGTGCCCAAGTGATGCGGGCCTCAGGCGCGTTCCCAGCAGTGTTGCGGTGGCAGGGCTAGCCTGCAGCTGTGCCACCGCCCACAGTGTAGCGGCTGGCGCTGCGACGGCTGGAAGGTTGGTCATCTTGACCGCGGGTGGCAGGTCAGATCGGGCGGATGGCCTCGGTGTGGGAGGCTCCGGTACGGGCGTCAGGCCTCGGGGTGGTGGGGTCAGGCAGCGAGGCCGAGCGGCTTCTGGCCCAGGGCCCGGGTGATGGAGTTGTTGACCCAGGCGTAGCCGATGTAGATCAGGAGGCCAGCGTTGGCACCGTAGGCGGGGACTCGTTCGTGCGGGTAGGCCTGGTCGAAGCGGGAGTGGTTCGACTCACTGTCCTGCCGGAATCCCAGAAGTCGGCGACCAACTGGCGTGGCGGGCGGGATCTGCCTCAGATGTTCGGCCCGATTGAAGCGCGGCTTTTTGGTAGACGGGTCGATTTCGCGGTCCTCCTTGGTTTCGTCCACGCGGATGCGGAATTCGTGATCCCCGCGCGAGCAGGGGATGACGAGGCGGTGGTAAAAGCGGCTCTTATTCTGCTTTCGGCGCTCCAGTTCTTCGACAGGAAGGGGCGCATAGTATGTCTCGCCGTCCACCGTGAAGTAGCGCTCGCAGACCCGCCCCTCGGCCGCATAGAGATCGTGGCCGCACTTGCCGTTTTCGTAGTGCTTTTCGAAACGCTGTAGGGGATGAGGTTTAAGCCCGCCATGTTGGCGGGTGAAAACGACAATTCCATCAGCGATCAGAGGGGCTCGATGGACGCCACGGAGAGCGGTGTCGTATGTGAATGCGCGGATTCCGGGCGCTTTGCTCAGGAGGTGGCGGACGAGACGAACCACGGCGGTGCCTTCGTCTTCCCGCTCAGGGTCGCGCTTTCTCGATTTGGTGCGGACGGATTCCAGGGCCAAGATGACGCGACTGTGCGGAGTGCGGGCTACACGAACGGCTAGGGAGAGGAACTTGTTTCCGTAAACCGGCTTCCCTCCACCCTCGGTGGTGTTGCTGGCGTCTGGGTCTACCCGGTGGCGTCGAATTTCTCCCGTTTCCTTGTCCACGGTTTCGTGCCGGGTGTGTTTTGAGGGCGGTTTGGCAACTGTTGCGTCGCCGTGGAGGACCTGGTCGCGCTCGGGGCGGATCCAGCTTCCGCGTGACCCTGATTCCGCCATCATTCCCATGTCAAGGGCTTGGCGGACCCACAGTTCCCGGCTCGTGTCACGCACGGCACTCACGTGTGTTTTGAGGTGGTTCTTAAAGAAGTAGTTCCACTGGCTCAAACTGGGGCCGGTTGGTTTGAGGGAATCGGCTTCTTCTGACCCCAGGTGCTTGCGTACGGCTTCGCGCACCGGGTTCCACCAGAGATCGCGTTGGAGATGGCGCGCCGTGCTGCGGGCCGAGCCGAAGACGGAAATTGCGCAGAGGAAGACGAAGTAGATGTAGGGCGGGTATCCCGGCGGGCGTCCGACGCTGCCGGGTTCGCGGGCGGGCAGTGTCTGCCGGACCGCCTCGAACAGGTCGGGATTGCTCAGGAGGTACTCGAACCGCTCGTCGATCGCGAGTGGAGGCGCTTGAGGGCCTGGCTGACAGGCGGGGTCTGAAGCGGAACCGAAGACGTCGTCGGGGATCGGGCCCACCAGCCAGTCGCGGCCCTTGGTGGTCTTCCCCCTGGTCCGGCGGGAGCGCTTCTTGGCCGTGGTCACGCCACCTCACCGCCTTCGTCCCCGGCGTTCCACCGGTGGCCGGCGAGCGCGGCGGCGGCGTCGAGGGAGGACAGCCCCAGACGGCGGGCGACCTCGGAGAGCTGGCCGGTTTCGGAGAAGATCTTGCGGGCGACGTAACGCGTGACGTCCTTGGGCTCGACCCTGCGCTCTCGCGTGGCGAGGCCGCTGCGGCGGGCGATGTCGCCGAACCCGGAGCAGACGCTGGCCTGCGACCGGTACGCCGATGACGCCGCGGTGACGAGCCGCCGCGGCGAGGCGTCGTCGGTTCCGCGCAGCAGGTGGGCGCGGCGCAGCCACAGCACCCGTGCGCTCCACTCGTCCAGGGGGCAGCAACGGCCGCGGGTTCGGGTGGCGCCGTCTGTCCACACTTCGGCTTCGTAGTGGTCGAGGACGTTGAGTTGGTCGGTGGTCGCGGCGGCGATCTCGGCGCTGTGCAGGCCTGCCAGCAGCAGGGCGAGGAGGGCGGCGTGACGGGTGGCCGGCATGCCGCGTTCCGAATGGAAGCGGAGCAACTGCGCGTCGGCGTCGCTCAGTTCGGTTCCCTTCTTCCGCGGGCTGCGCGGAATCGGCGGGAGATCCACGAGCGGTGCCGCGCTGGTGAGCCCGAGAGCCCGCGCCTCGGCGAACAGTGCTTCGAGCGCGGAGCGGCGCTGCCTGCGGGTGCCGGCGGCCGGGTTGAGGACGATGCCCTGATGGCGGTCGTGGCCGGGTGCCTGAATGAAGTACGCGGCGAGGTCTGCGGTGATGTCGTCGAGCCGCGTGACGCCCTGCGCAGCGGCGAAGCGCAGGAGGCGTTCGGCGATCTGGGTGTAGAGCGTGACGGTCTCAAGGCTGAGTTCTCCGGCTGCGGCGCGCTGCTGCCAGACGCGGGCAACGCACAGGAGCGCATCTTTGATCGTCGTTCCGGCCACGGGAGCCTTCCCGGTTCAGCACCGCGCGCAGAAAGCGGCACGGTGGATCACTGATAGAAGCGGCGTGGGCCCGCTACCGTGGGCAGTGCTCCTCGCCGTGTGTGAGGGCATGCCGAAGCCCCTCGTACGCGCGGTCGTGCCGCGCGGAGCGCGGTGGTGGAGGCGGGGGTCCGGCAGCGCCACCCGGCCAAGGGAATGAGGCGCTGTCGGACCTGCTCTTTCCGGCGTTGTTGTCCTAGGGCATGGGGGGCCTCCTCAGCTTGGCGAGGATTACCGCCAGGCCCCGAATGTGGCCGTGGAGGGCCGTTACCTCCTCGGACGACAGGCGCGCGAGGTCGGCCAGCAGCACCGGCGGGCTGAGCAGGCTCATCAGATCCTCGCCCGTCGGGGGTGCGGAGTTGTCCGCGTGTGGGCGCGGGGCTGGGATCTCGCCGGTGGGTGCCACCGGAGCGTGGACGTCCTCAGCGTCCGTACCGGCCACTTGGTCCTTGTCGGGTGTAGGGGCCTGGGTACGCGGCTTCGGAACCGCGGGATTCTCGTGCCAGCGCAGGTAGCCGCCGTCTTCCGGGAGAAGCATGCCGACTGCCACCAACAGGTCGACCAGCACCTCGACGTGTCGGCGTCGTGACTCGCCGACTTGTGAGAGCGTCATCAGTTTGCTGACGAGACCGACCCGCAGCGCGGGCCCCTGTGCCAGCCGGGAGCGCGCGCATCGGGCGAACCACGCCTTCTCCCACACCTCGCGCAGCGCTCGCCGCCCGTTGCCTTCGCTCTGCCCCCAGGCCTTGGCCACGGCGGCGGCCGCCTTCGTCGCCCGGTAGGCGCCGCGACCCGGTGCCCGTTCGACCAGGCCGCAAGAGGACAGAAAACTCATGACGAGTCCGCAGCGGTGCGCCGAGATGCCGGTCAGCGCCTCCAGGTCGCGAGCGGTGAACGGGCCCTCGGCCGAGCAGGACGCCCGGGTGATCGCCAGATGCTCACCGGCCAGCACACGGTCCGTGGGCACCGGCTTCGCGGGCGATGCGGAGGCACCCCTTCGAGCGCTCACCACCGCTCACCTCCTTCCTCGCCGGCCCGGCTGATGACGTCGCGGGACAACTTCCGCGTACGAACGCGGGCGTAGTCCCCCACAAGCCATTGCAACTCAAGTAGCATGCAGGATGGGTGGACGCACCTCGGCGGCCACTCCGTCACACTGGTCGCATGCCTGGAGGAACCAGACGTGGCAAGAAGCCCCGCGAATACGTCGACGACGGCGTCTGGCCGTACGCGGTGATGGACGAGCTGCTCGGGGCGCGGGTCGCGCAGGCTGTCGCCCGTGCGCTCGCAGAAGCCATGGAGCGCCAGAAGATCAGCGCCAACGCGCTGGCCCAGGCGAGTGACGTCAACCGGCAGGTCATCGCGAACGTGCTGGCCGGTGCCGTGTGGCCCGACCTGCTGACGGTGGCGAGCCTGGAGGGGGCTTTGGGGGAGAGGCTCTGGCCCGATCACCTGAGCTGGCCGCAGGACGAGAACGGGAACCGGGCGCAGCCCCTGCCTGAGAAGATCAGGCGGCAGCGCGACGTGGAGACGGCCGAGCGTGAGGAGCGCCGGCCCCACACAAGCTAAGTGAATAGGCATGGGTGTTCGACCCTTCGGTGGGTGAGGTTGGCCGAACGCCCGACGAGCGCCACCGGAAGCCGGTAGCGTCGAAAGCGGCGGCCTGAGGGCGCCGACCACCGCCGTGTCCGAGGCCGGAGGGGTTCCAATCCACGGGCCAAGGCGCGGCGGCGGTCATTTATGAGGTTGTGGGCTGGGTGACGGCTTCAAGGCCGCAGAGCGGTAACCGTCAAGCCGCCTGCCAGGGAGCCGCGAGCTGGTAGAAGACCTTCTTCTTGCCCCGCCGGTCGCTGTCGTCGCTCTCCTGGCGCACCAGCGCTCCCCGGTCGCACAGGGTTTCGAGGACGGCGCGGTTGCGGCGTACCGCGTCGCGGGGTTCGCCGAGTTCTTCTGTGACGGCTTGTACGCTCCAGTGCCGGCGAGCGTCGGTCGAGATCACCTTCATGATGGTCACGGACCGCTCGCCTCCGATGAGTACGACCGGATTGCCCTCGGGGAGTGCCGCCGCTTCGCTTACGCCGACTTCCGGAGCCGTGGGCGCGGCGGAGGCGTCCTCCGCGTTGGGGACCACGTGCAGGTGCGGGTTCGGGGACTGGGCGCGGGCGGCCCGCAGCTGTTGTCCTTCCCACACCGCCGAGTGCAGTGCGTCGAGGACCTGTTGGGCTTTGTCGCGGTTGTCGCACGCATGTTGACGGTCCGACTCGATCTGGGCAATCGCAGTCCGGAGCCTGCGCAGTTGCTCGTCGTGGGACTCGATGAGGGCATTGCACTCGCGGAGCATCTGCTCCATCTCCTGAGCCACCCAGTCTGCCGAAGGCGGGCGGCCATCGTGCTGACTCATGCTGCCACAGTAGCGGTGAGGCAGGCGCGCCGTCTGCCCTTCACGGAAGTGGAAGGCTGACACAGCCTCTGCGGCGCCGGGAGCCGGCGTAGGCGGGAAACGACGGATGATTTGGCGCCCCGGTCCTTCAACACTGTTGGTCTTAAGAGTCATTCATTACTGGGGTTGCTCATCCAACCTGGTCTTTTGGGGCCGCACCTGCCTCCTGCCTGACACATGGGCGTAGCGGAGTAGACCTGCTTACACAGTGATGAGTTCGAGGTTCTGCTCGGTAATCTCCTCGTTTCCGGTGAGGATCGCCTCGATGGCCGCAGAACGCACGAGGTGGGCAAGGGCTCCTGGCCAGCCGCCGGTCATGGCGTGCAACTCCTGTGCCAGCCGCACCAGAGAGCCAGGCTGGTGGTGGCGCAGATGCAGGGCCTGGTCCAGGGTCTCCACCATCCGCACCCAGCCTGTCCCGTACGGGACAGGGGCGGCCCGCAGGTGAGTCAGGCGACCCTGACTCGTTCGGAAGGCGCTGCTGGGCGAGTTCTCCTGCTCTTCGACTCCCGCATACACGAACGTGGCCGGTACCTCGTCGGCCAGATTGCGCAACTGGTCAACTGGGGCCGCGCCGCCGCGAGATGACGGTCTTGCAGCGAAGGCGTCGTCCACCAGGACCACGCTGGTGCCCGACGAGAGCAGAGCCTTGCGCACCGTTTCGGAGACCGAGGCCGTACTCGTCCTTCCCGATAGGCGGGGGATGGGCAGAAGCCCCGCCAGTTTGAGGAACACCGTGCGGGTGCTGTCCCCAGGCTGGATACGGAGGTAGACGGCCGGGACGCGGAGGTAGCGGTCAGGGTGACGGGAACGGTCGGCTTGCTCGAAACGCTGCCCCAACTGCTGCAGTGCAGTCGTCTTCCCGCTGCCCGGTGGCCCGGTGATCAGGAGGCCGTGGTGGCCACCGACTGCGGCGTGGTTCATCACAGCGAGCCGCTGTCCCAGCTTCAGGGCATCCTGAAGGAACGGTGTCGGCAGCAAGGGGAGTTGGGCATGGTAGGCCAGACGCTCCTGGTCGTGCTCCAGGACGGCCTGTGACGGTGGCATGAAGTTGACCGGAGGGCACCAGCCCGCTCGGTAGACCGCGCTCTCGTCGCCAGTGCGCAGAGAGTGACGACTGCGGGACGCGGCCCCGGCCAACGGTACCCGGATCCGCCCCGTGTCTCCGGTCTGCACCCACACCTGGCGCACGTCGTGTGGATCAAAACGTACCTGTACCTCAGTTGGGGCACCCGAAGCATGCGAGGCGGTGGCCCGCAAGGGATCCAGGTCAGGGCAGTCGTAGCGCCGGCCCCCGACATGTACGCCGTTCATGGCAACCCGCCGCTTCACACTCGGCAGGAGGGAGCGGACGGCATTCGCGTCGGGGGGCAGGTGCACCGACCCCAGCCGCGCGACACATGCGTCGTACGCCGCACTGGGCGTCGGCTGTGCACCGCTGCCGGCCACCGCGCGAAGCCCCTGTTGGGGTTGGTGTTGCCAGAACGACTCCACCCACCGTTCGACACGCGTCTGGAGCCAGGTGATCAGCGACGCCTCGTCAGAGATCCTGCCCGCCTCAGAAAGCGCCAGTTCCGCGTTGAACAGGGAGACGAGCTTTCCGACAATGCGTTCGCCACGCGCTTTCCCCACGGGTTCCGGGTGCATGACCTTGATCCCCAAGTGGCGGCAGGCGTCCGTGAACGCACGCGGCCGACGGAGCAATTTCCGTTCGAGCAGCAGCGATTCGGGCATGATCAGAGGCAGAACTGCCTCCCGCATGCTCGGATCGGCGTCTCGCAGAGCCGGTGGATCGCACAAGCGAGCCAGAAGGAGGCCGCCGTCCAGCGGCCGCCGGGATGAGTGGATCATCACCGTGCAGACGGACATGGTCAGTTCGTCCACCGCGACCGTCATGAGCACGGGCCGCGAGGCGAGGCGAGCGAGAGGTTGAGGGAGTGCGAGGGCGACCGTGTCGACGTAGACCCGCTCACCAGGTCGGGACGACCGGATCCCTTCCCTGTCCGCAACTGAGATGCCTCTCACCCGGCCCCGCTTCGAGGTAAGTTCCTTCACCAGCCGCTGGAACGTCGAGCGGGACGGCAGCTTGACAACTCCCGGGCCGTAGAGCGCCGCCAGCATGGTGCCGGTGGCCCGCCGGTAGTCCTCCGCCGAAGTGGTCCGCCAGTACCTCGTGTCGTCGGCTACGATCATCGCCAGTACCTCCAGCACGCGCGGGTCCTGCCGAGAGCCTGGGGCAGGCTTCCTGACCGCCCGTCCGTCGATCAGCCCCTCGACGCCCTGCGCCTGGTAACGCTGACGCCGACGCCTCACGGTGCGCGCCGAAGCCCCGGACACGCCCTCCGCAGCGAGTTCGGCGGCCTTGGCCGCCTCCCGCTCCCCCAAAGAGCGGACAGCAGGGTCGAACTCCGGGCGAGGCGTAGCGCGGTCATCCGCCCCGGGCGGCAGGCCGGTGATGACCTCCACGATGTGCCGCTCCCACCACCGAGCCCGTTCCAGCACCTCCCCCGGTGCCGACAGGACGCGGACGGAACGAGAACGAGGGCCGCGCTCCAGCACGTCGAAGTCCCCGGACAACACCAGTTGCGGCACCGTAAGCCAAGTCAAGTCGCCCAGAGGGTCCGCAATTTCGACGCCCCCGTGGCCGAAGCCGGACACCACCCAGGCGCGGTCCTCGAACCGCACTCGGTCCCCCACGCCCAGACGCGGAGGCCACGACACATCCATCGGCCTTCCTCACCCGGTGTCAGACGTATTGGCGGCCCGCACGCCACCTTGTGCCGCCTTGTGCACAAGGTGAGGGTCCAAGACTAAAAAGAATTAAGCAATTTCGTCGACGCAACGCTGACCACGCAACAGCCGTGATGTGCCTTCCACCGCGGCCCTGTCCGAGCGTGCGGGCGACGACGGAACTGCGGTCGGACCCGGCCGTTTCCCCCGTCGTGTCGTTCGAACCGCGACACCGGGACCGCTCCGCACGAGAAGGTGACGGCGCCAGCCTGCCCTCGCATCGGCGGGGCTCGGCCGCCGTAAATACGCGGCGCCCAGGAAACGTTGCTGGAAACATGACTGGATGAGAGCGCGACCCCGGTGGGCTCGTCCCCTGGATGTCTCGCACCCTTACGCGCACGTCAAGTACCGTGCGACCGCGGGAACTTGGATACGTCGATGACAGCGGAAGTCGGCCCGGTGGACCTGCACGTGTCCACACCGTCGGTCTACCTCGACCAGTGGGTATGGATTCGCCTGGCGCGCGCGGCGAACGGAGCTCCGCGCGAAGCAAGCGACACGGACGTTCTCGCTGCCGTACGCACCGCGAGCCGCGCGGGAGTCGCCTTCCCGCTCTCATCCACCCACTACATTGAGACCAACAAGATCACCGACCCTCGCCAACGGGCCGACCTCGCGCGGACCATGGCGTCTGTCTCCCACTGCCGGACGCTGCGCTCACGACGTGTTCTTCTACGCCATCAGATGCTGCACGCGATGCATGTGAGCTTTGGCCGACCGGCGTTCCGGCCGCGGCCACCGGAGGCGCTCGGCATCGGTGCGATGTGGGCCTTCGCCGGCGAGCGTGCTCCGTTGAGCCTCTACGGCCCGTACGGCAAGGTGGACGCCGGCTCGGTTCCAGGGATGCAGGCATGGCTGCGCAAGGTCAATCAGTTTGCTGAGTTCCAGCTGCTGGCCGGGCCGCAGGACGAGGAGATCGAAGACCTGCAGCGCTACGGATACCGGCCTGAAACAACACGTGAGGCTCTCCGCAGCAGGCTCGAGTGGGAAGAGATCTACGTCGGACTGCTCGCGGACGATCCGGTCAGCCGGCACGAACTCCGGGTGCGAGTCCAAGCGCGCGAGATCCTCCACGAACACTTCGATCTGCTTCAGGACCTTCTCGCGGAGTACCGGATCGACCTCCACCGCGAGATCGGTCTTGATCCCGCCCGGCCCGGGGCAGGGCGCCCCCGCATGATCGCTTTCGTCGACCAGATGCCATCAGTCCGCATCGCCGTGGACCTGAAGGCGGAGCTCTTCCGCAACCAAACCAAGGCGTGGACGGTGAACGCCCTGCACGACATCGACGCCCTGAGCATGGCGGTGCCCTACTGCCATGTCGTCGTCCCTGACCGCGAAATGGCGGACTTCCTGTCGCGATCCAGGGCTGGCCAACGGAACGGCACCCGCGTAATTAGCCGACTACGGGACCTGCCCGACGTACTGGCTGCCCTCCGGGATCAAGTACGGTCCGGCGGCGATGATGCGAGCGGCAGCGACTGGGTCGGTCCCGGCGAAGGTTTCTGCATCGAGGGGGAGGAACTGCGCGCCACCGCGCCCAGCCAATTTCCCGCTGCCTGATCGACGCTGCACACTGCCGCTGACCGCCGCCGGCGTGGTCGATCGCATCATCACAGATCTGGCCACCATTGATGTGAGCCGGGAAGGTCTGCACCTCACTGCACTCGCTCCAGGCGTCACCGAGGAGGAGGTTCGGGCGAAGACCGGCGCCCCGCTGCAGCTGTCCGTAGAGGCAGCCGCAGGCATCCGCTACTGACCTTGCTGCCCTCTCTATGCGCAGAGCCGAGTATTGAGTGCCGGCGCAAGGACGTCTTTCGAGGCTGCTGGGGCATAGGCCGTCCCCCTAGCAGAGTGTTCCCCGCTGCCGCT
>NZ_JACVWU010000037.1 GCF_014596915.1 Streptomyces sp. TRM68416
GCTAGGGCCTGCGCACCTCGTAGAGGAAGCAGCCGTACTCGACGGCCCGGACGTGGACCAGTGCCACGGCCGGGTCGTCGAATGCGTTGTGGAAGGCGTCCTCGTCGAGGGTGGCCACCAGCTGTCCGCCCAGGATGCGCCCGTCGGCCGAGTACCGGCGGACCGTGCGGTGGGCGTTGGCGAAGGGGAGACCTGCGCCGGAGGGGCCCGCGCACTCCTCGGCGTGGATGAAGACCGGGCCCTGTTCGTCGTAGGCGCCGGGGTCCACGCTGGTCTCGGCCGCCCAGCGGCGCAGCGGGGCGTAGGAGACCAGCGCGATCCGCTCGCCCGGTGCGCTGCGGCGCAGGCAGCACCGCAGCGGTGCCCCGCCCTCCTCGTCGGTCACGGGGACCGTCTCGCGGCCCGCGTCGTCGGTGGTGCGCAGTTCCTTCAGGATCGCGGGAGCGACGGGCCGTGCGGTGTACGTGGTCATGGCTCCAGGCTCCCGCCCGTCCGCCCCGGTCACCGGCGGGAAACGGACATCGCCTTCTGCTCAGGTCGCATGGAAGGATGGCCGAACCCACACATAACGAGGAGATGACCGCGTGCCTGGCACAAACCTGACTCGCGAAGAGGCACAGCAGCGGGCGAAGCTGCTGACCGTTGACTCGTACGAGATCGATCTCGACCTCTCCGGCGCGCAGGAGGGCGGTACCTACCGGTCCGTGACCACGGTGCGCTTCGACGTCGCCGAGTCCGGCGCGGAGTCCTTCATCGACCTGGTGGCACCGACCGTGCACGAGGTCACCCTGAACGGCGACGCGCTCGACGCGGACGAGGTGTTCAAGGACTCCCGGATCGCCCTTCCGGGGCTGCTGGAGGGCCGTAACGTCCTGCGGGTCGTCGCGGACTGCGCGTACACCAACACCGGCGAGGGCCTGCACCGCTTCGTCGACCCGGTCGACCAGCAGGCCTACCTGTACACCCAGTTCGAGGTGCCGGACGCCCGCCGCGTCTTCGCGTCCTTCGAGCAGCCCGACCTGAAGGCCACCTTCCAGTTCACCGTGAAGGCGCCCAGCGGCTGGACGGTCATCTCCAACTCGCCCACGCCCGAGCCGAAGGACGACGTCTGGACCTTCGAGCCGACGCCGCGCATCTCGACGTACATCACGGCTCTGATCGTCGGCCCGTACCACTCGGTGCACAGCGTGTACGAGAAGGACGGGCAGTCCGTGCCGCTGGGCATCTACTGCCGCCCCTCCCTCGCCGAGTACCTCGACTCGGACGCGATCTTCGAGGTGACGCGGCAGGGCTTCGACTGGTTCCAGGAGAAGTTCGACTACGCGTACCCGTTCAAGAAGTACGACCAGTTGTTCGTGCCGGAGTTCAACGCGGGCGCGATGGAGAACGCGGGCGCGGTGACCATCCGCGACCAGTACGTCTTCCGGTCCAAGGTGACGGACGCCGCGTACGAGATGCGCGCGGAGACCATCCTGCACGAGCTGGCCCACATGTGGTTCGGCGACCTGGTCACCATGGAGTGGTGGAACGACCTGTGGCTGAACGAGTCGTTCGCCACCTACACGTCGATCGCCTGCCAGGCGTACGCGCCCGAGTCGCGCTGGCCGCACTCCTGGACCACCTTCGCCAACTCCATGAAGACGTGGGCCTACCGCCAGGACCAGCTGCCGTCCACGCACCCGATCATGGCCGAGATCCGTGACCTGGACGACGTCCTGGTCAACTTCGACGGCATCACGTACGCCAAGGGCGCCTCCGTCCTCAAGCAGCTCGTCGCCTACGTCGGCATGGACGAGTTCTTCGGCGGGGTGCAGGCGTACTTCAAGCGCCACGCGTTCGGCAACACGCGCCTGTCCGACCTGCTGGGCGCGCTGGAGGAGACCTCCGGCCGCGACCTGAAGAACTGGTCGGAGAAATGGCTGCAGACGGCCGGCATCAACGTCCTGCGGCCCGAGATCGAGACGGACGCGAACGGCGTCATCACCTCCTTCGCCATCCGCCAGGAGGCCCCGGCCCTGCCCGCCGGCGCCAAGGGCGAGCCGACGCTGCGGCCGCACCGGATCGCGGTCGGCCTGTACGAGCTCGATGACGAGAGCGGCAAGCTGGTGCGCGACGAGCGCGTCGAGCTGGACGTGGACGGCGAACTGACCGACGTACCGCAGCTGGTGGGCAAGCGCCGTCCGGCCGTGGTGCTCCTCAACGACGACGACCTGTCGTACGCCAAGGTCCGCCTCGACGAGCAGTCGCTGGCCTTCGTCACCGAGCACCTGGGCGACTTCGAGTCCTCGCTGCCGCGCGCGCTGTGCTGGGCGTCGGCGTGGGACATGACGCGGGACGCCGAGCTGGCCACCAGCGACTACCTCTCCCTCGTCCTGTCCGGCATCGGCAAGGAGTCGGACATCGGCGTCGTGCAGTCGCTGCACCGCCAGGTGAAGCTGGCGATCGACCTGTACGGCGCGCCGGCCGGTCGCGAGGCCCTGCTGACCCGCTGGACGGACGCGACGCTGGCGCACCTGCGGTCGGCGGTGGCGGGCAGCGACCACCAGCTGGCGTGGGCGCGGGCGTTCGCGGCGACGGCCCGTACGCCGGAGCAGCTGGACCTGCTGGAGGCGCTGCTGGACGGTTCGCAGACGATCGAGGGCCTGGTCGTGGACACGGAGCTGCGGTGGGCGTTCGTGCAGCGTCTGGCCGCGGTGGGCCGCTTCGACGAGGCGGAGATCGCGGCCGAGTACGAGCGGGACAGGACGGCCGCGGGCGAGCGTCACGCGGCCACCGCCCGTGCGGCGCGGCCGACTCCGGAGGCGAAGGCCGAGGCGTGGGCGTCGGTCATCGAGTCCGACAAGCTGCCCAACGCCGTCCAGGAGGCGGTCATCTCGGGCTTCGTCCAGACCGACCAGCGCGAGCTGCTGTCCGCGTACACGGACAAGTACTTCGAGGTCGTCAAGGGCATCTGGGACGCCCGCTCCCACGAGATCGCCCAGCAGATCGCGGTCGGCCTCTACCCGACGCTCCAGGTCTCGCAGGACACCCTGGACCGGACGGACGCCTGGCTGGCGTCCGCCGAGCCCAACGCGGCCCTGCGCCGCCTGGTCTCGGAGTCCCGTTCGGGTGTGGAGCGCGCGCTGAGGGCGCAGGCGGCGGACGCCTCGTAGGCACGGCACCGGCACCGCTCGGGGCGCCCGGTTCGACACCGGGTGCCCCGAGCGGCGGGGTGGGTCAGGGGCGGGCGCCGGGCTTGTCGACCACGCCCCAGCCGAGCCGGGCGGTGATCACCGCGTTGGACGCCGGAAGGGGCGCGAAGGTCACCTCACCGGATCCGCGCGACTCCTCCTTGGACGGCCCGGCGGGCCTCGTGCGCTGCTTCTCGCCCAGGTAGGCGTACGTCTTCGGGTCGAAGAACAGCTCCTGCTTGCCCTGCCAGCCGGCGGCGGAGGGCTTGGCGTAGTTCACGCTCACGCCGATCGCCGCGCGCCCGAGGGGATCCTTGACGCCCTTCTCCACGCGGGCGCCGGGGATCTTCGCCAGCGCCCGGAACAGGCCCGCCTGGACATGGGAGGGGAGGAGCACCGAGCGGTAGAGGACGTTGATCTCCCGCCAGTCGCGCTCCGCGCGCGTCTCCCCCTTGATGTCGCCGATGGCGTGCTCCTCGCGGATGCGCTTCATCATGCGGTCGGGATCGCTGGGCAGGGTGCTGAGGAAGCGCCAGAACTGCCGCTGCGAGCGGTCGTCATAGCCTTCCTTCGCCCACTTCTCCTCCTGGTTGGGGCCGTACCAGACCTGGAGCTTGTTCGGGTCGAAGTCGGACATGTCGCCCTCGCCGGGCAGCCCGGGCAGGTTCGCGTGGCCGGTGCCGTCCCAGCGGGTCCACTCCTCCGAGGTCTGCGGCTTGCCCTGCGTGAAGGACATGGACTTCTCGTAGACCCACTGCTTGGGTCCGGGTTCGGTGACGGCCTGCTTCTCCACGGTGGTGGCGGCGAGTTCGAGGGCCGCGGCCGAGGCCTGCGCCGACAGCAGCCCGCCGCCGTCGGCCGGGGCGGCGCCGTCGGGCAGCGAGACGACGATGCCGGCGGTCACGGCGAGCGCGCCGGTCGCCGCCGCGGTCACCAGGAAGGTCCTGCGGGTCCTGCGGGGCGGGCGCACCGGCGCCGGGTCGGCCGCGGTCTCCTGGCGGAAGGCCTGGGTGAGCCTCACCCGCGCTGGGGCGAGCCGGGCGGTGTCGGGCAGGGGGGCGTCGGTGTGCAGGGCGCGGAGGTCGGACAGCTCGTTCATGCGGGCTCACCTTCGGGTATGCGAGCTTCGAGGGCGGGGTTGTGGGGGTCCGTGGCGGCGCGCAGCTTCCTGCGGGCACGGTTGAGCCGGGAACGGACGGTTCCCACGGGGATGTCCAGGGCCTGGGCGATCTCCTGGTAGCTGAAGTCGGCCCAGGCGAAGAGCAGCAGCACATGCCGGTCCCCGGCGGAGAGCCGGGCCAGCGCCTTGGCCAGGGGGCGGGCTGCGGACTGCGCGGCGATGCGGTCGTCGGCGGAGTCGGTCCAGCTCTCGGCGACCGGGCTGGTGCCGGTGCGGGCAAGGATCTTCAGGGCCTTGACCTCCGCACGGCGGTGCCCGCTGATGTGTCTCGCGGCGATGCCGTGCAGCCAGGGCCGGACCCCGGCCCGGTCCGGGTCGAAGCGGTCCCGTATCCGGAACGCGGTCAGGAAGGTCTCCGCGGTGACGTCGTCGGCCGCGTCCCGGCCGAGCCGCCGGGCGACGTACCGGTGGATGGCTGGTGCGTGGCGGTCGAACAGCTCGGCGAACCGTTCGGGGTCGTCGAGCGACGCCGCGACGACGGCGGCGTCCCCGTCCGGGGTGTCGCGCGGGGAATCGGTCATCAAGGATCCGTCCGGTGAGAGGGCGGCAGAACGAGAAGAACTGCCTTCACCCCTACTTGGCAAGCCACACGAAAGCGGTTCACGCACACCGGGCGACAGCCGCGATCCCCGCACGTCCGTCCTCGGCGAGCCGCAGCACCCTGCGCCGCTCCCCCGCCCCGGACGGCAGCCCAAGCACCGTGCGTCCGCACTCGACACGCCGCACGAAACGCCGCACACGTCCCGCACGGGCGACCCGCAACACCTTGCGCCGCGCCCGCCCCGGCCGGTCGCCCCCCATCACCGCACACCCGTCGCACGGAACAGCTCACGCACCTCGGGCGGCCGCCCGAGGGCCGTACGTGCGCACTCGGTGCGGCTCACGCGTTCCGCGCGGGCCGCTCCGGGAGCCCTACGTCCTCCGCCACGCCCCGAACCGGCGGCCCCGAACGCCCCACCTCCTCCGCCACGCCCCGAACCGGCGGCCCCAGGCGCTCCACCTCCTCCGCCACGCCGCGCAGGGCGGTGAGGACCGTGCGCACCGCCGGGGCGTCCTCGCTGCCGCGGCGCACCGCTGCCACCACGTGCCGTACCGGGCGGTCGGCGCCCAGTTCGCGCATCACCACGCCGGCGCCGGGCACGGCGGCCGTGCGGGGGACCAGGGCGATGCCCAGGCCGGCCTCGACCATGGCCAGGATCGCGGGCCAGCCGGCGGCCGAGTGCGCCTGGGCGGGGCTGAATCCGGCGGCCTCGCAGGCTCCTCGGGTGATGTCCGACCAGGGGCCGCTGCCGCCGAAGATCCACGGTTCGGCGGCGAGGTCGGCCAGCCGCAGGGCCTCGGCGTCCGCCAGCGGGTGGGCGGGCGGCAGGGCCACGTCCAGCGGGTCGGCGAGCAGCGCGACGGTCCGGAAGCGGGCGTCGCGGGCGGTGGGTGCCTGGGCGGCGAGGGAGAGGGCGAGGTCGACCTCGCCGGCGCCGAGGAGGTCGTAGGCCTGGGCCGCCTCGGCCTCCCGCACCTGCACCCGTACCCCGGGGTGCGTGGCGCGCAGGGCGACCACGGCCGGTACGACGAGGGCGGGTACGGCGGTGGAGAAGGCGCCGATGCGCACCTCGCCGACCTCTCCGTCCGCGTACGCCGCCAACTCGGCCTCCGCCCGCTCCAGTTGCTCGAACACGGCTTCGGCGTGCCGCAGCACGAGGCGGGCCGCGTCGGTCAGCCGTACCCGCCGCCCGTGGGCCTCCAGCAGCGGCACGCCGAGCTGGCGGGCGAGGTTGGTCAGTTGCTGGGAGACGGCCGACGGAGTCATCCGCAGCGCCGCGGCCGTGGCGGTCACGGTCCCCTCCTCCCGCAGGGTCCGCAGGATCTGCAGTTTTCGGATGTCCCACTCGGCCATGGCGGCAACCTACGTCACCGGCGCGCGCCGCCCGCGCCGAGTACGACTCCGCCGAGGATCAGTGCCATGCACAGGGCCTGCCCCCACCCGGTGGCCTCGCCGAGGAGCGCCCAGGACAGCAGGGCCACGCACACCGGCTGGAGGTAGTAGACGACGCCCGCACGGACCGGGCCGATCAGGGCGATCGCCTTGTTCCAGGCGAAGAAGGCGACGGCGGAGGAGGCGACGCCGACGTAGAGGAGCGGCAGGACCGTGCCGGTCGTGGGGGTGAAGCCGCCCTGGAGGGCGAGGCTCGCTCCCTGCGCGGGCAGCAGCAGCACGGTGCCCAGCAGGAAGGTGGTGAACAGGAAGGCCGTACCGCCCAGTTCCGCGGGCCGGCGGCGCAGGAGGGCGCTGTAGCCGCCGAAGCTGAAGGCCGCGGCGATCATCCACAGGTCGCCCACGGCGAGCGAGCCGCCGCCCCTGACCAGCAGGAGCACGCCCGTGCAGGCGACCAGCAGCCCGGCCACCCGGCGCGCCCCGAGCCGGACGCCGCTCATCCGCTCGAACACCGCCGTCAGCACCGGCGACGCGGCCATGATCATGCCCATGTTGGCGGCGGGCGTGGTCAGTCCGGCCTGGTTGACGAGGGTGTTGTAGACGGCGACGCCGAGGAGGGAGGCGAGCAGGACGTAACCGAACCGGCGGCGGATCAGCGCCCGCTGCCGCCAGGCCTGCCGCGCGCCGAAGGGGGCCACCACGACCAGGGCCACGACCCAGCGCCAGAAGGCGTGCTGGACCGGCGGCACGCTGTCGTGCAGCGCGCGGGAGGTGACGAAGCTGCCGGACCAGACGAGCGTGGCGAGGGCGGCGAGCGCGATCCCCACGACGGGGGCGGCTGTCGTGGGGATCGGGGCGCGGGAGGTCGTAGGGGCGGTTCGGTGGGCGGTGGCGACGGCCACGTAGGTCCTTTCGCTGGGACGGGGTCTCGGTGGATCTGTGGATCTGTGGATCTACCGTCGCAGCGCGTGACCTGTCAGGTCCATCGAATCTTTTCGATCACTCTTTTCAGCAGAACTGAACAATTGACCCCTGGCGTCCTTCGGCGCGATCTGCCCGGCGACCGTCGCCCCGAACGCCAGCGCCATGCCCACGAGCTGCACCGGCGTCAGTGCCTGGCCGAGGGCCGCCCAGCCGACGACCGCGGCGGTCAGCGGGGAGAGCGGGCCGAGAAAGGTGACCTGCGTGGCGGAGAGCCGGCCGATGCCGCGGAACCAGAGCCAGTAGGCCACCGCCGTGTTCGCCAGCGCGAGGTAGGCGTACCCGCCGAGGGCGCGGCCGTCCAGCGCGGGCGGCGCGCCCTCGGCCAGGAGGGCGACCGGCGCGATGAGCAGGCCGCCGGCGGTCAGCTGCCAGCCGGTCAGCGCGAGCGGGCCGACCCCGTCGGGGCGGCCCCATTTCTTCGTCAGCACGGTGCCGGTGGACATCGAGGCGGCGGAGGCGAGGGCCGCGAGCACACCGAGCGCGTCCAGCGCCCCCGCCGCCCTGAGCACGACCAGGCTGACCCCGAACGCGGCCACGACCCCGGTCAGCACCGCGCGCACGGTCGGCCGCTGTCCCAGCAGCACCGCGGACAGGCCCACCACGAGCAGCGGCCCGACCGAGCCGACGACCGCCGCCATGCCGCCGGGCAGCCGGTACGCGGACAGGAACAGCAGCGGGAAGAAAGCGCCGATGTTCAGCGCGCCGAGCACCGCCGCCTTCCACCACCAGGCGCCGCGCGGCAGCACCCGGGCGAGCGCCAGGAGCAGCAGCCCGGCGGGCAGCGCCCGCAGCAGGCCGGTGAACAGGGGGCGGTCCGGCGGCAGGAACTCGGTGGTGACCACGTAGGTGGTGCCCCAGGAGACGGGGGCGAGCGCGGTGAGGGCGATGAGCGCGGGGCGGCTGGCGGCCATGGGGACGCACCCTTCAGATAGGTCGATAGAAAGTAGCTTACCCGTAAGCTACTTTTACGCAAGCAGCTTTTCCGGGGTCCGCTTTCCCGTGATCCACTTTCTTGCGGCCGACCGTTCCAGGTCCGATACTCGGCCCATGAATGCACGCCCGGAGCAGCGCAGGGACGCCGTCGACGCGATCATCGACCAGTGGGCGGACGTACGGCCCGACCTCGACACGGCCGCGATGGAGGTCTTCGGGCGGATCGGCCGCCTCGCGCGGACGATGGGCGACCGCATGGAGAAGACGTACGCGCGCTTCGGGATCTCCCGCGGCGAGTTCGACGTCCTGGCCACGCTGCGGCGCTCCGGAGAGCCGTACACCCTCTCGCCGCGGCAGCTCTCGGCGACGCTGATGCTGACCACGGGGGGCATGACGGGGCGGCTGGACAAGCTGGAGCGGGCCGGCCTGCTGCGGAGGTCGCCGGATCCGCACGACCGGCGCGGGCTCCAGGTGAGCCTGACGGAGGAGGGGCTGCGGATCGTCGACGAGGCGGTCGGCGCGGGTCTCGCCGTGCAGACGGAGGCACTGTCGGTGCTGGACGCCGAACAGGCCGGCCAACTGGCCGACCTGTTGCGGGAGTTGCTCAGGGACTGAAGGGACCGAAGGGGCCGTAGGGACCGAGGGGCTGTAGGGACCGAAGGGACCGAGAGGGCTCTCAGCCGACCGGGGCCATGCTCTGACCCAGGTGCCGGGCCACGGCCTCCTCGATGTCCGACCGGCTCGGGGAGTCCGCCGCCCAGGCCACGTATCCGTCGGGGCGGACCAGGACCGTCGTACGGGTGTCGTGGCCGCGGCCGGTACGGCGTTCCACCGCGAGCCGGTCCTCCAGGCCGGTCTTGTCCGCGTACTCCTCCGGGGTGATCAGCACGAACCGGCCGCCGCGCAGGGCCTCGTAGAGGCGGCCGCCCTCCAGGGCCACGTCGGCGACCCGGGAGCCGGTCAGGCGGTGGGCCCCGGCCGGGGCGCCGTACTTGACGCCGACGCCGGCGATCTGGAGGGCCAGCTTGCGGCGGGCGGAGGTGAGGATGTTGAGGGTGGTGGCCACCACCGCCCGCAGGCCCCGCTCCCAGGGGTGGTTGGCCATGGCGAGGCGGACGATGGCGCCGCTGCTGCGCATGGCCTCGGTGCCGACGGGGTGACGCTCGGTCTGGTAGGTGTCGAGCAGCGCGTCGTCCGCGCGACCCTGGAGCACGGCGGCGAGCTTCCAGCCGAGGTTGGCCGCGTCCTGCATGCCGATGTTCATGCCCTGGCCGCCGGCCGGGGTGTGCACGTGCGCGGCGTCACCGGCGAGGAAGACCCGGCCCACGCGGTAGGCGGGCGCCTGGCGTTCGTCGCTGTGGAAGCGGGACAGCCAGCGGGCGTCGTGCATCCCGAAGTCGTGGCCCGCGGCGAGCCGGACGGTCTCCCTGACCTCCTCCAGGTGCAGCGGCTCGCTCTCGGGGATGTCCCGGCGGCGGTTCCAGGCGACGACCCGGTAGTAGCCGTCGCCGAAGTCCGCGAAGAACACGAAGGCATCGCCCCGGGCGTGCACGGAGAGCACGTCCTTGGGCGGCTCGGCCAGCCGGACGTCGGCGAGGAGCACGGAACGGATGACCGAGCGGCCGGGGAAGGGCAGGCCCACGGCGTTGCGCACGGTGCTGCGCATGCCGTCGGTGCCGACGACGTACTGCGCCCGCAGCGTCTCGCTCGCGCCGCCGGGGCCGCGCGTCTCGACCGTGACGCCGTCCTCGTCCTGCCCGACCCCGGTCACCTCGGTCTCGTACCGGAACCGGACCCCGGCCTCGATCGCGCGCCGCTCCAGGATCCGCTCCATCTCGTACTGCGGAAGGATCAGGAGGTGGTTGAAGCGGGAGGGGAGGGTGTCGAACTCGACGGTGAGCCGGGTGAAGAGGTTCATCCGGTCCAGCCGCCTGCCGAGCGACTCGGCCTCCTCGGCGAGGGCGCGGGCGTCGAGCAGTTCGAGGGTGCGGGCGTGCACGACGATCGCGCGGGAGAGGTTGCTGATCCGGTGCGGGCGCTTCTCGACGAGCGTGACGGGGACCCCGGCGGCGGCGAGGTCCCCGGCCAGCAGCAGGCCGGTGGGGCCGCAGCCGACGACGATCACGGAGCTGGGGGTGTGGTCGGCGCCCGGGTGGGGGGTGCGGTTCGGGTCGATACCGATGCCGGTGCCGTTCATGGTGGCCTCCTTGCCAACGCCTCCGGGTTTACCAACGCATGTTGGCCAACGCTCGTTGACGACGATACGACGCAACGCGTCGAGAGTCAACACTTGTTGGCCCACGAGCGTTGGCCTACGCTTGTTGGTATGACTGGAAATGAACGCAGTACCGCGACCGATTCCGGGGGCGGCCCACGTCGCCGCTCGGAGACCACCCGCACCGCGATCCTCGCCGCGGCACGCGAACGCTTCGCAGCTGACGGCTATGAGCGGGCCACCATCAGGGCCATCGCCAAGGACGCGAACATCGATCCGTCGATGGTGATGCGCTACTACGGCAACAAGGAGGGGCTGTTCGCCGCGGCCGTCTCGGTCGACCTGAAACTGCCGGGCCTGAGCCGGCTGCCCCGCGAGGAGATCGGCGAGGCGCTGGTGCTCCACTTCCTGCACCTGTGGGAGGAGAACGAGGTGCTCACGGCCATGCTGCGGGTCGGCGTGACCAACCGGGCCGGCGCCGAGCGCATGCAGGAGATCTTCCAGGAGCAACTGCTGCCCGTGGCCCGCGAGGTCTGCCCGGACCAGGAGCAGGCCCCGGTGCGCGCGGCCCTCACCGCCACCCAGCTGCTCGGCCTCGCGCTCACCCGGTACGTGCTCCGGCTGCCCCCGGCCGTGGCGCTCGGCGACGAGGAGGTGGTGGCGTGGATGGCGCCCACGGTGCAGCGTTACCTGACGGCACCGGCCGCCTAGGAGACACGCCGGCCGGGGGACATGCCAAGGGCGCCGTCCCCGGCGCCGTACGGCGGTGTGCGCGTACGGCGGCGGGGGCGGCGCCCTCGGAACGTGCGGGGTGGGGTCAGGCCTTGGCCGCGGCCTTCGGCTTGGACTTGGTCGCGACCACGCGGTGGGCCGGGTTCGACCGGTCCAGGACCATCACGAGGCCCACGATGACCGCGAACAGGACCAGCGGGGCCACGACGAACAGCCCCAGCGTCTCGGCGACGCTCAGGCCGGAGCCCGGTTGGTCACCGTCGTCGCGGGTCAGCGCGAGCGCGGGGGACGACATGAGCAGCATCATCAGCGTCGTACCGGCGGCCAGGGCGCCGACGCGCAGGGCGTTCTTCTTGTCCACGCCGCCCAAAGTACCGAACCCTGCCGGGGGCCGCGCGCCCGGGGGGTACATACGGCTCCCCCGGCCTGCCGGTGACCACCCGGCGGGGGGCCGGACGTTGCGGTGACCCGCGGGCCGGCGGGGGCTGATCGCGCAGTTCCCCGCGCCCCTTTGGTACGCGACACCCACGCCCCTCTTCAGCGCCGGTCGCCCTACCCAGCCCGTCCGGCGCTTGAGGACGAGGCCGTTCAGGCCGAACGGGGGTCCAGGGGGCGGAGCCCCCTGGCGGGGTCGAAGGGGCAGCGCCCCTGGGGATGGGACGGGTAGGGGCGGCGGGGGCGAGATCAACAGGCGGGATCACCCCGCCCGCACCACCTCCACCAACGCACGCAACCGCGGCGACGACGCCAGCTCCTCCAGCGTCACCGCCCGCCCGTCCGCGTCAGCAACAGGAAGCCGCCAGTTCGGATACTGGTCCCACGTACCGGGAAGATTCTGCGGCCGCCGATCCCCCACCGCATCGGGCAGCCAGATCCCGACCATCCGCGCCGGCGTGCGCAGCAGAAAGCGATGGACGGCCTGAATCTCCACCTCCTCCTGCGACGTACCGTGCCCACCCCCCGTCCCCTCCATCAGCCCCAGCCGGGCCAGCACGGCCAGCCACTCCCCCGTGTCCGCCGCCGCCTCCGCCCGCTCCTCCTCCAGCGACCGGGTCAGCAGCCCCAGGCTGTACCGCAGTTCGACATGCTCCCCGGTGAGCCGCGCGGCCGTGGACGGCAGATCGTGCGTCGTCGCCGTCGCCAGACAGTCCGCCCGCCACCGCTCGGGCGGCAACGGCTGCCCGTCCCCCTCCCAGTCCCGTTCGAACCACAGCACGGACGTCCCCAGCACCCCCCGCGCGCGCAGCGCCTCGCGCACCCCGGGCTCTACGGTCCCCAGGTCCTCCCCGATCACCAGCGCCCCGGCCCGCGAGGCCTCCAGCACGAGGATGGCGAGCATGGCCTCGGCGTCGTAGCGGACGTAGGCGCCCTCGGTGGGCGGATGCCCCTCGGGGACCCACCACAGCCGGAACAGGCCCATGACATGGTCGATGCGCAGCGCACCGGCGTACCGGAACAGCGCCTTCAGCAGCCGCCGGTACGGGGTGTACCCGGACTCCGCGAGGCGGTCCGGGCGCCAGGGCGGCAGCCCCCAGTCCTGGCCGCGCGCGTTGAAGGCGTCCGGCGGTGCCCCCACCGACATCCCGTCCGCGAAGTGGTCCTGCTGCGCCCAGGCGTCGGCACCCTGCGGATGCACCCCGACCGCGAGATCGTGGACGATCCCGACCGGCATACCGGCCTCGCGCGCGGTGCGCTGGGCCGCGGTGAGCTGGGCGTCGGTCAGCCAGGCGAGCAACGAGTAGAAGTCGACGCGGTCCATCAGTTCCCCCCGCGCGCGAGCCGTTTCCGCCGAACGGGGATCGCGCAGCCCCTCCGGCCAGCTCCGCCAGTCGGGGCCGTGCACCTCGGCCAGCGCGTACCAGGTGGCGTGGTCCTCCAGCGCCTGCCCCTCCTCGGCGAGGAAGTCGGCGTACGCGGCCCGGCGCCCCGGCCCGAGGGGCACGTCACGGACCAGTTCCAGCGCCGCGCGCTTGAGCTCCCACACGGCGTCCCGGTCGATCAACGCGCCCTTGTCCAGGACGGACTCGCGCAGTCGGTCGGCGCGCTCCAGCAGCGCCCGCACCCGCTCGCGGTCCTCGACGCGGGCGTACTCCGGGACGTCCTCGACCCGCAGGTGCACCGGGTCGGGGAAGCGGCGCGAGGAGGGACGGTAGGGGGAGGGGTCGGTGGGCGCGCCGGGCACGGCCGCGTGCAACGGGTTGACCTGCACGAACCCGGCGCCGAGCGTCCGCCCGGCCCAGCCGGCGAGTTCGGCGAGGTCACCGAGGTCGCCCATGCCCCAGGAGCGGCGGGAGAGCAGCGAGTAGAGCTGGACGAGGAATCCGTAGGAGCGTCCGGCGGGGGCGGGCAGCCGCGCCGGGGCGACAACGAGGTGCGCGGTCGCGGTACGTCCGTCGGGTGCGGTGGCCGTCAACCGGTGGACCCCGGCGGGGAGTCGCTCGGCCGAGGCGCGGGTCTCGCCCTGCTCGGTCTCGATGCGCAGCCGGGTGCCGGACGGCAGTCCGGTGAGGGCGGCGGGCAGGACCGGGTCGGATCCGCTCCAGACCACGACCGTCGGCGGCAGCAGCCGCTCGCTCAGTTCGCGCTCGCGGGCGGCGAGCGCGCGGCGGACGGCGGCGGGGCTGCTCGCCTCGACGTCGAGGGCGGCCAGGACCAGGGCGAGCGCGGACGCCGAGGCCGGGACCGTGCGGTCCGGGGAGGGCTGGTAGGAGGTGGCGACGCCGTGCAGCTCGGCCAGTCGCGACAGATCCTCGGACGGGACGTCCCCGGTCGGGTTCTCGGCCGACCCCTGCGCTGCCATCTACGGCCTCGCGGAGTCCGGGCCGACGGGGAAGGCCTCGCTGGTCAGCGGCGGGGCGTCGGCGAGCGGCGGCTCGCTGGTCAGGGGCTCCGCGTCGGGCAGTGGCGGTTCACTGGTCAGGGGGGTCTCGGCGCAGGCGCTCTCCGCACTGAAGACGCACAGGTGCGGTTCGGGCTCGGTGAGCGCCTCGGGTTTGGACAGGGCGGAGAGCAGAAGGTGTGCCGATGCGGCCACGGGGGCCTCCTTGTCGAGTACGGCGACCTACGGCCTGTCCTGCGGATCGCGCCGGCCAGGCCTTGGCGGGTTACCGCAGCCCTACCCAGCGGGCGCGACGGCAGACGTCCAAGGAGGAACAACGTGCCTGTCGTCACATTCCGCTCCGCCGCGTCACCCCCAGACTGGGACAAACCGACGACAACGGCCACTTCCGCGCCCCACCTGTTCATGATCCGCGACGCCCTCGACTGCACCGGCCTCACCGCCACCGCGGCCGCCCTCCCGGGCGTGGCGGGCCTACGCGCCAGCAGGTGTGTTCGCATGGGGAAGCACCCTGTACGTCCTGTGAGGTTCCAGGCCGACTCCCCGAGGGGCGCGGGGCTGTATCGATGTGCGGCTCCGCCGCGTGGGCGCGACAAGCCCCCACCGGGCCGCAACCGGGACACGACCTGCCCCCCGTACACAAAAGCCCGGATCGTCAGGCAGAAATGCCATCGATCCGAGCCAAGGCGTCATCCGCGCCATACGGCTGCAAATAAGGCAACCACCGCGGATCCCGATGCCCGGTGCCAATGATGCGCCAGGCAAGACCGGACGGCGGAGCCGGTTTGTGCCGCAGCCGCCAGCCGATCTCGAACAGGTGACGGTCGGCCTTCACGTGGTTGCAGCGGCGGCAGGACGCCACCACGTTGTCCCAGACGTGCTTGCCCCCGCGGCTGCGCGGGATGACGTGGTCGACGCTGGTTGCGACGCCACCGCAGTACATGCACCGGCCCCCGTCCCGCGCGAAGAGCGCACGACGGGTAAGAGGAACGGGCCCCCGATAGGGAACCCGGACGAATCGCTTGAGCCGGACCACGCTGGGTGCGGGGACTGTGACGGTCGCGCTGTGCATGAAGGCGCCGGACTCCTCAAGGCATACGGCCTTGTTTTCGAGGACGAGGACGAGCGCGCGGCGAAGCGGTACGACGCCGAGTGGCTCGTACGACGCGTTGAGGACCAGGACATGCGGCACGGATGCCTCCTTGGGCGTCGGCGGCGCGTGGCTCGCGCCGGGACGATCTGTAGTCAGTCTCTCCTCATGCCTGGTGGAAGCGCCACCATGTCCAGGTAACGGGCTGGGAGTGTTTTCGACCACACCCTTCTTCATCCCCAGGTGGGCACGGTCTCTCCCTCGAACATCGCAACGATCCACACACGATGCACCGTTAGTGTGGGGGTCTGCCGTCCGGTGACCTTTTCGTGACCTTGAAGGGTCGCGCCACCTCTGACCGCCGTACCGGGAGGCAGACGCTGCACCTGGAGGTACCTGCCGTGTCCTTGCCCGCCGTCCTACTGGCCGAGAGTCCCTCGCCCTCACCCTCGGAGTCCCAGACTCCGGTCGTCCCCTCGCTCCAGGACGCCCACGAGAGCGCGACGAACGCCGCCAGCTGGGTCGAGGAGAACTGGTCCACCTGGCTCGCCATCGGTCTGCGGGTCCTGCTGATCGTGGTGATAGCGGCGGTGCTGCGGGTGATGGTCCGGCGGGCGATCACCAAGCTCATAGACCGGATGAACCGCACCGCGCAGGCGGTGGACGGCACGGCCCTCGGCGGTCTGCTGGTCAATGTGGAGCGGCGTCGTCAGCGCTCGCAGGCGATCGGTTCGGTGCTGCGCTCGGTGGCGAGCTTCCTGATCATGGGCACGGCCGCCCTGATGGTCCTGTCCACCTTCGAGATCAACCTGGCACCGCTGCTGGCGTCCGCCGGTGTCGCGGGCGTGGCGATCGGTTTCGGCGCCCGCAACCTGGTCACGGACTTCCTCTCCGGCGTCTTCATGATCCTGGAGGACCAGTACGGCGTCGGCGACTCGGTCGACGCGGGCGTGGCCTCCGGCGAGGTGATCGAGGTGGGGCTGCGCGTGACCAAGCTGCGCGGCGACAACGGCGAGATCTGGTACGTCCGCAACGGCGAGGTCAAGCGCATCGGCAACCTCTCCCAGGGCTGGTCGACGGCCGGCGTCGACGTGACCCTCCTGCCGTCCGAGGACCTGGACAAGGTCAAGCGCGTCATCGGCGAGGTCTCCGAGCGGATGAGCAAGGAGGAGCCCTGGAACGAGCTCCTGTGGGGCCCGATCGAGGTGCTGGGCCTGGACAGCGTGCTGCTGGACTCGATGGTCGTGCGGGTGTCGGCGAAGACGATGCCCGGCAAGTCCGTGACCGTGGAGCGCGAGCTGCGCTGGCGCATCAAGCGGGCCTTCGACGCGGCGGAGATCCCCATCATCGGCGGCTCGACGGCACCCGTGGAGACGGCGCCCGCGGCCGATCCGACGGCGGGCATGGCCGCCCCCTCGGCCTACGCCAGCCCCTCCTCGCCGCAGACCCTGGCGGCGACGCCGCTGACCCCGCCGCCCAGCATCTCCAAGTGACCTCGCGGGCCCGCCCGGCCCGCTCGTGAGACGCCCCGCCCCGTCGTGCGTACTCGACGGGGCGGGTTTGCTCTGCAGGAGGGGGTTGACGCTCCCTCCCCGGCGGCCTACCTTCCTCCACAACCGATAGGAAACTTTCCTAACAGTGCATGCCTCCGCATGAGAGGCTGTCGCCGGAGCATCAGGAGAGGCAGGTGTCGACCATGGCAGGACCCGCCGGCCCACCGGGCACCCCAGGCACCCCGGGCACGCCCAGCGTCCTGCGGGCCATGAACGACCGCGCCGCCCTGGACCTCCTCCTGGAACACGGCCCCCTGTCCCGCACCCGCATCGGCAAGCTCACCGGCCTGTCCAAGCCCACCGCCTCACAGCTGCTGACCCGGCTGGAGGCCGCGGGCCTGGTCCTCGCCACCGGCACCACCGCGGGCCGCCCGGGCCCGAGCGCGCAGCTCTACGAGGTCAACCCGGCCGCCGGGTACGCCGCCGGACTCGACGTCACCCCCGAACGCGTCCTCGCCGCCGTCGCCGACATCACCGGCCGCACCGTCGGCCGCTGCGAAGTCCCCACCCCGGGCCGACGGGCCGCGCAACCCGTGGTCCGGCAGGTCACCGACGCCCTCGACGGCGCCGTGAAGGCGGCGGGCCTGACCCGCGACGACGTCCGCAGGCTCGTCATCGGCACCCCGGGCGCCTTCGACCCCGGCACCGGCCGCCTCCGCTACGCCGCCCACCTGCCCGGCTGGCACTCCCCCAGCCTCCTCGACGACCTCGCCGCCGCCCTGCCGATGCCGGTCGAGTACGAGAACGACGTCAATCTCGTGGCCGTGGCCGAACAGCGGCTGGGCGCCGCCCGCGGGCACCAGGACTTCGTCCTGCTGTGGAACGAGGCGGGCCTCGGCGCCGCCCTGGTCCTCGGCGGCAGGCTGCACCGCGGCTTCACCGGCGGCGCGGGCGAGGTCGGCTTCCTGCCGGTGCCGGGCGCGCCCCTCGTACGCCAGGTGGCCCGCGCCAACAGCGGCGGCTACCAGGAGCTGGCCGGCGCCCAGCGCATCCCGGAGCTGGCCCGGGAGCTGGGGCTGGACGACGTCCCCGAGGGCGCGTACACCGACAGCGCCGCCACCCTGCTCGCCCGCGCCGCCGGCAGCGACAGCGCCCCGCACCACCGGCTCCTCGCCACCTACGCGACCGGTCTGGCCACCGGTCTGGCCTCGCTCGTCTCCGTGCTGGACCCCGAACTCGTCGTCCTCAGCGGCAGCGCCCTCGCCTCCGGCGGCGAGCCGCTGCTGGCCCTCGTCCGGTCCGAACTGGCGGACCTCGCCGCCGCCCGGCCCCGGCTGGTGCTGGGCGACGTGACCGAGGACCCCGTACTGCGCGGCGCGCTGGAGAGTGCGCTCGCCACCACCCGCGACGAGGTCTTCGACACGTTGCCGCTCCGCTGAGGGGCCGCAACGACACCTGCCGGTCGTCCTGACGCCGCGGGCCGTGTGCGGCCGGCCGCGCAGTTCCCGCGCCCCTCTCGGGGCACTCCACATCACCCCCTGCTCACAGGAGGCCTCGCCATGCCCATATCCACCCGACATGCGGCTTACGTCCTCACCGCCGCCTCCCTCGCCCTCCTCGCCACCGCCTGCACCGGCCAGTCCGGCTCCGGCGCCTCCGACGACCCGAACGCCGAGACCACGATCACCTTCTGGCACGGCTGGAGCGCCCCCGCCGAAGTGAAGGCCGTGCAGGAGAACATCGACCGGTTCGAGAAGGCACACCCCAACATCAAGGTGAAGGTCGTCGGCAACATCAACGACGACAAGCTCAACCAGGCGCTGCGCGCGGGCGGTTCGAAGGGTCCGGACGTGGTGTCGTCGTTCACCACGTCCAACGTCGGCAAGTTCTGCTCCTCCGGAGCCTTCCTGGACCTCAAGCCCTTCATCGAGAAGTCGAAGCTCGACCTCGACGCGATGATCCCGAAGCCGATGCTCGACTACACCGAGTTCGAGGGCACGCGCTGCGCGCTCCCGCTGCTCGGCGACGCCTACGGCCTGTACTACAACAAGGACGCCTTCGAGGCGGCGGGCATCGACGCGCCGCCGAAGACCTGGTCGGAGTTCGCCGAAGTGGCGAAGAAACTGACGAAGCCCAAGGGCGACGGCTACGAGCAGCTCGGCTTCATGCCGACGTACCACGGCTACGAGACGGTCGTCTCCCACTACATGTCCCAGTGGGACCACGCCTACTTCGACGCGGACGGCAGGTCGAACATCGCCAAGGACCCGGCGTTCGCGGAGATGTTCACGTACCAGAAGAAGCTCGTCGACGACCTCGGCGGGTTCACGAAACTGGAGAAGTACCGCAACACCTTCGGCGACGAGTGGGGCGCCGAACACCCCTTCCACACCGGCCAGGTGGCCATGCAGCTGGACGGCGAGTGGCGCCTGGGCATGGCCAGGGACGCCGGGGTCGACTTCGAGATCGGCACGGCGCCGCTTCCGGTGGCCGACGACGAGGCGGACGAGTACGGCAAGGGCTTCCTCTCCGGCACGGTCATCGGCATCGCCCCGCAGAGCGAGAAGCAGAACGCCGCCTGGGAGCTGGTGAAGTACATGACGACCGACACCGGGGCCGTCGTCGCCTTCTCCAACGCCATCCGCAACGTGCCCTCCACCTTCGAGGCGCTGAAGTCCCCCGACCTGAAGACGGACCCGGCCTTCAAGACCTTCCTGGACATCGCCCAGCACCCCGGCTCGACCACCGCGCCGAACGCCGTCAACGGCGCCGCCTACCAGCTGACGCTCCAGGACTTCGGCTACCAGTACGAGTCCGGCAAGGTCACGGACCTCAAGGCCGGCCTCGCGAAGACCGCCGCGCAGATCGACCGCGACATCGAGCAGGCGAAGTAGCCGCCCATGTCCACGCTCGCCGTACGGCGCCGCAGATCCGCGCTGCGGACGCTGCTCTTCCTCTCCCCCTGGCTGATCGGCTTCGGCGTCTTCTTCGCCTACCCGCTGGTCTCCACCGCCTACTTCTCCCTGATGAAGTACGACGGCTTCGGCACCCCCGAGTTCCGCGGCCTGGACAACTGGACGTATGTCTTCTCCGACTACCCCATGTTCTGGCCCGCGCTGGCCAACACCCTGTGGCTGGTGCTGGTCATGGTCACCTGCCGGGTGGCCTTCGGGCTCGGGGTCGGCCTGCTGATCACCAGGATCCGGACGGGCACGGGCGTCTTCCGCACGCTGTTCTACCTCCCCTACCTCGCCCCGCCCGTCGCCGCCACGCTCGCCTTCGTCTTCCTCCTCAACCCCGGTACGGGACCGGCCAACTCGGTGCTGGACGGGCTGGGGCCGCCGACCCCGGGCTGGTTCACGGACCCCGCCTGGTCCAAGCCGGCGCTCACCGCACTCGCCCTGTGGGGCGTGGGCGACCTCATGGTGATCTTCATGGCCGCGCTGCTCGACGTACCGAAGGAGCAGTACGAGGCCGCCGAACTGGACGGGGCGTCGGCCTGGCAGCGGTTCCGGTTCGTCACCCTGCCGAACATCTCGCCGATCGTGCTGTTCGCGGTGGTCACCGGCGTGATCCAGACCATGCAGTACTACACCCAGCCGCTGGTGGCCGGGAAAGTGGCCTCCGGGGTCATCGGCGGCTCCGGCCAGTCCTTCGAGCCCGGCTACCCCGACAAGTCGACCCTGACGCTCCCCCAGCTCGTCTACAACCTCGGCTTCCAGCGCTTCGACTACGGCGCCGCCTGCGTCGTCGCGCTGGTGCTGTTCGCGCTCGCCATGGCGTTCACGGCGCTGCTGATGCGCCGCCGCGGCGGACTGATCGGGGCAGGTGAACGATGACCCAAGTACTCGACAAACCGCAGGAGTTGACCGTACCGCCGGAGGCGCACGCCGCGCGGCGCCGCTCCCTGCTGGAGTGGATCGCGGTCCACGCCCTCGGCGTCGCCGCGGCGCTCTTCTTCACCCTCCCCTTCGTCTTCGTCGTCCTGACCTCGCTGATGAGCGACCAGCAGGCCCTCACCCGCGACCTCGTGCCCGACACCTGGGAGTGGGGCAACTACCGCGAGGTCCTCGACACCCCCGGCTTCCTGACCTGGTGGCGCAACACCCTCCTGTACGCCGGTCTAGGCACCGCGCTCACCGTGGCGTCCTCGGTCCCGGTGGCCTACGCCCTGGCCAAGTTCCGCTTCCGCGGCCGGAGTCTGTCGCTGATGCTGGTCATCGCGATGATGATGCTGCCGCCGCAGGTGGTCGTCATCCCGATGTACCTGTTCTGGGCGAAGCAGCTGGACCTGTCGGGCACCCTGTGGCCGCTGATCGTCCCCATGGCCTTCGGCGACGCCTTCTCCATCTTCCTGCTGCGGCAGTTCCTGATGACGATCCCGGACGAGTACCTGGACGCGGCACGGGTCGACGGCTGCGGGGAGTTCAGGACCCTGGTGAAGGTGGTCCTGCCGATGGCGAAGCCGGGCATCGCCGCCGTGGCCCTGTTCCAGTTCTTCTACGCCTGGAACGACTACTTCGGCCCGCAGATCTACGCCTCCGAGAACCCCGGCGCCTGGACCCTGTCCTACGGCCTGGAGTCCTTCAAGGGCGCGCACCACACCGACTGGAACCTGACCATGGCCGCGACCGTACTGGTCATGGCCCCCGTAATCGTCGTGTTCTTCTTCGCGCAGAAGGCGTTCGTCGAGGGCGTCACCCTGACCGGAGTGAAGGGTTGAGCGAGACATGAAACTCACCGTGGTCGGCGGAGGATCGACCTACACACCCGAACTCGTCGACGGGTTCGCCAGACTGAGGGACACGCTGCCGGTGCGGGAGCTGGTCCTCGTCGACCCGGCGGCCGAGCGCCTGGAGCTGGTGGGCGGGCTGGCCCGCCGCATCTTCGCCCGGCAGGGCCACGACGGGCGGATCGTCACTACGTCCGACCTCGACGCGGGGGTCGAGGGCGCCGACGCCGTCCTGCTCCAACTGCGCGTCGGCGGCCAGGCCGCCCGCAACGACGACGAGACCTGGCCGCTGGAGTGCGGCTGCGTCGGCCAGGAGACGACCGGCGCGGGCGGACTGGCCAAGGCGCTGCGCACGGTGCCGGTGGTCCTGGACATCGCCGAACGGGTCCGCCGCGCCAACCCGCGCGCGTGGATCATCGACTTCACCAACCCGGTGGGGATCGTGACGCGGGCGCTGCTCCGGGCCGGGCACCGGGCGGTCGGCCTGTGCAACGTGGCGATCGGGCTCCAGCGCAAGTTCGCGGGCCTGCTCGGGGTCGCCCCCGCCGACGTACACCTGGACCACGTGGGGCTCAACCACCTCACCTGGGAGACGGGGGTGCGGCTCGGCGGCCCGGAGGGCAAGGACGTCCTGCCCGAGCTGCTGGCCGGGCACGGCGGCACGATCGCGGACGACCTGCGCCTGCCGCGCGCGGTACTGGACCGGCTGGGCGTGGTCCCCTCCTACTACCTGCGCTACTACTACGCCCACGACGAGGTCGTACGGGACCTGCGCACAAAGCCCTCGCGGGCGGCCGAAGTGGCGGCCATGGAGAAGGAGTTGTTGCAGATGTACGCCGACCCGGCCCTCGACGAGAAGCCGGAGCTGCTGTCCCGCCGGGGCGGCGCCTACTACTCGGAGGCCGCGGTGGACCTGGCGGCGTCGCTGCTGGGCGGCGGCGGAAACCCGTACCAGGTGGTGAACACGTACAACCGCGGCACGCTGCCCTTCCTCCCGGACGACGCGGTGGTGGAGGTGCAGGCGGCGGTGGGCCCGCAGGGCGCGACGCCGCTGCCGGTGGCGGCCGTGGACCCGTTGTACGCGGGCCTCATGGCGAACGTGACGGCGTACGAGGAGCTGGCGCTGGAGGCGGCGCTGCGGGGCGGCCGGGACCGGGTCTTCCGAGCCCTGCTCGCCCACCCGCTGATCGGCCAGTACGCGTACGCGGAGACCCTCACCGACCAGCTGATCGCACACAACCGGGAGCACCTCGCGTGGGCATGACGGACAGCGTCCTCGCCGTCGACGCGGGCAACAGCAAGACCGACGTGGCGGTGGTCACGGCCGAGGGCGAGGTGCTGGGTACGGCTCGCGGGGGCGGGTTCCGGCCCCCGGCGGTGGGCGTGCCGACGGCCGTGGACACGCTCGCGGAGGCGGTGGGCACGGCCTTCGCCGAGACGGGCGTCTCCTCGGTGACACACGTCTCGGCCTGCCTGGCCAACGCCGATCTCCCCGTGGAGGAGGAGCGGTTGGCGGCCGCGCTGCACGCACGCGCGTGGGGCGGGACGGTCGACGTCCGCAACGACACGTTCGCCGTCCTGCGGGCCGGGGTCGCCGAGCCGCGGGGCGTGGCCGTGGTGTGCGGGGCGGGCATCAACTGCGTCGGCATGCGCCCCGACGGCCGCACCGCCCGCTTCCCGGCGCTCGGCCGCATCTCCGGTGACTGGGGCGGCGGTTGGGGCCTCGCGGAGGAGGCCCTGTGGCACGCGGCCCGCGCGGAGGACGGCCGCGGGGGTCCTACGGCGCTGGCCCGCGCCCTGCCCGCCCACTTCGGCCTTCCCTCCATGCCGGCGCTGATCGAGGCGCTCCACCTGGAGCACATCGCCGCCGCCCGCCGCCACGAGCTCGCGCCCGTCCTGTTCGCCACGGCCGACGCGGGCGACCCGGTGGCCCGCCGGCTCGTCGACCGCCTGGCGGACGAGGTCGTGACCATGGCCACGGTCGCCCTGACCCGCCTGGATCTCCTGGCGGAGGAGACCCCGGTGGTCCTGGGCGGCAGCATCCTGGCAGCCCGCCACCCCCGACTCGACGAAGCGGTACGGAACCTACTCTCCTCCCGCGCCCCCAAGGCCGTCCCCACCGTGGTCACGGCACCCCCGGTAGTGGGCGCCGCCCTCCTGGGCCTGGACACGCTGAACGCGCCCCCGAGGGCCGAGGAAAAACTCCGAGCCCACTACGCCTAGTCCGCACCCCACCCCTGGGGGCTCCGCCCCCAGACCCCCGACCTTTGCCCACCCACCACCCGTTTCCAGTGGGTCGAAAGGTGCACCTCCCACCCCCGGGCCTTTGCCCACCCACCCCCCGCTTCCAACGGGCCGAAAGGTGGACCTCTCGACCCACCGAGTCGGGTGGTGGGTGGGCAAAGGCCCGGGGTCCAGGGGGCGGAGCCCCCTGGGCGGGGTCGAAGGGGCGGCAGCCCCTGGGGACGGGACGGGTAGGGGCGGCGGGGGCGAAAAACCACCGCGCCCGCACGCACCCGTACACCCCCGCCGGAACCGAACCGATTCCCCCGGCGTATTCATGGGCAGGGGGTGATCCGGGACACGGCAAGGCCGCCGACAGGCCCGCCGTGACGAATGTCAGTCCCGACAGCGATACTTGCGGGCGACGGATGACCATGGGGGAGGTCAAAGTGACACACCCGCCGAAAGGCAGCGCGGCACCACCGGGACCGGGCACGCCCACAGTGCCGTCGGTCCCCCCGCAGCACCACCAGGGCACCCACCCCCCGGCACCGGCCTCCCCACCCGCCCCGCCACCGGCACCCCCCACCCCCCGCCGCCGCACCGCCTTCGCCGAGGGCGCCGACCGCCTCCGCACCGCAGCCACCACCGAACCCGGCCGCCTCCGCATCATCGGCGCCGTCCTCGCCCTCCTCGTCGTCACCTTCGGCGCCGTCACCGCCTGGCAGGTCACCGACCGCGCGGCCGCCGCCGACGACGTCCTGCACCGCAGCCAGCCCCTCAGCTCCGACGCCGCCGACATCTACCGCTCCCTCGCCGACGCCAACACCGCCGCCTCCAGCGGCTTCCTGGCCGGCCGCGAGGAGACCGGCGTCAACCGCGTCCGCTACGAGAAGGGCATCCGCACGGCCGCCGCGAAGCTCGTCAACGCCGCGGCCAACTCCGAACCCGGCTCCCCCTCCGCCGCCACCGTCGCCAAGCTCAACCGCCTGCTGCCGGAGTACAAGGGCCTGATCGAGCAGGCCAGGACGTACAACCGCCAGGGCTTCCCGGTCGGCGGCGCCTACCTGCGGTACGCGAACGAGAAGATGCAGCAGGAGATGCTCCCGGCCGCGGAGGACCTCTACAAGAAGGAGAACCAGCGGCTGCGCGCCGACTACGGCGACGCCACCCCGTACCCCTGGGCCGCGATAGCCCTCGGCGTCATCGCCCTCGCCGCCCTCGCCTGGGCCCAGCACCGCAACTACCGCCGCACCAACCGCGTCCTGAACCACGGCCTGGTCGCCGCCACCGCCGCCACCACGGTCGTCCTGCTGTGGCTGGTCGTCGGCCACAGCGTCGCCCGCGCGGGCCTGAACGACTCCTACGACCACGGCGTGCGCTCGCTCAACGTCCTGCACGACGCCCGCATCGCCTCCCTCAAGGCCCGCGGCAACGAGAACCTCACCCTGGTCTCCCGCGGCGCCGAGACCAAGAAGGTCGGCGACGAGACCTTCGACGCCTACGACTACGACTTCACGCAGGACATGGAGACCCTGGGCAAGGGCCTCGCCCAGGCCGAGAAGCTCGCCGACGACGCCCCGGGCGAGCAGCCCGTCACCGCGGCCGTCGGCAACATGACGGAGTGGAAGAAGCGCCACGCCGCGGCCCGCGCGGAGGACGAGAACGGCGAGTACCAGCAGGCGCTGGACAAGGTGATCGGCGCCAAGGGCACCACCGGCGAGTGCTTCGACAGCGTCGACGCCAACCTCGCCGCCGCACTGAAGCACGAGACGACCGAGTTCGAGCGGGCGGCCGGCGACGGCCTGGACGCGATGTCCGGGCTGTCGACGGGCGCGGCCGTCCTCGCCGTACTGGCCGCGGCCGGCGCGGTACTGGGCATCGGCCGCAGGCTGTCGGAGTACCGGTGAGAGGGGGCATGACGACCATGCACGCGCGACGCTTGAAAGCCAGTCTGAAGGGCTGGGGCGGAGTGGGCGCCATGGCGGCCGTGTGCGCCCTGGCGGTGGTCCTCGCGCTGCTGCTGCCGCTGATCCCGTCCTCCGGCGACGGCGGCACCGGCACCGGCACCGGCACCGGCACCGGCGAGAAGGTGACGCAGGGCAGCCGGACCCGCGCCGCGGAGGAATGCACGGCCCCGGAGAAGCAGACGCTGTCCCCGTCCCGGGCGGACGGCCCCACGATCGAGGCGATCAAGAGCCGTCAGGGCGAGAAGCGCAAGCTGGTCGTCGGCGTGGACCAGAACAGCTACCGCTGGGGCTACCGCAACCCCAACAGCAGCGGCACCGCCCGGCTCGAGGGCTTCGACATCGACCTGGTGCGCCGCATCGCGGAGGACATCCTCGGCGACCCGAACGCCGTCCAGTTCAAGGCGATCCCCACCAACCAGCGCATCCCGGCGATCCAGGAGGGCCGGGTCGACATGGTGGTGCGCACCATGACGATCACCTGCGACCGGCTGGCGGACGTCGCGTTCTCCGCCCCCTACTTCAAGACCGGCCAGCAGGTCCTGGCCGCCAAGTCCTCGAAGATCACCGGCTACGACCGGACGCTCGCCGACCGCAAGATCTGCTCGGCGGAGGGTTCCACCGCGTACACGACCCTGGAGCAGGGGAAGGAGAACGGCGACCTGCCGGACTCCGCCGACATCGGCACCACCGTCCCCAACCAGCTCGACTGCCTGGTGCGGCTGCAACTGGGCGAGGTGGACGCGGTGGTGACCGACGGCGCCCTCGCCGCGAGCCAGGCCGCGCAGGACCCGACGGTGGAGCTGAAGGGCGACGCGTTCACCACCGAGTACTACGGCGTGGCGATGCAGAAGGACGCCGACGATCTGGTACGCCGGGTCAACCAGATCCTGGTGGAGTACCGCAGGGACACCTCGGGCGGCTGGCAGGCGTCGTACGACACCTGGCTTTCGGCGACACTGGGAGCCGATGCGGCGGAGTCGGAGCCCCCCGCACCGGAGTACCTCCGCAAGAGCTGAACCGACAACCGATCAACACCGACCAACACCCCACCCCAGGCACACAACACAGCAGCGAGAGGTGATCGATGGGCGTCACGGGACCCCCCGGGCCGGTGATGGACCGGGACGAGGTGGACCGTGCGCTGGCGCGGCTCGGCGCGGAGCACGAGGCGATCGAGACCTCGCTCCTCGCCCTCCAGGACCACGCGGGCCGCAGACTCCTGGAGGGCGCCGAGCTGACGGGTGTCACCAAGGAGCGCTGGACGGCCACGGAGGCCTCCATCACGCTGCTGTGGGCCTACTTCGACGCGTACACGGACGCGCTGCGCAGCGCGCGGGAGATCCGCGCCCGCCGCCGCTGGTCCAGCCGCGAGGACCTGGTGGAGCTGACCGAGCTGCTGCGCGGCGAGTCGGTGACGGTGGCGGGCTCCGCCACGGCCACCGCCAACGCGCCCACGCTGCACGGCGGTTCGGGCAAGCTCAGCGAGCGGTTCTCGCTGGTCACCCTGGTGGACCGGATGAACGAGCTGTACGCGACGAGCCTGGACATGGTCGTCGCCGCCGACGCGGTGTGGTCGGCACTGCCCGCCCGGATCGATTTACTCGCCGCGGAGCTGCAGCGCACCCGCAAGCTGGCGCACTCCGTGGGCGTGCGCCCGGGCGAGCACCCCTCGGGCGACGACCTGGAGCGCATCACGCGCACGCTGACGCACCTGCGCGAGCAGGTGGTCTCCGACCCGCTGGCGTTCTGGCGTCCCGCATCGGGCAGTTCGGCGCCGGGCGGCGGCAAGCCGGACACCACGGTCTACGACCGGGAGGCGCGCGCCCTGGAGGACGTACGCCGGGAGATCGACGCCGTGCTGACCGTCCGCCAGGACGCCGAGGCGCGGCTGGTGAAGCTGCGGGACGTGCTCTCCCGCGCGGACCGCACGCTGGCCGAGGCGCGCACCGCGCGCGGCGAGGTCCTGGCGAAGATCGCCGCCACGGAGGTGCCGGTGGTCAGCGGCCCGCCGACCGTGCTGCAGGAGCAGCTGGCGACGGCCGCGGAGTACCGCAGACGCGCCCAGTGGCACCGGCTGTCGCCGCTGCTGGAGTCCCTGGAGCAGAAGGCTGAGGACGAACTGCTGCGCGCCCGCGAGTCGTTGACCGCGGTCACCGCGCCCCTGGCGGTCCGCGCCGAGCTGCGCGGGCGGCTGGACGCGTACAAGGCGAAGGTGGCCCGGCACGGCCTCGCGGAGGACCCGTTCCTGATCGAGCGGTACGACGCGGCCCGCCGCATGCTGTGGAGCGCCCCCTGCGACCTGCGCGTCGCCGAACAGGCCGTGCTGCGCTACCAGCAGGCGGCCGCCGAACTGCTGGCCGCCCCGCGCGTGCCGGGGCAGGGCGCGCCGGAGGACCACAGGGGGCCGGGCGCGTGAGCGACTTGGGGGGTACAGCGACATGAGTCAGGCACAGCAGACCTGCCAGCGGCCCGGCTGCGACGGCCGTTACGAGGACGTGGGCGGCGGCGAACTGTACTGCGACACCTGCGGTCTGGCCCCGGTCGTCGCCACCAACCGCATGGTCGGCTCGTCCTCCACCGGGGTGACGGGCGGCGGCAAGGGCGGTTCGGGCAGCGGAAGTTCACGCTCCAGCAGCCGCGGCAGTTCGCGTACGTCCTCGCAGTCGTCGAAGTCGCGCCGCTCGGTGTCGGGACGGCTCTCGCGCTCGCTGTCGGGGCGTTCCACCGGCCGTTCGGTGTCGGTGCGCAGCTCGGGCTCGGCGGCGTCCTCCTCGGGGCGGGGCCGGCTCGGGGCGGGCCTGGTCGAGGTGCCGGACGTGCCGCGGCCGGACCCGCGCGGGATGGTGCTGGAGAACCCGGAGGTGCCCGAGCGCAAGCGGTTCTGCTCGCGTTCGGACTGCGGTGCTCCGGTGGGGCGGGCGCGCGGCGACCGGCCGGGCCGTACGGAGGGGTTCTGCACCAAGTGCGGTCACCCGTACTCCTTCGTCCCGAAGCTGAGGTCCGGGGACGTGGTGCACGGCCAGTACGAGGTCGTGGGCTGTCTGGCGCACGGCGGGCTGGGCTGGATCTACCTCGCCGTGGACCGCGCGGTCTCCGACCGGTGGGTGGTCCTCAAGGGCCTGCTGGACACCGGTGACCAGGACGCGATGGCCGCCGCGATCTCCGAGCGGCGCTTCCTCGCCGAGATCGAGCACGCCAACATCGTGCGGATCTACAACTTCGTCGAGCACCTCGACCAGCGGACGGGGTCGCTGGACGGGTACATCGTGATGGAGTACGTCGGCGGCAAGTCGCTGAAGGAGATCGCCAACGGCCGCCGCGGGGCGGACGGCAAGCGTGATCCGCTGCCGGTGGAGCAGGCGTGCGCGTACGGCATCGAGGCCCTGGAGGCGCTCGGCCATCTGCACAGCCGCAACCTGCTGTACTGCGACTTCAAGGTCGACAACGCCATCCAGACCGAGAGCCAGCTCAAGCTGATCGACATGGGCGCGGTGCGCCGGATGGACGACGAGGAGTCGGCCATCTACGGCACGGTGGGCTACCAGGCGCCGGAGGTCGCCGAGGTCGGCCCGTCGGTGGCGTCCGACCTGTACACGGTCGCGCGCACGCTGGCCGTGCTGACCTTCGACTTCCAGGGGTACACGAACGTCTTCGTGGACTCCCTTCCCGACCCGGACAGCATCGAGGTCTTCCGCCGCTACGAGTCCTTCTACCGGCTGCTGGTCCGGGCCACGGACCCGGACCCGGCCCGCCGGTTCGCCTCCGCGCAGGAGATGGCGGAGCAGCTGACGGGCGTCCTGCGCGAGGTCGTCTCGCTCCAGACGGGCCGGCCCCGCCCGGCGCTGTCGCCCCTGTTCGGGCCCGAAGTGAAGGTCACGGACACGGAGTTGTTCCCGCGGCTGGACGGGGAGGTGTCACGCCTCGGGGCGCGGAGGACGGGCGGACGCGGTGACGGCACGGCCCCCGCCGCGTCCGCGAGCCTGGTCAAGCCCGTCGACGCACCGGCCGCCGCCCTCGCCCTGCCCGTCCCGCACGTGGACCCGAGCGACCCCAACGCCGGTTTCCTGGCGGGCCTGATGACGTCCGCGCCGGCCGAGCTGCTGAGCGCGCTCGGCGCGGCACCGGCCCCGTCGACCGAGACCCGGCTGCGGCAGGTCCGCGCCTGGCTGGAGAACGGCGACGCGGCGACCGCCCACGAGGCCCTGCTGCGCCTGGAGTCGGAGCGGCCCGACGACTGGCGGGTCGTCTGGTACCGGGGCGTGGCCGCGCTGGTGACCGGCGACCACGAGGGCGCCGCGCTGGCCTTCGACGCGATCTACGACGCCTTCCCCGGCGAGCCCGGGCCGAAGCTGGCGCTCGGCCTGTGCGCGGAGGAACTGGGCCAGTTGGACAACGCCGCCGAGTACTACGGCCTGGTCTGGGCGACCGACCCGAGCTTCGTGAGCTCCGCGTTCGGCCTGGCCCGCGTCCAGCTCGCGACCGGCGACCGGCGGGCCGCCGTGGCGACGCTGGAGTCGGTGCCGGAGTCCTCCATCCACTACACGGCCGCGCGGGTGGCGGCCGTCCGGGCGCGGCTGCGGCAGCGCACCGCGGTCGCCGGTGACGTACCGTTCCTGGAGGATCTGACCGCGGCGGCCGGGCAGGTGGAGGCGCTGGATGCGTACGGTCTGGACCCGGCGCGCCGCGAGCAGTTGGCGGCGGAGGTGCTCGGCTGCGCGCTGGACTGGATACTCTCCGGTGGCCGGGATGCCGTCCCTCCCGGCACCGGCGAACGGTCGCTGCTCGGCAGTGGCCTGGACGAGCGGGGACTGCGTTTCGGCCTGGAGCGTTCGTACCGCACGCTGGCCCGGCTCGCACGGGGCGGCGAGGAGAGGATCGACCTGGTGGAACGTGCCAACCGTTACCGCCCCCGGACGTGGGTGTAGTTGATGTCGCAGATGCCTCAGCAGGCCACTCTGTCGAATTGCCCGAGCTGCGGTGAACCGCCGCAGTCGGGTGACCGTTTCTGCGGTGCGTGCGGATACGACCTGTCCGCCGTGCCCGCACGGCCGGACGGCGACCCGACGATCGCCCTGACCGACCCGTCGGCCGCCCTGGCCGACCCGCCGGCCGCCGTGAACGGCACGGCCGCGCCCGGTGCCGGCGGCCCGGCCTGGCCGTCGGCCTCCGAGCCGGACGGCTGGGGCACCCCGCCGGCGGTGCATCTGCCGACCGACCTGGAGGGCGTGGAGTCGGACGGCCGCGAGCGCGCCGGGCACGCGCCGTCCTCCGGTGTGCGCTTCGACCGCGCCCCGGAGCCCGACGAGTACCCGCTCCAGGCGCCGGACCCGCGCATGGCCGCCGAGCAGCCCGCCGCGGCCGAGCCCGCCAAGGTGTGCGTGGCCTGCCGGGCCGGCCGGGTCGACCACGACGGCTACTGCGAGAACTGCGGCCACGCCCAGCCGCGCGAACGCGACCACATGGAGCAGGAGTTCGGCCCGGTGGCCGCCGTCAGCGACCGCGGCCTGCGTCACCACCGCAACGAGGACGCGTTCGCCGTGGGCTGTGCCGCCCTGCCCGACGGCTCGTCCGCGGCCCTGGCGATCGTCTGCGACGGCGTCTCCTCGGCGACCCGCCCCGACGAGGCCTCGCTGGCCGCGTCCCGGGCGGCGAGCGACGCCCTGCTGGCCTCCCTGCCGCTCGGCACGCACCCGCAGCAGGCCATGCACGAGGCGATCGTCGCCGCCTCCCGCGCGGTCAACGCGCTGGCGGGCGAGCCGGCCACCGCGCGCGAGCACGCCCCGCACCAGAACGCCCCCGCCTGCACGATCGTGGGCGCGGTGATCACCTCCGGGCTGCTGGTCGTCGGCTGGGTCGGCGACAGCCGCGTCTACTGGGTCCCGGTGGACCGCGGCGCCCCCGCGGCCCGGCTCACCGAGGACGACTCCTGGGCCGCACAGATGGTCGCCGCGGGCCTGATGAACGAGGCCGAGGCCTACGCCGACGAGCGCGCCCACGCGATCACCGGCTGGCTCGGCGCGGACGCCTACGAACTGGAGCCGCACACCGCGTCCTTCAAGCCGGACCGGCCGGGTGTGGTGGTGGTGTGCACGGACGGCCTGTGGAACTACGCGGAGACGGCCGGGGAGATGGCCGAGGCCGTGCCCCTCGACGCCGCCGTGCGCCCGCTGCACTGCGCCCAGGTTCTGGTCGGTCACGCGCTCGACGGCGGGGGCCACGACAACGTAACAGTGGCCGTCCTGCCGTTCCCGGCCCCGCAGACGGGGGCAGGATCGGCCTGAGAGGCCTCGCGCGGGACGCAGCCTCAACGGACCGGAGGGGACCGGTCCGCCGACAGCCGTACCCCCGCTCCGGCGGGGTTTCCGAGGGGGATCAGAGAAGGCATGGCCAATTTCTCGAAGTCGAACGTGCCGCAGTTCTCGATGGACGTCTACCAGAACGAGTACCTGCCGGAGGGCGGTCGCGAGGTCAACGCGATCGTCACGGTCACCGCGACCGGCGGCGGCACGATCGGTAGCGCGGTCGCGGCACCCCACCTCTACACGCCCGGACAGGGCCCGTCCGCGGCCGTGGCGATCATGGTCGACTGCTCGGGCTCGATGGACTACCCGCCCACCAAGATGCGCAACGCGCGCGACGCCACGGCCGCCGCGATCGACACCCTGCGCGACGGGGTGCACTTCGCGGTGATCGGCGGCACCCATGTGGCCAAGGAGGTCTACCCGGGCACGGGCCGCCTCGCGGTCGCCGACGCCACCACCCGCGAGCAGGCCAAGCAGGCGCTGCGCAAGCTCAGCGCGGGCGGCGGTACGGCCATCGGCACCTGGCTGCGGCTCGCGGACCGGCTGCTGTCCGGCGCGGACGTCGCCATCCGCCACGGGATCCTGCTCACCGACGGCCGCAATGAACACGAGTCACCGCAGGACCTGCGCGCGGCGCTGGACTCCTGCGCGGGGCGTTTCACCTGCGACGCCCGTGGTGTGGGCACCGACTGGGAAGTGAAAGAAGTCACAGCGATCGCCTCCGCGCTGCTCGGCACCGCCGACATCGTCGCCGACCCGGCCGGTCTCGCTGCCGACTTCACGCAGATGATGGAGACGGCGATGGGCAAGGAGGTCGCGGACGTCGCCCTGCGGGTGTGGACGCCGGTCGGCACGACCATCCGGTTCGTCAAGCAAGTCGCGCCCACGGTCGAGGAGTTGACCGACCGCCGCACCGAGGCCGGTCCGCGCGCCGGGGACTACCCCACGGGTTCCTGGGGAGACGAGTCCCGTGACTACCACGTCTGCGTCGAGGTCCCGGCCGCCGGCCTCGGCCAGGAGATGCTGGCCGCCCGGGTCTCGTTGGTCATCCCGCAGCCCGGGGGCAGCGTCCAGAACCTCGGCGCCCAGGGCCTGGTGAGGGCCGTCTGGACGGACGACATGGCCGCGTCGACATCGATCAATCCCCAAGTCGCGCACTACACCGGCCAGGCCGAACTGGCACAGGCCATCCAGCAAGGGCTGGATCTACGCAAAGCGGGAGATATGGACGGAGCAACGGCCAAACTGGGCCGGGCCGTTCAGCTCGCCAGCGCCTCCGGAAACGCCGATACGGCGAAACTCCTTGCGAAGGTGGTGGACGTGGTCGACGCGGCGACAGGTACTGTGCGACTGAAGGCGAAGGTCGAGGAGGCCGACGAGATGACTCTCGAAACCCGGTCGACAAAGACTGTTCGTGTAAAGAAGTGACCAGAGAACTGTCGTAGTACTGCCGTAGTGGTGAGCGAGCCCGACCCCTTGGGGTGGGAGAAATCCGGCCATACCGGCTGGAAAGGAAAGGGGGAAGCGCCGACATGCCGACCTGCCCGAACGGACACCAGTCGGGTTCCGACGACTGGTGCGAGGTCTGCGGTCACCGCATGGCCGGTGCCGTACCTCCGCCCCCGCCCCCGCCGCCGCCCCCGGGCGGTGGCTACGGCTTCCCGCCGCCCGGTGCGCCGGGCGGCCCCGCCGGCCAGCCCGGCGCCCGGCCGCACCTGGCCGCCGTACCGGACCCGGAGCCCGAGCTCTGCCCGCAGTGCCGCACGCCCCGCGAGGGCGGTGCGCCGTTCTGCGAGGAGTGCCGGTGGAACTTCCTCACCAACACGGCGACCTCGTACACCCCGGCCGCCCCGCGCCCCCCGGCCCCCAGCCCGGCCGCCCGCTTCCAGCAGCCCCCCGGCCCCTCCTACGGCGGCGGCGGCGATTCCTTCGACTACCAGAGCTCCCGCCCCTCCCAGGTGAACCGGCCCGCGGAACCGATTCCGCCGTTCGGCGCGGACCCGTCGACGCCTGCGGGGCCGGGCGGTCCGGGGGGACCCGGCGCCTTCGGCGGGCCTGGCGGGCCTGATGGTCCGGGCGGTGGCCGCGGCAGTTCGAGCGGTCCCGGTGGTCCGGGCGGTCAGGGCGGCCCGGGTGGACCTGGCGCGTTCGGCGGGCCTGGCGGGCCCAACGGTCCGGGCGCACCCGGTGGGCCTGGTGGACCTGGTGGCTTCGGCGGCCCCGGCACGTCGGGCGGACCCGGCGCCAACGGCCCCTCCGGCTTCGGCTCCGACCCCTCGCGGCAGGCGCCTCCGCCGCCGCCCGGCCCTGGTGCGGCCGGTGGCGCTCCGCAGGCGTTCCAGTCCCCCTCCGGCCCGTCCGCCCCGCCCGGCTTCCCGCAGGAGACGAACCGTCCGCAGCCCGGCGGCCCGTCCTTCGGCGGCGGTGACGACGACTGGGTGATCTCGCCCCCGTCGTCCACCGCGCCCGGCGGCCCTGGAGGACCCAGCGGTCCCGGCGGCCCCGGCCCGGCCCAGGGCGGTGGCTACGGCTATCCGCAGCCCGGCTCCGGCCAGGCGCCGCCCCCGCCCGGCCCCGCCTTCCCGCAGCAGCCGGCGACCTGGACGGCGACCATCGGACCGGACCGCGAGTACTTCATGGCGATGATGCAGCGCTCCGGCCCCGAGGCCGCGGGCCTGAACCTGCCCGCGTACTCGCCGGAGCAGCAGCGCACCCTCACCGGCAACCAGCTCACGATCGGCCGCCGTCGCCACTCCACCGGCGAGACCCCGGACATCGACCTGTCGGTGCCGCCGGAGGACCCGGGCGTCTCGCACCAGCACGCGGTGCTGGTGCAGCAGCCGGACGGCTCCTGGGCGGTCGTCGACCAGAACTCGACGAACGGCACGACGGTCAACGGCTCCGAGGACCCCATCCAGCCCTTCGTACCGGTACCGCTCCAGGACGGCGACCGGGTCCACGTCGGCGCCTGGACGACAATCACCGTCCGCCGGGGCTGAGCCCCGGGTGGGGCCGGGGTGTCGTGCGACCCCCCGGCCCCACCACAGCGACCAGCCCCACAGCCGCCCGTCGTCCCACCGCAGCGGCCCCCGCTCCCGCTCGCCGGACCGACCACCCGGCCACCCCGGTGGCCCCCGCACGCCTGCGTCTCACCTCACCCCAGCGCCCCCACTCCCCCTCGCCGGAACGGCCTCCCGGGCACAGGCCCCCGCCCTACCTCCGCGCCTCCCGCCTGGCCCCCGCGCCACCCGCACGGGCCCCCTCACCCCACCGCAGCGCCCCGCGCCCCCGCTCACCGGACCAGCCACCCGGCAACCACCCCACCTCACGCCACCGCCCCCGCACGGCTGCGGCCTCCACCTCACCCCAGCGCCCCCACTCGGCTGCCCCCACCTCACCCCAGCGGCCACACATACGGCCCCTCCGGGTCGTCCAGCCACGCCCACTCGCGGTCGCCGCTGACGGTGATGCCGTAGCGCTCGCGGCCCGGTATGTTCTCGCGGTTCCAGAGGGCGTACGCCTCCTGCGGGTCGAGGCTGGCCTGGGTCAGGGCCAGCAGGAAGCGGAACAGGTCGTCCTCCCTGGCCCGGCGCGGGACTCCGCCGAGGGGCGCCGGTTCCGGTTCGGCGCGGTCGGCGCCGCGCAGCGGGACGAAGTAGGCGGGTGTGTGCAGGAAGCGGCCCTCGGCCTGCCCGGAGGCGTGGACGGTCAGGGCGACCAGGCCGGTGGCGAGCGGGGTCAGGATCCGGGCGCCCGGCCGGCACTGGGCGAGCCAGGCGCGTGGAATCGACGGCAGCGTGCAGGTCGCGATGATCCGGTCGAAGGGCGCGCGCTCCGGGGCGCCGCGCGTGCCGTCGCCGGTGAGGACCACGGGGTGGTGGCCGGCGGCGGCCAGGTGCTGCCGTGCCGTCTCGGTGATCTCCGGCTCCAGGTCGATGGTGGTGACGAGGTCGTCGTCGCCGAGCCGGTGTGCCAGCAGGGCGGCGTTGTAGCCCGTACCGGCCCCGATCTCCAGGACCCGGTCACCGTCCCGCACGCCGAGCGCGACCAGCATCATCGCCATGAGCGAGGGCTGGCTGCTGGAGGAGACCAGTTCCCCGTCCCGCATCCGGGTGGCCAGCGGCACGTCCGCGTACGCCCCGCGCACCCAGCGCTCCCGGGCCGCAGGGTCGGGGCTCTCGCCCCAGCGCCGCTCGTGGCCGCCCCTGACACCGACGTAGTAGAAGGGCACGAAGACATGGCGCGGGACCGCGGCGAAGGCCTCCCGCCACACCGGGTCCTCGTCCCAGACCCCGCTGCGGTCGATCTCGCGCACCAGCTCCGCCCGCGCCTGCGCGGCGAGGTCGCCCAGTTCCTTGTCCGGCGCGTGTGCGCTCATGACTCCACTGTCCTGCGCGAGGCGACGCGAGGCGAGTGCCGGCGCCGGCCGAACCGGAATCCTCCCGTCCTACGGCCATGATCGCCGCGGCGGTCCTAAGCCTTGAGTCCTCGGTCCTGCCGTCTGAGACCATGGGGAGCGTGAATGAGATTCGGCGCGGCACGCTTCAGGAGCAGACCTTCTACGAGCAGGTCGGCGGGGAGGAGACCTTCCGCCGCCTCGTCCACCGCTTCTACCAGGGTGTCGCGGAGGACCCGATCCTGAAGCCCATGTATCCCGAGGAGGACCTGGGCCCCGCCGAGGAGCGCCTGACCCTCTTCCTGATCCAGTACTGGGGCGGTCCGACGACGTACAGCGAGAACCGCGGCCACCCGCGACTGCGGATGCGCCACGCGCCCTTCGCCGTCGACCGCGCGGCCCACGACGCCTGGCTGAAGCACATGCGGGACGCCGTCGACGAACTCGGCCTGTCCGAGGAGCACGAGCGGACGCTGTGGAACTACCTGACGTACGCGGCGGCGTCGATGGTGAACACCGAGGGCTGATCCGGCGGCGCGGCGGGCCGCTCAGCGAACGCTGACGCCCAACGCCCCGAGCCCCGCCGTACGCACGGCGATCGATCCGTAGGGGCTGCGCAGCCGCAGCCACGCGCCCGACGAGAACAGGCCGAGGGGGGTGTCGTCGGGCGCGCGCAGGAAGCCCAGCGACTGGGCGGCGTGCACGGCCCGTACCGGCAGCCGGGTCTCCCCCACCGTGCGGGACCAGATCTCCCGGCCGACGCGGTCGAGTTCGGTCCGGGTACGGCGCTCGGGCGGCAACTCCTGCGTACGGGAACGGAATTCGGCGATCCCGGCGCCGACCATGGCCCGCAGGGCGTCCGGCGCCGGCAGGCCCGGCTCGGCCCGCCAGCCGCCGCGCGGCGGCAGCACCCCGGCCCACGGCGGGCCGGTGACCGCGGCCGGGACCACGGCCGTGGCCGCTGCCTCGTCCACGGCCTCCAGCAGCTCACCGGCGGAGACGGTCACGTCCAGCGTGACGTCGAGGCCGTTCTCGTACGGTTTGGCGAGCCGGGCCGTGCGGATCGCCAGCACCTCGAAGGAGGGCGGCCGTCCGAAGACGGCGAGTGCGGTGCCGGCCGCCTGGAGGCGCACCGCGGCTCCACGGTCGTAGTGGAGCAGCCGGGAGAGGAAGGCCGCGAGGTCCGCCGCCTCCCCCTCGTCGGCGAGATGGAGCACCGTCATGCGGCGACGGCCTCCTCCTCGTCGTCGTCCCGGTACTCCTCCAGGAACTCCCGTTCCTCGGAGGTGATCCGGCGCGGCCGCTGCGTCTCGAAGTCGAACGGCACTATCACCGTCGACGCGCGGACGTAGACGAGGTCGTCGTCCTTCACCTCGTAGGCGATGGTGAAGGACGCGGCCCGTATCTGCGTGACCCACAGCTCGATGTCCACGGGCGTGTGCCGGTGGACCAGCTGCCGCTTGTAGTCGATCTCATGGCGTGCCACCACGGACCCCTGCTTGAAGTCCTTCTCCGGGCGGAACAGGAAGTCGATACGGGCTTCCTCCAGGTAGCGGAGGAAGACCACGTTGTTGACGTGGCCGTACGCGTCCATGTCCGCCCAGCGCAGCGGGCAGCGGTAGATGTGCCGCAAGACCGATCAGCCCCGGGTCAGCTTCTTGTAGGTGGCGCGGTGCGGACGGGCGGCGTCCGGGCCGAGCCGCTCGATCTTGTTCTTCTCGTACGACTCGAAGTTGCCCTCGAACCAGAACCACTTGGAGTCGCCCTCGTACGCGAGGATGTGCGTGGCCACCCGGTCCAGGAACCACCGGTCGTGGGAGACGACCACGGCGCAGCCGGGGAACTCCAGCAGCGCGTTCTCCAGGCTGGAGAGGGTCTCCACGTCGAGGTCGTTGGTCGGCTCGTCGAGAAGCAGCAGGTTGCCGCCCTGCTTGAGGGTGAGCGCGAGGTTGAGGCGGTTGCGCTCACCGCCGGAGAGCACGCCGGCGGGCTTCTGCTGGTCGGGGCCCTTGAAGCCGAAGGCGGAGACGTACGCGCGGGACGGCATCTCGACCTGACCGACGTTGATGTAGTCCAGCTCGTCGGAGACGACCGCCCACAGCGTCTTCTTCGGGTCGATGTTCTCGCGGCTCTGGTCGACGTAGGAGATCTTGACGGTGTCGCCGACCTTGATGGTGCCGGAGTCCGGGGTCTCCAGACCCTGGATCATCTTGAAGAGGGTGGTCTTGCCGGCGCCGTTCGGGCCGATGACACCGACGATGCCGTTGCGCGGCAGCGTGAACGAAAGGTCCTCGATGAGCACCTTCTCGCCGAAGGCCTTGTTGAGGTTGTTGACCTCGACGACGATGTTGCCCAGCCGCGGGCCCGGCGGGATCTGGATCTCCTCGAAGTCCAGCTTCCGCATCTTCTCGGCCTCGGCGGCCATCTCCTCGTACCGGGCGAGACGGGCCTTGGACTTGGCCTGCCGCCCCTTGGCGTTGGAGCGGACCCACTCCAGCTCTTCCTTGAGGCGCTTGGCGCGCTTGGCGTCCTTCTGCCCCTCGACCTTGAGACGGGTCTGCTTGGTCTCCAGGTACGTGGAGTAGTTGCCCTCGTACGGGTAGGCGCGGCCGCGGTCCAGCTCCAGGATCCACTCGGCGACGTTGTCGAGGAAGTACCGGTCGTGGGTGATGGCCACGACGGTGCCCGCGTACTTGGCGAGGTGCTGCTCCAGCCAGTTCACGGACTCGGCGTCGAGGTGGTTGGTGGGCTCGTCGAGGAGCAGCAGGTCGGGCGCCTCGAGCAGCAGCTTGCACAGCGCGACGCGGCGCTTCTCACCGCCGGAGAGGTTGACCACGGGCCAGTCGCCGGGCGGGCAGCCCAGCGCGTCCATGGCCTGCTCCAGCTGGGCGTCGAGGTCCCAGGCGTTGGCGTGGTCGAGCTCCTCCTGGAGCTTGCCCATCTCGTCGAGCAGCGCGTCGGAGTAGTCGGTCGCCATCAGCTCGGCGATCTCGTTGAACCGGTCGAGCTTGCCCTTGATCTCGGCGACGCCCTCCTGGACGTTCTCCAGGACCGTCTTCTCCTCGTTGAGCTTCGGCTCCTGCATGAGGATGCCGACGCTGTAGCCGGGAGACAGGAACGCGTCGCCGTTGGAGGGCTGCTCGAGCCCCGCCATGATCTTCAGCACGGTCGACTTGCCGGCACCGTTCGGACCGACGACGCCGATCTTCGCCCCCGGCAGGAAGTTCAGGGTGACGTCGTCGAGGATCACCTTGTCGCCGTGCGCTTTGCGCGCCTTGCGCATGGTGTAAATGAACTCAGCCAAGAGAAACCGTCCGGCAGCTTGAAATCTGGCAGTGGGCAGATACACCCCATCTTGCCGTACCGCCACCCTTGGGTGGTAACCCGTTAGGCTCGACCCCTTTGACCTGGGCTTTTCTCCGCCTCGTACGGGCGGTGCAGGCAGCTGAGGGGCGTTCGCGGTCGGGGACGGCCCCCGGGGAGGGGCCGTGGCGGCGGGGTGTCGGGGTGTCGGGCCGGGACGGTTGCGCGGTCGGCTCAGTCCTGGGCCGAAGGCTTCCTCTTGCGGGCGATCACCAGGGCGGTGCCGCCGAGCAGGAGCAGGCCGATGGCTGTTCCGGCGATCGCGGCGGTCGCGTCGGAGCTGCCCGTCGCGGCGAGGTTGGTGCCGGCGGCCGGGTTGCCCGCGGTGGCGGGGCTCGGCTCGGCGAGGGTCTGGGTAGTGAGGCCGTCGGTCTCGGCGGCCGCGGCCTCGGCCGCGTGGGTCATGCAGTCGAGGACGCCGGTGAAGCGCTGGGCGAAGCCGCCGGGGCCCTCGATCGTGAAGTCGTAGGCCTGGTCCTCCTGGAGCGGGACCGTCACCGTGCGGGACTCGCCCGCCCCGATGGTGTACTCGATGCCCAGCAGCTCGAAGCCGAACGCCTCGTCGCCCCCGTTGACCACGGTGAGGTCGACGCCGCCCTCGGCGCAGTTCTCCACCGCGGACAGCGCGGGTATCGCCCCCGTCTTCGCCCAGGTCGCGCCCGCCGTCGCCGAGACCGTCGACTCGCTGGAACCGGCCAGGATCTGCGTCTGGCTGCGGCTCTCGGAGGCGAAGGCTCGGCCGACCGGCACGGTCGTGGAGGCCTGCACGGTCAGCTCGGCGGTGCCGTCCACGGCGTCCTCGGGCACGTCGAAGTACACCTGCCCGCCGTCCGCCGCCGAGGTGACGTCCTTGCCGTCCTCGTCGACGATCCGCACGCCGCTCATGGCCGCGTCGGCGGGCGGCGTCACCCGCACGCGGTCCACGCCGGTGTGCACCGTCACCGGTCCGAGCCGCTCACCCGGGTGGCCGGAGAGCGCGGGCGGGTCCAGGCTGAGCGCGGCCTTGGGCTCGGCCAGGCTGCGGGCGTTCTTCTCCAGGTAGTCGGCGAGCCGCTCGGCCTGCGGGTCGACCGCCTCGACGTCCGCGCCGTCCGAGTAGCGCCAGATCGCCACCTGGGTGCCGACCGCCGCGTCCTGCTCGGTGAGGCCGCCGCGGACACCGGCCCGGTCGGCGAGCGCCGCGAGGTCGTTCACCTGCGGGTAGGAGTTCTGCAGGATCCAACGGATCCGGCCCGCGTCCTTGTTGGCGCCCAGCGAAGTGCCGCTCCACGGCGTCTCGTGGTACCGGGCGCCCTTGCGCGTGGGGTTGTACAGGTCGACGCAGTACGTCTGCAGCGTGCCGCCGCCGTCGACGGACATCTCGAACAGGCCCGCCGAGATCTCCTGATCGCCTTCGTCGCCGCGTATGACGGCGGCGCCGTACGTCTTGAGGCCGCCTATGGTGGCGGTCGCCCCGCCCTGCTTCCGTACCGTCCCGTCGTCGGCGGCGGCCCGTCCGGCGCCGGTCAGCGCACCGGCGGCGACGAGTGCGGCCGCCAGTGTCACGGCGGCGAGACGCGCCGCTCCTCGCCCGCGTCCGACCGGCGCGGAGAAAGCAGAAAGCACAGAATTCCCCTTCGAGCAGGACCCGTTGATGTGGGGGGCACGGTCCCACCAGCAGAATCTTCAAGCCCAGAGAGCCTTGTTCGGCATCCTAAAGACCAGGCGCACCACGCTTCCCGGTGATCCCGTCGGCCGGGCGATCCGACTCGGAATCGTTATCGCGGTGACCGCCGGTGAGCAGGGCTTATCGACAAATCCACCGGGGTCGTTCGGTGCACATCCGCCGATAAGCCGCAGTTCGGTCAGGGCTCGCGTGGCGGTGACGTCACGTCACCGCCACGGCCTCCGCAGCCTGTTGGGCCGTGCTCCCGTCCGCGGCCGGTGTCTCCCAGTCGGGCTCGGGCTGCGCGCCGCCGGCCTCCGGCTCGGGCCTGCCGGGCCGCCGGAAGGCGGACGTGCCGCGCGCCAGGTCGTGGCCGATCGCCAGCGCGTCGATGTCGGCCGAGGTCCAGGTCTGCCCCTCGCGCAGCTCCGAACGGACCTTCAGCCGGCCCTGCACGATGACGGGGTCGCCCACGTTCAGCGAGGCCGCCGCGTTCGTGGCGAGCTGGCGATTGGCCCACACCGTGAAGAAGTTGGTGTGCCCGTCCGTCCAGGCGCCCTTCTCCCGGTCCCAGTAACGCTGGGTCACCGCCAGCCGGAACCTGGCCGACGGTCCCGCCGCGAGCTCCCGGTACACCGGTCGCGTCGCCACGTTCCCCACCGTGCACACCATCGTCTCGTTCATCGTGAACCCCTCCCTCGCCCGGCCGACGGGGCCGGGCGGATACGCGTACGGGCCCGTCCCGTACGGCTGCGTCCGTCGTGACGACCGCGTCCGCCGCGATCGCCGCGAGAGCCAGACTGCCTCCGTCGGGCCGAGCCCGCCGCGCGCTGTGGATCATCCCCGCGTCTGTGGAAAACCCCGCCACTCGAACGGGCCGTTCCGCTCTGCGCTCCGCTCCGCACTCCGCTGGAAGTGCAGTGGTGTGTCGTCGTTCGCCTGCGGACTCGTCGTGGCTGGTCGCGCCCCGCGGCGGAGCCGCTGACAGATGCAGCCCCGCGCCCCATTGGGGCGCTGCCCAACCGCGGTCGAATGCGCCAGCCCTGTCTGGCTCCGCCCCACCGGCCCGCCCCGCATCACCCCACCCGAGTCATCCCACCCCCACCCCGGTGACCCGCCCGTACTGTTCCCGCACCTCCCGGTAGCGCAGCAGCTCGGCCGCCAGCGGATCGAGTACCCGTGCCCGTCCGCATCCGGCGGCCGCCTCCCGAAGCCGCCGTTCCGCCTCGGTGCCGTAGCGTCGGGCGGGCCCGCGTGCCGCCATCCGGCAGCTCCACTCCACGAGGGGCCCGCCGACGATGCCGGCCACCATCAGCAGCACCGGCACTCCCAGGTTCGGCGCCATGACCCCGGCGATCTGCCCCACCAGCCACAGCCCGCCGACGATCTGCAGGAGTGTCATGCACGCCTGGACCAGGACGGCCGCAGGCCACCAGCCCGGCCGCGGCGGCCGTCCCGGCGGCAGGCCCGCGCGCGCGGCCAGCTCGTCCAGCGCCTCGGGCAGCCCCTGGGAGCCGCGTACGGCCGCCTCGCGCACCGCCTGCGCCCAGGGCGCGGGCAGCCCGGCCGAGGCTCGCTCGGCCACCGTCCGCACCGCCTGCTCCACACGCTGCCGCGCGGTGGCCTCGTCGTCCGGCTGCGCCGGCGGCCGCAGCCGTCCGGTGGGAGGGTCGCGCCGGTCTTGGTACCACCGCCACAGCCGCAGCCAGGGCGTGCCGCAGGCGCGGTTGGCGTTGCGCAGCCAGGCACGCTCGGCGGCCTCGCCCGCGGCGGTGGCGCCGACCGCGTCCGCGAGCCGCGCGGAGAACTCGTCGCGCGCCTCCTCGCTGAGCCCGATGCGCCGGGACGTGGCGTAGACGGGCCGCAGCCGCCATGCCGCGGCGTCCACGTCGGCCGAGATCCGGCGCGCCGCGGCGCCGCGTTCGGTCACGAACTGGCCGAGGGCCTCGCGCAGTTCGCCGACGCCGTCGCCGGTGAGTGCGGACAGGGCGAGCACGACCGCGCCGGGTTCGCCGTACTCGCCGAGCGCGATCCCGTCCTCGTCCAGCAGCCGCCGCAGATCGTCGAGGACCTGCTCGGCGGCCTCGCCGGGGAGCCGGTCGATCTGGTTGAGGACGACGAACATGACCTCCGCGTGGCCGGCCATCGGCCGCAGATAACGCTCGTGCAGGACGGCGTCCGCGTACTTCTCCGGATCGACGACCCAGATGACCGCGTCGACGAGGTCCAGGACCCGGTCCACCTGCTCGCGGTGGAGCACGGCCGCGGAGTCGTGGTCGGGCAGGTCGACCAGGACGAGCCCGCGCAACTGCCCGTCGGCGTCCGCGTTCTGCGCGGGGCGGCGCCTGAGCCGCGGCGGGATGCCGAGCCGGTCGATGAGACTGGCCGCGCCGTCGCTCCAACTGCACGCGATGGGCGCGGCGGTGGTCGGCCGGCGTACGCCCGTCTCGGAGAGTGTCACCCCGGCGAGCGCGTTGAACAGCTGCGACTTGCCGCTTCCGGTGGCCCCGGCGATGGCGACCACGGTGTGCTGTCCCGAGAGCCTGCGGCGCGCGGCCGCCTCGTCGAGCACCCGGCCGGCCTCGGCGAGGGTCCTGCTGTCCAGGCGCGTGCGGGACAGTCCCACCAGCTCGCGCAGCGCGTCGAGCCGGGCCCGCAACTGTCCGTCGTACGCGAGCGGGGGCACGCCCTGCGGCCCGGCGCCGGGCCTGCGCTCCGTGACCCCGGTGTGCTGCGCCCCGGCGGCGGTCTCGTTGACCCGGCGGGCGATCAGCCCGTCGTCCCAGGCGGGCGTGGAGTCCGCGCGGGGCGAACCGCCGTCCACGCGCGCGTGCGCGCCCTCCGCCTCCCCCTCCGCCGGGGCGGCCTCCTCCACGGGCGCTACGACCTGTTCGGCCTCCTCCCCGGCCTGCGCGCCGAAGGACTCGCCCGCGCGGGCCCCGTCCACGCGGGCCCCGTCCGCGCGGGACTCACCCTGGGCGGCGGCCCCGTCCGTGTCCTCGTCGCCCGGGGTGTGCCCGGGGTCGTGGTCCTGGTCCTGGTCAGTGACGGCAGTCACCGGTCACCTCTCCTTCTGCAGTACGGACAGCGCGGCGATGAGTTCGGCCTGGGGCTCGGGGTGGACGTCGAGCGCGTCGAGGGGCGCGAGGCGGCGTTCGCGTTCGGTGTGCATGACCCGGTCCAGGTGGTCGGTGAGCAGCCGCCCGCCCCGGTCGCGCAGCCGCAGCGCACCGTGCGCGCCGATCCGTTCCGCGAGCCCCTCGCCCGCGGACCGGGCCCGGCGTCCGCCCAGCAGCGCGGTGGCGACCAGCGCGGCCACCGCCTCGGGGTCCGGCGCGGCGCTCCCGTCGAGGTCGCGCACCTCGTCCTCGGCGTACTCCTCCAGCTCGCGCCGCCACCGCCGTACGGCGAGCCCGATGCGGTGCTCGGCGCTCTCCGCGGCGGGGTCGCGGTCGGCCAGGCCCGGGGCGCCCGCCGCCGGTTCGCGCCGCCAGGCCTCGTCCACGCGCTCGTCGGCGGCCGTGACCGCGCACAGCAGGAGCGCCGCGAGGCTCTCCACGAGGGCGTCCAGGAGCTCACCGGCGGAGCAGTCCAGCGGGAAGGCGCGCCAGCGCTTCAGGGCGTCGCCGGCGAGGACGGACCCGGCCTGGAGACGGCCCCGTACGCGCGCGTGCTCGCTGTCGTAGGCGCTGTCGACGGCGGTGGTGAGCCGCAGCGCCGCGGCGTACTGCGCGGCGGCGGCGCCGGCCAGCTCGGGCATGCGGGTCTTGAGCGATTCGAGGGCACCGTAGGCCGTGCGGGCCAGGACGTGCTGCCGTGCGGCCGCGTCCTGGGTCTGGTGGACGAGCCAGGTGCGCAGGGGGGCCACGGCGGTGGCGGGCAGCAGTCCGCCGCCCCAGGCCGACTCGGGCAGCTCGGGCACGGTGAAGCGGGGCACATGGCCGAGGCCTGCCTTGGTGAGCAGTGCCCCGTACTGCCGGGAGACCTCGGAGACGACCTGGTGCGGCACGCGGTCGAGCACCGTCACCAGAGTGGCGTCGAACTCCTTTGCGGTGCGCAGCAGATGCCAGGGAACGGCGTCGGCGTAGCGGGCGGCGGTGGTGACCATGACCCAGATGTCGGCCGCGCAGACGAGCTCGGCGGCCAGGACACGGTTGTCGGCGACGAGGGAGTCGATGTCGGGGGCGTCGAGGAGGGCGAGTCCGCTCGGGAGTGTCTCGGCGGTCTCGATGCGCAGTACGCGCGTGGCGTCCTCGCCGGGCAGCGGGTGTTCGTCGCCGGTGTCCTGCTGGGGCGCCCACACGCGGGTGAGGTCGGGCAGCACCCGCATGCCGCTGAACCAGTGGTGGTCCTCCGGGTGGCACACCAGTACCGGGGTCCGTGTCGTCGGCCGCAGCACTCCGGCCTCGCTGACCCGGCGCCCCACGAGGGAGTTGACGAGCGTCGACTTGCCGGCCCCGGTGGAACCTCCCACGACCGCCAGCAAGGGTGCTTCAGGTTCTCTCAACCGGGGCACCAAGTAGTCGTCGAGCTGGGCGAGCAGTTCGTCGCGGTTGGCACGCGCGCGTGGAGCCCCCGCCAGGGGCAGCGGGAAGCGTGCGGCGGCGACACGGTCGCGCAGAGCGGAGAGTGCGTCGAGCAGCTGAGGCCGTACGTCCAAGGTCACCACATGCGAAGAATGCCCAATTTTAGGGGAATTCTGAAGCATATGACAGTGTCTGCGCGCCGATGGAACACAAGGGATGGAAGGGATGACTGGGACACAGGCATAGTCCAGGCATAACGAGTGCACAACACCCGGTGCGCGAGACGCCAAAAGCGGTGCACGATTCGTACCTGCCTGCGATTATCAGGACCGCTTCACTGAACCTCCACATTGAGCCACGGAGGCGAAGCAACAGGGACAAGGACGCGGGAGCCCTATCCTTGTCCCCGGCAACGTCACGGATCAGCCCGCACCCGGGCACCAAGACAGAGGCCACCACACCCGGCCCCCGTAGCTCAGTGGATAGAGCAGGCGCCTTCTAAGCGCTTGGCCGCAGGTTCGAGTCCTGCCGGGGGCGCCCAGTCTCCGCCCTCCCGTCGGGAGGGCGTTTTTGCTGGTCAGAGGCCGTTTATCGAGCTCGGCGGAGCAGCTTCGCGGGTGCGGGTGGACACTCGGGCGGAGTCTGCTGGTGTCCGGCTGGGGACGATTTCGTCCGGCCCTCGGCGGGTGTTCTTCCCGAAAACTTCCCGAAGTTTCGGTGCGGCCTCTCTACAGTCGCCGCAGGACGACCGCGTCGCCTCGACCGAACAGATGGGGCAAATCGGCATACAGGTTGAATGGGTGCTGGATATCAGATCATCCTTGCCACCATGAGTCTCGCCTCCACCTCCTTCGACGTGCCCGACACGGGCGCCTACGCACACGACTGGGCCCTGGTCGACGTGGAGACATCGGGACTCATGGCCCGGCGAGATCGCGTCCTCTCCGTCGCGGTGATCACGATCAGTCCGGACGGCGAGCAGACCGGCGAGTTCTCGACACTGCTCAATCCGGGCTGTGATCCGGGACCTGTGGAGGTGCACGGGCTGACCGTCGAGCGGTTACAGGGGGCACCGACGTTCGACCAGGTCGCCGGGCGGATCGGAGCGATGCTTCAGGACCGGGTCCTGGTCGCCCACAACGCCCAGTTCGACTACGACTTCCTGGCCTACGAGTTTGCCCGTGCGCGGATGTGGCTGCCAGTGTCGCAGCGGCTGTGCACCCTGGCTCTGAATCGCCAGGTGGATCCGCCGACGGACGACATGAAGCTCGGCACCCTCGCCGCCCATTACGGCATCCCCCAGCAGCGTGCGCACGATGCGCTGGACGACACCCGCGTGCTGGCCGGGATCTTGCGGGCGTCACTGCGCGAGGCGGCGCGGCTCGATCTGCCCTTGCCGCTGGTGACCTGCCCGCCCCGGGCAGAGTCCCAGTTCACGCCGAAGCCGCCGAAGACTCCCTGCGCCTACCGCAATCCGGGACGGCTGACTCCCGGCGAGCCACTCCAGCAGGGGATGAAGGTCGCGATCACCGGTGAGACCGCCCATGCCCGGGCGGAGCTGGTCGGGCGGGCAGTCGCCGCCGGGCTGAACATGATGACCTCCGTCAGCCGGCACACCAGCGTGCTGGTCACCAATGAACCGGCGTCCGATTCGGCAAAGGCCCGACGCGCACTCGCCGAGGGCGTGCCGGTCATCGACGAGCACACCTTCCTGCGGCTGTTGGCCGACGTACGGCCGGGGGCAGCGCATCAGACGACGGCCGTCGCTGTCACCCCGGTGGCCGAGCCGGAAGCAGAACCCGTCGTCGGCCCCGTGGAGTCGGCGCCCACCACGACCTCTGCCGCACCCGTGCCGGAGGCCGCGGCCCTCCCCAAGATCGCCCCCGGTGCGGGGACACCCACTCCGCGCCGGCCGACGCCCCCCATCGGCACCTTGGACAAGCCTCTGGCCGGGCGTCGCGTGCTGGTGCTCGGTGGTGTCCATGCCGATGCCGCGGCGGCCCGTACCCGCATCGTCGAGCTGGGCGGCTCAGCGGCGGTCAACCTGTCCGCCAGCGTTACCGACGTCGTACTCCTGGAGGGAGGGCAGGGCGACCGGCGCATGAGCCGCATCACCGCCCTCGAACTCCCCGTGCACGACCTCCACTGGCTCACCGCTCCGAACGCCACCGCCCCGGCCACGGCGGCCCTCCGGCCCCAGGAGCCGCACGTGATCCCGCGAGGCGGTGTCATCGACCTGCCCAGGCCGCACGGCAGACCTGCGCCGGAGTGGTACGTCACCGCTGGCTGGGCCCCGCAGTCCGACTACGAGATCGACGTCGTCGCCTTCCTCCTCGACGAGGACGAACAGGTCACCTTCGACGAGGACTTCATTTTCTACGGGGCCCCGGAGAGCCCGGCTGGAACCGCGCGGCTGCTGACCGGCGGCCCTGCCGAACAGACCATCGCCCTCAACCTGGCCTCCCTGCCGCCCGCGACGCGCAAGGTCGTCGTCGCTGCCGCCATCGACGGCGCCACCACCTTCGGGACGGTCGGTGCGATCCAGGTCGGTGCGGCCCCCGGCAGCAGCGGCGCACCGCTCGCCCGGGCAACCCTGGATGCCGCCACCACAGAACGCACCATGCTCCTCGCGGAGATCTACCGCAGGGGCCCGGTGTGGCGCCTACGAGCCGTCGGCCAGGGCTACGACCACGGCCTCGACGCCCTCGCACGCGGATACGGCGTCGACATCGCCGAGTGAACACCGGTGCCGGAGGCAGAGGTCCGTGCGTCTCCTGGGTCCGGGTCAGGCCCGGCGACGCGGTGCGGACGTGGATCCAGGCGGGGGAACCGGCATGCTCGGGGCCGGCCCGGCGGGCAGTCGCTGGGGGCCTTCGATGCGCTGCTGGAGCTCGGCGAGCTGGCCCGTGATGCAGCGGGCGTAGGTGGCGAGCAGGACGGGGACGCTGTTGCCGGCCCACTCGGCGACCTGGGCGGGTGGGATGCCGTTGTTGAGCCAGGTGGTCAGGCAGGTGTGGCGCAGGTCGTAGACGCGCTTGCCCACGGGTGACTCGTATTCGTGCTCTGGCAGGACCGCCTTGCGAGCCTTGTTCCAGGCGCGGCGGAAGACCGATCCGGCCAGCAGCCCGCCCTTCTCGCCGGGGAAGAAGAGGTCGCCCGGCTGGAGGCCGTCCCTTTTGATCAGGTCGCGGAGGACAGCGACGAGTGCCGGGTGGGCGGGGACGGGGCGGGTGTCGCCCTCGGCACGGCCCTTGAGGTCGCGGGTTTCATGGACGCGGCCGTCGTCGGTCCACTGGCTGCCGACCTCGGGCTCGGCGGTGTGGACGAGCAGCTCGCCCCAGCCCTCGGCAGGCAATGTGGTGGCGCTGACGCGGAGGGCTACGGCCTCCTCCGGCCGCAGTCCGGCGTAGTAGAGGGTGGCGAAGAAGGCGTGGAGGCGGTGGCCGGTGCGGGGACGGTCGGCGATCCAGGCCAGGAGGCTGGCGACCTGACCCGGGTTGAGCAGCGACCGCTTGTCGACGGCCTCGGCCACCTTGGGGGCGGCGCCTTCCTGCTTGCCCTTCGGGAGCGGGTTGGCGGTGAGGATCTTCTGCCGGACGGCGTACTTCATCGCCACGTTGAGGATCCGCTGCTCGCGCTTGACGGAGCTGGCGGCGGCCGGGCTGCCGTCCAGAAGTGTGTCGAGCGCATGCAGGACGGCGTCGACGCGTTTGGTGTCCTCCCAGGCCGTCATGGGCAGGGAGTTGCGGGCTATCCACGACAGGACGGTGCGGACCTCGGGCGGCGCCTCGTCGCGTCGGATCTTGTTGAAGGCGTACTCGCGCAGGGCCCGGCGTACGTCGATCGGGTCGAAGCGGTCCGGGAGTTCGGTGCGCAGCAATGCGAGGGTGACCTTGGTGAGGGCCTTGGCGGTGTTCTTGCGGTTGTTGGCCGAGATGCGCGGCCACTTCATGTCGACGTACTGGAGGGCGAATTCGTAGCAGGTGACCTCGGCGGCCGACGTGGCGTGTGAGACCGGCAGGCCGGTGTCCATGTCGAACGGTTCGCCGTTGTTCGCGGCTACGCGCAGCGTTGCGCGGAAGGATTCGGCGAGCGCGCTCGTGGCATAACTCTGGCCGTGGCGCCTTCCGTTGACGGACCACCGGACGGTGTAGCTGGTCTTGCGCTTTCCCCTGTAGATCTCCGTGTCGTAGAAGCGGACCTTGTAGGACCGGTTACTCAAGCGTGGTCCTCGCAGTCGGTCAGCCAGTTCTCGTAGTCACTGCGGCGGATGCGCAAAGCGCCGTTGGGGATGCGTATGCAGCGCGGGGCTGTGCCCTTCTTGCGCCAGTCGTAGAAGGTGGAGCGGGAGATGCGGAGGTCGTCGCAGAACTCGTCGACCGTGAGTTTGTCGGTGGGGCGGTGGGGCGGAGACGTCAAGCGGTGCTCCTTGGGCAGGGGGCGGGGGTGTCCTGCGTTTGCGCCGGGTCAGCGCGAAAGGCAGGCGGACTGTGGAGTTGCCAGTCGATAGCGGCGTGGATCCGTGGGCAGGGTCAGCACCTCGATTGGCACCACAACTATCCATAGAATCGCCGGTTTCGCTAACCGGCGATCGTCGTCTATATTGCGCTCGCGCGGTCCGCCGCGAAGTGGTTTCCCAGGGGCAGGAAGTACCGATAACCGGCACATCAATCGACTATTTCGTCAACCGGCGATCGTGCCCTAAAGTTTTGGGACCGCCTTCTACCGCCTTCTTTTTCGGCGCCCTTTCTGCCGTGAGAGATGTCGCGGGATAGGGCTGGACTTGCGCGGCCCGGGTGTGGCTATGTGTTGACGGCACCCCGGAAAGCGCGAGCGGCCACCAGTGCGCCACGCGCCGCCGGCCGGTCAACTCCCCCACCCCTGATGCCCGTATCGCCACGACGACGGTGAGCCGTGGGTGCCCGCCCACCTGCAACTGAGTGAGGAACCGCCCCTCTTGGCCCGAATCCGCACCATCAAGCCCGAAGCCTTCGTCTCCGAGTCCCTGGCCGCCGTCTCCCTGACCGCCGAGCGCACCTTCATCGGCCTGCTCACCCAGGCCGACGACCAGGGCCGCCACCGCGACCACGCCGCGATCATCGCCGGACAACTGTGGGTGCTGCGCCCGGAGCACGCGCCCTCGGACGTCGAGACGGACCTCGCCCAGCTCGCCGACGCCGGGCTGATCTGCCGCTACACAGGGCTCGACGACAAGCGGTACCTGCACATCGTCACCTGGCATCAGCACCAGAAGATCAACCGGCCCAGCAAGAGCCGCCTCCCCGCCTGCCCGCACCACGACGCCCCGGCAGGAACCACGCCAAGCCCCACGGGGGTCGGCTTCACGGAGCCCTCACCACCCCTCAGGGAGCCCTCCGTGCAGACTCACGCGAGATGCGCGAGCCCGCACCGAATCCGGACACCGACAACGAATCCGCAGGTCAGGAGGGATTCACAGAGCCCTCCATGAGGGCTCACGGAGAGCGCCCGGAGCCGTCGGTGACGTCTCACGGTACGGATCTAGGACCTAGGATCATGGACCTAGGAAGTACCCCTTCGGGGGGCGCGAGCGCCCACGCACCCGACACCGTCTCGGCCCGGCAGCTGATCGCCGAGTACGTCGCTGCGTGCGCCCACCGTCCACCAACCGGCGTCCTGGACCATCTCGGCCGGGAAGTGCGCAAGATGCTCGCCGAGGGCATCGCCCCCGCCCACATCCGGGCCGGACTCGAACGCCACCGAGCCAAGGGCCTCCATCCCAGCACCTTGCCGAGTCTCGTCCACGAGGCCATGAACGCCGCGCCCGTCCCGGTCGGCCACACGCCGTGGACAAACCCCAGCGACATCGACGCCGCCTACGGAGGTGACCTCTGACCGCCACCCTTGCCCAAGAGCCTCGCCAGGTCGGTCCGCTCGCCAACCGGCTCAACACGATCCTGGCCACCCGCGGTATCGACCCCCGCGTCACAGCCGAGGAACCGCCGCCCGAGCCCGTCACGGCGCTGGAACTCGCGGACGCCCGGATCCCCGCCCGCTACCGCCGAGCCCTGGCCGACCACCCCCAGATCACCGCCTGGGCCGACCACATCGCCGGAGCAGGACGCCCCGGGCCCGGAGGTCCAGGAATCGCCGAGGGCCCGTCGCTGCTGATCGCCGGCCCCACCGGCACCGGCAAGACCCACCAGGCGTACGGCGCCGTCCGCGCCCTCCTGACCCGAGGTGTCCGCCTGCGCTGGGAGGCAACGACCTCCGCCGACCTGCACGCGCGGCTCCGTCCCCGAGCAGGCCACGACGCCGAACGGGACCTGCAGACGCTGGCCCGTTGCCCGCTGCTGGTCCTGGACGACCTCGGCGCGGCCAAGACCAGCGAGTGGACCGAGGAGCTCACCTACCGGCTGATCAACCACCGGTACGAGCACATGCTCCCCACCCTCATCACCACCAACCTCCCCACCGCCGAGCTGCGCACCGCGCTCGGCGACCGCGTCGCCTCCCGCCTCGCCGAGATGACCGAACGCGTCATCCTCACCGGCCCCGACCGACGCCGCACCGCACCCGCCGCCTGACGGCGGCACCGCGTCTCCCCCTTCCCACCCTCACCTCGCCCCGCCCGCGCACAGGCATGCCCTCACACGCGCGAGCCCTTTGGAGAGCCCCTGCATGACACCTGGCAACACCGTGACCACAAGCGCCGCAGAGACTCCGGCAGCATCCCTGGCGCACTGGACCACCTCCCCCACCGCCGCCGTGCTGCTGCTCGTCGCCCTCGCCCTGACCGCTGGATGGCGGTGGCAGCGCGTCCGCAAGCCCGGCAACCGGCAGCGACGTCGCACCGCCTCGATCCCGGTTGCCGCCGTCGCCGCGATCGGCTGCACCGCCTACAGCGCGGACACAAGCTGGCGCTTCGCCGCCGACTACCTCGACATGGGCGGCACCATCGAGCGCGCCGCGATGTTCGCCGTCGCCGAACTCGCCCTGTTCGCCACCGCCCTGATGGCCCGGGCTAACCTCAACGGCCCGAAGCAGGCGCCCGGCCTGCCCGGCACCCTCACCTGGGTGATCACCGGCGTGCAGATCGTGCCTGCCTACGCCGAGTCCGGGCTGGTCGGCGGAACCGTGCGGGCCTTCGTCGGCCCGGTCCTGGCGGCGATGCTGTGGCACCTGGCCATGGGCATCGAACTGCGCAACCGCAGCCCGCACGCCGACTCCCGCAGCCTGACCGCCGTCCTCGCCCGCCAGATACGCGAACGACTGCTGGCCCGCCTGGGGATCGCCGACCGGGACGCGGACGCCGCCCGGATCATCCGCGAGCGCGCCCTCGACCGGGCCGTCACCCTGATCCTGCGGGCAGAGGCCATGAAGCCCGAGAAACGTGCCAAGCGGCGAGGCCAGCGCCTCACCCGCCGCCTGCACCAGGCACTGGAGCAAGCCGACGTCGACCGCGACGAACGCCAGGACGATCTGCTACTGCGCAAACTCGCCACCCGGCAACAGGCCCTCGCCCTCGCCTCCATCCCCCTGCCCGCCCGCTGGCCCCACCCCGCCCCGGGGTCTATGGACGGATCCACGATCGCTGGCCTTCGGGCCAACACGGCAATTCGGGCGGAGATTCCGGACGGCCCGCCTTCAAAGGTCGCGGGTGATGACGCCGCCGACCGGGCACCCCGCCAGGCCGAAAACCGCCCGCAACAGCCCGCCCGCACCGCCACCATCCCGGAACCGAACCCGGGCGAGAAACCGCCGAACGTCGATCCGGGCAAGGCTGCGCGGGCGAAGTCGAATCGCCCGGGCCACAAGCCGCGGGCGACACGGGACCTCCTCACCGAGTACGCCCATCGCCTCCACCGCGACACCGGACGTCTCTCCCGTGACCTGTTGGAGAACGCCGTGCGCGAGGACGGCTACAGCGTCGCCAGCGACACCGCCGGAGAAGTCGTCCGCAGCGTCAAGGCCGACCTACGCACCAGGCCCGCCGGCCACCCGCAATGAAACCGCCCCTACACCCAAGCCCCAAGGAAGACCGCTCGATGCACGACTCGCACCACGCACTCCACGACGCCCAAAAGGAGATCAACACCCCCACCTCAGCGCCAGCAAGTTGTACCGGGAGCAATGCTCCCGACGTTCCCGCCCCGGGGGTGGCGGGAACAGCTCGGTGCCAGGGGGCACCGGACCGTAAGGCTGCGACCGAGGGCGGACCGCAGCCAGGAGGGAAGCAGGCCGAGTCCCTCGCGAAGAGACGTCAGCGCGCGCGTCTGCCGCGAGAGCGCAAGCGCCTGAAGCAGCCCAGCTGCCGTATGAACGACGCAGAGTTCAAGCGATTCACCGACGCCGCCGCCTACTGCGACCTGTCCAACGCCGCGTTCCTCGCCTACGCCGCCGACAAGGCCGCTCGTGACCTGACTCGCACCGCCGCGGAGATCGCCACCGAACGGGAGGTCATCAACGAGCTGTTCGCCGCCCGCCGCCATCTGGGCCGCATGCACGGCCTGTTCAACCAGGTCGCCAAGGCCCTCAACTCCGGCGCCGACGCACCCCACCTGGACGCTGCGGCCGAGGCCGTCCAAAGCGCCGCCCGCCGGGTGGAGGACGCCGCCGACGCCCTGCTCGCCCACCGCGACGGCGGTGCCGCTGAGTGATCCCCAGCATCCACGAACGCGGCAGCAGGACGATCGGCCTCATCAACTACCTCTACGGCCCCGGCACCCACGAGGAGCACATCGACCCGCACCTGGTCGCCGCCTTCGACCCCCTCACCCCCGACCCCGGCCGCGACCCGAAGGCCACCTATGAACAGCTCCAGCGCCTGCTCGACCAGCCCGTCAACGCCCTGCCCACCAGCCGACGCCCCAAGAAGCATGTCTGGCATCTGTCCGTGCGGGCTGCTCCCGAGGACCCGATCCTGTCCGACCAGGACTGGGCGGCCATCGCCCGCCGCGTGGTCGCCGCCACCGGCATCGCCCCCGACGGCGACGATCAGGCATGCCGGTGGGCGGCCGTCCGCCACGCCGACGACCACATCCACATCATCGCCACCCTGGTCCGCGACGACGGCCGACGGCCCCGCCTGCACAACGAGGCCCGTCGCGCTCAGGCCGAATGCCGCCGTATCGAGGCCGACTACGGCCTGCGCCGCGTACCGCCCGGGGACGGCACCGCCGCCAAGCGCCCCACCAGCGCCGAACGCCACAAGGCGGAACGCCAGGGCCTCGAACGCCCCGCGCGCGAAGAGCTGCACCAGACCGTCCGCCAAGCGGTGGCCGGCGCCGCGAGCGAGGCGGAGTTCTTCGCCCGGCTCAAGGCCGCCGGGCTCCTGATCCACCAGCGCGTCGCGCCGTCCGGCGACCTGCTCGGCTACAAGGCGGCCCTGCCCGGCGACGTCAACGACGACGGCGAGCCCATCTACTACGCAGGCTCCACGCTCGCCCCCGACCTCTCCCTGCCCCGCATCCGCAGGCGCTTCCCCACCACCCACGACGTCCACCAGGACGAGCAGGAAGCGGCCACACGTCGGCCGCCCGCTCACTCGCACGCAGCTGTATCGGCGCCGACTGCCGCCCGACGCTCGGCCACCCGCGCCGCCTGGACTGCCCTGGTCACCTTCGACCAGGACGGCGACGGCGCTGCTGCGGCCCGCATCGCCGCCACCGGCGAGATTCTGGACACCCTCGCCCAGACCAGCGCAGCGCACACTCGCCAACAACTCCGTGACGCGGCCTGGGCGTTCGAGCGGGCCACCCGCTCCCACACCCGTGCCGAGTACCGGCATGTCCAGGCCATGCGCCGAGCCGCCCGCGACCTCCGCTACAGCGGCCCAGCGCTGGGCCGAGGGGAGGACGGCGCGACCACGGCGATGCTGATCGACACCCTGTTCTTCCTCGCCACCGCCGCCGCGCACTGGCACGCCCAGCGTCACCACGCCCAGCAGGCCGAGGCCGCCCGCCAGGCCGCCGTCCACCTGCGCGCCGCCTACGCTGCCGCCGCCGAGGAGCCCATGGCCCGCCTGCACGCCCAGGGCCTGCGCCTGGTCCAGCCCGTACGCGACTGGGCCGCCGCCCTCCTCCACGCCACAACGCCCGAGATCGCCGACGCAGTAGTGAACGAACCTGGCTGGCCCGCCCTGGCCGCCACCCTCACCCACGCCTACCAGGCCGGCCACAACCCCCAGGAGCTGCTGGCCGAAGCCGTTGCCCCCCGTGAACTGGACTCCGCCGGGTCGGTCAGCGACGTCCTCGTCTGGCGCCTGCGCCACATCGCCGACCTGCCCGCCGACGCGGCCGAAACACCTTCCACCCGGCCCGCGCGCCACGGCACACCGGCCTCGTCTCCCGGCTCCGCTCGGCTCGCTGGTCAAGGCGGCGCACCGCAGGGACACCGCAGGTAATCCCGCTGCGGAGACGCCTTTCGGTCAATGTTCGACCTGGGCGCCTCCGTACGCGTCTTGTGCGGGTTTGCGGTATGGCGGTGCTTCCTGTGCCCGAGGACGATGCCCCTCTGTGTCCGCCGCTGATCGTCGTGGCCGGCGCCAACAGACACGGGGGTGGGAACTTGTCATACGCGGAGCACCAGTCGGTGTTCTCGGCGCCCGCGGTGCCCTTGGGGACGGCGGGCGACGCGCGGGAGGTGATCAGGCACGGGGCCTACACCGAGGGCATCACGCGCCGGTTGAGCGCCGCCGCCTTCGCCCGCACGGACTGGCTGGCCGTACTCTGTGCCGTACTGGCGCAGCTGTGGAAAGACCTGAAGGCCGCCGTACGGAGGCGGCTGCGATGGCTCTTCCCCGCCAAGGAGGCCGAGAAGGCTGCCGGTTCGTCGGAGCCGAAGCCGCCAGAGGTGGTGCTGGGTGAGGACTACGCGGTCTGGGTCCGTCGTCGGATCAAGAAGTCGGCGCGGCCGGTGCCGGTCTACGGCTTCCATCAGGAGCCGGTGGTGCACGCGTGCGATCGTGCCATCCAGCGCATGCGAAGACGCCGAGTGGCCGTCGTGGCCGCGGTCGCGGGCGTTGTCTGGCAAGCCATCGCCGGCGCCCTCACTGCCGGCTGGGCCATCCCCGTCCTGCTGGCCGGGCTGTGGGGCATCTACCTGGCCGAGCGCTACCTGGCCCAGCTGCGGCTCAACGCGCTACTGGCCGGAGAACTGCACGCGCCTCCGACCGCAGTGCAGGCCCACGCCCTGCCGTACCTCCACGAACGTCGCGCAAACGGCGACCGGCACCGGTTCCTCGGTGCGGGGCTTCAGGCGTGGCAGGAGGCCGTCATCGGTATCGACGTCGAGCCCGCCCCCGAGGGTCAGGACGCCGAAGACGACAGCACCAGGCCGCTTCCGGGCCTCGGCTCACCGGCACGAAGGCCAGGTCAGCCCGACATGGCCGAGGTGGCCAAGGCCGTCCTGGACGCGCTGGCGAAGCACAACAAGCCGGTGGCCCGAAAGCCTCTGAAGCACTTCACCGCCGCTCAGCTGCACGCCCACATCGCGCGCCGCCTGGACGATCCGGCACCCTCCCACCACCGCGATCATCCGAAACTGCGCGTGGAGGTCATCGGGATCGCCGGCATCCACCACAAGCGCTGGGACCAGATCGACGACGACGCCTGGCGCAGCCTGCACACCCTCGCCGTGGACAACTTCGGTGACAAGCCCGCCGAGGAGGTCGCCCGCCGCTACATATGGGCGCGGGTCACCGCCTGGAACGGCGACCTCGTCGCCGCCATACTCGTCCACTTCGCCTACCAGGGCGGCTTCCTGCGCGTCACCGTCCGCCCGCACATCATGGGACCCCTCAACCCGAAAGTCGCCGGGCTCGCGCCCGCAGATCCGCGCAGCCTGAAGTGGATCGGCCGCACCGCGTTCAACGCCCTTGCCGACGTCTACGTCGGACTCGACCGGCTCATACGCCGCAAGGCCCGCAAGCGCCCCGAGCTCGACCCGGGCAGCGGACCGGTCAGCCTCCGCGAGGTCTACAGCCTCCGCTGGCTGGAGGACATGCACATGCACGACGACGCCCGCTACTACGTGCAGATGATGCAACGCCGGGTCTTCGACTCCACCGAGATCTTCCTGCGCGACCACAACGTAGACATCGCCGCCTACCGCCAACAGTCCACAGCCATCTACAACTTCGGCGTCATGAACGGCGGCACCATGACCGGCGCAGTCCAGGCCACGCCGTTTTCCGTCAACCCCTCCATGACGAACTGACCCATCAAACCCGCCAGGAGCCCCGCATGCCCATCCGCCGCCAGCCCGACCCGATCCCGAACAGCCCCAACTTCGGCATCATCAACAACGGCCACATGACCGGCCCCGCCCAAGCCGCGCCTTTCTCCCAGAACGCCTCCCAGACCAACAACATCACCAACGAGGCCGTCGACAAGGCCCGCGAAAGCATCGACGACCTGCGACGGTGCCTGGAAGAACTTCGCGACCAGTACCCCGAGGTGGACGGCGCCCTGCGCGACCTCGACATGATCGCCCCGCGGCTCGACGAACCCGATCAGGACCCCGGCACCCTGCGCTACATGCTCCAAAACCTCGTCGAACGCTGCGGAGGCATCCCCGGCGTCCTCACCGCAGCCCAGCTCGTCCAGTCCACGGTCACAGCCCTGCTACCCGGATCTTGAGACTCCTGCATCACCATCCCAATGCAGCTCATGACCACGTCGGATCCGTCAGTTCCGACGCGCAAGCGCGGGCCCCAGTAGATCCAGGGCTTCCTCCCAGCGGAACCGATCCGCACCGCCGCCGGCCTTGGGCCGGTGAGGTTCGTAGCTGCCGATCAGTACGCCCATCTCGCGCAGCCGTTCCAGGCTCTGCCGATAGGCGGGGTGGGCGGCCTGGGCCGAGTTCAGATACGGCAGGACGGCAGTGGGGATGCCCATGCCGTACGCCTCGCACAGGATGCCCAGGGCGAGGGTGTCGGAGATGCCGACGGCCCACTTGTTGACCGTGTTGAAGGTGGCCGGCGCGACGGCGATCGCGTCCGCGGGCGGCAGGGGGCGGGCCTCACCCGGTGTGCGCCAGGCCGAGCGGATCGGGTAGCCGGTCTGCGCTTCGATCGCCTCGGTGTCGAGGAAACCCAGTCCCTGCGGGGTGGCGATGACCCCGACGTCCCAGTGCCGCTCCTGCGCGACAGTGATCAGCTTGCCGACGTCGCCGGCGATGCCACACGCGCAGACGACGACGTACAGGAAGGGCTTGTTTTCCGGGGTGGTCGGCTCGGTCACGCAGGGACTCCCAGTTGGCGGCTGAAACGGTGCAGTTCCGGCAGGGTACGGCGACGGTCGCGGGCCGCCATGTCGGCGACAAGGTCGCGGACGGCGGGGCGGCGGATGTCCTGGGCAGCGCACGTCTCAGCGATGCGCAGGGCCTGGTAGCCGTCGGCGAGGCGGCCCTGCTGGCTGTAGGCGCGGGCCGTCTCCACCCACAGGGCAGCCCGGCGTTCGGGTACGGGGATGTGCCTACGCATGAGCGGGCGCGCTGCTTGCAGGGCGAGTCCCGCGTCGCCGAAGGCCACCAGGGCGCTGAGCTCGTGGAGGGCGACGTTGGTGGGGCTGAAGTTGGCCCAGGCGTCCGGGCGATCGAGGGAGACGTACCGGGCGACCTCCTTGGCCTCGGCGAGGAACTCCTCGGTGGCGGCGCGGTCGCCGCCGCCACTGGCCGCGGTCACGCCGCGCAGCAGCAACAGACCCACGGCCGCGAGGTACTTCGGTGAGCGGCGGTCGTAGGAGCCGGTGAGCTGATCGGCCGTGTGCCGGACGAGGGTGACGGCCTGGGCGGTGTGCTTCTCGCGGGCCAGGACGTGGGCCTGGACCCGGACGCTGGAGGCGAGGACCACCGGGTCGCCGGAGCGTTCAGCTTCGGCCATCGCCCGGCCGACCGCGAGCCAGGCGTTGCCCTGGTCGTGCTGTTTGAGCAGAAGGCTGGTCGAGGTCTGGTAGGTGGTGGCCAGCAGCGCGTACAGCACGTCGCCGTCCGTCGCACCGCTGGCGGCCAGGCGCAGGTCGGCGATCAGTCCGGGCAGGCTGCGCTCCAGTTCCGCATAGTCGCACGTGTAGAAGAGCCTGCGAGCAGTCCCGACCCGCTCGCGGAGAACCGACGTGTCCAAGGGGGCACCAGTGGTCGCTGGGCTCAGGCCCGGTAGGAGGGCTTGGACGAGGTCGTCGTGAGCGGCGGCTGTGGTGGAAGGGGTCGCGAGCGCGGCGATGCTCGCGGCGAGGAAGGTACGGCGGTGCATGTCTTCAGCTTCAGGATCGGCGGTGGAGGCATCGGGCGCAGAGGCGAGGCCCAACTGCTCGGGCGGAATCTTGAGTTCCTGCGCGACGGCACGCAGGACGCGGATGTCCTCCGTGCCACGGCCGCTCTCCAGACGACTCACCTTGGACTGGTGGTAGCCGAGCGCGGCGGCGACATCCTTCTGCGAGCGCCGCTGTAACACCCGTGCCCGACGGATGGCTTCGCCGATCCGTCTTGCTTCGCTGTGTGCTTCGGCCATCTGCCACGGCCCCTTCCGCCGTCGCCGATCCTGCCTGCCCAACCGAGCGTAGATCAGCCGCACTTCGCCGTGATGCAGCTCCTGCATAACCGATGCAGCACCGGCACCTGGGCTAACCACCCACCGCGACGAGCTGGTTGCTTGAAGTGGCCGCACCTACCCCGGGAGGCCGCTCATGGCAGCGCACCAGCTCACTTTCTCCGTACCCGCCACACCAACCGCGGTCACCGCCGTCCGCCACCAGGCGGTGGACGCGATGGCCGGCTGGAAGGCGGAACTGGACGACGAGCTGGTGCACACCGCAGCACTGGTGATCAGCGAGCTGGTCACCAACGCAGTCCGGCACGCGTGCCCCGGCCAGATCTCGCTGGCCGTGCGGCTCGTCGAGGCCGCCCTGCGCGTCGAGGTCTGCGATTCCAGCCCAGCGCTGCCGCAGCTCGGCCTCCCGGACCGGCACAGCGAGAACGGGCGCGGCCTGTCCCTCGTCGCCGCCCTCGCCGAACGGTACGGCGCCGAGCCGACGCCCACCGGCAAGCGGTGCTGGGCCGAGATCGCCCTGACAACGGGACCGGACCAGGACATCCCCGTCCCCCTCCCTCTGCAGAGGAGTTGACCGTGCCAACCACCGCATCCACCACGGCCCGGGCCGCCGAGGTGATCGCCGTACGCCCCGGGCCGCCGCTCGCCGGCACCGTCGCCGTCGACGGATCCAAGAACGCCGCCCTGCCACTGCTGGCCGCCGCGGCAGCCCTGAGGCGCCCAGTGCGGCTGAGCAACCTCCCGGCCAACACGGACGTCGAGATCATGCTCGCTCTGGTCGAGCAGGCGGGCTGGCACGTCGCACGACCCGTCGGTGAGCCGACGACGGCATTGATCCTTCCGACCGAGACCCGGCACATGGCGCCGGCCCTGGCCCAGGCTGCCCACATCCGAGCCTCGTACTACCTGGTACCCGCCTTGCTCGCCCGGCACGGCGAGGCACGGCTGCCGTGGCCGGGAGGCTGCCGGATCGGTGCACGCGGGATGGAGTTGCACTTCAAGGTGTACGAGGCGTTCGGGGACCGTAGCGCGGTTGACGACTCGGGTTACCGCGTCGAGGCCGTCGCACCGCGCAGGGGCACCGTGTCCCTGGTGCTGCCGTTCCGCTCCCGCGGGGCGACCGTGGCTGCCTTGCTGCGCGCCGTCACGACCGGCCGACCGTTACGGCTGGGCGAGCCCAACCTCTCTCCGGAGGTCGTATGCGTGCTCGCCGCGCTGAAGTCGGTTGGCTGGGAGACCCGAGCCGGCGAGCGCCTCCTCACCCTCGTGCCACCGTCCTCGGGCCAGGTCGACGAGGTCGCCTGGGAAGTGCCCGGCGACAAGATCGAGGCAGGCACCCTGGCGTGCGCGATTGCCGCGACCGGAGGTACAGCACGCATCGCGGGCGTGCGGGGCCAGGACGTCGGCCCGCTGGTCGCGGCTCTCAGGCGGCTGGGCATCCCCGCCGACACCGAGTCCAACGTGCTCTCCGTCCGCGCCCAGGCGGCGCGGCCGACAGGTCTCGCTCTGCGGGCCATCGCCTCTCTCAGCCCTGGTGGGCTGGACGCCGACTTCGAACCCCCGCTCATGGCACTCGCCCTCAGCCTGCCCGGCGACCACCTGTTCGCCGACGCGATCAACCCCGGCCGCCACGGCAACCTGCTGCCCCAACTGGCCCGCCTCGGCGCAGAGATCGACGAAATCTCGTCCACCGAGTGCCGCCTGACCGGCCCCCAACGGCTGACCGGCGCGGGAGTGGAGGCCACCGACATCCGCACCGGCTCCGCCCTCGTGGTCGCCGGCCTCACCGCGCAAGGTGTCACCACCGTAGGTGGCCTCGACCAGCTGCGCCGCGGCCATGCCGACCTGCCCGGCAAGCTCCGCGCGCTGAGCGCCGACATCTGCGAGGTCACCCCATGACCCCCACATGCACACGCACACTGCGCCAGATCGTCGCCACCACCGACGTCCACTCCACCCTCGACAACGCCGCGCCCTTCCTCACCCACCTCCACGCCCTCCGCCCGACCTCGCTCATCGTGGACTGCGGCGACTTCTTCGAAGGCAGCGGCTACTACCGCCTCGCCCATGGCGCCATCGAGCGCGAGATCCTGCTCAAGCACTACGACGTACTCGCTCCCGGCAACCACGGCTGGCTCCACCACTTCGAACCGGACCTCCGTCGGCTCACCGTCTGCGCCAACGCCGTCGACGCCAGCACCGGTGAGGCCCTCTTCCGCCGTCTGCACATCGCCGCCATCGGTGGTCAGCGCGTCGGGGTCACGGCAGTCATCGGGCAGCAGGCTTTCAACTCCATCCCCGCCGACCAGCGCGCCGATCACCGCGTCACGGATCCCGTCCAAGCCGTACGCAAGGTGATGCTTGCCCACCACCACGAAGTGGACAGTTGGATCCTGCTCAGCCACTCCGGCTTCGACGAGGACCTCAAGCTGGCAGCGGCCTGCCCCTTCCTCGACGTGATCTTCGCCGGGCACTGCCACAGCGACCAGTACGGCCCGGTCCGGGTCGGCGACACGCTGATCGTCAAAGGACGCGAGCTCGCCGACGGGTACGCGATCGCCACGCCCGTCGGACCGGGCTGGGGTGCCGGCACCACTCGTTTCCCGGACCGGGAACCAGTCACCCTTCCTGATGAGCTGGCTGAGGTGACATCGCGGATCAGGGAAGTCAGAGGGCAATTGACCGGCGTCCTGGGACCTGTCGCCAAGGCGTATCGGCACGGGATTCCCGATCGCCGCCACCTGCTCGTCGACCTCGCAGGACGCCTGCGCTCAGGACTCGGCGTCGAGGCGGTCGTCCTCAACGAAACCGCGCTGCGGCCCGTCCCGCTCGGCGACACCCTCACCCTGGGCGATCTGCTCACCATCGAGCCCTTCGACAACCAGCTCGTTCACGCCCACGTTCCAGAGGACCTACGACAAGACCTTCGTGGCCTGCTGTCCCACCTCACGGAGCAGGCCGGCCCTCTCGTCGCTGAGCCGGACCCCTTGCCGGACGGCATCACGACCGTGCTGACCACCGACTACCTGGCCGACACCTACCTGACCGGTCGCACCCACGCCGCTGGGCTGCTTCTCGGCCAAGCCGTCAAGCACGTCCTCACCGCCCCTGCCCAAGGAGTCACGCGATGATCCTCACGGGTCCCGAGATCACCGCGGCCGCCCAGGACGGCCGCCTGCGGATCACGCCCTTCGCCGCCGACCACGTCAACCCCAACAGCTACAACGTCCGCCTCGGCCCGACCTTGATCACCTACACCGCCGACATCCTGGACGCCCATCAACCCAACCCCACCGCCGAGTTCACCATCGGCCCGGACGGCTATGTCCTCCAGCCCGGGGAGCTCTACCTCGGCCACACCCTCGAAGAGGTCGGCTCCGACACCTGCGTCCCGCTGCTGTTCGGCCGTTCCTCGGTCGGTCGGCTCGGCCTGTTCGTCGAGATCACCGCCCCGATCGGGGACATCGGCTTCCACGGCCAGTGGACCCTGATGCTCACCCCGATCCGCCCCCTTCGCGTCTACGCGGGGATGAGGATCGGCCAGATCATGTTCTTCGCCTCCGCCGGCCCCATCACCCTGTACCGCGGCAAGTACCAGGCAGCAGCCGGCCCGCAACCCTCCGGCTACTGGCGCGACGTGACAAAACTTCGGGCGGTGGCCTCGTGATCCTCACCGGCCCTGCCATCGCCGCCGCCCGAGCCGCAGGCGAGATCACCATCGAGCCCTACGACCCGGCTCGTCTGTCCCCGAACGCCTACGACTGGCGCCTGGGTGACACCCTGCGCATCTGCGACACCGACCTGGACGCCGCCACCCCAACCCCCTACGCCGAGACCACCATCCCCACCGCCGGTCTGGTCCTGGAGCCGGAGGTGCTCTACCTCGGCGTCACCCACGAGAGGACGGGTTCGGAGACGTACGCCCAATTCCTCAACGGCGACCGCACCACCGGTGCGCTCGGCATCTGGGTCCACGTTTCCGCCCCGCTGGGCCACCAAGGGCACGCCATCCGCTGGACCTTGGAGATCCGGGCGGCCAGACCCGTCCGTGTCTATCCCCGGATGACCTTCGGCAAGCTCGTCTTCCTCCACTGCTTCGGCACTCCGGCCAGCTACCAGCTGCACGGGGTGAAATACACCGCCACCGCCGGCATCGACATCTCACGCCTCTACGAAGAACTCGCCGGAGGCGCCACATGAGCCCCCTCGCTGCTACGGCCCTCGACCTGCCCTTCGGCAGCGCCGGCGGAAGCGTCGAGCTCTTCCTCGACCTCTACACCGGAGAGACCCCGCTGATCCCGGCCCGCGCCTTCATGCTCGCCCCTCAGACTCCTCCGCCCCGCCTGCCTGCCGGGCTGGAGTTGATGGCCGTACCTGGTAAGTGCCTGTCAGGACCGCCCTTCACGGCCTACGTCAACGCGTTGCGCAGGGCCCTGGCACAACGCATCGACCCATCCAGCGTCGACATCCTCCACCTCCAGCACCTCGCCTTCGGCGGAACCCCGGCCCTGATCCGCGCCCTACCGGCCCGCCCGCGCATCGCATTCGCCCACGGCACCGATCTGCTGTTCGCCGAAGCCCACCGCGACCAGCTCCGAGTCCTGCGGGAAACCGAACGCCTCGCCGACGCCATCGTCGTCCCGACCGGCGCCATGGCTGATCAACTGCTCCAGCTCGCCCCTACCACCGATCGCAGGAAGATCGTGAAGATTCCCTGGGGCATCCCCGACCACCTGCTCACCACCCCACCACCGCGCCCTGCCCGCCGGTCGACCGGGCACCTCCGGCTGCTCTATGCCGGGCGCCTTACCGCGGAGAAGGGCATCGAGTCCCTCCTGCGCGCGATGCCCGTCACCCAAGCCGCCGAACTGAGCATCGCTGCACCCCGCCACCAGTTCCACGCCCTGACTCCACTCGTGCGCCTCCTCAAAGTCCGCGTCCACTACCTCGGCTGGCTCAGCCGCCCACAACTGTGGAAAGCCTTCGCCGACCACGACGCCCTCGTCATGCCCTCGACCACCCTCGAAGCCATGGGCCTGGTCGCCCTCGAAGCCCAAGCCTGTGGACTGCCGGTCATCTACCAGCCCGTCCCCGGACTGAGCGACACCCTCGCCGCAACCGGCCTGGCCACCGACTTCACCAACCCGGCCGCCCTCGCCCAGGACCTCAGCCGGCTCCGCAGCACCACCGGCCTCCTGCCCACGCTCCAGGCCGCAGGCCGCACCAACGCCGCCCGCTACCCCCTCACCGCCACGGCAGCAGCCCTGAACGACCTCGGCAAACAGCTCGCCTGACCACCCACGCCGCAACGGGATCCGCGCCCGGCTCGTCACTACGCTGAGCGCCGGGACACCACACGGCACGGCCCACGACCGATCGGGAGACCATGGCGCTCGACCTCGACACCGACCGCATCCATCAGCTCCTCCACGACGGCGTCCGCGACAAGGTCTACCCCGGCGCCGTCTGGGCCATCGGCGACAGCCTCGGCACCAGTGCCAGCGGGACCGCGGGCGTCCTGGATCCCGAGCGGCCGAGCGAGCCCATGCGGCACGACACCGTCTTCGACGTCGCCAGCCTCACCAAGATCCTCGCCGTATGGTCAGCCATCGGCTGCCTCGTCGAAGACGGCAAACTCCAACTCGACACGCTCCTGGGCGATTTCTGGCCCGAGGTGAGCGGGCACCCCCTGGCGCAGGTGACCGCTCGTCACCTGCTCACCCACACCGCCGGCGTCCCGCTCCGGGCCAACCTGAAGAACCTGTACGGCACTGATCCCCAGGACATCCGCGACGGTGTCCTCCGCGAGGCCCTCCACCGGCCGCCAGGCGAGGCGGTCGAGTACACCGACCGCGCCGCCCTCATCCTCGGCTACCTGGCCGAACACCTCTCCGGCCAAAGCCTCGACGCCCTCGCAGCCAGCCGCGTGTGGCAGCCCCTCGGCATGACACAGACCAGCTTCGGGCCACTGCCCACCGACACAGCCGCACGCTGTGCACCCACCGAACTCGACGACGCCACAGGGACGCATCTCCGCGGCACCGCACACGACTTCTCCGCCCGCTTGCTCGGCGGAGTGTGCGGCATCGCGGGCGCCTTCTCCGTCCTCAACGACCTCGCCATGTTCCTGCGCTTCCTGCTCGACCCGTCACGGGTGAGCGAGGCACCCGGATTCGGCCCAGACTGGATCAAGGAATCCCTGCAGATCCACACAGGGCAACTGACCCCGCCCCGTGGGCTGTTCTGGCACCCGGCCCCCGGCACCACGCCCGAAACCGACGACATCTGGGTCCACTACGGGTTCACCGGCACAGGCATCTGGGTCTCACCCGGCAAGGACCGATGGGCGGCCCTGCTCACCAACAAGCTCTACTACACCCGCGACCGCGAACCGCTGACCCACATCCGCAACGCATTCCGCTCACTCGCCTTCACGTGAGCAGAGCGCGCTGCTGGTGCTCCGGCACCGAGATCCCCTTGCCTGGTCTCTGCCTGCACCCATTCCATCAGCGTCTGACGGACGCCGCGGCCGGAGACGGGCACCGACCGAGATACCGGCAAGAGGCCCGAAGAGCGCGGGATACCCCTCGGGTTCTCCGGCGAGGGCTGCCCCGGCGAAGTGTGCGATCGCGCTGGCAAACGGTCCCCAGCGGCCCGTGACGGCGGTGGCCTGGAGAAGGGTGAGGTTGCCGCGGACCATGCCCGCCGCGATGGCCAGGAGGAGAAGCAGGGGGTACGGGCCCGGTGTGAGCACGAGGGCCGCGGTGGTGGCACCGCCCGCGACGATCAACGTGACCGTGCGGGTGGTGACGCCGGTGTGTCGGGCCAGGGTCGCATAGAGGGTGCGGCCCAGGGTCTGGCCCGCACCGCACAGGCCGAGGACCCACGCTGCTGCGGTCGGGCTCGCGCCACGTTCGGTCACCAGGGCGACCAGGGCGACCAGGGGGATGACGACGGCGTACATCGCGAAGCCGTTGAGGCTTCGCTGGTCCGGTGGCCCTGTGGCAGGGAGCTCGGAGTGCGAGCGCGTGGGCGGGGATGGTGACGGCGGCGAGGATCGCCGCGAGAATCCGGTGCCCTCGCCGAACCCGGGACCTCGTTCTCTCGGTAAAGTGCCTGCTCACGAGCATGCCTGGGAGCCTCGGAGCGGCGTAGAGTGAAGCGAACGGGGGTACTTCGCACACCGGCCGCCACGCGGTGTCGTTCCCGGCGAGAATCAACACCGACCTCCAGGAGGAGGCCGGGGACAGGTCCGCGTCATGACCGCGACCATCGAACCAACGATCATCAAAGACTGCCTGCCTTCGGCGTCGGCCAGGCTGTCCCTGGCCCCGACCGGCTCGGTTCCAGCTCTCCTGGACGGTGCCTGGTGGCCCCGCTCCCGTGACCTCCTCCGGGAGATCCCCACTCTGACGAACGCGCTGGACGCGTGCTGGGGCCGGATCACCCACGTCACTGTGAACCCGGCCCACTGGCCCGTCATCCCGCGCAAGGTCCCTGTCGCGGGGCACACGGTGCATGTCGGCTGGTTCGCCGACGGGCAGGACCCGAACAAAGTGATCCTCCTCTCCTACACGGTGGGCCGCCTGGACCTGCTGGTGATCCCTCCGGAGACGGAGCCGGCCGCCGCCGCCCGGCTAATGGCAGCAGCAACCTTTTCAGGAGGTATCCGCACCGCCAGCGCTCTGATGGCCGACGAGGCCGTCGGCCACGACGCGGCGGAGGCTCGGAGCCAGGAAGAGGAATGGGAGACCGACGGCGGAGCCAGCCGCTTCGGCGGCCGGAGCCGCGATAGGGATCTTGGGTTCCGCCCTGAGGAGGTGAGGATGTGGAGACAGCCGTCACCGTGGCCGTGATCATCGCGGGAATGTTCCTGATCCACCGGCTCAACGCGCAGCATGACGAAAGGATCGGGGCGTTCCGCTACAGCGACGCCCTACCGGGAATCGGCCGGCGGACCCGCAAGAGTTCACATGCGACCGCACCGAAGGCTCCTCCTGCCGACGCCACACGCCGTGAGCGTGGAGAGGGGAGCCGCTGATGACGCAGACCTGCTTCCAACCGGGGTGGGTATGGGGCGACTGCCGTCACACCCACCGACACGTCGCCCCTGATGCGCGTAGTCCTGTATGAGCAACGGGTCACCACGAATGACCGGATCTGCCGTCGGCCGGGCACGCGGAGGCTCGTATCGTCGCCGCGGACCCGGAGGCGACTCGCCATGTCGCGGAGCTTCTCCGCCGTTGTGTCGTCGGCACCGAAGCGCGCAGCTACCCCGGAGGCGCTTACGACGGAACGCGCCTCCACCTCACCGTGGACACCACGCGCGTGGCGGAGCCGTTGCGTTCCTGGCTGATGACCAGCCAGTCCTCCCGGGACGATCACACACAGCCGGACGAAATCCGAGGCGACGACACTCAGCGGGGGAAGGTGGATAACGCCCCAAACATCCGGTTTTCCGTCAGTGCCGGCACGGGAGTGCAGGCGACCATGGCGACACTGCACAAGCGGCAGCACTACCGCGAGGCGATCACGAAGCACCCTTACGAGGCCGTGGAAGGCAATCGCCTCCTCGGCCTCACCGGGGCGCAGCTGCGCGAGGACCCGTCCATACCCGAGGAGGACCTGGCCGCCGCCTGCACGTACTTGGCAGCCGAGGGACTGATCCAGGTCGACCGGGCGAGAGGAAACACACCCGCGATGGTCACGCTGACGCACACAGGGATCCAGTTCATGGAGACCGAGGAGAAGGACAGCGACTGACATGGCACGGGCCGCCCTCAGGGCTCCGGCCGGTCACGTGACAGCCACACCCTCCCATATGGCCGATATGACTGAAATGATGTCCCAGGCATACCCTGGTGAGTGGGTCCGCGCACTCTCACGTGCAACGACCCGGAAGGGCGGCCCCGGTGTGTATACGCCGGGGCCGTTGCGTCACCGGTACACGCCACCTGGAGAAGACGTGATCCACTCGGCCGATCTCCGTGAGTGACACAACTGCGTCGCCGTTGACCCGACCTGCCCCTCTGTGCGGGATACCACCGCCGTCTCTGGGCGCAATGCCCGACATCGCTCACATGCCATTTGCCTGAGCGAGGTCGGGCACTCGCCGTTAACGTGAAGGAAAATGAGGAGGCACGACAGGCTGCCTGTGGCGTCGGAAAGTGGTGACCGAAGATGACGGAAACCGGACTGCCGAACCAGCCCGAGACCCCTCGCGCGGGATCATTGGGCGAGCGCGGCGGGAAGAATGCGGGGGGTCCGCACGGAAGCGATCCGGGCGCGCGCGGCCATACGACAATCGCCGACGGTGTGGTGGCGAAGATCGCCGGGCTGGCGGCCCGGGATGTACCGGGCGTCCATGCGATGGGCGGCGGGTTCGCCCGTGGCATGGGGGCCATGCGCGAACGCGTGCCCGGTGCCGGCGGGAAGTCCGTCACCAGCGGCGTGAAGGTCGAGGTCGGCGAGGTACAGACCGCGGTCGACCTGGAGCTCGTCGTCGAGTACGGCGTCTCCATCGTCGAGGTCGCGGGCGACGTCAGAGAGAACGTGATCGCTGCCATCGAGCGGATGACCGGTCTGGAAGTTGTCGAGGTCAACATCGCGGTCGGCGATGTGCATCTGCTCGACGAGGACGAGGAACAACCAGAACGGCGGCTGGAGTAATCGCTTGCCGGAGCCAAAGCGAGCGAGGATCGCGCAATGGGTGTGGCCGCGGTTGGCCTGTTCACCGGGATGGCGCTGGTTTTCGCCGGGCGGTTCGCCGACGGTGAGGGAACCGGGCGACCTCTTCCACACCCGCGAGCACGGCAACCGGCGGCGGTGAGACCGACCGCTCCTCGGAGGACGACCGCCGACAGAAGTGAGCCCACGTCCAGGAACGGTCCGTTGGGCCTCATCGGGGAGTAGCGTGAATGCATCGGGAGCATTTCGCACACCGGCTCCGATGCCGGTGTCGTTCCCAGTGAGCAACGACACCGGGCAGCTGCGCTCGCGCAGAGGTCCGGAGACGGGTTCGCGCGATGTCCGCGACCACCTCCCCTCCCCCGCTACGGGCCGTTCCCTTCAGGACCCCGACCGCGCGCCTCGCGCTGAAATCCGTGAGTCCTTCACCAGGGCACGTCGAGCTGGACGGCGCCTGGTGGCCTCGGTCACGTGACCTGACACACGAACTCTCTGCTCTGGCGGACGTACTGGATCCGCTGTGGGGACGGATCACCCATATCGCCGTCAACCCGCGCTACTGGCCGGCACTCCCGCGCAAGGTCTGCGTCAACGGCCATGTGGTGGAGGTCGGTTGGTTCACGTCGGAGCAGGATCCGCACAAGATCCTGCTGCTGTCTTACACGGCGGGCCGCTGGGACCTCCTGGTGATTCCCCCGGAGACGAGTGCCCCCTCGGCCGCCCGGCTGATGGCCGCCGCGAGCGCGAACACCGGCCCGCCGACGACCGCGACCGCCCTCGTGGCGGCGGAACAGGCCGGCGAAACCTCCTCGTCGTGCGAGGCCACCACCGGCCGGCCCGGTCGGCTGGTGGTGGGGATGTGACGGTCGTCGTCGCGGAACCTGGCCGTCGGTGCCCTGAAGATTCGCCGGGCAGTCCGTCGCGGGCCGGATCAGTCGTGGCCACTTGCCGCGGCCGCCATGAGCGGTTCCGCGGCTTCCTCGGTCGTATCCGGAGGCACGACCAGCAGATCCCAACGCCCCTGGCCGGGCGCGAGCAGGACGATGGTGTGCGCGGCGGATGCCGTGAGGGTCCTGTGCAGCCGTACGACCTGGTTGGAGACGAGCATCCGGCCGGGCACCGCGGACCAGGTCGCCCCGTTGACCGTGACGCTGGTGATGTGGCCCCACGCGCGCGGCAGCCCGGCGAGCAGCCGGGGGAGTTCGGCGAGCAGGTCGTACGAACGGGGCCACCACGCTCCGTCGATGGGCTGGGGCATGCCGCCGTGAGGAGCCAGGCGCAGACGGAGGAGGAGGTGAGAGGGAAGCGGGGGTTGCAGTGCGGTGGTCATGAAAACTCCTGCCAACTGCCATGAGACACTGATTGGTTGACGTCAGGCGCGACGGGCCGCGACCCGCTCCGCCGTCGGCCAGCGCACGTCGTGCACCCAGCCGAGGCGTTCGAGGAGGCGGATGACGGCGGCGGAGGGGTCGAGCTGGCCGCGGTCGACGCCGTGGCGGGCGCTGGTGGGGTCGGCGTGGTGGAGGTTGTGCCAGCTCTCGCCGAACGAGAGCAGTGCGAAGGGCCACAGGTTGGCGGCCCGGTCGTGGCGCCGGGTGCGGAATGGCCGCTCGCCGATCATGTGGCAGAGGGAGTTCACGCTCCAGGTGACGTGGTGGAGGAGGGCGATGCGGACGAGTCCCGCCCACAGCAGGGCGGTCAGCGCGTGCACCCAGGTACCGCCGATGAGCCAGCCCGCCGCGAACGGCAGGGCGAGGGTGAGGACGCACAGCGCCGGGAAGGCGCGGGCGACGGCGCGGATGTCGCGGTCGGCCAGCAGGTCGGGGGCGTAACGCTCCGGCGGCGTAAGGTCGTTGCGGAAGAGCCAGCCGACATGCGCGTGCACCAGCCCGCGCAACTGGCCGCGCAGATGCGTGCCGTGGCGGTACGGCGAGTGCGGGTCGCCGGGCCGGTCGGTGAAGGCGTGGTGGCGCCGGTGGGTGGCGACCCAGCCGATGACATCGCCTTGGAAACTCATCGAGCCGGCCACCGCGAGCGCGATCCGCACGGGACGGACGGCCCGGTAGCCGCCGTGGGTGAGACCACGGTGGAAGCCGACCGTGACGCCGAGGCCGGTGATCGTGTAGAGGGCGAGGGCGAGCACGATGTCGGCGGGATGGATGAGGCTCCCCCACAGCAACCAGCCGGCCAGGCCGAGCGCCACGAACGGCAGGACGACGATCACCGCCGTCACCGTGACATACAGCCGGTCACTGCCGCTTCGCGCGGGCGCTAGGCCGTCCGGCGGGAAGGGGGACGTCCCGTCGTAGCCCGGGGGAGGCGGGGCGGCGCGCGACGGTGTGACCGTCGTGGACGTGGTCGGACTGAGTGGCATACGTGGCTCCTCGGCCTGGATGCGGATGGCGCGGCCGGGGTCACGGGCTGCCCATGGGATGGGAGTCGCGAGGAGGGGGCCGGACACCGGCTACGAAGCGCCTCGCTCTCTCCACCGTACTCCCGCACGCTCCGGGACGAGGCGGACCGGTTCGCGTGGCGACCGCGTTGACACGGACCGTGGCCGGACGTTGACTGGCAGCACGGTGCAAGGCCATGCCACCCCGGAACACACGGCGAAGCATTCCGCCTTCCCGCCTCGCCCAGACCCGCGGGAACCCACCTACCGGACAACAGTGAGGCCCGCCATGACCGCTTCACGGACCATCAGGAACCAGGCGCAGACGATGAAGGGCAGGATCACGGAAGAGCTCGGCCGGGTCACCCGCAACAGGCGACTTCAGCGCCGAGGCAGGACCGACCGGGTTGCCGGAAGCCTGAAGCAGGCCGTCGAGAAGGCCAAGGGCGCCTTCGGGCGTAGCGGCAGCGGCCCTCGATGATGTACGACCAGACGCGCGCCCAGCAGCCCGCCGGCCAGCCCCGGGGCCCCGCCGAGCGCCGTACCCCAGGCCCGGAGCCGCTGCTCCCGTCGGCCGAACAGGACAAGATCGTCCAGTCCCTCCGGCACGCTCTCAACACCTTCGCCGAGCGTCCGCTCGAGGCGCTGGAAGAGGCCGAGAGCGCCTATGACGAAGCCACCGCCCAGCTGGTGAGCGCCCTCGCGGAACGGCGGCGTGTCCTGCGCGCCGGCTGGCAGGACCAGGCCCCGGAGGCACAGTCCGACGGACTCCGGCTCGCGCTGAGGCAGTACCGGGAGATCACCCAGCGACTGCTCCACATCTAGGCGCCCACTCCTCCGCACCGCAGGGGAGCGCGGAGTAGTGTGGACAGTACCGAGGGCATTTCGCACACCGGCTACCATGCCGGGTCGTTCTTGGCGAAAGATGAAACCCGGGCCGCCGCAGAGGCGGCCCGGAGACGGGTCCGCATCATGTCGGCGACCTTGCTTCCACCCCTGCCGCAACCCGAGCCCGTCGCAGCCCCGGCCGCGCGTCTCGCCCTGAAGACCGACGGCACCTCCCGTGGACTCCTGGACGGTGCCTGGTGGCCCCGCTCCCGGGATCTGCTGAGCGAACTGCCGGCACTGACCGACGTGTTGGACCCCTTGTGGGGCCGCATCACCCGCATCGCCGTCAACCCTGAGCACTGGCCGGTCATCCCCCGCAAGGTTCCCGTGGACGGCCACATCGTCAAGGTCGGCTGGTTCACCCCGGAAATCGACCCGCACAAGCTGCTGCTGCTCTCTTACGGCACCGGCCGCTGGGACCTGCTGGTCATCCCGCCGGAGACCGGCGCGGAGTCGGCGGCCCGTCTGATGGCTGCCGCGTCGGACTACGACGGGCCGCCACTGACTGCGAGCGCGCTCATCGCCGCGGACGAGGTCCGGCACGGAGTCTCCCCGACCGGCGGGCCACTGGAGCCGGACGAGGCATGGGAGTACGAGGGCGGCGCCTCGGCCGTGGCCGCGGCCGTTCCGGAACAGACCGGTCCGCCCGGCCGGGCCAGCCGCCTGATCGTCGGTATGTGAGGTGGTCGCCATGAACGCCTTCCTGACGGCCGCCGCCTTCATCGTCCTCATCGCAGCGGCGGCATACGTGATCCACCGGCTCAACATCCAGCACGCCGAGAGAATCGCCGTGCACCGGTACAGCGCCCCCCTGCCCGGCCGCCGCGGCCGCGGCACCCCGCAGCCCTCGGTGGGACCGGACCGGTCCGAGTGGCCGACCACCGGCGAACGGCGGGACCACCGCGACGGGGGCCGCGGCCGGTTCCCGCCGCGCCGCCGCCGCAGCCGTACCACTCACCACAGGTGACCAGGCGGTTTCCGTCGCCGGGCCTATGACTGTGCAAGGAGCGGGCCGGGTCCCATGAACCGAGGCGTCATGGCTCTTCCGCAGCTGAACATCTACCGGCACGACCGGGGCAGGCGAGCACTGATCACCCTGGCCGGCGAGATCGACCCGGCCACCGCACCCCAGGTGCGGACCGCTCTGGAGCGGTGCCTGAGTGACGGCCTTACCACCATCGACGTCGATCTGACCGCCGTCGGCCGCTGCGACAGCAGCGGCCTGAGCGTCTTCCTCCATGCGTCGCGGCACGCCGCCGAGACCCACGCGTCCCTGCGACTGCACCACCCGTCCCCGCAGACCACACGGCTCCTCACGGACAGCGGCTCCGATCTTCTGCTCCTGTGAGGGCTCCGGGAGAGATGTGGTGCACAACGGGACCCAGAGCCATCTGTTCCGATCGGGTGTGACATGCCGCCTCTGGCGTAATGGGCTGTTCGGCGCGGCCAGCCGCGTCACTCTGTGCGGGTTGATCGCGGTCGTGTCAGGAGCCCGTGTGTACAGATCACGTGAGCGGGTCGAGCGCATCCGCCGTGACCGCAGGACGGACCGCGCATGTCGCTGCGGGCGCTGGACTCGCGGCACGAGGTGAGCATGGACACGGCGGCCGAAGCTTCGACGACGCCGGTGCGGGAGTGCAGTCATGGCGGAAGGTGAGCGCCGGCCCGACGAGGGAGTGCTGGACCGGTCGGAAGGGTTCGGTGAGCGGCTGCTGGGGGTGCTGCTGGACCGGGCGCACGAGATGCCGCCGCAGCTGATCGCCCCGCTGATCGCGGAAGAGGTGGCCAGGGTCGGGGGCCGCGACGTCTCGATCCTGCTGCAGGACTACGGGCAGCTGGTGTTGGTGCCGTTGCCGGGTCGGCGGCTGTTGGTCGGCAAGCCTGAGCCGATCGGTGACTCTCCCGCCGGCACGGCCTTTCTGCAGGCGACCACTGTCGAGGTGCCGCAGTCCGACGGCGTCCGGATGTACCTGCCGTTGCTGGACGGCAGCGACCAGGTGGGCGTGATGGCCCTCACCCTGGACACCGTCGATGACGACGACCGGCGGCTGCTGCGCAGGCTCGCCGGCCTGGTCGCCGACATGCTGGTCACCAAGCACAGCTACACCGATCAGTTCTTCTTCGTCCGGCGCCGCGAACCGATGAGCGTGGCCGCGGAGATCCAGTGGTCCCTGCTGCCGCCGCTGGCGATGTCCGTCCCGCAGGTCGCGGTGGCCGGAATCCTGGAGCCCGCCTACGACGTCGCAGGCGACAGCTTCGACTACGCCCTCAACGAGGACATCCTGCACGTGGCCATGGTCGATGCGATGGGCCACGGCCTGGACGCCGCCACGATGGCGACCGTCGCCGTCGGGGCCTACCGGCACGCCAGACGTGCCGACATCGGCCTGTCCGAGATCTACACGTTCATGGACCGGGCGATCGCCGAGCAGTTCGGGCCCGACCACTTCGTCACCGCCCAGATGATGCGTCTGAACATCACGACGGGCCACCTGCAATGGGTGAACGCGGGCCACCCCGCACCGCTGCTGATCCGTGACCACAAGGTCGTCCGGCAACTGGCAGGCCCGACCACCTTGCCCGTCGGCTTCGGCGGCGAAGAGCCCCGGATCAGCGCGCAGATGCTCCAACGCGGCGACCGGGTGCTGTGCTTCACCGACGGCCTGATCGAGGAGCACGAAGCCGGCGAAGAACAATTCGGCGAGGAGCAGCTCATCCACTGGGTCAACCGCATCGAACACACAGAGAAGGGAGTACGAGCGGTGGTGCGCTCACTCTCCCACGCCCTGAAGCAGGAACGGGGCGGCCGCACCACCGACGACGCGACCCTCTTCCTGTTCGAATGGCGAGGGGGCGCCGCCGACCACCTCACCCTCCTGGAGTGAGCCGACCACGGCACGACCGGCTCCGTCATGCGAGCCACCGCGTGTTTTGCACCGTCCATATCCTGAGATTGGGCTGCTTCAGACCGTCCGTCGCCCGACGTGAGGACTACTCTGCTGTGCAGACGCCCCAGACCCCGGCGGCATGCTGTTGCTGAACACAGATGGCTGCGGGGTGCGGACTCTTCGCCTGTCACCCGGCGCCTCCCTGGAGAGAACTGGGTGGTCCTCCGTCCTGCTGCGCAGGCTGCCGGACCGGCCGCTGCTCTGCCTCCGCCCGAAAATACGCCCCTGCCGGGGGCGCGCCCGGAGGGCCGGAACTCCGGCTCACCGTGCCGCTGCCGGATGGTCTTCCGAACCGAGGCGTCATGCCCCTCTCACAGCTCACCGTCCACCGCCATGACCAAAGGAAACAGGCGCTGATCACCCTGTCCGGTGAGATCGACCTCGAATCCGCGCCGTTGGTGCGCGAGTCCCTGGAACGGTGCCTGCGGGACGGTATGCGCACCATCGACGTCGACCTCACCCCCGTCACCTTCTGCGACTGCAGCGGACTCAACTCGTTCCTCCACGCTGCGCAGCAGACCACCGTGGCCGGTGGGACCCTGCGACTGCACCATCCGCCGAGGACACTGGCTCGGATTCTCGACCTGGCCGGCTGCGGGTCCCTGCTCCTCGGCCTTCCGTTCGACCACCTGCCCTCTCCTCTCGGTGACACCCCGGCCGCGCCCTGTCCGGCCCCGCCGCACCGGTCTGTCCCGCTTGCGCCTGTTCTCTCGGGTGATGTGGCATGACGGCCGAGCCCGGGCGGGGACAGTCGCTGAAGCCGGGGGACGGCCAGCCGCCCGCCATGGCTCCGGCGCGGTTGCGTCGGCTGAGCCGTTGGCTGGTGGAGGACCTGCGTGAGGATCTGGTGGCTCTGTACGTGGAGTCCCGCGCAACTCCGCCGGGTGATCCGTACCGCTGTCCCAGCCGCCAGAACTTCCTGAACCGTCTCACTGCGGACATGCGTCGACCGGGATTCGCCATGGTGATCGCCGAGACGGACAGCCTGACGGGATGCGCCTTCGGATTCCCGGTCGGCGGCGACGGCTCCTGGTGGCTCGGATTCGACGGAGTATTGCCGCGCAGCGTCGGGCAACTGACGGTGTCCGGCAACGTCTTCGCGTTCGCTGCCATCCTGATCCGGCCGCACCCCCAGGACCGGGCACTCGCCCGCCGTGTGCAGGAGCGGCTGCTGACCGATCATCAGGCATCGCTCGGCGCCACTCTGGTGGACCGGGCCGATCGCCCAACCCTCGCTGCGCTCCGCTCCTGGGGGTGGCTGGACATCGGAGAGCTTCGCAGGCCACTGGGCACCACCACGTTCCGCGCGCTGGTACTTCCCTTCGGGGAACGCACCACGGCGAGGATGGAGGGCCTTGTCACGGTGCCCGGAGACGGTGGCCCCAGTGCGGCCTGACAGGCGGTCGACCCGCATTCGGATGCTGGTGGCCGAGCAGGCGGTCCGACGAGGTGCCCGGGTGAGTGTGGTGGACGTATGCACCGCGGCCGTGGCCGCGCTGCCGGTCGGCGGGGCCGGACTGTCGGCGATGTCCAAGGCCGCGGCGAGCCATCCGCTGTGCAGCACCGACGACATCAGCGAGCAACTGGAGGAGCTCCAGCTCACGCTGGGCGAGGGGCCCTGCGTGGACGCCTTTGTGCGCGGCTCGGCCGTCTTGACACCCGATCTGCTCATCACTGAACTTCAGGATCACTGGACCGTGTTCGCCGATGCGGCCCTGGAAGCCGGAGCCCGCGCGGTGTTCTCGCTCCCTCTGCAGAAGGGAGCGATCAGCCCGGGGGTTCTGGACCTTTACGCCAACATTCCGACCGTGCTGAACACGGAGGAACTGGCCGATGCACTGGCGTTCGCCGATCTCGCGACGCTTCTCCTGCTCGACACGAGGATCGACGAGACGGGCGCACCGACCGGCGAGCCTATGGCGGACCGCAGCTTCGCGGACCTGGGCGCCTACCGAGCGGAGATCGACCAGGCCAGCGGAATGCTCACGGCTCAGCTCGGAGTCGGCATCGAAGAAGCCTTCGTCCGGCTCCGCGCCTACGCCTATACGCGGGGACGCCGGCTCGCAGACGTGGCCGCCGACGTGGTGGCCCGACGGCTTCGTTTCTCCCCGGACGCGGAGCCGGATCAGGACGAGGAGGACACCTGACGTGTGGGTCCCGGCCGAGGAACGTGCCGTACTTCCCGCCCCTTCGGGCAGGGACTAGTCTCAATTGAGGGTGCCCACGATGGACCAACAGCTTCTGGCCAAGACCTTCGTCGAGCTGGCCGACAATCTGGTCGCCGACTTCGACCTCATCGATTTCCTGCGCCTGCTGACCGACCGCTGCGTCGGCATGCTGGATGTGAGTGCCGCCGGGGTGTTGCTCGCCGACCGGGACGGCAGACTCCGCGTCATGGCCGCCTCCGACGAACAGGTGCGCCTGCTGGAGCTCTTCCAGCTCCAGAACGACGAAGGCCCCTGCCTCGAGTGCTTCCGCACGGGCGTACCGGTGATCGTCCCCGACCTCGGTACGGCGACCGCCCGCTGGCCGCGCTTCGCGGTGGCGGCCCAGCGCAGCGGGTTCGGGGCGGTCCAGGCTCTGCCCATGCGGTTGCGGGACGAGATCGTCGGCGCCCTGAACCTCTTCCGCACCGCCCCCGGCCCCTTCGACCCGGCCGCCACACCCGTCGCCCAGGCCCTGGCCGACGTCGCCACCATCAGCCTGCTGCAACAACGCACCGCTCAGCGCAGCACGGTGCTCAACGAACAGCTGCAGACGGCGCTGAACAGCCGGGTACTGATCGAACAGGCCAAGGGGAAGCTCGCCGAACGCCAGGACATCGACATGGAGCAGGCGTTCACCGCGCTGCGCGGCTACGCCCGCTCCCACAACCGGCGCCTGGCCGATGTGGCCCGCGCCCTCATCGACAGTTCCGAACCCCTCACCGGCCTGGGGTCCTGACCCACGCCCTGCCGGAGCCCGCTATGTGTTGGTGTTGGTCCAACTCCTGCTCGATGAACAGCATCCGCAGCGCGAAGGCTACTGCGTGGATGCAGACGCACCCATCGCCCCCTGTCCTCAGGGCACCGGCGGTAACCGGGAACGGCCCACACCGCCCGCTGGCGGTCCGGCGCCGCCCGTGGGGCAACTGCGGCTGCCTACAGGCGATGCGGAGTGGACAAGGGACGAGGAACCGCACGACCGGTGTTTGAGATCCACGAAGCGGGCTACACAATCGAGGCGTCCGACGGCCGTCCTGGACGAAGACACCGGAGAGTTGAGCTCACAGCTCCCGGTGCCGTATCCGCCGGGTGCGCACACCGTCATCTCCGGTCCGCCGCGTGGAGGCGCCTCAGTGCTCGGCGCAGCTCCCGCTGTATCGGTTCCGGCAGCATCCGGTCCCTCGTCGTGGCGACCAGGGCCGCGGCCACGTCCCGGAGCTTGATGTTGCAGTGCTGCGACACGTCCACCAGCAAGTCCCAGGCCCTCTCGCTGGAACACGGCGCCAGGGCCATCAGCATGCCTCGTGCCTGGTCGATGACCGCACGGCTCGCCAGCGCCCGACCCAACTGGTGATTTCTGGCGCGCAGTTCGACGATCTCGGCCAGCAACGCTGCATCCCCCTCAAAGGGCACAGTCCTCAACAGCCGCTGTTCTTCACGGGGCGGGGTCAATTGGTGCATGGTCGGTACCTCACAGGGCAGTCATCCCGTCCGTGGGTGATCAGCGGCACGCCAGTTACCGTTCGCCGGCCGCACCCGGCTGGTAGGGCAGTCCGTAGTGCCTGAAGACCGCTTCCTCCTCCTCGGCAGGCCGCACATCGTCGGTGCCGATCGAAGGGGCCTGTTTCATCAGCGTTCTGGCATAACCGGCCCTGAGACAGCCCGGCCCGATGATCGCGTCTGCCCTCCCAGGCGGCGACCAGGGCCCCGGCCGCCTCCGAACGCAACCCGTGGCTACCCGGCCACTTCACGGGTACCTGCGGTGTTCGCGGTCCCGACGGTCCTCGCGCCGCCAGCGCGCCCGGTTCTGACGGCTGTAGCGGCGGTCCCAACGTTCCTGGCGACTCCGGCGCTCCTGGTAGTCCCGGTAGTCCCCGAGATCGGAACTGCCGCCGCGGCTCCGGCCGCCGCCACGATCGCGGCCGCGTCGGGTGGCGGCATAGACCAGCACCGCCGCGGCCACCCACCAAATGGGATCGAGGAAGCCGAAGCCGAACAGGACCGTGATGAGGATGAGGAGCAGGACGAACACGGTGGGCCTCCCCGGGAGCGGGACACAGCATCGATACCGGGGACTGGGGCCTCACCCCTCAGTGTAGCCCTGCCCAACGATTGCGGATAGCGTGCGCCGCAAGCGCGTCCTGTCCTGCGTGGATGGCTGCTTGAGACCTGTTCGGGAACTGCGGCGAGGTCTAGCGTGCGACATGCCGCCCCTGCCCCCGGCA
>NZ_JACVWU010000038.1 GCF_014596915.1 Streptomyces sp. TRM68416
TAGGACGCCGCCGAACTTCTTTTACAGCTCTGGCTCTTGGGCACACCGCCCGAGAGCCAGAGCTTTTTTGCGTTGAGGTAGGGTCAGGGGGCATCGTTCGCACGTTTCCCACAGGAGGCCCCCGGGTGGAGGTCCAGGAGACCCGAGTCCAGACGGACCGGGTGCTCACCATCCCCAACATCCTCAGCATGGCGCGGCTCGCTGGCGTACCGCTCTTCCTGTGGCTGATTCTCAGGCCAGAGTTCGGAGGACCGGAGAGCGACGGCTGGGCTCTTCTGGTGCTGGCGCTGAGCGGGATCAGTGACTACCTGGACGGCAAGTTGGCGCGGCGCTGGAACCAGATCAGCAGCCTCGGCCGGCTCCTGGATCCCGCTGCAGACCGGCTCTACATTCTCTCGACTCTGGTCGGACTGACCTGGCGCGAGATTCTGCCGCTGTGGTTGACCGCCGTACTTCTTGCCCGAGAACTGGTTCTGCTGGTGATGGTGGGCATCCTCAGACGCCATGGCTATCCGCCGCCCCAGGTGAACTTCCTGGGCAAGGCGGCTACCTTCAACCTGATGTATGCCTTCCCGCTGCTCCTGCTCAGCGACGGAAGCGGGTGGCTCCCGACGCTTGCTGCTATTTTCGGATGGGCGTTCGCCGGATGGGGTACAACGCTGTATTGGTGGGCAGGAGTCCTCTACGTGGTTCAGGTCCGCCGCCTGGTTCGTGCGGACACCATGGCCGATTGACCCCGCCCAATGATGCGCCCCAGCGGCTCGATGGCCCGCGGCGGAAAAGTGCGGGACAATCTGGACGGGTGAAGTCGGCTAGACCGTCGTCTCTTCGAGGAGGACGCTTCCGACATGAAGGCCGTCGTGATGGCCGGAGGCGAAGGCACACGCCTTCGCCCCATGACCTCAAGCATGCCCAAACCGCTCCTGCCGGTGGCCAACCGGCCGATCATGGAGCACGTTCTGAGGCTGCTCAAAAGGCATGGGCTCAACGAGACCGTCGTAACTGTCCAGTTCCTGGCCTCGCTGGTCAAGAACTACTTCGGTGACGGTGAAGAGCTCGGAATGGAGCTCAGCTATGCCAACGAGGAGAAGCCACTCGGTACCGCCGGAAGCGTCAAGAACGCCGAAGAGGCGTTGAAGGACGATGCCTTCCTCGTTATCTCCGGCGATGCGCTGACCGACTTCGACCTCACCGAGCTGATCAATTTCCACAAGGAGAAGGGCGCGCTCGTCACCGTCTGTCTGACGCGTGTACCCAATCCGTTGGAATTCGGCATCACCATCGTCGACGAAGAGGGCAAGGTCGAGCGGTTCCTGGAGAAGCCGACCTGGGGTCAGGTCTTCTCGGACACCGTGAACACCGGCATCTACGTCATGGAGCCCGAGGTCTTCGACTATGTCGAGGCCGACGTTCCCGTCGACTGGTCAGGCGATGTCTTCCCGCAGTTGATGAAGGAAGGCAAGCCGATCTACGGGTATGTGGCGGAAGGCTACTGGGAGGACGTAGGCACCCACGAGAGCTACGTGAAGGCGCAGGCCGACGTCCTGGAGGGCAAGGTCGAGGTAGAACTCGACGGCTTCGAGATCTCTCCGGGCGTGTGGGTGGCGGAAGGCGCAGAGGTTCATCCGGACGCCGTTCTTCGGGGCCCTCTCTACATCGGGGACTACGCCAAGGTCGAGGCCGGGGCCGAAATCCGTGAGCACACGGTTGTCGGTTCGAACGTCGTCGTGAAGAGCGGGGCCTTTCTGCACAAGGCCGTTGTGCACGACAACGTGTACGTCGGGCAGCAGAGCAATCTGCGGGGCTGTGTCGTCGGGAAGAACACCGACATCATGCGTGCGGCGCGGATCGAGGACGGTGCCGTCATCGGCGACGAGTGCCTCGTCGGCGAAGAATCGATCATTCAGGGCAATGTGCGGGTCTACCCGTTCAAGACCATCGAGGCCGGCGCCTTCGTCAACACGTCGGTGATCTGGGAATCCAGGGGCCAGGCGCATCTCTTCGGCGCCCGGGGAGTCTCCGGAATCCTGAACGTGGAGATCACGCCGGAGCTGGCGGTCCGTCTGGCCGGGGCGTATGCGACGACCCTGAAGAAGGGCTCCACCGTCACCACTGCCCGAGACCACTCGCGTGGTGCGCGGGCGCTGAAGCGAGCGGTGATCTCCGCGCTCCAGGCCAGCGCCATCGACGTACGCGACCTGGAGAACGTACCGCTGCCCGTTGCCCGGCAGCAGACCGCGCGGGGCAGTGCGGGCGGGATCATGATCCGGACGTCGCCCGGAGTGCCGGATTCCGTGGACATCATGTTCTTCGACGGTCAGGGTGCCGATCTTTCGCAGGGCAGTCAGCGGAAGCTCGACCGGGTGTTCGCGCGGCAGGAGTACCGGCGTGCCTTCCCGGGTGAGATCGGGGATCTGCACTTCCCGGCCAGCGTCTTCGACTCGTACACCGGCTCGCTGCTGCGCAATGTCGACACGACCGGGATCGCCGAGTCCGGGCTCAAGGTCGTCGTCGACGCCTCCAACGGCAGTGCCGGGCTCGTTCTGCCCAGCTTGCTCGGGAAGCTCGGGGTGGACTCGCTGACCATCAATCCCGGTCTTGACGAGTCCAGGCCCACCGAGACGGCGGACGCGCGGCGGTCGGGGCTGGTGCGGCTGGGCGAGATCGTCGCGTCCGCGCGGGCCGCGTTCGGGGTGCGGTTCGATCCCGTGGGCGAGCGGCTCTCCCTCGTCGACGAGAAGGGGCGCATAGTCGAGGACGACCGGGCGCTGCTGGTCATGCTCGACCTGGTGGCCGCGGAGCGGCGCAGCGGACGTGTGGCGTTGCCGGTGACCACCACGAGGATCGCCGAGCAGGTGGCGGCGTACCACGGGACCCAGGTGGAGTGGACGACGACGTCCCCCGACGACCTGACGCGGGTCGGGCGGGACGAGACGACGATCTTCGGTGGGGACGGCAAGGGCGGCTTCATCGTTCCCGAGTTCAGCAGTGTCTTCGACGGTACGGCGGCTTTCGTACGGCTCATCGGGCTGGTGGCCCGGACGCAGCTCACCCTCAGCCAGATCGACGCGCGGATTCCGCGGGCGCACGTCCTCAAGCGCGATCTGGCGACTCCCTGGGCGGTCAAGGGGCTCGTCATGCGGCGGGTCGTCGAGGCGGCCGGAGACCGCTTCGTGGACACCACGGACGGCGTGCGGGTGGTGGAGACCGACGGGCGCTGGGTGATGGTCCTGCCGGATCCCGCCGAGGCGGTCACCCATCTGTGGGCCGAGGGCCCGGACGACGCCTCCGCGCAGGCCCTGCTGGACGAGTGGTCGGCGGTCGTGGACAGCGCCGGCCGCTGAAACACGGAGCACGCGCGCGTGCCGGACAAGTGTCCCCAAGGGGGCCTGTCCGGCACGCCGGTGGGGCCATTCGGAGGTAGGCGGCGCGACGTGCGACGATGTGCGGCATGCCGCAGCAGCCCCCCGTTCGGAGCACACCTACGCGCGCCTCGCGCCCGGACGCATCCATGTCGCTGCTCACCAACGTCATGGACCACAGCCTCGACGACGGCTATGCCGAGGCGGCCGCCCGGAAGCGGGCCGCGGGTGACGGTGGGCTGCCCAAGACGCTGCGGGCGAAGCTGGGGCTCGCCGCCGGACTGGTGCTGGCGGCCCTCGTCGTCACCGTCGGGGCGGCGCAGGCGCGCGTGGCGGCTCCCGTGGTCGCGAAGGAGCGCGAGGAACTGATCGACCGTATCGATCAGGAGACCGAGCTCGCGGACGGGCTGGCGGATGCCGTCGACGAGTTGCGGGACGACGTGAACGCGCGCCAGCGCGAGGCCCTCAAGGAGAGCGGGGGCAGCGAGCAGGGGGAGCTCGTGGGCATCCTGTCGGGTGCCGTCGAAGTCCATGGCCCGGGTGTGAAACTGGTCGTGGACGACGCCAAGCAGTCCGGTGGGGGCGGGAGCGGGGACCCGCGCGAGACCTCCGGTTTCTCCGACACCGGGCGGGTTCGCGACCGGGACATGCAGCGTGTGGTCAACGGGCTGTGGGAGTCCGGGGCCGAGGCCGTCTCCATCAACGGGCAGCGGCTGACGGCGTTGTCGGCGATCAGGGCCGCGGGCGACGCGATACTGGTCGACAACAAGCCGCTGGTACCGCCGTACACGGTGCTCGCGGTGGGGGACGGCGAGCGGCTGAGTACCCGGTTCCAGAACAGTGCCGACGGGCTGTATCTGGACGCCCTGCAGGACAGCTACGGCATCAGGACCGCCATCTCGGTGGAGGGCGACCTCCGGCTGCCCGCCGCGCCGAGTGTGACCGTACGTACAGCACAGCCGTACACCGAGAAAACCGAGAAGGGCACATCGTGATCGCCGTACTGGGCCTCGTCGTGGGAGTCGTGGCCGGCCTGTTGGTCCGGCCTGAGGTTCCGGCGGTCGTCGAGCCTTATCTGCCGATCGCCGTCGTGGCGGCGCTGGACGCCGTGTTCGGTGGTCTGCGGGCCATGCTCGACGGCATCTTCGACGACAAGGTCTTCGTCGTGTCGTTCCTGTCCAATGTGGTCGTGGCCGCGCTGATCGTCTTCCTGGGGGACAAGCTGGGCGTGGGGGCCCAGCTGTCCACCGGCGTGGTCGTCGTCCTGGGGATCCGCATCTTCTCGAACGCCGCGGCGATCCGTCGGCACGTCTTCCGGGCGTGAGGCCGATGAGCGACCAGGACGGGACGCCGGAGAGCCGGCTGCGCAAGGAACTGCCCGACGAGGTGCCGGCCGCGGCCGAGGAGACCACCGGGCCGGTAGCTGCCCCGAAGCCGCAGCCCGGGCCCGGGCTGAGCGGTCGTCAGCGGCTGGTGCAGGGGCTGTGGCCGCCGCGGGTGACCAGGGCCCAACTGATCGTCGCCCTGCTGCTGTTCGGCCTCGGCTTCGGCCTGGCCGTCCAGGTGGCCTCGAACAGCGAAGGGGACAGCGCCCTGCGCGGAGCACGTCAGGAGGATCTTGTCCGGATCCTCGATGAACTGGATGACCGTACTCAGCGTCTTGAGGACGAGAAGCAGGGCCTTGAGAAGCAGCGGGACGAGTTGGAGAACAGCTCGGACCAGGCCGAGGAAGCTCGCAGACAGACGGTCGAGAAGGAACGGCAACTCGGCATTCTGGCGGGCACGGTGGCCGCGCAGGGACCCGGCATCACGATGACCATCGAGGACACGAAGGGGACGGTCGAGGCGAGGATGCTGCTCGACGCCATTCAGGAGTTGCGTGCGGCCGGCGCGGAGGCGATCCAGGTGAATGGTGTGCGGGTCGTGGCCGGCACTTACCTGACGGACTCGGGCAACAGCGTGCGCGTCGACGGGAACAAGATCAACGCGCCGTATCGTTTCAAGGTCATCGGCAACCCGCAGGACCTGGAACCGGCGCTCAACATCCCTGGAGGCGTGGTGCAGACTCTCGAGAAGGAGCAGGCCACCGTGATTGTCGAGCGTTCCGACAAGATCGTCGTGGACGCCTTGCGGGCGGCGGAACGGCCTGACTACGCTCGGTCGTCCTCCCAGTGAGCCGGGGGTGCATGGGGGACGTCCGGCGAGGGCATGAGGTTGCGGGGGGTCGGCGCACCGAATGGGTGGTGCGTGGTGGAAACTGTCTGGTGGAGACGGACGTTGTCAGGATGTCCGGGTCGGCCGGTAGGTGCAGTCAGGGTTCGTCCTGCCCCACGGGCGGGTCTGTTTCAGTCAAGGGGAATCGCCCGTGAAGTTGTTTGCGAAGTTGTTCGGCAAGAGCGCGCGACAGGGGAGCGAAAACGCGACCGCCCGTCATCGCGCACAGCCTGACGCGGAGGGCCAGCGGCCGCTGTTCCGGGACCAGGTGGCTGGTCCGGGCGGTGACATTTCCGGAGGTCAGGGCGTGCCGTCTGTTGACCCTGCCCAGTCCGGAGGCATAGGTTTCGGGCAACCGTCAACCTCAAGTACGGGTGGAGGGTTCTCCGCCGACCCGTACGCGTCCAATGCCCCGGAGGGGCAGCCGCGGCAGGAGGATCCGTCCATGTCGGCCCTGGTGTGTACGAGGTGCGGTAACCGCAACGCGGAGAACAGCCGCTTCTGTTCCAACTGCGGTGCTCCGCTGCGGCCCGGTGCCGTGCCGGAGCGTCCGTCCGAGACGACGTCCACGATCTCCATCTCCGGCCTTGAGGCCTACGACGCCGAGGCCACCGGCCAGACGGCGATGCCGGCGCTCTCTCCCGAGGCACAGGCGGCCGTCGAGGCGCTGCCGCTGGGTTCCGCGCTTCTGGTGGTGCGCCGTGGACCGAACTCGGGCAGCCGCTTCCTGCTGGACGGTGACCTGACCACGGCCGGCCGTCATCCGCAGAGCGACATCTTCCTGGACGACGTCACGGTCTCCCGTCGGCACGTGGAGTTCCGTCGGAGTCCGGACGGTTCGTTCACGGTGGCGGACGTGGGCAGCCTGAACGGCACGTATGTCAACCGTGAGCGGATCGACCAGGTCGCCCTGTCGAATGGCGACGAGGTGCAGATCGGCAAGTACCGGCTGGTCTTCTACGCGAGCCAGCGGGGCTACTGACGCTCCCCCGGACCCGTTCCGGGCGGACCCCAGGGAAGGTCCATGCTTCAAACACCGAGCGGCGGTGCCGGGCACGGCACCGCCGCCCCGGACAGTGGGCTGATGAGCATCGGCACGGTGCTGAACGTGCTGCGGGACGAGTTCCCCGAAGTGACGATCTCCAAGATTCGCTTCCTGGAGTCGGAGGGCCTCATCGAGCCGCAGCGGACTCCTTCCGGGTACCGCAAGTTCAGCGCCAGGGACGTCGAGCGGCTCGGCCACGTCCTGAGAATGCAGCGGGACCACTATCTGCCGCTCAAGGTGATCCGCGAGCATCTGGACGCCATGGAGCGCGGTGAGGCCATTGCGCTGCCGACCGTGGGTCGGCAGCGCGACGGCGAGGCCGTCCCGGAGTTCTCCGAGGCGCAGACGGCGGCGCGCATCGGACGGGCCGAGTTGCTGGCCGCGGCCGAGATCGGCGAGCAGGAGCTCGAGGAGTGGGAGTCGTACGGACTCATCGCTCCGCTGCCGGACGGGGTGTACGACGCGGAGGCGGTCACCGTGGCCTCGCTCGTGGCCGAGCTGGGGCGCTTCGGGATCGAGCCGCGGCATCTGCGGGTGATGAAGGCCGCCGCCGACCGGGAGGCCGGGCTGGTGGACCAGGTGGTGGCCCCGCTGAGGCGCCACCGGAACCCGCAGACCAGGGCGCACGCCGAGGCGCGTACGAAGGAGCTGGCGGGGCTCACGGTGAAACTGCACGCCGCGTTGGTCAAGACCGCCCTCGGGGTGCGGCTGCCCTGAGTCGGGCTGTTCCTGGACGGCCGGACGGGCCGCGTTTCCTGCCCGACTACCCAAACGTCCCGGGCACGGCCTAGGGTTGCTGTGTGAACGAGCTCGATGTCGTAGGTGTCCGGGTCGAAATGCCCTCCAACCAACCGATCGTGCTCCTGCGTGAAGTGGGAGGCGACCGTTACCTCCCCATCTGGATCGGGCCGGGGGAGGCGACGGCGATCGCCTTCGCCCAGCAGGGCATGGCCCCCGCGCGACCGCTGACCCACGACCTGTTCAAGGACGTGCTGGAGGCCGTCGGCCAGGAGCTCACCGAAGTGCGCATCACTGACCTGCGTGAGGGCGTCTTCTACGCGGAGCTGGTCTTCGCCAGCGGCGTCGAGGTGAGCGCCCGTCCCTCCGATGCCATAGCGCTGGCCCTGCGCACCGGTACGCCGATCTACGGCAGCGACGGCGTGCTCGACGACGCGGGTATCGCGATCCCCGACGAGCAGGAGGACGAGGTGGAGAAGTTCCGCGAGTTCCTCGACCAGATCTCGCCCGAGGACTTCGGCACCAGCAGCCAGTGAGGGGCCGTCGGCGGACGATCGGCACGGGTGGTGTCGGTGGCTGACGTCGATTCGGTGCGGGTGGTCGCCGGCTGGGCGTTGGGTCGGCAATTGCCAGGGGCGAGTGAGAGCGTCCTGCGGCCCGGTCCGAGCGCATTCGGCTAGCCTTTCCCCGCGGTGGGATACGGGAAACCACTCCTAGGGTGATTATCACTCGGCGTGCCGAGTGTGGCGATCGTTGACGCACCCCTGGTGACTGCCTACCGTCGAGAAGGCAGGTCAAGGACGGAGGTCGGCGTGAGAAGCAGCGGCGACGGTACGGCGGGGGGTGCCCCCGGACGCGGTCTCGGGGCGAGCGGTCCGTACCCGCTTCACGGCAGCGCGGCCGACCATGCTCCGCAGCGACCGGCGGCCGTGCCGAGCAGCGGAGGGGCGACGTCCATGGCGTCCGAGCAGATCGGCTATCGCGGCCCGACGGCCTGCGCGGCCGCGGGCATCACCTACCGGCAGCTGGACTACTGGGCGCGCACCGGGCTCGTCGAGCCGAGCGTGCGGCCTGCGTACGGGTCGGGGACGCAGCGTCTGTACAGCTTTCGTGACGTCGTCGTTCTGAAGATCGTCAAGCGCTTCCTCGACACCGGTGTGTCGCTGCAGAACATTCGTACCGCGGTGCAGCATCTGCGGGAGCGCGGGTTTCGCGACCTGGAACGCATGACGCTGATGAGCGACGGCGCCACGGTCTACGAGTGCACCTCTCCCGACGAGGTCCACGCGCTGCTCCAGGGCGGGCAGGGGATCTTCGGGATCGCCGTCGGTGTGGTGTGGCGGGATGTCGAGAGTGCGCTGTCGCAACTGCACGGGGAGCGGATCGACACCGGGGAGACGCTCGTCGGGCGCAATCCGGCGGACGAGCTGGCGCGGCGGCGCAACCGGGCGGTCTGACAGCGGGCGCTCCTGGTCGTAGCAGGGGCATTGTCAGTGGCGTAGGGCAGCATCGGAGATGTGAGAAGCGCGCCGACGATCCTGCACCTCGACATGGATGCCTTCTTCGCCTCGGCGGAGCAGGCATCCAAGCCGAGCCTGCGGGGGAAGGCCGTCATCGTGGGCGGGCTGGGGCCCCGGGGTGTGGTGGCGACGGCGTCGTACGAGGCGCGGGTCTTCGGGGTGCATTCGGCGATGCCCATGGCGCAGGCGCGGCGGCTGGCGCCCAATGCCGCGTATCTCGTGCCGAGGTTCGGCTTCTACCGGTCGATCAGCGAGCAGGTGATGGGGCTGCTGCGGGAGCTGTCGCCGCTGGTGGAGCCGCTGAGCCTGGACGAGGCGTTCGTGGATCTGGAGGCCGGGGGCGCGGCCTGGGACGAGGAGTCCGCGCGGCTGGTGGGGGCGCGGCTGCGGGCCGACATACGGGCGGTCACGGGGCTCACCGGGTCCGTAGGGCTCGCTGCCTCCAAGATGCTGGCGAAGATCGCCTCTGAGCAGGCCAAACCGGATGGGCTCGTGGTGATCGAGCCGGGGACCGAGCGGGCGCTGCTCGGGCCGATGCCGGTGCGGACGCTGCCGGGGGTGGGGCCGGCTACGGGGGACCATCTGCGGCGGGCCGGGATCACCACGGTCGGGGAGATCGCCGAGGCGGGGGAGGACGAGCTCGTGCGGCTGCTCGGGAAGGCGCACGGGCACGCGTTGTACGCCATGGCGCTGGCGCACGACGAGCGGGCTGTGGTGGCCGAGCGGGAGACGAAGTCGGTGTCGGTGGAGGACACGTACGACGTGGACATCCACGATCGGGTTCGGGTGGGGCTTGAGGTGCAGCGGCTGGCGGATCGGTGTGTGCGGAGGTTGCGGGGGGCCGGGTTGTCGGGGCGGACCATCGTGCTGAAGGTGCGGCGGTACGACTTCTCCACCTTGACGCGGTCCGAGACGCTGCGGGGGCCGACGGATGATCCGGCGGTGGTGCGGGAGGCTGCGGCGCGGTTGCTGGAGGCGGTGGATACGACGGGAGGGGTGCGGCTGCTGGGGGTCGGGGTCAGTGGGCTGGCCGACTTCACGCAGGAGGACCTGTTTGCTCAGGCGGCGGGGGAGCGGGGGGTGGAGGGGTTCTTGGAGGAGGACGCTTCGGAGGTGGTTGCGGAGGAGCGGATGGGAGTGGGAGTGGGAGTGGGAGTGGGGGAGCGCCTGGAGGTGGCGGAGCGGCGGTGGGTGGCCGGGCACGATGTGCGGCATGCCGAGTATGGGCATGGGTGGGTGCAGGGGAGTGGGCTGGGGCGGGTGACGGTGAGGTTCGAGACGCCGGGGTCCGGGGTGGGGAGGGTGCGGACGTTTCGGGTTGACGACCCTGGGTTGGAGGTGGCGGATCCGTTGCCGTTGGTGTCGTTGAGGGGGGTTGCGGCGGGGGGTGGTGTGTGACTGAGGGGGTGGAGTGAGGTTTGGGTGCGCGGTGGGGGCGGGTGGGCGTTGGGGGTGGTGCGGGCCGGGTGGCGGTGGCGGGCCGGGGTGGTGCTGGCCGGGGGTGGGTCGCGCGGCCCGGCGCTGGCGGGGTGCCGCCTGCGCCCACCCGTGCCGCCCCAGGCGGCACGCATGCCCGCAGGCTTGGCGGCGTGGGCCGGCACCGTCTGCTGGGGTGGGCGTCGTGCCAGGTGGTGCGGGTGTTCGTGGTGGTGCGGGTGTCCGCAGGCTTGGTGGTGTGGGCCGGTGGCGGCTGTGTCGGCTCAGGTGGTGCGGGTGTTTGTGGGTGGGGTTAGGGTTCTGCGTCTTCTGTGCCTGCTACGTGGCCGAAGTTGTGGTCGGGGAGGGGTGGGGGTGGGGCTACGTCGAGGCCGTAGTGGTGGTAGAGCTGGAGTTCTTGTTCGGGGGAGAGGTGGCGGCCGACGCCGAAGTCGGGGGCGTCCTTGATCAGGGCGCGGTCGAAGGGGACGTGCAGGGTGCCCTCGACCAGTTCGCTGGGCTCCAGGGGGACGAACGCGTCCCTGCTGAACAGGCCGGTACGTATGGCCGCCCACTCCGGTACGCCGGTCGCGTCGTCGAGGTAGACCTCGTCGATCGTGCCGATCTTGGTGCCGTTGCGGTCGAACGCCTTGCGGCCGATCAGGTTGCGCGGATCGATGTCGGTCTGCACGGGCCCTCCACTTGGTCGCAACTCATCCGTAAGCACTACGAAAGAGCACATTCGGGCGCCTGGCCACTCGAACGCCTGGGCGTTGACCTCGCTGGTACGCTGACAGCGGCTGCTGACCCCGTGCGGGAGAGTCCTCCGGACCCCATCCGGAGGCGCCGAAGGAGCAAATCCTCCCCGGAATCTCTCAGGCCCACGTACCGCACGGACGAGGTCACTCTGGAAAGCAGGGCGGGTGTCGACGGCGTCCGCTCTCACCGACGGTGAAAGCCGGGTGCCCTTGCGCGACCCGGTGAAGCTCTCAGGTTGAGATGACAGAGGGGGAGGCCGTCCGGGTACCCGTGCCGTGGTGCCCCTCGAAGGTCGCGTCAGACCAGGAGGCCTCCGCAATGACCGCCCATCGTATTCCGCTCTCCGAGCTCGAACAGGGGATTCCCTTCGAGCAGCGTCACATCGGTCCTGATCACGAGGCGCGGGCCAAGATGCTGGCCCAGGTCGGGTACGGCTCGCTCGACGAGCTCACCGCCGCCGCCGTGCCGGATGTGATCAAGAACGCTGACGCGCTCGATCTGCCGGGTGCGCGCACCGAGGCCGAGGTGCTGGCCGAGCTGCGCTCGCTGGCCGACCGGAACCAGGTGCTCGACTCCATGATCGGACTCGGGTACTACGGGACCTTCACCCCGCCGGTCATCCTGCGCAACGTCATGGAGAACCCCGCCTGGTACACGGCCTACACGCCGTACCAGCCCGAGATCTCGCAGGGGCGCCTCGAAGCCCTGCTGAACTTCCAGACCACGGTTGCCGACCTGACCGGACTGCCGACCTCCGGCGCCTCGCTGCTCGACGAGGGCACCGCGGCTGCCGAGGCAATGGCGCTGTCCCGGCGCATGGGCAAGAACAAGAAGGGCCTCTTCCTGGTCGACGCGGACGTTCTGCCGCAGACCATCGCCGTGATCGAGACGCGGGCCGAGCCGACCGGCGTGGAGGTCGTCGTCGCCGACGTCAGCGGCGGCATCCCGGCGGAGATCGCCGCGCGTGAGATCAACGGCGTGCTCCTTCAGTACCCTGGCGCCTCCGGTGTCGTACGCGACCTCAAGCCCGTCATCGAGCAGGCCCACGAGCTGGGAGCGCTGGTGACCGTGGCCGCCGACCTGCTCGCGCTGACGCTGCTGACGTCGCCGGGCGAGCTCGGGGCGGACATCGCGGTCGGTACGACGCAGCGGTTCGGTGTGCCGATGGGCTTCGGCGGTCCGCACGCCGGCTACATGGCCGTACACGAGAAGTTCGCGCGCAGCCTGCCCGGGCGGCTGGTGGGCGTGTCCGTCGACGCCGACGGGAACCGGGCGTACCGGCTCGCGCTGCAGACGCGTGAGCAGCACATCCGTCGGGAGAAGGCGACCAGCAACATCTGCACCGCGCAGGTGCTGCTCGCCGTGATGGCCGGGATGTACGCCGTCTACCACGGGCCCGACGGGCTGAAGGCGATCGCCCGCAGGACCCACCGGTATGCCTCGATCCTCGCCGCGGGGCTCACCGCGGGCGGGGTGGAGGTCGTGCACGGCTCCTACTTCGACACGCTCACCGTGCGGGTTCCGGGGCGGGCCGCCGAGGTCGTCGCCGCTGCCCGGCAGAACGGGGTCAACCTGCACCTCGTCGACGCCGATCTGGTGTCCGTCGCCTGTGACGAGACCACCGGGCGGGCGCAGCTCGCGGCCGTGTGGAGTGCGTTCGGGGTCGAGGGGGACATCGAGGCGCTGGACGCCCGGGCCGAGGACGCGCTGCCGCGGGAGCTGCTGCGGGGGGACGAGATCCTGACGCACCCCGTCTTCCACCAGCACCGTTCCGAGACCGCCATGCTGCGCTACCTGCGCAAGCTCGCCGACCGCGACTACGCGCTCGACCGCGGCATGATCCCGCTGGGCTCGTGCACGATGAAGCTCAACGCGACGACCGAGATGGAGCCGGTGACCTGGCCCGAGTTCGGCCAGCTGCACCCCTTCGCGCCGGCCGAGCAGGCGCAGGGCTACCTCACGCTCATCCGCGAGCTGGAGGAACGTCTCGCCGAGGTGACCGGGTACGACAAGGTCAGCCTGCAGCCGAACGCCGGGTCGCAGGGTGAGCTCGCCGGCCTGCTCGCCGTACGCGGATACCACCGGGCCAACGGGGACGAGCAGCGGACCGTGTGTCTGATCCCGTCCTCCGCGCACGGCACGAACGCGGCGAGTGCCGTGATGGCCGGCATGAAGGTCGTCGTCGTGAAGACCGCCGAGGACGGCGAGATCGACGTGGACGACCTGCGGGCCAAGATCGAGCAGTACCGTGACGAGCTGGCGGTGCTGATGATCACGTACCCGTCCACGCACGGCGTGTTCGAGGAGCATGTCGCCGACATCTGCGCGCAGGTGCACGAGGCCGGCGGCCAGGTGTACGTCGACGGGGCCAACCTCAACGCCCTGGTGGGGCTGGCCAAGCCGGGTCACTTCGGCGGTGACGTCTCGCACCTGAACCTGCACAAGACCTTCTGCATCCCGCACGGCGGCGGCGGTCCGGGCGTCGGGCCGGTGGCGGTGCGCGGGCACCTCGCGCCGTACCTGCCGAACCACCCCATGCAGGAGGCCGCCGGCCCGGAGACGGGTGTGGGGCCGGTCTCGGCCGCGCCGTGGGGTTCCGCGGGGATCCTGCCCATCTCGTGGGCGTACGTCCGGCTCATGGGCGGCGAAGGGCTCAAGCGGGCCACGCAGGTGGCCGTGCTCAGCGCCAACTACATCGCCAAGCGGCTGGAGCCGCACTACCCGGTGCTCTACACCGGCCCCGGCGGGCTGGTCGCGCACGAGTGCATCATCGACCTGCGGCCGCTGACCAAGGCGACCGGGGTGAGCGTCGACGACGTCGCCAAGCGGCTCATCGACTACGGCTTCCACGCGCCGACGATGTCCTTCCCGGTGGCCGGCACGCTGATGATCGAGCCGACGGAGTCCGAGGATCTGGCGGAGCTGGACCGGTTCTGCGAGGCGATGATCGCCATCCGTGCGGAGATCGAGAAGGTCGGTTCCGGGGAGTGGGCCGCGGACGACAACCCGCTGCGGAACGCTCCGCACACCTCTGGCGCGCTGAGTGGGGAGTGGGAGCACGCGTACGGGCGTGACGTCGCCGTGTTCCCGGGTGGGGTTTCCGCCGCGGACAAGTACTGGCCGCCGGTGCGTCGGATCGACCAGGCGTTTGGTGACCGGAACCTTGTCTGTTCGTGCCCGCCGTTGGATGCGTACGAGGACTGAGTGAGCTGTAGCGCAGGGGGCTCCGCCGGATGGGCGGGGCCCCTTTCGTGTGTTACGGGGATGTCGTCGTCCTGGTTGCTGCTCGGTCGCGCCTTCGCGTCTTTACGCCGGGTAGGCGTGTGTCTGCGTTGCCTTGACCGTGGCCCACACCGAGGCGCCGGGGTGCAGGTCGAGTTCGGCGGCGGCGACCGTGGTGAGGTCTGCGGCGAGGGGGAGGTCGCCGGTGAGGTCGGCGCGGATCTGGTCGCCGTGGGTTTCCAGGCCGGCGACCTGGCACTGCCAGAGGTTGCGGGCGCTGGCGCCTGACGGGCGGTCGCGGAACAGGGTTACGGCGCTGGGGGGGAACGCGACGAAGACCGGGCCGGCGAGGTCTTCCGTGGTGGTGATGGCGGGGCCCGTGTCGAGGTGGACCGTGTGGCCGTCCGCCTGGCCCTTGTAGAGGTTCAGGCCGACGAGTTGGGCGATGTAGTCGGTGCGGGGGTGGCGGGCGATGTCCGCCGGGGTGCCTTCCTGGACGACTCTGCCGTCCTCGATGACGATCAGGCGGTCCGCCAGGACCATCGCGTCCAGGGGGTCGTGGGTGACGAGTACGGCGACGGCCTCGAACTCCGCGAGGTGGTGGCGGAGTTGGGCGCGGACTTCCAGGCGGGTGCGGGCGTCCAGGGCGGCGAGGGGCTCGTCGAGGAGGAGTAGGCGGGGGTGGGTGGCCAGGGCGCGGGCCAGGGCTACGCGTTGGGCCTGGCCGCCGGAGAGGTGGCGGGGTTTGGTGGTGGTGTGGTCGGCGAGGCCCATGCGGGTGAGCCAGGTGGTGGCCTGGGCGCGGGCCTCTGCCTTGGGGGTGCCGTGGCAGCGGGGGCCGAAGGCGACGTTGTCGAGGGCGGAGAGGTGGGGGAAGAGGAGGTAGTCCTGGAAGACGACGCCGACCGGGCGGGCCTCTGGGGGAGTGTGGTCGAGGGGGGTGCCGTCCAGGTGGAGGTGGCTGCCGGGGGAGAGGGGGATGAGGCCGGCGAGGGCGCGTAGGGCGGTGGTTTTGCCGGCGCCGTTGGGGCCGAGGAGGGCGAGGACGTCGCCGGGGGTGGCGGTGAGGGTGATGTCCAGGTGGAAGGTCTTTCGGTGGATGACCAGGTGGGTGTCCAGGCCTTGGGGGGTGGTCATGTGAGGTGTGTCCAGGGGTGGGGTGGGGTGTGGGGTGGGTTTGGGGTGGGGTAGGGCGGGGCGGTGGGGTGTGGTTGTGCTGGGGGTTGCGCGGTTCGGGGTGTGCGGGGGCCGCTGGTTGCGCCGGCGGGGGTGGGTGCGCAGCCCGGCGTGGCGGGGTGCCGCCTGCGCCCACCCGTGCCGCCCCAGGCGGCACGCATGCCCGCAGGCTGGGTGGGTGGGGTGGGGGATGGGGGCGCGCATGGCTGCAGGGTGGGTGGGGTGGTGCCTGGTTGTGTGGGGGTCATCTTGGGGTTAGCCAGCGGTCCCTGAGGGCTGCCAGGACTGTGATGGAGACGGCGAGGAGGACGAGGCTCAGGGCGATGGCTGCTGCGGGGTCGTTCTGGAGGGCCAGGTAGACCGCTAGGGGCATGGTTTGGGTGCGGCCGGGGAAGTTGCCGGCGAAGGTGATGGTCGCGCCGAACTCGCCGAGGGCGCGGGCCCAGGCCAGGACCGCGCCGGCTGCGATGCCGGGGGCGATCATGGGGAGGGTCACCCGGCGGAACGCGGTGAAGCGGGAGGCGCCGAGGGTGGTGGCTGCTTCCTCGTAGCGGGGGTCCGCGGCCCGTAGCGTGCCCTCCACGCTGATGACCAGGAACGGCATCGCCACGAAGGTCTCCGCCAGGATCACGCCCGCCGTGGTGAACGGCAGCGTGATGCCGAACCAGGAGTCCAGCCACTGGCCGACGACGCCGTTGCGGCCGAGGGCGAGGAGCAGGGCCACGCCTCCGACCACGGGCGGCAGGACCAGGGGCAGGGTGACCAGGGCGCGTACGAGACCTCGCCCGGGGAATTCCGTGCGGGCCAGCAGCCAGGCCAGGGGGACGCCGATCAGCAGGCTGAGCGCGGTCGCGGCCGTGGCGCAGACCAGCGACAGGCGCAGGGCCTCCCAGACCTCGGGGCTGGTCAGTTGGTCGGGCAGGGTGCGCCAGGGGGCGCGGACGAGCAGGGCGGCCAGGGGGAGCAGCAGGAAGGCCAGTCCCACGAGGGCGGGGAGGAGGAGGGGCAGGGGGACGGTTCGGGTCCGCCGGGCGGTGGGGGTCGGGCGGGTCATGGGCGGAGGAATCCGGACGCGGTCAGGACCTTCTGGCCCTCGGCGGACCGCACCAGCTCGATGAACGCCTCGGCCGCCGTCGGGTTGGGCGCGTTCCTGAGCTGAGCGATCGGGTAGTCGTTCACGGCCTCGGCCGACTCGGGGAAGTCCACGCCCTCCACCTTGTCACCCGCCGCCCTCACATCCGTCCGGTAGACGAGCGCGGCGTCGGCCTCCTTCAGCTCGACCTTGGTCAAGGCGCCCTTGACGTCCTGCTCGTAGGAGACCGGGGTGACGTCGAGGCCCGCGGTCCGAAGTGCCGTCCGGGCGGCAGCGCCGCACGGGACCGTCTCCTCGCAGAGGACGACCTTGAGCCCGGACTTGGTGAGGTCCTTCAGGGAGGAGATGCCGTCGGGGTTGCCCGGCAGAGTGGCGATCTGCAGCTCGTTGCGGGCGAAGGTGGCCGGCGTGCCGGTGACGTCTTCTGCGTCCGTGACGATCGCCATCGTCTTGGGGCTCGCCGCGGCGAACACGTCCGCCGGGGCGCCGCCGGTGATGTTCGCGGCGAGCGTGTCGCTGCCGCCGAAGCTGAACGTGACCTTGGTGCCGGGATGCTCCTTCTCGAACCGTGCGCCGAGCTTCGTGAAGCTCTCCTGGAGGGAGGCGGCGGCGAAGACGGTGACCGTGCCGGCGGACTCGGAGGATTCGGAGGACGAGGAGCAGGCGCTCAGCAGGAGCAGTACGGCGGCTCCGGCGCCGGTCGCCTGCAACGTCCGGCGGGTTCGGCGGGCGTAGCGGATCGTCACGGTGGTGCTCCCTCTGTCTCCCCGGCTGTCTCCCCGAGGCGGAGTCCGAGGCCGTCGCGCCTCCGCCCGTGCGCCGATCATTCTTGCGCATCTGCGAGGCGGAAGTCTTCTGTCTCATCGCACGAGCCAGTCAGAGGATGCGTGGATGTTTGTATGTGCGGAGCTGGCCTCGGGGTGGGTCAAGTGCGGTCGATATGTACGTTTGTCGACTTCACCCTCGCTGTGGCCTCCATGCCCACCTCCAGGCCCAGCTCCTCCACCGCCTCGCGGGTCAGCAGGGAGACGAGGCGGTGCGGGCCCGCCTGGATCTCGACCTGGGCCGCCACGTCGCCGAGCTTGATCGCGGTCACGATGCCGGGGAAGGCGTTGCGGACCGAAGTGTGCGGAGTTTCCTCGTCGGCGGCTCCCGACTTGGCGAGCTCGACCGAGAACGCGGCCAGGGCCCGGCCGTCGATGAGCCGCCGACCGCTGTCGTCGCGGTGGGTGGCCATCCGGCCCGCGTCCGCCCAGCGGCGGGCGGTGTCCGGGCTGACGCCGAGAAGTCGTGCGGCCTGGCCGATCGTGTAGGACTGCATGCCGATCACGATAGGTCGTCAGCCACGGGTGGGTGTGTGTCCGCTTCGTAATGTTCGCCGACGGAGTCGAATGTTTCGGTTGTTCTCCGGAAGGGCGGCGCCGCGGGGGCGCATGGCAGCCCCCTCGGGACGCTCAGTGACGGAGGGGGAGGCTAGCTCGGCGCGGTCCCCGCGTGCCTCGGGAGCGGCCCGGCCCGGGCGGTGCGTCGCCGCACACGCCGTAGCGCCGGGCCGCTCGGGACGGCCGGCGAAACCCCTGCCGCAGGCCTGCCGCCGCCACTCCCCGGCCGTCCCGACACGATCGTCTCCTTCGGCGGAACCCCCGAAGGCGCGGTCCGGTCGGCCGAACCCCGACGGGTGCTCCCCATCCGCTCGGGTGGTCGGCGGCTTCGTCGGTCGGGTGGGTGGAACGTGCGTCGCCGAAGGCGGCGCGGCCTTCGGTGGGTTCGTGTGCCGACGCGGGGCGCGGCGGTCGACCGGCCCAACTGGCGGATGCCGTGGATGAGTCGGTGGCGGATTCCCTGTGTACGAGGGGTTGCCACCCGTCAGGCGCTGTCTCTAGGGTGCGGCAGCAGCGAACCTTTCTGGATTCGTGGCGAAAGTTTCGAAATTCCCGCGTGGGCGGAGTGGACGCCGTCCCGTATCTCAAGGAGCGCATGATGGGCGACCCGGCACTGTCCCGCCGCGGCTTCCTGGCGGTCTCCGCCGCGGCCGGTCTCGGTATGACGGCACTGAGCGGCTGTGGCGGCGACTCGGACGAAGGGTCGTCCGACGGAACGACCACGATCGAATGGTGGAACATCACCACGACCCAGCCCTCGAAGGACGTCTGGGAGGCCCTGGCCAAGAAGTTCGAGGCCCAGAACCCCAAGGTCAAGGTCAAGATCGTTCAGCTGGAGAACGACGCCTACAAGTCGAAGATGACGGCGCTGACAGCCTCCGGCAAGCTCCCCGACATCTTCCACACCTGGGGCGGCGGCGTCCTCAAGCAGCAGGTGGACGCGGGCCTCGTCGAGGACCTCACGGACCGCACCAAGGACTGGTCCGACAGCCTGCTGCCGGTCACCAAGGAGCCGTACCTGATCGACGAGAAGCTCTACGGCATCCCGTTCGACATGGGCATGATCGGCTTCTGGTACAACAAGGCGCTCTTCAAGAAGGCGGGCATAGCCGAGCCCCCGACCACCTGGAGCGGCTTCCTCGACGCCGTCGGCAAGCTGAAGTCCGCCGGGACCACCCCGATCGCCCTGGCGGGCAAGGAGAAGTGGCCCGGCATGTACTACTGGGCCTACCTCGCGATGCGCACCGCCGGTGCCGAGGCCGTCCAGAAGGCCAGCGACGACAAGGACTTCACCGCCCCCGAGCTGGTCCAGGCCGGCGAGCACCTCCAGCAGCTGGTCGACCTCCAGCCGTTCCAGAAGGGCTTCCTCGGCGCCACCTACTCGGGCCCCACCGGCCAGGCCGCCGCCGTCGGCAACGGCAAGGCCGCGATGGAGCTGATGGGCCAGTGGGCGCCCATCGTCCAGGCGGACGTGGGCAAGGGGCTCGGGGACGACCTCGGGTTCTTCCCGTTCCCCGAGGTCGAGGGCGGAAAGGGCGCGATCACCGAGGTGTTCGGCGGGGGCGGCGGACACGCCCTGCGCAGGGACGCCCCGCAGGCGGCGGTGGACTTCCTGAAGTTCTTCTCCTCCGAGCCCACCGTCCTGGAACTGGTCAAGAAGACCAGCGTGCTGCCGGTCCTGCCGTCCGCCGAGAACGCCATCACCGACCCCAACATCAAGGCCGTACAGGCGCAGTTGAAGGCCGCCACCGGCTTCCAGCTCTACCTCGACCAGGCGTACGCGCCCGCCGTCGGCCAGGAGGTCAACGACAGCGTCGCCGCGCTCATCGCCGGCTCCAAGTCGGCCGAGCAGGTCACCGCGTCGATCACCAAGGTCGCGAAGGAAGAGCAGTAGTCGCCGATGACCTCCACCTCGCTCAAGGACAAACGGAGCGGTCCCGGCCCCGACCTCTCGCCCCCGCCCGCCGACGCGGCGCGGGGGCGGGCCAGGCGGCGGGCGCTCAACTGGCTGACGGCGGTCGCCTTCCAGGTGCCGGCGCTGGTGCTGTTCGGCGTCCTGGTGCTGCTGCCGGTCCTGTTCGCGCTGTACGCCGCCTTCTTCCGGTGGGGCGGCTTCGGCATGCCCTCGGACTTCATCGGCTTCGAGAACTTCACCCGGCTCCTGGACGACCCGGTCTTCCTCGGGGACCTGTGGCGCTGTCTGCTCCTGGTCGTGCTGTCGCTGGCGCTGCAACTGCCGTTCGCGCTCGCCATGGCCGTCGCCCTCAACCAGCGCATGCGCGGCCGGGCCGTGTACCGGATGCTCTTCTTCGCGCCGTACGTGCTCTCCGAAGCCATCACCGGCGTGTTGTTCAGCATGATCTTCGCGCCGGGCGACGGCCTCGCCGACGAGATCCTCGACGGCGTCGGCCTCAGCGGTCTGGGCGGTGAGTGGTTCGCCGATCCCGACATGGTGATGGCGACCCTCTTCCTGGTCATGACCTGGAAGTACTTCGGCTTCCACATGATGCTCTACCTGGCCGGACTCCAGGCCATTCCGAAGGAACTGCACGAGGCCGCGCTGATCGACGGCGCCGGACCCTGGCAGCGCTTCCGCAACGTCACCCTGCCGCTGCTCGCGCCCACCCTGCGGATCAGCGTGTTCCTGTCCGTCATCGGCGCGATCCAGCTCTTCGACCTGGTGTGGGTGGTCACCGCGGGCGGCCCCGACCACCACTCCGAAACCATGGCCGTGACCATGTTCCAGTACGGCTTCAAGCGCTACCAGGTCGGCTACGCCAGCGCGATCAGCGTGGCCATGTTCCTCATCTGCCTCGTCTTCGCCCTGGCCTACCAGCGGTTCGTGCTCCGCCGCGACCTGGAAGGCGCGACCACCACCATGCGGGGAGGCAGCAAGTGACGATCCGACGGAACAACCGAGGGCGCACGCTGCCGCTGCACCTCCTGCTGATCACGGTCGGCGCGCTGATGGGCGTACCCCTGCTCTACGCGGTCATCTCCGGCTTCAAGTCCACCGACCAGCTCTCCAGCAACCCCATCGGGCTGCCCGACCCGTGGGTGACCGGCAACTACACCGCCATCCTCGCCGACGGGGACTTCTGGCGGATGGTCGGCAACAGCACCCTGATCGCGGTGGCCACCACGGTGCTCGTCGTCGCGGCCTCCGCGCTCGCCGCCTTCTCCTTCGCGCGGTTCGCCTTCCGGGGGCGGGAGGTGCTGTTCACCGTGTTCACGATCGGGCTGATGTTCCCCTTCGCGGTGGCGGCCCTGCCGCTGTTCCTGCTGCTGCGTTCGATGGACCTGCTGGACAACCCGCTCGGGGTGATCCTGCCGCAGGCCGCCTTCGGACTGCCGATGACGATCATCATCCTGCGGGGCTTCTTCCGGCAGATCCCCGGCGAGCTGGAGGAGGCGGCCACCCTCGACGGCTGCGGGCCGCTCGGGTTCTTCTGGCGGGTGCTGCTGCCCATGGCGCGCCCCGCGCTCGGCACGGTCTCGGTGCTCGCCGTGGTCACCAGCTGGAACAACTTCTTCCTGCCGCTGCTCGTGTTCAACGAGCCCACCTGGTGGACCATCCCGATCGGCGTCCAGCAGTTCCAGGGCCAGTACTCGCAGGACGTGGCCCGCGTCTTCGCCTACCTCGTCCTCGCCATGGTCCCCGCCCTGGCCTTCTACTCCGTCGCCGAGCGCCAGCTCGTCGGCGGCCTCACCGCCGGCGCCACCAAGGGATGACCCGCGCCCGCGGACGTACGGCTCGCCCACTGTTCTCTGTTTCGTGAGGAGTCGCACCATGCGCAAGAACCGTCTCAGACTGGCCGGCGTCCTGGCCGCCGTGCTGGTCGCCGTCACGGCTCCGGCCGTGCAGGCCAAGGACGAGCCGCCCACGCTCGCCGAACTCGCCCAGCGCCACGGCCGCTACTTCGGCAGCGCCACCGACAACCCCGAGCTGACCGACGCCCCCTATGTGTCGCTCCTCGGCAGCGAGTTCGACCAGATCACCCCCGGCAACGGCATGAAGTGGTACGCCACCGAGCCCCAGCAGGGTGTCTTCGACTTCTCCGCCGGCGACGAGGTCGTCAACCTCGCCCGCGCCAACCACCAGAAGGTCCGCGGCCACACCCTGGTCTGGCACAGCCAGCTGCCCGACTGGCTGACCAGCCGCGAATGGAAACCGCGCGAGCTGCGGGCCGTGCTGAAGAAGCACATCCAGACCGAGGTGCGGCACTACCGCGGCAAGGTCTTCGCCTGGGACGTCGTCAACGAGGCCTTCAACGAGGACGGCACCTACCGGGAGACGATCTTCTACAAGACGCTCGGCCCCGGCTACATCGCCGACGCACTGCGCTGGGCCCACCAGGCCGACCCGCGCGTGAAGCTGTACCTCAACGACTACAACATCGAGGCGATCGGCCCGAAGAGCGATGCCTACTACAAGCTCGCCAAGAAGCTGAAGGCCCAGGGCGTGCCGCTGCACGGCATCGGTCTCCAGGCCCACCTCGCCCTCCAGTACGGCTATCCGACCACACTGGAGGACAACCTCCGCCGCTTCTCCCGGCTCGGCCTGGACACCGCGCTGACCGAGGTCGACATCCGCATGTACCTGCCGGCGGACGAGGAGAAGCTCGCCACCCAGGCCGAGTGGTACCGCGACGTGACCAAGGCCTGCCTCGCGGTGCGCCGGTGCGTCGGAATCACCCTGTGGGACTACACGGACAAGTACTCGTGGATCCCGGCGTTCTTCGAGGGCGAGGGCGCAGCCCTGCCCTGGGACGAGGAGCTCAGGCCGAAGCCTGCGTACTACGCGATCCGGGACGCGCTGAAGTAGGGCTCACCGCACGGCTGGTGGTGCGGTGCTCGCCCGCACCACCAGTTCGGTGCCCAGCTCCACCCGCGGTGAGTCCGGCCGTTCCCCGGCGGCCAGCCGCAGGACCGTGCGGACGGCGAGCTTGCCCATGTCCGCGAGCGGCTGGCGCACGGTGGTCAGCGGCGGCGCCGACCAGCGGACCTCCGGAAGATCGTCGAAGCCGACCACGCTCATGTCCTCCGGCACCCTGAGACCCCGCCGGCGCAGCGCCTCGATCGCGCCGAGCGCCATCTGGTCGCTGGCCGCGAACACGGCGGTCGGCGGCTCGGGCAGGTCCAGCAGCGCCGTACAGCCCGTGCACCCGGACTCGGGGCGGAAGTCGCCGGGCACCACCAGGGAGTCGTCCACCGTGATGCCCGCGCCCTCCAGGGCCGCCCGGTAGCCGTCGAAGCGGGCCCGCGAGCACAGCAGCCGCGGCGGCCCCGCGATCAGGCCGATCCTGCGGTGGCCGAGGGCCAGCAGATGCTGGGTGGCGGCCAGCCCGCCGGCCCAGTTCGCGGCGCCGATCGTGGGTACGTCGAGCACGGGGGAGCCCGCCGGGTCGACCACCACCAGCGGTACGCCCAGCGCCCGCAACTCCTCGTGCAGGCCCGGCTCCAGCGCCGAGGTGACGAGGACGACCCCGTCGGAGGCGCGCGCCCGGAGATTGCGCATCCACTCCCGGGCGTCGCCCGACCGCCCGTGGATCGCCGACACCACGATGCCGACGCCGGCCGCGTGCGCCACCTCCTCCACCCCGCGGATGATCTCCACCGCCCAGGGGCTGTCGAGGTCGTTGAAGACGAGGTCGAGGAGGGCGGCGCTCTGCCCGGAGCCCGCGGGGCGCCTGCGGTAGCCGTGCAGGCGCAGCAGTTCCTCGACGCGCGCCCGGGTCTTGGGCGACACGTCGGACCTGCCGTTGACCACCCGTGACACGGTCGGCACCGAGACGCCGGCCTGGCGCGCGATCTCCGTGATGGTGACCTTGCCCCCGGGATCGGTCTCCTGTGCTGTCAACTCCCCACCTCCGTCGACCTGCTGTCGAAAACTTCCAGAAGTCTTCCGGAAAGTGGGGGGTGGTGGGAAGTCCGTCCGGACATGCGTCGGGGCCGGTGCGCAGAGCGGGTCTGCGAGCCGGCCCCTGATTCACCGGGCGGCTCGACGGGCCGCCCGGACGGCCTGCTTAGGCCGCGGTCACCACCTGGTCGGCGCCCAGCGGGCGGTGCGGGGCGATGATCCGGCCGTCGGGCAGCAGCTCACCGGTGTCCTCGAAGAGGAGAACGCCGTTGCACAGCAGACTCCATCCCTGCTCCGGGTGGTGCGCCATGAGGCGCGCGGACTCCCGGTCGGCGGAGGCTGCGGACGGACACGGTGGCTGGTGCTGGCACATGGGTGGGATCTTCCGCTCTGATGTGATGTTCATGGCCTGCCCCCGTTGTGATAAGTCGGCTCGAACCCAGTGTTGCCCTACGGGCGTCAATCCGCAGGGATTTCGGAGCACCGCTTCTCACAGGTTGAGGACGCATCACCCGCGCGGACGGTTCAGTCCAACCGCACTGTCACTTCGGATGGTTCGGGATGGCCGGATGGGGCTAGTCCGTACCGGCCAAAGGCTCGTGGGAGCGCTTTTGTGCTCGTACGAGCGGAGCGTACGAGCGGCTCGTGCGGGTGGACAGTGTCGTACCCCGCGACCGGGGCCTCCGGCGGCGGGGTACGGGGTGGCGCGAGGGGCTTCAGGCCGGTGAGCCGAGGAGTCGTGCCGGGGTCACCCGGAGCGTGAGTACCGGGAGCAGGTCGGCGGCCCGGTGCGGCCGGTGGGCGGCGATGCCGGGCGGGGCCGGGGCCAGGGGGACGAGCAGGTCGGTGGGTGCGGGATGGCCGGTGGTGGCGTCGGCGGCGCAGTCGCCGTGCAGCCACAGCGTGAGCATGTACAGGCCGGGGATGGACAGCAGGCGCGGCTGGTAGGGCTGTGCCATCGTCTCGGCCTGGCGCAGCGCGCGCTCGGTGGAGGCGATGTAGGGGCCCTCGAAGAAGTGCGAGAACGCCCAGCCGTCGGGGGTCAGCCGGGTCTCGGCGGCGGCCACGGCGCGGTCGCCGCAGCGGATCAGGAAACGCCAGCCGGCCAGCCGGGCGGCGGAGGGGCTCGTCGCGGTGATGTCGTCCAGGACATGTACCGGCAGTGGCAGTTCGGGTGTGGCGGGTCCCTGGGGGGTGCGCAGGGAGGGGGTTCGGGCCTCGCGGACCGCGGTGGGAGACCCGAGTGCGGTGAGGACGGAGCGCAGTGCGGGGGCGGGAGCCGGGGGGACATGCAGCGGCATGGTGGGTCGCCTCTCTCATTCGACAGGCACGGTGGCGCGAGGGCGGGGCGGACGGCGCTGTCAGCTCGCGGGGGTGCAGAGGTGATGGTCGAGGCCCGGGAACGTGGGTGCGCGTGAGGCCTGCCGCACGTCATCTCCTACGGCAGGTTCTCCGAACGGGCATCAACCTTCTGCCTTGTTCGCGGAGTTTATACGACAAGTGTTCAGTCGGTGTTTCGTCTAGCCGTTTCCGGCCCACTCGGCAAGGGCGTATTCGGTCGGCGACACGCGGGAATCATCCCGATTCCGGGCGGGCGGGGAGGTGGTGACCTCGGAAAATGCGCGAGGCGCGGTCGGCCAATTCTCGTCGGCGTTTTTCACGAGATCGTGCACCACTCGAAACGGCGTTGTGCTCCATGCCCGGCGAATGTGCCGCCGGTCACGTGCCACAGCGTAGCGGGCGACTGGTCCGTCCGGGACGTTATCGATCGCTTCGGCTGGGCATCATCCCATCCGGACCCGGGACGCCGGCGGCCGGATCGCCGGTCCGCCCATTCGAGGAGGGACACTTCGATGGGGGAGAAGGTCGTGGCAGGCCGGTTCGACCTGTCCGATCGGCAGCTCTACCGGGACAAGCTCCGGCAGTGCCTGACGGGCCTGGAGCGACTCCTGGCGCAGCAGCGGTTCGATCGCCCCAAGAATCTCATGGGGCTCGAGATCGAATTGAATCTCGCCGGAGCCGACGGCATGCCGAGAATGTTGAATGCACAGGTTCTCGAGCGGATCGCGAGTCGCGATTTCCAAACAGAACTCGCCATGTTCAATCTGGAAGTGAACATAGCCCCACACCGGCTGGGTGGTCGGGTATTCGACCGGCTCGCCGAGGAACTCCGCACCTCCTTGGCATATGCCGACCGGAAAGCCGGGGAGCTGGACGCGGGAATCATGATGATCGGCATTCTGCCGACGCTCGACCGGGACGACCTGGTCTCCTCCAACCTCTCCGCCGTCGACCGCTACACGCTGCTCAACGACCAGATCGTCGCGGCCCGCGGCGAGGACTTCGTGCTCGACATAGCCGGTGTGGAGCACCTCAACTGCACCTCGAAGTCCATAGCGCCCGAGGCGGCCTGTACCTCCGTCCAACTGCACCTCCAGGTCACCCCGGCCCGCTTCGCCGACGTCTGGAACGCCGCGCAGGCCGTCGCCGCCGCCCAGGTCGCGGTCGGCGCCAACTCGCCCTTCCTGTTCGGCCGGGAGCTGTGGCGTGAGTCCCGGCCCCCGCTGTTCCAGCAGTCCACCGACACCCGCCCGCCCGAGCTCCAGGCCCAGGGGGTACGCCCGCGCACCTGGTTCGGGGAACGGTGGGTGTCCTCCGTGTACGACCTCTTCGAGGAGAACCTGCGCTACTTCCCGGCCCTGCTGCCGATCTGCGGCGACGAGGACCCGCTGCGGGTGATCGACGAGGGCGGTGTCCCCACGCTCGCCGAACTCGTCCTGCACAACGGCACCGTCTACCGCTGGAACCGCCCGGTCTACGGCATCGCCGACGGCGTCCCGCACCTGCGCGTCGAGAACCGCGTCCTGCCCGCGGGCCCCACCGTCACGGACGTCGTCGCCAACGCGGCCTTCTACTACGGCGTCGTCCGCGCCCTCGCCGAGGAGCCGCGCCCGGTGTGGACCCGGCTGCCGTTCGAGGCGGCCGCCGCCAACTTCGACGCCGCCTGCCGGTACGGCATCGACGCCCGACTGCGGTGGCCCCGGCGCGGTCGGCACGGCGGTACGGCGGAGGTCGACGCCGTGAGCCTGGTGCGCGAGGAGCTGCTGCCGCTGGCCGAGGCCGGCCTGGACGCCTGGGGCGTCGAGCCCGCCGACCGGGACCTCTACCTGGGTGTGATCGAGGAGCGGTGCCGCCGCCGCTCCAACGGTGCCTCCTGGCAGTCCGCGACCTTCCGCCGTCTCCTGGAACAGGGGCTGTCCCGCCAGGCCGCCCTGGCCGCCACGACCCGGCGCTACCGCGAGCTGATGCACCAGGGCGAGCCGGTCCACACCTGGCCGGTGGGGCTGCCGGAGCCGGTGCCGCTGGGGTGAGGGGGCGCGGCTCGGCGCGTCGGTCCGGTCGGGGCTGTTTGGGGTTCGTGCGGGGGTGGGGGTGTGGCCGGGTGTGCCGGTTTGGTTGGGGCCGCCTGGGGGTTCGTGCGGGGGTGAGGGTGTGGCCCGGTGCGCCGGTTCGGTCGGGGCTGTTTGGGGTTCGTGCGGGGGTGGGGGCGTGGCCGGGTGTGCCAGTTCGGTCGGGGCTGCCTGGGGGTTCGTGCGGGGGTGAGAGTGTGGTCCGGTGTGCCGGTCCGGTCTGGGCAGCTGCGTATGTGCGCGGGGGCGTCTGCCTCGATCGCATCGCCCGGGTGTCCGTACGGGGGTCGCTGCCGCCCGCCTCATACTGGTCGGGCAAGCTGTGACGTCCGTGACGGTGGTGCCCCTCCAGGTCGGCCCCCTGTCACAGAGGATCTTCGTGAGTTCTGTCGGGCCCCTGGCGGGGCGAGGACGGGGCCGGATTTCTCAACTGGAGGCAGGTGTGCAGGCGGAGGCGGGCCCGGCGGCCGGATCTTATCCGCAGGAGCGGCCCTCGCGGCGGATCCTCCGTGACGAGACGCTGCTCGTCCTGGGGCTCTCGCTGGGGGCGAGCGGTGTGTCCGCCCTGATCAGTTTTGTCGGATCGGTGACCAAGCCAGGAGGCCTCAAGGACCAGGCGGCCACCCTCAACGCCTCGGCCGCGCCCGGGCGCCCCTGGCTGGATCTGGCCTGGCAGCTCTTCGGGATCAGTACGGCGCTGATCCCCGTGCTCCTCGTCGCGCACTTCCTGCGGCGCGAGAACCAGAGCCTGCGGACCCTCGGCTTCGACCGCACCCGGCCCTGGCCGGACCTCGGCCGCGGCGCGGCGATCGCCGCAGTCATCGGCAGCTCCGGCATCGCCTTCTACCTGGCCGCACGGGGCCTCGGCTTCAACCTGACGGTGGTGCCCGAGGCGCTGCCCGAGGTCTGGTGGAAGTACCCCGTCCTGATCCTGTCCGCGCTGCAGAACTCGATCCTCGAAGAGGTCATCGTCGTCGGCTATCTGCTGCGCCGGCTCGACCAGTTGGGCTGGACGCCCGGCGCCGCGCTGCTGGGCAGTTCCGTGCTGCGCGGCTCGTACCACCTCTACCAGGGCATCGGCGGCTTCATCGGCAACATGGTGATGGGCGTGGTGTTCGTCTACCTCTACCGCCGCTGGGGCCGGGTGGGCCCCCTGGTGGTGGCGCACTCGCTGCTCGACATCGGCGCCTTCGTGGGCTACGCGCTGCTGGCCGGCAAGGTGGGGTGGCTGCCGACGGCGTGACCGGTGGGGCAGGGGGCGTACGGCGTCGTCGTACGCCCCTTTTCGTGCCCCTGGGTACTCAGGCCGTCAGCTCTCCGTCGATGACCGTCACCGCGCGGCCGCTCAGCAGGGTGCGGTCGCCGCGCAGCTCGGTGTGGACCCGGCCGGAGCGCGGGGAGGCCTGGAGTCCGGTGAGCTCGGCGCGGCCGAGGCGCTCGGACCAGAACGGGGCCAGCGCGGTGTGGGCGCTGCCCGTGACCGGGTCCTCGTCGATGCCGACGTTGGGGAAGAAGCAGCGGGAGACGAAGTCGTAGCCCCGGGAGGGGCCCTCGGCGCGGGCGGTGGCGATGATGCCGCGTTCGGAGAAGGCGCCGAGTGCCTTGTGGTCCGGTGTCAGGGCGTGGACCGTCTTCTCGTCGGCGAGCTCGACCAGCAGGTCACCCACGTTCGGGCCGGTGTCGAAGGCGGACAGCGGCCGGGCGCCCAGCGCGTCGGCGACTCCGGCCGGGACCGGGGCCGGGGTCAGCGGGGCCGTCGGGAAGTCCAGGGTGAAGGAGCCGTCGGCGCGGGGCGTGGCGACGAGCACTCCGCTTCGGGTGGCGAACCGCACCGGGCCCTCATGGGCGCCGGTGACGTGCAGGACATGGGCAGTGGCGAGCGTGGCATGGCCGCACATCGCCACCTCGGTGGCGGGCGTGAACCAGCGCAGCGCCCAGTCGGCCTCCGAGTCCTCGGACAGCCGGTGGGCGAACGCGGTCTCGGCGTGATTGACCTCCATGGCCACCTTCTGGAGCCAGTCGTCCGCCGGGAAGGCGTCGAGGAGGAGGACTCCGGCCGGGTTCCCGGAGAACGGGCGATCGGTGAAGGCGTCGACGATTCGGATGCGCATGGCCCGACGGTAGAGGGCCGGGAAAGTCGCAGGCCAAGGCCAATGGGGAGGGTCTGGACCGACTTGGTCGGGCGGTCGCTCCGGTCTGACTCTTGCCGTACGACGTATTCCGATATATCGTTGAGGCATCGCGACTGATCAACGACTGAATGGAGTGATGGCGATGCGTAGCCATGGATTCGAACGTGGACACGGTGGTGCCGGTCGTCAGGGCCGTGGTGGTTTCGACGGGCGGCGTGGTGCCTTCGGGCCGTTCGGGCCCGGTGGGCCCGGTTTCGGCGGGCCGGGCTTCGGGCCGGGCTGGGGCCCCAGGGGGCGCGGAGGGCCCAGGGGGAGGGCGCGGCGCGGAGACGTACGTGCCTCGATCCTCGCCCTGCTCAAGGACCGGCCGATGCACGGGTACGAGATGATCCAGGAGATCGCCGAGCGCAGCGGCGGGGCGTGGAAGCCCAGCCCCGGCTCGGTGTACCCCACGCTGCAGCTGCTGGAGGACGAGGGGCTGATCATCAGTGAGAGCGAGGGCGGCAAGAAGCTGTTCTCGCTCACCGAGGCCGGGCGCGCGGCGGCCGACGAGGGGCCCGAGGCGCCCTGGGAGGAGGCCTCGCGCGGGGTCGACTGGGAGGCCGTGAACGACATACGGCAGGCCGGCTTCGGTCTGACGGAGGCCTTCGGCCAGGTCTGGAAGACCGGCAGCAAGGAGCAGCGCGAGAAGGCGCTCGCCGTCGTCAACGAGGCCCGCAAGAAGCTGTACCTGATCCTCGCCGACGAGGACTGACGGCCCGGCGCCCCGCGGATCACTCCGCGGGGCGCCTTCGTCGTACCGCCGTCAGGTCACCAGTGCGGCCAGTTTGCGCAGCGACTCGTTCAGGGCCGCCGTCCCCGAGTCCTTGAGGCGGCCTGCCATCAGGGATACCGCGGCGCCGGTGAACTCGCCGTCGATGCGGACGGTCGTGGCGTCGCCGTCCGGTGTCAGGGTGTAGCGCGTGGCGACGCTCACGGCCATGGGGCCCTTGCCGCGCAGGGCCATCACCCGGGCCGGCTCCAGCTCCTCGATCGTCCACTCGACCTCGGCCGGGAAGCCCATCAGCTTCATGTTCTCCTGGAAGGTGCCGCCCACTTCGAGGGCCGTCGGGCCGCCCTGCGGGAAGCTGGTGTGGGTCGCGTTCCACTCGCCGTACGCAGACCAGTCCGTGAGCTGTGCCCACACCTTGTCGGCCGGTGCCCCGATACGTGCCTCCGCGCTGACTTCGGCCATGCGACCACCTCTTCGTCTCGGGCTGTGGTGTCGCGGAACGTAGCCGCAGCGCCCGGAACATTCAATACTGATGAACCGTCAGGAAGGGTGGGTCCGCGAGTGGGCCGGCGTCCTCAGCCGACGAGGTGTATCACTGCCGCATCGAACAGGTCCCACGCGCGCGGGAAGGTGCTCTCGTCGTGGCAGTGCCAGGCGTCCCAGAACAGGTCGGCGGGCAGTGCGTCCTCCGGGGCATAGACCCGGTAGACGTACTGTCTGCCGTCGACGGCCGGTAACGCCACCAGCCAGCACCTGCTCTCCATACCCGTGTTGGACGGACGAGGGCGGCCCACGGTTGCGCGCGGGGCGCGTGGCAAGTGGGCGCGCGCCCCGGGGAGAAAACGGCGTGATCTCCTCCCCAAGGAGGAGATTCCGGCCCGTCGGGTCCACTCTGTGTGGGACGCGAGAATGCATCCCTCCGGGGATGACCCGGCGGCAAGAGGCTGATGAGGTGGGGATGTGCAACCCCGTATCCCCCGCCAGCCGGCCCGTGACCAGGTCGGACGGCGCCCGGAAGACGATGCCAGGCTCAGTGCCGAGCTGGCAGCGGTGATCTCCGGCGCGCGCCGCCGTGCGGTGCGGGACGCGGACCGTCAGATCGACACGGCCCATCTGCTGCACTCCCTGCTGGAGTACGACCCCGAGGTGCGTGCCGTGTTCGACGGTGCCCCGCAGATCGCCCGGCTGCTCGGCTATCTCGTCCAGCGCAGCATCGGCTACGGGCTGCGGTGGCAGAGCAGCGTCGAGGACTCGGGGGCCGTGCCCGTGGTGACCGAGGTCGAGGGGTTCTCGCCGCTGGCCGCGGGGGCGATGGAGTACGCCTGCGAGCGCGCCGCACACCGGGGTGACGAGTCCGCCCGCGGGGTCGACCTGCTCGCCGCGATCGTCGTGGACAAGGAGGCGCGGGCGGTGGAGGTGCTCGCCCGCGCCGGGATCGACCCGGGCGAGGTGTTCGAGCGCGTCGACAGGCGGCCCGACGAACGGGTGGAGCCCGGCTGCTGAGCCTGGCGAGCGCGTGTGGCTGCAGGGCGTGCCGGACGGGTGGAGCCTGGCGAGCGTGTGCGGCTGCGTGGCGTGGCGGGCGGGTGGAGCCTGGCTGCTGAGCCTGGCGAGCGTGTGCGGCTGACGGGTGTGACGTGCGCGTGGCGCCCCGCTGCTGAGCGGGCCCGGTGTCGTCCAGCCGGTGAGACAGGTGTCATTGGGGGTGACGGTCATGTCGTCCCCTGTCATCATGTGCCGGTGCGTACGTCAGAGAGCAGTCAGGGCGGCCGGGGAAGGGGCATGGGGCTCGGCCTCGCCCTGGTCTCCGCGCTCGCCTTCGGTGGGTCCGGTGTCGCGGCCAAGCCACTGATCGAGGCGGGGCTCGACCCGCTGCACGTGGTGTGGCTCAGGGTGGCCGGCGCGGCCCTGGTGATGCTGCCGCTCGCCGTGCGTCACCGCGCCCTGCTGCGCCGCCGTCCCGCGCTGCTCGCCGGGTTCGGACTGCTCGGCGTGGCCGGCGTCCAGGCCTTCTACTTCGCTTCCATCTCCCGCATCCCGGTAGGCGTCGCGCTGCTCGTCGAGTACCTCGCTCCGGCGCTGGTGCTCGGCTGGGTGCGGTTCGTGCAGCGGCGGCCGGTGACCCGTGCCGCCGCTCTCGGGGTGGTCCTCGCGGTCGGCGGCCTCGCCTGTGTCGTCGAGGTCTGGTCCGGCCTCGGCTTCGACGCCCTCGGCCTGCTGCTCGCCCTCGGCGCCGCCTGCTGCCAGGTCGGCTACTTCGTCCTGTCCGACCAGGGCAGCGACGCGGCCGACGAGGCGCCGGACCCGCTCGGCGTCATCGCCTACGGCCTGCTCGTCGGCGCCGCCGTGCTGACCGTCGTGGCCCGCCCCTGGACCATGGACCGGTCCGTCCTCACCGCCACCGTCGACATGAACGGCACCCCGGTCGCGGCCGGAGCGCTGCTGGCCTGGATCGTGCTCGTCGCCACGGTCCTCGCCTACGTCACCGGCGTGGTCTCGGTGCGCCGGCTCTCTCCGCAGGTCGCGGGCGTCGTCGCCTGCCTGGAGGCGGTCATCGCGACCGTGCTCGCCTGGGTGCTGCTCGGCGAGCACCTGTCGGCACCGCAGATCATCGGCGGCGCGGTCGTCCTCCTCGGCGCCCTCATCGCCCAGTCCACGGCCCCCTCCAAAGGGGCGGCGGAGCCGGTCGCGAGCGGTGCCGGGAGTGCCGGGGAAAAGGAGTTGTCCGTCCGTGGCACCGCGTCCTAGGGTCGCGATCATGCACGCGTACACGCTCGTCCTTCCGCCGCCGGCCGCCTAGGCGGGCGTCCGGTCGTCACCCCGGCATGCCGCCGGGGTGACCGGTGCTGCCCGCAGACGCAGTCCGCGGACCCCGCCGAGCGGGCGTCCTTCCGATCTTCTGCGTATCTGCGGAGAGAACGCGTGTCGCACACTTCTTCCGGCCTGCCCATCGGGCGAGGCCTCCTCTGTCTGATCGTCGCCGGTGTCGCCTGGGGCACCGCGGGCGCGGCCGCCTCCCTGGTCTACCGGACCAGTGACATGGGGCCCGTCGCCCTTTCCTTCTGGCGCTGCGCGACCGGACTCGCGCTGCTGCTCGCCGTCCACCTGCTGCGACCGCGTACGGTCGCGGCCCGGCCGGCGCCGCGCGGCCGGCGGCTCCGGCGGGCGGGCGCCACGGGCGTCGGGCTGGCCGTCTTCCAGACGTCCTACTTCGCCGCCGTCGAGGTCACCGGCCTCGCGGTGGCCACCGTCGTCACCCTCGGCGCCGGTCCCGTGCTCATCACGCTGGGCGCCCGGCTCACCCTCGGGGAGCGGCTCGGGCGGGGCGGCCTGGCCGCCGTCGCCGGAGCGCTCGCCGGACTGGCCGTCCTCGTGCTCGGCGGCGGGGGCGCGACCGTGCGCCCGTTCGGCGTGCTGCTCGCGCTGGTCTCGGCAGCCGGATACTCCGTCATGACCCTGCTCGCCCGCCACTGGGGCGGTGACGGCGACGTCTCCGGGGCGACGGTGGGGGCGTTCGCGGTCACCAGCCTGTGCCTGCTGCCGTTCGCGCTGGCCGAGGGGCTGCTGCCGCAGACCGCGGAACCGCTCCGGCTGGTGGGGCTGCTGGCCTACATCGCGGCCGTGCCCACGGCGCTCGCCTACGCCCTCTACTTCGCGGGCGCCGCGGTCGTACGGTCCGCCACGGTCTCGGTGATCATGCTGCTGGAGCCCGTCGCCGCGGCGGGGCTCGCCGTCGTCCTGCTCGGTGAACGACTGACCGCCGCCACGCTGGCCGGCACCCTGCTGATGCTGGGGTCGGTCGCCGGGCTGGCGGCGGCGGAGACGCGCCGCGCGGGGCAGCTCACAGTGTCCTGACGAGGTACTCGGGGACCTCGGTGCCCGGGGCGAGGCCGGCGTCGGCGACGGGTGCGTCGTAGCCCTTGCGCAGGGGGACGACGCCGGCCCAGTGCGGGAGCGCGAGGTCCTCGGGCTCGTCGTTGACGCCGCCGGTGCGGAGCTTGGCGGAGACCTCGTCGAGGTCGAGGCGGATGACGGCGGTGGCGGCCAGTTCCTTCTTGTTGGCGGGCCGGGAGTCCGCGGAGCGGCCCGGTACGACGTGGTCGACCAGGGCGTCCAGGGCGATCCGCTTCTCCTCGGGGTCCGTCACCTGGTGGGCGACGCCGTGCACGACCACCGACCGGTAGTTGATCGAGTGGTGGAAGGCGGAGCGGGCCAGGATCAGCGCGTCGACGTGCGTGACGGTCAGGCAGACCGGCAGCCCCGGGTCGGCCTGGCCCGTCATCCGCAGCGGGCGCGAGCCGGTCGAGCCGTGGACGTAGAGGCGGTCGTCGACCCGGGCGAACAGCGTCGGCAGTACCACCGGCGCGCCATCCCGGACGAAGCCGAGATGGCAGACGTAGGCCTCGTCGAGTATCGAGTGCACCAGATCCTTGTCGTAGGCGGCCCGCTCGGCGGCGCGGGTGGGGACCGTGCGGTCGGTCGGCGTGTAGGTGGCGGGCTGTGACGTCGGTTGCCGGGTCTCCTGCATTGCACTCTCCATTGCACTAGTGCATACTCTTGTTTGTGCTAGGAGGATATCGGATCACAGGTCGGCGCGCTGCGGAGATTTCGGCGAGCGTCGAGGCGGCGGTGGGGTCGGGCGAGCTGGCGCCCGGGCAACTGCTGCCGCCCATGCGGGAGTTGGCGGTCGAGCTGGGAGTGAACCCCAACACCGTCGCCGCCGCGTACCGCATCCTGCGCGAGCGCGGGGTCATCGAGACCGCCGGGCGGCGGGGCAGCCGGGTGCGGCCCCGGCCCGCGACCACCGGGCGCGAGTACGTCAGGGTCGACGTGCCCGAGGGAGTGCGCGACGTGGCCGACGGCAACCCGGACCCGGCGTTGCTGCCGCCGCTGGCCGGGGTGTTCGCGGCCGCGGCGGAGGAAGCCGACCGGCATCCGGTGCTCTACGGCGACGAACCCGTGGACCCCGCGCTGGCCCGTATCGCGCGGGCCGAACTGGACGCGGACGGTGTGCCGGACGGACCCCTCGCCGTCTCCTCCGGCTCGCTCGACGCCATAGAACGCGTCCTCGCCGCCCATCTGAAGCCAGGTGACACCGTCGCCGTCGAGGATCCCGGCTGGGGCAGTGTCCTCGACCTGATCCCGGCCCTCGGCCTGCGCGTCGCCCCCGTCGGCGTCGACGACGACGGACCGCTTCCCGACGACGTCCGCCGCGCCCTCGACGCCGGGGCGCGCGCCCTGATCGTCACCGACCGGGCGCAGAACCCGACCGGCGCCGCGGTGAGCGCCCCACGCGCGCGCGTGCTGCGATCCGTCCTGCGCGAACACCCCGACACCCTGCTCATCGAGGACGATCACGGTCACGCGATCGTCGACCAGCCCCTGCACCCGCTGGCCGGCACCACCCGCCACTGGGCCTTCACCCGCTCCGCCGCCAAGGCCTACGGCCCCGACCTGCGGCTCGCCGTGCTCACCGGCGACGCCGTCACGCTCGACCGGGTGCGCGGCCGGCAGCGGCTCGGGCCCGGCTGGGTGAGCCGGATCGTCCAGCGCGCGCTGGTGCGGCTGTGGAGCGAGGGTGCGGTCGACGCGAAGGCGGTGGCCGCGGCGTACGGCCGACGCCGCGACCTGCTGATCGACGCGCTCGCCGCGCGGGGGATCGAGGCCCGGGGGCGCAGCGGCATGAACGTGTGGATCCCGGTCCCGGACGAGACGGGGGCCGTCGCGCGGCTGCTGCACGCGGGGTGGGCGGTGGCGCCGGGGGCCCGCTTCCGGATGGGGGCACGGCCCGGCATCCGCGTCACCGTCTCGACGCTCACCGAGGGGGAGACGGTTGCCCTGGCGGACGCGGTGGCCGCTGCGGCGAGGCCGGTGCCGGGGCGTGGTGGGGTGTAGGGAGGCGGGTTTGATTTTCCGACCCGCCGCGCGTTGCGGGGGCCGACGATCCGGGTCCGGATTTCCGACCCGCGTCCAGCTGGGCGTCAGCTCAGCGGTCAGCGGCTAGGTACTGCGCTGCAAGATCCGCGCGCCCTCCGCGGGGCCGTCGTGCCCCGGTGCGCCGCTGCCGCGCTCCCGCGGCCGGAGCTGCGTCAGTGCCGCTCCCGCCAGGACGATCGCCGCGCCTACCGGTGTCGACCAGGTCAGGGACTCGCCCAGCAGGGTCACGCCCGCGGCTGTCGCGATGACGGGGATGAAGTAGGTGACCATCTGGGCCGTCGTCGGGCCGACCTCGGCGACCAGGCCGTACTGGAGGAGTACGGCGAAGCCGGTGCCGAGGGCGCCCAGGGCGGTGACGGCGAGCAGGGGCAGGAGTGGGAAGGCGGTGGGGACGGAGGTGAAGAGCGGGGTGACGACGGCCAGTTGGAGCGTGGCGAGCAGCAACTGGGCCCCGGTCAGGGACAGGTGCGAGCGCCCGGACCCGGCGAGGGTGCGGCGGACGTAGATCCAGCCGATCGGGTAGCTGAGCGAGGCCAGCAGGGCCATGCCCGTGCCCCTGGCGTCGAGGCCGGTGAAGCCCTGCCAGGCGCCGAGCACCGTCAGGACGCCGAGGAAGCCCAGGCCGAGGCCGGCGACCCGCAGCCGGGTGGGCCGGTCCTCCGAGAGGGCGACGAGGGACAGGGCCATGCCCCACAGGGGTGAGGTCGCGTTGCAGATGCCCGCGAGCGTCGACGGGATCGTCAGCTCCGCGTAGGCGAACAGCGAGAACGGCAGGGCGTTCAGCAGGAACGCGGCGACCGTCAGATGCGCCCAGGTGCGCGTCCCGCGCGGGAGCCGCTCCCGCTTCACCGCCATCGCCACCGCCAGCACCGCCGTACCGAACAGCAGTCGGCCGAGGGTGACCTGGAACGGGGCGTAGCCCTCGGTGCCCACCTTGATGAGCAGGAAGCTGAAGCCCCAGATCAGGGAGAGGGCGGCGAAGCGCAGGCGCCAGTCGAGCGCCGCGCGGGGAGCGGTGGCGGTGGTCATGGGATCACCTTGCGGCCCCACAACTTCGTAGCACAAGCGAGAATTCTCGAGCCATATCTCGTAGCATTGCTTACATGTTGAACCTGGAGCGCCTGCGCACCCTGGACGCCCTCGCCCGGCACGGCTCGGTCAGCGGCGCGGCCGAAGGGCTGCACGTCACGACGTCCGCCGTCTCCCAGCAGATGTCCAAGCTGGAGCGCGAGGTCGGCCAGCAGCTCCTCGCCAAGAACGGCCGGGGCGTGCGCCTCACGGACGCAGGCCGGCTGCTCGCCGAGCACGCGGCGCGGATCCTGTCCCAGGTCGAGCTGGCACAGTCCGATCTGGAGGCGCAGCGCGGGCAGGTGGCCGGCGAGCTGAGACTGTCGGCCTTCCCGACCGCCGCGCGCGGACTGTTCCCTACGGCCCTGGCCGCGCTGCGCGCTCAGCACCCGGCGCTGCGGCTGCGCTCGTGCGAACTGGAACCGGAGAACGGCGTCGCCGGAGTGGTGCGCGGCGATCTCGACCTCGCCGTGGTGCTCGACTGGTACAACAAGCCGATGCCGCTGCCGGACGGCCTGGTCAAGGCACCCCTCCTGGACGACCCCGCCGACGTGGCGATGCCGGTCGGCCACCGGTTCGCGGGCCGGGACGAAGTGGACCTCGCCGAGTTCGCCGAGGACGAGTGGATCACCTGGGGCCAGGGCGAGTTCTGCCACGAGTGGCTGATGTTCACGCTGCGCTCCAAGGGCATCGAACCGATCGTCGGCCACCGCGCCGCCGAGACCCACACCCAGCTCGGCCTGGTCGCCGCGGGCCTCGGCGTCTGCGTCGTCCCGCTGCTCGGCCGTCACCCGATGCCCGCCGAGGTCGTCACCGTGCCGCTCAAGCAGCGGGTGCGGCGGCATGTGTACGTCGTCTGGCGCGCGGACGCCGACCGCCGCCCCTCGATCCGGGCGGCGGTGAAGGCGCTGCGGGCGGCGGGGGAGCGGGTCGGGGCCAGGGGGTGAGGGGGCGGGAAGACGGCCGTCCACATGCCTCGTGGTCCCCCGGGACACGTCCTACAGGGGCGCCAGCTTCCTGAAGTCCCAGGACACGACCTTGGTGGGGGTCAGCCGCAGCCAGGCGTGCCGGCCGTCGTGCGGCATCTCCTCCAGGCCGAAGTTCTTGCGGGCGAACAGCGTCTCCGGGACGTCGAGTTCGGCGCACAGCTCCCCGGTGCGGGGGCACTCGCCCACGAACTCGACGGTCCCCGACAGCTCGACGCCGCGCAGCTCGTCGTACTGCTCACCGCTGTCGATCGCGACCGCCACCCGGGGGTCGCGCCGCAGGTCCGCCCAGCGTTTGCTGCGCACCACCGAGTACAGCCAGAGCGAGCTCCCGTCCCAGGCGAACCACAGGGCGCTCACGTGCGGTGAGCCGTCCGCGGACACCGTGGCCAGCCGACAGGTGCGCTGGGTGGTCAGAAACTCGTCCAGTTCGCCGGGTGTCATCATGATCTTCCGGCCCCGGCGCTGAGTGGCGGTCATACGGCCCCCTCTTCTCCCACGTCGTGCCAGAGAAGGGCCTCCCCGATGAGGAGATCCTCTGACATCACGTCAGAAAAGGATGGGTCGTCTTCCGCCGTCGCGCAATGGTGGCTAGTCTCGCCCGCCCCACACCGTCGGCGCCCAGGGGGGAACCATGCCGTCGAACGACCAGCTCAGCGAGCTCCTCCGCCCGGACCGCACCGTGCTGCTCACCGTCGAGTGCCAGCAGGGCGTCGTCGGACCGGACGCCGCCCTGCCCGAACTCGCCCGGCAGGCCCGCTCCTCGGGCGCCCTGGCCAACGTCGCCCGGCTGGTGGAGGTGGCCCACCGGACCGGTGTGCAGGTCGTCCACGCCGTCGCCGAGCGCCGCCCCGACGGACGCGGCGCGAACCGCAACGCCCGCCTGTTCCGCGCCGCCGAACGGCTCCCCGTCCGGCAGCTCTCCGGCACCACCGCGGTCCGCGTCGCCGCGCCCATCGAGGTCACCGGGGAGGACTTCGTCGTACGACGGCTGCACGGGCTGTCGCCGATCCAGGGCACCGACGTCGACGCCCTGCTGCGCAACCTGGGCTGCCGCACGCTGGTCGTGACCGGGGTCTCGGCCAACGTGGCGATCCCGAACGCCGTGTTCGACGCCGTGAACCGCGGCTACACCGTGGTCGTGCCCACGGACGCCATAGCCGGGGTTCCCGCCGAGTACACCTCCGCGATGATCCGGCACACGCTCGCCCTGGTCGCCACCCTGGTCACCACCGACGAGGCGATCGGCGCGCTGAGGCGGTCGCGCGGCCGGGTCGGCCCGGCGTGATCGGGCTCAGGCAGGCGTGGTCAGGTGAGCGTGATCGAGTCCCCGTCCACGGTGACCTCGCGCGCGGGGAGCGGTTTGGGCGCGGGACCGCCCTGCACGCTGCCGTCCGCGATCGAGAACCTGCTCTTGTGGCACGGGCAGGTGATGGCACCGTCGGAGACGCCCGTGACCGGGCATCCCTGGTGGGTGCACTCGTAGGAGAAGGCCTTGAACGTGCCCTGCGTCGGCTGGGTGACCACCACCTTGTGGTCCTTGAGCACCTTGCCGCCGCCCTCGGGGATGTCCGAGGTCTTCGCGACGACGGTCCCGGCGGACGCGGAGGGGGAGTCGTCCTCCGACCCGCACGCGTTCAGCCCGAAGGAGAGTCCCACGGCGCCGACTGCCGCCACGACGGTACGGCGGCTCGGGGTTGCGACGGGCTGGGGCGATTCGCTGGTCATGCGGGCCTTCCCTTCCATGTTCGACTCACGCCCACAGGTACGGGCGCCGCGCCTGTGCCGTTCAGACGGCCGCTAACCTGGGGCGATGCTGAGGGAAGTCATCGCGACCCGTTTCATCACGCCCCTGCGTGAGGGCGGCTCGCTGCCGGGGCTGGTCGAGGCGGACGACTTCGGGACCTACGTCCTGAAGTTCACCGGCGCCGGACAGGGCCGCAAGACGCTGATCGCCGAGGTAGTCTGCGGTGAACTCGCCCGCCGCCTGGGGTTCCGGATGCCGCGGCTGGTGACGGTCGCGCTCGATCCGGTGCTGGGCCTCGGCGAACCCGAGCAGCAGGTGCAGGACCTGCTGCGCGCCAGCGGCGGCACCAACCTCGGCATGCACTTCCTGTCCGGCGCGCTCGGCTTCGACCCGCTGGCCTTCACCGTGAGCGGTACGGAGGCCGGGCGGATCGTCTGGTTCGACGCGCTGGTGAACAACGTCGACCGTTCCTGGCGCAACCCCAACCTGCTGATGGTCCAGGGGGAGTTGTGGCTCATCGACCACGGCGCCACGATGATCTGGCACCACAACTGGCCCGGCGCCGAGGCCTCCGCGGCCCGTCCCTACGACGCATCCGACCACGCCCTTGCTTCCTTCGGGCCCGATGTCGCGGCGGCCGCCGCAGAGTTGGCGCCCCTCGTCACCGAGGACCTCCTCGCCGAGGTCACCGCCGAGATCCCGGACGACTGGCTCGCGGGCGAGCCCGGCTTCGAGAACCCGGACGACCTTCGCCGGGCCTACGCGCGCCCGCTGCTGGCCCGGGCCGCCGTCATCCACGAACGCATCGAGGGGACCAAGTGAGCGACGACCGCCATTTCATCAAGGGCGGACCGGGGGACCGCGAGGTCTTCGAGTACGCCGTCCTGCGCGTCGTACCCCGCGTGGAGCGCGGCGAGTGCATCAACGCCGGGGTGCTGGTCTACTGCCGAGCCCGGGCCTACGTCGGTGCCCGCACCCACCTGGACGAGGCGCGCCTGCTGGCCCTCGACCCCGACGCGGACCTGCCCGGCGTACGCGCGGCCCTCGACGCGGTCCAGCGAGTCTGCTCGGGCGGCGCCACCGCGGGTCAGGCCGCCTCGGACGACGCCGGCCGCCGCTTCCGCTGGCTCATCGCCCCCCGCTCCACGATCGTGCAGCCCGGCCCGGTCCACACCGGCCTGACGACCGACCCGGCGGCCGAGACGGAACGGCTGCTGGGGCTGCTGGTGCGGTGAGTCAGACGCGGCGGCGCCTCAGCGCGTAGCCGGCGGCGCCCGCGGTGCCGAGGACGAAGGCCGCCCCGACCCCGGTCTCCCAGTCGCTCGGTCCGGAGGACGACGATCCGCCGAGCCCGCCTCGGACGCCGAGCGTCGGGGTGACGGCGGAGGGGGTGGACGTGCCGGTCGCGGCGCCGCGCCGGGGCAGCCACTCGCAGGCGATGCCGTCGTCCGGGCCCCGGTCCTCGTCGAGCCGGTGCGGGTCGCCGGGTGTCGCCTCGTACACGGCCTGCGCCTCCTCCTGGTAGGTGAAGTCGACGCAGTCCAGGTCCTGGGCGTGCGCGGTGCCGGCCAGGGGCAGGGCGGTGGCTGCGGCGATCAGTATGCCGAGGGCGCCGGTGCGGCGGTGCATGGGTTCCCCCTTGGGCTGTCGGGCGGCTCGCGGTCCGACGCTATGGGCCGTACGGCCGTAGGAACGCGCGGGGATGAGCTGATGGGGTGACTCCGGGGGCGGCCGCCGTTCGGGGAATGGATCACATGCGTGCGGTGTGCCGTTGACACCGCGTGCCAGGGCTTCTAGCGTCACGTCTGCTGAAGGTACTAAGCGGTCGCTCATCTGGGGGCGAGCCGCTGGGCCGCACCCCAAGGGCGAGGAGAAGCAGCCATGTCCAGCACTGAGCAGAGGGTCGCCGTAGTCACCGGCGGAGCGCGCGGAATCGGTGCCGCCACCGCCGTACGCCTGGCCGCCGAGGGCCGCGCGGTCGCCGTGATCGACCTCGACGAGGCCGCCTGCAAGGACACTGTGGAGAAGATCACCGCGGCCGGCGGCAAGGCCCTCGCGGTCGGCTGCGACGTCTCCGACGAGGCGCAGGTCGAGGCGGCCGTGGCGCGGATCGCCGCGGAGCTCGGCGGGCCCACCATCCTTGTCAACAACGCGGGCGTGCTCCGCGACAACCTCCTGTTCAAGATGAGCGCCTCCGACTGGGACACCGTCATGAACGTCCACCTGCGCGGCGCCTTCCTGATGTCCAAGGCCTGTCAGAAGCACATGGTCGACGCCGGCTTCGGCCGGATCGTCAACCTGTCCTCCTCCTCCGCCCTCGGCAACCGCGGCCAGGCCAACTACTCCGCCGCCAAGGCCGGCATGCAGGGCTTCACCAAGACCCTCGCCATCGAGCTCGGCAAGTTCGGCGTCACCGCCAACGCCGTCGCCCCCGGCTTCATCGCCACCGACATGACGGCCGCCACCGCCGAGCGCGTCGGCATGGGCTTCGACGACTTCAAGGCCGCGGCCGCCACCCAGATCCCCGTCCAGCGCGTCGGGGAGCCGGACGACATCGCCAACGCCGTCGCCTTCTTCACCGGCGAGGCCGCCGGATTCGTCTCCGGCCAGGTGCTGTACGTCGCCGGCGGACCGCTCGACTAGAGGATCACGGACATGACTGAACTGCCTGAACTCTCCGGCAAGGTCGCCCTCGTCACGGGCGCCAGCCGCGGCATCGGCTACGGCGTCGCCGAGGCGCTGGTCGCCCGCGGTGACCGGGTCTGCATCACCGGCCGCAACGAGGACGCCCTCAAGGAGGCCGTCGAGGCACTCGGCGCCGACCGGGTCATCGGCGTCGCCGGCAAGGCCCACGACGAGGCCCACCAGGCCGTCGCCGTGGAGCGCACCATGGAGGCCTTCGGCCGCGTCGACTTCCTGGTCAACAACGCCGGAACCAACCCGGTGTTCGGCCCGATCGCCGACCTGGACCTGGGCGTCGCCCGCAAGGTGTTCGAGACCAACGTGATCTCGGCGCTCGGCTTCGCGCAGAAGACCTGGCACGCCTGGCAGAAGGACAACGGCGGTGCGATCGTGAACATCGCCTCCGTCGCGGGCATCGCGCCCTCGCCCTTCATCGCCGCCTACGGCGTGAGCAAGGCCGCCCTGATCAACCTGACCGCGCAGCTCGCGCACGAGTTCGCGCCCACGGTGCGGGTCAACGCGATCGCCCCGGCCGTCGTGAAGACCAAGTTCGCCCAGGCGCTGTACGAGGGCCGGGAGGCGGAGGCGGCGGCCGCCTACCCGCTGGGCCGTCTCGGGGTGCCGTCGGACATCGGCGGCGCCGCCGCGTTCCTCACGTCCGAGCAGTCCGCGTGGGTCACCGGCCAGACGCTCGTCGTCGACGGCGGTATCTTCCTCAACGCCGGCGTCGGCTGACCCGCCGAGCCCCGTCGGCTGACCCGCCGAGCCCCGCCGCGGGCGTCGTCGCGCAGCACGCGGCGACGCCCGTTTTGCCCTGTACAGAAGAGCCTTGCGCGTCCATAGAGACGCAGATCACACGGTGCTGACAACGTAGTCACGGTTTATCGATCAAGTGCCGCCGTGAGACACCGGTTCAATTCGCGAAGCTCTGCGGTATGGTCTGCCGACCCTTGGTATGGCAGATCGAGGAGCGTGCGCGTGTTCAACCGGATCCGACGCCTGCGGCAGGTGGCGGCCATCGCGTCCATATCGTCCCTGATGGCGGGATGCGGAATCCTCTCTTCGGAATCCTCCGAGGGGGAGGGGCCGATCGTCGTGGGGACGACCAGCGCGCCGAGCACGCTGGATCCCGCGGCCTCCTGGGACAGCTCCTGGGAACTGTTCCGCAACATCTACCAGACGCTGCTCAGTTACCCCTCGGGCGCGACCAAGCCCGAGCCCGACGCCGCCGAGAGCTGCAAGTTCACGGACAGCTCCAGCACCGTGTACCGCTGCGAACTGCGCGAAGGGCTGGAGTTCTCCAACGGCAGCGCCCTCGACGCCGAGGCCGTGAAGCACTCGATCGACCGGATCCTCAAGATCGACGTCAACGGCGGCCCGGCCGGTCTGCTGGGCAGCCTCGACAAGATCGAGGCGCCGAGCGAGCGCGAGGTCGTCTTCCGCCTCAACAGGCCGGACGCGACCTTCCCGTTCGTGCTCGCCACGCCCGCCATGTCGATCGTCGACCCGGCCGGCTACCCGATGGACTCCCTGCGCGAGGACGGCGCGGTCGTCGGCTCCGGGCCCTACACGCTGGCGTCGTACAAGGAGGGCGAGAAGGCCGAACTCCTGCGCAACGACAAGTACAAGGGCTACGCCGAGCGCAAGAACAGCGCCGTGACCATCCGCTACTTCGACGACTCGGCCACCATGGTCAGCGCGCTGCGCCGGCACGAGCTCGACGTCGCCTTCCGCGGCCTGGCCGCCGACGACATCCTCGATCTCCAGACGCGCGAGGCGCGCAAGGAGTTCCAGCTGATCGAGAGCGCCAGCACGCAGATCAGCTACCTGGTGTTCAACCCGAAGGACCCGTGGGCCGCCAAGCCCGCCGTCCGCAAGGCCGTCGCCCAGATCGTCGACCGTCCGGCCATCGCGCACAAGGTCTACAAGGACACGGTCGAGCCGCTGTACTCCATGGTCCCGAAGGGCCTGACCGGCCACACCACGGGCTTCTTCGACGACTTCGGCGAGCCCAGCCCCGACAAGGCCGCCGAGATCCTCACCAAGGCCGGCATCACCGAACCCGTTCCGCTCCAGCTCTGGTACACCACGGACCGCTACGGCTCCGAGACGAAGGCGGAGTTCGAGGAGATCAAGAAGCAGCTGGAGGCCTCCGGCCTGTTCGAGATCACCCTCAAGAGCCGCCCCTGGAAGACGTACGTGACGGGCTACCAGAAGGGCGAGTACCCGGTGTTCGGCCGCGGCTGGGCACCCGACTTCCCGGACGCCGACAACTTCATCGCGCCCTTCGTCGGCAACCAGAACGCCCTCGGCACGCCCTACCCGGCGCCCGAGATCACCGGCAGCATCCTGCCCCGCTCCCGCCAGGAGAGCGACCGCTCCAACGTGGAGAAGGACTTCGAGGAGGCCCAGCAGATCCTCGTCGACGACGCGCGGCTGCTGCCGCTGTGGCAGGGCCGGCAGTTCGTGGCGGCGGACAACGACGTCTCCGGCGCCGAGCGGGCCCTGGACCCGTCGACGATCATGATGATGGGCGAGTTCTACCGCAAGACCAGCTGGTAGCCCTTCCGAGTCCCTCCGTGCGGCCGGCGACGACCGGCAGCGACCACCGGCCCGGCCCTTCGCCGGGCCGGTTGTCAGTGGTCGCCGGTAGGTTCTGTGGTCAGGAAGCGACCGCACGTCGTAGTGACCCAGATCGTAAGGAAGTTGACGTGACCGACATCGCCATGCTGCCCGAGTCCTGGCGCGGGGTTCTGGGCGACGAGCTCCAGCAGCCCTACTTCAAGGAGCTGACGGAGTTCGTCGAGGAGGAGCGAGCGAAGGGTCCCGTCTACCCTCCGCGCGAGGAGGTCTTCGCCGCGCTGGACGCGACGCCCTACGACAAGGTGAAGGTCCTGATCCTCGGCCAGGACCCGTACCACGGCGAGGGCCAGGGGCACGGCCTGTGCTTCTCGGTCCGCCCGGGCGTGAAGACCCCGCCCTCGCTGCGCAACATCTACAAGGAGATGCAGGCGGAACTCGACCTGCCCGTCCCGGACAACGGCTATCTGATGCCATGGGCCCAGCAGGGCGTCCTGCTGCTCAACGCGGTGCTCACGGTCCGCTCCGGCGAGGCCAACTCCCACAAGGGCAAGGGCTGGGAGAAGTTCACCGACGCGGTGATCAGGGCCGTGGCGAGCCGTCCCGACCCGGCGGTCTTCGTGCTGTGGGGCAACTACGCGCAGAAGAAGCTCCCCCTGATCGACGAGACGCGGCACGTGGTGGTCAAGGGCGCGCATCCCTCCCCGCTGTCGGCCAAGAAGTTCTTCGGCTCCCGCCCGTTCACGCAGATCAACGAGGCGGTGGCGCGGCAGGGCCACGAGCCGATCGACTGGCGCATCCCGAACCTGGGCTGACCTGGAGCGGGGGCCGGTCCGGCGGGTCGGCCCCGCCTCGCGGCGATTGTCCGTGCCTGCGGTTAGCGTCGGGGGTGAAGCGGGCGAGAGTGCGGAGGGCGCGGTGGCGGAGCGACAGGGGCAGACGGTGCCGGATGCCGTACTGACACGGATCGGGCAGGTGGTCATGCTGCATCACGCGGGGGACCGCGAGGAGGCCCGGCACCGCTTCCTGGATCTTTGGGCGGAGATCGGCGAGCACGGCCACCCGCTGCACCGCTGCACCCTGGCCCACTACCTGGCCGACACCCAGGACGACCCCTCGGACGAACTGGCCTGGGACCTGCGGGCGTTGACGGCCGCGGAGGAGCTGACCGGCGACCGGCCCGCCGAGCGGGAAGGGGCACTCGCGGTGCGCGCGCTGTACCCCTCGCTGCATCTCAATCTCGCCGCCGACTATGTGAAGCTGGGCCGTTCCGAGGCCGCCCGGACCCATCTGCGCCGGGCTCGCGGAGCGGCCGCCGCACTCGCCGACGACGGCTACGGCAACGGGGTGCGGGCCGCGATCAGCCGGCTGGAGCTGCGGCTTGCCGAGGAAGGCCCGGCCGCGGGCGGTGGGTGGGGGCCGCCGCGGCAGCGGCCCTGAGTCCCGCGCCGTCCAGCGCCGCCCTGCCCCGCCCCGCGCGGCCCTGAGCCCTGTGCCGCCCCGCCGCCCTGCACGGTCCTGCGCCCCACGCCGTCCCGTGCCGTCCTGCCCAGTCCTGGGCCGTCCTGTGTCGTGGAACGGGCGTGCGATGCCGTATAGTTGACCTTGAGCCGGTCGCCGCGAACGCGGGGAAACCGGCACTGCGTTGGTGGTCCAAGGAAAGACGTCCCGCTTCCTGCGGGGAGATGCAGGTGCAAGGCCTGCCCGGCGCTCGGATCGTACGGCCCGTCCCTCATGGGGCGGGCCGTACGCGTTGTGCCGTACCCCCCTCGCCCGGCGGGAGCCGCGGCGGGCCGTGGCGTCAACGGCCGTACGCCCGCTCGCAGATCGCCGCCTCGGGACTGTCCTTGTGCCAGCCGCCGTACTTCCTGCCCAGGCCGCACACGTCCGCGTTCTTGCGGACCGACTCCTCGATGTCGGGAACCTCGACGTGCGGCTGCGGCGGCCGTACGTCGGGCAACTGCCGCTTGGGGTGCGGGTGCGGGCGACGCGGCTGCGGGTGGGAGACCGACGGCCGGTTAGCCGGTGCCGGGGTGTCGGCCTGCGGTGCCGGGGGCTGCTCGGGCACGGGCTTCTTGTCGTCGGGGCGACGGGGCGGCCCGATCAGCTCCAGTGCCTCCTGTGCGGGCGCCTGCACGATCCGGGGCTCCGCCCGGCCGTTCGTCTCGGGCGCCGGTGGCCGGGACGGCGGCGCCGTGGGCGCGGTCACGGGCGGGCGCTGGACCGTCACACACCCCGAGAGGGCGGAGACGGCCACGGTGACCAGGAGCGCTGCGGTGGTCGTCGTTCGATGCACTCGCGCAACTCTGCTGGTTCCGGCCCCTTCGGGGACAGCGGACAAGCGGAGGATGCCCCGCACGGGTGATCTCCGCCCCCGTACGGAGGGCGTGCGCCCCCGCAGGGTGACGTCAGTCGCCGGTGCTGCCGTCGACGCGCTCGCGCAGCAGGTCGGCGTGGCCGTTGTGGCGGGCGTATTCCTCGATCATGTGGGTGTAGATCCAGCGCAGGTTGAAGGGTTCACCGGCCCGGTTGGTGCCCTTGGAGAGGTCGTCGAGGCCGCGGCCCGCCGTGTTGCCCCGGGCCCTGTCGATCTCGGCCCGCCAGGTGGTGCGCGCCTCTTCCCAGGTGTCCGTGTCGGAGCAGTGGAAATCGCCGTCCGGGTCCTGCTCCGAGGAGTAGAGCACCCCCAGGTCCTCGCCGACGAGGATCTCGTGGAACCAGTAGCGCTCCACCTCGGCCATGTGCCGCACCAGCCCCATCAGGGTCAGCTCGGACGGCTCCACGGAGGCGGTCCTGAGCTGGGCGTCCGTCAGGCCCTCGCACTTGTGGGCCAGTGTCTGCCGGTGGTAGTCCAGCCAGCCCTCCAGCATGCCGCGTTCGTCGGCGGTGGCGGAGGGCTCATGGCGTTCGATTGCCATGGGCGCATCCTCGCGCAGGCTCATCCCGGTCCACCAGCGGTTTTACGGTCGCCGAGCATGCCGGCGAGCAGCTCGCGCAGTCCGTCCCGCATCTGCTCCGGGCTCGGCACCTGCGTGCTGAAGGAACCGGCGACGCAGGAGAACAGCAGTCCGTCCGCCCAGGCGACCAGGGACAGCACGTGCCGGGCGGGATCGGTCGACCCCAGCGCTGTGAGCAGTGCGGTGAGCCGGTCGCGGAACCGGGCGCCCGCGGTGTCGTAGTACGCGCGCAGTTCGGGGCGGCGGGTGGCCTCCAGGGCCAGTTCGTAACGGGCGAGCGTCAGGTCGCGGTTGCGGGTCAGGGAACGGTGGGCCGCCAGGGCCAGTGCGTCCACGACCGCGTCCGCGTCGCCGCGCGGGTCCGGCAGCTCGTCCAGGGCCAGTACGCGTGCCTCCCGCTCGGCGAGCCGCCGCACCGCCAGTTCCAGGAGCGCCTGCCGGGTGCGGGCGAGGTTGGACGTCGAGCCCTGGGGGAGTCCTGCCGCCTCGTCGACCGCCCGGTGGGTCAGGCCCCGCATCCCGCGCTCGGCGAGCAGGGCGAGGGCGGTGTCGGCGACGAGGTCGGCGCGGGGGGCGCTCGTGGTGCGTACGGACATGGAGGTCAACCTACCGGTCGAACTACAGATGTAGTACGGTCGGCGCAGTGCGTCACTACACCTGTAGTTCGACGGGGAGGGACCCATGGCAAGCACCGAGCGGGTCGTCGTGATCGGCGGCGGCATCGGCGGCCTGACCGCGGCGGCCGCACTGCACCGCAGGGGGTGCGAGGTGACCGTGCTGGAACGTGCCCCGTCCCTCGAACCCGTCGGCGCGGCCATCTCGCTCGCGCCCAACTCCCTGCGCGCCCTGGACGTCATCGGCCTCGGCGACGAGATCCGGGACCTGGCCGCCTGGCAGGGCGACGGGGGACTGCGCGCCCCGTCCGGCCGCTGGCTCGCGCGCACCGACGCGGCCGCCGTCGCCGCACGCTTCGGCGGCCCCCTGGTCCTGCTGCACCGGGCCACCCTCGTCAACAGCCTGGCCGCCGGCCTCCCGAAGGGCGCCATCCGCACGGGCGTCAGCGCGACCGTCGCCGACCCCGGCGACGCCCGCCGCCCCGCCCGCGTGACCACCCCGGACGGCGAGTTGGCGGCCGACCTGGTGGTGGCGGCCGACGGCATCCGCTCGGCCGTACGCGGGGCACTGTTCCCGGACCACCCCGGGACCGTGTACAGCGGTTTCACCACCTGGCGGGTCGTGGTTCCGCTGCCCGGCGTGGGGTTCGCCTCGCACGAGACCTGGGGGCGCGGCCGCGTCTGGGGCTCGCACCCGCTCAAGGACGGCCGGGTGTACGCGTACGCGGCAGCGGTGGCGCCCGCCGGGCAGCGCGCGCCCGACGAGCGGGCCGAACTCCTGCGCCGCTACGGCGACTGGCACGACCCGATCCCCGCGATCCTCGCCGCCACCCGCCCCGAGGACGTCCTGCGCCACGACGTCCACCACGTCGCCGAGCCCCTTCCGGCCTACCACCGCGGCCGCGTCGCCCTGGTCGGCGACGCGGCCCACGCCATGCCGCCGCTGCTGGGACAGGGCGGCAACCAGGCGATCGAGGACGCGGTCGTGCTGGCCCACCGGATGGACGACCTCCCGGCGTACACCGCGGACCGGCTGCCCCGTGCGACCGCCGTGGCCCGCAAGTCGGCGCGGGTCGCCCGTGTCAACCTGATGACCGGCCGGGCCCGGATCGCCGTACGCGACACCGCGATGGCCGCGCTGTCCAAAGCCGCACCGGGCCTGCTGGTGCGGGGCTTCGACGGCATCGCCGACTGGCGGCCGCCGCAGCCGCCGTATGCTTCGGTCCTGTCACACCCAGGCACACGTAGGGAGCGCCAGTGAAGGTCGGCTGCATCGGACTCGGGGACATCGCGCAGAAGGCATACCTGCCGGTGCTCGGCCATCAGCCCGGTGTCGAACTGCATCTGCAGACCCGCACGCCCGCCACCCTCGCCCGGGTCGCCGACGGCCTCCACCTTCCCGAGGGGCAGCGGCACACCGACCTCGACTCGCTGCTTGCCCAGGGCCTGGACGCCGCGTTCGTGCACGCGCCCACCGCCGTGCACCCGGAGATCGTGACGCGGCTGCTCCAGGCGGGCGTGGCGACGTACGTCGACAAGCCGCTGGCGTACGAACTCGCCGACTCCGAGCGGCTGGTCGGGCTCGCCGAGGAGCGCGGGGTCAGCCTCGCGGTCGGCTTCAACCGGCGCTACGCCCCCGGGTACGCGCAGTGCGTCGACCACCCGCGCGAGCTGATCCTCATGCAGAAGAACCGGATCGGGCTCCCGGAGGAGCCGCGCTCGATGATCCTCGACGACTTCATCCACGTCGTGGACACGCTGCGGTTCCTGGCGCCCGGCCCGGTCGACGACGTCACCGTGCGCGCCCGTACCGAGGGCGGGCTGCTGCACCACGTCGTGCTCCAGCTCGCCGGGGACGGCTTCACCGCCCTCGGCGTGATGAACCGGCTCAGCGGCTCGGCCGAGGAGATCCTGGAGGTCTCCGGCCAGGACACCAAGCGGCAGGTGGTCAACCTCGCCGAGGTGATCGACCACAAGGGGCAGCCGACCGTGCGCCGGCGCGGCGACTGGGTCTCGGTGGCCCGGCAGCGCGGCATCGAGCAGGTGGTGCTGGCGTTCCTGGACGCCGTACGCGCGGGGAAGGTGCTCAGCGCCCGGGACGCGCTGGCGACCCATGAGCTGTGCGAGCGGGTGGTGCGAGCGGTCCAGGAGCAGGCCGCCGGCTCCTGACCGCCCGCGCGGCCTCACCGGCGCACCACAGGGCCAGGGCGAGCAGCGCGGCCTGCACCGTCCAGTCGCCGAACCGGACGTAGAGCGTGGTGCCGCCGGCCAGCGGGACGTCGTAGACCGCCGCCGTGCTCGCGCTCGTACCCAGCGGCGGGCCGACGCGCCGCCCGCTCGCGTCGTACACGGCGGAGACACCGGTCAGCGTCGCGTGCGCCATCGGGCGGCCGGTCTCGGCGGCGCGCAGGGCGGCGAGCGAGGCGTGCTGCTCGGGGGCCCAGCTCTGCTGGAACGTCGACGTCGCCGACTGGGCGATGAGCAACTCGGCGCCGTCGTGGACGAGATGGCGGCTCATGTCCGGGAACGCCGACTCGAAGCAGACCATCGGGCCTACGCGGAGGCCGCCCCCGGCGTCCATCACCACCTGCTCGGAGCCGCGTCGCCGGTCCTCGCCGGCCGCCTCGCCCACCGAGGTCGCCCAGCCGAGCAGCGACCGGAACGGGACGTACTCGCCGAACGGCACGAGCCGCATCTTGTCGTAGCGGTCGCCGGTCAGACCGTCCGGGCCGACGAGCACCGAACTCTTGTAGATGCCGGGCTTGTCGGAGCGCTTGGCGTCGACATTGACCAGGAGGTCGGTGTCGGTCTCCCGGGAGAGCGCGGCGAGGCGCTCCGCCAGGTCGGGCCGGGCGCCCAGGTCGAAGCCGACGCTGCTCTCGCCCCACACGATCAGGTCCAGGTCCTGGCCGGCCAGCTCACGGGTGAGCTGCTCCTCGCGCGCGAAGCGCCGCTCGCCGCTGTCGGCCCCTTGGACGACGCCCGGCTGGACCACGGCGATCCGCGCCCGCCCCTGTGTGTCCGGGCGGGGTGACCACACCCAGACCGTGGAGGTCACGGCCGCGGTGGCGACGAGACCGGCCACGGCCGGGACGCGGGAGCGGCGGACCGCCGCCAGGACGGTTACGGCGACGTTGACCGCGACCACCAGGAAACTGAGCAGCCACACCCCGCCGACCGAAGCGAGCCGCAGCGCCGGTTCCACCTGCCACTGACTGGAGCCGAGCATGCCCCAGGGGCCGCCGAGCCCCTGCCAGGAGCGCACCAGCTCCACCGCCAGCCAGCCCGACGGCAGCACCGCGAGCGCGGCCGCCACCCGGCCGGGGCCGGGCGCCCCCGCCAGCAGGCGGTGCGTCAGCCAGCCCCAGGGGGCCCACAGCGCGCCGAGGAGCGCGGCGATGACGAAGGTGAACACATGCAGGTTCGGCAGCAGCCAGTGGTGCATCGCCAGCATGAAGCCGAAGCCGCCGCTCCAGCCGTCGTACAGCGCCCGGCGGCCGGTCGGCGCCGAGCGCAGCAGCAGGAGCCAGGGGACCAGGGCGACGTAGGCGAACCACCACAGGGACGGGGCCGGGAAGGCGAGCACGGGCAGCGCGCCGGCGAGCGCGGCGGCCAGTGATCGCCGCCACGGGGAGACGAGCCAGTGGCCGAACCTCTTCATGCAGCGCCTCCTACCCCGTGGTCCCTCCAGTGTGCGCGCTGGGGACGCGCGCGGGACAGAGCGCACGGGGCGAATCGATCATCGTGTCGCCGGGCGGGGTCGGTCATCGTGGGAGGGACGGGTCGGTCATCGTGGCGCGGGATGGGTCGGTCATCGTGCAGCGGGGCGGGTCGGTCATCGTGGCGCGGGATGGGTCGGTCATCGTGCAGCGGGGCGGGTCGGTCATCGTGGCGCGGGATGGGTCGGTCATCGTGCAGCGGGGCGGGTCGGTCATCGTGGGCGGGATGGGTCGGTCATCGTGGCGCCGGGCGGGTCGGTCATCGTGGGCGGGACGGGGCCGTCATCGTGGCGCCGGGGGAGTCGGTCATCGTGTCGGCCCGGGTTCGGGGAGCCGCCGCCACTTCTCCTGCACGACCACCTCGCGCAGCCGCCAGCCGTCGTCCGTGCGGGTCAGTTCGAAGGAGTAGCGGCCCCCGCACACGAAGTCCGGGGCGGCCGAACCGCCGTCCGACCGGTCCAGGCGCATCGGATTGACGTAGTCCGCCTGGACCTGGGCGGTGTCTCCGGTGTCCTGCTCCAGGACGCCGAACCGCACCCGGCGGTTGACGATCAGATGCTGCCGCATCGGGAACAGCCGCATGCTCTCGGCGAGCCACGCCGCGACCTTGCCGGCATCCCCCTCGATGCCGCCCGCCGAGCGGTAGTCCGCGCGCCCATCGGGTGTGAAGAGCCCCCGGTACGTCTGCCAGTCACCGTCGTCCACCGCCACCGCGTACTCGGTGACCAGCCCGTCGACGGCCAGCCGGTCCATCACGGTCGCGAGCTCCACACGCTGTGTCATCGGCTCAGTGTTGGGCACGGGGCGGCCGGGGCCAAGAGGTGTGCGGCGACGCGATGATATTCGGTGGCGACGGACCGGCCCTCGGCCCGAGGCTGACGGGATGAACGATCAAGTGACAGAGCCCGAACCCAAGTTCCGCGTACGGGCCCGGCACACGGAGTCCACGATCACCGTCTACCAGGCGTACCGCCCGGAGATCGGCGTCCCCGCCGCCCGGGACGGCCGCTTCCCGGCGTCCTGGAAGCGGGACCGGATGACCTGGATCAAGCCCTCCTTCCGGTGGATGATGTACCGCTGCGGCTGGGGTACGAAGGAGGGGCAGGAGACCGTGCTGGCCGTGGAGATCACGCGGGAGGGGTTCGTCTGGGCGCTGCGGAACGCGTGTCTGTCGCACTATGTGCCGGAGCTGCACGGTGACCGGGCGGCCTGGAAGCGGCAGTTGAGGCGGGCGCCTGCGCGGGTGCAGTGGGATCCGGAACGCGATCTGCAGCTCAATCCGCTGCCCCACCGGTCGCTGCAACTGGGCCTCGCGGGAGAGGCGGCGGGGCGGTATGCCGACGACTGGATCGTCGGCATCGAGGACGTGACCCCGTTGGCGACTGAGGTCCGCTCTCTGGTGCGGGCGGGCCGGACGGCACAGGCTGTTGGGTTGCTGCCGCAGGAGCGGCCGTATCCGCTGGATGACGAGGTCCTCGCCCACTTGAGGGCATAGCGGGTCAGGCCGCCGTGATGACCTCGCCGCGGATCGCGGCCGCCCACTCCACGACCAACAGCTCGTACTCCGTGCGCTCCTGGGCGGACAGGGTGCCGCCCGCGCGCACCCACAGGGCGCGGATCTGCTCGTTCACCTCGGCAGCGGAGCGCACGGAACCATCGGCTACGGAATCGGGGGACATGCGGACAAGCCTAGGGGCAAGCACTGACAGTGCGCTACCGAACGGCTACTCATCCTTATGCGATGAGTCACTGAACTTCCGCTCTCAGTGCGCGGGTTCGCCCGCGTCCGGGCTCAGCGCACCCGTGGCCACCAGCACGATGATGACGATGCCGAGGGCGATGCGGTACCAGACGAACGGCATGAAGCTCTTGGTGGAGATGAACTTCATGAACCATGCGATGACCGCGTATCCCGACACGAACGCGATCACCGTCGCGAAGGCCGTGGGGCCCCAGTCGACATGGCCGGTCTCCATCGCGTCCTTGAACTCGAACAGGCCGGAGGCGAGCACCGCGGGGATGGCGAGGAGGAAGGAGTAACGGGCCGCGGACTCGCGGGTGTAGCCCATGAACAGGCCACCGCTGATGGTGGCGCCGGAGCGGGAGACGCCCGGAATCAGGGCCGCGGACTGGCACAGGCCGAAGATCAGGCCGTCGCGGACGTTGAGGTCCTGCAGGCCCTTGCGCTCCTTGGCGGCGCGGTGCCGGCCGCCGCTCTCGTCGCGTGCCGCCATGCGGTCCGCGATGCCGATGATGATGCCGACCACGATCAGCATCGTCGCGGTGATCCGCAGATCGCGGAACGGTCCCTCGATCTGGTCCTTGAGCGTCAGGCCCAGGACCCCGATCGGGATCGAACCGACGATCACCAGCCAGCCCATCTGGGCGTCGTGGTCCCGCCGCATCTCCTTGTTGGTGAGCGACTTCAGCCAGGCGAGAACGATCCGCCCGATGTCCTTGCGGAAGTAGATCAGCACGGCCGCTTCCGTGCCGATCTGGGTGATCGCGGTGAAGGCCGCACCCGGGTCCTCCCAGCCGGAGAACGCCGCGGTCAGCCGCAGGTGCGCGCTGGAGGACACGGGGAGGAACTCGGTCAGCCCCTGGACGAGTCCGAGGATGAGGGATTCAAACCATGTCATGGGGTTACGGAGTCCAAGTGCTGATCGTGGAGGGCGCGATGGGCACACCGCACCGCGGGTGCGCGGTGATCACAGGTGTCGAGGGGCAGCGTAGCGCCCCTCGGTGACAGTCGTGGCACAGGGGTTTCGCCGGGGCGTCCGGTGGGCAGTCGGGAGCGGCCGCCCGGGGCGCGGGGGTCCGGGGCGTGGGGGCCCGGTGGATGCCGGCGGCGCCCCGGGGGGCCAGCGACCTGGAGGACCCGGAGGGCTTCACGCGCGCGGTCCGCGCGTTCTGCCGCGCGCGTGCGTGCGTGAGGGGGCGCGGTACCGCGCGCGTGGCGCTCACCGAGATGCCCGAAGTGCGGGCGGCTCTCACCAGAACGCGGTACCACGCGCGTGGCGCTCACGCCGCCGTCGTAGGTCCCGTCAGCGTCCAGCCCGGGGTCTGCGGGTGGGCCGTGAGGTCCTCGTGGTGGACCTGGGCGCCGCAGACCGCGCAGGTGACGACCGGGAGCAGTTCGTTGCCGCAGGCGTGTTCGATCACCATCGGGCGGTCGTCGTCCTTGCGGAGGTGGCGGTCGCCCCAGGCCATGAGGGTCATCAGGACCGGCTCCAGCTCGATGCCCGCCTGGGTGGGCCGGTACTCGAAGCGCTGCGGTCGCTCGCTGTAGGGGCGCTTGGTGAGGATCCCGGCATCGACGAGGCGGCGCAGGCGGGCGGCGAGGATGTCGCGCGGGGCGCCGATGTTGCGCACCAGCTGGTCGAAGCGGCCGTTGCCGAGGCAGACCTCGCGCAGGACGAGCAGGGAGTACTTCTCGCCGACGAGCGCCAGGGCGTCGGCGATGGAGCAGGGGCGCGGATCTTTGGGAGCGGCCATGGCGCCCAGTCTAGGTGAGGGTTTGATTTTCCAACTCGCGGAGCTATGGTGAGTTGGGATTTCCTACTGACCGGTAGTCGTGGAGGCCAGCATCATGCGTGATGCAGTGATCGTCGAAGCCGTACGCACCCCCATGGGCAAGGGCAAACCGAACGGGTCCCTCGCGCACGTCCACCCCGTCGAACTCCTCGCCCACACCCTGCGCACCCTCGTCGAACGCTCCGGAGTCGACCCGGCGCTGATCGACGACGTCATCGGCGGCACCGTCGACCAGGTCGGCGAGCAGGCCATGAACACCACCCGCTACGCCGCCCTGTCCGCCGGCTTCCCGGAGTCGGTCCCGGCGACCACCGTCGACCGCCAGTGCGGCTCCTCCCAGCAGGCCGTGCACTTCGCGGCCCAGGGCGTTCTCGCGGGCGCCTACGACCTCGTCGTGGCCTGCGGCGTCGAGTCCATGAGCCGGGTGCCGATGTGGTCGAACGTGCCGCCCGACAAGGACCCCTTCGGCCCCGGCGTCGCCGAGCGCTACCCCGAGGGCCTCGTCCCGCAGGGCATCAGCGCCGAACTGATCGCCGCCAAGTGGTCCATCACCCGCGAGCAGATGGACGCCTTCGCGGTCTCCTCGCACCGGCGGGCGGCCGAGGCATGGGAGAAGGGCCTCTTCGACGCCGAGATCGCGCCCCTGGACGGCGTCACCCGCGACGAGTGCGTACGACCGGGCAGCACCCCCGAGATCCTCGCCGGCCTCAAGCCCGCCTACTACGATCCGGCGTTCGCCGAGCGCTTCCCGCAGATCGAGTGGAACGTCACCGCGGGCAACGCCAGCCCCGTCAACGACGGCGCCTCCGCCGTACTGATCACCTCGAGCGAGACCGCGGCCCGGCTCGGCCTGCGCCCGCTGGCCCGCCTGCACAGCTTCGCCGTCACCGGCTCCGACCCGCTGCTGATGCTCACCGGAGTCGTCCCCGCCACCGAGAAGGTGCTGCGCCGGGCCGGTCTGGGCCTCGACGACATCGACCTGTTCGAGGTCAACGAGGCCTTCGCCAGCGTCGTCCTGGCCTGGCGGCAGGAGACCGGCGCCGACCCGGCCAAGGTCAACGTGCACGGCGGCGCGATCGCCCTCGGCCACCCCCTCGGCGCCAGTGGCACCCGCCTGACGACCACCCTGGTGCACGCGATGCGCGAGCGCGGCGCCCGTTACGCGCTGCAGACGATGTGCGAGGCGGGCGGCCTCGCCAACGCGATGATCCTGGAGTCGGTGTAGCGGCTCACCGGCCGCGCAGGTGGTGGCGCTTGCGCCAGGCCACCACCACGCCCGCCAGCGCCGGAACGGCGATGCAGGCCAGCGCGATCAGGAAGGCCGGAGACGTCGGCGTCGAGGCGCGGGCACCGGCGACGGCGTAGGCGGCGGTGTTCGGGATCGACCCGAGCGCGGTCGCCAGCAGGAACGGCACATAGCCCATGCGGGAGACGGCGGCACAGTAGTTCGCCGCCCAGAACGGCACCCCCGGGAACAGCCGCACGGCCAGCATCGAGCGGAAGCCGTGCTTGCTGAGCTGCCCGTCCGCCGCCCGCAGCCAGCGGCCCCGCAACAGCGGGCGCAGGGCGTCCTGCCCGAGCGTCCGGCCGAGCCCGAAGGCGAGCCCGGCCCCGAGCACCGTGCCCGCGAGGGCCGCGGCGAGGCCCAATTGGGAGCCGAACAGTGCGCCCGCCGCCAGGTTGAGCAGCGGCCGCGGCACGAAGGCCACCGTGCACAGCCCGTACGCCACGGCGAACACCACGGTCGCCGCGGCCCCGCTCAGCTGCGGCGGCCAGCCGTCCGCCAGCAGCCGCTGTGGTTCGAACAGCAGCATGCCGACCGCGGCCGAGGCGAGCACGGCGACCAGCAGGGACAGCCGCGACCACGGCGAGAACAGCACTCTCGTGCAGCGCGCGGCGAGGCCAGTGGGCGCGGGCACGGCCGCGGCCCCGGCAAGTTCTACGGCGGCGGCCGGGGGGACGGCCGCCGCGGTGCCCCCAGAGCGGGTGGTGGCATCGAGCATCCGGTGACACTAACCGACATATGTGTGTGATCGCCGTATGGTTCGTCTCATGAGGGCCACAGGACGGGGAACACCGGACGTCCCGGACAGCCGTCTCGCCGACACCGTGCTGGAGCGGCTCACCGCCGTCTACGGCGCCGGGGCGGACCCGGAGCGCGGCGCGACCATGCGCACGTACATGAAGGACGTGGCACCCTTCCTCGGCCTCACCACCCCCGTGCGCCGACAGCTGTCCCGCACCGTCCTGGAGGGCACGCCCCGCCCCGACGAGGCCGACTGCACGGCGATCGCCCTGCGCTGCTGGGCGCTGCCCGAGCGCGAGTACCAGTACTTCGCCGTGGACTATCTGCGCCGCCACGCGCGCGTGTGCTCCTCCGGCTTCCTGCCGGTCACCCGGTACCTCGTCGCCACGGTCCCCTGGTGGGACACCGTCGACCTGCTCGCCGCCCATGTCGTGGGAGCCCTGGTGGCCGCCGACCCCGAGCTCACCGCGGACATGGACGCCTGGATCGGCGACGACAACCTCTGGGTCGCCCGCACCGCCCTCCTCCACCAGCTCCGGTACAAGGACCGCACCGACACCGAGCGCCTCTTCGCCTACTGCGTACGCCAGTCCGGGCACCCGGACTTCTTCATCCGCAAGGCCATCGGCTGGGCGCTGCGCGAGTACGCCAAGACCGACCCGGAGGCCGTACGGTCCTTCCTCGCGCGCGAGACGGGCCGCTTCGCGCCGCTGTCGGTGCGGGAGGCGCTGAAGAACATCGGGGCCTGACGCGAGACACATCGGTGCCTGACGAAAGACGTAGGGGCACCCTCCCGGAAAATCGGTCGACGCGGGGCACGGCGTCGGCAATGATCGGCCTCATGTTCCGGCACGCCTTCCTCCTCGCAGCATCCGCAGTCGCGGATGCGCCGAAGGCTGCCGTTCCCGTCTTCCTGACAGCTGTCGACGGCGCCCGAAGCTGACCCTCTCCGGATTGTCCGGCGGACCCCGCAGGGGGAGGGTCGGCCAGTCCTCGGGGTCCACCTTCCTACGCAGTGACTTCGAGGTAGAGCCATGTCCAAGACGGCTTACGTCCGCACGAAACCGCATCTCAACATCGGCACGATGGGCCATGTCGACCACGGCAAGACCACCCTGACCGCCGCCATCACCAAGGTCCTCGCCGAGCGCGGCTCCGGCACGTTCGTTCCCTTCGACCGCATCGACCGGGCGCCGGAGGAGGCCGCGCGCGGCATCACCATCAACATCGCGCACGTCGAGTACGAGACCGACACCCGGCACTACGCGCACGTGGACATGCCGGGCCACGCCGACTACGTCAAGAACATGGTCACCGGCGCCGCGCAGCTCGACGGGGCGATCCTCGTCGTCTCCGCGCTCGACGGGATCATGCCGCAGACCACCGAACACGTGCTGCTCGCCCGGCAGGTGGGCGTCGACCACATCGTCGTCGCCCTCAACAAGGCCGACGCGGGCGACGAGGAGCTCATCGACCTCGTCGAGCTGGAGGTCCGCGACCTGCTCACCGCGCACGGCTACGGGGGCGACTCGGTGCCCGTCGTACGGGTCTCCGGGCTGAAGGCGCTGGAGGGCGACCCCAAGTGGACGGCGGCCGTCGAGGCGCTGCTCGACGCGGTGGACACCTATGTGCCCATGCCGGAGCGGTACGTGGACGCGCCCTTCCTGCTGCCGGTGGAGAACGTGCTCACCATCACCGGCCGGGGAACGGTCGTCACGGGCGCCGTCGAGCGGGGCACCGTGCGGGTGGGGGACCGGGTCGAGGTGCTCGGCGCCTCCGTGGAGACGGTGGTCACCGGTCTGGAGACCTTCGGCAAGCCCATGGAGGAGGCCCAGGCAGGGGACAACGTGGCGCTGCTGCTGCGCGGGGTTCCCCGGGACGCGGTGCGGCGCGGGCACGTGGTGGCGGCGCCGGGGAGCGTGGTGCCGCGCAGCCGGTTCTCGGCCCAGGTGTACGTGCTGTCCGCGCGCGAGGGCGGCCGTACGACGGCGCTCTCCAGCGGGTACCGGCCGCAGTTCTACATCCGTACCGCGGATGTGGTCGGTGACATCGACCTCGGTGAGGTGGGAGTCGCCCGGCCCGGGGAGACGGTTGCCATGACCGTCGAGCTGGGGCGGGAGGTGCCGCTGGAGCCCGGGCTCGGGTTCGCCATCCGTGAGGGCGGGCGGACCGTCGGAGCGGGGACCGTGACCGCCGTCGAGTGAAGGTGGCCGAGGGGCGCGGGGACTGCGGAGCCGTAGAGCGGCGCAGCCCCGCGCCCTTTCGGGAGCTGTCCGGGCCCCACAATGGACACGTGACCGAACCCATCCCCGTGACCCGCGCCGTCGACCACGGCACCGCCAAGCTCATGCCGGACGTCGACCGGAAGCGGGCCTGGCTGCTGACCGTCGAGGGGGCGCCGCAGTCGTACGTCGACCTGGACGAGCCGACGTACCTGGAGTTCGAGTACGCGCGGCGCCTCGGGCACGTCCTGGACACCGTGGCGGAGCCGGGGCGCCCGCTGGACGTGCTGCACCTCGGGGGCGGGGCGCTCACCCTGCCCCGGTACGTGGCCGCCACCCGGCCGGGGTCCCGGCAGGACGTCGTCGAGGCCGACCGCGGGCTGATGGAACTGGTCGCCGAACATCTGCCGGTGCCGCGGGGCTCCGGCATCACCCTGCACGGCGCGGACGCGCGGGCCTGGCTGGAGGCCGCGCCGGACGACTCGGCGGACGTCCTCGTCGCCGACGTCTTCGGCGGCTCGCGCGTTCCGGCGCACCTCACCTCCGTCGGCTACGCCCAGCAGGCCGGACGGGTCCTGCGCGACACCGGCGTCTATCTGGCGAACCTCGCCGACGCCGCGCCCTTCGGCTTCCTCCGCTCCCAACTGGCCACGTTCGCCACCGTCTTCGAGGAACTGGCGCTGATCGCCGAACCGGCCGTGCTGCGCGGCCGCCGCTTCGGCAACGCGGTCCTCGTCGCCGCACGGCACCCGATCGACACCGCGGCCCTGGCCCGCCGCACCGCCGCCGACGCCTTCCCCGCCCGGGTCGAGCTCGGTCCGGGCCTGCGGGACCTCATCGGCGACGCCCTGCCGGTCCGCGACGAGGACGCCGTACCCTCTCCCGAGCCGCCGGACGGGGCGTTCGGCATCGGCTGACAGGGAACGGCCGCGTCGGCGTCCGGAGAGGGCGGGGCCGGCCTGCTCCCCGCATGCCTACGGCTACGGCGGCCCCGTGTCCGCCCGTCAGGAGTCGGTCGGCGGTTCCTCGGTGAGCCGGACCGTGCTCAGGATCTTCTGGACGGTCGCCTCGGAGATCTCGTCCTTGACACCCTTGGCGCCGAACAGGTTCCAGGTGACGAAATCGCCCGCGCCGTTCTCGAAGGCGAAGGTGATCGCCTTGCCGTCGCTGTCGCACTTGCCGTTCTGCGGAGTGTTCTCGGAGTGCGCGGTGGCGACGCTGCCCTTGATGCCCGAGGCCGTGGTGTACGGCTTGGGCTTGTCGAACTTCACGCTCTTGCGGTCGGGCTGCGTGTAGCCGCCGTAGATCCACCACGGCACGCGGGTCTCGGCCGCCTCGTTCAGGTCCTTCGCGCCGTTCTCGCCGCGCGTACCGGCGGTGACCAGGGCGGTGTCCTCGGTGCGGCCGTCCTTGTCGGAGTCGACCGTGCACCACTTGGACTTGAGGTAGGCGGGCGCGGTGACGGTGGTGCGGTCGAGCTTGCCGTCCTTGTCCTCCCACTCGAAGCCCACGCTCGTGTCGGCGTTCTCGATCTCCCAGTCGGCGGGAACGTCGAACATCGTGCCGAAGCGCGGGTTGACGACGACCTTCCAGCCCTCGATCGTCGGCTCCAACGCGCCGTCGCCGCGCGGATTCTCACCGGAGCCGGACTCGGTGGCGGTCGGCTCGGCCGACTTGCTCACGGTCGGACTCGGGGAGGCCTTGCCGTCCGCCTTGTCGTCCTTGTCGCCGCCCAGCACCAGGAAGCCGGTGACACCGGCCGCCACGACCACGGCCGTGGCCGCCACGATCGCGACCAGCTTGGTCCGGTTTCCGCCACCACCGCCCGGCGGCGTCGGCGTCTGCGCCACAGTGGGCGCGCCCCACTGCGGCTGCTGCCCGTAGGGGTTGGGCTGCTGATAACCGGGCTGCTGATACGGATTCGGCTGCTGGTACCCCGGCTGCTGGTACGGGTTGTTCGACTGCTGCGGGTTCTGCTCGCCCCCGGGCGGCTGCTGTCCTGGCCACATGGGGAGCCACCCTAGCCGCGCCGAGGACACGTTTCGGTCACCGGGTCTTGTCAGGGACGTAGCAACTCAGTGATCGGTGGGTGGCGTGTAGAGCCGTACCGTGCGCATGATCTGCCGGATCGTGGTGTCCGGCACCTCCTCGCCGACCCCCTTCGCGGCCACGAACGACCAGGACGCGAAGTCGCCGTCGGCGTTCTCGAAGGCGAACGTCGTCGCCTTGCCGTCCGAGTCGCACCTGCCCCGCCGCTCCACGCCGGACGACTGCGACGTGGCCACGCTGCCGGTGAGGCCGGAGTCGGTGGTGAAGGAGGTCACCGGCCCGGTCGTGACCTTCGCGCGGTCCGGCTGTGTGTAGCCGCCGTAGACCCAGTTCGCCGAGTCGGTGCGGGCTATCTGCTCGGTGCTCTTCGCGGTGCGGTTGCCCCGGGAGCCCGCGGACGCCAGTGCCGTGTCGTCGGCGTGGCCGTCCTTGTCGTCGTCCGACGTGCACCACTTCGCCTTGAGGACGGCCGGGGCCTTCATGGCGACCAGAGGAGTGTCCTCGGGGTCGTCGTCCTCCGAGACGTACGACACCCAGTCCGGTGACTGCGGCGCCCAGTCCGCGGGCACGTCGAAGGCGACGCCGATGTCGGGGTTCGCCACGACCTTCCAGCCGTCGACGGTCGGCTGCGTCGCGTCCGACTCCGACGCGGTGGCGGTGGGGGAGGCGGTCGGGCCGGGGCCGGGGCTGGCCTTGTCGTCCGCGTCCCCGCCCAGCAGGACGGCCCCGGTCACGACGGCTGCCGCGGCCACGGCCGTGGCAGCGACGATCGCGATCAGCCCGGTGCGCCGTCCTCGGCCGGGCGGCGCGGGGCCGGCGGCGGGCGCGTCCCAGGTCGCCGGTTGCCGCTGGACGTAGGGGTTCGGTTGTCGATACCCCGGCTGCCGGTAGGGGCTGTTCGGTTGCTGCGGTGTCTGCCCGTCCCCGGGCGGCTGGTTTCCGGGCCACATGGTCGAACAGGCTACGACGATCATGCCGAGTGTCTGGCCCCGCGAGGCTACTCGTGGGTAACATGCTGCCATGAGCGCAGATCAGATGTCGATCGGCGAGTTGCTCGCCGCCACGGTGCCGATGGTTCGGACGCTGAACCTGGAGTACCTGGAGACCACTCCGGAGAAGGCCGTGCTGGCCCTGCCGGACCAGAGCGAGTACCGCAACCACGTCGGCGGGCCGCACGCCGGCGCGATGTTCACCCTGGGGGAGTCGGCGAGCGGCGCGATCGTGCTCGCGGCGTTCGGGGACCAGCTGTCCCGGGCCGTGCCGCTGCCGGTCAACGCCGAGATCGCGTTCAAGAAGATCGCGCTGGGACCGGTGACGGCGACGGCGACGCTGGGGCGGCCGATCGCGGACGTCGTCGCCGAACTGGACGCGGGGACGCGTCCGGAGTTTCCGGTGACGGTCGCCATCCAGCGGGAGGACGGGGCCGTGACCACCGAGATGACGGTGGTGTGGACCCTGCGTCCCAACAACTGAGCGACGTTCGGGGAGTGGACCGCGAACCGGCGGAAGCCGGTCCGCGGTCCGTCGCGTTGTGGCGCCGTGGGCGGTCGAGGGTTTCTGTGGCGCCGTGAACTCCGGGTCCGGGTGCGGGCGGCCGCCGCGCACAGTCAGCCGGTCGGCCGACCGACCTGCCTTGCTGCCGGTGTCGTGACGCGATTCGCCGGCAGGGCACCGCGATTCGCCGGCAGGTCGCGCCGTGCGCCGTGCCGGCGGTCACGTCCTGCGGGGCGTCGGTCGGCTGGGCCCGCGCCCTGTCGGCCCGGCCCCGCGCCCTGTCGGCCCGGCCCCGCGCCCTGTCGGCCCGGCCCCGTGCGCTCCAGGCCGCCGAAGAGCGGTGGGCAGCGTGGTCGCGCCGGAACGGGACCACCTCTACGGCCCCGCCGCCGTGGTGCGGACCTACGAGAACGCGGTCGTCCTCGTCACCGGGCCGTCGAGCAGCCCGTACGCCGGGGGACGTGTCGGCGCGTATGCCGTCATCGGCCGCCACGCTCTCGGTCCGGAGCCTGGTCGCCGGCGGGCGGCGGGCGCGCGGGACAGCGCGCCGCGGTGGCGCGGCTCGCTCCGCCGGACGGGTGGAGGCCTGCCGGGCGGGTTGGGCCTGCCGGGCGGGTGGAGGCATGCCGGGCGGGCCGGACCGCGTACCGCGTCCAGCCGCGCTGGGGCGCCCTCGGCGGCGGGGACCGCTCCCCGATCATCGCGCACGGGATCACCGGGACCTGCGCGGCGCCCTCGGCGGCGAGGGCCGCTCCGGTTCGGCAGTGTCGCCGAAGGAGGCCTCTACGGCCCGCTTGCGACGGCCGGTGACCATGAGGGCGTCGGCGAGCCCGGCCGCGGCGGCTCCCTCCCGGGGTGTAGTGGGTGGCCGACCTGTCGACGGCCGCGAGTGTCTCCTTCGATGCCGCCCTCGTCGGCCGCGGATGAGAGTGCGTCGGGAAAAGCGGGCACGCGCTGAGCGGTGGGCGGTTGTCGAATGCGGGTGCGGATACCGGCGGTGATGCCGACGGGGATACCAACGGTGATGTCGGCGGCAATACCGGCGGTAACCCTTGCGAAGTCGCGGGACTTTGGGAACCGACGCCTCGAACTCCTTGTTTCTTGCAAGTAGCTTGTGCGAAGGTGAGCGGCCCCGATCAGTGGTTCGTGATCAGTGACGCCGTTCAACGGCCTGTATCTGACGCGGCATAGGTATGCACCAATCACGCGACCTGCTTTCCGACGGACGTGCATTTCACCTGCCGTCCAACGGCTTGGAAGGAATTGGTTCAGTGCAATCCCCACACCCCCCACGCCCGCCCTACCCCCCACGGCCCGGAACGAGTTCCGCCGAGTCCGACCGCAACCTCCTCGCCCGACTGGGCACGGCCGACATCAACGCCGTACCGCTGCTGATGGCGCGGCACTGGCGGGCCGTCCACGAATACGCGGTGATCTGCCTTGCCTCGCCCGCGAGTTCGGCCTCCATGGTCACCGCCGCCGCATTCCACCGAGTGCTCGGGAACCCGTCCGGCGGCGCTCTGCGTCCGCAACTTCTCGTCGCCGTACGGGAGACGGTGAAGGAGTGGGCGACAGGGGACCGCATTTCCACCGTGCTGCCGGAACTCCGCAAAACCACCGGAGCGCGCGGACTGCGTGCGGCGAGGTCCGTGACGCCCGAAAGACGGCGGCTTGCCGAACGCGCATTCCTGGCCCTTCCGGGCGCTTCGCAATGCCTGCTCTGGCACACCGAGGTCGAGGCCGAACCCATATCCGTAGCGGCCGGTCTGCTGGGCGTCGACGAGCCCACGGCGTCGGCGGCACTGGAGCAGGCCCGCGAGCAATTCCGCGCGGCCTGCGTACGCGCCCACCGCGAACTCGCGCCCACCAGGGAATGCCGCTTCCACAACCGTCTCCTGGAAGTCCCCCTGCGTCGCGGGGGCTCCCTGCTGTCCGACGTACGGCAGCACCTCACGGAGTGCCGGTACTGCCGTCACGCCGCCGAACAGCTCAGCCACTTCGAGGGCGGCCTCGGGGACCTGCTCGCCGAGACGGTCCTCGGCTGGGGCGCCCGGCGCTACCTCGACTCGCGCCCCGGCCGGGCAGTGCCACCCGTCCGCCCGAGCGGCGGCCGTCACCGCCCCGCCCCGGCCCGGCAGGCCGGACGCACGAAGGTCGCGGCGGGCGTCGGTCTGTTGTCCCTCGCCCTGCTCACCACCCTGCTCGTGGCCCGCGGCTGGTCCGGCGACAACGGTGTCCCCGATCCCCACGCCACCTGGGGTGCCCCCAGCGTCAGCACCGTCGCCCCGAGCGCCGGGCCCGGCACCTCCTCGGCGGCCTCCGCGAGCCGGTCCGACGAACTCGGCCACGGCAGGCTGCGCAACCTCGGCACCGGCCTCTGCCTCGACCTGCGGGAGGGGGCGGTCCGCGCCGGTGCGGTCACCGTGCTCGCGGGCTGCTCGTCCGCCGGATCCCAGCAGTGGTCGTACCGCGACGACGGTCTGCTGCGCAGCGTCGCCGACCCCACCCTCTGCCTCGACGCCGAGACCGTCGCCGAGGCCGGAAGGGTCCTGCTGGCCGACTGCCTGGTGCACGCCGGTGAGGTCCGCTACGACCTCACCGTCCACGGCGAACTCCTGCCGCGCCGCGGCAAGGGACTGGCCGTCGCACCCGGCGGCGGCGGACAGGTGATCGTCACCGGACGGGACGGCTCCACGGGACAGCGGTGGGTGCTCGACCCCGAGGGCCCCGAGGGCTCCGACGGCCTCGACAGCGGCGAGGCCAAGGCGCGGCAGGACGCGACGGAGCCGGGAGAGCAGGGAGAGCCGGGAGTGCCGGCCGAGCAGAGGAAACGGGCGGAACAGGTCGAGCAGGACGGGCCCGGCGAGCAGGCCGAGCCCCGGCGAGCGCCCGACGACGCGCGGAGCCCTTCACCGACCAACGACCCCACGCCCGGGCCGGGCCCGTACGAGACCAGGGTCGCCGAAGCTGCCGCCGAGCCCGAGCAGCCCGATCCGGCCGATGCCCTGACCCTCGTCTCGGCCGTCACCGACACCGTCACCGCGCCCCTCGCCCCCCTCCTGCCCTAGGTCAGACGCATTCCGGGGCCGCCTGGTGTCGGGGCGGCCCCGGCTTCGCCTCTTGTCGACAAACAGTCGTTTCCTGTGCACATCGTTGACACGAGTCACTGCCGGCCCTACGGTCCGACGCGCCGGTGGCGTTTCTCACGGGGTGTCAAGTCGGGCTGGCGCACAGTGCGTTCAGAGGGCGAACACAACCGGAGCGCCGTCGCGCAACCGCGGTTCACATCGTCGTGCCCGCACACCGAAGGAGTGACGGCTCCATGACCGACACCGTTTCCCGGCGATCCGAACGCGCCGCCCCGCGCGTCGACGGGCTGCTGGCGAAGCTCACCCTCGACGAGAAGATCTCCCTCCTGCACGGCGCCACCGACCCCGCCCCGCTCGGCCAGGCGGGCTACGTCCCCGGAGTGGAACGCCTCGGCATCCCGCCGCTCCGCCTCGCCGACGGCCCGGCCGGGGTCCGCGTCACCGCGCACGCCACCGCCCTGCCCGCCCCCGTCCTGCTGGCCTCCGCCTTCGACCCGGAGCTGGCCCGCCGCTACGGCCGCGTCATCGGACACGAGGGCCGAGCCCTCGGCCAGGACGTGCTGCTCTCCCCGATGGTCAACCTCATCCGCACCCCGTACGCCGGGCGCAACTTCGAGACCTTCAGCGAGGACCCGCTGCTCTCCTGCGACCTGGTCGCCGCCGAGATCGAGGGCATCCAGGGCGAGGGACTCGTCGCCACCGTCAAGCACTTCGCCATGAACAACCAGGAGAAGGACCGGGACTCGATCGACGTGCGCGTCGACGAGCGGACCCTGCACGAGGTCGAGTTGCGCGGCTTCGAGGCCGCCGTCGACGCCGGCACGGGTGCGGTGATGGGCGCCTACAACAAGGTCAACGGCGCTTGGGCCTGCGAGAACGAGGCCCTGCTCACCGACGTCCTGCGCGAACAATGGGGCTTCGACGGCCTGGTGATGACCGACTGGTTCGCCGCTCACAGCACCGAGCAGGCGCTCACCTCCGGCCTCGACCTGGAGATGCCGGACGGCACCTACTTCGGTACGGCGCTGAGGACGGCCGTCGAGAACGGCACCGTGGCCGAGCGGTACGTCGACCGCGCCGTACACCGGATCCTCTCCGTCATGGACCGCTTCGGGCTCCTCGACGGCAGCGCGCCGCCGCGCCCGGAGCGGGACGCGCGGGCCGGGGCGGCCGTCGCCCTGGAGGTCGCCAAGGCGGGCGCGACGCTGCTGCGCAACGAGCGCGGCACGCTGCCCCTGACCGACGGCGGCGGCATCGCGGTGATCGGCCCGAGCGGCTCCCTGCCCTTCGTCAGCGGCGGCGGCAGCGCCCATGTCGTGCCCGACCGTGCCGAGAGCCCCCTCGACGCCATCCGGGCACGCGGCGGCGAGGTGACGTACGCGCTCGGCGAGGACGTCTTCGGCAAGCCCGTCCCCGCCTCGGCGCTCAGCCCCGCCCTCGACACCGAGGGCCGGCGCGTCGAGGCCGGGCGGACCTGGACGTACGAGGGCACGCTCACCGTTCCCGAGGCCGACGAGTGGACCTTCGTCCTGCACTACTCGGGTGCGCCGACGATCCGCCCCGAGGTGGTGCTGGACGGCGAGGAGCTCTTCCCGCTCGTGCCCGGCTGGGGCGAGTACTTCATGGGCGGCTTCGTCACGACCGCGCCCGACGGGCTGTCCGTGCGCCGCAGGACGCTCACCCTCGCCAAGGGCGCTCACCGGCTGAGGATCACCGCGTCCGGCGGGGACGACGGGCAGCTGTTCCGGCTGCGCCGCAGCACCGGCGCGACCCGCGCGCGGGACGTCGCCGAGGCCGTGAGCGCCGCGCGTGCCGCCCGGGACGTCGTGCTGTTCGCCTACGAGGACGCCACCGAGGGCCAGGACCGCACGACGATCGCGCTCCCCGGCCACCAGGCGGAGCTGATCGAGGCGGTGGCGGCGGCGAACCCGCGGACGACCGTCGTGCTCAACACCTCGTCCGCCACCTCGATGCCCTGGCTGGAGCGCACGGGCGCCGTGCTCCAGATGTACTACCCGGGCCAGGAGGGCGCGGCCGCCACCGCCGCCGTCCTGTTCGGCGACTGCGATCCCGGCGGCCGGCTCACCCAGACCTTCCCCACCGACGACGACCACCACCCCGTCGCCGGGGACCCGCGCCGCTACCCGGGCGCGGACGGCGTCGAGGAGTACACGGAGGGCGTCCACACCGGACACCGCTGGTACGAGGCCGGGGGCGAGCGGCCGCTGTTCCCGTTCGGGCACGGACTGTCGTACACCTCCTTCGCCTACGAATCCCTCCGCGCGCACTGGCATCCCGAGGGCCTGGACGTCGAGTTCACCGTCCGCAACACCGGCGGGCGTGAGGGCATCGCCGTGCCCCAGGTGTATGTCGGCCGGTCGCCCGACCTGGAACTGGACCAGCCCGTCCGCGTGTTGGGCGGCTACCGGCGGCTCGCCCTGCGGCCGGGGGAGCGGCGCCGGGTCACCGTGCGGGTGGCGGCGCGCACCCTGTCCTGCTGGGACCCGGACCGCCGCGACTGGGTGCTCGGCACCGGCCGCCGCAGTGTGTGGGTGGGCGCGTCCGCGGGCGATCCGCGGGTGCGCACGAGCGTGGAGGTGACCCGGTGATACGTCGTGCCGTGACCGCGGCGGTGGCCCTGGCCGCCGCCCTGCTCGTCCCCGCACCGGCCCAGGCCGCCGAGCCGGTCGTCCGTACCGAGGCGGGCCTGGTGCGCGGTGAAACCACCGCCGAGGGACGGCAGTTCCTCGGGATCCCCTACGCCGCACCGCCCGTCGGCCCGCTCCGCTGGAGGGAACCGCGGCCGGTGCGCCCCTGGCACGGGGTGCGCGACGCACGGGACTTCGGCAACAAGTGCGTACAGGGCACGAGTTGGGACCCCGGGTACGAGCGGCCCAGCCACACCGAGGACTGCCTCGACCTCAATGTGTACGTCCCCGAGCGCTCCGCCCGGCGCGCGGTGCTCGTCTGGTTCCACGGCGGCGGCCTCACCGCAGGCGCCGGGCAGGACGTCGTCCCCGACACCTTCGCCCGGCAGACCGGCACGGTCGTGGTGACCGTCAACTACCGCCTCGGAGCCCTCGGATTCCTCGCCACGACCGGCCTCGACGGAGAGGCGGGCGACCGGGTCTCCGGCAACTACGGCATGCTCGACCAGCAGGCCGCCCTGCGCTGGGTGCGCGCCAACATCGCCCGCTTCGGCGGCGATCCGCACCGCGTCACCATCGCCGGCGAGTCCGCGGGCGGCCGCTCGGTCTGCACCCAGCTGGCCTCCCCGACGTCGAAGGGCCTGTTCCGGGCGGGCATCGTGCAGAGCGGCGCCTACGACGACTGCGCCGCCCGGACGCACGGGACGGCGGTGGCCCAGGGCGCCGCCTTCGCCGAGAAGCTCGGCTGTACGACGGTGGCCTGCCTGCGCAGCAAGCCGGCCGCCGACCTCCTCGCCGCCCAGGGCGAGTTCGACTGGGGGCCGGTGACGGGCGGCGCCTTCCTGCCCGTACAGCCCGCCCGGGCCTTCGAGGCGGGGGCCGCTGCGCGGATCCCGGTCATGAACGGGGCCAACCTGGACGAGGGGCGGCTGTTCGCCTTCGCCTCCTTCGACGCGGCGGGCGGACCGCTGACCGCCGAGCAGTACCCGTCCGTCATGAGCGCCGCCTTCGGCGACGACGTCCTGGCCCGCTACCCGCTCTCCGGGCAGCCCTCCCCGAGCATCGGCTTCGGCACCGCGCTGGGCGACATGCTCTTCGCCTGCCCGGCGCTGCGCCTCAACGGCGGCCTCGCCGGGCGCGGCCCGGTCTACGCGTACGAGTTCGCCGACCGCACCTCCCCGCCCTTCGCCTCGCTGCGCGAGCTGGGCACCGACTTCGACTTCGGCGCGACCCATGTGAACGAGGTGCAGTACCTCTTCAAGCACTTCGGCCTCACCAGTCCGCTGAACGCCGAGCAGAAGGTGCTGGCGCGGCAGATGGTCCAGTACTGGGGCTCCTTCGTCCGCACCGGGATCCCGCGCGCGGCCGGGCAGCCCGCCATGCCCGACGGCGCCTCGGGAGCCGTGCTCTCACTGCGCACGGCGTCCGCGGGCGGTAACGCTCCGAGCACGTCCGTGCACCGGGAACACCAGTGCGACCTGTGGGACGCAGCCGGGTCCGGGTGACGGGTAGGCTTCCCGGCGTGCGCCCGCCCGAGGCGCACGCCGGGTATCCGGGTAGGCAGGACGCGAATCGGAGGAACCGGCGTTGCACGTCCAGGAATGGCTCGAAACGGTGCCCCCGCTCGCCATCTATCTGCTGGTGGGCCTGGTCATCGGACTGGAGAGCCTCGGGATCCCGCTGCCCGGCGAGATCATCCTGGTCTCCTCGGCGCTGCTCGCCTCGCAGCACGGCGAGATCGACCCGGTCGTCCTGGGCGCCTGCGCCACCGCCGGTGCGATCATCGGCGACTCCATCGGCTACGCCATCGGCCGCAAGGGCGGACGCCCACTGCTGGCCTGGCTCGGCGGGAAGTTCCCCCGGCACTTCAGCGAGGGGCACATCGCCACGGCCGAGCGCTCCTTCCAGAAGTGGGGCATGTGGGCCGTCTTCTTCGGCCGCTTCGTCGCCCTGCTGCGGATCTTCGCCGGGCCGCTCGCGGGCGTGCTGCGGATGCCGTACTGGAAGTTCCTGACCGCCAACGTCCTGGGCGGGATCCTCTGGGCGGGCGGCACGACCGCGGTCATCTACTACGTCGGGATCGTCGCCGAGGAGTGGCTGAAGCGGTTCTCCTGGCTGGGGCTGGTCGCCGCGGTGCTGGTGGGTCTGACGTCGATGCTGGTGCTGAAGCGGAGGGCCGGGAACGCGGCGGGGGAGAAGACGGTGGCCGAGCCGGAGCCGGTCGCGGCCACCGACTGAGCCTCACGGCGCCCCGTGCACCTCGGCGTGCGCCTTGGCCAGCTCCGCGTACATCGTGCCGTTCAGGGTGAGGCCCTGACGCTCCTCCTCCGTCAGCTCCCGCCGTACCTTCGCCGGGACGCCGGCCACCAGGGAGCCGGGCGGCACCTGCATGCCCTGCGGTACCAGCGCCTGCGCGGCGACCAGGGACCCGGCCCCGATCACCGCGCCGTTCAGCACGGTCGCGCCCATCCCGATCAGGCAGTCGTCGCCCACGGTGGCCCCGTGCACCACCGCGTTGTGTCCCACGGAGACCCGCTCGCCGACGGTGACCGGGAAACCGGGGTCGGCATGGAGCGTGCAGTTGTCCTGGATGTTGCTCCGCGCGCCGACGGAGATGCGCTCGACGTCGCCCCGCACCACCGCGCCGTACCAGACGCTCGCACCCGCCTCCAGCGTCACGTCCCCGATCACCGCGGCCGTGGGCGCCACGAAGACGTCCTCGTCGATCTTCGGCTCCCGGCCACCGATTCCCTTGATCATCATCGCCTCCTGGTCACGTGGTACACGGCACGGTACGCCACCCGTTGGGGCGAAGATCACAGCCCGTCGACGCCATGAGGGCGCCGAACGCTCAGTACGGTGAGGCCGTGCCGAAGCGCAAGAACACGTTCTCATCCTGGCGACACCGCCTCGCCCAGCGCGCCGTCCACGCGGGCTGGTCCTGGGTGCAGCGCACGGGCTCGGTGACGGCCGAGCGCCCCGGCCGCTTCCGCTTCGGCGCGATCGGCGAGGCCACCCGGCTGGCCTTCCCGCTCGGCACCGTCTTCGGCGAACCCTGGATCCACCTGGGCTCCCACTGCATCGTCGGCGAACAGGTCACCCTGACCGCGGGCCTCATGCCCGACCTCGACCTCGGCCCCGAACCGATCCTGCGCATAGGGGACGGCGTGGTCCTGGGCCGCGGCAGCCATGTCATCGCCGACACCACGGTCACCATCGGCAGCGACTGCTACTTCGGCCCGTACGTGTACGTCACGTCCACGAACCACTCGTACGACGATCCGCACGAGCCGATCGGCAAGCAGTGGCCGCGGATGGAGCCGGTGTCGATCGGGCCGGGCTGCTGGATAGGCACCGGGGCCGTGATCCTGCCGGGCGCGCGGATCGGGCGGAACGTCGTGGTGGCGGCCGGTGCGGTGGTCCGCGGCACGGTGCCCGACCACGCCGTGGTCGCGGGCGCGCCCGCCCGGGTCGTACGCCGCTGGACGCCCGCCGAGGGCTGGCAGCCGCCGCTGCGCACGCCCGCGCCGGTCCCGATACCGGACGGGATCACCCCGGAGCAGCTCCAGGCGCTGGCCGACCTGGACGAGGAGTCGGTGGCGCGGCTGGCGGAACTGGACGCCGAGTCGTCCTGAGCGGCGGCCCGGGCGTGGCGGTGTCGGCCTGGGCGGTGCTCAGCCCGTGGCGGTGTCGGCCGGGGCGGTGCTCAGCCCGTGGCCAGCAACAGCGTCCCGGTCAGGGCCAGGCCGGCGCCCGCGGCCTGCACCCCGCGCAGCCGTTCGCCGAGCATCGTGCGCGCGGCCACCGCGGTCACCACCGGGTACAGGGAGGCCAGTACGGCGGCCACGGTCACCGGGCCGTGCTGGGCGGCCACGGAGTAGGTGCCGTTCGCGGCGACGTCGGCGAGCCCCACGAAGGCGAGGGCGGGCAGCGCGCCCCAGGGGAAGCCGGCCGGCGGGAGGGCGGGGGAGCCGCGCCGCACCGAGACGTACAGCGCCGTGCCGCCCACGACGACGTTGGTCAGACGCTGCACGAAGAGGGCGAGGAACAGGCCGGTCAACGTGGTGGACGCCTCGCTGATCAGGGCGATGCACAGGCCGAAGCCGAACGCGCCGCCCAGCGTGAGGAGGATGGTCCGCCGCTCCACCGAGCCGCCGCCGCGCTGCGGCCCGCCCGCGAGGACCACGCCCGTCACGGCGACCGCTATACCGGCGACCTGGAGCAGGCCGGGGCGCTCGCCGAGCAGGAGCCCGACGGAGACGGGCACGGCGACGCTGAGCGTGGTCAGCGGGGAGACGACGCCCATGGGACCGCGGGCGAGTGCCTCGTAGAAGCAGAGGATCGCGAGCGGACCGATCAGGCCCGCGCCCACGGCGAACCACAGGCGCGGCCCCGCCTCGCTCCAGCCGCCCGTGGCCACCACGATCGCGCCGAGGACGACGGCCGCGATGGTCTGCGAGACGACCACCACCGTGAGGGCCGGCAGGCGCCGGGTCAGCAGCCCGCCGCCGAAGTCCGCCAGGCCCCAGAGCAGGCTGGTGGCCAGGGCGAAGAGTGCTGTCACGGGCCGCCTCGCAGTACAGTTCGGTGCACGATCATGTGCACCCCACGGTAGTGCAGGGCATTGAACCCTGTCATCCAGAATATTGGACTCCGGAATTGGATGAATTGTGTCGGACCTCGACCTGCTGACCCAGTCCCTGGCACGCAACGTCAAGCACTGGCGCTCCGTGCGCGGCTACACCCTGGACGTGCTCGCCGCCCGGGCCGGTGTCAGTCGCGGCATGCTCATCCAGATCGAGCAGGCGCGCACCAACCCCAGCCTCGGCACCGTCGTCAAGATCGGCGACGCGCTCGGCGTCAGCATCACCACCCTCCTCGACTACGAGCAGGGCCCCAAGGTCCGCCTCGTCCCCGCCGAGCAGGCCGTACGGCTGTGGCACACCGACGCCGGCAGCTACAACCTCCTCCTGGCGGGCACCGAGGCCCCCGGGCCGCTGGAGATGTGGCGGTGGCGGCTGATGCCGGGCGAGAACAGCGCCTCCGACCCGCACCCCACCGGCACCGCCGAGCTGCTCCATGTCACCTCGGGCGAGCTGACCTTGACCGTGGACGGCGTCAAGTACCGCGTGCCCGCGGGCACGACCGCCTCCTTCGAGGCCAACGCGCCGCACACGTACGGCAATGAGGGCGAGGTCCCGGCCGAGATGGTGATGGCGATCTCCGTCCCGCCCGTGCAGTGAGATGCCCGTCCCGGGGCTCGGGCGGCCCTGTTAGCGTGCGGCCATGGACGCACCCATCGGAAACTTCGACCACGCCACCCCCGCCCCGGACTGCCTCGACGAACTGACCGACCCGGTCGCCGACGCCGTACGCCGCTGGAGCGGCAGCGTCCCGGCCGACCAGATCCTCTACGTCGAGACCGACCCCCGGTGGGCCGATACGGCCGTCTTCGTGGAGCACTACGGCCAGGAGTTGCTGGAGCAGTCCGCCAACTGCGTGGTGGTGGCCGGGAAGCGGGGCGGCGAGAGCAGCCTCGCGGCCTGCGTGGTGCTGTCCGCCGCCCGCGTGGACGTCAACGGCGCCGTACGCCGCCAACTCGGCGCCCGCAAGGCCTCCTTCGCCCCGATGGACACGGCCACCGGCGAGACCGGCATGGAGTACGGCGGCATCACGCCGATCGGACTGCCCGCCGGCTGGCCGGTGCTGGTGGACTCCGCCGTCGTCGACCTGCCCTACGTCCTGGTCGGCAGCGGACGCCGACGCGGCAAGCTGCTGGTGCCGGGGAAGGCGTTCGCGGAACTGCCCGGGGCCGTGGTGCTGGAGGGGCTGGGGGTTGCCTGATTCCGGGAGCGGGTGTCGGCTGGGCTCGGGGCGGGCGTTGGCCGGGCTCGAGGGCTGATGGCGGTCGGGCTCGGGGGCGGGTGTCGGCTGATCTCGGGGGCTGGTGGCGGTCGGGCTCAAGGGAGGGCTGGCGTCGGCCGGGCTCAGGTCGGCGTGTGGTGGGCGAGTGCCAGATGGGGGTCGGCCTCGCCCGGTGCCGGTGACGGATCCGCGTGCACCAGGGCGGCGGTGAGCCGCGGTACGGCGTGCAGCAGGGCGTGTTCGGCGTCCACGGCGATGGCGTGCGCCGCCCGTACCGTCGCCTCGCCGTCCACCACCACCGCCACCTCCGCGCGCAGCCGGTGGCCGATCCAGCGCAGCCGCAGCTCGCCCACCTCGCGCACGCCCGGAACCTCCCGCAGCGCCTGCTCGGCCCGGTCCACCAGAGCCGGGTCGACGGCGTCCAGCACCCGCCGGAACACCTCGCGCGCCGCGTCCCGCAGCACGAACACGATCGCCGCGGTGATCGCCAACCCCACGATCGGGTCGGCCAGTTGCCACCCGAGCGCGGAGCCGCCCGCACCCAGCAGCACGGCCAGCGAGGTGAACCCGTCCGTGCGGGCGTGCAGCCCGTCCGCCACCAGCGCCGCCGAGCCGATCGAGCGGCCGACCCGGATCCGGTAGCGGGCCACCCACTCGTTGCCCGCGAAGCCCACCAGCGCGGCCGCCGCCACCGCCGGCACATGCTGCACCGGCCGCGGATCGAGCAGCCGGTCGACCGCCGTCCACCCCGCGAAGGCCGCCGACGCGGCGATCGTGAGCACGATCGCCAGCCCCGCCAGATCCTCGGCGCGGCCGTAGCCGTAGGTGAACCGACGGGTCGCCGCACGCCGGCCGAGGACGAAGGCGATCCCGAGGGGTACGGCGGTCAGCGCGTCGGCGGTGTTGTGCGCGGTGTCGCCGAGCAGCGCCACCGACCCGGACATCGCCACCACCACCGCCTGCACCAGCGCCGTCGCCCCGAGCACCGCAAGCGAGACCCACAGCGCGCGCATGCCGCGGGCGGAGGACTCAAGGGCCCGGTCCAGCCTGTCGGCGCTGTCGTGGGAGTGCGGCTTCAGCAGGTGCCCGAGTCGGTGGGTGACTCGGCGCGGGTGGGGGTGGCGGTGGTGGTGCGGGTGGCTCACGGGGGTTCCCTTCTGCCGGGCAGTGGTGGACGGGCGAGGCCCACGACGCCATTATGTGCGTATGAGCGCACGCATGCACCTATCACCTGCGCACGATGCGCACCCGCGCACCCCGGGCGAGGAACAGTTCGCCCTCGCCGCCGAACTCCTCGCCCTGCTCGGCGACCGCACCCGGCTCGCCCTGCTGCACGCGCTGACCGGCGGCGAGGCCGACGTCAGCACGCTCACGGAGGCGTGCGGAGCGGCCCGGCCGGCCGTCAGCCAGCATCTGGCGCGGCTGCGGCTGGCCGGTCTGGTGGACACGCGCAAGGAGGGCCGCCGGGTGATCTACTCACTGCGCGACGGGCATCTGCGCCGGCTCGTGGACGAGGCGCTGAACGTGGCGGACCACCGGCTGAGCGACCGGCCGCCGCACGACTGAGCCCGCCCCGGGAGAGGGGTCAGTAGTCGGCGTTCGTGCCGAGGTACTGCTCCGCGAACGCCCGCGCCGCCGCGGGGGAGCCGAACAGGCGGCGCAGACGGGCCAGCGTGGTGCCCGCGCGGTGCGGATCGCCCGAGGCCGTCCCGTGGTACACCTCCGAGAGCCACTGCGAGAACTCCTGGTAGTCCCAGACCCGCCCCAGACACGCCCGCGAGTAGCCGTCGAGACCGGTGCTGTCGCCCTTGGTGAGTACGGCGGTCAGGGCGTCGCCCAGCACGAACGCGTCGTGCAGGGCGAGGTTCATGCCCTTGGCCGCGATCGGCGCGGTGAGGTGGGCCGCGTCCCCGGCCAGGAAGAGCCGGCCGAACGCCATCGGCTCGACGACGTAACTGTGCATGTCCAGCACGCGCTTCTCGATCAGCCGCCCCTCGGTCAGCCGGGGCGCGCCGGCCGCCCCGAGGCGCTCCTGGAGTTCGGTCCACACCCTCTCGTGGGACCAGTTCTCCGGGTCGTCGCCCGGCGGGCACTGGAGGTAGTAGCGGGTCACCTCCGGGCTGCGGGCCATGTGCCCGGCGAATCCGCGCGGGTGCACGCCGAACACGACGCAGTCGTTGGACGGCGGAGCCTCGGCCAGCAGCGCCAGCCAGCCGATGCCGTAGTCGTAGCGGGAGACATGGGCGCGGTCGGCGGGTATCGAGGCCCGCGTGACCCCGCGTGCCCCGTCGCAGCCCGCCACGAAGTCGCAGTGCACGAACTGCCGCACACCCGACTCCGGGCAGGTGTACGACACCGAGGGGCGGCCGGTGTCCAGGTCGTGCAGCTCGACGTCGCGCACGCCGAACCTGACGGCACCGCCGCGCACGTCCGCGTACTCCCGCACCAGGTCCGTCACCAGGAACTGCTGCGGATAGACGAAGTGGTGATGGCCCGTCAGCTCGGCGTACTCGAAGCGGTAGCGCTCCCCGGCGAAGCGGAACTCGCACTCGCTGTGCACCTGGCCCCGCGCCAGCAGGTTGGCGGCCAGGCCGCGCCGTTCGAGCCCGCGCACCGCCCACTCCTCCAGGACGCCGGCCCTGGGCCGTTGTTCGATGAACGCACGGGTCTCGGTCTCCAGGACCAGACAGTCGACGGAGGCGGCCCGCAGGATGTTGCCGAGGGTGAGTCCGGCGGGTCCGGCGCCGACGATGACGACCGGAAAGCGCTGTGGGGCACCGGAGTTGAGGTGGGGGGTGGTGGAGGTCACCCGAGCATTATGGGTGCGTGCCGAGTGGCTCGGGGAGGCTCAGGCGTCCGCCGCGCAGCGGAACCCCGTGTGTCCGCTGGAACTGTCCGGGGTGTTGGAGCTGCGGGCGGCGACCCGGTAGCGGTTGCAGTAGGAGGCGTGGCACATGTGGGAGCCGCCCCGGATGACCTTGGCGGTGCCCTCCGTCGCCGTGACGTGGTCATGCTCGTGGGTGTGGGTGTGGGTGTGGGTGTGGGTGTGGGTGTGGGTGTGGGTGTGGGTGTGGCCGTTGGTGTGGTCGGTGGTCCACCAGTCCGCGCACCACTCCCACACGTTGCCGGACGTGTTGTACAGGCCGAAGCCGTTGGGCTCGAAGGCGTCCACGGGCGCGGTGCCCCGGTAGCCGTCGGCGGCGGTGTTCTTCGTGGGGAAGGTGCCCCGCCAGATGTTGCAGCGGTAGGTGCCGTCGGGGTCCAGCTCGTCGCCCCAGGGGTAGCGCCGCTGCTCCAGGCCGCCGCGGGCCGCGTACTCCCACTCGGCCTCCGTGGGCAGCCGCTTGCCCGCCCAGGCCGCGTAGGAGGCGGCGTCGTACCAGGACACATGGACCACCGGATGGTCGCCGCGCCCCGTGAGGTCGCTGCCCGGACCCTCCGGCCGGTGCCAGGCCGCCCCCGTCACCGCACACCACCAGGGCGCCTCCTCGGGCCGCGGCGCGTCCCGGCGCAGCACACCGGGAAGGAAGCCCGCGAAGACGTACGACCAGTCCAGCCGTTCGGCGTCCGTGATGTGGCCGGTGTCGGCGACGAAGGCGGCGAACTCGTCGTTGGTCACGGCACAGACGTCGATCCGGAACGCGTCCACGCGCACGGCCCGTACCGGGCCCTCCCCGTCGGCCGGGAACCCCTCGGAGTCCTCCGCACCCATCAGGAACTCGCCGCCGGGCAGCAGCACCGTGCCGTCGGTGGACCCTGCGCGGGCGGGCGCCGGGGACGGGATACGCAGCGGCTCGGCCGGGCGGCCGGTCCCGGACGACGGCATGCAGCAGCGGGCGGACGCGTGGGACTCGTGCATCGGCTTCTTCCTCGGCGGCGCGGGTGCGGACCGTCCATGTCTACGCGACGCGCCTGTCCGAGCCGGGCACCGGGGTGGTCGGCCGTGACGTGGGGGAGGTGGGGTGGGGGGCGGGAGTCCGTGACGGGGTAGGTCGGGTGGCGGGCCCGAGACCGTGACGTGGCAGGTGGCGCGGCGGGCGGGGGAGTCCGTGACGATGCCGAGGCCGGTGGCGCCGGGGCGG